>JAEZDY010000020.1 GCA_023417935.1 Bacteroidota bacterium
ACTTTAGCGATGGTGTCCACCTCTTCCCATTCCGAACAGAGAAGTTAAGCCCATCAGCGCCAATGGTACTGCCGTTCCGGTGGGAGAGTAGGTCGTCGCCGATCTTATAACACAAAGGCTGCCCCCAAAAGGCAGCCTTTGTTGTTTTTTCCCGGTTTGTTTTTCAAATGGAAGGTGTAACTGCTTTATACCCTGTTGCCTTATTCATTTATGCCTGATGCCTTATTCTAATTCCATGTTCCTTAACCCTGAGGACTTATTGCTTTATTACTGAGGCCTTAACCTTTATGCCTGTGTTCGTATTGTTTTATTTCTGAGGACTTATTCCTTCATGCCTATGGTCTTATTGTGTGATTCTGAGGCGTTATTCCTTCATGCCTATGGTTTGATTTCCTTATGTTTTGGATTTATTCCTTTTTGCCTTTTGAGTATCTTTGCTCGGATGAATGACCTGATTAAACTCCGACATAAACTTCATGCTTTTCCTGAGCTTTCAGGTAAAGAGATTATCACTGCAGAAACAATTCACCAGTTTCTTCTAAGTTGCAGACCCGATTTCATTGTTAAAAATATTGGGGGAAATGGAGTGCTGGCGATTTATGATAGCGGTCAAAGTGGATATAATGTGCTTTTTAGGGCGGATATCGATGCTTTACCCATTCAGGAAGAAACTGATCTATTATGGAAATCTGTTAATTCAGGTGTTTCGCATAAGTGCGGGCATGATGGACATACAACAATTCTTGCCGGGCTAACAAGACATATAAGTACTTGCAGACCTAAGAAGGGTAAGGCTGTTTTGTTCTTTCAACCTTCAGAGGAAACCGGTGAAGGTGCATATAAGGCACTTGCTGAGTTTGATTTCTCTAAAATAGATTATGCTTTCGCTTTACATAATCTGCCTGGTTTTCCTCTCAATTCAATCATTTTGAGAAATGAGACTTTTGCATCTGCTTCGAAAGGAATTGTTATCATGTTAAAGGGTAGAAGTTCGCATGCATCTGAACCTGAAAAAGGAGTTAGCCCGGCAAATGCACTCTCAAAATTACTGCATGATTTGCCTAACCTAAATAACTACGAACCAAATAGTAACGAATACTGCATGGTTACAATTGTACATTGCAAATTAGGTGCAGAATCATTCGGTACATCGCCTGGTGATGCGGTTTTGATGGCTACACTAAGAGGATCTTCAGATGAAATGATAAGGTCCCTTGACAAAACAACTGTGGACCTGGTTACTAAGATTGCGCATCATAATAGTCTATTATTCGATATTTCTTATTTCGAAAGTTTCCCGGCAACTATAAATGACCCAGAGTCTGTAAATATAATTAGGAACGAAGCCATAAGTCTTGGATATAAGATACATGACCTGGCGTCACCTTTCAGATGGTCAGAAGATTTTGGCCATTTCAGTAATTTTTGTAGTATTGCTTACTTCGGAATAGGAGCAGGAATTAATCATTTACCATTGCATAACCCCGATTATGATTTTCCAGATGAAATAATTCCTACGGGAGTTGAAATGTGGAAGGCAATATACAGTAAAATCCTTCTATAGTTTATTTTACAAATTTCAAAGTTTTCCTATACCCGTGCATATCAAGGATACTTATCAGGTACATTCCTGAAGTGAGAGATCTTAACGGAATATTGATTGAATTAAATCCTTGTAACAACTGATAATTATACTGTTGAAGCTGTTGACCGGTGCTACTAAGTATGCTTACGATAACCATATTAGGTTTCATAGCAGTCAAATTAATTATTGCTTCAGATTTGGAAATTCGAATTAGTACAGGATCCTTTACTAATAGGGATTCTGTTATGGCACCAGGCTGCTCTGCTTCAACCTCCAGTACCATAGTCACCGGCAGATGATCGGAAGCACGGCCTAATGCATTTAGCACTTCCTGGGGAACTGTAACATTCGGGAGATTAGTAATAGATTGGTTAAAGTGGTTGCCATCCTGTCCAACGGCTTTATAGCTTCCTTGCTTGTATCTTACTTTCATAGAACCTTCCATGATTTCATCTGTAGCAAGGATAAAATCAAACCGATCATCCATACCACCACCTGCCTGACAACCTCCCGATGATGTTACTGACTGAGTATGGTACGCCGCGAAGTCAATGTTATTATTCCATTCACCTGGTGCATTTACTGGGTCAAAGAATTGAAAAGCACCAGCAGTTGAACCTGTAAAATGCTGATAGGATGGTTCCGCTGATGTATAAACATTGAAATCACCCATCAAAAGGTAGTTCCCGGGGGCAACATTACTTTGCAGCCAATTCATTACATTCCCTGCCATTACAGCACGTAACTGAGCGTCGCTGTTTGAATCACCTGCCTTCAGGTGTGCAACAATACAATTCAGGAAGATGGTGTCACCTGTTTGAAGTTTATTTGACTTATAATACAACCTGTATAAATTAATATCCCTTACATTAAGCTGTATTACATGCATTGAGTGAAGAACCAGCTTTGTACTGTCATAAAACATCATGTTAATAATATCCGATCCGGCTATATTTGTTGCAGGAGTCCGCTTATAATATGAGCGACCATCGCTATTCATAACTTCAGTTAATAACCGGTCGTGATATGCATTTACGCTTGATAGTTCATTTACCGTGAATATGTCAGGCTTTACATACCCTATAATTGTTCTAAGGTGTCCTTCCTTTGTTATATGATTGTTATTGACGTTGTTGCAAAATGTTGAGTAATTCCCGTAATTCAACAAATTGTATTGCAGGATTCTAAGTGAATCCTGTGCCGATATTCTTAGGGATATTGACAGTAGTATAAGTAGTAATAGAGTATATTTCATTTATGAGTGAAATTGTGAGTAATTTGCCTTCACCGTCCAAGGTTTGTGCAAAAACCCTTATTTGTGTAATTTGCCTTCACCGTCCCAGGTTTGTGAAAAAACCCTTATTTGTGTAAATTTGCCTTTACCGTCTCAGGTTTGTGAAAAAAAACCTTATTTGTGTAAATTTGCCTTCACCGTCTCAGGTTTGTGCAAAAAACCTTATTTGTGTAAATTTGCATTGACCTTCTTAAGTCTGGTTGCAAAAATATAGTTTAAAACCTACTAATTAGCATTAAACCTGAATTTAACACCAATAAAGATACTTAACTGTATTTAATGATACTTGACAGATCTTTAGCTGTTATGGAAGTTGTTGATTAGTATGTTTGACTGACCTACTTGCGTACTTTTTTAAGGAAGTCTTCAACTTCTTTAACTCCGCCCTGATACACAAGGTAACCATTATAGGGTTCACGATCAGTGATTTCGTCATTGATTGGGGTTAGCATTAACTTCTTAACCTCTTCCGGATCATTGGTTTGTCCTAACGCCCATCCGAGCTTTATATATGCAGCTTCGGGAAGCATATTGGCAGCTGGGATTATACCTTTAGCCATAAGGTCACGGCCTGTATCATACACAAACATGTGCACGTAACCCCAAAGTGTTTGAACAGTCATGTACATGTGTACACCGGCTGCATGAGCCCGCTCAATTGCAGGATATAGCGGCTTGTTTACATGCCCTAAGCCTGTACCCGCAATCACAATACCTTTATAACCATTTTCTACGAGTGAATCAATGATATCGGGTTGCATATTGGGGTAGTAATAAATAATTGCCACTTTCTCTTCAAAGTATGGCAGTATAGTGACTTTTCTATCCTTCCGTCGATGGTTGTATTCCGTCTTGATTGGAACTACACCTTTTCTGGTCACTGTAGCCAAAGGTGTATCACCAATAGTTCTAAAAGTAGAGCGATATGATGAGTGCATTTTTCTAACCCTGGTTCCTCTGTGAAGAAAACCATATTCGTCACTTGTAGGGCCAAACATGCAAACCATAACTTCAGCAATATCACCATGGCCGGCTGCAGTGCAGGCATGCATAAGATTAAGCGCAGCATCAGAGCTCGGCCTGTCAGATGATCTCTGCGAACCTACCAGCACAATAGGAACTGGTGAGTTTTGCACCATATAAGTCAAAGCTGCTGCAGTGTGATGTAAAGTGTCAGTTCCATGTCCTATTACTATTCCCTCAACACCGTTTTCAATTTCCTTACCTATTGCAATTGCCAGTTTCTTGTAATTATCAGGTGCCATGTTTTCACTGAACACAGCGAACACTTTTTCAGTTGTGAGATTACATATCTCCGCAAGTTCAGGTACAGCACCATACAACTCACCAGGAGAAAACGCCGGAATAACAGCTCCAGTTCGGTAATCGAGCCTAGAAGCAATAGTTCCACCTGTACCAATCAATTTTACTTTTGGAAGTCCCTGTGTATATGGAAATTCTTTTTCGGGAATCTTGTAGTTTGCTTTTTTATAACCGGTTTCTTTCATTCCTGTTACGGTCATCACATCAACACCAACATTGTACCCTGTAACGATTTTCATAACAATGTGCTTGTCATCATCGTTTTCACTTCGCGGGAGTATAGTGCCTGTGAACACTCCACGGGTGGTTTGTACTTCGGCCTGTCCCCAAACTCTTACATTAAATCGTTTTAGCAAATTAAGCGCATCGCCTTTATAACCTTGGAATATATCGTCGGACATTACTAGAGTTTTTTCAGTTGTTATTGAATCTGTTTATAAAGTTCACTTAAGCCAATATTTCCAATGGCAAGGTATCTCAGTTGGCCCATTATCCATTCTTTCTCATTGGCAGAATCATCTGAACGCCTGATCTCAGCATATTTTTTTCTTAAGTAAGGTACTTTAGCAAGAATATCCTCAGCGGCTATGCGCTTAAACTTTATGCTTTCAAGTATGGAAGGAAAGTCTATTTTTGGATGTTCATAAACCACAGGCAGCATCCGCCATGCTAATTCAGGGGTTAGTTTCTGATCTTTCAGGAACTTTAATAGAGCGAATATGATCTTGTAGTTGAACTCGGCAACCGGCTTAATCTGCCCTTCTGCATACTTAAGCTTATGACCAAATAAGGTGGTAACAAAAACAGGATCGTACTGAAGTTCTTTGATTATTCTTTCAACCAGTGGGTATAGGTCTTTTTTGAATATATAAGTATAGGTATCCTGTGGAGCACCCCAACTTTTAAGGATATGATACCTTTCTATCACTTCCTGTGGAACCGTTTTGCTCAATTCTTCAATATAGGAATCTTCCAATGGTATAGGAGCAGAGTCAGTATCTGGGTACATTCTGTCAGCACCGGGCAAAACCCTCTCAAATATTGTAGTTCCGTCTTCAAAAGACTTACGTGTTTCAGGAGGTATCCCGCTCATTGCCATTAAGCAACGCTCTTCAATGGTTTCAAGAGCAGTTTTCACATCTTCTGCAGGTCCCCAAAATATTATTTGGGCATCATCTTCTTTAGCCTTCAGTATTGATTTAATTGTATCCGTATCTTTTTCACTCAATGGCAGCTCAAACTCCTCACTATGAATCATATTTGGTAGTTCCAGACATGCAATTACTTTTAGCCTTTCGGAGATTTCATTTGCGAACATCTTACCAGGTTGTGTAAAATGGCTGAGTGCCCCTTTGAAATTAGGTAAATTAACAGCCACAATAACATGCTGATTTGCGTTAGCTTCTTTCAAAGGAGCAAACTGGAATTTAAAATCATGATAATCAAGCCTGCTGTGGCTAATCTTCCAATTAGTAGTCTTTAAACCACGTGACAACAATTCATCGCGTAGCAATAGCAGCGACCACTGACGGAAGCACTCATTATGTGTGAGCTCCGGTATCCAGCGAGTATGAGCTACACCCTTGATTTCAACACGAGTACCCCCCTTACAACTAACATTTACATCTTGTCGCCCTGCACCGATGCCCGTTCTAACTTTCCCGGTACTCCTGTTAAGAAATCTTATATAATCACAAGTCTCTTTCACTTCATCCGGATTTACCATATCAGGATAAGTTACTGTTTCAATTAAAGGCATTCCAAGCCGGTCAGTTCTATAAATTCTGGTATGTCCAATATCTGATACCTCCCGACATGAATCTTCTTCAAGGCTCAATTGTATCAATCTTATGTTCTTCTTTGGCAGGTTGAGCATTCCTTCAACACCTATAATAGCGGTGCGCTGAAAGCCCGTTGGTATACTTCCATCAAGGTATTGCTTACGTGTAATATGGACTTCACCTACAATATTCAGTTTCGACAACAGAGATATTTCTATTGCTATCTGCAATGCCTCCCGGTTAACAGGAAAGGGAGGTGTATCATCAACCTCATAAGTGCAGGTGGTTTCATTCTTCAATCTATACACAATATTTTTACGGGTCTTGAACTCCATAAGTGCTGTACCGTCATACTCCCCCAATTCACTTAATGTAGGGCGCATGTGGCGTATGACTTCTGCGTCGAATACATCAGGTTTTTGATAAATACCTGCAGGGCAATGGCAAAAGAGCTTTTCTTTTGTCTTTAGTTGCTGATGCACTTCAAGACCTGACATGAATCCGATGCGATCATAATCAGCTTGCGTTGCTTTTGAGCGTTCAACATAACCTGCTTGTTTGCGAGTTTTATTGTAATTCTCTGATGGATTGAAACTTAGAGTCATTGCAGTTCAATTTTTAATAGTCTTCAAACCTACATGATTTTTTTTAATCTTCAAAGGATTGTTCCTTCCCTTAAAAACCTAATTTTGCAAATCTTATGCAAGAGGTTCAGAACCAGCAACAGGATTATCGCCCCACATTGCCGTACGTAAGGCATGAGGACTCTATTGTTAGCATTGACAGTGCTTATTTACGTTACTTCTCCGACAGTGTATATCCTGTTTTAACTACTAAAGACTCAGTATTCGAACTCAAGGACCTATTTAAACCAATACCTCAGGATTCGGTAAAAGATACGCTCGAGTTGATGCCATCAATATTCTATCCCAATAAAGATAAAGCTGTTCAAATCAATCCTAAGCTGCGTATTGAAACAAACTATGACTGGTTAACAGGACTATTCCTTTTGTGCTTAGTAATCCTAACATGGATTAAATACGAGAGTAGCAGACGGGTAACACAAATATTCAAGGCTGTGCTAGCAAGGCACAACATGAATCAGTTATTGAGGGACGGCGACATTATACATGAGAGAATCACTCCTGGTTTAATGTTCCTGTATTTAATAAGTGTTTCAACACTCGTGTTGTTACTCATTCAGCATTACGATGTTAGTATTCCTTTGACCGACAATGCATTCCTTATTTTCTCGCTTATAGCCAGTGCTATCTTTATTCTATGGCTGACCAAACTGACAATTATTAAAGTCAGTGGAATAATCTTCAGAACCAGGAACGAATCAGGTGAATATCTGATAACAAATCTTTTGTACAATATAACATCAGGATTAGTCGCTTTTCCCTTTGTTTTAATCGGTCATTATGCTGAAAATAATGTAAGTATCCTAATAGCAGTGAGTATTTTAGCCTTCGGTATGATTGCACGATTTGTCCGTAGTGTTTTTGTTGGATTATCAGCGCAATCGTTTCCGGTTGTCTATATTTTTTTGTATCTTTGCACCCTCGAAATTTTACCAATTCTTGTATTATACAAGTTGCTTACTAACTAAGTTCTACAAGGCTTTGGACCGTAATTCTGAAAGAACAGTTGAACACTAAACCTGACAACTTTGAAGATTAAAAACATTTTAATTTCACAACCGCGACCTGTTGAACTGGAAAAGTCTCCTTACAATGAGCTAATCAAGAAATATAATGTTTCTATTGATTTCCATAAATTCTTTAAAATAGAAGGCTATAGTTCAATTGACTTTCGCAAGGAGAGCAAGATCAGACTAACTGATCACACTGCCATAATCCTGACTAGTAAGAATGGAGTAGATCACTATTTCCGTTTGGCAAGTGATCTGAGAATTGAAACTCCTGATAGTATGAAGTATTTCTGCTCCACCGAATCAATTGCTTTTTACCTTCAGAAGTACATTCAGTTCAGAAAGCGCAGAATTTTTTGGGCACAAAACAGTACCAGCGATCTAATCGATCTCATAAAACGACATAAAACCGAAAAGTACCTGGTGCCTTGCAGCGAAGAACATAATAATGAACTCTCTGATATTCTTGACGCTAATAAAATAAATTATGTTAAAGCAACAATGTATCGTACTGTTGCCGAAGACATGACATTTCTTGAACCCGATAAATATGATATGTTCGTATTCTTCAGTCCAGCAGGTATAAAATCGTTATTCAAGAATTTTCCTAATTTCGTTCAAGGAGAAAAAGCTATTGCAGTATCTGGAGCATCAACGGCTATGGCTGCACGTGAAGCAGGATTAAATATCACTTTTGAAGGACCGAATGCTGTTGCACCTTCTATGGCAAAAGCAATAGAGATGTATCTGGCAAACAATCATAAAGCAAAATAGTCGCGCTTTAAAGCTACCCTAATTGGGAAAACATGCCAAAATTTAATAAGGCTGAACGATTATGCAATGCTATTGACATTAATCATTTGTTTAGTGTTGGACAATCAATTTCCCAATATCCTATAAAAATTAAGTGGTTACCTGCCGGGAATGACAACAACGTACAGTTAAAGGTTGTTATATCAGTATCAAAGCACAGATTTAAAAGAGCAGTTGACAGAAACAGGATAAAAAGAGTAATTCGTGAGTGCTTCAGACTGAATAAGCACATACTACAGCAAGTACTTGGAACCAGGCAATGTCATCTAGCTCTTATATATATGGGCAAAGAAATAGCTGACTTCACAACATTAGAACCTATAATAATTGGACTTTTTCATCGTTTAACTAAAGAATATGAAAAGCTTGCTGGCTAAGTTTTTTATTGTTTTAATCAGGTTCTATCAATTGGCTATTTCACCATATTTGCCTCCATCATGCAGATATTCACCAACGTGTTCTGTATATGGGGTTGAAGCACTTAGAAAGTATGGCCCTTTTAAAGGTGGATGGTTAACAATAAAAAGAATAGCTTCATGTCATCCATGGGGCGGGAGTGGCTATGACCCCGTACCATGATAAACTAAATTATACCACTATGAAATCACTTAAGCTGATATTAGTTTTTATAATAGGATTACAACTCAACTTGTCGTCACAAGTTTTGAATAATTCATCTTCGTTTGAGATTTCTAAAAACCTCGACATCTTAACCACAGTTTATAAAGAGCTGAACAACAATTATGTTGATGAGTTGAACTACGGTGATTTAATGAAAACAGGCATTGATGCAATGCTTGATAAGCTGGATCCTTATACAGTTTTTATTTCGGAAGCGGAGATAGAAGATTATACTTTCATGACAACTGGTCAGTATGGTGGAATTGGGGCACTAATTCATAAGCAAGGAAACGCTGTAGTGATTTCTGAGCCTTACGAAAATTCACCAGCTTACAAGGCAGGATTAATGGCAGGCGATAGAATCCTAAAGATCAATGAAAAGGACGCAACCAACAAGTCGGTTAGTGATGTTAGTTTACTTCTTAAAGGGCAGCCCGGCACCAAATTAAACCTGCTTATAAACAGGGATGGTATGGATATGGAAAGGACTGTTATTCGCGAGAATGTATCAATTCCAAATGTCGCTTATTATTCTATTCTTGATGATGGAACCGGATATATTAAACTAACCGGTTTTACCCAAAATTCAGCTAAAGAGGTAAAAGATGCACTCCTCAAGCTTAAAGAAAGCGGAAATCTGACAAGCCTGATTCTCGACCTTCGTGATAACGGGGGAGGTCTTTTAAATGAAGCTGTAACCATTACCAATCTTTTTGTCAAAAAAGGTGAAATGGTTGTAAGTACTAAGGGCAGAACCCCTGATCGCAATAAATCATATAAAACTTTGTCGCAACCTATTGAACCTAATTTACCGCTGGTGGTGCTGGTTAATGGTATGAGTGCCTCAGCATCAGAAATTGTAGCAGGTGCTATTCAGGATCTCGATAGGGGAGTTGTTATTGGTGATCGTACTTTTGGAAAAGGCCTTGTACAGAATATTGTTCCGCTATCATACAATACCCAAATGAAGGTAACTGTTGCAAAGTATTACATACCCAGCGGACGTTGCATTCAATCAGTTGACTATGCACACCGTGATAGTCTTGGACGGTCAGTAAGTATCCCTGATTCACTTACTAATCCATTCAAAACCAAAGGTGGACGTACAGTTTATGACGGCGCAGGTATAACACCTGATATTAAGATTGAACAACCTTTACTGAGCAATATTTCACTTAGTTTACTCAGTAAGTACTTATTTTTTGACTATGCCAACAAATTTAAAAGAAGCCATGACTCAATACCTGCTGCCAGAAACTTTGTAATTACTGATGAAGTCTATGCTGATTTTGTTAAATGGCTCGAAGGCAAGGAATATGATTATGTGAGTCGTAGTGAAAGAATGCTTGCCGATTTAAAGAAAACCGCCGAAACTGAAAAGTATTATGAAGAGCTGGCAAAAGAATTTGAAATGCTTGAGTCGAAAATGATACATAACAAACAAGCTGATCTCGAAAAATTCAGACCTGAAATTGAACGTATCCTAAAAAATGAAATAGTAGCAAGATATTATAATCAGAAGGGTAGAGTAGAAGCCGCAATTGTTGATGATGCTGAAGTTAAAGCTGCCCGTGAATTACTAAAAGATTCCAAGAAATACTCCAGTATACTCGATGGAAGTTATATAGTGAGTATGACGAAATCATAAATAGCCGAATGAAAGAATCAGGGAATGTGCTTACCATGATTCAAAGCAAGTCAATCCTGGGCGATGTATCAACCTGGATGTTTTATGTGATGGTACTGTTAGTAGTGAGTATGCCTCTTTCTGAATTCGGAATGAGCATATCACAGTTCCTTCTTTTAGGCTTATGGGTTTATGAAGGTGCTGAATTTAAAAGCTCTTCTGATACTACTAAGTCAAAGTTTATCAACCATCTGAGAGTTATTGGTGATAATATTGCAGGTAAGTTCCGTCGAATTGCAAGCAATCATGTGCTCTTGATTTTTCTTTCAATCTACTTTATTCATGTAATCGGCATTCTGTATACGAGTGATTTCAATTATGCATTGAAAGATCTAAGGGTTAAACTTCCTCTTCTTAGCCTTCCAATTCTTTTCGCAACTTCAAAAGCCATTGGATTTAATAAATTTAACTACCTACTGCTGTTCTTTTGTTCAGCAGTTATAGCCGGTAGTGTTGTTAGTATTTATGTAATGCTCAATCACAACATCAGCGACCCGAGGGAAATGAGTGTTTTTATTTCACATATTCGTTTCGGGCTGTTGATTTGCCTGTCCATATTTGTTTTACTCAATTTTCTTATCCGTAGAATCTACAGCAATTTGTTTGTTAATGCAGCAATACTAATTGGAGCACTATGGCTTATCGCTTTCCTGTTTATTTTAAAATCATTAACCGGCATTATTATTACTGGTATCATTTTAACTTCACTCTCCTTTGTATTTATTTTCAGACATCGTATATACACAATACCGGCACTCATCATTTTATTCAGCATTATAGCCGGGTCGTGGTTTTACGTAAACAAAGTTTATAATCAAATAACAGTTGCGCAAAGCATAAATCAAAACAGTATGGATAAGTACACTCCTCATGGTAATTTGTATACGCATGATACTGTTTCATATGGTATTGAGTATGGTGCTCATGTTGGCATGTATCTTTCAGTGCCTGAACTGCGGGAAAGCTGGAATAGCAAGAGTGAATTAGATTACGACGGAACTGATAACAGAGGCCAGCAGTTGAGCTATACACTCATTCGGTATTTGCACTCGAAGGGCTTAAGAAAAGACGCTGCTTCAGTTAATCAATTAACCGAAGATGACATACGAAGCATTGAAAATGGAGTAGCAAATGCTAATTATCTTAATAGTTTTGACATAAGGGCACGAGTTGAACAGATATTGTTAGGATACAGGTCATATAAGTACCATAACAACCCTAATGCATCTTCCTTAATGCAACGAATTGAGTATTGGAAAACAGCAATATACCTTATTAAGGATAAGCCTGTATTTGGACATGGTACCGGTGATATGCAACGCGTTTTCGACAAAGCTTATCTTGATACCAATTCAAATCTTGAACCAGAGTACAGGCACCGCTCTCATAATCAATTCCTGGCAATTGCAGTGGCATTTGGTATTTTAGGACTATTATTCTTCTTGTTTGCCCTGTTTTATCCACCTTTGATGCTTAACAAGTTTAACAATTACTACTATTTTGTCTTTTTAATTATTGCAATTATATCCTTCTTATCTGAAGATACTCTTGAAACACAGGCTGGAGTTACCTTCTTTGCTTTCTTTAGCTCCTTTTTACTCTTTAACATCAGGAAAGAAGTAGACGAAAAATCAGCTCTTTCGTCTATTAAGGTTTAAATTAATTAGCTTTGTCTTCCCTAGTAGGGAATATTTTTTAATCCATAGTATTATCCTCTATGAATGAAAAGGAATTAACCATAAGGTATCGTGAGTATAATTCAGTTCACGAACTTGACAATGATCATCAAGAGTTAATAAATATTGCTTCAAAGGCTTGTTTGAACGCTTACGCGCCTTATTCAGGTTTCAAAGTCGGGGCTGTTGTTATGTGCAACGATGGACGTACTTTCTCAGGTAACAACCAGGAAAATGCAGCCTATCCTTCAGGTATGTGCGCTGAACGAGTTGCAATATTCGCTGCAATGGCTGATAACAAGAACACTAAGATCAAACAGATTGCAATAGCCGTTAAAACCATAAATGGTAACTCACACGTGCCTGTTGCACCTTGTGGTTCATGCCGACAGGTTATTGCGGAATATGAGCACAAACAAGGTTCACCTATCGAGTTAATGTTTACTTCTGAATCAGGAAGAACCATTGTTTTAAATGGAATAAAATCCCTCCTTCCCTTTGTCTTTAATTCCGATTATCTTCCTTAATACACTGTAAAATGAAATTTAAAATACTGGCCTTCATCGGATTTATAACATTAACAGCCTTGACTGGCGACATCAGGGCATACAGAATCTTTGATAAAAAAGGAGGCAAAGCTGATTTTAAAGAACTTGTGAATAAAGCTACTAAAGCTGATGTTATTCTGTTTGGCGAACTACACAATAATCCAATAAACCACTGGCTGCAGCTTGAACTTTCAAGAGCTCTGTACAAAAAGGCAGGCAACCGACTTATAATGGGTGCTGAAATGTTTGAATCTGACAATGCTCTTATTATAACTGAATACCTTAACGGCGATGTAAAAGACAGGAACTTTGAGGCAGAAGCACGTTTATGGCCTAATTACAAAACTGATTATAAACCACTCCTGCTTTTTGCCCGTGACAGCGCAGTGCGTTTTGTAGCAACCAATATACCGCGCAGGTATGCATCACTTGTTAACCGTGAAGGCTTCGAAGGACTTGAGAAACTTTCCCTTGAAGCAAAAGAACTAATTGCCCCGCTCCCTGTGAGTTATGACCCTGAACTGTCAGGATATAAATCAATGCTCACAATGATGGAAGGAAGTGGTCATGCTAATGAAAATCTTCCTAAAGCCCAGGCTATTAAAGATGCCACAATGGCCCACTTTATTCTTAAGAATTTAAAACAGGGTGATATCTTCATCCATTTCCACGGCACATACCATTCCGATGACTTTCAGGGCATCATGTGGTACCTCCTGCAAAAAGAGCCTGATCTTAAAATTCTAACCATCAGTTCAACAGAACAAAATGAAACTGATGACCTTGAAGAGGAAAATCAAGGTAAAGCTGATTATATAATAGTTACACCTACTTCTCTAACTAAAACTCATTGAGATATCCTATCCGACGCCATTACCACCCACTTCTCAACCAGGGCAGCTTCCTTTTTTACTGTTTCGTTTTTAGTTAGCTGAGTAAGTGTGTTTAGCACTTCAGCGGGTAGCTCATTGAAGTCACTGTTGGTATAAAAGAGCAG
>JAEZDY010000021.1 GCA_023417935.1 Bacteroidota bacterium
AATGAAATATGGAGTATTGGCAACTTGTTTTCTTATAATAATCCTACGCATAATGCTTATTTTATCAGGTATTCAGCTGACGGTGACATAATTTTACTAGCTGAGCATATCTTTGATTATTATTCAGCCTTCAGAAAACTGTTGGTAAAAGACAATAATGAAATTGTGATTCTTGGATCAGCGCGTTACACAAATCCTTCTTCCTATAATCTCATGTTATATTGTATGACGGCAGAAGGTGAAACTAACTGGACAACAGCCCTCGGTAATGAGGATCATATTCCTGTTGATCTGCAGAAAGCATCAGATGGCGGCTATTTAATAGGTAGTTCAATTGAAGACCAATTTAATCATGTTCAACCTTATTTGTTTAAAACTGATTCTCTTGGGCTGATTACCTCTGTAAACGATATACAGCCTGCATTTGAGTTTAGTGTTTACCCAAACCCTGCTCATGATTTTATAACCATTGAATCACCCGGCATCACAAGTGGTACAATAAATTTATTTAATTCACACGGGCAAAAATGCAGGGAAATTGCAATTAACAGCGAACGTTCAACTATTGCTGTTAAAAATCTAAATAAGGGTATTTACTTCTGTATCATAAACTCCGGTTCTGCATATAGTAGTAAAACCATAATCTTAGGCCCCTAAATCGCTTCACAGGTGGGGTTTCTCACTGTGTTCGAAATGACCTGAGGGGGATTATTTCGTGCATTGTAATAATTTTTCTTAAATTTGTCATAATTTAGGAATTGAAACCTGAAAATCACCTAAATGCGATAGTTATGGAGAATTTATGGGACCAGAGGTACGCCACAGAGGCATATATATACGGAACGGAGCCAAACGATTGGTTTGTTGAGAAGTTAAAGATACTGAAGCCGGGCAAGTTGCTGTTACCTGGCGAAGGCGAAGGCAGGAATGCTGTTTGGGCTGCTGAACAGGGGTGGGATGTGACTGCATTCGACCAGAGTTTTGAGGGCAAGGCGAAAGCAATGAAACTGGCGGCTGAGAAAGAAGTAACTATTGATTACCTGGTTAAAGATTTGAGGTGTTTCAGAGGAGAGGATGAGCAATATGATGCTATTGGTCTTATATACGTTCATATGCCCGCTGAATACCGTCAAAAGGTGCACAGGGAGTTTATAAAGATGCTGAAGCCGGGTGGCTGCCTGATATTCCAGGCTTTTTCAGAAGCACAACTGCCAAACAAGAGCGGTGGACCTAAGGACATAGAGTTGCTATATAATGAAGAGAATTTAAGAAGTGATTTTGAGTCGCTGCGCATACTCGAGTTCCATAATGTGAGGCTGCATATTGAAGAAGGTTCGCACCACAAAGGTGTTGCTGAAATATTACGACTTTTTGCAAGGAAGTAATGACCAACTGATTGTTTTAACGGGTAGTATTAACTGACTTAACTGCTAATTAACATCAATGACCCGTTTATATGCCTGTAAGCTAATAGAAGAAGCCGCTTTTGAAAAGCTTAAACCGCTCATGCTAGCGGCGGTGCCCGAGAGCTGTGCCACCAAAGCATTGAGTTACTACCATTCAAACGATGCCCAACGTCATTTAACAGGTGAGCTGCTTGCCCGTTACGCTATAAGGCAAATAACGGGGAATCACCATAAATTGCCCTTTACCATGGGCGAAAAGGGGAAACCCCATCCCGAAGGGTATAATGGTATTCATTTTAATGTTTCACATTCGGGTTCATGGGTGGTGGTTGCCACTTCAGATGCTGTTGTTGGTGTAGATGTTGAGCGAATGCGCAAAGTGCCTGAGGGCGTTGCCTATCGCTTTTTCTCAGAACCTGAAAAGCAAATGCTTGATGAGGCTGAAAATGATATAGAAAAAGCGCATATCTTCTTCACCCTTTGGACTTTAAAAGAGAGTTTCCTTAAGGCTATCGGCAAAGGCCTTACGCGAAGCCTCAGCACCTTCACCATATTGCGCCGCCCTGAAGGTGGTTATGTCCTGGCACCTGATGATGAAACCGACGGTTTTTACTTATGCACCTTCCCATTTGAGGAAGGATATAAACTGGCTGCATGCGCTGCTGACGACCAATTTAGCAGTGAAGTTAATATTTTACAAATTGAGGAGATTGTGTGATTTTTACGATATTTACAGCCGTTAATACAGGGCAAAGATGATGCATTTTTAAAAATAATAATTTTTTCAAGTTCTACTTGTTACCCGTATTAATAATTTCTATATATTTGTTTTCAACAGATTACATATTATGAGTTATATAAGGACTGCTTCTGATTTTCGCAAAGAAGCGCATAAAATGGCTGATTGGCTGGCCGATTATTACGAACAGATAGAAAGTTACCCGGTTAAATCGCAGGTGAGTCCGGGGGAAATAAAGAACAAGATCCCGGAAGAAGCGCCTCTGCAGGCTGATTCGATGGACGAGATCATGAAAGATTTCAATGACATCATCATGCCGGGTATAACCCACTGGCAGCATCCTTCATTCTTTGCCTACTTCCCCGCCAATACAAGTTTCCCTTCAATACTAGCCGAAATGCTTACTGCAGGGTTGGCACAACAGGGAATGATATGGGAAACTTCGCCTGCTGCCGCGGAGCTGGAAGAACGTATGATGCTCTGGATAAGGAGAATGTGTGGGTTACCGCAACATTTCACGGGCGTTATTCAGGATACTGCTTCAACCTCAACCCTGGTAGCACTGCTTACCGCACGTGAGAAATTATCAGGTTATACCATCAACAGCAAGGGATATACTGAGGGCAAACAATACAGGATTTACTGCACCTCTGAGACTCACTCCTCTATTGATAAGGCTGCACGTATTGCGGGCTTTGGCAGTGAAAACATTGTAAGGGTAGCTATTGACGGAAGGCACGCTATGCGTCCGGAAGCCTTGAAAGAAGCAATATACGACGATATCCTGCACGGTTACATACCCTGTTGTGTTGTTGCCACCATTGGCACCACAGGTTGTGCAGCGGCTGATCCGATATACTCAATCGGTGATGTTTGTAAACACTTTAATGTGTGGTTGCACGTTGATGCGGCCTATGCGGGGACTGCCATGGTAGTACCTATCATGAGGCACTTTATCCGTGGTATTGAGCTGGCCGACAGTTACGTGTTTAATCCACATAAGTGGATGTTTACCAACTTCGACTGTTCAGCATATTATGTTGCAGATAAAGAAGCACTGATACGCACCTTTGAAATACTACCTGAATATTTGAAAACCGAATCACGGGGAGAGGTTAATAATTACCGCGACTGGGGAATACAGCTCGGGCGCAGGTTCAGGGCACTGAAGCTGTGGTTTGTAATACGTAATTTCGGAGCAGTGCGCATACGTGAATTTGTTACCAGGCACCTTGAAATGGCTGAATGGCTCAGTGAAATGCTGGCTCTGGAGCCCGACTTTGACCTGTTGGCATTTACACGCTTTGGACTCGTATGTTTCAGATACCAGCCGGTGGGTATAAAAGATGAAATTGCAGTTGATGAGCTTAACAAGCAGTTGGAAAAACAGCTTAACGACTCAGGCAAGATGTATATTTCACACACCGTGGTAAACGGCAAGTATACTCTAAGGTTAGTGGTTGGACAAACTTATGTGCAGCAACATCATGTGGAAGCTGCCTTCGAACGAATCATTGATACTGCGAGGAAACTGCCTCCAATTAAAGGATAAACGGATTAGTTTTTATCTTAATCAGGTGTATTTGACCGGGTGACCACTAATGCATACCTTTGCACCCGTTTATTACATGTATTGAATGAATTTCAAATTAGAGTCAACTGATCAGCATTCCAATGCCAGGGCCGGGGTTATTAGCACCGGTCATGGCGAAATATCAACCCCTGTATTTATGCCCGTAGGCACCGCCGGTTCAGTGAAGGCAGTGCATATAAGCGATGTGGACAAGGACATCAAAGCACAAATAATACTTGGCAATACATACCACTTATACCTGCGTCCGGGAACGGATGTATTGAAACAGGCCGGCGGGTTACATAAGTTCAATGGATGGAGCAGGCCTATACTTACCGATAGTGGCGGGTACCAGGTTTATTCACTTACTGACCGGCGTAAGATGCATGAACAGGGTGTAACCTTTCAGTCGCATATTGACGGATCGAGGCACTTATTCTCACCTGAAGGAGTAATGGATATTCAGCGGTTGATAGGCGCTGATATTATCATGGCTTTTGATGAGTGTACCCCCTACCCCTGCGAGTATGAATATGCACGCAGGTCGATGGAAATGACACACCGCTGGCTGCAAAGATGCATGGTAAGGTTTAATGAAACTGAAGCATTATATGGATATGAGCAGGCACTTTTCCCGATTGTGCAGGGAAGTGTGTATGCCGATTTGCGGAAACAATCGGCTGAAACCATCGCGGCAGCAGGTGCTGAAGGTAATGCTATAGGCGGATTATCAGTAGGTGAACCTGTTGAAATGATGTATGAATTCACTGAACTTGTATGTAACATACTTCCAAAGGATAAACCACGTTATCTGATGGGTGTAGGTACACCGGCAAATATACTGGAAGGCATATCGCAGGGTATTGACATGTTTGATTGTGTGATGCCAACAAGGAACGGACGTAACGGAATGATCTTTACAAGCGAAGGTATCATTAACCTCAGAAATGAGAAATGGAAGTATGATTTTTCACCTCTTGACCCGAATGGCACTTCTTTTGTTGACAGTCAGTACACCAGGGCATACCTGCGGCACCTCTTTGTATCAGGTGAAATGCTCGGCCCCATGATAGCCAGTCAGCACAACCTGGCCTTCTACCTACACCTCACAAAAACTGCAAGGGAGAAGATACTTGATGGTACGTTTGCTAACTGGAAGAATGCAATGGTGCCAAAATTAATGAGAAGGGGTTAAGGCAGAGGGCATAGGGCATAGGGGTTAGGGGTTGAAACTGAGATGTAGGGACAGGTCGTGACCTGTCCATCACTGATGCTAGAATACCTGTCCATCACTGTTGTTAGAAATATTAAATAAAATTTGAAAAAACTCGATTGGTATATAATACGTAAGTTCCTGGGAACATTCTTCTACGCCATAGCTTTGTTGGCGGTGATCATCATTATCTTCGATTTTTCGGAGAAGGTTGATGATTTCATAGAGAAGAACCCTTCAACCTACGCCATTATCTTTGAGTATTACGCAAACTTTATACCGTTCTTTATCAATAAGTTCAGCGCACTGTTCACTTTTATCGCGGTAATATTCTTTACCTCCAAAATGGCTGCCGACACTGAGATAATAGCTATACTGAACAGCGGTGTAAGTTTCAGGAGGTTGCTCCGCCCCTATCTGTTGGCAGCCTCGTTTATTGCACTGCTTTCATTTATTCTTACCAATTTCATTATCCCGGAAACGAGTCAGAACATGCACGAGTTTCAGAAAAAGTACCTGAAAGGCGAGAAGTACAATAGTCCCTCAAACATTCATATACAAATTGATCCCGGCGTATTTGCCTACGTGGAAACCTATAATCTGAAGGAAAATTCAGGGTTCAGGTTTGCGCTCGAAGACTTTAATGCTGAGGGCATGAAAACAAAGATCACCAGCGACTATATCCGCTGGGACAGTTTGGGAAGCCAATGGAAGGTGGAGAACTGGGTAAAGCGGGAAATTACAGAAAAAGGTGAGAAGCTTACACGGGGAACTTCATTTGATACAACGCTCAACCTTAAGCCCGATGATTTCAATATAGATGTTGACTATGCTATATATATGAACTATCAGGAACTGAGGGATTTCATTGACAATGAGAAGATGCGCGGTTCGGGTAACCTGCTAAAATTCCAGGTAGAAAAACATTCACGTATGGCATTCCCCTTTGCCACTATCATATTAACAGTAATAGGTGTTTCCCTTTCATCGCGTAAAGTACGCGGCGGCATTGGACTTAACCTGGGTATTGGCATTACCATTTGCTTTGCCTTTATCCTTTTCATGCAGGTGACAACGGTTTTCGCCACCTTCAGTAACCTCCCTCCTGCCCTGGCAGTATGGATACCGAATGTGATGTTCGGGCTGCTGGCACTCTATCTGTTGAAAATTGCGCCGAAGTAATACCCAAATAATTGTTGTAACGATCCTTCACCCTCTCCTTGAGGAGACGGCCGGGGTGAGGTGCTTACGGCTGAATCAACTACTCTCCCGTTAAACCACTCCACACAAAAGAGTCTTCAAATAACCCTGCTACATCAGGTTCTTTATGGAATAAGCCATAAATCGCTGAGCCACTGCCACTCATGGATGCATAGAAAGCGCCGGCCTGATATAGTTTATTCTTTATGGCAGGTAGTTCAGGGTGCTGATTGAAAAGGGGTTCTTCGAAATCATTGACCAGTAATTCGGGCCAATTGGCTTCATTCTTAAGCAACCTGGATGCATCAGGCAGTTCTGTACCAGATGGTTTCACCATACTGTAGGCACGTGCAGTGGAGATAGAAAATGGTGGTATTACTATAACAATATGGTATTGAGGCAAACGCAGGAACTTATGGGTTGGTTTGCCGGTGTGTTCAACCAATTGAGGTTTGTTAACAATGAAAAACGGACAATCGCTGCCAAGCATAGCTGCCATTATTTCAAGTTCATTGTTGCACAGCTTGAGGTTAAATAGTTTCCTGAGAATGATGAGTGTAAAAGCTCCATCACTTGATCCTCCACCAAGTCCTGAACCAGGAGGAATGATTTTATGGAGGTGCATCTTAACAGGTTTTACCCCATAAGTACGTTCCATAAGTCTGAATGCCTTCACGCATATGTTATCATTATCTGTTACATGAATATCCAGGCCGGTGCTGCTGAATTCAAAAACATCAGATGGCACTAGCTCTAATGCATCAGAAAAGGTTACGGGTATCATATAACTCTGAATGTTATGATATCCATCGGGTCGTTTTTCCAGTATCCTGAGACCCAGATTAATCTTCGCATTTGGAAATACAATCATGGCAGTGCCTGTTGTTAGAAGCTAAATGGGTGATGCTTCGCCAATTGCAAATATAAGAAAGAATGGTCATAAAATAGATGTTATATGGGTAAACTATTGGCACCAATCGATCGTTTTATAATAACTTTGTAAGCTCGTTAAGATATATGACAATTATAAATTCCGTTATTTCCTGGTTCATGAAGAAGCGCATGCATCAGATTGAACTTTTCATGAAGTTCCCTCATGATGTGCAGGACGAATGGTTCAGGAAACTTTTGCTGGCAGGCAGGCAAACTGAATGGGGCAGACTGCATGGCTATGACTCCATTGGAAACTATGACCAGTATGTAAAGCAGGTGCCGGTTTCAGATTATGATGACATTAAACCATACATAGAAAGATTGCGCAAGGGCGAACAAAACCTGCTGTGGAATTCAGAGATCAAATGGTTTGCCAAATCATCGGGCACTACCAGTGACAAGAGTAAATTCATACCTGTTAGCCAGGAAGCGCTTGATGAATGTCATTTTAAAGGAGGCAAGGATCTTCTATCCCTTTATTGCAACATAGAACCTGATACACAGGTTTTCACAGGAAGGTTGCTTGGCATGGGCGGAACTCATATTTCAGATAATCCCGATATTGGGACCTATGTTGGTGATGTATCGGCTATTATCATGGAAAACCTGCCGGCATGGATTGAGTTAATTCGCACACCTGAGCTTTCTATTGCCCTGATGAACGAATGGGAGCATAAGATTGAGAAAATTGCCACCGTTACAAGCAAGGAGAATGTTACCAACATAACCGGAGTTCCTTCATGGACATTGGTGCTGCTTAAGCGCATACTGGAGATAACCGGCAAAAGGAATATTAAGGAAGTATGGCCTAATCTTGAAATGTTTGTTCACGGGGGTGTTAGTTTCACTCCATACAGACAACAATTTGAGAAGCTTATAGATGGTCCGATGAACTACATTGAAACCTACAATGCTTCTGAAGGGTTCTTCGGAATTCAGGACCGCAAGAATGCTGATGACATGCTATTAATGCTTGACTACGGTATATTCTACGAGTTTATCCCTGTAAGCGAAACCGGCCAGTCGCTAACTGAAGCTATACCGCTTTACCAGGTACAGACTGATGTGAATTATGCCATGGTGATAAGTACCAATGCAGGCTTGTGGCGTTACCAGATAGGTGATACCGTGACGTTTACCTCACTATCGCCATACAGGATAAAGATCACAGGCCGCACCAAGAACTTTATAAATGCTTTTGGCGAAGAACTTATAATAGATAATGCCACCAAGGCATTGCAGACAGCCTGCGATAAAACAGGGGCCATGATAAGTGAGTACACTGCTGCTCCTGTGTATTTTGGCGAAAACAGCAGCGGGGCGCATGAGTGGTTGATAGAATTTGAGAAAGAACCTGAGCAAATTGCCTACTTCAATGAGGTTTTGGACAATGCCCTTAAAACGCTGAATTCAGATTATGAAGCCAAGAGATACCAAAACATGGTATTGAGTGAACCCATTATCAGGATAATGCCCCGCGGCACTTTCTACAACTGGATGAAAAAACATGATCGCCTTGGCGGACAATATAAAGTTCCCCGCCTGTCGAATAACCGTAAATTCGTTGAGGAAATTATTGAAACATCTTCGCAGCTAGCGTAACTGATAATTTATTTTCAGGTTGAAATAACCTGTAATTGTTTGTGCATTTAATTACCTTTGCTTAACAGAAAAAACAAGCAATCACAGATCAATTAACCTGAATACCATGCACATAGCCATTGCCGGAAACATAGGCTCCGGGAAAACCACGCTCACAGGATTACTGTCAAAACATTTCGGTTGGGAGCCTCATTACGAGGATGTAGAAACAAACCCATACCTGCCATCATTTTATGAAGACATGCAGCGGTGGTCGTTCAACCTCCAGATATACTTTCTAAACAGTAGATTCCGCCAGGTAATTGACATCCGCAAAAGCGGAAAAACAGTAGTGCAGGACCGTACCATATATGAGGATGCCTACATATTTGCGCCTAACCTGCATTCAATGACACTGATGTCGTCACGTGATTTCGACAATTATGTTACATTGTTTGAACTGATGAGTTCTTTCGTTCAACCTCCTGACCTGCTTATTTACCTCAGGGCCAGTGTACCCACACTGGTAAACCAGATACAAAAACGAGGACGTGATTACGAGAATTCGATCAGAATTGATTACCTGAAAAGTTTGAACGACAGGTATGAAACCTGGATCAATAAATACACATTGGGCAAGCTGCTCATTGTAGATGTTGACAACATTAACTTTTCAGAGAAACCTGAAGACCTGGCCAATATTATTGAACGCATTAATGCCGAGATAAATGGACTCTTCTGAAAAATCAGCCATAGGCATCATTCCCGCAAGGTATGCATCTACCCGCTTCCCCGGCAAACCACTCGTGGAGATTAAGGGAGTAAGTATGATTGAGAGGGTATACCGGCAGGCATCTTTGTGTACCAAGTTGTCGGGTGTAATTGTAGCAACCGACGATAGCCGCATATTTGACCACGTAAAGTCGTTTGGTGGCCGTGTAATGCTTACATCGGCCTCCCACCAGTCAGGTACAGAGCGTATAAATGAAGTGGTGACAAAACTTGAAAATAATGGCGAATGGTATGACATTGCCATCAACATACAAGGCGATGAACCGTTTATACAGCCATCGCAAATTGAAAAAGTCATTGAGATCTTCAATAACCCGTCAGTTGAAATAGGGACACTGGTTAAGCTTATAGAAAACAGCGAGGATATATTCAATCCTAATATAGTAAAAGTGGTACCCGACGGCCACGGTAAAGCACTTTACTTCAGCAGATCGCCCATACCCTTTGTTAGAAATACTATTTCAGACAATTGGCTGCACGACAACAGGATTTACAAACATATAGGCATTTATGGCTATGCTACCGACATATTGAAGGAACTTGCTGAGCTTGCACCTGCACCTCCTGAAAAGGCAGAATCACTTGAACAGCTCCGGTGGTTATACTATGGGTATTCAATATATACCGGTGTTACTGATATTGAGACCATTGGAATTGACACCCCTGAAGATTTATCAAAACTTATCAACATTCCTTGCTAAATAAGGATATGGTGTTTATCTTAGCCGGATAATTTCAAGGTATCACTGGTTTTGTTGAGGGGCAACAAACGATGGATTACAGAACAGAGGAACAAATGAAAGTATTAGCGAAGCAAATTAGCAACCTGCTGTTTGAACATGATTGTGTTATAGTTCCCGGGCTTGGGGGCTTCATTGCAAATTACAGGCCAGCATCTATACACCCGCATCATCATACATTTCATCCTCCTTCAAAACAGATTACCTTTAATGCAGCACTTACCGGCAATGATGGCATACTTGTGAATGCCTATGCAAAGAGTTTAGGCCTTGAATTCAATGAGGCAGCCCGGGTTATTGAACATGAAGTGCATAATATCCGTATTTTACTGCTAAAAGGTCGCAAGGTTGAGTTTGAGGATATTGGTCATCTTGTTGCCAACAAAGAGAACAGTATTGAATTCTACCCTGCAGGCAAGGTAAATTACCTTGGTGAAGCCTATGGCCTTACAAAATTTGATTTTAATCCTGTAAACCGGGTTTCAGATGCTCCCATTGCAGGTATTGACCGCCGGGTAGTACGCACAACTATGCGGTGGGCTGCAATATTACTGCCTGTTGCAGCAGTTGCACTCTGGACTACGCTAAATACAGGTTCACTTGAACGTATAGTTGGTAATTATGCTTCATTGATACCATCTGCAGAGTCAACAACCATAGCACACACTACAAAAAACCATATAAGCACCTTCAATGCAGATGAAGTTACTGCAGCTCTCGTTCAGGCAGAAGAGCATGTTGATGATGCCACCATTGAATGGGGCCAGACTTCAGTTGCAGAACCTGTAAAAGAAACTACTGAAGAGTCAGCATTCCCCAACCAGGTAAATCAGGTGACTACAATCAATGCCGATGTGGCAATGGGTACCAGAGTTAATCTAAATTCTGCTGACAAGTTAAATACCGGTAGTAGCTTTCATATTATAGCAGGTGCTTTCAGCATTCCGGAAAATGCTGCAAACCTGGTTGAACAACTAAAAGCCCAGGGACATAACGCCAGACTTATTGGGCAGAACAGACGGAAACTTCACATGGTTAGCATCAGCAGTTTCAGTAACGAGCAGGAAGCCAATGCTTCACTTGCTTATCTGCAAAGAAATGGATTCCCTTCAGCCTGGCTGCTTGGAATATAACCGTAACAATACAAAGACACAACTAACGTTTATTCTTTCAATCGTTCATTAAAATAACCTGTATCTCCATGCCTAAAAAGAAGCATGCGCGGTTTGCAGAAAACGCAACTTTCCCTCACTTATTCCAACTTTCATTCAACGACATTCAGCAAGGCTTTGACATGAAAGGCAACTGGGCTGGATTTTTCGGTAACAGTAAGCCTATAATCCTGGAGCTGGGTTGTGGTAAAGGTGAATATATAGTAGCACTTTCTGCTCAGTATCCCGAAAAGAATTTCATAGGCATTGACATAAAAGGTGCACGCATGTGGAGGGGTGCTAAAACCACCTTTGAGAATAATGTAAAGAATGCAGCCTTTATACGTACGCGCATCGACCAGATTGAGGGCCTGTTTGCTGAGAATGAGGTTGAAGGTATATGGATTACTTTCCCTGACCCCCAACCTGCCAAGGAACGTAAACGACTCACCTCCCCTATGTTTCTCAACAGGTATCGAAAGTTTCTAAAGCCTGGAAGTATCATTCATTTAAAAACCGATAACACCGACTTTTTCAACTTTACCCTTTCAGTGATCGAGGATCAGAAACTTGAGCTGCTGTTCCACACCTTCGATCTGTACAACAGTAATTTGCAGGATGATGTAATGCTCACTCAAACACATTATGAAAAGATATTCCTGCATCAGGGGATACCAATCAAATATCTGCGTTTCAGAATCTGATAAATAGTTCCTGATGAGGACTAATTGTCAGGCCTGGAACTATTCTATGAGCAGATAACCCTATTTTCAGATGATATAAGAAGGCTTAAAATAAGAATCATGAAAGATGACTCATTTTTTGAGAAGGTATTTGAGGTAGTTAAACTAATTCCGCGCGGAAGAGTAACAAGCTATGGAGCAATTGCCAGGTACCTGGGATCAGGAGGGTCCTCAAGAATGGTAGGTTGGGCAATGCATGCATCACATAACATACTTGATGAAGTCCCCGCCCATAGGGTAGTTAATCGCAACGGCATGCTGACAGGCAAACACCATTTTGGCAGTTCTGAAATGATGCAGCAGCTCCTTGAAAACGAAGGTGTAAAAGTTGAAAACAATACTGTTGTTAATTTCACTGAACTGTTCTGGGATCCCAGGGAACTGGAGTATTGATTTTCTGGCTAAACTTTGAACCATCTTTGAACGTGAAGCATTGAACTACCTATGAACGCGAAGCATTGAACCACCTTAGAACGCGAGCTTTGAACTACCCTTGAACCCGAAGTTTTGAACTAACCTTGAACCCGAAGCTTTGAAATACCCTTGAACCCGAAGCTTTGAACTACCTTTGAATTCGAAGCTTTGAAGTACCCTTGAACAACTTTTGAACGCTGAAGACTTATTTAATGGTAGTTCTTAAACTATTTCTTCTTATCTTTACGCAATCTAAATAAGACTAAACAATAGCAATTATGGCATATACTAAAGAGCTTATTATCAATGCGTTAAAAACAGTAAAAGACCCTGACCTTGGCAAAGATCTTGTTACACTTAACATGATAGAGGATGTAAATTTTACTGGGAACACTATTTCATTTAAGGTAGTGCTTACTACACCTGCCTGCCCATTGAAGGACAAGATAAAGAAGGATTGTATTGATGCAGTTCACAGTATGGTTGATCCTGCTGCTGATGTAAATATTGAAATGACTTCCAGGGTTACTACACGGCGTACAGAGCAACAGCAGTTGTTGAAAGGCGTTAAGAATATCATTGCTATTGCCTCAGGCAAGGGTGGCGTTGGGAAATCAACCGTGGCCGCAAACCTTGCAGTAGCTCTTGGTCGTACCGGTGCACGAGTAGGATTGGTTGATGCTGATATATACGGCCCATCGGTCCCGCTTATGTTTGATGAGGTTAATTCAAAACCTTCGGCAAGGGAAGTGAATGGTAAAGCAATGGTAGTGCCCATTGAGAAGTATGGTATTCAAATACTGTCAATTGGTTTCTTTGTGGATCCTGCAAAAGCATTAGTTTGGAGAGGACCTATGGCCTCTAATGCACTAACACAGATGTTTACTGAAGCTGACTGGGGTGAACTTGATTATCTGGTACTTGATATGCCACCGGGAACCGGCGATATTCATCTCACCATTGTGCAGAATCTTTCAGTTACAGGTGTAGCAATTGTCACCACACCACAGGAAGTTGCACTTGCTGATGCCCGTAAGGCTATCGGGATGTTCTCACAAGAAAATATCAATGTACCTATCCTCGGACTGATTGAGAACATGTCGTGGTTCACACCCGAAGAGCTACCTGATAATAAATATTACATATTTGGACAAGAAGGTGGAAAAAAACTGGCACAGGAATATGATATACCATTGTTAGGGCAAATACCTTTAGTTCAAGGTATCAGGGAATCGGGTGACCATGGTAAGCCAATTGCTATGTCGGACAACTCACCAGTTGCCCTGGCATTCCACGATTTGGCTGAGCGCACTGCCCAGCAGATTGCAATACGAAATGTTACAATGGCTGCAACAGAGCCGGTTAAAATTACCAAATAGGATTGACAGATAAACTAAAAAGATAATAATTATGCTTACTGAGAACCGAATAGAACTTACAACCAAAGTTAAAAGGGTAATAGAACAAATTAGACCATACCTTCAGGCTGACGGTGGTGATATACAGTTTGTTGAGCTTACTGACGACAACGTAGTGAATGTTGAGCTTATGGGATCATGTGGATCATGCCCATACAGCAGGATGACACTTAAAAATGGCGTTGAAGAAGCAATGCGCAAAGCATTACCAGAAATCAAGGCTGTTGAGGCCCTGAATATTTAACCTTCAAAGGTATCTTGCAACGATAGGCATTCGACGCCCCATGCCAAAAGCTTTTGGGGAAATTCTAAGCACCGGGGGTGATTGGAAGCGTTTCCATTCACTCCTGTTCACCATGCTAATCACCCTGTTTACCAATACAACATCAAAGCCCATGAGTATCAGTTCAGCGGGGCTGCGTTTCATTTCGATATAGGAATATAGTAACTGATCGAGCAGGCTATATTCAGGAAGTGAGTCACTGTCCTTCTGATCAGGTCTTAATTCAGCCGATGGCGCCTTGGTAATAGAATTGACAGGTATAATCTCTTTTTCCCTGTTAATATACCAGGCGAGCTTATAAACATCAGTTTTATATACATCTCCAAGTACTGATAATCCGCCGGCCATATCCCCGTAGAGGGTACCATAACCTACAGCAGCTTCACTCTTATTACTTGTATTCAGTAGTATGTACCCAAACTTATTGGAAAAAGCCATAAGGATTACTGCCCTGATGCGGGCTTGTATGTTTTCCTCAGTAACATCTACAGGCCTGCCCTTAAAGTAAGGACTGAGCGTTTGCTCCATGGCAATTACCCCATCACTTATAGGTATGATCTCAAACGGAGAATTAAGGTTTTCAGCCAATTGCCGAGCATCACTTATGGAATGATCAGAAGAATGAATTGATGGCAGCAATATACCCAACACATTTTCAGCTCCAAGTGCCTCAGCGGCAAGTGCCATGGTGACCGCTGAATCTATACCTCCGGATAAACCAAGAACAGCTTTCCTGAAGCCCATTTTATCAAAATAATCCCTTATACCCAGTACTAAAGCGTCGTGAATAAGATCTATCGCCGGAACACCAGTATCCAATGAAGTATTCACAGGGGTCACAATGTTACCGGGATGAGCTTGTTTTGTATAATAGTCGTCAGTAATATCAACAATTCTTACTTCTTCAGTAAAATACGGCAATTGATCCCTGATATTACCGGCTGCATCGCATACCATTGAATTACCATCAAATATTAGTTCAGTTTGGGCACCTGTGTGATTTACGTAAACGATAGGCTTTCCATACTTTAAAGCATTAATGCGGAGCACTTCACGCCGGACTAAAGTTTGATTGTAATTAAATGGCGAAGCACTGATGTTAATAATAATATCCGGCTTTATAGTCTGTACCTGGTCGAGTGGAGAAAATGAATACATCGGTACTTCGGCGGTATTCCAAATATCTTCGCAAACGGTAAGTGCCAGACGCACTCCCTTTAAATCAATATAGCCAAAGCCATCTGCCGGTTCAAAATACCTGTATTCATCAAACACATCATAATTTGGCAATAATGATTTATTGGCAATTGATTCAACTTTACCTTTATTAAGGAACCATGCTGAATTAAACAGAGGTTTTCCTTTGCCTGTGCGATTGCGTGAGGGCGACCCAATGATAGCGGCTATATCGCGGCAATTTAGCGCAATTTGCTGCATTGCAGCCTCACATCTATCGATAAAATCAGTGAATTCAAGAAAGTCGCGCGGTGGGTATCCTGTTAAAGCAAGTTCAGGAAATACAACCAGTTCAGCACCTTTATCAGTGGCAATGCGTATCCCTTCGAGTATACGCCCCTTATTGTATTCAAAATCACCAATAAGGAAATTATACTGCGCTAAAGCAATCTTCATAATTTTTTGGATTAGAAATTCACGCCCAGGCTTAACTCAATAAAGTTAGGTTTGCCCTGGTGCTCTTGAAAGTTCACAGTATTCTTTTTTCTCAGGGCGTTTGTGAAACCGTTATTAAAGTTAATACCTGCAACAACTGATGTGTTGTTATCAAATGGGTATTCAACTCCTGCGCCAATAATCATGGATGTTCTGAAAAGATTTGTTTGGTCATCAATATCATGGAAATCATCAACAATAGTTGAGGTACCTGACTTATATTCATCCCTGCCTTTTGAACTTGTCCGTAAACCGAACCCTAAACCTATCTGTCCAAAATACTTAAAATCGCCCATTTGATTTGTTTTCATCTTAAGGACTGCAGGCAATTCGATATATCTTATGCGATAATCCCGCTGTAATGAAATCAGGTTCCCACCAACAATATCAGGATAAGAAAGTGCGCCATTCTGGTAAATAAAAGTAAGGCCTGTTGCCAATGCGTAGTTCTTTGCGAAATAGATTTCAGATGTAACACCCCATGAAAAACCAAGCTTTGCTCCTTCAGAGTTATAGTCTTTTTGATTGGTATTTAACCAGCCGATGTGTGGCGCTGCTTTTACGCCCAGAATAAACGACCGGTACTGTGCTGAAGCGTTCACAGACAGCATCATTAAGATGCAAAAAGAGATGAAAGGTAAAACGATCCTGGTTTTCATATTTTTAGTTTTAAAATTTTACGTAAGACTTACTGAATCACAACCACATTATATTTGTTGTAAATATAGGCAAAAATAGCAAAAATGACGCGTTTAAGTGCTATACAATAATGTTTAGTAATTAATTTTGTTCCAGCAAAAATAACATCCTATGAAAAAGATAAGCTTGTTTATTGTAATGATTATGGCAACTGCCACCGTGTTTGCTCAGATGCCAAGTTTTACGTTAGGTCCTAAGATAGGGGCTACCTTTTCAAAGTATCACTATGATATTTCTGACATTAAAGAAAATTCTGTCAGCAATATACATTGGGGGGCTTTTGTGCGTATGGGCTCAAAGATCTATTTGCAGCCTGAACTACTTTTTATGAAGAGGTCGGGAGTACTCAAATTTTCAGGTGGCGAGCAAACCATTAATATCAGAACTATCGACATCCCTGTATTAGTGGGTGTTAAAGTGGCTGATGTTGGATTAACCAATATTAGAGTATTTGCAGGCCCGGTTGCTACATTATCAATCAACAGGGAGCTTGAAACGAAAGACTGGGATGATGCTATTACTGAAAATGATTTAAGGCGGGCTAACTGGGGATTACAGTTTGGAGCCGGTGCTGACTTGTTAATGTTTACAGTTGACCTTAGATATGAGTTAGGCATGAGTGACTATCTGGACATTGATAACCGAACCCTTAAAAATAACCTGATAACTATGAGTATTGGTTGGAAAATACTGTAATAACAGTACTTTTGTTTAAATTTTCAATAAATGATAAGGTTTATTTGCTTTCTGTTGCTCTGCATCAGCCTTTCGGCATGCAAATCATGCAACAATGATACAATTGAAGATACCTACACTGATGGTATACGTCGATATGAAGTAGATTTATTTAGCATTGATACCAATGATTTTGAGGAAGGAATTGCTGAGATATATCCCCGATACAAAATTTTTCTGGGATCTCAAATTCCTGATGAGAATGGCATGAGGCAACTAAAAAACTTTGTTACTGATTCGCTCATAAGGTCAACCTACAAATACACAATGAAGGTATTCCCTGATGTTAACCAGCTTAACACAGGATTCACCACTGCCTTTTCAAGGATGCAGCAAAGCATTCCTGATATACAAGTACCACAGGTATACACATACGTATCAGGGTTCGACATACAGATGCCAATTAAATATGCAGATACAGCTCTGATAATAGGTCTCGACTTATACCTTGGCAGTGATTACAATCCCTATAAGGAGCAGGGGTTTCCATTATACATCATTAACAGGCTTTCACCTGAATACATACTTCCTGATGCATTCAAAGAGATAGCGTGGGCACGGCTTCCTGCAACACCTGCTTCCACATTGCTTGATGCAATGATTGAACAAGGCAAAACAATATACTTTACAGAAGTAATGCTGCCAGATGTAAAACCTGAATACCTGATGAAATACACTGCACAACAGGTTAATTGGGTTGAAGCAAATGAACAAAGCTTATGGAGTTTCATCATTGAAAACCAATTGCTGTATGCAACCGATGCTAAAGCAATTACAATGTTCATGACCGACGGTCCTTTTACTTCCGGCTTTGATAATGAATCGCCATCTAGAACAGGGCATTGGCTTGGTTGGCAGATTGTTAGAAACTACATGACAAAGAATGATATAAGCCTGAAGCAGCTGCTTGAAGATACTGATTCACAAAAAATATTGCAATTATCGGGCTATAAGCCTGCGAGGATTTGAATCTGAATTTATAACTTGATATTGCCAAGTTGCATGCGCAGGTGTGCTTTCCTTAGTACGTCAAAGCGCTCCTCATTTGACATTATTTCCCAATTGGCTATTTCATCAAGCATTCGGAAACACCCTACACACATACCACGCTGATCAAGCCGACATACGAGCCGGCATGGTGATTTAACTTCAGGTTTATTTCCAGGTTTATTCAATGGAGTTGATTTTTTCACTCACATTAACTTTATGCAAAGTAAAATGTTCAAACGATTCCATAAACAAGTTGGATAATAATTTTATGAATCATATAATTCAAGCCCTGAGAGTTGAGTACTTTGTCGTTGTATAAATGTGGGGTTGCTTCATGGATATTTTTAACAGTTCCATAAACAGATTGCGAAAAATATCATAACTTGCGGACCTTTGACAATACCTATAATATGCTTGTTAAGACTTTTGGAAGTGCAATATTGGGGGTAAATGCAATAATTGTTACAGTAGAAGTAAATATGGACATTGGAATCCAGTTTTTTATGGTTGGATTGCCCGATGTTGCAGTAAAAGAGAGCCACCAACGTATTGAATCAGCCCTTAGGAACATCGGGTACCGGATACCGGGTAAAAAGATAGTGATCAATATGGCTCCCGCTGATATCAGGAAAGAGGGCTCAGCATATGATCTGACAATTGCTACAGGCATACTGGCAGCTAATGGACAGATTCCCGCGCAAAAGGCAGAAGAATATGTGATTATGGGTGAATTGTCACTTGATGGTGGATTGCACCCCATTAAAGGCGCCTTGCCTATAGCAATTGAAGCGCGCCGGAAAGGGTTCAAAGGATTCATACTGCCAAAGCAGAATGCCCGGGAGGCAGGCATTGTAAATGATTTAAAAGTATACGGCGTTGAAAACATTCTTGAAGTGATAAGATTTCTTAACGGAGAACAAGAACTCACTGAGGAGATTGTGAACACAAGGGATGAGTTCTTTTCACAACTGAAAGAGTATGATTACGACTTCTCTGATGTAAAAGGACAGGAAAATATTAAGCGTGCTTTAGAGATAACTGCAGCAGGCGGACACAATGCCATATTGATTGGACCTCCGGGATCGGGCAAGACAATGCTGGCAAAACGACTTCCTTCAATCTTGCCACAGCTTAACCTGAATGAATCACTTGAAACAACAAAGATTCACTCAGTAGCCGGTAAGATGAGCCGTAACTCCTCATTGATTTCGGTCAGGCCATTCAGAAATCCGCATCATACTATCTCACCTGTTGCATTAGTTGGTGGAGGCTCAAACCCTCAACCAGGAGAAATATCGCTGGCACATAATGGGGTGCTATTCCTGGACGAACTCCCCGAATTCCAACGTTCTGTGATTGAAGTACTCAGGCAGCCAATGGAGGATAGGGTAGTGACCATTTCACGGTCACGTCAAACAGTTGAATATCCTTCAAACTTTATGCTAATTGCAGCAATGAACCCCTGTCCCTGCGGTTTTTACAACCATCCTGAGCGTTCATGTGTTTGTAAGGCAGGTGAGGTTCAAAAATACATGAACAAGATTTCCGGTCCACTTCTTGATAGAATAGATATTCACGTTGAAGTAACGCCGGTACCCTTCAGGGAACTGTCGCAAACAAGAACATCAGAAAATAGTTATACAATACGCGAAAGAGTCATAAAAGCACGATTAATACAGGAAGAGCGTTATAAAGGCGTAAAAGGAGTACATGCCAATGCACAGATAAGTACACGAATGCTCAGCAAATATTGTAAACTAAATGAACAAGGCATATCGTTATTAAGAAACGCAATGCAAAAATTAAGCCTGTCAGCCAGGGCATACGATAGAATACTTAAAGTGGCCCGTACGGTGGCAGACCTTGACCAATGTGAAGAAATTAAACTTGACCACTTAGCAGAAGCAATAAATTTTAGAAGTCTTGACCGGGAAACTTGGGGATGCTGAAACATCAACAAATATGACATGCTAAAAACACTTAGACAACTTATAAAGTATTTATCCTATTACAGGAAATCAACCACTAAGCATGGGGTCCACTCCCCTTTTGTTTATGAATTTATAACTAAAGTACTTGAAGATAAAACTAAGTACGTAGCATATACAAGGGTTGAAGAGCAGCGACAGAGATTGTTAAAGAATAAAAATGTAGTTGAAATTGTGGATTTTGGAGCACCTTCAGGCAAAGCAGGCTACCAAACTTATCTTGCAAAGGTGCAGGACATTGCAAAACGGAGTTCAATCAGTCCTGCTCAAGGTCAATTGCTATATAGAATAGTGAAGTATGTTAAGCCTGAGATCATGCTTGAGATGGGTACCTCTCTTGGTATAAGCAGCATTTACCAGGTATCGGGATCAACTGATAGTTTTTTTATTGGAATTGAGGGTTGTGCTACAACTGCAGCTATTGCTGAACAAAGTCTCAAAAAATTCAGTGAAGGCCAAAACTATTCACTTATTATCGGGAATTTTGATATCATGTTGCCCGGTGTACTTGAGAAACTTAACAAGATTGATTTCGTTTTTATTGACGGCAATCATGCCTACAAGCCTGTGATGAGATATTTCAGCCAGTTACTACCTTTCATGCATGAAGCATCAGTAATAGTATTCCATGACATATATTGGTCAGCAGAGATGGAAGAGGCCTGGAGTGAAATAAAACAAAACCCAGCAGTTACTATATCTATCGATCTTTTTCATATGGGGCTTGTTTTTTTTCGCACTGGAATGCCAAAGCAGGATTTTATTATACGCTTCTGACAATTATTCATACATTTGTTCGTTCTGAAAAAAACTTCGGCAATGAACCAGGAGGTTATACAATTAGATTCGATTACCCGTTACTTCAAAGTAGGTACTGAAACTGTACGGGCACTCAGAGGGATTACACTAAGCATAAAAAGGAACGAATTTGTAGCTTTGATGGGCCCATCAGGATCAGGCAAATCTACATTAATGAATCTTATTGGATGTCTGGATACCCCTACCAGCGGTAGCTACCTTTTGAATAACAAAGATGTTAGTAAATTACAGGATGACGATCTCGCTGAAATCAGAAACAAGGAAATAGGTTTCGTATTCCAAACCTTTAATCTCCTGCCCAGGCTTAATGCCCTTGAGAACGTTGCCCTCCCTATGATTTATGCAGGTTATGCAAAGACTGACAGAACCCAACGGGCTATGGAAGTATTGGAACAAGTAAACTTAACTGACAGGATAAAGCACAAACCTAATGAACTCTCAGGAGGTCAACGTCAGAGGGTTGCCATAGCCAGAGCAATGGTTAACAAACCATCAATAATTCTTGCCGACGAACCTACCGGCAACCTTGATTCAGTTACTTCTGTTGATATTATGGGCCTGATTGAAGAGATTCATAAAGCGGGGAACACTATTATCCTGGTAACACATGAAGAAGATATTGCCCGGCATGCTCATCGAATAATTAGGCTCTCCGATGGATTAATATCTTCAGACGAGCGTAATACTGATATTCGGACAATAGAATACTACCACAAAAATTAATTCAGTTGAACATTGCTGGGTACTTGTTGTTTCAGCAAACATTATAGTATATGATCAAACTGGATAATGGACAGCTTGAATGCTTATCATAATGGTATAAACAGGCAATAATCAACTTATCAAAAATGGGCACTGATTTTAAAATATACACCAAAACAGGTGATAAAGGTCAAACCTCTCTAATTGGAGGAACCAGAGTACCTAAATACCATGAGCGTATTGAAGCCTACGGAACACTTGACGAGCTGAATTCATTTATAGGACTTATAAGAGACCAGGAAATCACATCAGATATAAAAGAACTATTAATTGAGATACAAGATCGTATTTTTACTGCAGAATCTTTATTAGCTGCGGATCCGGAGGGTAATATAAAATCACTTCCGTTACTTTCTGAAAATGATATAGTACTACTTGAAAAAGAAATTGATAAGATGAATGATGAGCTGCCTCCTTTGGGTTCTTTCATACTACCGGGAGGTCATACAACTGTATCTTTTTGCCATGTAGCACGCACTGTTTGCCGCAGGGCTGAAAGATTAACAATTAAGCTAATTGAGAACAATCCTGAAACTTTGCAGGGTGAGTTAGTAGTTAAATACCTTAACCGCCTGTCAGATTATCTCTTTGTGCTTGCACGGAAGGTTGGAAAAGATTTACATGTTGGTGAAACTCTTTGGAATGCAAGGTTTTAGGTATGGTATTTGCTATCAATTAAAAACTTTTACACTAACATTTTTTTATTCTTGGATGTGAAGTAAATTAAACTATTTTTGCAAAAAATTAAAAGCAAATTCTTCTGAATATGTATTGGACTTTAGAACTGGCCTCAAAGCTTGAAGATGCACCATGGCCTGCAACCAAAGACGAACTGATTGACTTTAGTATTAGATCAGGTGCACCTATGGAAGTTATTGAAAACCTTCAGGAGATAGAAGATGAAGGTGAGGTCTATGATAGTATTGAAGACTTATGGCCTGACTATCCCTCAAAGGAAGATTTCTTCTTTCATGAAGACGAATATTAAAAAATTAAAAGCCGCACCTAGCGGCTTTTAATTTCTATGTAAACTATAATCACTAAGTATCCTTTCCTGTTTTTTGCAATAAATAAGTTAACTTTGCATCTACTAATGTTCTGTAATGGCTAGGTCCATACAGAGCTCCTAACTGTGTTTTATAATTAAATACCATATCAATGTTTTCATTTTTTAAGAAATTCGTCGGTACAAAGTCAGATAAAGATATACGTGAACTGTTACCTGTTGTTGAAAAAATAAGAGCAGTATACCCTTCGATAGAAAAGCTATCGAATGATATGTTAAGGGCAAAGACTGATGAATTCAAAAACAAGATCAGACAAGCTACTGCTGAAAAAGAACAAACTATCGCTAATCTCAGGAAGCGCATAGAGGAAGATCTTGAGATGGATATGGATGACAAGGAAAGCATTTATGTACAAATTGACAGCCTTGAGAAGGAAAATTATGAAATAACACAGAAAGTACTAAATGAGATATTGCCTGAAGCATTTGCTGTGATCAAAGAAACAGCCCGCAGGTTCAAGGAGAATGAAACCATTGAAGTTACCGCTACACAGATGGACCGTGACATGGCTGCTTTACGCGATAGTATTCAGATAGTGGGCGACAAAGCATATTATCACAATAAATGGGTAGCAGGCGGAAATGTTATAACATGGGACATGGTGCACTATGATGTACAACTTATAGGAGGTGTTGTATTGCATCAGGGTAAGATAGCTGAAATGGCAACCGGTGAAGGAAAAACATTGGTGGCTACATTACCGGTATACCTGAATGCCTTGCCCGGTAAAGGAGTCCATATTGTTACCGTGAACGATTACCTGGCACGTCGTGACTCCGAATGGATGGGTGTCCTTTATGAATTCCATGGTCTTAAGGTTGATACCATTGACAAGCATCAGCCAAACTCTGAAGCCAGACGTAAAGCCTACATGGCAGATATTACCTTTGGTACCAATAATGAATTTGGATTCGACTACCTGCGCGATAATATGACAGGTAACCCTGAAGAACTGGTTCAGAGACCTCATAACTACGCAATAGTGGATGAGGTTGACTCGGTTCTTATTGACGATGCTAGAACTCCTCTTATTATTTCAGGTCCAACACCCAGAGGTGATAACCAGGAGTTTGAAGCACTCAAGCCAGAAATCAAAAAACTTTATGAAGCACAACGCTCCTTGGTTACTAAATTACTTGCTGAGGCTAAATCATTATTGACTGATTCGAGCAATTCAGAAAATGAAAAGAAGGGCGGTGAACAGCTTTTCAGGGCTTATAGGGGACTGCCAAAGAACAAAGCTCTCATAAAGTTCCTTAGCGAGCCGGGCATGAAAGCCTTAATGCAAAAGACCGAAAATTTCTATATGGCTGAACAGTCAAAGAACATGCACATCATTGATGATGAACTTTTCTTTGTAATAGATGAAAAGCATAACACTGTTGAGCTTACCGAGAAAGGCATTGACCTTATCACCGCATCCTATGAAGATTCACGCTTTTATATACTGCCTGACATAGGTGCAGAAATTGCTGAACTTGAAAGGTTAAAATTATCTGATGCTGAAAAAGCAGAGAAAAAGTCAGAATTAATGCGTGATTATGCTGTTAAATCAGAGCGCGTTCATACAGTAAACCAGTTGCTTAAAGCATATACCCTTTTTGAGATAGATGTTGAGTATGTTGTTATGGACAACAAGATCAAGATCGTTGATGAGCAAACAGGCCGAATACTTGAAGGTCGCCGATATAGTGACGGTCTGCATCAGGCAATTGAAGCAAAGGAAAACGTTAAGATAGAAGCTGCAACACAAACTTATGCCACTGTAACCCTGCAGAATTACTTCAGGATGTACAAGAAACTTGCCGGTATGACCGGTACTGCTGAAACTGAAGCGGGTGAGTTGTGGGATATCTATAAACTTGATGTGGTTGTAATTCCTACTAACAGGAGTATCATCAGACACGATCGTGAAGACCTCGTATATAAAACAAAACGTGAAAAATTCAACGCCGTTGCTGATGAAATTACTAGTCTGATTAAGCAAGGAAGGCCTGTACTGGTAGGTACAACTTCTGTTGAAACCTCGGAACTGCTTAGTAGAATGCTTAAACTCAGGAACATCAAACATAACGTGCTGAATGCGAAACTTCACCAAAAAGAAGCTGACATTGTAGCAGAAGCCGGTTTCGCTGGCACTGTTACTATTGCTACCAATATGGCAGGTAGGGGTACCGATATAAAACTGGGACCTGGTGTAAAAGAGGCTGGAGGATTAGCCATCATTGGTACAGAACGCCATGAATCACGTCGGGTTGACCGCCAGTTACGAGGCCGTGCTGGACGTCAGGGTGATCCGGGAAGTTCACAGTTCTTCGTAGCCCTTGAAGATGACCTGATGCGTATGTTTGGGTCTGAACGTATTGCCAGTATAATGGATCGCCTCGGTCTTAAAGAAGGTGAGGTGATTCAGCATTCAATGATCACAAAATCAATTGAAAGAGCGCAGAAGAAAGTTGAAGAAAACAACTTCGGCATTCGTAAAAGACTTCTTGAGTACGATGATGTAATGAACTCACAACGTGAGGTAATTTATAAAAAACGCCGTCATGCACTTTATGGTGAAAGACTTGCTGTGGACATTTCAAACATGATATACGATGTTTGCGACACAATAGTTTCAACGCATCAGGATGAGCGTGATTACGAAGGGTTCAGGATATCACTGATGAAAACTGTTGCAACAGAACCAAACATCAGTGCTGAAGATTTCGTATCAAAAAATAAGCAGGTTATAGTTGATTCACTTTTCGACCAGGTTTACAAAAACTATATGGAGAAAAGTCGACGACTTGCTGAAAAAGCATTCCCCGTAATCAAGGACATTTATGAGAACCAGCCGCAGTTTGAAAATATTGCCATCCCAATAACTGATGGCATTCGTAACATGCAGGTTGTGGCCAACTTAAAAAAAGCATACAATGACAAAGGTAGGGAGATCAATTTAGCTATTGAAAAAGGAGTTACTTTAGCTGTAATTGATGATTCATGGAAAGACCATCTTCGTGAAATGGACGAGCTACGCAATTCAGTGCAAAATGCGACTTACGAACAAAAAGATCCATTACTTATCTATAAATTCGAGTCGTTTGAATTGTTTAAGCAGCTAATTCAAAAAACGAACAATGAAATTTCTTCTTTTATAGTAAAGGCTAACTTGCCAATTAAGGAATCATCGCAGGTTAAAGAGGCACAGAAACCACGAAAGACTGATCATGGCAACTATAAAGAGGAAAGAACTGATTTATTATCACAGGCTGGGAGAACATCAGAACAACGTGTTACCACGCCTGTGAGGGTTGAAAAGAGAGTTGGCCGTAATGACCCCTGTCCTTGTGGCAGTGGTAAGAAATATAAGAATTGCCACGGACAAAACGAATGATATTGTTTTTCTAACCTGACAAACCAATATGAAGCCGATCAAAAGAAACCTGTTGATGGTTTCTATAGTGTTTCTTTTAGGACTAACCAGCACGGCTCAGCTTGCATACAGTCCTTTGGTTGAATCGGTTTCTGCATCAGCAAGTAATGAAAGAATACTATTGCTGATACGACAACTATCAGGTGATACCACTATAACAATCAATGGTGAAATAAAAACTATCAGTTCGAGGCATTACCTTTCAAGCGGTAATGCCCTTGCTGCGCAATTTATTTACCAGAAGTTTGAGCAATACGGGTATCAACCGGTGTTTCAGTATTTTAATGGGACCAGAGGAGCAAATGTAATAGCTACCAAAACCGGATACCTTTATCCCGACATAGAATACATAATATGTGGCCATTATGATAATATGCCATCAGGTCCACTATCACCCGGAGCCGATGATAATGCTTCAGGGATAGTAGCTGTCCTTGAAGCTGCGCGGATATTGAGTACCCTTGATGTAGAGTATACAGTTAAATTCATTGCCTGGGATGAAGAAGAGATAGGAATGGCCGGAAGCAAATACTATGCTCAGCAAGCATCATTAAATGGCGAAAACATTGCAGGCGTACTAAACGTCAATATGCTTGCATGGGATTCAAATAATGACAACAAATATTCAATTGCAAAAGATGCAAACTCTGAAGCTTTTTCAAATGACTTTGTTACTACAACCGGCTATTATCAGCCTCAAATGTCGCATAACTTCATAACTACCGCCAATAGTGACCACGCTTCTTTTTGGCAATATGGTTATCCGGCAATCCTTGCCATCCAAAACTTCTATGATTTTAATGCCCACTACCATACTCCCGGTGACAATGTTGCAGCCATTAACTTACCGTACTTTGGATCAATGGTTCGGGCTTCGGTTGCCAATATCACTTCAAGTGCATTGAATCAGCGCATAAACCTGCAACATGTTCCGATAGCTTCAAACGCGTCAACATTGCCAAGAGAAACAAATATTACAGTATCATGTGAACATCCGGTTGCCAACAATGATGATAATGCACCCAGACTATACTATTCAATTGATAGTCTTAAATTTGATTATATATTACCGTCAGCTTCTGATGGCGAGCTGTACACCTTTAGTATTCCCGGATTCCCGGCAGGTTCAAACGTAGTTTATTATTTTGCAATTCAGGATGCTTCTGCAACCATGATTGCAACACTGCCTTCAGGGGGTAAAGGATTAAGCCCTCCGGGTACAATTGCACCTTCACAATACTTTAATTACAAGGTAGATAATATAGCAACCTCTGGCAACTGTTCTGTCAACACACCTGTAATTATTGCTGATAATTCCAATACATACGATCAGATCGTTGTAGGAGAACAAGGCCATTTGGTAGATATAGATGTTATGGTTGATATTACTCACCCAAGGACTTATGAAATGAGAATAGTATTGATTTCTCCCGATAATGTACCAATTACGCTTAGTGACCGAAATGGAAATGAAGGAGATAATTATACACAAACTATTTTTGACGATCAGTCGCAAATTTCTATAAAAGAAGGCGTTGCCCCATTTACAGGAAGATTCAGACCAGAAACACCTTTGAACACTCTCAAGAACAAAGAAATAAAAGGCCAATGGCAGCTTCGCATAGCTGAAAGCGGAAATGTAAATTCAGGTATGCTTAATCAATGGTGCCTACATTTTTTGTACAAAGACTATACAATTGGACTTGCAGAAGACTTGTTCCAAAAAAATGAAATATTGTATCAAAACTACCCAAATCCTGCCAGTAAAAACACCACAATAAAGTTCAGCCTACCATATCGGTCAGATATTACATTATCACTATATGATATCAACGGAAACAGAATTCGAACTCTCCTTTCGGGTTTTCACGATAGAGGTATGCATCTTTTGGTAATTTCTGTATCAGATTTAAAACCAGGTATGTATCTTTACACCCTTGAAAGCAACGACCTGACTACCACAAAAAAGATGGTCATCGTAAATTAAAAATATCACACCTCATTTAGGATCAAATTGCTAAATGGGTGAAAATAAAACAAATGGCATTTAAACTATGAAAACCTATTCCACTAAAGCCGCTTTAAGATCAATTGCAATTCTAATTGCCATTTCCCTGTTGGGTTTGATCCCAAAACAAGTTAAGTCGCAATTCGCATCTCAAAGTAAAACTATAATAGCTTACAGCCCTCTGGTTGATTCATTATCCTCCCTTTCAACAAGTGAAAGCATTCTATTACTGACCAGACAACTGGCCGGAGATACATCAGTAATGGTTGATGGTGAATTGGTTACAATAGCGTCAAGACATTATCTCTCACCGGGAAACGTATTAGCCACACAATGGATATACGATAAATTCGTTGAGTATGGCTACGAACCTGAATTCCAGGAGTTCAATAACTCACGTGGAGTAAATGTTATAGCCACCAAACTAGGTACCAAATATCCTGATAAGGAGTATATTATTTGCGGTCACTTTGATAATATGCCTTCGGGTCAACTGGCTCCCGGAGCTGATGACAATGCATCAGGTACAGTTGCTGTTATTGAAGCTGCAAGAATACTCAGCAACATTGACCTTGATTACACTGTGCGATTTGCAGCATGGGATGAAGAAGAAATCGGATTGATTGGAAGCGAGTTTTATGCCCAACAAGCATACATGAATGGTGATATCATAATGGGTGTAATTAATCTTGACATGATTGCATGGGACTCAGATAATGATTTGCTGTATTCACTTGGTACTAATGCAGCCTCCACTCAATTAACCAATGACTTTCTGACAACCACCTCCCTTTACCAGCCAGGGCTATCAAATAATTTCACCAGTATTACTGCGAGTGACCATGCTTCTTTCTGGCAATATGATTATCCGGCAATACTTCTTATTGAGGATATGGGCGACTTTAACCAATTCTATCATACTCCTAACGATGATATCCAAATCCTCAATATGCAACTGTATCAGGCGCTTGTACGGGCCTCTATTGCTAACCTTGCGGCAAATGCCCTTAATCAGAGGATAGCTTTCGAACATGACATAATAGTATCGGGTAATTCAACTGAACCAAGAGAAACCTCAATAATTATTTCAAGTGATCATTCATTAAACACTAGCAACTTTTCACCCCGATTGTACTACACTACTGATAGTATAACATATTCGCACGTAACACCTACAAGCTTCACAGGCGATACCTTCAATTACACAATTCCGGGCTTCCCGCTCGGTACAATCATAAGCTATTACTTTGCAGTACAGGATTCAGCTGGCACAATGATAGCAACTTACCCTTCGGGTGGTAAAGGAATTTCACCTCCGGGTACAGATGCACCTTCTACATTTTTCTCTTATGAGGTTGGGAATATATTCCAGGTGGAGAACTGTTCAGATGAATTGCCAATCGTGATACCTGACAACTCTAACACCTATGCCCAGATAGATGTATCACAGGATGGTGAACTTCTCGACCTTGATGTCCTAGTCGATATTACCCATCCACGAACTACAGAATTAAGAGTTATCCTTATATCTCCTGACAATATTTCAATTATGATGAGTGACAGAAACGGTGGTGAAGGAAATAACTACACTCAGACTATATTTGATGATCAGGCTGTTAAGTCAATAAAAGAAGGGACTGCTCCTTTCACTGGTCGTTACCGTCCCGAACAATCATTTAGTAACATACTCAATAATCCTTTGTCAGGGCAATGGCAACTCCGTATTGTTGAAAATGGTAATTCTAATTCAGGAATGTTAAACCAGTGGTGTCTTCATTTCCTATATCGCGATAATAGCATTGGAGTAAATGAACATTCAATCGAAAATTTTGAAGGCCTATTCCAGAATTTTCCAAATCCTTCATCCACAACAACCAATATCAAATTCAGACTCCTTGAACCTTCAACAATATCCTTAACACTTTATGACAATAGCGGTAGGCTGGTTCGCACGTTCTTATCAGGCAATTACCAAAAAGGAGATCATTTGATTGTTACATCAGTAACTGACCTTAAACCGGGCACATATTTCTATACCCTGAAAACAGACAACTTTACTGAAACAAGGCAAATGTTGATCACACGATAAAAGAAATAAAAGATAAACGTATACAATGAAATACAAAAGAATTCTATTAAAACTAAGTGGTGAAGCACTTATGGGAAACCAGCAACACGGAATTGATCCTGTAAGGCTTACTGAATACTCTAATGAAATAATACAGGTTGTTAGCCAAGGCATACAGGTTGCTATAGTAGTTGGAGGTGGCAATATCTTCAGAGGGCTGCAAGGTGCAGCCAAAGGAATGGACCGTGTGCAAGGTGACTATATGGGTATGCTTGCTACTGTAATTAACAGCATGGCCCTTCAGGGAGAACTGGAGAAGCAGGGAGCTAAAGTTAAACTCCTGTCAGGGATAGCAATTGATCCAATTGCCGAATCAATGAGTAGATCAAAAGCCATTAACTATCTTGAATCAGGAGAAGTGGTAATTATTGCCGGAGGAACCGGAAACCCATACTTTACTACAGATACTGCCGCTGTTCTAAGGGCTGTAGAGATAAAAGCTGATCTTGTGCTAAAAGGAACCCGCGTTGATGGTGTTTATACAGCAGATCCTGAAAAAGATCCTGATGCAATAAAATACAAGTCTATAAGCTTTACTGAGGTGTATGAGAAAAACCTTAACATCATGGATATGACTGCAATAACTATGTGCAGTGAGAATAACCTGCCAATTATGGTATTCAATATGAACATTAAGGGTAACCTGTTGCGTTTATTGGAAGGCGAAGAAATCGGCACATTGGTTTGTTAACTTTGAACGTTTCGTATATTTGCCACGTTTTTTGAAAGAATTGTTAAATAAAATTGGGCAAAAAAATCAAGATTCTTTTGATTAAGCACCAATGTTGATTTTATTACTTTACACCAATTGTTTGATAGAACATTAATCTAAACCCCAATGAACGAAGAAATCACTTTTATTATAGATGAAGCCGAAGAAGGCATGAATAATGCCATTGCTCACCTTGATAAGGAATTCCAGAAGATAAGAGCAGGAAAAGCAAGTCCTTCAATGCTTGAAGGTGTTAGGGTTGACTATTATGGTTCAATGACACCTATTGAACAGGTATCAAATATCAATACGCCTGATCCCCGGCAAATCATTGTACAGCCATGGGAAAAGGCAATGCTTGTGCCAATAGAAAAAGCTATCATGGCTGCAAATTTGGGGTTTAACCCACAAAATAACGGTGAAGTACTTCGTATTAATGTTCCACCTCTAACAGAGGAACGCCGTAAAGATCTGGTAAAAAAAGCGAAGGCTGAGACTGAAAATGCCAAAGTTACTATCCGTGGAATACGTCGTGCAGCACTTGATTCAGGAAAGAAACTTGAAAAGGATGGTGTTCCTGAAGATGAAATAAAACAACTGGAGAAGGAAATTCAAAATCTCACTGACACTTTCACTGCCAAGGCTGATAAACTCTTTGAAGCCAAGGATAAGGATATTATGACAGTTTAGAAAAAGGGGCCGTATTTAAAACGGCCCTTTGTTTTAGAATGTAACCTGGGCGACAGATGAGCTAACATCCCTTGGGTTAAATTGAATATTTTAACGACAGCCTGAACATCAAATTCTCCTTTGAAGTAGCAAGTCCATTGGCACCCATACGGTAGAAAATTCCGGCACCTATTCCTGAGAATGATGATTTAATTATATTACTTATCAAGAGGCCGGTTTCAAAATAACCGTGCTCCATAGTTTTAAAATTAATCATTTCGTGTCGCGTTTGGTTAGCAAGTGATCCGATACCAGTATTTAACACCACTGACAAATCAGGCTCTAAGATTTTAGTGCGCATCAATAATTTGCCGAAATTATGCTCTATAAATAATGATGCGTACCTGTCACTAAGGAATTCTGATGGCTTCATGGTTACAAAACTACCTCCCGAAAAAACTGAAAAACTTTCACCAGCACTTCCTCTTCCGTTAAATAATTCAGAATATGGTGCATCATTATCTATGAACCCGCAATGGAGAATTAGATTGGTTTTACCAAACAGCTTATTGAATACTGACCATGAGGCTTTCATATCAATCCTGTTAAAGGAAATATTAGCCTCATTAATGCTACTTTTCCCACCAGTATATTGCACCCACAACACTGGCCATACCGTGCCCATGGAAATACGACTTGTGCTGCTCTTTATAAACTTTTCTTTGTATGCAAATCTGAATCCAGCGTTAATGTATTCAAATGTGTGATTTTGTGTGGCAAAGAAAACATCACCTGCAGGGTTTTGGTAGCTGTAGTCATACATTGGCACTTTATCAGCTCTTTTAATACCTGCTGAGGCTGTGACATATCTTAACGGTTTGAAGTTAACTAATGCTTCAACTGAGTGTACGTTATCCCATTTAGAAATATAGAAATTACGGTAATGAAGCTCATTAAATGGCACAATCGCATCATCAAAAAAACGTGTTCCGGCAGCTTCTTCAAGGTCATCCTGAAATTTGAATGAAAGTCCTAAAGCATCATACTTTAACAAGTTAAACTTTATGCTGCTGCCGTATTTCATGTCTTTATCGCCAAATCCATAGCCTGCATAACCACCTACGCTCATAAAACGAGTCAGGTTATTGTTGGTATACAGTCCTAATCCAAGGTAAACTTTTTCATACACGTTAAACCTGAATAACCTGTTAATATCAATATCAAAGATGCCTATAGGAATACGCCCTGATATAAGTGAGGTCATAAGTTTACTCATCCTATCAAACTTATGTTCCCGGCCCAGACTATCTATCACTCTATAGGTATTTCTTTCAATTAATGATAATGAATCATTTCTGTAGTTTCGCCAAAATAATTCATCTCTGAAATTTGCTTCAGGTACCACTTCAACGGCAATTTCTTCAAATTCCTTCTTAATCAGATCAGATTCAATAATAATATTCTTTCTGTAGCTCTTGCCTATAGCCATAAGCTTTGAAGAATTCACCTCAAGGTTATTAAATGTAATATCAGTATTGAGCTGAACAGGAAACCATTGTTTATTGTACAACAGTTCGTATTGTTGCTGGATAGTTATATCAAATTTCTCATCATCACGGGCTGGTTTGGCAATAACATTGGCAACTGCCCATCCCTGATTGCTAATGTACAAAAGACCTTTCAGTCCGTCGAAATTCTTCCCCTTTTGTGGTTTAAAGGAGATAATAAAAATGGTATCACTGTCATTCATGTTGAAAAGCGTATCACTTATCCAGAAAAAATATCTTTTATCAAAACCATCAGTTAGCGGATTTAGATAATTCTTCCCGGCCAGGGCGATAGTTTCTTTGTAGAATGACTCGGGCTGCGATTGCGACAATAGAAAAACGAATAAAGGATCACTTAACCCTGAAACCTTTGTGGCAATTACTTTATCATGACTTGTTGACGGGTATATGTATTTATGTTCTGCAACCGATTCCATCATAAAAAGGTGTTGCTTTTTGAGCAACTCCTGCAATTTAATATCATTGGAGTCAACAATAACTTTAACAGCAGTAACTGTTGAATCAGATGGAACTGTGAAGATCATTTTATCATAGGAAGTGTATGAATATGACCTGATATTGGATGGGTCATTTCTATATCTGTTTTTAATTACATTCTTGATAATACGATGAGCAGGATTTTCACCCGCTTCAATTGCAACTTCTGCCAATTCAAATGTTTGTCGACGCATAGGTATCATGAGCTTCGTCTCGGCACCTATCTTATATTCCAGAGGATAATACCCAACATAACTTAACCTAAGGCTTGCAACCGGTTCATAATGAATAAGGGAAAAATTCCCGTCAATATCAGTCATTCCTCCATTCTTACTGTCATTAATCAGGATGTTAACGAAAGCCAATGGTTCACCCGATGCTGAATCAACAACTTTACCCATAATCGGGTATTGCTGTGCATTTGCCAGGTAAGACAACATGAGTGTTATCAGGAATAGGTAATACTTCATTTGATGGCCATTTATTAACCAAAGAATTGTTAAGTTGCCGCTATAATATCACTCATTATGAAATTAAAGTTTCGGGTTATTCAAATGGCGCTCACTGTCACGATCAGTTTTTTTCTTCAAATTCTGCTCTAAAGCGGAGGTCAGATCAATTCCGGTTTGGTTGGCAAGGCAAATTAAAACAAACAAAACATCAGCTAATTCATCCGCAAGATTCAAATCAGCCTCGCAATCTTTAATTGACTGTTCACCGTAACGTCTGGCCATTATACGTGCTACTTCTCCTACCTCCTCCATTAAAATGGCGGTATTTGTAAGCTCATTGAAATAGCGTACGCCCTTCTCCCTAATCCATTTATCAACAAGCAACTGAGCTTCTTCTATTTTCATTCTCTGTTCAAATTGCTGTTTACAGTTTTCTTGACTTCAAGCTTAAAACCCGCACCGTGAACATTTTGAATACTGACTTCAGGGTCATGACTGAGATATTTACGAAGTTTTGTGATGAAAACATCCATGCTCCGACCAATAAAATAATCGCTTGTTCCCCATACTTCAATCTGTGCCTTATCTCTGGGAAGCAGATTGTTGATATTCATACAGAGGGCTTTGAGAAGAGCTGATTCTTTAACAGTAAGATTCTGTATATCGTTATCAAATATAAGTTGACGATTATACGGATCGAACACGTAATTGCCAATGGCAATTTTCTCACTTGCATGGTTATTTCCGTTATATCCACATCTTTTAAGGATTACTTCAATGCGCAATGCGAGTTCCTCACTGCTGAATGGCTTTGTAATGTAATCATCACACCCCGCCTTAAATCCTTTGATGCGATCATCACTATGACATCTGGCAGTTAGAAAGATCAATGGAACATGCTCATTCAATTGACGTATTTCTGCCGCAAGTGAAAAACCGTCCTTTTTAGGAAGCATAACATCCAATATACACAAATCAAAAGTTTCTGATTTAAATGCACTTAATCCTTCCTCGCCGTTTATAGCAAGCCGGGTTTTATAACCCAACATTGAGAGATATTCCTCAACCAGTGCGCCCAGGTTTGCATCATCTTCAACCAGTAGTATTCGTGTTTTATCCTTCATAAGTTGCAATGCTGACATTCAATGGTAAAAAAACTTCAAATACACTTCCCTTATTTAGTTCACTACGCACTTTTACTTTCCCATGTAATGCTTCAGTAATAGTCTTAACATAATACAATCCTAGTCCAAAACCCTTTACATCATGCCGGTTACCGGTAGGAACCCTGTATAGTTTTTCGAATATCATCTTTTGGTTGTCGTGACTAATGCCAATCCCTTTATCAATAAGGCCTATAACCAACATCCCATCTTCATTTCGTGTTGTTACAGATATATCAGCTTTACCGGCTGAGTATTTGACTGCATTATCAAGCAGATTACAAACAATATTCTGGAAATGATTTACATCAGCGTGTATTTCGTACTCTTTAGCATTTGGATAAAAACTTATACTACCATTGCTATTCTTAATGGCAAGTTCAAAGCGAGATACGCACTGCTCTATTACTGCATGAGCGTTGAAATTGGTTAGATCGAGTTTAAAAGTTCCTTGCTCAAGTACCGAAATTTGCAAGACCTGGTCAACCTGCTGCTGAAGTCTTTGATTCTCATCGAAGATCATACGTGCATACTTCCGTGTCTTTTCTTCCGAAACAAGATTTATTGGATTAAGAAGCATTTCACTGGCTAGAGATATAGTTGAAATTGGTGTTTTGAGCTCATGAGTCATGTTGTTTACAAAGTCTGATTTTATCTCTGAAAGCTTCTTTTGACGCATAAAAGAGAATATCATGAAAGAGAAAGCAAATGCAACCACGAGTACAAATACCAGGGAAACAATCATCCATGGAACTATTTTCCAAATAAGCACCTCACTTTCATTTGGGAAGTATACGCCAAGCATCAATTGCTCTGATTTATATAGACATGATAATGATACCCTATGGCCTGACGATAAAATTTTGCTTGTCCGGTTACCCCTTTCACCAGCAAAGAAAGTGCCCGATGAGGGGTCAAATACACCCCACACATATTGCCTTGTAATCTCCATTCCATCAAACTCTTCATGCATCAAAGAATCAAGACGGACCGGATTGATTGCTGATAGTATTTGCTGTGTACGATGATCACAATCAGGACTGCAAACAAAAGGCTCTAATCCGGGTGTGGTACGTTCATCAAACATCCTGTTGACAACACTTTTCATGGTAACGCTCACGCTGTTGTCAAATAATTCTTCCTGCAACTTCAGGGCATTACGCATCCAATAAACCTGGATAAGAATAATGCCTATCAATGCAATGGCTGCAAGTGATATGATTATAGCAATCGTGCTTTTCTTCATTAATGATTTTGTTGTCAGGCACAAAGATAAATGAAAAAGTAAAATGAACTTTTTAGTCAAGTCAATACTTATACGTAGTGTGCCAATTGCTGAGTATAAGTATATTCGCTATCGGTTATTGGTGTTATTATAGTAATTTTGTCAAAAATAATTTCAAATGGTTAAAACATCTTCTTTTAAATATATTGGTGATTTAAGACTTGAGGTAAAACATGATCGTTCAGGGCAGGTCTTTGTTTCAGATGCACCTATCGACAACAAGGGAAAGGGCGAAGCCATATCTCCTACTGATATGCTTGCAACCTCCCTTGGATTATGCATGGTTACAATAATGGGCATTTCTGCTCAAACTCATGGTTTCAGTATGGAAGGCGTGAAGGGCGAGGTAACTAAAATCATGACTTCAAACCCACGTAAAGTTAGTGAAGTAATCATTGATCTCTATTTCCCTGATAATGGATATACTGAAAAAGATAAAAAGATTATTGAGCACATCTCACGAACATGTCCTGTTGCACTTAGTTTACACCCTGATCTTAAACAAATTGTTAATATTATTTATGAGTAACCGGTTAGCCAAAAGAAACCACCTGAAGAAGCAGCGATTAACATAGAGAGTCAACCTGCAGTTGAACCTAAAAAATGTTAGATAATGGATATTAAACTTGGAATTAAAAAAAAGCAGGATTTAATTGTAACAGACGATGTTACTGCCTCATCATACGGTTCTGGTCTTGTAGATGTATTTGCCACCCCTGCTATGATTGCCCTAATGGAAAGAACCTGCCAATTGAGCGTTCAGGAATTCCTTGATGAAGGTGACATGACAGTAGGCACACTAGTTAATGTTAAACATTTAAAGGCAACACCTGTAGGCATGCGAGTTGAGTGTGAGTCAGAACTTACACTTCAAGATGGCAGGCGATTAGTTTTCAAAGTATCTGCAAGTGACGAAAGAGGTCAAATTGGAGAAGGCATACATGAACGGTTTATAGTAAACCGTGAAAAATTCATGCATAAATTAAACAGCACTAAATGATTAAAACCAACGACGAATCTATAAAAGATTCCGGCACCCGAGCCTATCTGGCAAAGTCACCCGCCGAACTTGAAAATATACTGGCTGGTGAGTTAGAACAGTTAGGTGCAACTAACATTGAAATATTAAAAAGAGCTGTTTCATTCGAGGGAGACCAAAAGTTAATGTACAAGGCAAATTACCATTGCCGAACTGCACTTCGGATTCTAATGCCGTTATGTCAATTTACATTTAAAGACGAGAATGATTTTTACGATCAAATAAAGGACATAAACTGGGAGCAATACCTTGAAGCCAGTCAAACACTCTCTATAGATTCTACTATTGGTAGTTCCATCTTTACACACTCACATTATGTGTCACAAAGAGCCAAAGATGCCATTGCCGACCGTTTCAGGGAGAGATATGGCATCAGGCCATCAGTAGATCTTGAAAACCCTGATCTGCGTATAAATATTCACATATATAGGGACACAGTTAACGTATCTCTCGACAGTTCAGGAGCATCGCTGCATAAAAGAGGATACCATACCGTTAACGCTGAAGCTCCATTAAGTGAAGTACTTGCTGCAGGCATGATCATGCTCACCGGATGGCATGGTGAATGCAATTTTATAGACTGGATGTGTGGTTCAGGCACTTTGCTGATTGAAGCTGCAATGATAGCAATGAATCTACCAGCCGGCCAGTTCAGAGAAGAATATGGCTTTATGAAATGGCCCGATTTCTCTGAAAAGTTGTGGTCGGAAGTAAAACAAGAAGCACTTGAAAACCAACGTGATCTTGAGATAGAGATTATTGGATCCGACATATCCCAAAAGAATCTTAGGGCAGCAGAATCAAATGTGCGTAATGCATACCTCCACAAGGATATAAAACTTAAAGTTGCTGATTTCAGGGATATCAGGCCTCCACAAGGTGATGGCATTCTCATTAGCAACCCTCCCTATGGCGAACGCATCAGGGTTGATGATCTTTATGATATGTATAAAGAAATGGGAAACGCGCTAAAACGTAATTTCGAAGGATACAAAGCATGGCTCATTTCATCTGATTTCCATGCGATTAAACTGGTAGGACTAAAGCCAATGGCAAAGAAGATACTATGGAATGGTCAACTTGAATGCCGTTTTGTAGGATTTGATCTTTATCACGGAAGTAAAAAGGATAAATTCGACCTTCCTTCACTTTAAACCTAAGTTAAAACTATCTTATCTTTATCTCATCTCTATCTAAAACATAGAGATGAGATAGACTTGACATAGGCTTGACATAGAGATGACATAGAGATGATACCAATGAAGATCAACTGGAACAACTAAATACCTCTTGCACTGAAAGTATCACCATCCTCCAATCGCCCTGATTGATAACCCCTCTTAAACCATTCCATTCGTTGTTCTGACGTTCCATGGGTAAAGGCGTCAGGTACTATTGTTCCTTGTGTTTGCATTTGTAACCTGTCATCACCAACTGCAGAGGCAGCACCAAGAGCCTCCGCAATATCACCCTGTTCAACTACTTTGAGTGTATTTTGCGCATGATAAGCCCATACCCCTGCATAATAGTCAGCTTGCAACTCAAGTTTCACAGTTATTCTATTCCCCTCCCTTTCATTTGAACGACTTCGTTGTTGTTGAACTTCACCAAGGGTTCCCAAAAGGTGTTGAACGTGGTGACCAACTTCATGTGCTATAACATAGGCAATTGCAAAATCGCCCGGGGCACCAAAACGTTCTCTCAGATCATCACAGAAAGACAGGTCAATGTAAATGCTCTCATCAGCTGAACAGTAGAAAGGACCGCTTGCGGCACTAGCCGATCCACATGCTGATTGCACAGCATCTCTAAAAAGTACCATCTTTGGTTCACGGTATGTGTTACCATAGTCGCTAAAAATATCAGCCCATACTTCTTCTGTGTCAGCTAAAACAACTGATACAAACTGAGCCATACTGTCCTCTGCTGCAGTTGTAGTTACCTGCTGACCTGATGGTCCCTGAATTTGGTTGAGTACTTGCGAAGGGTCACCACCCAGGAGCCAAACAATTGCTATGACAACAATACTGCCAATACCCCCACCCATTGCTATACGACCACCTCCACTTCTTCGGCGATCATCAACGTTTGAGCTTCCTCTTCTGCCTATCCATTTCATGTTTAAAGATGTTAAGTTTTATGAAAATCCGGCTAAAAACCAATACCATTATTAATTTACACAAAGACCGAACTCTGCAACAGAAGTAACGTTCAATCCTTTACTTTTGTTACCGGCTTAATAAAAACTCTCTAAAGCATACGGCTAGAAATGATTCGATACCTCGCTATACTATTATTTTTTCAAGTTTCACTAGCCTCATACTCTCAGGGAAATGATTACTTTTTACTCGAGAAGGTATATTCAAGCCGTAACAGCGATTATGACAATACCATGCATCTGGTATCCCAATCAGTAACACCTTTCAGCTTTGCAGTACCGTTAACACTTTTAGTTAGTGGATACACCAGGAGCGACGTAGATACCTGGGATGATGGAGTCAGAGCATCTATCGCATTAGGCAGTGCAATGACTTTCACTTACATTATGAAGTATACCATTGATAGGCAAAGGCCATACGATAAGCATCCCGATATTATTCCATTTAGTAGGGATTTTACTGCTTCATTTCCTTCAGGACATACTACTTCAGCTTTTGCAACAGCCACAACCCTTTCGATACTTAAACCTGAGTGGTATGTCATTATTCCGGCATATGGTTATGCTGTATTGGTAGGTTATTCAAGAATGCATCTTGGTATGCATTACCCATCAGATATTGTGATCGGGGCATTAGTAGGAACCGGATTCGCCATTCTCTCGCACAAACTGAATAAACTAGTTAGGCCGGCTTATATGTATCCACATAAATTCAGAGTCAAACCTTAACACAGTTTCTTTATCTTTGAGCATAATTTACGTTTAAATAATTATCTCGAATTGTCGGTCGACGAATATATCACACTTTTTGCTGAAGTCCTTCTTCCATTGCCTGTGAAAGGATATTTCACTTACCGGATACCCCGTGAAATGCAAAATGCAATTGAGCCAGGGATGAGGGTTGTAGTTCAATTTGGTTCAAAAAAGCTTTACACCGCATTGGTCAGACGAATTACCAATCAGCCACCAAAAGTGATTTCTGCCAAATATATATTATCAGTAGTTGACCCAGTGCCAGTGGTAAATGAGAAACAATTTCTCTTCTGGGAATGGATGGCTGATTATTATGTGTGTACTGAAGGAGAAGTAATGAACGCGGCCCTTCCTTCAGCTTACAAGCTTGCCAGCGAATCAAGAGTGGTGCTTGATCCCGATTATGTACATGACAGCTCAGTGCTCAGCGATTACGAGTTTTTGGTCATTGAAGCGCTTGAACTTCAGAAAATTCTCAGTATTACTGAAATCAGCCGCATTGTTGGTATTGCTAAAGTAATTCCTTTAGTAAAAACGATGCTCGAGAAGAAATACATCAGGGTTGAGGAGGAGATTACTGAACGGTATAAACCACGAATAGAATGGTTTGTGCGCATATCAGATACCTATCAGGATCATGAATTGCTACAACAGGAGATGGACAAGCTTAATTCGAAAGCATATAAGCAGCTTCAGTTATTGATGGCATACATCAGTCTTTCTAATTGCTTCACTGATAAGACCAGGGAGGTTAGTCGTGCTGATTTGCTAAAAACGCCCTCGGTGTCAGCCTCACAATTGGAAGGTCTAGTTAAAAAAGGAGTTCTTGAATTATACCAAAGGAATATCAGTCGCCTTGAGCAAAAGGATTCAAGTGATATTATTGCAAACATACACTTCACTGAAGCCCAGCAAAAAGCCTACAATGAAGTAAATACCGCACTTGAATTAAAACAGACAGTATTGCTTAAAGGGGTTACTTCAAGTGGGAAGACTGAGATTTATATCCGGCTGATTGATGAAGTTTTAAAGAAAGGCCACCAGGTACTTTATTTATTACCTGAAATTGCCCTAACATCACAAATTGTAAGGCGTTTGCAAAAGTTCTTTGGATTAGATGTTGGCGTTTACCATTCAAAGTATAATGAGCATGAGAGAATAGAAATATGGAGTAAGGCTAACCAGTTTATGGTCAAAGAGGGCACCGGAAAACCATTCAGGATAATTTTGGGTGCACGGTCAGCAATGTTTCTGCCTTATAATGAACTCGGTTTGATTATAGTTGATGAAGAGCATGACAGTTCATACAAGCAAACTGACCCTGCCCCGCGTTACAATGCACGTGATGCAGCAATTATGCTTGGCAGGTTGCATAATGCTGCAGTTTTGTTGGGCACAGCAACTCCCTCAATTGAAAGCCATTATAATGCAGAGGCCGGGAAATATAAATTGGTTGAACTAAATGAGCGTTTCGGTGGAATTGAAATGCCCGAGATCAGGATAGTGAATATCAAAGAGGAAACACGATTTAAGCGTATGAAGACGCACTTTTCGCCTCAACTCTTAGAAGCAATTGAAGGAGCCATATCACGAAATGAACAGGTTATATTGTTTCAGAACCGTAGGGGGTTTTCGCTACGCATTGAATGCGATAATTGTAATTTTATTCCCGGATGCGTCCAATGTGATGTAACACTCACTTATCATAAACATATCAATGTTTTAAAGTGCCACTACTGTGGATATACACGCCTGATACCACCAACATGCCCTGAATGTGGTAGCCCCTCAATAAAGCTCAAGGGTTTTGGCACTGAGAAAGTGGAGGAAGAACTTGCTGTACTCTTTCCTGATATTACCATTGCCAGAATGGATCTTGATACTACCCACACCAAAAATGCATACCACAAGATTATGCAGGAGTTTGAAACGAGGAAGACTGATGTTTTGGTAGGTACTCAAATGGTAACAAAAGGACTGGACTTTGATAATGTTAGCTTAGTTGGAGTGCTGAATGCCGACGGGTTAATCAGTTATCCCGACTTCCGTTCACTTGAGCGTAGCTTTCAGATGCTTGCCCAGGTTAGTGGCAGGGCTGGAAGAAAAACAAAACAAGGCCTTGTATTAATCCAGACTTATAACCCTGCGCATCCTGTGCACCGATGGGTTATCCAAAATGACTATCAGAGCATGTTCAGCCAGGTATTGCTCGACAGGCATAAGTTCACATACCCACCCTATGTTAGGTTGATATTAGTTTCACTTCGACACAAGGAACAAGCATTGCTTGACAGCGCTGCCTCAAAACTTGCTGGAATGCTTAAAACGGGTTTCACCGGCAGAATCTTAGGACCTGAATATCCCAATGTATCAAGAGTGAAAAACATGTACATCAAGAACATAATACTAAAAGTGAGCAAAGGGCTTAAGGGGCAGGAAATGAAAAAGGAGGCTGTACATCAGATAGATCTCTTTAAACAACTTCAAGACTATAAATCAGTGAGAGTTGTTATTGATGTTGATCCAATGTAGTATTTCTTCTTATTCAATTTAATACTATCACAGGTAGTATAAATCCTTATTCAACGTAATACTAACCTATATAATATTGCTTATTATCCAGTAAAGTATTACTTATTATCGTCTTCAATAATCAAGTAAATATCTTCATTATCTTTCTTGAAGAGGTATTTTTCCCGGGCATACTTCTCTAATCTGGCAGTGTCAGAAAGTTCAACCAAAGCAATTGAGTCTTTGTATATTTCATTCTTGTAGTATTCCTTCTGAAGTCTTTGCTTATTAAGGGTGCGCCCATAATGCACCTGTGAAATAAAGTTGTTCCTGTCAAAAAATGTTAACCACACCAGAAATGCTACCAGTGCAATCAAGTATTTATTATAAAGGAAAGGGGGTATTCGCTTCCACATATTAGCCGGGTTACAGAAACAAATATAACAATCAATTTATTCCCTTTAAAAAAAATGAGTTAATTAAAGTCCAAGGTCGTCTGCTATGCCTGACATTGCAGTAATGGCAATTTCGGCAAACTTATCAATAGGTATTCCAATTTTTTCGCATTCCAATATATTCTCCCTTTTTACCGATGCTGCGAAGGCTTTTTCTTTCATTCTTTTTGTCACCGACTTAGGTTTCACGGAAACCACCTTCCTGTCAGGATATACCATTGCTGTTGCGGTAATTAGCCCTGTTATTGTTTCACCGGCAGCTAAAGCGTGTTGGAATTCTGTACTACGGTTCATACCGGTTGCATCTTCATTATGCATTTTAATAGCATCTACTACATCATCATCTATACCTATTTCACTTAAAATGCGTGCTGTTTCCAGTGCATGTGTATAAGGATTGGCATTTGTTATTTCTACATCTAGATCATGAAGTAACCCTGCTTGTCCCCATTTTTCAACATCTCTGCCAAGATGCAACGCAAGAGCTCTTAGTACTACTTCAGAGGCTAATGAGTGTGCAATCATTCGGTCGTTCTTTACATATTCTTTCAGCAATGCAAGTGCTTCTTCGCGAGGTAATAACATAGTATCTAAAATTGAAGTCCTAATTTTTTATTAAGCTACGGTTCAAGTATTTGTAATGCCAAAACTACTGAGGTTCTGCTATTTGTGAATATCCAACCCATGCAACATATAGATGCTGTGTTTCAAGGTTTTATTAATTTCAGTCAAATATTCTTCCACTGCCTTAACACTTCCCGGAAGGGTGTAAACTAATGTGTTGCCAATTAAACCTGCCACTCCCCTACTGAGTAAAGCAGCAGGTTTATCAGCTCCATAGCGTGTGCGAATCATCTCCATGATACCTGGAATCTTTTTATTCAGCATTGGTTCAATAACATCAACTGTGATATCCCGCGGACCTATTCCGGTACCACCGGTTGTAAACACCATATCCAAACCATTTAATTCACTCATTGTTTGCTTCAGCAGATCAGCATCATCAGGAATCACTATTGTTTCGATTTCAATCTTCCACTGAAGTGAACCGAAATAATCGTTAAGTATATTGACTGCTGCAGGACCACTACGGTCAGTATATTCGCCTGTGCTGGCCCGATCACTAAGCGTAATCACTTTAATTCTGAAAACACGGGGGATATATTTAAGTGTATCACCGGCTTTTACCGTTCCCTGGTTTATAACCCTGCAAAAGATCCCTTCCTTTGGCATAACGCAATTACCTACTTCCTTATAAATTGCACAACCGTCACCATGACAATGCTTGCCAATTTGGGTAACTTCAAGTTCAACATCGCCAATCAGGAAACGATCGAGTGGACGGGTATGGTAGAGAATAATTCCACTAGTTGTAATATTTTCAGCAAATTCTCCATAAGCAAGGCTTCGGCCTGCCTGTTCAGAGAATTTATTAAAACTCTCTGTTCCCAGTAAGCTTACTTGCCTATGCCATTTACCACTGTGTGCATCACCTATTACACCTGTTTCATTTAACCCAATTTCAGAAACAGGCACTTTGATGGTACCCTTTCTTTCAGAAATATTAACCGATACTACAACTGGTTCCATAATACATTTATAAATAAAAATCTAAATAACAGTTTTTAATCTCCAGGCTCTTAGAAAATGCATTGAGCTAGTAAAGAGTGATAGGCCGAGTGCACCCAGAAACAAAGAAAGGATATAAACCGGTATAATGTCAAGATATTTAAAAGTGATGCCCATGGCTATCATAAACACGAGTAAGAGGTAACTCTTCAAACTGAACATTGAAAATATACTTGGTCTTTCGTTCTCCATATTGTGAATACGAAAAATGTATTTGGCAGTTACTTTAAGGAATACAAGCCGGGTAAAGATCATTGACCCCACAAAGCTTACCAGTACAAAATATATTACCGGAAAATTAGATGTAAGTATACCTTCCCAGGCAGTCATAAATACTTTTACTGATGCTGTCAACCATACGGCTGCAATAGCAAAGAAAAGCCATTGACGGGGGACTGGTAGTTTTATAGTGTTTATTATAGTTTGCATTTGTGAATCGGTTTTAAATTATTGACTATTCCAGCGAAATAGACAGTATTGTTTATAAGAAGCTTTAAGGTTTTAAATATCAATTTTAGTTTTTTCAATCAGCGTAATGTCACGTATTACCATTTCTTTATCCACCGCTTTGCACATATCATAAATAGTGAGCAAAGCTACAGATACAGATGTAAGTGCCTCCATCTCTACCCCTGTTTGCCCAACACAGCGTGACATAGCATTTACTGTTACCCCTTCGTCAGTTAATTCAGCTTTCACTTCCACTTTAGTAAGTTGAAGCGGATGACATAATGGTATTAATGCTGAAGTTTGCTTTGCAGCCTGAATGCCAGCTATTTCAGCTATGGTGAGTACATCGCCCTTTTTCATCTGGTTATCACGAATCAGCGCAACTGTTGAAGGGTTCAGGGTAATTCGTCCGGTTGCCTTCGCAATACGGTCCTGAGCATTTTTTGTGCTCACATCAACCATGTTTGCTTTGCCATGGTCATCAATATGACTCAGTTTTTTGCTATCTACTCTTTCCACTTATCCTCCAATATTATAAAACTGTCCTGAGTAATTATGGCTACCGCTAGCCGGCTTTCCGGTTATAGCCCTTGTAATTGCTTCAGTGGGTCCCAACTTTCTCACATCGTATTCCAGATCATCAAAAAGGCAAGGTTTAATCTTTCCGTTGGCAGTTAAACGCAGTCGGTTACAATTAGCACAGTCACCTCCTGAACCTCCTTCAACAATGGAAAAATGACCGGCTGAAAGGTCCATCTGATGAATAAAGCGAACCTGTATATTCCTGCTTACTCCAAACTCTTTTACTGACTGTGCATCAATATTGTTTGATGAGTCTTTAATAACACAATTCAGTTTAATAGGACTCAAACCAACCCTGATTGCTTCATCAATACCTTTGATAACATCTTCAATATTACCACCGCGTGTTATATGCCTGAAATGCAATGGGTTCATGGTATCAAGACTTATGTTAACCCGTTGTAACCCTGCATTCTTTAAAGACTTTGCATATTTCTCAAGCAGTAATGCGTTGGTTGTCATTGACAGGTCTTCAATTCCTGGAATAGCGCCAAGCAATTCAAATAAATATACTATATTCTTCCTAACAAGTGGTTCACCACCAGTAATGCGAACTTTTGAAACACCCAAAGACACAGCAGTCGTTACCACTTCAGCAATTTCTTCAAAGGTTAGTATTTCCTTGTGAGGAAGCATCTTTACTCCCTGCTCAGGCATACAGTATACACAACGCAGATTGCAACGGTCAGTAACCGAGATTCGTAAATAGTTTATTGAGCGGTTATAGTTATCTAACATTAATTATTATCCCCAAAATTCATTTTATGCAATATATTATCTTCCATTCAAAATGGCCGCCTAAATTACAACTGCCTGACTTCTCTTAGCTCCCCTGGTTTTAAATTATCTTCACCAATATTCATTGCCATAATTCCCCATGCTTGTTCAAAGGCATGTATGTGCGCTGAACCATGGTATTCAATAGGTTCAATCTTTCCAAGCGCATACTTTACCGGTATAAACGACTTTCTGTCGGTTCGTTTTCTAGAGTAACCTGTTTGCATAGGCAACTTAACCAAACGTGGCTGGTATTGTGAACCCATCATTTTAAATAACAAAGGCTTTACGAGTACCTCAAACTGTACAAACGATGACACAGGATTACCCGGAAGCCCGAAAACAAACTTTCCATAGCTCTCCGCAAAAAGAGTAGGTTTACCAGGTTGAACAGCTAAGCTTTTAAACCTGATTTTCATTCCAATTCCCGCAAGTACTGAGGGTACATAGTCATAATCGCCCATTGAAACGCCTCCCGTGATCAGCAATACATCACATAATTTCAGAGTGTTATTGATCATATCACGGGTAGCTTCCTTGTCATCAGGAGCTATGCCACCATAATATACCTTCATACCAATCTGTTGTGCTTGGGCAATAAGCTGATATGCATTGCTATTACGGATTTTTCCACCAGTTGGTTTAACATTAGGCTCTACCAGCTCATCACCTGTTGTTATAATACCGACAATTGGCTTTCTGAAAACTTCAGGTTCAATACAACCCACAGCTGCCATCATTGCTATGTGTTGAGGTTTAAGCAATGTACCTGCCTGAAGCACTAATTGACCTTTCTTCACATCTTCAGCCTGATAAGCTATGTTATTAGCGGTTGTTGACTTGTCAAAAGAAATTTTTCCATCCGTATGCTCTTTGGTATGTTCTACCATGAGAATGCAATCAGCGCCCTGCGGAACAATAGCACCGGTCATGATTTTTGAACATTGATTCTGCGATACACGCTTTTGAGGACTAGTACCCGCTGATATTATTTCAATAACATCCAGAGGACCAGGCAAGTCAGCACGCCTGCAAGCATATCCGTCAACAGCAGCTTTATCAAAAGGAGGCATATCAACATCTGAATAAACATCAGAGGCTAATATGCGCATCAGGCTATCGTCCATAGATACACCTTCCTTGGCTGGTGCAACATCCACTGTTTCAATTATATATAAGGCTTCCTCAAATGTTATCACGGTAAAATTGCTTTACTTTTTGCAAAGATAAGCATACCTTGTTAATCAGAAGGTTTTTAGGAAATATTTAGAAAGCTGTATATAAAGCTGGTACATTCACTACTCTGTTAGAGCAGAGTGTTGTTTGTACTGCAATAGAACAAGTCCATCAGCCAGGCCAAGCTTTGGAGCTGAAACAATCTGAAGGTTGGTCCACTTTAGTATCTTTATAAATATTCTTGCTGCCGGTACAATAACATCAGCCCTGTCGGGACGTAAACCCATCTTGTCAATGCGAGTCTGCAAAGGCATACTCTTTAATTGCTGGTAAGCAAATGACAGCTGATCAAGGTTAACTACATTATTATAGGCATGTCCATAAAGCTTTGTGATCTTATTAATATTACCACCTGACCCAATGATGTTCATTCGCCCAAAGTCTTCTTTAAATTGATTTAACCATCGGTGCATAACATCCCACTCCTCATCAGGCACTGCATCAGCCAATAATCGTAATGTTCCTATTTTGAAGGAATTAGATGCAACGAAATTCCTTCCATCGAGAACAGAAATTTCAGTAGAACCGCCTCCAACATCAATATAGAGAGTTTTGTTGAAATTACGGTTTACCAGTAAATTACTGAAACTACTTATTATCCTAGCTTCTTCAATACCATCTATCAATTCGATATCAATGCCTGATTCTCTTCTTACCTGCTCAATAACTTCAGTACTATTTGATGCTTCACGCATTGCAGATGTAGCTGCAGCCCTATAGCCCACCGGCTGGTATACATCAATAAGAAGCTTAAATGCTGTCATTGTTTTTACCAGATACTCAATCTTTTGGTCCGAGATGCGACCATGAGTGAACACATCAATTCCCAGACGAATTGGGATCCTTAGTAGGCTTGCTTTTTCAGCAACTGGACCTCCTTTGGTTTCATGGACATTAGCAAATAAAATCCTTACTGCGTTTGATCCAATGTCAATTCCTGAGAATAGCATGATTTATCGTTGAATGATTATTGTTCAGAATGGTCCTTCAAGCAATTTCGGTGAACCAGACTTATAGGTAAACAGCGATAAACCATTATCGTCTGCAACTGCATACGAAAAATTACTTATCCAGTCACCCAGGTTTATATAATGCTTATTCCCTGGCAAGTCTAAATGGCCGGGGAAATGTCTGTGTCCAAATATATAGTAGTCAATGTCAGGGTTTTCTTTAACATGTTGAATTGCGAAGGCATAAAGGCGTTCACTAGACAAATCAAATTTTCCCTGTTCATCTATCAATTTTTTATCCTTTAAAATGTTTGCATACCTGCTTTTGCGTGAGAAATAAAGAGCAAGACGTGTGCCAATATCAGGATGCAACCAACGAAATAACCATTGATTGGGTTTAAATTCAAATACTTTCTTTATAAACTTATATCCATGATCTCCAGGTCCTAAGCCATCGCCATGCGACAGGAAGAACTTTTTCCCGTTGAAATCTTTAATAATAGATTCGCGGTTAAGTTGAATTCCCAACTCTTTATTAAGATAATCAAATGCCCAAATATCATGATTGCCTCTAAAAAGATAAACAGGGATTCCTTTATCGGAAATTTCAGCTAGTTTACCGAATAGGCGTGCAAACCCTCGGGGGATAACCGTTTTATATTCAAACCAAAAATCAAAAACATCGCCCATCAGATAGAGTTCATCAGCATCACGTTCTATATGGCTTAGCCATTGAACGAGAAGCTTTTCCCTTATCAGACTTGAATCATGTTCAGGAATACCTAAATGAAAATCAGAAGCAAAGTAAACTTTCAAAGTTTCAATATTGAATATATTTTAATGCAACAATCGCATTACTTTACTATATTTTTGTTTCTTCGAGCAAGCGGGTAATAATCTTTGTCATTAATGGTTCAGCTTTACCTGCAGCAGCAAGAACCATTTCATGTGAAACTTCAGATATCTTACCCACAACACCCAAATCCGTAATCACCGATACAGCAAATACAGGAATATTCATATGGCGTGCAGTGATTACCTCTGGCACTGTTGACATACCAACAGCATCAGAACCAATGATATGCAAGTATTTGTATTCGGCCGGTGTTTCAAATGTTGGGCCTGAAACACCAGCATATACGCCTGATTTTAGCTGAATTCCTTCTCTTGAAGCTATTTCATAGGCCTTGTTGATAAGAGAATGGTCATAAGCTTCTTTCATATCAGGGAATCGCGGACCCAACTCACTATTGTTTCTTCCTATCAGTGGGTTAGTTCCCATGAGATTGATATGGTCAGTAATGATCATTATATCACCAACATTAAAATCAGGATTTAATCCACCACTGGCATTTGATACAATAAGCATTTTAATTCCCAGCAACTTCATCACTCTGATAGGAAAAGCAATTTCTTCCATACTCCACCCTTCATAAAAGTGAAAACGCCCTTGCATTGCAATTACCTGCCTGCCGCCTAGTTTTCCAATGATAAGATGGCCGGAATGACCTTCGACTGTTGAAACGGGGAAATGAGGTATATTTGAATACGCTATTTCTTTTTCAATGTTAATTTCGCGGGTTAAACCACCTAAGCCTGAACCGAGTATAATACCAACTTCTGGTTTGTTGTTAATGAGGGAAGAAATGTAATCAACGCTCTCTTTTATTTTCTCTGACATATTTTTTAATAGTTTCATCAAATATTTGCTTATCACCATTGTGGAAATCTATTTCCATAGGCAGATAGTGAAAAGGCAATTGCGAGGCTTGTTCCTTTATTTCCGGATGTAAAAGCCTCATGGCATCTTTCTCGGTTGTTACAAGCAATTTATTGCGGGTGTAAATATCGGAATAATTCTCTTTGATGAGCTCAATATCAGAGGAGGTATATTTGTGATGATCGCTAAAGCGGATAATGATCAAGTCACTACACTTGTTCCGTAATTCAAATTCAAGTAAATAAGGATTGGCAATTCCCGCCACCATCAATATTACGCTGTACTTTGATGAAGTATCGAATTTATCTTCAGGCCTCCATAACGACTTCATTTCTCCATACTTGACATAAGAAAACAGCACCTTTTGAAAAGGGGAAGGTGAGATTGCACTTGTGAGGCGTTGCCTCTCAAACGGTGAAAGTACAGTAGGCGTTTTTGTAACAACAATAATATTTGCCCTTTTAGCTCCTTTCTTAACTTCCCTTAATGTGCCAAAAGGAAGCATATAATCAGTAGTGAAAGGTTTGTGATAATCAGTAAGCAGAATTGAGAGACCCGGTGTTACATATCGGTGCTGATAGGCATCATCCAGAATAATTACATCAGTTTCAGGAGCTATCTCCAACAGTTGTTTTATTCCATTACGTCTGTTTTCATCCGTAGCTACTTTAATATTTTGAAACTTATTATAAAACTGTGAAGGCTCATCACCAATGGTTCCTGAGTTATCTTCATTATCTGCAAGTCTGAAACCTTTAGTTGTCCGGCCATACCCTCTGCTCAGTGTTGCTACACTTTCTGCTGACGATAACAGCCTGATTATATACTCAACATGTGGTGTTTTACCGGTTCCTCCCGCAGAAAGATTGCCTACAGATATGACTGGTATCTTAAATGAAGCAGATGGAAGGATTTTAAGATCAAATAACAAATTTCTTAACCGGGTAATGCCCTCATACACTAAGGAAAAAGGGAGGAGGAAAAGTTTCAGAAATTCCATGGCTTAAAATTATGAAAAATACATAACACAACAAGAAAATGAGTAAATTTAGGGCGCTATATAGAGGGTAGGCATATTTTACAACATAGCCTGGCTTAGATATCAATAAATATTTATTGGATTGCCAATGAAAAGTCTAATATGTTACTGAAAATAATGAAGTTACAAGAAATAGCCGACGTAATAGAAAGTATTGCCCCAATCCCCACTCAGGAGAGTTATGATAATAGCGGCTTGATCGTTGGAAGTAAGAATGACGATATCACTGGTGCTCTAATCACGCTTGATATCACAGAAGAGGTAGTTGATGAAGCAATTTCACTTGGTCACAACCTTATTATTTCACATCATCCTCCAATTTTTAAGCCGCTCAAAAAGCTCACAGGTGCCACTACAACCGAACGATGCATTATTAAAGCGGTAAAAAGCGGGATTGCTTTATATGCTGCTCACACCAATCTTGACAATTCAATGAATGGTGTGAATGCAATTCTTGCAGAGAAGCTGGATCTTTCAATACAAGGTGTACTTCAGCCATTGAAAGGAATGCTTCGTAAATTGGTAGTATTCGTTCCTGAGAGTCATCACGAAGTCGTGCGAAACGCATTATTTAAAGCTGGTGCCGGAGTAATTGGCGATTATGATTGCTGTAGTTTTAATTCTTCGGGAAGTGGCACTTTCAGAGCACAGGAAGGTAGTGACCCTTACGTTGGAAAAATTGGCGAATTACACTCAGAACCTGAAATCAAGATTGAAACAATATTACCATCATGGATAGAGAACAAAGTTGTAAAAGCTCTCCGTGAAGTTCATCCTTATGAAGAAATGGCATGGGATTCATACGCTCTAACAAATGATTTCCCTCGTTCAGGTGCAGGAATGTTTGGTACACTACCACAACCTGTTGATGAAATGCATTTCCTTATGAACATTAAAAAAGCACTGAATGTTCCTTTCATTAAACATTCACCTTTTATGAGCCGAAATGTGCTTAAGGTAGGCATTTGTGGAGGCTCCGGAAACTTTCTTATACAGGATGCCATAAATCAAGGCTGTGATGTTTTTATTACCGGTGAACTAAAGTACCATGACTACTTTATGACTGAAAACAAGATACTACTAGTTGAGGCCGGTCACTATGAAACTGAACAATTTAGCAAAGAATTATTATATGGAATTCTTAAAGAAAAATTTACTACCTTTGCACTCCGAATTTCAAGGATAAATTCCAATCCTGTAAACTATCTTTAATCAATTTTCCTAAAGAAGGGATAACATGGCAAAAACGTCGAAAGAAAAAAGCACCTCAATGAATGAATCCATTGAAAACCAAGAACAGGATGATAAAAGCTACATTTCGGCACACGTTTCTTTAACACCATCTGAAAGCGAAGAATCTGAAATATCTATTGAAAAGAAACTTATCGCTTTATTCAGTCTGCAACAAATAGATTCTCAGATTGACAAGATAAAGATCATCAGAGGTGAACTACCTCTTGAAGTAGAGGATCTTGAGGATGAAATTATAGGCTTACAGACACGTATAGATAATCATATTCAGGATATTGAAAATCTCAATACTCAGGTTAAAGAGAAAGGGCTTCAAATAGTTGATAGCCAGAATCAGATCAAAAAATATCAAGAGCAGCAAATGAATGTTAGGAATAACAGGGAGTTTGAGTCACTTTCTAAAGAGATTGAATATCAGAACCTGGAGATTGCACTAGCAGAAAAAAGGATTAAAGAATACACTCATAGCCTGAGCCTTAAAAATGAAGAAATAGATGCTGCTCAAAAAGTTCTTGAAGACCGCCGTAATGATCTGGAAATTAAGAAAAGTGAGTTGTCAGATATAGTAAACGAAACTGAAAAGGAAGAACAATCTCTTCATACCAAATCAGAAGATCTGCAACGGTATATTGAAGATAGATTATTAACTGCTTACAAGCGTATTCGTAAAAATGCACGTAACGGCCTTGCAGTTGTAAGTGTTGAGCGTGATGCTTGCGGAGGATGTTTTAGTGCAATTCCCCCACAACGTCAGCTTGATATTAGGATGCATAAAAAAATAATCGTATGCGAATATTGTGGACGTATTCTGGTCGATCATGGTCTTGCCGCTAGCATTAATAAGTAATCAATTAAAAAAGATAAGTGAAGAAAGGGAAAGTTAGCACTTTCCCTTTCTTTTTTTGAGCATAACAGCTTTTCTTATTGTTAGAATAATATCCGGCAGGATAATAGTATCTATATTGTCTTATGAAGAGAATCTTGCTTTCCATAGCCCTAATGTTCCTTATGCTTCAGTCGTGGCCGGCAACCTTCATAATGAATGTTCACTATGAGAAAGCATACATGGAAATTCTTCATCTAAGATTTGACAGGGCAATCGAGATAATTAACAGTGAAGAGGAGAAAGACCCTGGTAACTTGTCCCATACTTACCTTATGTCATATATCGATTTTCTAAAAGTTATTATTTCTGAAGAACAGAAGAATTACGATCGATTATTGTCTGTAAAGTCGTCGCGGCTCAAGCAATTGGAAAGTGTGACCAGTAAAACACCCTGGCGTTTATATTCATTGGCTCAATTAAACCTGCAATCAGCCATTTCATCAGTTAAATTTGGTGATTACTTCAAAGCAGCAAGAGATATAAATAAAGCCTATAATCTGTTTAATGAGAATGAAAAACTATTTCCAGATTTCAATCCAAATAAAGCTGGCCTGGGTTTATTGCATGTACTCATCGGTTCCATACCTGATTCTTTCAAATGGGTGACCGGAATGTTGGGTATGGAAGGAGATGTGGATGCAGGGCTTAAAGAATTACAAGGTGTACTTATTTTTGAGCCTGACAATTTATATCCTTTTCTCTTTACTGAAAGCTTATTTATCACAACTTTCGTAACGTTTAATCTGGCAGGTAGTGACTCTAATACTAGTACTCTCATCAAGATACTTAGTGATGAACAAGTAACCAGACAAATTAAAGTAAATCCATTGCTCGTATATGCTATATCATCATTTTACACAAATCGCGGAATGAATGACAAGGCATTAGAATTATTGATTCAGAGGCCAAAAGGTAAAGAATATTACCCTTTTTATTATCTTGATTATCTAACCGGAGTAGCTTTATTAAACAAACTAGACACTAAGGCACGTTTCTATCTTTTAAAATATGTTACCAGTTTTAAAGGGCTCAATTTCATTAAATCAGCCTACCAACGACTTGCCTGGAGTTACTTGATAGAAGGCAATACAGAGCAATACAAAAACTACATTTATCGGGTTTCATTATTCGGATCAGATGATATGGATGGAGATAAAGAAGCCGTTAGGGAAGCCAGATCTGGTCGCAGCATTCATCCTGACCTACTCAAAGTAAGATTACTTTTTGATGGGGGTTATTACACTGAGGCTGAAGAGTTAATGCAAAAGTTGGATCAAAAAACCTTAAAGACCACTGAAAAGGTGGAATACACATATCGCCAGGCACGTATCTACCATAGTAAAGGGAATTTGATAAAAGCCAAAGCTAGCTACTTGGAAACTTACAAACTGGGCAAGAATCATCAAGGTTATTATGCAGCAAACTCAATCTTAAAGCTTGGCAATATTTATGAGGAAGAGGGAAAATTCGAACAAGCGCTGTGGTGCTATCACGAATGTTTAAACCTCGATTTTAAAGAGTATCGTAATAGCATCCATCAAAAAGCAAAGGCCGGTATTAACAGGTTGAGCAAAATTTGAATGGCCAAATAGCCATCTTGCGTTATCCTTGCATAATTGTTCGGTTAAAACGCAAATTAAAAAATAGGGCTGCTCAGTTGAAACAGCCCTATTTAACATCAAAACAACCAATATTAGTAGAGGGGTAGGTTTTAGTATCGGAATCCTATAGTCATCAATAACATTGTATTATTAATAGTTGTATTGGATACAGCAGGATCAGCTGATTCAGGTGCATTGTATAAGTAGTACTCATCATCCATCCCGTTCATTGACCAGGCAAAATCAGCAAAAAATTTCTGGCCTCGAATACCTAATCCGGCAGAGACTGTGTTCATCATTGAGTTAGTTCCGTATCTGTAAGGATTGGCTGATAAACCATAACCTCCTCTTAGGCTTAATGCACCAGTACGCCATTCAGCACCTAGTTTTATATTATGCGCTACGAGATACCCGTCACGAATAGCATCATTCTCAAATTCGAAATCGTAGTCTGAAGCTCTAAGTCTTGACGAACCATAATCCAGGAATTGATAATCAAGACTAACTAACCCTTGTTTCCCAATAATGAAGCCTAATCCTGCCATTGCTTTGAACGGAGTATTTAACTCATACTCATAAAACCCATCGGCTGCTGTGCTAAGAGAACTAACAGTATCAAAATGTGCCCTAAACGATGTACTATAGCTGTCAGACATTGTATAAAAGGTTGGGGACTCAATAGCACCACCTATACGGAACCAATCCGTTGCCCTGATTATTATACCAGCTTTAAGGTTTACACCAGTTCCTGTTGTTTCAAGTTCATCAGTGCGTGTAAAAGATTTGAAGTAGTCATTCCTCTGCTCAGAATCTGTCTCAGTGTAAATTGAGGTTTCCCTGTATCTGATAGAAGGGATTCCTAAAGTTGCACCTAAATAAACCTGGTCCTTATAGTTAGTACCAATAGAAAACACCATTTCGTTTATAGAACCACGAGTGTCAATGCTCTTTCGCTGACTAACACCGCCATTTGGCATATCAATAACATAATCCCCCTGAGCATTTGTATACATAAGCTCGGTATCGTAAGCCATTCCTGAACCAAAATTATCCAGGTCATCCAGTGAAAGTCCCTGTGATTCATTAACGTAAGGAGTCAGGTAACTTGATGATTCATTAAATCCATCAATCACTACCCTATTATTAAAATTAGCCAGACGGTTCATCCCAAATCCAAATTGCACATTCTTGAATTGCGTTTCGGGATTGCGGAGTGTAAGGTCAGAAACCAGCACTATGCCTATGTTTCCGAGGTTAACATTATAACGCTCGTCTTCATTTACTTCACCAAAATAGATTGATTCTGATCTACCTAGAAATAATGATGGAGTTATTGTCACTTCTGAACTTTTATATAATCCTATACCGGCAGGGTTATTACTCAAGGTTGTGAAGTCGGCACCTAGTGCGCCGAATGCACCACCCATAGCAGTTGATCGGGCAGTTCCAGTTGGACTTAAACGTGAGTAACGGAGTGCATCGACTTCATTTTGCGCATAGACATTTGCTGTTAACAGTAAGCCTATGATTGCGATGAATGCTCTTTTCATGATAATAGTGGTTAATTTAGTTATAGTATGACTTAGATAATGCAGTTATTATCTTCGGCCGTTAGATGATCTTGAGCTACCTGAGCTACTACCTGATGATGACCTTGAAGGGGTGCTACTTCCGGAGGAAGATGACCTTGAAGGAGAATAGCTGCTTCCTGAGGACGAAGAGGATCTGGAAGGTGTATAGCTACTTCCGGAGGAAGATGACCTTGAAGGAGTGTAGGTTGACCTTGCAGGTTCACTGTTGCCTGATGATGACCTTGAGGGTGTATATGTTCCTGAGCTGCGGGCCGGAGCATTCCTTTCAGTATTAGCAGGACGTGTGTATGTTTTTGTTGGTGCACTATTCTCAGGGTTGTTTTTAAAATTGTTATTTCGCTGTGGGGTGCCTTCAGACGTTTGACCTTGCGAAGGCTTTACACCATCTTCGCGAATACTTCTGTAGCGTGGGCTTGTATATTCATTGCTTGATTTAGGCTTATTATATCCAGGTGCGCTATATGTTTGTGGTTTCCTATACTCACGGGCAGGCTGCTGTTGAGCCTGTCCCTGAGGTGTGGTTTGTGGATTACTGTACTTCATTGATTGTGAAGTACGGTTTTGATTTATTGATCGGTTTTCCGCTGATTGACGATAGGGATTTACCGATGGGTTGTTGCCAGATTGATCACGAGAAGGGGTAATAGTTCTTTTCGGTTGTTCACGTGAAGGGGTTACGTTTCTATTAGGCTCCTCGCGTGAAGGAGTCACAGTTCTTGTTGGTTCTTCACGAGTAGGGGTAACCGTACGAGGCGTTGATGGTTGCTCACGTGAAGGAGTTATGCTCTTTGGACTCTCGCGGTTTGGAGTAACTCCACCTGGTGAAGGCTGCTCACGTGAAGGGGTTACTGTACGTGTGGGTTGCTCTTTTGATGGAGTAGAACGTGTATTAGTTGGCTCTTGACGAGTAGGAGTAACCGACCTTGTGTTCCTTTGCTCACTATCAGGAGTAACAGTACGCGTGTTCCTTGGTTCCTGACGTTCATTTGTTACAGAACCGGGGTTAGTAGCCTGACGACCAGGATTAACCGGACGATTTCTTAGGCTATTGGTAGGATTGTCAAGTTTTCCACTTTTTAGTGCAGTTTCATACCTTTCGCCAAATGAAGACCCATCTGACAAGCTACGACCATTGCCTGATCTTCCGCCACCAGTGGCAGCATTTCTATGCCCGTAGTAGTAGGAATTATAATCTTTACTATTATAATAATATGTATAGGGTGAACCATAATAGCCATCATAATATCCATGACGATATCCATGGTAATAACCATGATTGTATCCTCCATAAAACCCACCATAACGATAAGGGGAATAGTAGCTATAGTAAGGATCGAAGAAAGGGTCATATCTGTAATATGGATACCCTAAACCGAAGTATACACCTGTGTATCCAGGATACCACCAGTTATAACCCATGTAGATACTGGTGCCCCAGCTGTATGGATTATAGTCATACCAATACATATTTGTGTAATAGGGAGCGTAATAGCTGCTATAATAACTATGGGTATGAAACCTTCTGATACGAGCTGCATAAGCATAGTCGTAATAATCGTCAGGATCATAGTAGTTATTGGTAATATAAGTGTTACCGGTTCCCTGATCAGTATATTGCTCTTCTGAATATTCACCTTCATAAGGCTGAGCTTCATAATTGGCGTTATCCTCATACTGAACTGCCTGCTGGTCATCCTGATATTCAGGTTGCTGAGTTACAGGTTCCTCACGGTATACAGTAACTGGTGCAGGGTTTTGAACCGGTGCATCGGCTGGTGTATAGTAAACATCATCACCATAAGTCCTTGCCTGGTATTGAGTTGTACAGGACGTGAGGGTTAGGGTGATTGCAGCAATTAAAGTGATTAAGGTTTTCATAGTAAGGTCCTCCCTTGTATTAGTATGCTTTGTATGTAGTGTTCTCGTCATTAAGTCGGTTATTTTGTTAATTTTGCAACCTTAATGATTGAATGGTTTACCACAAAATACACAAATACTATACCACAATAAGAATATGGCTAAAGATTTTTCTTCCCGTGATGAGAATTATGCTCAATGGTACAATGACCTGGTTATCAAGGCTGATATGGCTGAAAACTCAGCTGTAAGAGGTTGTATGGTAATCAAACCGTATGGATATGCTATCTGGGAGAAGATGCAGGCAGCCCTCGATAAGAAATTTAAAGATACCGGCCATGTTAATGCTTACTTCCCTCTGTTTATTCCTAAGTCATTCTTTAGTAAAGAAGCTAGTCATGTTGAGGGATTCGCTAAGGAGTGTGCCGTTGTTACGCACTACCGTTTAAAGAACGATCCTAATGGAAAAGGCGTAATAGTTGATGAATCAGCTAAACTTGAAGAAGAACTTATAGTACGACCAACTTCTGAAACCATTATATGGGATACTTACCGTACATGGATTAAATCATACCGTGACTTGCCGCTTCTTATTAATCAGTGGGCTAATGTTGTACGATGGGAAATGCGTACCCGTTTATTCCTTCGCACTGCTGAGTTCTTGTGGCAGGAAGGGCATACGGCTCATGCTACATACGAAGAGGCTGTTGAAGAAACCGAACGCATGCTCGAAGTTTATGCTGACTTTGCCGAAAACTGGATGGCACTTCCGGTTCTCAGGGGAACCAAATCACCCAACGAAAGGTTTGCCGGAGCTATAGAAACATATTGTATTGAAGCACTTATGCAGGATGGCAAGGCACTTCAGGCAGGTACTTCGCACTTCCTTGGACAGAATTTTGCTAAAGCTTTTGAAGTACAATACCTAAGCAAAGAGAATAAACTTGAATATGTATGGGCAACCTCATGGGGAGTTTCAACCCGTTTGATTGGTGCTCTCATAATGGCTCATTCAGATGATAACGGACTTGTGCTACCTCCTAAGTTGGCGCCAACACAAGTGGTTATTATTCCTATTTATAAAACTGATGATCAACTGGCAATTATTTCTGAAAAAGCTGAACAGATCATGAAAAACTTGCAAGCCAAAGGTATTTCTGTGAAGTACGATAAGCGCGATACATACAAACCAGGTTGGAAGTTTAACGAATATGAATTCAAAGGTGTGCCAGTAAGATTAGTGATGGGACCCCGTGATCTTGAAAACGGCACTGTTGAAGTATCACGTCGTGACACACTTGAAAAATCTGTCTACCAATTGTCAGATATTGAAACCAAAATAGAGCATCTTCTCGTGAATATTCAGGACAACCTCTATCAGAAAGCCCTTGATTTCAGGGAGAGTAAAACTTCGAATGCCGATTCATGGGAGGAATTTTTAGAGTTGCTTGATAATAAGGGTGGTTTTATATATGCTCATTGGGACGGCACTCCTGAAACGGAGCAAAAGATCAAAGAAGAAACAAAAGCAACTATCCGGTGCATACCACTAAACGCGAAACCTGAAGAAGGCAAATGTATTCTCACCGGACGCCCTTCGAAAGGAAGAGTTGTATTTGCAAGAGCATATTAATGATCACTATTTAATTTTAATCAGGTTACCCGATCCTGTATCAGTGCAATTAATATCATAAGGATTGCCGGAGTAGTAAATATTGCCTACTGATGTAATTTCAGCACCAAGTATATGGTTGGCGTGTATATAACAATCGTTAGTGCCCTTATGGGTAATAAACACTATATCTGAATCTAATGCCTCACAATAAAAAGGTCCATAACTATTGGAATAGATAGTTGTCATTGATGACTTACCTTTGATGTTAAAATCAACTGTACCGTAATGAAGTCCCAAATGCAATGTCTGGCAATCCACATCAATGTTTATGGAACCACTACCACCCCATACATTGATCTCCAGCACATCAAAAACAACCTGACTATTTGTTTGCACTTTACCTATTCCCTCATACCTAATTGACTTGAGTGAAGGTGAAGTAACGTAAACTGTTAAATCCTGATCATAACTTCTCGTCCATTTGCAACTCATGGTATTATTGATATACAGAATACTGTCCTTTACTTCAGTAATCACAGCATCTAATAAATTCTTTCCCCCTTCAACCCTTATTGAGTAATCATCACCCTGCTCAATCACAAGGTTAATATCATCATATAGGTTAATGGTCTCAAAATAGCTACTCCATCTTCCTTCAATTACCACCTCGCCTGCATTTGTATAACAATCATCAAGCCTCTCGCGCTTACATCCGGCGGAAGCTATCAATAACAGAAGAATCAGTATTATCTTATTCATTTTATTTTTTACACTCAAATCACTCATTTTTTATAACCTACCATTTCTATAATAACCTACCATCATCTCACGGGGCTTTCATGACCTTTGTCCATTATTTAAACTTAAAATCTTCCGCACTATATAAAATATTGTTTCAATCTAAACCTATATCCAATTCCCAAGGCAACATAATCAGCCCGGGCAAAGTGGGTTTTTAGCGTTACAGATGTGAAGAAGTTTCGCTGGACAATATATTGAATTCCCATTTTGTAATATGATATGCCTTCGCTCTTATATTTCCCACCGGTATAAAATCCAAGTGTAAAGGGGAACGACAGTCGTGACAGGACCACTTCATACATGACTCCAATGCCAGGTTTAACAAGCTGAAGGTTATTCATGTAATCCATACCCTTTTCGCCAACGAACCTTGCATCTGAGCCATCATACGACAAATCAATACAAATTCCCGCCTTACTTTTATATCCAAGGCTCTTAAGCACGCCCACAGAACCGGCAGTTACATAAAATCGTTCACTTACTATTTCACCAATATCCTTCATGCCGAAAGAAGAACTCATTCTAACTTCCAGATAATCACTTCCATCAAATTCAAACATGGTAAGCTTAGGTCTAATTGCCCTTTTTATATATGGATTTTCCTTATTGAGCCGTAAAGCAATGCCCCCCGAAAGTGAGGGAATATTGAGTCCATAGTTTGGTGTTTTCATTGATCCATTTGAAAAGTGCATCAATTGCACACCTCCAAAAACCTGCATATGCTTCAAAGGCTTCCACCTATACTCAACCATCAGATTTACTGCAGCATTAATATGCGAACCAATAGCAATATATTTATAATTCTCAATCCGATCAAATCTTTTGGTTAAATAGCCTACTCCAGCCGCCAAACGAAAATTAAGCTCTGTAGCATCTTGCTTAACTAATGGAAATGAAATAAAAGGCATTAAACCATGTGCCTGCCCTAAAGTGTTGGGGTCTCCTAGCCAGGCGTTCCAGTATGTAAGCCCAGTTACAGGATACTTATACAGCGCTTCCCACTGCTGCTTACCATATGTTGATCGTGCTATGCTAATTTCAAATGACGGAAGATGGGCATTGTAAATTTCCATTTCAAGATGATGAGCAACCAGTATTCCATAATTAGCACGGGCTTCGAACATCAGGTTAGGGGCCTGATATTTATGAAACTTTTGAGCGTGTAATGCATTTGATACTATGAGGGTGAATAAGATTAATAAACCGATTGAAAAGCATTTCATAGACAACTTTTTGAAGGATTGATGCAAGAGCCTCCTTAATCCTTTTGGATTATACCTGCACTTACTAATCTCTTGTTCAAAAGTTAACACTTTTCCTGACTATGTGATGAGCAAACAAAAATACAAAACGGCAGGTTAGGTTTACTAACTTTGCAAAAACTTAAATAGCTGATGGATAAATCACTCGAAGCTTTTGGAAGACTGCTTACTATCATGGATGAATTAAGGGAGAAGTGCCCCTGGGATAAGGTGCAAACTTTTGATACACTCCGCTACCTTACGATCGAGGAGATGTATGAACTTAGTGACGCTATTCTTGAAAAGGACATGGATGAAATTAAAAAGGAACTTGGCGATTTAATGCTCCATCTGGTCTTTTACTCCAAGATTGCCTCTGAGCAAAAAGCTTTCAACATAACCGATGTGCTTAATTCAATTTCTGAAAAGCTAATCAGAAGACATCCTCACATCTATAGTGATTTTAAAGCTGATGACGCAGAAGCAGTCAAAAATAACTGGGAGAAGATCAAAATGACCGAAGGTCGAACTTCAGTGCTCAGTGGTGTTCCTGGCTCACTACCTGCAATGGTGAAAGCATACCGTATTCAGGAAAAAGCCAGAGGTGTGGGCTTTGATTGGGAAAACGTTGCACAGGTATGGGAGAAAGTGCAGGAAGAACTTGGAGAACTGGAGTATGAGAAGATCAATGGTTCACATGATAAAGTGGAAGATGAATTTGGTGACCTGCTTTTTGCGCTGATTAACTATGCACGATTCATTAATGTTAACCCTGAAGATGCATTAGAACGCACCAACCGTAAATTTATCAAACGTTTCAAATATATTGAAGATAAAGTAAATGAGGCAGGAAAGTCTATGCATGATATGACGCTTGCTGAGCTTGATGTTTACTGGAATGAAGCCAAAAAACAGAGCTAACATCAATAGATGAAGGTCATAAGCTAATCAATGGTTATCAATGTTATAAAATAGCTGTTGAGTATTGTAAATACATTAATACGATTGGATAAAATCGGGAACACTAACTGAAAATCAAAACTTGTTTGCTTATAATAATTATGTAAGTTTGTATATCATAAAAACAACACCTCATCAATATGTCAGTATTAGTTGGTAAAAAGGCTCCCCTATTTGAAGCGGATGCAGTCATTAACGGTGAAGAGATCACTGAAAAGTTTTCATTAAGCCAGTATATTGGAAAAAAGCATGTAGTATTTTTCTTCTACCCGCTTGATTTCACATTCGTTAGTCCAACAGAAATACTGGCATTCCAAAAGAGGTTGACTGAATTTGAAAGTCGCAACGTGGCTGTTGTTGGGTGCTCCGTTGATTCAGCTCATTCTCATCATGCATGGTTACAAATTGATCCTGCTGAAGGAGGTATCAAAGGTGTTACATTCCCACTGGTATCTGATCTGGCAAAAACTATTGCCGAAAACTACGATATGATGGCCGGCACTTATGAATATGACGAAGAGGATAACAGGCTCGACTTTGATGGTGACCCTGTTGCATATCCTGGTTTATTCATCATTGATAAGCAAGGAATAGTACGTCACCAACTAGTGAATGACCTCCCACTTGGGCGCAGTATTAATGAAACACTTCGGATGATTGATGCACTGCAGTACTATGAGGAAACTGGCGAAGAATCACCAGCCGACTGGCATAAAGGTGCATCTGGTATAAATCCACACCAAGGATTTCAAACGAGCTAAGAAATTAACGGTATTAAGCTAAGAAATTACCGGCTATTTTGAAGAGATCTTAATCCACATCAGGTATATCATCAAAGTTAAATACGAGCGGACGATTTGTAACGTAGTCATACAACGTTAATTTCCTGATCTCAAAATAACTACGCCAGTATGTTGCAAGGGCTGAAATGTATCCCTGTTGGGCATTATCTTTTTCAGTTTGGGCAATATTAAGGTCAGTGATGCCTATTTTTCCAATGTAATACCTTTGTTTAGTTACCTCATACCTTTTGAGTGCCACAGTATCACTCTTTGCAGCAATGGCAAACTGGGTAGGTTGCATATTGAACTGCATAACTTTAATAAAAACTTCCTGGTCAAAATCTATCTTATTTTGCTGTACTGATGTCCTTTCCAGTTCTAACTGTGATTCGGCAAGTTTAACCTGCCCTTTTCCAAAACCCCAGTCGAGAATCGGAATACTTATTCCAATAGATAACTGCTGAAGCTCCTTTGGGTCGTTATAAACATCGCTTATTTCGGGTGCTGAATTCACCAAACCATATGCTGCATTTAGGTTTGCGCTGAAACGATTAGCACTTTTTGCCCTGTTAACATTACTTTCAACTTGTATGATCCTTCGCTCAAATGCAAGAGACTCTGACCTGTGATCTCTGGCAAAGTTTATTGCACTTTGGGCATCCACCGGTTTAAAAACAGGAGGTTCAGGAGCTGACAAAATCATATTAGGATCTTCCGGAATCCTCAGGTAGGAGAATAGGTTGAATCGGCTAACACTTATATCAAGCTTTGCCTGCTCAACAGCAGCCTTAGCATTTAATAGGCTTAACTCTATCTGTAATAATTCGTTCTCAGCAATAGTTCCAATATTAAACCTACCGCGGGCAATCTGGTACAATGTATCATTGTTAGCCAGATTCGTTTGCTGAATCCTGAGTTTTATCTGAGAGTTAAGCAGTCCAAAAAAAACTTCAGTCGCATTAATGCGCACCTGTTCAACATCTTCAAGATATCGACGTTCTGCTTCATTGTACTTCAAAGGTGCAATTTTCTTACGCCACCTAAATTCATTGTAACCAAATAAAGGCTGCACTAATTCAATGTTGATAGGCACTGATGAATAGGATGTGGTGGTGGTTTCCCTGAATACATCCAAACGCTGTAAATTAGAATTCAGTGATATGCTACCCCCGGTTAAACCTATATTCTGTGACATGGAAAGGCCGCCTGAATATCTACTATAGTTTACCGGTATAAATCTGTCACCTTCCTGCGATAGTATCTCATCTTTAGTTAATCCGGGTATAGTAGCATTTAGCGACAACAAAGGCAATAACTCTGCCTTATAATTCCTGAATTCCCAATAGCTACTTCTGTAACGATGCATTGCCGTTAACGCATCAGGCGATTGCCTCAGGGCAATTTCTATAGCTTCATCCAGTGTCATTATTGCGGGTGCCTGGGCGGTAGCGGCGCCAATTGCCAGGTGCAATGCCAATATTAGTAATAGCCTTCTGATGGTTAAAATCTTCTGCAAGCTGCCAGTTATTAGTTTATTCATAGCGAAGTGAGGTTACCGGGTCCTGAAGTGATGCTTTGCGTGCAGGCATATAGCCAAATGCTATACCAACTGAAGCAGACACTCCAAATGATATAATTATTGATGATATTGATACAATGGTAAGAATTCCCGTAACGCCTGTAATTACTCTTGCAAGTGCTAATCCCAGCAATATGCCAATAATACCGCCTGTAAGACTGATCATAGTTGCTTCACTCAGAAACTGGAATGTAATGTCCTTACGAGTAGCACCAGTAGCCATCCTGATTCCTATTTCTTTTGTTCGTTCCATAACTGATGCCAACATAATATTCATGATTCCAATACCACCAACAATCAACGATATACTTGCAATAGCACCGAGCACAATATTGAAAATATCCTTGGTACGTTGCTCTTGTTTAAGCAATAGTTCAGGTACCTGAACTACGAAATCATCTACACCAGCATGCCTTCTTTTAAGCATCCTGTTGATAATTTCCGTTGTCTTTGTAATTTGTGAGGTTTCCTTAACCTGAACCACGATCTTGTCGATTTGATTACTCTGGTCGTTGCCACCAGTGCCTGAAGAACCGAACGACATTATGTTATCACCCATAACTACAGTTCCTCCACCTCCATTACCTCTCACCATTGAGGTCGTTATTACAGACCTGTCGCGATACCTCAATAGCAATGTTTGGATTGGTGCATAAACCATCATATTGTAATCACTAATGCCCATATTCTCTGATAACTCAGTTGTAACAGCTCTGTTCTGCAATACACCAACTACCTTTAACCACACTGATCCGCACTTTACATAGTTACCAATAGGATCACTTTTCGGAAAGAGTTTATTTTTAATGGTTGCACCTAAAATGCATACAGCCTTCCCTTGTAACATTTGTTCTTCATTGAACATCTCGCCTTTCTCCAGTTCCAGGTTGAACACCTCAAAGAAATCAGGTGTAACACCACTTGCTTTACCATAAGTGTTAACTCCCTCTGAAATTATTAGTGATTCATATATAACCTCCGGACTCACTTTGCTTACCGATGGAATTATTTGTGCAATGCTGTTGGCATCACTTATAGAGAGCCCTGGTGAAAACTTTTGAGATGCTTCTTTTCCTTTCTGTTCCTCCTCGCTTTGTTTTGATGAAGCTGCTTCATCTTTTGGCATAATGATGATGTTGTTGACTCCAACAAGCTTCATTTGATCGAGTATCTCCTTTTGAGCGCCATTACCTATTGCAAGCATTGCAATCACCGCCGCCACACCGAATATGATTCCCAATGCGGTGAGTATCGATCTGAACTTATTGGCAATCACAGCCTCAATAGCTATTGATAGTATATATAATCTCCGTTCCAATGTGCGCTCTCCTTAATCTAACTCATTAAGTTTCCAGTCGGCTGCGTCTTCTGGCGCTGAAAGATATACTTCATCACCTTCTTTTAATCCCTCTTTAACAATTATCTGGTTTTCGTTGGTAGCCCCAGTCCGAATCTGCTGCTTCAATTTGCGGCCTGACAGATAAACATAGGTTAGCGAATCAGAATTATGGACACTTTCTATAGGAAGGTACAATGCTTTTGGTATTATGGAGGTATTTATAATGTTTTTGGTAGTCATAGCAGGACGAAGAATACTGTCATATTCATGCACGCGAATTTTAACTTCAAAGACCTTGGCATTTGAATTACGCATTTGCTCACCAATGTTTGCAACTTCAGTAATCGTACCTGTATATTTTCTTTCAGGAAAGGCATCAACACTAATCTGCACTTTTTGACCCGACTTCACTTTACTAATGTCAATTTCATTAACAAATGTCTTGGAAATCATTTGTTTTAAATTGGGCAAGGTAGCTACAACGTTCTCCCACGACCCCATTGTTGAGCCAATACCCATCTTACTCCCATCCCAATTGCGTTTATAAATTACCATTCCTGATTTAGGAGCAGTAATAGTAAATCCACCCAAAACTTCCCTTATCTGTTCTAATCGCCGCTGCGCCTGGGTATATGATGCTGAAACTTCCTGCATGTTAGCACTGGCTTTGTCTGACCTGAGTTTATAATTCTTCTCCGCCTGCTCGAACGAACGCTTAGCTTTCTCCAATTCAATCTTTGCTTGTCGCTGTGTTGCAGGAGGCTCATAAATTGACTGTTCAACAGTTATGGTTCTTTCCTCTAGGGCATATTTCAAGTTGATCAATTCTTCACGGGCTGCACGCATGTCCATTGAAGTATCGAGCTTGGTTTTTATGTATTGCGATTCGAGTTTTTCCAGTTCGCTCTCCAGGTCCTTCATCCTGTTAGTAATTTCTGCGCGGTCGAGAGTAGCAACATACTGGCCTGAATCAACTAATGTACCCTCTGGAACAATGTCACTTATTTGCACCTGCCAAATTCTCACTTCACGCAACCCTGAAGGGCCTGAAATATTTTCAGAATCCATTGCTTCAAGCTCACCGCTGGTAGTTACGTCAATCTTGAAATCTCCAAAAACTACTTTTGTTGTTATTGAATCCTCAGTCTTTTTGCCCCGGGTAAAATAGTAGGAAGAACCGGTTATTAAGATCACTATAATGATCACTATGGCCCAAAACCTACGGCCGTTAGAAAATAATGTCATATATGTATTTCCTTGAATATGTGATGCTGCAGGGTAATAACTTATCTGCTAACGGCAAAGTTACTATTTTATTGAGTCAGGTATTACTAGTTATTGCATTTGAGTGGCACTCATTGTTTTTTTTCTGATGACTTAATTGTTTTTATTCAATCATGCCTTCATTAATGCAAACCTTCCTCAAACTTTTTAAGGTATACTTTGTAGATTATGTAAGGTGTGCTTCCTATCACCTAAGTTTTCAATCTCACCTTTGCTAAAGATCATTCAAATGGACATAAGCGCATTTAAGAAACATTTTACAGAAATCTACGGTACTGAGCCTGCAGTATACTTTGCACCTGGAAGGGTCAATATTATTGGTGAGCATACTGATTACAACGGTGGTTTTGTGCTGCCCTGCGCCATAAGTTTTGGTACATACCTTGCTATTGCACCAAATAATGATCGGAAAATGCGCTTTGAAACTACCAATTTTGTGTACAAAGTAGAAGTGCCTCTCACAGAGCTAAATAAGAAACATGATAATGAATGGGTTAATTACCCTTTAGGGGTTATTGATCAGTTTATTAAGCATGGTATAAACTTCAACTCGGGCGCTGACTTTCTATTCTCCGGTGACATACCAAATGGGGCAGGTCTTTCAAGCTCGGCCTCAATTGAAATAGCAACAGCTGTAGCTCTGAACGATCTTTACGATGCTAATTTTGACCGTCTTGAACTGGTGAAAATGTCGCAGCTTGCTGAAAACTTCTTTGTTGGTATGCAATGTGGTATAATGGACCAGTTCTCCATAGGAATGGGAAAGGCAAACTCAGCACTATTTCTTGATTGCCGTACACTTGATTATGAGCATGTACCGCTTGATCTCAAGGAGCATTCCATTGTTATTATGAACACTAATAAGCGTAGGGAGCTTTCGGAATCAAAATATAATGAGCGCGTAGCTGAATGTGGTGTAGCCCTTGAAGATTTAAGGGAAGGAAAACCAATGATTGATCTCAGCGACATTACTCTTGATGAGTTTGAAATCCATGGGGCACTAATTAAAGATCCCATTATATTCCATCGTGCACGGCATGTGATCAGTGAGAACCATCGTGTGAAGCTTTCAGTGGCAGCCCTCAAACGCGGCGACCTTATAACTCTCGGTCAGCTTATGAATGAATCACATGAATCCTTGCGGCATGATTACGAAGTTACAGGGAAAGAACTTGATACTATCGTAAATGCTGCCCGTAAAGTCAAGGGAGTATTAGGCGCTCGCATGACTGGTGCCGGCTTCGGAGGATGCGCAATTGCAATAGTTGACAAGAGATACGTCGAAGCTCTTATTAATAAGGTGGGCCCGGCATACGAAGATGAGATCGGACTTAAGCCTGTATTCTATGTCGCCAGAGTTGGTGATGGTGCAGGAAAAATAGCGTAAATTACGAATAAACACACTGCTGATAAAAACACAAGCACTCTAATGTTTCTTGGCTGAAATGAAATTGTGAGGTGTCCAGGAATGGAATAATGAACTACTTCAAAAGCTCATCAACAATAGCCTTCACTGAAATACCTTCTGCTTCAGCTTTGTAATTTCGCACAATACGGTGGCGAAGTATGTTGGTAGCTACAGCCTGCACATCTTCAATATCAGGTGAGTACTTACCGCGTATTGCCGCATGGCATTTTGCTCCAATAATCATGTATTGTGAAGCACGTGGTCCAGCTCCCCAGGTAAGGTATTTGTTAGCCCAGTCATGAGCAAGTGTTGTACCCGGACGAGTGCGTGCTGCAACCCTTACAGCATACTGGTATACATTGTCAGGAACTGGAATACGTCGTACCAGATTCTGATAAAATAATATCTCTTCAGTGGCAAGCACAACATTTGTGGTTGAAATCCTTTCAGTTGTAGTATTTTTAACAACATCAAGTTCTTGCTCGAAAGTTGGGTAATCAAGCCAGATATTTAGCATAAACCTATCGAGTTGTGCCTCAGGAAGTGGATAAGTACCTTCCTGTTCGATAGGATTCTGGGTAGCAAGAACAAAGAAAGGCTCAGTTAGATGATGACTTTCCCCTGCAACTGTCACTGCTTTTTCCTGCATGGCTTCAAGTAAAGCTGATTGTGTTTTTGGAGGGGTACGGTTAATTTCATCGGCAAGTATTATGTTGGCAAATATAGGGCCTCTTAAGAAACGAAATTTCCTGTTTTCATCCAGTATTTCCGTTCCAAGAATGTCTGATGGCATGAGATCGGGCGTAAACTGTATGCGACTGTATGTTAAACCGAGCGACCGTGCAATAGTATTTACCAAAAGGGTTTTAGCCAGACCCGGAACACCAACAAGCAGGGCATGTCCCTTGCTAAAGATGCATATTAGTACATCCCTGATAACATCATCCTGACCTACTATCACTTTGCCTATTTCAGCAGTAAGCATCCTGTACTTTTCTCCAAAGGAGTCAACAGCCTCAACATCTGATTTAAAAGAGATCATTTTGTATTTTTAGTATGTGATATTAACCGGTTCAAAGGTTTTAACTCTTCTACGTGCGTATTCTCAGACAAATTTATCTTGTTAGCTCCCATGAATGGGTGAAATTACAATCATCATATGCCGGACTTATGCGGAAGTAAGTCTTGCTTATTTTATCTGTAATCCACTTATCGAGCGATTCGCCCTTCTTTTTGTTAAGCGCCCATTCCTGTATGTCATTATAATCCTCCCTAAGGTTAGCCACATGTGATTCTGTTTGTGAAACCAAATATAACAACTGTATTGTTGGCTTTCCTTCATCGTTGAGCAGACTTATTGGACCTGAAATATCGCCGACTTTCATTTTATCAATTATTGCAAACACCTTTGGATCAAGTTGAGCAGGAGTAAATTTTGAATTACCTGTATTAGGATTTACAATCAAACCACCACTTATTTTACCTGGATCATCAGAGTATTTCAAAGCAGCTTCCTCAAATGTAATTTTCTTTTCCCGAATCAAAACAGCAACGCTATCTAAAAGTTTGCCAGCTTTGGCTAATTCCTCTTCATTAACCTTAGGCATGAGTAAAATATGCCTGGTATTGATTTGTTCACCACGCCGTTCTATCATCTGTATAATATGGTAGCCTGCTTTGGTTTTTATGACGTCTGAGATTTCGCCTCTTTTAAGTTGAAATGCAGCGGCTTCATATTCTGAATATAGCTGACCTCTTCCTACAAACCCCAGTTCCCCACCTTTCTTCGCTGAACCCGGATCTTCAGAATACAATACTGCCAATGCGTTAAAATTCTCGCCATTCAATATCCTTTCTCGCAATCCTCTTAAACGGTTACGGGTTGCTTCCATCTCTTCTTTTGAAATTGCAGGTTCTTTTACTATCCTGCCAATTTCAAATTCCCTGTCAATAATAGGTATACTGTCCTTGGGTAATGCATTGAACATACGGCGAACTTCAGCAGGAGTAACTTTAACTTCAGCAACGAGTGATTGCTGAACCTGGTCAATCATAATTTGCTGCTTCACGGTTGCACGAAAATCTTCCCTTATTTCCAGGAGTGATTTCTTATAAAATTTCTCCATCTTTTCCTGTGAACCAAATTGCTGTATGTAGTATCTGAAACGAGCATCCATAGTTTGATTAACTTCTTCTTCTGTCACTTCAATACTATCAAGTTCAGCCTGGTTAAGCATAAGTTTCTGGAAGAGGAGGTCTTCAAATATGCGGCATCTTAATGCCCTTGCATCACTTATGTTACCTTGTTCCCTGTATTGAAGGTATTGGGTTTCAACATCCGAGGCTAGTATGAAGTTTGCACCAACTACTGCAACAACCTCATCAATTACTTGTTCCTGAGCATATAAGTTGCTAAATGAAAGTGCAGCCCAAAACAATGTAAGTATGCTTATGATTTTTCTCATATTCTTATTTTTCAGTATTTTAATAGATCGTAAAGTCATTGTTTTTCATTGCCTCCTTAAAAACCTCCTGCTGCATTTTTTCCATCAGTTCAATCTTCCGGCGGTTAAGTATCAAATTCCTTATATTGTCAATTTCGAAGGACAAAGGTGATACTGCTTCCTTAGTTTTTATTTCCTTAAAACTAACGAGGTACATGTATAACGAGTCGCTAACCTCATAGTAACGTCTGCTTTTAAGGAAGGCTTCCGGGTCTTCAGTTTCTATTGGAACTTCCCTGACCAGATCATCAAATCTAATCCAGTTCTCCTCTTCCGTATAACAAGTCAGCATAGAATTCTGGCATAAATCAAGCAATTTATCAATATCGTCTGAATCTTCTGATTTTATTAGCCGTTCCGCCTTGATTACAATATCCTTCTTTGTACCGGCTGGTATTTTAATGTACCTCGCCTTTACAATATTTTCCCTAAGTTGGAAATCCTGTTGATTGTTATTATAAAATTCCTCTATTTGGGCTATCGAAACAGCAGTGTCAAGTTTTTGTCGTATCAATTCACTTTCATAGGCATAAATGATCAACGAATTTCTGTAGGCTTCCACCTGGTCAGTAAAATCCAGCTCAGTTTCAGTAAGGTTGTTTTCTGCCTGATGTAGCATAATCTGCTGCATGATCCAATTATCAATAAATTGACGGGCAACTGCAATGCTATCATTAGGTGGAAGTCCTGGCACAACAATCCCATCTAAGTCATCAATATATAGATACTGGCCATAACACTCAGCGATGATTTGTCCGCTTTTCTTTCCGGAAAAAAACTTACAGCTTGTCAGAGTTACAACCGGTATAATCAGTAACAGTATGATGTATAATCTTTTATACATTAGTTTATCGACGATAATACTTCTTTATTCACCTCGTAGGGATACTTGGCTCTTAATTCCTTGATCCATTGCTGTTCAAGGTAATCCTGGTAATTGGCTGTTACCACACCGCGGGCTTCATTGAGCTTTTTAGGCTCAGGTGCTATGACCTCGTTGATCTTTATGACAATGGTTTTTCCATCTGTTGCTGTTTCAGTTGTTTCCCCAGCAGCCCATTTAACATTATCAATCTGATCATTTTCCCCTTTTTCGTATTTACGGCGGTCAACTGAAAGAACTGTTGTACTATCATTATTCATAGCTTCTAACAATTCATTATCAGTGAGACCCTTCTTTAACAGCGACTTAAACTCACCAACTATTTTCTTATCAACCGAATTAAGCGTGTAAATAGAGGCATCAACCCGCTCGCCCCACATGTAATTATTTTTATTAGCCTTGTAGAAAGCTTCAAGACCTGTAGTATCCTTACTGGCCTTTGACCATATTTTGTCTTCGGTAAGTTCAAACAGTAGTATGCCATCGCGATATTCTTTCATCAGCAACCGGAATTCAGGATATTTGCTTTCAAGCTGACTATCTTCGTAATCCAGGAGTTTCTGATTAACGAACATGTTATACATTCTGTCAGTATATGCAGTAATGTTTTCTACTGGTGCCTGACGCTGGTTTTTCTCAAGCCATAGAGCAAAATCTTGTTGGTTATAACCACGACGACCAATTGTGAACATGTTTTTATCAAGTCCACTTGCACTTGCAGCCTTCCAACCGCCTTTGAATATAGTATCGGTTATTACCTTGTAGAAATCACCAATTGCTTTACGGTTTTGGGTGAATTTATGCTCATTCTTTATACGTGATATGAGCGCTTCTTCACTTTTTTTGGCTCTATCGCTGCGTGCAAGGTTTTGCTTCAAATCATTAAGGTTATCTTCGTATGAGCCTATTTCCTTTCTTTCCAGCAACTTAACAATATGCCAGCCAAAACTTGAAGTAAAAGGATTTGCAATTTCGTTGGGTTGCTTAAGTTTCGAAACTTCCTTAATAAACTCAGGTATCATACGGTTAGCACCAAACCAAGGTAACACACCTCCCTTTGAAGCAGTTGAATTATCAACAGAAAACTGCTTTGCAAGTAATGCGAATTCTTCCCCGCTTTGCAGCCGGTTGTATATATCCATTGCCTTTTTATCCATTTCAGCACTATCTGCAGCCGTTGCATTAGCTGGTGCACGCATCAGAATATGTGCCACCTGTACCTTACCGAGTGCAGGTTTACGGTCGGTAACTTTTATCAAATGATATCCGAAATCACTACGCACTGGCATTGAAACCTCACCCACTTTTGTATTATAAGCTCCCGACTCAAAAGGATATACCATATCAAAAACAGTAAAGTATCCAAGGTCTCCTTTATTGCCATTAATGGTTTGCTTTTCAACCACCCGGTCCCGTGCTGAGAGATCATCAGAATTTTCCATTGCTACTTTTCCGAAATCCTCACCTTTAAGAATGCGCTTGCGCAAAGCCATTATTTTTTTATATGCTTCGAGTGTATCAGCAGGTGTTGCGTTACGGTCAACCTTTATAAGCAGATGGCTTGCCCGAATATCTTCCTTTTTGCGGTTATAAGCTTCTTCAAGCAAAGCGCGGTTCGTTTTTTCATCAATGAGATAAGGTTGTGCAAGTTGCTTTCTATAACCTGCCAGTTCATCAATAAATGAACGCATGGTGTCCATGCCAAGTGATTCAGCTTCTTTCACCTTCAACCTGAAGTTGATGTATAGTTCCATGTATTCCTCCAATGATTTACGGTCAATTACATCCCCGTTAACATTGTTCTTCTGGTATACATTCAAAAACTCACTTTTGGTGATCTCTTCACCCGCTACTTTAAGAATAACAGGATCTTTTTCCTGTGCAACGACTGAAGTCACCGACATGAGGAAAATAATGCCAAGCATAAGAGTTAAGGCGCACTTGTTTTTCATTGTATGGAGATTCATTGGTTATTATTTGTTCTGTATTTCGGTTGCAATAATTGTGTGAGATACTGCCCTGGTTTTCAATGACAATAAGATTGTTTATCAGATTTATCTGCTGTAATTAGGTGCTTCGCGCGTAATTGTAATATCGTGCGGATGGCTCTCAGTAACACCGGCAGTTGTGATTTTCATAAACCTTGCTTTTTGCAACTGCTCAATAGTACTTGAGCCGGTATAACCCATACCTGCTCTTAGTCCACCTACCAGTTGGTGTATTACTTCTGATAATGTTCCTTTGTATGGCACTCGGCCAACAATACCTTCAGGAACTAATTTCTTAATATCATCTTCAGCATCCTGGAAATAACGGTCTTTTGATCCCTTTTGCATAGCTTCAATTGAACCCATTCCGCGATATGTCTTGTATTTTCTTCCTTCATAAATAATTGTTTCACCAGGCGACTCTTCAACACCTGCAAACAGACTACCTGCCATTATACAGTCAGCACCTGCAGCAATTGCTTTTGCAATGTCACCTGTGTACCTTATACCCCCATCAGCAATTACCGGAATACCTGTACCGGCTAGTTCCCTTGCTACTTCGTTGACTGCAGTGAGCTGAGGCACTCCAATACCTGCAATAATTCGGGTGGTACAAATTGAACCCGGACCGATACCAACTTTTATACCGTCAATGTTGAGTTGCTTCAGGTCTCTCGCGGCCTCGGCAGTACCAACATTTCCAATGATGAGTTCTGTATTGGGGAAGTATTTTTTGAAAAGCTTAGCAGCATCCATAACTCCTTTTGAGTGGCCATGAGCAGTATCAATTACCACAGCATCAACGCCATTTGCTACCAATGCTTCAACTCGCTCAATCAGGTCGCGTGTTACGCCCACAGCGGCAGCAACCCTCAATCGTCCACGCTCGTCTTTACAAGCATTTGGCCTGGCCTTTATCTTGATGATATCTTTATAAGTAATGAGCCCTACCAACTTGAATTCTTTATCAACAACAGGCAGTTTTTCAATCTTATATTGCTGAAGTATATCGGCAGCTTTTTCAAAATCAGTGAATTCAGTGGTGGTGATTAAATTCTCTTTAGTCATTACTTCATACACCGGGCGCCTGGGGTCGCGTTCAAAACGAAGGTCACGGTTAGTTATAATGCCCACCAGCTTGTTTGAATTGTCAATTACAGGTATCCCTCCAATCTTGTAATCCGCCATAATCTTCAACGCATCGGCAACACGTGAATCAGCCTGTAAGGTGATCGGGTCAAGAATCATCCCATTCTCTGCCCGTTTTACTTTACGCACTTCATTTGCCTGATCCTCTATTGACATATTCTTGTGCAATACACCAATCCCACCTTCCTGTGCCATAGCAATTGCCATTACTGAATCAGTAACAGTGTCCATTGCAGCAGAAACAATAGGGATATTGATCTTTATATTTCTTGAAAATCTCGAGCTTGTGTCAACTTCGCGGGGAAGTACTTCAGAGTAGGCAGGAACAAGCAAAACATCATCGTACGTGTAACCTTCACCTACAAACTTATCATTACTAAAAGACATAGTACCACTTTTTGGAATGTGCAAAGTTAATTAATTTTAATAAAGTAGTTGAAGGAGATAGTCCGGGGTTCTTAATAATCCTTAAATCTTTAGTAATTCTGAACAGTTTAAACCCTGAATGTATGATATAAATAAAGAATTGTACTAATACTGAGTATCACCCCTCCTGGGGGTGTATCAGGAAGCCGCCTAATCAAATAACATAACTGAACCTCTTTCTATATTTGTATTTCCCGACTGATCATTATATGATACCTGGTAAATATAAATGCCCTGCTCCGTGCGTCCGTTGTATGATCCATCCCAACCTTCAGTAGTATTTTGTGTTTCAAAAATGCGCTGCCCCCAACGGTTGTATATTACAAGGAGATATGACGCCGGATCCACATTTTTAAGTATTGGACGAAATTGTCTGTTCACACCTGATGGACGGAATGCATTGGGTACATCAACCTGTGCCTGCCTTGGTAACAAAACCTCATTTGACCGGCTTACCCTTCCATCTGTATGTACTGCTTCAACAATGAAAGTGGTATTAAACCCATTTTCAGGTGTATCTGCTTCATCATAACCTGTGAGGGTTACAGGCACAGTTTTTGGATAACCGCTCATAAGCACACCATCATTGTATTTATACATTCTGTATTCTGTCAGGTTTGCACCCCAGCCTACATGGTTGTTCCATAAAAGTGAAGGGTTTCCATTATTATCAACCGCAATATCAAGCAAGATAGAGTTGAACTCATTTCCTGATGCTATTGTGAATCCGCATTCATCAAGTAATCTGGTAGAATAAAAATATTTTTCACTGTTTACCTGCACATTATGATCATCAAACTTTAATATTCCTGAATTATCCCATGGCATAGTGGCTATCAGATCGGGTATGTCATCGTTCAACCGGTAGATTTCAACTTCAAAGGGCACTGTTGGTGGAGTTGCTGATATCTCAAGTGTAATATATGAATTATCAGTTACCGTAACATAATTAATTTCATAAGCTGTTACTTCTGCAGGCGCAGGAATCATTACCAGCTCACAGCTGTGTGATACCTTCGAATTATTAATGTCAACAGCACCAATCCTGTACTTAACTTCAACACCTGCTTCGAGCATATCCTGATCTATGTATACATAATTGGTACTTCCATTCGAGGGTATATTTCCAATATCCGCAAATGCCTCTCCCGCTATTGATCGTTCAACTTTATAATGCGATACCGGCGGAATCATATTCTTATATTCATTCCACCTCAGTGTAGCCTTCCGGTCGCACAACTCACTGGTATTACCTGTGAGCAGGATGGTACTCTGGGGATTTGTATAGCTTATTTCACCTGAACTTGCCTGCAAACATTGGTCCCTTGAGCGCACAACATAGGAAACCACTTCATCACAGGGACTGCTGTATTCAGCATCAGTAACAAAATTATCAACCACCGAAGTGACCAAACCTACAGTATCAAACGGATACCCTGTTGAAATTAAACGTTCAATAATGTATCCATTCACATCGCTGCTTGCACCCGGTTCCCAGTAAATCTCAGCATAGCTATCATTGTTTACTGTTATCAGGGTAATTCTTGGATCAGCAGGGGGGGTGAGGTCCTGAAGTATTACTGTAGCCACATTCGAGCGGGCATTGCATGATCCATGTTCTATCACGTAATAAAATGTGGTAGGGTCACAAATGCCATTTATAGTATCATATTGCCTTGGTGGTGAAAATGTTCCTAAAGTATTGAATGTTAAACCATCAATTGAGCGTAATATCCTGTATCCCATGTCCTGGGAGCCTTGCTCATTCCAATCAAGTCGGGCTACTCCAGTCCCATCACCGGATATGTTTAAGAGTATAGAAAACTGATGATTTGATTCAGGTGAAAAATTTAAAGGAGAATTGGTAAAAGTAGTGAGGAAAAACTCATATTTGTTTGTTGTTATGTCTGAAATGGCAATTTTAGCTGAACTGACTGTTGGACTATAATCAGACGAGTTGAACGGACCTCCGGGAGGCCCATAGGATAATTGGAATCCTGCAAAAGTACCCGAGGGAATTTCCCAGGTTACTTCCACTGAATCGTTTGTAATAACTGACACGCAGGTCAACACAGGCTGAGGTGCTTGTGCTGACGTTTCAAGCTGGAAGAATGTTACTAACACGCACAGTATCAGCATCGGGTAATGGCGAGTCATATAACAAATTTACAATTTTTTGATTATAACCTGTATAAGTAATGAAATTAATTCTATTTTTGAACGCCGGGATTCTTGACTATAACCTAACGAATAAAACTCGCAATAATTATACAATTGCGCACTAAGGCATATTTAAATCTGTAATCAAACTAAACCATAAATTATGAAACTAACACAATTACTTACCTTTGTTTTATCCTTTATGTTCTTAGCTGTTAATGGACAGGATGCTATTCTGTCGCCTGCAGCTGTAGGGACAGGCACGCTGACGGGTATCAGCCCTCCATTGAGAGACATCCCTCCAATGACACCTGAAGAGATGGCCGCTATGAAGATAAAAGCCGATGAAAAAGCACTTAATCCAAAACTTCGTAACAGGGAATATCCTTATGCATCAACTGCTCTTCCTAAAGGTCCTGATGGAGCCTGGCAGAGAGAAAACGGTACCAACCGTCAGGCAGCAAGTGAACCTAATGTAGTATTTAATGCTCAATCATCACCATATTTTCCACCTGACGATAATGGTACTGCAGGTCCGAACCATTATATGCAAACAGTAAATACTACTTATGCTATATACGACAAAACCGGAGTAAAACTAGCAGGGCCAACCAATATGAACCAGCTTTTTGGCAATGTTGCAGGAGCTAACTGTAATGACGGTGACCCTATCATGCTCTATGATGAAATGGCTGATCGTTGGTTTGCTGCAGAATTTTCACTTTGCGGAAGTCCTGACAGGATGCTTATTGCTATTTCAGTTACCAATGACCCAACAGGTTCATGGTATCAGTATTCATTTGTCATGAACGGAATGCCTGACTATGAGAAGTTCGGTATCTGGCACGACGGTTATTATATGGGTACCAATACAAGTTCAGGAACTGACATCTATGTTTTTGAACGTGACGTAATGCTAGCCGGAGGAACCAGTCCAAAAATGGTATCTTTTGATAACCAATGGAGACCAGGTTCTGTTGACGGGTTTATGATGGTTCCACCTCTTGATTGCGATGGTGATGCTCCTCCATCAACTCAACCTGCTTTATTTATAGCACAAAGTGACGATGCTTTTAACAGTGGTACCGATCAACTGTGGATATATGAACTTGATGTTGACTGGGCTACTACAACCAATTCTACATTTACCCGTGTTCAGCAACTTGAAGTTGAACCATACGATAGTAATTTCGGAAATAACTGGAATAATATTAAACAGCCTAATACCAGCCAGGAACTTGATGGTATTCCGCAGGTAGTAATGAACGTACCACAGTACCGCAACTGGGGTTCATACCAGAGTATTGTACTTTGCCATACAGTAGACGTAAATCAAACCGACCATGCAGGTATCCGCTGGTATGAATTACGCAAAACTACAGGTCCATGGACCGTAAGACAAACCGGCACCTATGCACCTGATTCACATTCTCGCTGGATGGGTAGTATTATGATGAACGGAAGCAAGGAACTTGCAATTGGCTATTCTATTTCAAGTACTACTGAATTCCCGGGTATCAGATATACCGGCCAGACTGCTGAACAATATAATGCAGCATCAGGCATCATGGATGTTCCTGAAGGCATAATACATGTTGGTACTGCTTCTCAAACAGGTGCTAACAGGTGGGGTGATTATTCCCAGCTATGTGTTGACCCTGCTGATGATGAAACTTTCTGGTACACTAATCAATATGAAAGTGGTGGACGCAAAACCAAAGTTGCCTCATTTAACATTGGTCCTTTAGGTCCGGGCGTTGATTATCAGGTTGACAATAACTTCCCTTGTTTGAACCAGCCGGTACAATTTACCGACCTCTCAACCGGAGCTCCAACTTCATGGTTATGGGCGTTTACTCCTAACACTGTTACTTTTGTTGATGGTACCTCTGCAACTTCACAAAATCCTAAGGTACAATTTAATGGTTATGGTAATTATGATGTGACCCTCACAGCAACCAGTCCTGTTGGAAGTAATTTCCTGACGAACCCTGCTTATATTTCTGTAAACCAGGCAAATGCACAGTTCCAGGCAGCAACAACCAGTGTTGTTATCAATAATCCTGTTACTTTCAGCGATCTTTCAAGTTGTGAAGTCACTTCATGGGAATGGAACTTTGGTGCTGGTGCAACTCCTGCAACAGCTTCAACCCAAGGCCCTCATCAAGTTGTCTACAACACTGTTGGTCCCAAAACTGTAACTCTTACTATCAACGGAAACATTACAGAAACCAAAACTGACTACATTTCTGTGATCTCTGATACTTTCATCATGACCAATCAAACCATCTATACATGTACAGGAACATTCCTCGACCCAGGTGGAAATTACAACTATGGAAACAATCAGAACTTCACAACTACATTTGAACCTTCACAACCAGGCGGACAAGTATCAGTACAATTCACTGAATTCAACCTTGAGTTGTCAACAAACTGCGCTAACGATTATTTGATGATATATAATGGCCGCAGCATCTTTTCACCACTCATCGGTAAATTCTGCGGAACTGCTTCTCCGGGAACTGTAGTTGCTGATAACCAGTACGGCGCTTTAACATTTGTATTCAAAAGCAACACCTCAATTGGTGCCAGCGGATGGTCAGCAATGGTTAGCTGTGTTTCAGCTGTCTCAAACCCACTTGCATTGAATGCACTTACATACACTGATACACGTATCGACCTTAGCTGGGAACTTAACCCTGCTTCCGATAATGTTATGCTTGTATGGTCAGCTGATGGTACTTTTGGAACTCCAGCATCAGGAACAGCTTATGCAGTTGGCGAACCAATACCTGGTGGCGGAACAGTGCTCTATTCAGGTAATGCATCAGGCTTTAGCCATACAATGCTTACTCCTGCCACCACATACTATTACAAAGCTTTTGCTGTAAATGCTGATAATGCGTATTCAAGCGGTATTAATGCTGAAGCAACTACCCTTTCAGCGCCTCCAATGATCTCAATAACACCGTTAAGCATCAATGCAACTGCTGATGCCGGTAACTCTGCATTTAACGTTGTATCAAACACAGCATGGACTGCAGTAAGTGATGCAGCGTGGTGTACAGTTACACAGAACGGAACCGGTGCAGGAATTTTAACAGCAAACTACACCGTGAATGTTGTAGCTATTGAACGTACAGCAAACATCACTGTTACTGTGCTTGGACTCGACCCGGTGGTTGTAACACTTGTTCAGGCAGGTGCAGCTCCTACCCTGTCACTTGACCCTATGACAGTTACTGTTGACACACCAGCTGGTACAGAAGATATTACAGTTACATCTAATGCTCCATGGACTGCAGTTTCTGATGCATCTTGGTGTACAGCTACTCCTTCAGGTACAGGCAATGGCATTATCACACTGCAGTTTACTGAAAATATCAGGGCTGAAGAGCGTGTTGCCAACATTTCAATTGCTGTACCGGGATTAGGTACATCTACAGTCATACTTACACAGTCAGCCGCTGTTGCAGTACTTTCAATTGACCCACCTGTTGCTAATGTTGTTGCACAGGCTGGAACTGCTAATTTCAATGTTGGTGCTAACTTTAACTGGGTTGCTACAGTTGATGCACCTTGGGTAACTATTCCAGCAAGCGGAACCGGTGATCTTCTTATGAATGCTGAAATTACTGAAAACCTGACTTTGGTTGAGCGTTCAGCAATTATCACTGTTTCAGGTAATGAATTATCTGTTAATGCAAGCATAATTCAGGCAGCAGGTGAAGCAATGGTATACATCAGCCCCGAAAATGCTGAAGTAACATACCAGGCTGGTACTACCAACCTGACCGTTACCTCAAACACTGACTGGACAGCAACTGAAACTGCCGACTGGATGACTATCACACCTTCGGGCACTGGTAATGGAACAATTGCAGTTAACTACACTGAAAACCCTGCTTATGTTGACAGGGTTGCACCTATATCAGTTGCAGTTGCGGGTAAAGAGCCTGTAATAGTAACCGTTACACAGCGTGCTTCAGAAGTAGGAATTGAAGAAACCAATGTTGATGGTCTTCGCATTTATCCAAACCCAGCCAATAACAGGTTCGTGATTGAAGCAAACAAAGCGTTGTACCCACAGATGACAGTAAAATTATCTGACCCTGCAGGTACTACCGTTTTAACTGAGGAATGTAAAGGTAAAGACCGCTATACATTTGATGTAAGCAATCTTTCAGCCGGCACATACACCATCAGTATCATTACAACTGACAAGAATGTTGCAAGGAAGATTGTTATTGTAAAATAACAACTGATGCAGAATACTCCAAAGGGCTGTTAGCTTCGCTAACAGCCCTTTGGCTATATGTATGGGATCAACAAACCGGTTTATACCAATCTATCACACCTAATGGTGCACGAACACCTATTTACACCAACGGCCAGCTGACTTTATCAGTTGTATGCTTTTTGCAACTTTGAAGTGTGCTCGTGATTCAACAGAATTACTAATTTTGCAGAAGAAAAATATAAACAATAAATAAGTTGCAATGAAAAAGGATAAGCAGGTTTTCGACCTGATAAAACAGGAAAAGGAACGCCAGATGCATGGCATTGAATTGATTGCTTCAGAGAATTTCGTTAGTCAGCAGGTGCTTGACGCGATGGGTTCTGTACTTACAAACAAATATGCAGAAGGCTACCCAGGTAAACGCTACTACGGCGGATGCCAGATAGTTGATCAGACAGAACAACTTGCCATTGACAGGGCAAAAGCACTTTTCGGTGCTGAATGGGCTAATGTGCAACCACACTCAGGTGCTCAGGCTAATATGGCAGTGCTTATGGCAGTGCTAAAACCCGGCGATACTTTCATGGGACTGAACCTCGCACACGGTGGTCACTTGTCGCACGGTTCACCTGTTAACTCTTCAGGTATTCTTTATAATGTCGTGGCTTACGGTGTTGAGGAAGAAACCGGCACCATCAACTACGATAAAATGGAAGCCACTGCCCTTGAAACCAAACCTAAACTTATCATTGCCGGTGCAAGCGCTTATTCGCGCGACTGGGACTTCAAACGTATGCGTGAGATAGCTGATAAAATTGGCGCTATCCTAATGGCAGATATTGCACATCCAGCCGGACTCATTGCACGCGGTTTACTTAATGACCCTGTTCCATATTGCCATATCATTACCACAACAACACACAAAACCCTCAGAGGGCCTCGCGGTGGAATGATTCTTATGGGTAAGGACTTTGAGAACCCTTGGGGACTCAAGACTCCTAAGGGAGAAACAAAGATGATGTCGGCACTGCTTGATTCAGCAGTATTCCCAGGAACACAGGGCGGCCCGCTTGAGCATGTTATTGCAGCAAAAGCAGTAGCCTTCGGCGAAGCACTTTCTGATGAATTCATGGAATATATCATCCAGGTTAAAAAGAATGCCCAGGTAATGTCAAAGGCATTTGTCAATAAAGGTTATCATGTAATATCAGGCGGTACCGACAATCATTTGATGCTTATCGACCTCCGCTCTAAATTCCCTGAATTAACAGGTAAAGTTGCAGAAAACATTCTGGTAAAAGCTGATATTACCATCAACAAGAACATGGTACCATTTGACAGCCGCTCACCATTCACCACTTCAGGTATTCGTGTAGGTACACCAGCGGTAACTACCCGTGGAATGAAAGAGTTGCATATGGAATATATTGTTGATATGATTGATGAAGTACTTGGCAATATTGATAATGAAGCAGTTATAGAAGACGTTAAGAACCGTGTAAATGATATGATGAAGGGCTTCCCACTATTCGCCTGGTAATTCTATCAAAAAACATGGAATAATTGTAGAGACAGGGAATGCCCTGTCTCTATTGTTTTTCTGGGCCTGCTTATAAACATGCTCTTCTAAACATGCTCTTCGCATAATCATAACCTGCCAATAATCATGCTGTGCCTACAATCATAAGGTGCCCTAACATACTCTGCCTTAATTATACCCTACCACCTATAAATTAAGATTATTCGTACTGGCTAAAGATTACTATTGAAACGGGGCCAATAGTCCATGCTTCACCTTTCTGGCGCTGACTTCTGAAGCATTCAACGCCAGTTACCAATAGGTCATATTGGGTGTAATCTGATTCAATGACAGTTTTACCCGTAAGGCACTCAATATCTGCAGTAATCTCTTTGTTGAAAAAATCCGAGATAGAAGCCATATACCTGTTTGAATCTTCATCCATGCATATAACTAGTACTTTGTTAATATCAGTGAACCCATTGTCAATTACAAGGGCCACATCGCTTTTAACATTCTCAAAAAAGTAACGGGCTTTGCCACCAGTCTTATCACTGCCCAGTAACGGACGTGAACTACCAACTACAAGGAGGTTGAACTTTCCCCGGTTAGCTGTACGGGTGATCTCCTGCGAAACTGCCTGCGAGGTGCGGTATTCCATCTTAACATCAGTACCTGTGGCTGATGCTATTTCTTTTACACGGCTAAAAGCCTGTTCCTCAAACATCAGGGCATTCTCCTTTGAAATTTCGGTGTTAGGTGTAAGATGTAGAGCTGTTATTTTTAAGGGTACCTTGTCATTGTCAAATAATCGCAGCACCAATGTCAGCAACCGCGCACCTGAAAGTGGCGGTCCAAAGGATATCAGCACTTTGAATATTCCGGTAGTTGCAACAATAGCCTCTTGACTTTTAAAAATGAAGTTGATAAATGCCATTGCCGGACCTGTCATAAAGGTAGTAACCAGTGCCATTAGTACCAGCATGGTGAAGATTTCAGGCGACAAAATGCCAATATCGTAACCGATATTGAGGGCAACAAGCTCTATCAACCCACGTGTATTCATCAGGGCGCCTAATGTTAAGCTGTTTTTCCATGATTGTCCCGTAATGCGGGCTGCTATTGCACTACCCAAAAATTTACCGGCAACAGCAACCACTATTACCAAAAGCGCTGCGCCCCACAAGTCAACATCGTTAAGTAACCCAATCTCAGTCCGGAGTCCTGTATAAACAAAAAACAGGGGAAGCAATAAAACCAGGCTCACATCCTCTATCTTCTCAGCCATGATGCTCTTAAACCTGATATTCTCAGGCATGATCACCCCTGCCATAAAAGCACCAAAAAGTGCATGTATTCCAATACTCTCAGTAATAAAAGCTGAGAACAGCATAACACTAAACACAGCAGCAACAATGGTTTTACTTACTGTTTCCCTGGCAGTGTACTTAGTTGCTATCTTTTCAAGTAACGGCCTTACCACCAGTAGCATCACCGCAATGTATGCCAGTGAGAGCAATATTGTAACCAGTGCTCCGGCAATAGCAGTTGCATTCGCAATAGCGACAACAATTGCCAGTATACCCCAGGCAGTGATATCGTTAATAGCTGCACTTGTAATCGCAATCATGCCCAATGAAGTTCGGCTGATACCACGTTCCTGCACAATACGCGCCAATACTGGAAAGGCCGTAATACTCATGGCAATTCCCATAAATAGGGCAAAGCTTATGAAACCTGCACCGGCAGGTGCAAACTTACCATACATGAAATAGGCAAGCGTCAATCCCATAAGAAAAGGAACAATAATGCTGGTATTACTAATAAATAGTGCTGCCTTTGCTCGTGTGCGTATAACACCCATGTCGAGCTCCATGCCTATGATAAACATGAATAGTATAAGGCCAATCTGGCTCAGGAATTCTAGATTTGACAATGACGCAACAGGAAACAAGTATCCTGAAACCTCGGGGAAAAACATACCAAGCAACGATGGCCCAAGCATTATACCGGCAACAATCTCACCAATTACCGTTGGCTGACCCGCAAGTGACATCAGCCATCCCAGTACACGTGAAAACAATATGATTACCAGAATCTGAAGGATAAGGATAGAAAGCGAATGCTTAAAATTAACAGCATTACTCAAATCAAAAGTGCCATTAACAGCACTCCCATTTCTTATAATCCCCTTCGCCGATTCAAGTGATTCACCGGCACTGAAAATAAAATACAAAATAAACCCCACTACACTGACGATGAGTAGATTGATCAGGATCTTGAAGTATTTGCGATTAGTAGACAAGGTTTATTTGTTCTTTGTTCTTGGTTTTTTGTTCTTTGTTCTTTGTCACTCACTACTCACTACTCACTACTCATTACTCAAACCCCTTCATCACCTTATTAATCTCCTGCTCTGTTGAGGTTAGCTTGTTTCGGCAGAATTGCAGTAACTCAGCTACCCGTTTTACTTTATCTTCCAATTCATCAACACTGATTGAGGCATCTTCCATCTTTTGGATGATCTCCTCCAGTTCAGCTACCGCGCTTGTGTATGTTAAGGCTTCTTTTTCTTCCATATTACTCAGGTTTTTACTTCGTCAACAGTACCCAATATTCTCATTTTCATTGTCTCTATCTCCATTTTATCACCTTTCAGTACATTGGTATTGTCAGATATCACCTTCCCTCCTATTCTAACCACAGCATAACCTCTTTGCATTACATTCTTTGGATCAAGCAGTCGCAGGCGGTGTTCTTTTTCTGAAAGTTTCTGCTGATGCGAAGTTACAAAATGCTGGGTATAATAATGTAGCATACGTGCATGACTTTGAAGAGTTGCCTGCTCACGGCCGATCATGCGTGCAGGAAAGTGTGTTGCCGACATTTCAAACCTTCCAAAGGCTAACCTGGTATTCATCAACAACATTCCTGCATTTGAAATAAACCTATCTGACATTGCATTTAAACCTGACCGCTGCTCTGTTATCAGTTCATTAGCCAACTCAGTCACCTTTTCGATAGCGTTGGTAAGCTCATCTTTTTTGTTTTCAAGCAAGTCAGCCAGCGCATAGGTAAATGACTGGTATATAGCTTTAAGCATATTATCCTGCTCAGCAAAACCCGCCAGAATATAATGAGCTACATCAGTTGGTGTTATCTTGTTGAGGCATGCCACCATTTCGGTAACTGTTTCATTGGTTGAATGGCCAATGCCTGTTATCACCGGCAACGGGAATACAGCCACTTCGCGTGCAAGGGTGTAATGGTCATAGCACGACAGCCCCACATCATCACCTCCTCCCCTCACAATCACCACGGCATCAAACAAATTAGCTATCGGCCTTATCTCATGCAATCTTGCAGTGATGGTTTCCACAGCACCTTTACCCTGCAGAACTGCCGGAAATAGTCTGCTTATCACACGATAACCCTGCTTGTTATTTTGTAGGGTAACCATCAGGTCGTTATAGCCTTTGCTCGATTCAACTGATATTATTGCCAGCCTTTTCAAAAGAAGTGGAACCGGAAGTGAACGGTTCATATCAAACACTCCGTCCTTCTTCAGTGCCAAAATGGTGTTCATCTTATCACGCGCCATCTCGCCCAGCGTATAAAGCGGCTCAATGTCAATGATCTGTAACGACAATCCATACGTTGATGAGAACCTGACGTAAGCAAGAAACATGATGTTCAACCCTTCGCGCAATGTTTCACCGGTAACCTGCTCAAACTTGTGGGTGATATTAAAAAGATCGTCCTTCCAGATAGTTGCCTTTAGTTGCGCTTTAACCTTTCCATCGCTTTTCTCCACCATCAGCGGGAAACAATGTCCGCTTACAGGATAGAGGTTGAGTGCCGATATCTCCGCCTTAATCCAGTACGGACTCTCATAGAACTTCTCAAACATCCGAGTAATACTCCCGGTAATTTCCGAAAGTGCATATACCCGGCGATTGTTCGTTTCGTTGCTACTCATTCAGGTTTAATTGGAGCTCAAATTTACTCATTATTTGAAAAGTTTATATATTTCAACCTGAGCCCTGATTTGCGGTTCAGCAGCAGGCACATATTCATTTGGCGGATTGTGGTTTACCAGCCGGGCTTTGGTGTTATCCTTTAACTGTATCAACATCATGGTTTTAAGTTCATGCTGCAGGTCTTTATTATATACCGGGCAAGCTACTTCAATCCGGGCGTCGAGATTTCGCATCATCCAGTCGGCCGATGAAATATAGTAAAGCTCATCTCCTCCATTGGCAAAAATGAGTACACGTGAGTGCTCTAAAAACCGGTCAACAATGCTGGTAATTCTAATGTTTTCACTAACCCCGGGTACACCGGGCACCATCACACAAGTGCTGCGGCATATAATGTTTACCTTAACACCTTCCCTTCCGGCCTGATAAAGTTTTTTCACCAACCGTTCATCGGCAAGGTTATTAAGCTTAATGAAACACCATGCATCTTTGCCTTGACGTGCATTGTGTATTTCATTATTTAACAGCTTCATGAAGAAATCACGCATATTAAAAGGTGCAACTACCAGATGTTTGAATTTAGGTGGTTTGAATTTACTCTCAAACAAATGGAAAATACTATTCACCTCACGCGTTATATGCTGATTAGCGGTTAGCAAGCTATCGTCAGCATACAACCTTGCTGTTTGCTCATTAAAATTACCGGTGCCAATATTGGCATAATAAATATCGTTATTATCTTCTTTTCGGCGAATAAGCAATAGTTTGCAATGAACCTTAAAGCCCGGCGTGCCCTGTATTAACTTCACCCCCTCCTCTTGCAACTTGCCGGCCCAGTATATATTGGCTTCCTCATCAAAACGTGCCTGCAGTTCCATAAACACCGTAACAGCTTTACCATTGCGCGATGCATTGATCAATGCATTGATCACATTTGAATTACTGGCAACCCTGTATATGGTCATTTTGATTGCCTTAACCTGTGGATCAATAGATGCTTCACGCAACAGATCGATGATATAACGGAACGACTGGTAAGGCGTATGCATCATCATATCTCTTGTTTTCACTGTACTGAAGATGCTGGTATGTTTTGGCAAAACCTTTTGAACCAATGGAGGCATTGGCTCATATTCAAGGTCAGACCTTCCTATAGCGGGAAACGACATGAAATCCTTAAAATTATGATATCGCCCTCCCCTTATTATGGTATCATCTTCTGTGATCTGCAAACGCTGTTTCAACATTTTCAGCATCGGTGCTGGCATCTTTCTATCGTATATAAACCGCACTGCTGCCCCTGTTTTGCGCTGCTTTAAACTCTCAACCATGATTTCAAGGAAACTCTTCGACACATCATTGTCAATATCCATTTCAGCATCGCGCGTAAACTTGAAGGTGTATGCTTTATAATCATCGTAACCCATAACTGCAAACAACTCATCAAGGCAGAACCTGATCACATCGTCAAGCAAAATTATGTTCATATTGGCATCTGATTCACCTGAATTCATGGAAGATGCAGCGTTGTCACCAGTCGCGGAAATTTCAACTGAAGGCAAAATTATAAACCTTGGAAGAGGACCCACCGGCACCATCATTACCGCATAACGTTCATCAGCAGGATTGGCTTTCTTACTCAGGTGCACAGCCAGATATATAGCCATATCAGCCAGGGCGCTAAGTTTAAGGTTTGATAAAATAATGGGGAAAAGATGTGAACGCACATTTTCATTAAAGTAAGAATGGATATACCTTCCCTGATCAGGAGTGATTTCTGACTCATTTAATATCCTGATACCCTTTTCAGACAGCAATGCTGTAAGTTTCCTGAATATACCGGCAAATTCCTTTTGTTGCCTCTTATCAATGCGGTTGATCTCCTTGAGTATCTTCTTGGGATTACGCAAGGGAATGGTTGTATTCTCATCCTTCAAATCACGCAAGCGGTTCAGCGTAGCAACCCTCACCCGGTAGAACTCATCAAGGTTACTTGAGAATATGCCAAGGAACTTCACCCGCTCAATAAGTGGATTACGCTCATCGGCTGCCTCCTGCAGCACCCTGCCGTTAAACTCAAGCCAACTAATCTCCCTGTCAATCAAAGGAGTAATTGATTTTTTCATAACAAAACCCCCTCACGCTACTACTTCAGCAGCACTGATATAATGAATCAGGTATCTACTCATTACCCTGATCAAATTTACAAACCTTTAAGCAACAATTCTTGGATGTATAAAGAAATTATAAACCGGCAGCGCGGCATACAGGTTCATCCAACGGTCCATAGGGAATGATAGCGACAATACACCGGCAGTATGCATAGCTTCATCCATCGTAACCAGGCTTTCCGCGAAATTTGTTATACCCGGGTTATGACTTACCAGCATCACATGATCCCAATCGTCGGGCAGGCTGAATATACAATCCTCAAAAGCTATAATATCAGGTCGATACAACTCATTATAAACCAATATCTCATCCCTGCGAAACCCATAAGCATGTGCCACCACATTGGCAGTTTCCATAGCCCTGAGGGCCGGACTGCTCACTATATGTTTAATAACAATTTTCTTCTCCTTCATGTGATCAACCACACGCCGCGTACCCTCAATCCCTTCAAGAAGCAGTGGCCGGTCAATATCCTTAATCCCATTAATATCACGGGATGCCTTGGCATGGCGCATCAGGTATAATGTTTTCATCTCTTCGCAGTTAAAACAAATAACAGTTACGAATTTACAACAATAAACTGTTCAAGGTGGTTCAGAAGAATGTTCAATGTTGTTCAAGGTGGTTTAAGGTTCAAAGGTGGTTCAAAAGTTGTTCAAAGGTGGTTCAAAAGTTGTTTTTTAAAGAAGATGCATGACCAGAAGTCATTATAATGACTTTAGGTTATAAATTTTAGTCATTATACTAATTACATTGAAAATTGGTATTTAATTACATGTAATTATGATAGCTTAAAAGATGTAGAATTAAAGCAATTTATGCCCGGTTGGGTCATTAAATAGTTTATTTCCCAGCGCATCAATACCCCAATAACCTAATTCATAGAAATCAAGGGAGTAGTGGAGTGCCTGGTCCATTGAAGGATAATTATGAGGCAGCACAAAATTCTCAGGTGCCTCAATTACCGGTGCAACCAGCCGTAACTTATAACGTGTAGTATCCTGCGCTAATGCGTGGCCTAACAAAACTACCATGAACAGTGTTGAGAGGGTAACTTTTGATTTCATTTCCTATACGATTTAGCTAGATAAATAATAAAGTTCACATTGATTAATAGCTAACTTAAAATGAGCACAAATGTTTATAAATGGACAGTATTTTATCCGATAATGATTTTATTCTGGATGATTTCAAGCCTTATTCTCTTGCCCAGGGATTATCCGAAAGGATGGATCATTTGAGATCCCTTTTTCTCACCCTCATTCCACCCTCTTTCCAGCTTCATTCTAGCCTCTGTTAAGCTATGAGGCTAGAATGAAGGTAGAATGAATCTGCAATGAACCTGAAATGAGGCTAGGAAAAACCAAGCCCAAAGGAATCAGCAATACTGAATGCAATACCCGGCATCGACTTCCTAAATCATTACTTATTTAAATGCTTTAATCTTTTGGATTTCAATGACTTTGATCGTCTCTTCACGATTAATTTTATTTAAGAGTTCTTTTATTCTGCTTGATTTTATGCATTTCCAAAGATATAAGCTGCTTATCAGCACCAATTTGGCAACCATCTGCCTTCTTTTTATCTCTGCAATGGTATTAATCTGGAAATTGCTGGAACTTTCAAATAATTCTTGGCTGATGAGTTGGAAGAGCTTCTTATTCACATCCATTCTATATGTATTCACATTCTCAAAATCTAATTTCAAGAACCCTTCTATAAAGGATCTTTTCAATAAAAATAGTATGGATAGATCTTCCTCTAAAAAGTTTTTGGTTCTAATCTTTTTCAACAGCTTTCCATTCAAGCTCATGTGAATAGAAGGAATCTTTTCTCTGGATACTATAATCGCATCAGAATATCTTTTATACCCTAAAGCTTCAAGCGGCTTAATCAGCATAAAATAAGCTATATCATATAAGTAAAGAAGCTTCAATAAGATGGTGAAATATCCATCCATATTCCTTAATTGTTCTTTCATAAGATCCTTTAGAATTGAATCCCGCACACCCAGGAAACTACCATGAATCCTGAATGTACGGGAAACCACCTTCAATTATCTTGAACAACATTGAACAATATTGAACAACATTGAACAACATTGAACAATCTTGAACTATTTCTAAGCGCTCTGTTCTTCTGTGAAAAACTTATAAAACCATGGAATAGTCTCCAACCCTTTGTAAAAATTAAACAAAGGATAATTCTCGTTTGGCGAGTGGATAGCATCTGACTCAAGACCGAAGCCCATAAGTATGGATTTGGTGCCTAATACGCGCTCAAAAGTTGAAATAATGGGTATACTACCGCCGCTGCGGGTGGGGACAGGCTTTTTGCCGAAGGTTTTCTCGTATGCCGCGCTGGCTGACCGGTAGGCTTTGGTGTCGGTGGGTGATACATAGCCCTGACCGCCGTGCAGGTTGGTGACTTTTACTTTTACTGAGTTGGGTGCGATGCTTTCAAAGTGACGGGCAAAGAGTTCTGATATTTCTTCGTGATCCTGGTTAGGAACAAGACGCATGGATATTTTGGCGTATGCCTTGGAAGGGAGCACTGTTTTGGCACCTTCGCCGGTATAACCGCCCCAGATACCACATACATCGAGGGTTGGACGTATGCCGGTGCGCTCGATGGTGGAGTATCCTTCTTCACCGCTTACTTCCTTAATGTCAATGGCTTTCTTGTATTCTTCGAGTTCAAAGGGGGCTTTTGCCATTTCTGAACGCTCTTCGGCAGATAATTCGATCACCTTATCGTAGAAACCAGGTATCGTGATACGGTTATCTTCATCCGTAAGTGATGCAATCATCTTCGAAAGAACATTAATAGGGTTAGCCACGGCACCACCAAAGAGTCCCGAATGCAGGTCGCGGTTCGGACCGGTAACTTCCACTTCAAGGTACGCCAGTCCGCGAAGTCCCACGGTAATACTTGGTATATCCTGGGCAATCATTCCGGTATCAGAAACGAGGATAATATCTGCTTTAAGCATTTCCTTATGATCACGGCAGAATTGCTCGAGGTTAGGTGACCCTATTTCCTCTTCGCCTTCAATCATAAACTTCACGTTACAAGGCAGTTGGCCGGTTTGTACCATAGCTTCGAAAGCCTTGGCATGCATAAAACCCTGGCCTTTATCGTCATCAGCGCCACGTGCGAATATCTTCTCATCACGAATTTCAGGCTCAAAAGGTGGTGACTTCCATAGGTCGATAGGGTCAACTGGCATCACATCATAATGCGCATAAACAAGTACGGTAGGCTTTGACGGATCGATGATCTTTTCACCATACACAACAGGGTTGCCGGGAGTGGCAATGATCTCAGCTTTGGTGGCACCTGCCTTAAGGATGGTTTCCTTCCAGTACTCAGCAGCACGCTGCATATCAGGCTTGTGATCTGCGATAGAACTGATTGACGGGATACGTATCAGTCCGAAAAGTTCATCGAGAAATCGTTGTTTGTTCTCATTAATGTAAGCAGTTACTTTTTCCATTTTATAAGGGTTTATTTATGTTGCGACTTTAAGGATCATGTATTTTGCCAGTTATGGCTTTATGTATGCGACTGAATCTGCTAAGATAAAAAGAAAATATTAAGCTACTGATTGTGGCATGCTTCGACGGCTCAAAATATGCAACCGCTCAAAGTATCAGATTACTAAACATTTTTAAAGCATTGTGGTTGAATCATTAGCATGATAAGAACGGGAATAATTCTTTTTGTGCATTTTTTTTCCAACTGCTAAGAATTCTATTGATTTATATATATATTTGCGAACGGCACCGGGGCCTGATTCAGTCGCTTTATTTATTTTAATACACTGATATTCAGTTGCCATAGCTACGTTTTATGTTAAAGTGCGAATCATAACAACAATGCAGTATGGAAATTTCTACATTTAAGGTCGGCAGAACGCTGCTGATCTGCGGAGTTCTTTCAGTTTTCATGGTTTTATCCAATCAGGAGGTATCGGCGCAGATACCAGTGGAATATCAGGTTGATATCAACTACACACCAGAACAGTTGGTGCAGGAAGTATTGATAGGGGGAGGTATTCAAACATCGAACATTGTTTTATCCAAGGGGGCTAATATCTCAAGAGGGAAGTTTTCAGGAACTTCAAATATTGGAATTGAGTCAGGAGTAATACTTTCATCAGGAGATGCCAGAAAGTCAAAAGGACCAAATAACTCTCCAAGTGCCGGACAAAACAATGGAACGGCTGGCGATGCTGATTTAAACCAGTTAGCTAGTGGAAACACAAATGATGCATGCGTGCTGGAGTTTGATTTTGTGCCTGAGTCTAATACTGTTGAGTTTCGTTATGTTTTTGCATCAGAAGAATATCCTGAATATGTAGGAAGTATAAATGATGTTTTTGGCTTTTTTATCAGCGGACCGGGTATTTATGGTCCTTTCTCCAATAATAGTCAAAATATAGCCTATATCCCAGGAGTACTGCCTCCGGCAATTGTATCAATAAACACAGTGAATCACCAGACTAATTCACAGTTTTATGTAAACAATGGAGGTGGTCAGACAATACAATATGATGGTTTTACAACTGTTCTAACGGCTCGTGCTGTTGTGCAACCATGTCAGACTTATCATATCAAACTTGCTATAGCAGATATGGTAGACTTCATTTATGATTCAGGCGTATTCCTTGAAGCTAATAGTTTTACAAGTGTGGGTTTAGGCGCTAATATTGGCTTTACACACATGGAGGTTGATACTGCAGTTGAGGGCTGTAATAGTGCCAATGTTACTTTTAAGCTTTTCCAGATCACGCCGGTTGATTACCCTATAAATCTTACCATTGGTGGTACTGCAGAAAATGGTGTGGATTATGTAAGCATTCCCGAAACGCTTATTATTCCTCAAGGACAGGACAGCGTTATTCTTACTATTGATCCTATTGAGGATATGCCTGAGGATTATACCGAAACAGTTACACTTGTTTATAACTCTTCTATGTGCGGGACAGTTTTGGATACAATAGTCATGTATATCAAAGACTTGCAACCTTTTTCATCTGCTGCATCCAGTGGACAAGATATTCTTTGTGGAGATACAATAGTGTTGGAAGCAGCCGGGGATGGAGGGCAGGTTCCTTATTACTACTTGTGGAGTACCGGTGAAACAACCCCATCAATTACAGTAAGTCCGCCAAATCCTATACAGTACACGGTTCAGATATATGATATTTGTGAGCAAGCAGATACTCTTACAATTGACATTAATGTTATAGGGCCAACTGCTGAAGCTTGTGATGATTTTAATATATGTTTGAATAAACCTGCAGTACTTTCTGTGACAGGTGGAACGAGTTGGAAGTGGACAGCTACACCGCCTGATGCTTCCTTAACTCCTGATATTGATACGCTTCAAAATATTACTGTGTATCCATTGGTTAGCACAACTTATACTGTTACAGTATTTGATGAATGTGGGAATTTTGATATTGATGTTGTTGAAATTGCGGTCGGCCAACCATACGCTAATGCAGGTAATGATACTACCATTTGTACCGGCGACACTTATTTGCTTAAGGCTAACTTTACTCCAAACGGGGTTTATATATGGAGAGAAGGTGCCGGTACTTCAGGTCCTGTTATTGGCAATACAATGCAGTTGCCTGTTACTCCTACGGCTACTACTACATACACTGTTAGCGTTACTGACGAATGTGGCAATACACGTGATGACCAGGTAACAATCACAGTTACTGATATGACCGTTACAGCTAACGTTGATTTGGATAATGTATGTGTAGGTACTATGGTAGAACTAACTGCTACATCATCGCTTGGTGGAAGTACTTTTATCTGGAGAGATGATAGTGGTGCGGAAGTGGGTACTGGTGCAATTATTAATGTTACACCAGCGGTTACAACCACTTATACGGTAGCAGTTACGGGTGCCTGTGTAAAAGATGGCCCGCCGGTCACAGTAACAGTTAATCCTTTGCCATTGGTTGATGCTACCGCTGTATTATCCTCTATTTGTCCCGATGAATCAGTTACACTGAATGCCGGTGGTGCGGTTTCCTATGTATGGACTGCTGAACCTGCTGATCCTTCGTTAGCCGGACAAACAACTTCTTTGAATCCTGATGTATCACCTGCAGTGAATACAATATATACACTTACAGGTACTGATGCAAATGGTTGTGTTAACACTGACCAAACAAGCATTACGGTGAAGCCTCGTATGTTTGCTGATTTTACTACTCCTGGTGCTGTTTGTGAAGGCGACGCCATAACTCTTACCTACACAGGTAACGGCGCTCCTGCAGCTACTTACGACTGGACATTTGATGGCGGAATAAAGACAGGTGGCTCAAATCATGAACCTTCAGTTCAATGGTCAACAATGGGTACTAAAACTATTACCCTTGTTGTTACACAGAATTTATGTGTAAGTGAACCTTTTACTCAAACAGTTAATGTTAATCAAACACCGGTAGTTAACTTCACAAGCGGAATTACCAGCGGTTGTGTGCCTTTGACGGTTGACTTTGAAAACACATCAACCAACACTGCAACGGGTGTAAATTACCTTTGGGACTTCGGCGCAGCAGGCACTTCTACTATACGGTCAGTATCACATGAATTTACACAACCAGGCACTTATGATGTTACCTTAAGGGTTACTAACCCGGGTAATTGCGTAACTACCAAGAATGTTCCTGTAATGGTAGAAGTATGGCCACGACCAGTTGCAGCATTTACTGCCGATCCGATGAAAGTTAGTTTGAAGAATCCGGTCATTAACTTTACAAGCACTTCAACCGGCACTGATCTCTCTTATGTTTGGAATACCGGTGATGGAAACACTTACACTCTGCCTTCATTTACTCACACTTACGTGGATTCAGGACTGTTCACTGTTGAAATGACTGTTAAGAACGGACTTGGCTGCGACAATATGTTCAGTGAGATTATAAACATCACGCCAAAGTACATGCTAAAGGTACCTACTGCCTTCTCACCAAATGGTGATGGTATGAACGACCATTTCCGTATCATAGGAAACGGTGTGAAGAAATTCCGCATCAGCATATATAACCGCTGGGGTACGTTGGTTTTCACAACTGAAGATATCAACAACAGTTGGGATGGTTTAGTAAACGGCCAACCCGCACAACCAGGCCCGTATGTATACCACACATACTTCATGGACGACAACGACGAAGTAAGCGAACAATCCGGCAGCTTCGTCCTCATGAAGTAGAACAATTCCGAAGGGATGCATCATTATGCGTCCATGGTACAGCCAACCAAAAAAACAATCCCATAAGGGCGCACAATCGTGCGCCCTTGCACTTATAGCGTCCCACGAGTCCCACAAGTCCCGCCCTCTCAACCATCACCATAATTCCCTACATTTGCACCACTAAACCACCGTTATGAATACTATCAATATAGCCATTAATGGTTTCGGCAGAATAGGCCGGATAACACTACGTGCATTACTGAAACATAAGAATATCAACGTTGTAGCTATCAACGATCTTACTGACCCACACACCCTCTGTCATTTGCTGAAGTACGATTCAGTACATGGCAACTTCCCCGGTGAGGTTTCAGCAGGTGATGATCATCTGGTAGTTGACGGACATACAATAAAAGTATTCAGAGAGCCTGTACCGGGTAACATCAACTGGGGAGCGTTGAATATTGACATAGTGATTGAGTCAACAGGCAGGTTTGTCGACAGGCTTTCAGCACTTAAGCATATTGAGGCCGGTGCCCGTAAAGTTATTATTTCAGCGCCTGCGCGCGATGAGCAGAACGATGTAAAGTATATTGTTGCTGGCATAAACCACCACATACTGCAGCCCGATGATATTATAGTTTCCAATTCATCATGTACTACCAATTGTGTAGCTCCCATGATCAAGGTAATTGATGATATATGGGGGATTGAAGAAGGTTTTATTACCACAGTACATTCATATACCCGCGACCAGAATTTGATAGATGCGCCACACACTGATCTGCGCAGGGCTCGGGCTGCTGCTTACAGCATAATACCCACAACTACCGGTGCTGCAAAAGCTGCCACCCGCATATTCCCTCACCTGAAAAACAACCTGGGAGGTGCAGGAATACGAGTGCCGGTACCTAATGGATCACTTACAGACTTAACCTGTACTGTGCGGAATCCCACTTCCATTGAAGCCATAAACCGTGCGTTTAAGGAGGCATCGGAAGGCTACCTCAAAGGAATCATGCAATACACCACTGATCCCATTGTTTCAATTGACATCATAGGCAATACCCATTCAGCCATCTTTGATGCAGGTCTCACTTCAGTACTCGGCGACCGCAGCAACCTTGTAAAAGTAGTTGCGTGGTACGATAACGAAGCCGGTTATGCACATCGCCTGGCTGATTTGGTGAATATTATGGGGGGTTTAGGACTGTAGGCTTTATAAGGGTAAAGGCTAACCCCTCGATAAAAACTCGGGGACCGAGGCTAAAGGCTAAACTGGGATTTGTTTGTAAGCCTTTAAAATATTCTCAAAACGCGTATTGCTGATCGGGTGGTGACTTACAACTTTGCCGTTGTACACTATGCAGAAAGTACCAAAGGCACAGGGAGTTTGTTGGGCTGAGGCGGCATCTTCTATTTCTACCAGCCGGGTATTTAATCCTGATTTCTGAGCAGTGTTGATTATGGCATCAACATTCTTAACGGAATAAGGGCATTGAGCTGATCGGAAAATAGTAATTCCATCTCCGTAGGCATCAGGATTCATAACTTTGATTTTGGGATTTGATGCTTCAGGATCAAACTTTAAAGCCAACAGTTCAAAGTCGGGATTTGCATGGTCAACAACCTCAAAACCCTTCTTCAGAAAGATCTCCTTATTTGACATAAAAGAACCTTTACGGGTTACAACAGCTACGCCTTTCATCTTTGCTTCTTTTGATTCCCTTATGCAGTGGTCTATCAACAGAGAAGCGTAACCACGACCCTTGAATTCACGCTTAAAACCAACAAAGATGCAGTGAATGAACATGTAACCCTGCGCATCAACCGGACGATGGGCATATTCGCCGGGAATATATTCAAGCATCCCCTGATATCCTCCTTTATCGCTTACAATGATTTTTATTCGAAGTCCCAATGGAAAGTACTTTCTAATCCAATCGGCCTTACGCTGCAATTCCTTATGTTTCATGTCCTTGTAACCACAAACACCATATTGACTGAAGTTCTCAGGTGTAAGGTCTATAACTTTGGCTGTATCTTCATTCATGTTAGGGATCTTATTAATGATATCCATCAAAAATAAGAAAATATTCAAAAATTTAAACAGCCCCTCCCCCTTAAAAATAAGAGAAGAAAGGGCTGATTACAGACTTTAATTATCTGCTTTAAAAAGAATCATTGGTAATGAGCAGCTTTTTACAACTTTTTACCAATATAAAAAACATAACCGTAATAGGCCTTGTACTTTGAATACATCATTGCCTCATGCTTTTGATTATAAACAAGGTCGGCTACAGTAGAGTTCTTGGGATATTTATTCAGAAAAACCTCTTGGGCTTCAACCTGTGGAGCGTAGAATTGGTCTGTCCAGCAGTATTCAGGTAATACAAAGTGTGCTACCGGCAAATATCCTGCATTGTGCATCTGGCTGATTTTGTTTGGAATTGTATCAATTTCAGTATAAGCATCAAGCCAGTACTTTTCAACCTCTTCGGGCCGTTCATCAGTAAGCCATGAGATTTCGGTTACGGCAATGTAACCACCGGTTTTTAGGAATTTCTTCCATTCCTTTAGTCCCCTCTCATAGCCAATGTTGTAGATTGCGCCCTCTGACCATATAAGGTCAAGTTCTTCAAAGCTAAATGTAAGGTCATCCATTGAACCAACTATTCCTTTCACCCTGTGTTGAAGATTGCGATTGGCCGCATTTGAATTAAAAATATCAATGAATGTAGGAAAAAGGTCGATACCGGTAATGCTTCCATGGGTTTGTTGAGCAAGTACCATTGTTTGGCCTCCTGTTCCGCAGCCAATATCAGCAATGTGCGAATCATCAGTAAGGTTGTCAATAAATGACAACGCTTTGGTGGTTACTTCCTCACTTCCTGGTCCTTGCCTTTGGAGGTTTGAAAAGTATTCGCAGATAAGATTAAAATCGAATTCGTGAATTGATTTATTATTACTCATGATGTTTAATGTTTTTAATAAATAAGACATGAAAATGACTCCGGCAGATATTGCCTGAGCCTGTTAAGGTATAACCAATGGCAGATCACCAGACGGTAGATCACCAGAGGTTATTTACTTCACCATATCCGAATTATAGTTAAACATCCAAAGTTTTTGATAGTGCAAAAGTAGTTATTTTTCTTATTTCCAATCACCTCCTTCCGGGTGGTGTGAAAGAAGTATAAAAGGCAATCCAAACCAGTAATACGAGTAGTGGAATAATGATACGAGGGAATGAATACAGGTAGGCGAAAGTTGGAATTATTGATTTTGAGGGTCTGCGTTTATCATAAATGATCTTGCGTTCTTCGCCGAGTTCGTACACTGAGTTTGAAGGGCCAAGTATACGGTAATTCCTATTTCCAACTTTGTACTGGAAGATTGTGGTTTTGGCGTATGAAGAATTATATTGCATATCGGCCCTCTGGTTGAGTATTTGATAGTCGACAGCCACACCGGTTGTTCTGGTACCGTACATGAGCAACTTCCATTGTTTTGAAATAGGCAAAAGCATGATCAGCACAATGGTGATATAGAATGTATTCCTGTTTATTTTTAGATACACGACAGTTTTTTAGTACTACTCTTCAAAACTAACAATTTTAAAGTGGAGTTGTACTAATCCTGTCTTAAATTGTGTTGAAGAAACCAATTCAAGGTTGTGTTGAGGGTTTTCATCTTTAAATAATCTGGTTCCTTTGCCCAGAATCACTGGCACTATAGAGATGATTAATTCGTCAAACATCTTAAGCTTCAATAGTGTGTTCACTACTTCAGCTCCGCCATCACAAAAAATGTTCTTTCCTTCTTCTGCTTTCAGTGTTTGTACCAATTGTTCAAGGTGGCTGGTATAGAAAATTGTGTTTCCAACACTGGGCCTATGATTGTGGGTAATAACATATACACGCCTATCAGGATGAGCATACTCAGGAGCATTGCTTATAATCCAGTCGTATGTTTTTCGCCCAATTAAAATAGTATCAATGGTTTCCATAAACTTACCATAACCATAATCTTCACCTTCTATGGTAACCTTATCGAGGAATGAGAGATCATCACCCGGACCAGCAATGTATCCGTCGAGCGAAGATGCTATATAAAGAATAAGTTTTCGGGTTTGCATACTAAAGTTGGGTGTTTAAACTCTATCATTTGTGGAAACAAACATTATCAAACAAATAGTAAACTACTGGTTGGTTTGCTTTTCAGGAAGCACAACAGTAAACACTGCACCTTCACTTTCAGTTGATGAGGCATGAATCTCACCGAAATGGTTCTGTACTATCTTACGGCAAATTGCAAGTCCAATACCAGTACCTTCGAACTCGTTTTTTGTATGCAATCTTTGGAAAATACCAAAAATACGTTCCGCGTGAATTTTATTGAACCCTATGCCATTATCTTCAACGGTGATTGAGTGGTAATCAACATCGGGCAACAGGCCTTTGTATCCATGAAGTCGATTCTTTTTTAAGCGCTGCGACTTGATATTAATAACTGGTTTCATTCCTTTACGGCTGAATTTGAGGGAATTGGAGATCAGATTACTGAACAGTTGCTTCATCTGTAAAGGTACTGCCTGAATAGAAGGAAGTGTTTGGTAGTGGATATGTGCGCCGCACTTTTCCATTATTGGCTTGTATTCGGTGATTAAATCATCTATCACCTTGTTAAGGTTAACCAGTTCAATACCTTCCCGGTTTAAGGTAAGTTGGGTGAAATCGAGCACATCACGAATAAGCTCCGACATACGTTTTGTAGATGCCTGTATTTTGCTTATATAAAGCTTCACATCATCGTCAATATTAGCAAGTTTTAAATCAAGCAATTGAGTAAAAGTGGTAACTTTTCGCAATGGCTCCTGAAGATCGTGAGAGGCAATGTAGGCAAACTGCTCAAGTTCCCTGTTGTTTTGTATGAGAGCGTTGTTGGCTTCAGCTAGTTCTTTTGTGCGGAGTGCGACTTCATGTTCAATTTCTTTCTGAGCGAGCACTTGTGAAGTTACATTTTGCATAACACCTGAAACGCTTATTGCTCTCTCTCCATCGTACTGCATTTGCCCAATCGAGCTTAAATACCTAACCTCTTTGGTTACAGGGTGCAACACCCTGAAGACGAGGTTGTGCTTACCACCGGCATTTTTATCCATTGACCTGACAATGACTTTGTATACTTCCTGGCGGTCATCAGGATGCACTTTAGCGAATATTTCAGCCATTAAACTATGTGATTCAGGCATATTGAACCATTCCATGAGTTTACGTGAATAGTTGGCTTTTCCTGATTTAACATCTACTGTATAAATACCAAGTTCGGCTATTTCAATGGCTAGCTCAAGACTAAGTTCACTTTGCCTAACTTTCTCCCTGTTAATGACCTGTTCGGTTACTTCATTTGAAAACACCAGTAATCCGGTTGGTTCATCATACCCTTCTTCATAATAGGGCTGATATTCAAAAGTGAAATAGCCCAATTCATCTTTACCGCCCCTATGAAGGATAATTGGAGTTTCATAGAAGGTTTTTGATTTACCGGTTTGAATAACTTCCTGCATCAATTCAATAAAACCGGTTTCCTTAAGCTCAGGTATTGCTTCATGAAATGGCTTGCCGATAACGTCAGGAGTCCTGTCCCACATTTTCAATGTTAGGTCGTTAGCCAACTCTATGATTAAGTCCATACCTTTAAATAGCTGTATAGGCATTGGCGCCTGCTTGTATAGGTTAAGAGCCTGTTGCAGGGGTTTCAAACGTTCTTCCCAGTGTTTTGAATTTACATCGTGGGTAATATCGTGTACTGAATTCAGTATAAATTCAACCCTGCCATCTTCACCTTTAACAGGGCAATTTGAGATGCGCCAGTAACGTTGATAAAATACACCTTCATTGTTAATTACATCATATCGTTGTACCGGGAGCTGATGGCTTTCACCGGTATGTAACACATGGTCAAAGGAAGTTCTCAGTTCTTTGTCAGAATTATCCTCAGGATTATCAGGGTTTGGAGGGAATGCTTCGAAAACACCTTTACCTACTACTTCGTGCTTAAGTTTCCCTGTTAGCCTCAAATGACTGGCCGTTGCTGCAACAATTGTAAATACAGGATGATCAGCCATAATCAGCAGATTATGACCTGGTGCAACTTCAAATATCCTAAGTTCCCGGAAGGATAACTGGGATGAATTAGGCGAGTTTTCTCTCATTAACAAAGTTTTGCTCTATTGTAATCTGTTGATTACAACTATATCTTGCACAAACAAAGATGTGAGCATTTTGTCGGAGAAGAAATTAAAAACAATCAGAGCTAATGCCCGGATGTTGAAGTTAGAAAACATAGCCATCTCATCATGGTCTATACATCCTTAACTTTAAACGGATTATAAGAAACCGATGTATCAAATACATCAACACCTTCAATTGATTTGAACCACTTAACTACGCGACTGGTTAAAGGGAGTGCTAAGACTTCGTATAACGTTTTCAGCAATATTTGTGTGCCGATCATGAGTAACAATGAATCAATTGAATAAATACCCGCAAATGCCACAGTAATGAAGATAAATGAATCGGCAGTTTCACCGGCAATAGTTGATATAACAGCACGTATTCCAAAGTATTTTCCTTTGTGGTATACTTTCATGCGGCTCATTACAAATGCATTAAGGAATGATCCGGTGAGGTAAGAAGCGAAACTTGCAAGTACCAGCCGTGGTGTTGCACCAAGTATTAGTGCATATGATTCCTGATCAGTCCAAAATGAAGCCGGCGGTATAACAATAGATAGCCAGAAAAATAGTGCCATCACAGCATTCATTGCAAGGCTAGACCAGATGATAAGCCTTGCTTTGCGAAAACCCCATACCTCGGCAATTACGTCGTTTAGTATATAGGTGATGGGGAATATCAGAATAGAAGCGGGTAGTGCCAGTGAGCCTACTTCAACTATTTTTACTGCAATAATATTGGCTATAATCAAACAGGCAGTGAATAAAATACCTGTGAGCATGAAGGGAACTGATAACTGGTTTTTCATTGGCTGGGTTTATGGTGGTTATTCAAGAACTCAAAGTCTTGAAAAAACGTGCAAAGATAATGGTTTTCATTTAAGTAAATTGATGATTTTGAAAGAATTAGATGAGAATCAGCAAGAAGTGTGCTGGCCATATTAAAGGCTGTTTTATTTGTTTTGAAATTGAAGGGTTGTTTTTATATTTACATGCTCAACTTGCCTACTCTAATGCTGAAAATTTCAAAGGATAATTATACCGCTGCAGGCTTCTTTGCATTCTTTGGTCTGCTTGTTTATTCAATTTCACCTTTCTCAGGTTATTCTTACGACACCTTTTGCTGGATGGATTGGAGTAACTACATTTTTGAACATGGCCTGAAAAATATCTATAGCTCAAAAACTGATTATCTTCCCCTATATCATTATATATTATTTATTTACGGAAAATTACAAGGAAGTGTACGCAACATAACTGACCATGTTCACCAGCTTAAATTGGTTACCTTGTTATTTGAGGCTGGTTCGGCTTTCATTCTCTATCATCTGTTAAAAGAAAAGTACAACAACACTCATAAAGCACTGCTATATTCGCTGTTTTATTTCTGTAACCTCGCCATACTTTACAATTGCCTGTTATGGGGCCAGGTAGATGGGATTTACACCTTTTTCATCTTTGCATCAGTTATTTCGGCTTATAATAAGCGATTTTTCCCTGCAATATTATGTTTCATACTGGCTGTAAATATGAAACTTCAGGCTGTTATATATCTGCCGTTAGTTGCTGCACTGATTTTGCCTTCCATACAAGTAACTGGCTCCCGAAAGGTATTATTATCAGTATTAAGTGTAATGCTTATACAAATTATGATAATTCTCCCTTTTGTGTTAAGTGGTCAATTTGAAAATCTTATGAAGGTAGTTACAGGCTCAGTTGGTAAATACCCCTTCATTTCGTTGAATGCATATAATTTTTGGTATTTAATGGTTGATGGTGATTTATGTACCACAGAGGATACTGCAACATTTGCAGGTATAGCCTATATGAGGTGGGGACAACTGATGTTTATTCTAACTGGATTTGCTGCCTTGTTTCACCTGATTAAGCCTAATATTTTGTTTCTCTTAAAAAATAAACCCTTTGAAGTGGCATTATGGAAAATACTGATTACGGCAGCTTTAATTCCACTATTGTTCTTTTACTTTAATACACAAATGCATGAAAGGTATTCCCACCCGGCATTAATATTCATTGCTGCTTATGCACTTCTATATAAAAGACCATTATTGCTGGTAATTGTTAGTATTGCATACTTTATCAACCTTGAAGATGTACATCGGTTTATGAATTACAAGAATTACCATACTTATATTATGTCAGCAGATTTTACTGCTACTTTGTATGGCGTATGCATCACATGGTTGTTCATTGATCTCTATGAAATGAAACCATTCAGTTTCATGAAGCATAAACAAGTGAAGAACTCAATGGCTGATAATCAGATCTAAATATAAAGCCTGGCAGATAATCAGATCTAACCTTAAAGGCATAAGAATCTATGAAGATAGCAACATATAATGTGAATGGTGTAAATGGCAGATTGCCAGTGTTACTGCAGTGGCTGGAGCAGGCATCACCCGATGTTGTTTGCCTGCAGGAATTAAAGGCGCCGCAGGAGAAATTTCCTTTGATAGCCATTCAGGAGGCTGGATATTACGCTATATGGAATGGCCAGAAAAGTTGGAATGGGGTTGCCATTCTCACTAAAAATAAGCCTGCAGAAGAAATAAGACGTGCCTTGCCCGGTGATGACGATGATTCACATAGCCGGTATATTGAGGCTATGATTGATGGAATTACCATTGGCTGCTTGTATCTTCCTAATGGTAATCCGTTACCGGGACCTAAGTTCGATTATAAGCTTAAATGGTTCGACCGGCTCACCAGGCATGCTGCCGAATTGATTGCAACAGGTGATAAAGTGATTCTAACAGGTGATTACAATGTAATGCCCACAGAAAAAGACGTTTATAAGCCCGAGCGCTGGGTAAATGATGCACTCTTCAGGCCAGAGGTTAGAGCAGCATTTAAAGCAATTGTTGACCAGGGATGGACTGATGCAATCAGGAAGTTATATCCTGAAGAAACTATCTATACTTTCTGGGATTATTTCCGCAATGCTTATGCACGTAATGCAGGACTTCGCATTGATCATTTCCTGCTAAGTCCTGCCATTGCCCCTTCGTTGGTTGCAGCCGGAGTGGACAAAGAAGTAAGGGGCTGGGAAAAAACCAGTGATCATGCACCTGTGTGGATAGAGATTTCAGATTAATGACAGCACCATGTTTAGTCAAAAAATGCATGACAGCACCTTGTTTTGTCTAAAAAAAAAGCAGCACCAGGTTCACTGATGCTGTTCTATGAAAATTCTGATAATGTTCTTTTGCCGTGCTACCTTAGCTTAATGAAGCAGTTGGACATTTGAGTTTACTATAATTACTGCGACATTTGGTTTGCACCGGGTATTTCATAATCAACCATCCAGTTGATTCCATACTTATCAGTAAGCATTCCGAATAAAGAACCCCAGAATGTTTTTTCCATTGGCATGGTTACTTGTCCTCCTTGCGATAGTCCTTCAAATACACGTCGGGCTTCCTCTTCATTCTCAGGGCTTAGGGTAAGGGATATATTTGTTCCGGCAACAAAATGTTCTTCGTATGCTGTTGGAACATCACTTCCCATTAATACAGAACCCCCGCCAAGCGGAAGTCCGATGTGCATAATCTTCTCTGCATCTGCAGGGTCATGTTTGTTTTCAGCCGGCATATCCTTAAACCGTCCAATATAAGTGAAATCTCCTCCAAGAATGGATTTGTAAAAATTAAATGCTTCTTCACAATTACCTTTGAAATTTACATAAGGATTTAGCTTTACCATAATAGTGTATTATTTGCGGTTAATAAATAATGGATCATGTTTAAACAATTGGGTTTTGGATTAGTTGTGTCGCTTTCTATCCTTATCTCAAACCGAATAAGGATCTGTTTCATTCTAATTAATTATTCTTAATCTGAAAATACTGGAATCTATATCAATGAGACCAGATCACTAAACAAGTTACAGGAACATGAAACGCTAGAGCTTTACTTTCTGGCTAAAAGTGCCTGATTCAGTAACTATATTAATTATATAAATACCGTTTGGCAATTCTCCTACCGGCACGGAATAGCTCATGGTGTTTTGTGATGCAGTGCTTGTAACTGCCCCATTGCATTGGCTTAGGATATCTCGATAAACCCTCATACCGTTCATTGAGTAGATTGAAATACTTGCTTTACCCATTGATCTCCCCGAAATAAGGAGGTTTTGACCTTCGTTCACAACTTTGATACCCTGATTTTCAATGGGATTACGTGAAGTGCTTGTTGGAAGTATTACAAAAGACTGCTCTTCAGTAAATGGTGATGCAGCGAATGATTGGTCAATTGCTTGAAGGCTGTAATAGTAAGTGCCCGGTTGCAGACTTCTGATAATGGCAAAGGTATTGGCTGCCATGTTACCGACTGCTGGTAAGTATCTTGCTCCAGTAGTAACATTACCATTTGGTGAAAGGATATCACTTGTTCCCGGTGAAGTACCAATGCGCAGATTATAGGTTATTGCCGGGGATGGCGTCTGGAGATCAGTTGATCGTTGCCAGTTAAATATTACAAAATCTTCCCAGGTATAAGTATCAGTAATTACGGGAACAGAAGGATGTGTATTTTGTTGAAAACCGATACCGGTTATAAGGTCATTCCTGTAAAACATCCTGACCGCGTTGCCCGAAACGCCAATTAAAAGTAGGTCAATGTCACCATCAATGTCATAATCGCCCCATGTAGATGCTGACCTTTCAGCAAAAGCCAGACCGGCAGGAACTTCAGTGTATCCGCCTATTCCATCATTATTATAGAGTCGGGTAAATGAATCACCACACGTCGAATTCTGACCTGCCAGCATAACATCAAGGTCGCTATCGTTATCATAGTCAATCCAATCAGCAGGTCCTAGAGCAGTACCCACAAGTCCGGCATTGGCATTGGTAAATGACCCAACAGAATTGTTTCGGTAGATATATGATACGGCAAGCAGATTGTAGTCTTTACCTGTAAACATTATATCAAGGTACCCATCCATATCAAAATCACCCCATCTTGCTGTTCCGGCAATGGCTCCTTCAATGGCCACATCAAGGCGGGAAAAGGTACCGCCGTTGTTGGTCATTACATAGGCAGAGGCTGAGCCATCATCACCAACCATTAACAGATCCATGTCGCCGTCGTTATCATAATCACCCCAAGCCACTGAGGGTGAATTCATAGCAGGTAGACCTGCTTCAATTTCGGTAAAAGTGCCATTGCCGTTATTATGGTATAGTTTTGAAGACCAATTGCCCGAAAGAACAATGTCAGCATAGCCATCATTATCATAATCGCCAAAAGCCACATCTCCATCAGCGCCTGCAGGATATAATGTGCTATCAACAAGCTGGAACTGTAAACTCCCTGTATTTCTATATAAATGAGTAGCATTGCCACCAACTCCCTGGCCGGTAATGATTACATCAAACAGTCCATCATGGTCATAATCAGCAACCGAAAGTGCACAATTATACAAGCCTCTGAGGTTTGCTGCCACCACTTCAGCGAATTCGCCATTCACATTCTCAAATGCTTTCGCTACAGGATTATATGCCGTATTCTGACCTGACATCACGAGATCGAGATCACCATCATTATCCAGGTCAACAAATGAAACAGCACCTCTGCCTAATCCGGGAAAGGGATTAGACACCGAAGTAAATGGTTGGGAAGAGGAATTATACGGCAACAGAAGTGCTCCAAGTATAACTATATGAAGAGCGTATTTATAAAGGATGAGCGTGAATTTAGAAAGGATGTCTGCGTTTCCAGGAGAAAGATTTGCGTTTCCATAAGAAAGCATGTTTGCGTATCCTAAAGCATGAATGTTAGTGTACTTAACAATGTTAAGAACTTTAGCGTATTGATGTTTCATAAGTGGCTTTTTACGCCACTAATTTACTTCTTTCTGAATTCCTTCAAACCATTGTCGAGAAATTCAACGAAATTATCCACATCAAGATCATATGCCTTTGGTTGCACAAGCAATTCACCATTGGTATCAAGCAACACATAGTAGGGCTGGGCATTCACGTTAAAGCGGCTGATTTGGAAATCAGCGTATTTCTTACCGATGGTTTTCTTCACTTTACCATCATATTTTGAAGTGATCCACTCACTTACTGGTAGCTGTGTTTTGTCGTCAACATACAATGCGATCACTATATAATCTTCCTTCAGGCGCTTTAGCACCCTTGGGTCAGCCCATACACGTGCTTCCATCTCACGACAATTAACACAACCATGACCAGTAAAATCAATAAAAACAGGCTTGTTTAGTTTTTGTGCACAGGCAAGTCCCTGTTCGTAATCGAAGTAACCATATAATCCGTGAGGCAGATGCAGAATATCACCATGCTTGGGAGCATCGCAAAGACCATTGTCAAGAGCTCCTGAAGTCCGGTCAACATTTGCTGAACCTGATGATGAGAACACTTCTACGTTTTCCCGAATAATTCTGTTAAGGTCGAAATCATGTGTTGCCTGAGGTGGCAGGTAGCCCGATAAAGCTTTAAGTGGTGCACCAAACATACCCGGAATAAGGTAAAGCACAAAAGTAAAGGTAATGATAGCAAGTGTGAGGCGCGGCACACTCAGGTACCTGAGTTCAGTATCGTGCGCTAACTTAAGTTTACCCAGCAGATACAGGCCCATGAGCGCAAAGATGATTATCCAGAAAGCCAGGTATATTTCCCTGTCAAGGATTCCCCAATGGTATGTTTGATCAGCAATGCTGAGGAATTTGAGACCAAGAGCCAGTTCAATAAAACCAAGTACTACTTTCACTGAATTTAGCCAGCCACCTGATTTGGGCATATTATTAAGCCACCGTGGGAAAAAGGCAAATAATGTAAACGGAAGTGCAAATGCCAGTGAAAAGCCAAGCATTCCGATAATAGGCATTAGTACTTCACCCCCTGCTGAAGCAACAAGGATTGCTCCAACGATTGGACCGGTGCAAGAGAATGAAACAAGCACCAATGTAAATGCCATAAAGAAAGAACCCATGATTCCACCTCTGTCAGCCTGTGCATCTGACTTATTGATCATCCAGCTTGGCAGAGTAATTTCAAACATGCCAAGGAAAGATGCAGCAAAGAATACGAAGATGAGGAAAAAGAGAATGTTGGGTAACCAGTGTGTACTAAGGAAATTGGCAAAGTTGGCACCAAGTGTAACTGCTACGATAGTACCTATCACGGTATATATAAGGATTATTGAAAGTCCATAAATAAACGCCTGTGTTTTAGCTTTAACTTTATCTTTTTCTTTAAGGAAAAAGGTCACTGTCATAGGAATCATTGGAAACACGCAAGGTGTAAGAATGGCTGCTAGTCCGGCGAGGAAGGAAAGTATGAAAAGTGTAAGGAGTGAATCTTCTTTTTTCTCGCCTGCGGCTATTTCTTTAACAGTAGTTTCATCAATAGTGGTATCAGCAGTTGTTTTTTCGGCAATAGCTGCTGAATCGGTTTCACTTCCTGTGCTTACTTCATTGCCAGACACTGCAGCAGTTGTCCCGTTCGTTGAAAGGCTGCTTGAATTTCCGTTCGTTGAAGTGCCGTTTGAGGTTCCGTTCGTTGAAGTGCTGTTTGATGGAGTGCCCCCTGATGTAGTTGATGTTGTAGATGACCCTGAGGCTTCAGGATTTCCCTTTATGCTGAATTCAAAATCAACCTCATTTGGAGGAAGACATTGCTTATCATCACAACACATGAATTCAAGGAATCCCTTGATCTTGAAATCCTTATTACTGAGTACTTTGATTTTCTGTTTAAATATTGCTTCATCAGCAAAATATTTCAATACCATATCGAAGTTAGGATCAAACTCCTCAATAGCTTTTGGTTCTGTTACCTTGCCAACCAGAGCATAATTCTTGCTTGGCTCAAATGTAAAAGTTGTTGGTACAGGCCCATTGGGTTTTATGTCCTGTGAATATAGGTGCCATGTTTTATCAATGGTAGCTTTCATTATCAGTTCAACTTCACCTGCATTGATCTGTTTTGTGCTAAAGCTCCACTTAACAGGTGTAAGTATCTGCGACAGAGCAGTTAGATTGAAGGAGAGAAGGAAAAGAGCAGTAATGATTATGCCTGAAACATATTGTTTTTTCATCCTTTGGTAAACTTGAAATTAATAATGCTAACCTTTATAAGAGTATGAATTAAAAAGCTTTAATCAAGCAGTTCAATCTTTAGAATTTCTTCAGTATCATTGGTGATGCGAAAAGGATTTGCAATACGATGGCCAACCAACCAAACAATGGTATTCCCAGCAATAAGCAACCAGGCGTTTTCCTTTTCAACGATCGAGAATTTATTGTCAATGAAATAATCACTTAATTTTTTATTGTTATTCATACCATATGGAATGAACGCATCACCCTCCCTCCATTTCCTTAACTTAAGAGGGTAATTAATTTTTGAGGCATCAAGTAATGCTATATTTCCACTTTTGGGAATCCTGAGTTCATCACTGTTAGTAATCTTTGAAATCTTGAGGTGAATGGGCTTGGTGATTTCATTAATATCCTCTTCAATATAAGTTTCAGCAGGTGAGTCACTAGTTTCTTGTCCGCTTTCAGTAATAATAAGGCATTCGCGGTCTTTCAGCAATCTGTGTGTAGATGAATAGAATTGCTTTCCAGGAATATCATTTAAGGCTTGGGCAATTTCGATACATACTGAGCGATTGAATGAATAAGGTTGCAATAGCTCATATAAATAGAGGTCTACCGGCTGAAATTGAATTAAGTCATGGATACTAATTTTAACAATCCCATCCTCTTCTTTAATCAAATTATCGGACAGTTGCTTTAAATGGCTCCGGAGAATATGTTCAGCATCCCTGATTCTATCAATTGTTGCAGTAATAGTTTTGCGGAAATCAGGATTAATATCACCAAGCAAGGGAATAAGATCATGTCGAATTTTATTCCGCACATATTTAGTAGTCCTGTTTGAACTATCTTCTCTAAAGGCAATTGCTTCATCTGATGCAAATTCTTCAATCTTCCGTCTGAAAGCAAACATCATAGGATGCACTATATTTATCCTGAAAGGAAGTATTCCATGCAAACCACTGATACCTGTACCCCTAAGCACATTGATAAAGAAGGTTTCAATCTGATCATCCAGATGATGGGCAGTGGCTACTGCATTATAGCCTTCAGTATGCAATAACTCCTCAAACCACTCATATCTGAGGGTACGGGCAGCCATTTGAACTGATATTTTATTAAAACCGGCGTATTCACGGGTCTTAAAGTGTTTTACAAAAAAAGGTACTTTATAAACTTCAGCCATAGAAGCAACAAAAGCCTCATCCTGATTTGATTCAGCACCTCTTAAACCAAAGTTACAATGTGCGATTGCATAATTATAACCAGCCCTGTGAAACAGTTCGGCCATTACCATTGAATCAACACCTCCGCTGACTGCCAATAGAATAGGATCGGCGGGACTGAACAGAGCATGCTGTTCAACATATTCCTGCAATTGTTCAAGCATGAGGCAAAATTAATAAAAGCTCATGAATAAATGTGTTAATAAAATACAATTAAGAAACGTACCAACAAACCACATTATGTAACTGTTAGAACTGTCACTACCAGGTAATTAAAGCTTAGTAGTTTAAAAAATTATGACTAGGAGGGTGTGGATATTAATCATCCTCTTTTAAATAGAAAGTAGATTCTTAAATAGACAGTAGATTATCAAAATTATGGATATTCAGAAAAAAGAAAGTGGCAGAACCGGCAAACTTGTAGTAATAGAAAATAACGAAGAACTGGCCGACATAGGGTACCTTATCAATGACGAAGGCAATTATGTTATTGAACATACAAGCGTTGATGAAAAGCTAAGTGGGCAGGGTGTTGGACAAAAACTAATAGATGCTATGGTTGACCTTGCGAGGGAAACTAACAAAAAGATCATACCCGCTTGTGATTTTGCAAAGAAAATCTTTCAACGAAATGAAAGCAGATATGCGGATATCTGGGATAAAAGGGATTAAGAGTGTGGGGCATGAAAAGTTAATTTTGCGATATATAGGGTTAGATTCAACAGGAAATTTTCCCTTGCAAAACGTATCTATTGTGTAACCTGCTGGTAAAGAAAGATTTAAAACCAACGAGATGATATTCTGGTTTTGGGTAAATTTAATAACTTTACAGCAGTACATCTTAATATGCAACCTTTTTAAAAGTGTGTAGTCTTATAACTCGTACAACACTCTTTTTAAGTAATAACCCCACACCATACAACCAATGAAACGAACACTTTTGCTGCTGCCTTTAATTGTTTTGATGAGTTTTCAACTTTTCGCACAGGATATCATTTTGAAGAAGAATGATGAAATGATCAAATGCAAGGTTAAAGAAGTAGGGCTGGATGAAATAAAATATGTTTTGCCTGAGTATCCTCAGGATGTTCTCTTTTCAATTGACAGGGATCTGATTTCAAAGGTCATCTTTGAAAATGGTGAAGAGCTGGTGATGAAGAAGGAAATGACCAATCCTGCAAATTATGAAGATAACCACAAGAATATAATTAAAACAGAATTCCTTGCTCCTTTAAGTGGCAATACAACGTTCTCCTGGGAACACAGTCTTGCTCCGGGACGTAGCTTTGAAGCTACCCTAGGGATTGCCGGTTTGGGACTTAATTATGGTGATGAAAACCCTGGTGGAGTATTCATGAAATTTGGATACAAATTGATCAAAAGCCCCGACTTTTATCTGAGGGGCATGAGGTATGCTCATCTGCTCAAGGGAAGCTACATAAAGCCTGAACTTATGATGGGACTTGTTGGGCGTGATCATTATATTTGGGAAAACAGATATGACCCCATCTCCGGTTATTATATAGGTGGTAACGACAGACGTGAACATGAAACCGTATTTGCCGCAGCAGTACAGGTAGTGTTTGGTAAGCAATGGATATTTGACAATATATTTGCCCTTGACCCTTATTTGGGAATTGGATACGGCTTCAATTCAACAAAAAGAGATTACAATGATGGATATAACTATGGCTTTTGGGTACCATCTAATGAAGTTCCCATTTCTTTTTCAATTGGTTTGAAGATGGGGTTGCTATTCAAGTAGATCGAATGATCACATAGCTTAGTTTCAAAGATCGGGTTACCAAAGCTTGTAGTAATATATTGAGATTATAAAACAAAGGGGCAGTTAACTGCCCCTTTGTTTTTATAATCACTTATTGAATTCTTCTACTTTCTATGAATATTATTCTGTTGAAGAATTAATTCTAATTTATCTCCCAGGTATCACCACTGTTCAGCAGATCATCAACAGTTTTAATTTTTGATGTTTGCTTTGCATAGGTGATTTGCTCTTCAACCATATCATCATAAGTAGGATACATGGCTGCCCTGATAACTCCCATAGCCACAGGAAAATGTGGATATGACATTTTTGCCAGCATAAGATGTAATCCGGGATCTTGCTGGTACATATCATGTACAAGAACATCCTCTTCGGTCATACCGTTTTCTCCAAGTGTAATTACTTCAAGGCGCGTTCCATTAAGCCTTATACCCTTGTCCTTGTTTTTACCAAAGAGCATTGGTTCACCATTGCGGAGAATTATTTGTCGGTCGTCTCGGTTTTCCTTGTTAGTTATAGCATCATGTGTCCGGTCAGCAAATATCACGCAGTTCTCAAGGATTTCAATTACTGAAGTTCCATCGTGCTTTGCAGCTTCAAACATGATCTCAGTCATAAGCCTTGGGTTAGAATCCGGGCTTCTTGCAAAGAACGTTCCCTGTGCACCAAGAACAAGTTCACCGGGGTTAAAAGGATGCTCAATAGTCCCTTGTGGTGAAGTTTTGGTCACACTTCCCATTGGTGTTGTTGGTGAATATTGCCCTTTAGTGAGTCCGTATATCTGATTATTGAAGAGAACAATGTTTATATCGATGTTACGACGGATTGTATGGATAAAATGATTACCTCCAATGGCTAATGAATCACCGTCACCAGTTGCCATCCACACACTTAGATGAGGGTTGGCAATTTTTACACCTGAAGATATAGCAGCAGCCCTGCCGTGAATTCCATGAATACCATAGGTATTTACATAGTATGGAAACCGTGAAGAGCAACCAATACCTGAAACCATCATAATATTCTCTTTGCGGTAACCCAGCTTAGGGAATACATTGGCAACAGACGACAGTATGGCATGTGAACCGCAGCCCGGACACCATTTTACCATTTGGTCGCTAACAAAATCTTCCTTAGTTAATTCAACCGAGGAGCGCTCTATTGTATAGTTTTGTTTGTTTATCATGATTATTTCTCCTCCAGTATTTGAGTAAGCACCTGAGTGAGCTCATTAACGGTGAACGGTAGCCCCTGCACTTTATTATACTGCAAGTAGTTGTATCCGTGGTGCTTCATTTTCAGGTAATTAACGAACTGACCGCTGTTAAGTTCGCAAACAAGAATTTTCTTAAAGCCTGATAATACCTCCGCAGTATTTTTAGGCAGCGGCATTATATAATTAAAGTGTGCATGGCTTACTTTTTCACCTTTAGCCTGCATTATTTCAACTGCCTCTTGCACAGCACCCAGGGTACCACCCCAGCTTACAACAAGCAACTCGCCTTCCTTATCACCGGCAATTTCCTGTAATGGAATGTAGTCAGCAACTTTTTGCACTTTAGCATCACGCAGGTCAACCATCTTCTGGTGATTCATTGGATCAGTTGACACATTGCCGATACCGTCTTCTTTCTCCAACCCCCCGATACGATGACGTAATCCTTCAGTACCTGGTAAAGCCCATTTACGTACTAAAGTTTCAGGGTCACGGCGGTATGGTTGATAATCAGGATCATTTGGTTTTGCAATAGGCGGATTAATTGATGGAAGTTCAGCAACTTTCGGAATACGGAACAATTGTGACCCATTGCCTAAATACCCATCAGTTAGTAAAATCACCGGAGTCATATGCTCCATAGCAACTTTTGCAGCCATGTAAGCAAAATAAAAGCAATTTGCTGAAGTAGATGCCGCAATTACCACAGCAGGACACTCGCCGTTACGGCCAAAAAGTGCCTGGTAAAGATCGCTTTGCTCTGATTTGGTTGGTAAACCGGTACTTGGCCCACCACGCTGAACATCAACGATAACCAAAGGTAATTCAGTCATTACTGCCAGTCCGATGGCTTCACTCTTCAATGATAATCCGGGTCCAGAAGTAGTTGTTAAGGCGAGAGAGCCGGTGTAGCTGGCACCAATTGCTGAACATATACCTGCAATTTCGTCTTCTGCCTGAAATACTTTAGCTCCAAGTGATTTATACTTGGCTAATTCAATTAAAATTTCAGTAGCAGGGGTAATAGGATATGAACCGAGGAATATTGGACGGCCTGAGCGTTCTGCAGCAGCAAGGAAGCCCCATGCAGTAGCTACATTACCGGTGATATTACGATATCGACCTGGGGGAATGTCAGCTTTACCAACCTGGTAAACTGATGCAAGCGTTTCAACAGTGTCAGCATAACTATAACCCGCTTCCAGTACAGTTTTGTTTGATTCTATAACTGTTGGCTTATTCTTGAATTTTTTGTCGAAAAACTCGTAAGTGGCTTTAAAGCTCCATCCAAACAGATGGTACATAATGCCAAGGGCAAACATATTCTTGCTTTTATCAGCAGTTTTTGTGTCAATGCCTTTTTCTTTTAGCACACCCCTGGTAAAAGAAGTAATTGGAGCCTTAACAAGGTTATAACCTGATAAAGAATTATCTTCAAGAGGGTTAACAGTGTAACCGGCTTTTTTATAAGCTGCCTCTTCAAAGGAATCCTGATCTACTATGATAGTAGCACCCGGTTTAGCCCACTTAAGGTTAGACTTAAGTGATGCAGGGTTCATTGCAACAAGTACATCGCATAGGTCGCCAGTTGTTTCTATCTTCTTAGCTCCTACATGTACCTGAAAGCCAGACACCCCAGCAATTGTGTTATGTGGTGCACGAATTTCAGCCGGATAATCAGGAAATGTAGCCAGGTCGAGACCGGCTAATGCTGCAGTATCAGAGAAAAGCGTACCGGTAAGCTGCATTCCGTCGCCAGAATCGCCAACAAACTTAACAACAACCGCTTCCCTTTGTATAACATTGCTATTTGTTTTTAACATGATCTTTAGGAAGTTGAATTTGAGGGGCAAAGTTAATAGAATTAGGTTTTGAATTAATTTTACCGCCCAATTTTTAATTGCAGGAATTATTATTTAGAAGCTTTAAAAATTTGAGCTCGCATTTTTTTGTATAATAATTCCATTTATCTTTGCATGAGTTAACAATAATGCTAAAAACCAAAATAAGAAAGCCATGGCTTACGTAATTTCAGATGACTGCACAGCATGCGGCACTTGTATTGATGAATGTCCCGTTGAAGCGATCTCGGAAGGTGATATCTATAAAATAGATCCGGATATCTGCACAGATTGTGGATCTTGTGCTGATGTTTGTCCTGTTGAGGCAATTCACCCTGCATAAGGGTTGGATATTCCAACAGTAAAGAGAACGCTTGCCCTAGGGCAGGCGTTTTCTTTTTTATCTATCTCATTTTCACTATCTTGATAATATAGACTCATTTTACTGGTTAGTATTATTAAGCACTTCTCCTTTTCCATGTTTAAGAGGCAAACTTTATCATTTCAACTTTGTTTTTAGGGAACACTAAATGCAGAGAATTCTTGGTATATTTGTAATGCATAGTTATGTGAAGCCCCCGAAGCATTATTCTGATCAACTTTAGCTGTTGATATGAATTGAGCTCGGGATTATTAATATGTACAAACGTTGACCCCGGATAAAAAAATTGTGATGGATAAATTCTCGTTTTTCTCAAATGCAGACAGCGGATATATTGATAGTCTGTATAAACAATATCAGGCCGACCCAGGCTCAGTAGATGAAAGCTGGCAACACTTCTTTAAAGGTTTTGAGTTCAGTCGTACTACATATAAATCTGGTGATGGTGATTTGATAGTACCACATGAATTTAAAGTGATTAACCTGATTGACGATTACAGGAAGCGCGGACACCTGTTTACCCGCACTAATCCTGTACGTACGCGCCGCTCCTATTCCCCAACATTGGATATTGAAAATTATGGACTTTCTAAATCTGATCTTGATGTTAGCTTTGAAGCCGGTTCAGAAATAGGTATTGGAAAGGCTCCTTTGAGGAAAATTATTGAACACCTTGAAACAACTTATTGTGAATCAATTGGTGTGGAATATCAGCATATAAGAAACATTGAAATTGAAAAGTGGCTTAGGCAGCGGATGGAATCAAGTAAAAACAGACCCAGATTTTCTGCTGCAACTAAAAAAGTGATGCTCAGAAAACTTGGTCAGGCTGTATTCATGGAAAAGTTTTTGCATAAACGCTTTCCCGGTCAAAAGAGATTCTCCCTTGAAGGAGTTGAAGCGTTGATTCCTGCCTTGCATGCTGTAATAGAAAAAGGAGCATCTCTGGGTGCTGCTGAGTTCCAGATTGGAATGGCGCACAGGGGTAGACTTAATGTTCTGGCAAATATCATGGAAAAGCCTATGGTTGATATATTCAATGAATTTGCCAATAAGCAATACGACGATCAAACCCTGATGGGAGATGTAAAATACCATTTGGGTTATACATCTGAAAGGATGACTATGAACGGGAAGAAGGTTGAAATTACCCTTGCTCCAAATCCTTCACATCTTGAGGCAGTGGGTTCGGTTGTGCAGGGTATTACACGTGCCGAAATTGACCTTAATTACAAGGGTGATACTGATAAGATAGTCCCTATTATTATTCATGGAGATGCTTCAATTGCCGGACAGGGTATTGTTTATGAACTTGTTCAGATGTCGGAACTGAAAGGTTATCGTGTAGGAGGAACCATCCATCTGGTAGTCAATAACCAGGTAGGCTTTACTACAAACTACCTTGATGCACGAAGTAGCACTTATAGTACTGACATTGCAAAGGTTGTGCAGTCTCCCATATTTCACGTGAATGCCGACGATATTGAAGCTGTTGTATTCACCATCGAACTTGCAATGGAATATCGTGAGAAGTTCGATAAAGATGTATTTATCGACCTGTTAGGTTATAGGAAATATGGGCACAATGAAGGTGACGAACCAAGGTTTACCCAACCTGTGCTATATAAGATAATTGAATCACATCCCGATCCCTGGTCAATATATTCAGGCCAGTTGATAGAAAAAGGGGTTATAACTTCAGAAGAAGTTGAAGAAATCAAGAATAGTATAAATGAAGCGCTTGAAGAACAATTAGTTGCATCGCAAAAGATGGAAACGTCAGTATTTAAGCCTTTTACAAGTGCTATTTGGAGTGATACAAGGCCAGCAATTCCTGACGATTTTATTAAATCACCTGATACAGGGGTATCTTATGAGGTATTGAAGGAAATAGGTGAGAAGATAACAAAATTGCCTGAAGGAAAAGTGTTCAACAGGAAACTGGTCAAGCTTATGAACGACCGTAACCAAATGATACAACCCGGTGGCAAGATTGATTGGGCAATGGGTGAACTGCTGGCTTACGGGTCGTTGGTGAAGGAGAATATTGCTGTACGACTGTCGGGTCAGGATTCTGAAAGAGGCACATTCTCTCATAGGCATGCTGTGCTCACAATTGAAGATTCAGAAGAAAGGTACGTTCCACTTAGTATGCTTAACACTGACAAGGCTGCCTTCAGTATATACAATTCACTATTGTCAGAGTACGCAGTTTTAGGTTTTGAATACGGTTATTCACTTGTTACACCATACGCTCTTACAATTTGGGAAGCACAGTTTGGCGACTTCTTTAACGGAGCGCAAATAATAATCGACCAATATCTCAGCAGTGCGGAAGATAAGTGGCGCGTAATGAGCAACCTTGTTATGTATCTGCCACATGGATATGAAGGTCAGGGGCCTGAACACTCAAGTGGTAGAATTGAACGCTTTCTCGTATTGGCTGCCGATAATAACATGCAGATAGTAAATTGTACCACGCCTGCAAATCTCTTTCATTTACTACGAAGACAGGTACACCGTCCATTCCGGAAGCCCCTCGTACTATTCTCGCCTAAAAGTTTATTAAGGCATCCTGCCTGTGTATCTCCAATTGAAGATCTAACAAGTGGTGGGTTCCAGGAGGTAATAGATGACGAGTTTGCTGACCCAATGAAGGTCGAGAGGGTTGTTTTCACCAGTGGAAAAGTATATTATGAATTGATTGAAGAAAGGGCACGTTTAAAGAACGATAGGGTAGCTATTGTGCGTATTGAGCAGATTTACCCATACCCTGAGGAACAAATAAAAGCTATTGTCGACAAATATTCGAATGCCGGCCGTTTCGTTTGGGCACAGGAAGAACCTGCAAACATGGGTGCCTGGCCATTTATAATGAGGCATTACAAGGAGAACGACTTATTGCTTGTTGCCCGCCCTGAAAGCGGTAGTCCTGCAACTGGTTCATCACAACTCCATCATCTTAGGCAAAAGAAGATTTTGGAGAAAGCATTCGGCCAATGTACCTGTGTTGATTCTGACAGGACCTGCAAGATGCTTTGTGCACCTAATGAATGGGTGTTTACGCCTGAAACCGCTAAGAGTAATTCTGAATTGTAAAATTTGAAAAGAGTAAATAATCTGTTTTCCTGATTATAGAAAATAATAAGCAACAAAATGATCAATCGTTGAATCAAGCTCTCAAAGCTGATAGTAACGAAATCCAGAAACCTGAATAATTACAAAATGATAGTAGAAGTAAAAGTTCCCAGCCCCGGAGAGTCAATAACTGAAGTTCAACTAGCTACATGGCTTATCAAAGATGGTGACGTAGTTGAACGGGATGCTGAAATTGCTGAAGTAGATTCCGATAAAGCAACCTTAACTATAAATGCACCTGAACAGGGTAAAATAGCCATAAAAATTGCAGAAGGTGATACAGTTAATATTGGAACTGTAATTGCCACAATTGATACTTCATTTTCATCAAATGGTCCAGAAGGAACCGAAACCCCAATGTCTGTTTCTAAAAAGCAACCTGATGTTGAAAATATCAGCGAAACAAAATCAGGTGTTGCTGCAGATGCTAGTGCAAAGCAAATTCAGGAAAAGGAGGGTGATGAGTCGGGTCAAAATAAAACACATATTACTCCACTCGCAAAAAAAATGATGGAGGAAAAGAATCTTACCAGGGATGAAGTCATTCTACAATTAGGTAGAAAAAGGGTTGGCAAGGCTGATATTGAATCAATGAGCAACAAAAGTGAACCGGCTGCCGACCCTCAGGTGGCTGAAGAGGAAATTAGCAAGACCATTCAAGAAACACCCGTTCATAAAGGCACCAGAGAAACTGAACGCAAGAAGATGAGTACCCTTCGTTTAAAGCTGTCACAACGTTTGGTTTCTGTTAAGAATGAAACTGCCATGCTTACAACCTTTAACGAGGTGAATATGAGCAACATCATGGCTTTAAGGAAAAAGTATAACGACAAGTTCAAGGAGAAATATGGCATTTCCGTTGGATTTATGTCACTCTTCACAAAAGCAGTAAGTATTGCATTACAGCAATTTCCTCAGGTTAACTCAATAATTGATGGTGAGGAGTTGATTCATCACAATTATGTGGATGTAGGTATAGCTGTAAGCTCACCTAAAGGATTAGTAGTCCCAGTTTTGAGGAATACTGAACTGATGAGCATTGCAGAGATTGAACTTAAAGTAAAGGAACTTGCGGAGAAAGCCAGAAACAACAAGATATCACTGGATGAAATGACCGGAGGAACTTTCACTATATCAAACGGAGGCGTTTTCGGGTCACTGTTATCAACACCAATTCTTAATCCTCCTCAAAGTGCTATACTGGGCATGCATAATATCGTTGACAGGCCGATCGCTTTAAACGGCCAGGTGGTAATTGCACCGATGATGTATGTTGCATTATCCTATGATCATCGGGTAATAGATGGCCGCGAATCCGTTAGTTTCCTGGTAAAGGTGAAAGAACTACTTGAAAATCCGGAAATCATGTTCTACGAAGGAAAAGACCCACTTAAAGGTCTACTTGGTCTTTAATCATTCGATTATATTAATACATAGTGCCGACTTTAACTGTATATAGTACCAACTCTAACTATTTATAGTGCCCGTTCGAACTATTTATATTGCCGGCTCTAACTATTTATAGTACCTGCTCAAAATATTTATTGTGCCTGCTTAACCTGCTTGTAGTGCCGGCTCTAAATATTTATTGTGCCTGCTAAACCTATTTATAGTGCCTGCTCTAACTGTTTATAGTGCCGGTTTCACTTGTTTATAGTGCAATTCCACCTGTTTAGAGTGTCTATTCTATACTAGCTGCCGTTCATCAATACTGTATTTAAATAAAATAAACCTGAAAGATGGTTTAATTGTAGTATCTTTACAGATATTGCCTTCCATCACGCAGTAACAAACTGAAAAACAGAAATTTGAAACTATTTATAAAATACATGGTGAGCCACCGGTGCAAGCTTGCTGTCAAGGAAGAATTGCGCAAAATGGGCTTGCACTTTATTGTTGTTGACCTGGGGGAAGTGGAGATTATGGAAGACCTATCACCCAAAGAACTGGAAGAGCTAAACAATGGCTTACTTTCGTCAGGACTCGAATTGATGGATGATAAAAAAGCCATTCTGATTGAGAAGATCATAAATGTAATCACTCAAATGATTCATCATTCAGAGGAAGTACCTAAGATAAATTATTCTGAATACCTCAGTGAGCAGCTAAAGCATGATTACACGCACCTTGCTAATATCTTTTCTGAGGTTAAAGGCATGTCCATCCAGCAATATATAATATTTAACAAAATTGAGAAGATCAAGGAGTTAATGCTGTATGATGAATTGAACCTTACTGAAATTTCCTATAAGATGAATTACAGCAGTGTAGCTCACCTATCAAATCAGTTTAAGAAGGTTACGGGCATGTCACCATCCCAGTACAAACATTTCAAAGACAAAAAGCGTATTCCGATTGAGGAAATCGGGCTTAAATTACCTAATTAAACAACCATGGAATCACAATACGCCAGAAGTCTTATCGAAGCAAGTCTTGATCCATTAGTTACCATCAGTCCTGAAGGCAAGATCACTGATATGAATCATGCTACTATAGTTATCACCGGGCTTACGCGTGACCAACTAACCGGTACTGATTTCTTCACTTATTTTACTGAACCTCAAAAGGCCCGGGAAGTTTACCAAAAAGTATTTGCAACAGGATCAGTAGCTGATTCACCTTTAACTATCCGACATAAGGATGGTAAATTAACTGAAGTACTGTTCAATGGATCAGTCTATCGGGATTCAAATGGTGAAGTTTTAGGTGTTGTTATCGTAGCAAGGGATGTAACCGACCTGAATTTCATATCAACACAACTCAAGGAAGCTAAAGAGGCTGCCGAATCAGCAACACAAATTGCTGAAATTGCACAAACAAAAGCTGAAAAAGCCACATGTATTGCTGAAGAAGCTGTTAAAACAAAGCAGCAGTTCCTGTCGAACATGAGCCATGAAATCAGAACACCTATGAATGCAATCATAGGCTTTACCAAAGTTCTGCTTAAAACAGATCTCTCTTCTAAGCAAGAAGAATATTTGAATGCCATAAAGCTTAGCGGTGATGCACTGATTGTACTCATAGATGACATATTAGACCTTGCTAAGGTTGGAGCAGGCAAAATGAGATTTGAACAAATACCATTCAAACTCTCAAAATCAGTTTCTGCCATGCTTCATGTGTTTGAAACAAAGATCCATGAAAAGAACATTAAACTAATAAAGGAATACGATAGTAATATTCCTGAGACGCTTATTGGCGATCCTGTAAGGTTACATCAAATAATCCTGAATCTTGTAAGCAATGCAGTAAAATTCACATCAAGGGGAAAGATTACAGTTTCGGTAAAGTTGGTTGAAGAAAATGACCTCGATGCTAAAATTGAGTTTGAAGTAGCTGATACTGGAATAGGAATTCCGGAGAATAAAATTGATAAAATCTTTGAAAACTTTCAACAAGCTACCAGTGGCACATCCAGATTATATGGTGGCACCGGATTAGGCCTTGCAATTGTAAAGCAATTGGTTGAATCCCAGGGTGGAAAAATAGTTGTTAGAAGTAAAATTGGGGAGGGTTCTTCCTTTAGTTTTACCCTGACTTTCAAAAAATCGGCATCGAATCTTGAACCTGAAGAGGTTATCGTAGAATTGTATGAAGGAATTGAAGGCCTGAAGATATTGGTTGTTGAAGATATAGCTCTCAATCAGTTATTGATGAAAACAGTTCTTGATGATTTTGGTTTTGAGTGTGATATTGCTGATAACGGATTGATAGCTATTGAAAAGTTAAAGACAACAAATTACGATTTGGTGCTAATGGACCTTCAAATGCCTGAGATGAATGGGTTTGAAGCAACTCACCATATCAGGCATGTGATGAATTCAAACGTACCTATTATTGCCCTGACAGCAGATGTTACCACCGTTGACCTTGAAAAGTGCACAGAAGTTGGTATGAATGATTATATAGCAAAACCTTTGGATGAAAAGCTCCTATACAGGAAAATAATTCTTCAAATGAGTAAAGCTATTCAACCAACATTGCGAATTGAACCAAACATAATTGTTTCCGAAAGGGTTAGGATAATTAATCTGGATTACCTGAATCTTCGCACTAAATCAAACCCTACAATGATGATTCAGATGATAAATTTATATCTGAAACAGACTCCTTTGCTCATTACTTTAATGAAGCAGGGAATGAAGGATAAGGATTGGAACTCATTATATATGGCGGCCCACAAAATTATCCCTTCATTTTCTATAATGGGTATTAACCAGAGTTTTGAAGAGATGGCAAAGAAAGTTCAGGATTATGCAAACATGAGGGAGCAAGAACATGAAATACAAAATTTAGTAAATCAACTTGAAAGTGTTTGCTTACAAGCATGTCAAGAGCTAGAAGAAGAAATTATATTTATGGGTAATGCACAAATCAATTGAAGTGTATGACTTGTTAGAAGAATCAAACAGAAATGGATAAATCATGAAAAAAGGAGAGAAAGCACGGATATTCCTCGTGGATGACGATGAGTTATACCTGAAAGTATTAGAAATGGAGTTACTGGCGAATGAAGATTTAATCATTGAAACCTTTCTTACAGGCGAATCATGCATTGCTAACCTCGATCATATGCCTGATATGATAGTACTTGATTATTGGCTTAACAGTATTGAACCAGATGCCATAGATGGAATTGAGACACTTGACAAAATAAAATCATATAACCCCAACATCCCGGTGGTTATGTTGTCAGCACAGGATAAGATTGAAGTTGCTGTTGATTGCATGCATCACAAGGCAACGGATTATGTTGTTAAAAGCGAAACTGCTTTTCTGCATTTGAAGAAAATTATCTCCAATATTCTTCAACTCAGCAAAATACAAAAGGAATTAAACTGGTATATGAATAAAATGTAATCCTGTTATAATAAAATAGGCAGTCAACTTAACTTCCGGGATATTATTAACATTGATTCATTGCTTCCAAATAGGCTATTTATGCGTAATTTTGTTGAGTTAATAAACTCGTAATGATACGTAAGAAAGTTGACTTCCTGGTCATTGGTACAGGAATTGCAGGATTAAGTTTTGCTCTTAAAGTTGCTGAATACGGCACCGTTTGCATAGTTACCAAGCGTGAAGCTGAAGAGAGCGCCACACGATATGCACAAGGTGGAATTGCTGCGGTAATGTACACGCCTGATACTTATGAAAAACACATAAGGGACACCATGATTGCCGGTGATGATTTAAGTGATCCGGAAATAGTTAAGATAACCATAACTGAGTCGGCTGATCGTGTCAAGGAATTGATTGACTGGGGTGTGTCGTTCGATAAAAATATGAGTGGCAGGTATGATCTGGCTAAAGAAGGCGGACATTCCGAGTTCAGGGTATTGCACCATAAAGATCAAACAGGGGCAGAAATTGAAGGCACTTTACTGCAAAGAGTCAAAGAACACAAGAATATTGAGATCATGGAAAATCACTTTGCCGTTGATCTTATAACGCAGCATCACCTAGGTGAAGAAGTTGAAAAAACCTCAAAGGAGATTGAATGCTACGGTGCTTATGTATTGAATAAAGCTAATCATCAAATTATTACTATTCTTTCAAAAGTAACCATGCTGGCAACAGGTGGTTCAGGCAATGTTTATGCAACTACTACGAATCCTCCGGTTGCAACAGGTGACGGGATAGCAATGGTACAACGTGCACGGGGAGAAATTGACAAAATGGAATTTATTCAGTTTCATCCTACCTCATTATACAATCCGGCTGAAAAACCCTCATTCCTTATCACAGAAGCATTGAGAGGATCTGGTGCCATACTCAAGACTAAACAAGGCAAAGAATTCATGCAGAAATACGACCAGAGGCTCTCGCTTGCTCCAAGAGATATTGTGGCTCGTGCAATTGATAATGAACTCAAAATAAGTGGTGATGACTACGTTTGCCTTGATGCAAGACATCTGTCAATGGACGTGATATTGAATCATTTCCCGGCTATCTATGCCAAATGTCTGACTATTGGAATTGATATGACTAAAATGATGATTCCAGTAGTACCTGCCGCCCATTATACATGCGGGGGCATAAAAGTTGATGAATATGCCCGTAGTACAATCAAAAACTGCTTTGCCTCAGGCGAATGCGCATCCACAGGGCTTCACGGGGCAAACCGGTTAGCTTCAAACTCCTTACTTGAATCGCTGGTGTTTTCGCACAGAGCCTCGTTAGTTGCTATTGAAGAGCACCATAAGATTGAATACAACAATGCAATCCCCGATTGGGACGCAAAGGGCACTGTTTTTAATGAGGAAATGATTCTAATTACCCAGTCAATAAAAGAATTACAAGGAATAATGACAAATTATGTGGGTATAGTCAGGTCAAATCTTCGTTTAAAGAGAGCACTCGACCGCTTACAAATTCTTGAGCAGGAAACTGAAGAACTCTATGAAAAATCGGTTCTTACTGAGAAAATATGCGAATTACGCAACATGATCTCTGTAGCTTCGTTAATAATAATCATGGCACGTAACCGTAAGGAAAGCAGAGGATTACACCATTCAATTGATTATCCTAAAACTTATGATGCCATGGGTTCACATCAAAATGATAATACAAAAAGTTAGATGGCACTTATAAGATCGGTTGGTGATAAACATCCAAAATTTGGGCAAAATTGCTTTTTTGCAGAAAATGCCACTGTAGTTGGCGAAGTTGAAATGGGCGATAATTGCTCAGTTTGGTTTAATGCCGTTGTTAGAGGCGACGTTCACTATATTAAGATTGGTAACAATGTGAATATTCAGGATGGAGCAGTTATTCATTGCACATATCAGAAATCTCCTGTTAACATTGGGAATAATGTATCAATCGCCCACAATGCTATAGTGCATGGTTGTACCATACATGACAATGTTCTTGTAGGAATGGGTTCTATATTAATGGATGATGTTGTAGTAGAGAGTAATTCTATTATTGCTGCAGGAGCAGTTGTTTCTCAGGGTACTGTTATTGAATCGGGAAGCGTTTATGGAGGCATACCAGCCAAAAAAATAAAATCTATTGATGTGTCACTTTTGGAGGGACAAGTAAACAGGATTTCGAAGAGTTATACCATGTATGCCAGTTGGCATGATGAAAATATAAAACCACTGACAAGTTGACGCATTGCCGTTATGGCAGACTTTTTGATGTAAATGTACTTGTAAACAAACAACTAGATAACAAATGGGATATTTATTAATCTTTGGATTATTCATGCTGGCCAGTTGGGCAATTGGCGCACGTTTAAAGTCGAAATTCCGTGAATATAGTAATATACCGGTAAATTATGGTTTAACCGGAAAGGAAGTAGCTGAAAAGATGCTTTATGATAATGGGGTGACTGACGTTAAAGTTTTATCAGTAGAAGGTGAACTAACTGACCATTATAATCCCCAACATCAAACAGTTAACCTCAGCCATGATGTATATCATGGCCGAAGTATTGCAGCTGCAGCTATAGCAGCACATGAATGCGGACATGCCGTACAACATGCTGAAGCATACTCATGGCTTCAAATGAGGTCAGCATTAGTACCTATTGTAAGCTTTTCTTCAAAGTGGGTGCAATGGATACTATTAGGAGGTATTTTATTAGTGAACACTTTTCCTCAACTTCTGCTTGCCGGTATAGTACTCTTTGCATTAACCACACTCTTTAGCTTCATTACGCTCCCTGTTGAGATTGACGCCAGCCGTCGTGCAACTGCATGGTTAGATGGAAGTGGCATTGCAACAACAGCAACATTGCCTAAGGCACAAGAAGCACTGAGACTGGCAGCATACACTTATGTTGTGGCCGCCCTTGCATCACTTGCCACATTAATGTATTATATCATGATATACTTACGAAGGAATTGATAACTATAGCACAAGTAGTGGCTATCTCTATAAACACAGCACCTGACAAGTTCCGGTGTTGTGTTTTTTTTGTACTTTTGCACACCTTTATACAGGCGTACATCTAATAGGAATTTCAATGAAGTGGTTACGGCAATTATATGATTGGGTGCTCAGTTGGGCAGAAAGCCCCTATGGAAATCTGGCTTTATTTATTTTCGCATTTATTGAATCAGTGTTTTTCCCTGTTCCACCTGATGTACTACTAATAGCACTGGCATTAGGAAAACCTAAAAAGGCATTCAGCTTTGCAATAATCTGTTCAGTGGGGTCGGTGGCAGGCGCTATTGTAGGTTATGCTCTTGGATACTATGCATGGATTGCAGCCGACGGTAGCTTTACTGGATTTGCACACTTCTTTTTTGATAATATCCCCGGATTTACAGAAAACCTTTACTATCAAATCAAGGCTTTATTTGACGAATGGAATTTCTGGGTGATATTCACAGCCGGTTTTACCCCTATTCCTTATAAAGTTTTCACTATTACCTCTGGTGTATTCCAAATGAATTTGTTTATGTTTATAGTTGCTTCAATTATAAGCAGAAGTGCACGTTTCTTTTTAGTTTCAGGACTTATTTGGAAATACGGACCAAGCATTAAAGGTTTTATTGATAAATATTTCAATACATTGGCATTAAGCTTTACAGCTCTTATTATTCTTGGCTTCGTGGTTATTAAATACATGTTTTAAATCTTCATCATGGAAATTAGCGGTTATATGTGGGCTGGTTTTATGGGCTTGGTAGTGTTAATGCTTGTGATTGACCTTGGTGTTTTTCACCGCAATGCGCATGAAGTTAAAATAAAGGAAGCTTTAATCTGGAGTGCAGTTTGGATAGCACTATCACTGATCTTTAACTATGTGATTTACTACTACATGGGTAAAGTTAAGGCACTCGAATTTCTGGCAGGTTATCTGATTGAAAAATCATTGAGTGTTGATAATCTCTTTGTATTTATAATGATCTTCAGTTATTTTAAAGTAGATCCTAAATACCAGCATAAAGTTCTCTTTTGGGGAATTATAGGTGCTCTGGTCATGAGAGCGATTTTCATATTTGCAGGTGTTGCACTACTTGAAAAGTTCCATTGGCTTATTTTTATCTTTGGCGGCTTCCTGATTTATACAGGGTTATCGATGCTAAAACCGCATAAGGCTGATATCGATCCTCAGAAGAATCCGTTGGTGAGGTTATTTATTAAATTCTTTCCGGTTACTCAGGAAATGCATGGAGGCAAATTCTTCATTAGAATCAATGCTAAAACATTTGCCACGCCCCTCTTTATTGTTCTGATCATAGTTGAATTTACTGACCTTATCTTTGCTGTTGATTCTATTCCTGCTATCCTGGCAGTTTCGAAAGATACTTTTATAATCTTCACCTCGAATGTATTTGCAATATTAGGATTGCGGGCACTTTACTTCGCACTGGCCGGTATAACACAGTATTTCTATTACCTGAAATATGGTTTGGCAGCCATTTTGACATTTGTAGGGATAAAGATGTTGATCTCAACTACACAATATAAAATTGACATCTCAACTTCATTGATTGTTATTTTTGCGCTGTTATTAGTAAGCATACTTGCATCTGTTATCTTTCCTGTTAAAAAGATTGAACCTAAAGGAGAGCCAAAGTTGCCTGAAACCAACTAAGTGATTCTAACCGTATCAATCGATCTTACCCACTTGTCGTGTTTGCATGAGGGGCAAATGGGTTCAAACCCTTGCTTAAAGTGATAGGTAAAACCACATCTAACACATGAGTATAAACCTTCAGAGCCAATGGTTGAGTATGTATACTTTAAAGCTTCAGGTAGTATAGGCAGCCCAGGCTTCACCTGATCATCAGCATAAAAGAAAACACTTATATTTCCGGTTACTTCAAGGTAAGCTAACCTCACTTGCCCTAAATGCTCAACATGAAGAATACGCAGGAATCCGAAAAATTCATCGTATGAAATAGCCTGTGAATCGAGTTTTTCAGGAATCATCCTATCATTTTCCAGCAATAGATCAGTTTTGCCTTCTATAAATTTTTCAGCCTTCTCGTCTCTTATAGTTAGCTGTATTAACCCTTTATAAAGGAGTGAAATAATAAAGAAAACAACCAGAACAGGTAAAAGTCCAACATCTGCGTAAAACATAGGATCTCCTGCTGCTGATCCTAATCCTACAATTATTGCCAGCTCAAACAATGATAACTGGTTAATGCTTCTCTTTCCCGACAATTTGAAGAATAGCAATAATAATATGAACATAAAAAATGTTCTAAAAGCCACTTCCCCTAAAAACAACCAATCAAGTTCTTCAGGGAGAAAGATTCTGCGCCAGTCAAAACCTTCAATTTTCTCTTGTTCCATACCCTATTCTCAATATTATTTTAATAAATGACGAATTGGCTGCTTATCATGGTATTTTAGTTGCATTATTTACTTCAACAGGGTATTCATTTTAAGTTGTTTCTATACTGCATTTCTCGTTGCATTGATGTTTCCAAATAAGGAACGCATGACTAGTTTTTCATATGTTGATTTGAACGGATCTGATTGTTGAATTTTCATCAATGCGTATTGCTGTATAACCAACAGTGGCAATACAATATTCTCCCGTATTTTGATACTTTTTCTACTTCGCGGATTATCTTCCAACAATACCATCATACCTGACACCTTAAGCAGCATTTCACGGGTTAGTTGAAATTCATTGTGTATTATCTTCCAGAATTCACCAAATTTTTCATCTCTCTCCATATATTTTGTTAATGCAAAGTTTGATTTACTAATACTCTGCATGCTATTCGAAATTAGGGCTCTGAAAAACCCTGATCGCCTGTAAAAATCAATACATTGTTGCAGGTTACCTAGTTCTTCCTGCTGCTTTAATGCTGTACCTAATCCAAAAAACCCGGGAACATTTTGTTTTAACTGACTCCAGGCTCCTACAAATGGAATTGCTCTAAGATCATCCAGAACCAACTTTCCTCCATCTTTTCGTTTTGAGGGACGGCTACTTATATTCGCCATTCCGTAATATTTAAGCGTGCTTCTTTCTTCAAGAAAAGGAATGAACAAAGGATGGTTTTTAAACTCATTGTATTTTTGGAGGCCTGCCTCAGCCATAGTGTTCATCAAACCTCGATCATCATCTGTCAGATCTTTTTCAGTTTGATTATAAACATTATTAGTCAATCCCGCTGTTAGCAAATAACCAAGGTTATGCGTTGCTGACTCCTTTAATCCATAATGAGAGCTAATGGTCTGCCCTTGTAGAGTTAGTTGCAATTTCCGGCTTTCAATTTTACTTCCTAATGCTGCATAGAATAAGTGAGTATTTCCGCCTCCACGTGCAGGCGGACCACCCCGTCCGTCAAAGAAGATTACTTCAACTCCCGCAGCTCTTGATATACTTGTAATTTGTTCTTTAGCAGTGAAAATTGACCAATTAGCTGCTAAATAACCTCCATCTTTTGTGCCATCTGAAAAGCCAAGCATTACTGTTTGGCAATTATTTCTAAAAAGGAGATGCTGTTTATATTCCTCATTTTCATAGAGCTGTTTCATTGATTGACCTGCATGCCTCAGGTCGTCAATGGTTTCAAACAAAGGAATAAAGTCAACAGTTGGTGATTCCCACCCGGTTAGTCTGTATAAGGCCATGATTTTGGCAATATCCAATGCCCCACGGCAATTACTGATAATGTATCTGTTACATCCAAACTCGCCATTTTTTTGCTGTATTCGTGCCATGGCCCTTATAGAGCCTATGGTGTCAGTTGTAAGCTCATTTTCAAAAGACATTCCGTTAACTGAGCCGTGGATATTTAATAGTGAACTGACCTGATTGCTTATATCCATATCACCAAATCCCCGGGGCAATATATCCGGTAATGCTGCAGCTACATCTTCAAATGCCTGTAAAATTATCCTGCTGTCCTGTCTTATATCCAAACTGGCGAAATGGTATCCAAACAATGATAATTTTCTTCTCAAGCTTCGAATTTGTGCTACAAACAGACTATGATGATTATCTATTACTAAGCGTTCAATTTCAGCGACGTATTGAAGTAGCTCACTATGCGGAATAACAGGCGTTTCACCTTTGTTAGAATTCTCGATCTGAATTTTTTCCTCCAATTCCTCGAGTTTTTCATAAACTCCTGCAAAAGTGAGCCTCCGCTTAAGGTTTTTAATATCATCTAAGTAACAGGTTAGTACTGATGACCTAAGTAATTCAGCTACCTTGAGTGTAGTGTCAGTATCTACGAACGGGTTTCCATCCCTGTCACCACCGGGCCAGAAACCCAATGATATTAGTTGGTTATTATCGTCAACTTCTTCGGGGTATGCAGCTCCTATGATCTCTAAAAGGTCACTTGCTGAAGGATAGAAAATATTAACCAGATACCAGCTCAACCTAACAGCTTCATTATAGGGTGTTGGCTTTTGTTTTCTGAAAAATGGGGTTTTGCTTAACTGATGCATCAAATCGCGCACATTTAATACTTCCTTTGCAGCAATAGCTTTAGTGAGATCTGAGCTAATGGCCAGCGCCTGACCAGGATAAAACTGAGTGGGATGGGCTGTTAAAACAACCCTGATGCCGAACCTGGAGATCAGATGTTTCATCTTCCAATCAAGATTATCATTCTTTACCCGCTGAAGCAACTGGTCAATGGAATTCGGACCATCAATTCTATGGATCTTAGTATAAGCAGCATCCTCGAGGGCGTCAACCAGCAGTATTTGCCTTTCAACATATTGAATGACGTGGAACAAAAAATCTATCTTTTCTTTTTCTTCCAGTTCAGGCCGGTTCTTTTGAATAAAATCCCCCACAATTGTCTCAGGGTCCTTACCTTCAGCCAGTCCCTTTTCACATTCATCACGTAATATTGGGATAAGCATACCAGTTTTAACCATTTGATCCATTGGTATGGTGAGGAATAGATTACTGTAAATCTGGAAGTTAAGTTCAACAAGTTCTTCAAAGTTTTTAACTATTTGCTCGCTCATACACTGATATTTTTATAATAGAACACTTAATAGTCTCAAAATGGTTATTGCAAGATTATTATAAGGTTGAATTTAAAAACAATTTATAAGCGTCACATAAGCGTTATATAAACGATAAATAACGCTTATATGACGCTTATATGACGCTTATGTAACGCTTATGTATTCAATGAATATTTAAGAAATGTCAATCCCTTTTCATAATTTGGTTGGCCTCATCCGCAAAAAAAAAGCTGTCCAAATTGGACAGCTTACTTATTCTATGGGAAAAAACTTATTTCAAACCTAGTTTCTTCTTTACCGGAGCAGTGATATCATCAGCTGTTTCGGTATAAAGTAGTAGTCCTTCGGTTGAATTGAAGATAAATGAATATCCATTTTCTTTAGCAACTTCTCTCACGGCATTACGGGCTTTTTCAATAATAGGTGCGGTGAGTTCTGCTTCCTTATTCTGAAGTTCTTCCTGAGCTGTTTGTTGAAACTCCTGAATACGACGCTGAAGGTCAACGATTTCTCTTTCTTTTGTTTGTTTAATTATGCTTGACATAGTAGCCTGACCATTCTGATATTCAGTCAGCTTGTTTTCATACTCAGTCTGCATAGCCTGGAATTGGCCTTGTAGTTGTTCCTGAAATGCACCAAACTCTTTGCGGATACTATCCTGACCCGGCATTTGTTCGTAGAGTTGTGCAAAATTGATATGACCTAATTTCTGTGCTTTCTGTGCACTGCTCTGCAATGCAATACCTGTTATAATTACTACCAGGAATAACTTAATTATTTGTTTCATTGTATTCGGTTAAGGTTTTGAATTTAAGGATTCGCAAAATTAGTAAATAATGTGAATTATAAAAATTATAGAACTCCTGGTGAAAATAATGTAGTTTTAAGAGGTTTCAAGAAGGTTCCAGCAAAAAAAAAGTTATACAGGATTATCTATTGCCTGGTTTTATACGAGTATCCCATTTTATCAAGTACTTCCTCACTTATGTCGTACCGGGGATTAGTATACATCATTGACACACTACCTGCTTTGTCAAAAATAACAGCATAATTTTCAGTAGTAGCTAATGATTCCAACGCAGCAGCAATCTTTTCCTGTATTGGTTTTATCAATTCCTGGCGCCTTTTAAAAAGGTCACCATCAGTACCAAATCTTTGTTTCTGAAGATCTTTTGCTGCTTTTTCTTTCTCAATAATTTCTTGTTCACGTTTAGCTTTTATGTCATCGGGCAGAAGAACTGCTTCAGCAGTAAACTTCTTGTAAAGCTGATCAATTTCAGCAAATTTTGCTTCAATTTCACGTTGCCATTGCATTGAAACATCATCAACTTCCTTTTTAGCATCAGCATATTCAGGAATATTTTCCAGGATGAATTCACTGTCGATGTATGCAAATTTCTGCGCTGAACCTGAGGTAGCGGCTACAAAGATCACAGCAATAACTAATAAAATGCGTTTCATGGTTTCCTCCAATTTTTGGGTCTGGTATTTTTAATTAGCTAGAATTATTTATGTGTTAGCAAAAAACCTGCCATAATTTTCTGTTTACTATATTAATCGATACTTTGATTAATGGAGAAATGGAATTGGCCCTTATTAGCATTTGGTAATGCCAGTACATCATCAAAACCGTAACCCCAATCTAAACCTAAGAGACCAAACATTGGAAGAAATACACGTACTCCAACACCTGCTGACCTTTTAAGTGCGAATGGATTGAATTCACTGAAATCACGCCATGCATTACCTGCTTCCACAAACGTTAAAGCATAAATTGTTGCACTTGGATTAAGTGAAAGCGGGTATCGCAACTCAAGTGTACTTTTGTTAAATACCGTGCCGCCAATGTTTCTGTTCAGGTAATAATCAGGAGTCAAACTTTCATTAGCATAACCACGCATTCCAATGATTTCACGTCCATCAAAGTTGGTAGCTCCTGATAAACCATCACCTCCAAGATAGAAACGGTCAAATGGCGTTATTCCGATGTCTTGATTATACAGACCAAGGAAACCATATTTTACACGGGCACTTAGTACAAGATTACCAAATAACTGACGATATGTTGTTGCGTTGAATTTCCACTTGTGGTATTCAATCCATTCAAAGCGTTTGTCTTCATCAAGTGTTTTGTAATCTCTACCATTTATTAGTGAGTATGGTGGAGTAAGGTCTAAACTAAGGGAGATGTCAGACCCTGATCGTTGGAAAATAGGGCTATCGACTGAGTTTCGTGCGAATGTAATTCCATAACTGAAATTACGGTAAGAACCTGTACCTGTGCCAAAAGCGAATATATTTCTATAGTTACTTAACCTGTAGTTTTGCAATGAAATTCTCTGAACCAGCGTAAAGAAGTCATCTGGCCACTCAAGGCGCTTACCCAACATAAAGGAAAGCCCGTCAATAATAAATGAGTAATAATTTGGATTGTCCTTCTTGAGGCCGTTTGAATATAGTGAATGATAATAGCTTACACTAAATGAATTTGGTTTTCGACCGCCTAACCAGGGTTCAGTAAATGAGGCACTATAACTGATATAACCTTTACCGTAGGACGACATCCGAAGGCTAAGCTTTTGTCCGTCACCCGATGGAATAGGCCTCCAGGCTGAGCGATTAAACAAGTTTCGTGCAGAGAAATTATTGAAAGAAAGTCCAAGAGTACCTACAACCCTGCCGTAACCCCATCCACCTGAGAGCTCTACCTGGTCAGAAGATGTTTCTTCAACATTGTATTCTATGTCAACGGTGCCATCAGCAGCATTTGGAATAGGTGTAGGTGTGATCTTTTCAGGATCAAAGTATCTTAATTGAGCTAATTCGCGGGTTGTCCGGATGATATCAGAACGGCTGAATAACTGGCCAGGCCTTGTACGTAATTCGCGCATTACAACATGGTCGTTGGTACGGGTATTTCCTTTTACAGTTACCTTATTTATAGTTGCCTGTTTTCCTTCCCTGATTCTCATTTCAAGGTCAATTGTATCGTTTTCAACATTCACCTCTACAGGTATGATTGAAAAGAAAAGGTAACCATCATCAAGATAAAGTGTGCTTACATCTATACCATTAGGATTATAATTCAGGTTGGCTTGCAGTTCACTCTGATTATAAACATCTCCCTTACTGATCTTTAATACTTCATTTAATTGTTCTGCAGTATATTTAGTATTTCCAATCCACTTAATATCACCAAAATAATACTGGTTACCTTCTGTTACATAAATATCAAGGTTTATATTTTTCTTATCGGCAGACGGATATATACTATCGCGTAAAACACCTGCATCCCTGTATCCTTCATCATTGAATCGTGTAATGAGCTTATTCAGGTCCTCCTTGTAGTCGTCACGAATAAACTTTGAACTCTTGAATATCCTGAACTTAAGGTGTTGGTTTACTGTGTTAGTGGCAAATTCGCTTATCGTGTCAGCATTGAAGGTTAATAATTTGCCGGGCATTTGCAATAGGAACTTATCAAGTATTCTGAAAGGTTGAAAAACGCCCCTTTCCTTAGTTTCCTTTAATGCTTTCTTTAAAAATGCATCTGATAATTCCTTATTTCCAATAATATTGATCTTGTTGATTCTCACCCTTTCACCCTTATCCACCTTGATTACAAGGGTTACATCATTCGCTTTTAAAGAATCGCGCGATTGCTCAATATCCACTGTGGTATTAAGGAATCCTTTATCATTAAAATGTTTCCTGATGATATTTGACGTTCTGATAATAACATTTTCAGTAACTACGTCATTTCTAACCAGCTTTATCTTTTCACGCAAATCGTCAGCTTCTGACTTACGAATTCCTTTAAAAGAAAAACGAGCTAAGCGTGGTCGTTCTTTAAGATTGATGTTGAGATAAATCAAGTCATCAGAGATCTTGGAAGCAGTAATGCTCACATCTTCAAATAATCCTTGTGACCAAAGCTTATCAATAGCTTTTCTGATTCTTTCACCGGGTATTTCTACTCTGTCAGCAACCTGCAATCCTGACAACATAATTATTACATTATGATCAAGGTATTCTACACCAGTTACGGTAATCCCACCAATAATATAGATTCTGGGATTTGAATAATCGAACTGGTTCAAATCATCGCCCAGCCGAATTTGTGTTGATGCAGAAAGAGAAAGAAAGAGCAGTACAATTGTAAGGAAGCGGGTTTTGAATTTCATTTATCGAATGCTTGATTTATTTGTTCACTAATCATTCCGAACCGACGTTCACGGTTTTGGTAATTTATAATTGCTTCGTATAAGTCTTTCTCCCTGAAGTCAGGCCAAAAGACATTTGTAAAATACAGTTCAGAATATGCAATTTGCCATAGCAAGAAGTTGCTCACCCTGTTTTCACCACCTGTGCGAATAAGCAATTCAGGTTCGGGCATTCCCGCAGTACTTAAAAACTTATCAATTGTTTCACTTGAAATCTCATCCGCGGTCATTCTTCCTTCTGCAACTTCAACAGCTATTTTACGTGTAGCCTCGCACAATTCCCAGCGCCCGCTATAATTTAGTGCCAGTACAAGCTCCATCCGCTCATTCTTTGATGTGCTCTCCATGGTTTGCATTAACTGCTTGTGGCAGTCTGCATTCAATCGTGATAGGTCACCAATAGCCTTGAGTCGTATATTGTTTTTCATCAGTGTATCTAATTCCTGATTCAAAGTATGCACCAGTAAGTCCATCAACGCATCAACTTCATATTGGGGTCTTTTCCAATTTTCAGTTGAGAAAGCGTATAAAGTTAAAAACCTGATTCCTAATTCCGCTGAAGTTGTTGCTATTTTCCGCACTGACTCAACACCATGCTGATGACCGAAAAGCCTTGCTTCTCCTTTTTGTTTAGCCCATCGGCCATTACCATCCATGATAATTGCTATATGTCCGGGCAGCCGTGTAGTATCAATTTTGCTCTTAAGATCCATGTGTCAGAATCGGGAAATAAAATTAGGCAGTAATATTTGAACGATCAGTTAGTTGGCTGTTAAATATTGTTAATCTGTTTATAAAAAAGTGTTAAGGCATTTCTTATTATTAAAATAATTGACCTTTAATGATATGCTTATGCCTGCAAATGAGTACCAGTCGTTGTTTTGTGAATTACCCCGTTGCATTCCATTTGTATGTGAAAGTGATGGGTCTGATAATATTCTCTCAATACTCACCTCCCCCGGATTGGCGTCTTTAAGATCAAGATAATAAGTTGTGCTAACATCATCCAGATAATCTGTAAAAGTCTTATGCAAGCTCCAATGTAATGAGATACCAATAAAGTCATTAAGGCTATATTTCATACCTATACCAAAAGGTATATGAAAAGCCATACGGCTGTAAGGTTTCCTTTCAGGATATAATTCTGTACCTTGTCCTTCAGTACCTAAAGGTTGCAATTCATAGGAATTTCCATCATACCTGCCTTTAGGATTGAACATAACCATTCCGGCACCCCCAAACATATAAGGTGTAAAATAGTGCCTGAGGCTTCCAATAAAGTATTCAAAGAAATTAATTTCAAAGGTTGCTGACAAATCAGTTACAGAACTTGAAAAATTTAACATCCTGTCGGGATAATACCCTGATACTTTATCATCACCTTTAATCTGCCCATAGGTTGCTGAAAGTTTAACAGCAAGTCTCTCATTGAAGTTATGCCTTGCAAATCCGCCAAAGGCAGGTTTTGTCATCAGGAAGTGTTTCTCAGGGTTCAAATCACCTACATAGTATGATCCTCCGCCAAAAATACCGATCTCCCCATAGCTTTGAGAAAAAACAGTATTATGCAGAAGGAAGAACAGGGGTAACAAGATTACTTTTATTACTCCTGAAGCCGTAAAATGTTGCATGTTGAGCGGTTTAACGTTCATATTTAAAATAAGATAACAACTTATCGGCTGATAAACATTCATTTGAGTTTGCAAAAATAACAAAAAAAACGGCTGTTATTAAATGATTGCCTATAATGACCTTTCAGAAGCGAATATCACGACCCCACATAAGCTTCTGCCTGATTGTTGCGAAAAAATTATCATTAAGCCGTTGCACCAGGTTTATATGGAATTTTTCTTTACGAACAATCATTTCAGTGGTTGCATCTATGGTTTCATATCTGCTATCTAGTCCAACCAGGAATTGCGACATGCGCCCTTCCACTTTAACTTTTATCTCACAATTGTCAGGAATAACGACCGGCCGCACAGTTAAATTGTGCGTTGCGATTGGGGTAATTACAAAATTTTCACTGTCGGGCGCAAGTATCGGACCATTGCAACTCAGTGAATAAGCTGTTGACCCTGTAGGCGTAGCAATAATAATACCATCACCCCAATATGCATTCAATAGTGTGTTATTGACATAAACATAAACCAGGATCATTGAACCGGTATCTTTCTTATTTACGGTAAGTTCATTCAGTCCATAATTGTATGATCCAAACAACCCCTCTTTTGTTTCCAGTCTGATTAGTGACCTCTTATCAATTCTGAAGTACCCTTTAATTAGCGCATCTATAGCTTCATCAATATCTTCCTTGTTAATACCTGATAGAAATCCCAGCCTTCCCAGGTTAATCCCTAGCACCGGAATCCCTGTATCTCCAATATAAGTGATTGCATGAAGCATTGTTCCGTCACCTCCAACAGATATTAAGTAATCAATATTACCTGCCAGGTTAGTCTGTTTATTGAAAGTTGAAACCTGCGCCCCGAAAATTACTTTTGATTCAATAAACTTATAGAATTCATCAGCAATAATCATCGATATACCCTCAGTTTGAAGTTTGTTAATAAGCAACTGGAGGTAATTGAACCTGTCATCAGAGAATGCCTTACCAAAGATTGCAACTTTCATAAGTGCCATTTTTTTCTGTAAAGTTAGTGGTTTATCCGTATGATGTGCAAGCCGCGAGAGAAGTAACCGCTGCGCGCCAAACATTTTAAGAAATTTTCATGTTGTTAACAAAACACTTAAAATTATGGCAGCATCTCCATTAATAACATTGAACAATGGTATACAGATTCCAGCATTAGGTTTAGGAGTCTATCAAATGCCGGATAACAACAACACTTTGAAGGTACTTGAATATGCAATTAAAATTGGCTATCGTCATTTTGATACCGCAATGATATATGGCAATGAGCGCACAGTTGGAAAGGCTGCTACAACCGGTATAATTCCCAGAGATCAGATATTTATTACCTCTAAACTATGGAACTCTGACCATGGATATGATCATGCTATCAAAGCATTCAATGAAAGCCTTGGCAGACTAGGCACCGGTTATATTGATTTGTATCTTATACATTGGCCGGTGCGGGGTAAAAGGAAAGAAACCTGGAGAGCGCTTGAAACCCTCTATGAGGAAGGAAAATGTCGAAGTATTGGCATAAGCAACTATATGGCACATCACATTGAGGAGTTGCTCGGTTATTGCAAAGTAATCCCTGCAATCAATCAACTTGAATTACATCCTTACATTTATGCAAATCGTGTGGAAACAATCGAGTTGTGTAGAAAACACAATATAATGCCCGAAGCATACAGCCCTTTAACAAGAGGCATGAAACTTAAAGATCCAATGTTGGTCAGGATGGCTTCAAGGTATAAGAAGAATCCGGCACACTTACTTATAAAGTGGGGTATACAGCATGGCTTTGTGGTAATCCCAAAATCATCAGTAACCTCAAGGGTAGCAGAAAACTTACAAGTATTTGACTTTACTATCAGTGATGATGACATGCAAACACTTAACCATTTGAATGAGAATCTGGCAACTGGCTGGGATCCGACTGATGTGAGCTGACGGGTAACGTATATTTTTACAAGCCAACCGCCGTAAGCCGGGAAAGTTTTATTGCTATTTTTACGCTGTAATTCAAACGTATGACACGGAACACATCATTCAATCCTGATACTGTATCAGCATCAATAAATGAAATTATTTCACAACCTTCAAGCTACTTTTCAACTGACACTGACACATTGCAATTTGCATTGAGTGTACTTGACCTCACAACATTGGAAGGTAGTGATACAACCCAAACCATAATAAGTTTGTGTAACAAGGCAATGAGCTATAAAGACATGGCATTACCTGTTGTTGCAGCAGTATGTGTTTATCCGGTATTTGTGAGGCAGGCAAAGCAATTATTGCGAAATACAGGAATACATGTTGCCAGTGTTGCAGGTGCATTCCCGTCAGGCCAGTCACCCATTCATATCAAGTTAAGTGAAATAAAATATGCTATTGATGAAGGAGCCGATGAAATTGATATGGTAATTTCAAGGGGTAAATTCCTACAGGGGGATTTCAATGAAGTGTTTGACGAGATTGCATCTATTAAACGTGTTTGTGGTAATGTACACCTAAAAGTAATACTTGAAACCGGTGAAATAGGTGATTTGAATGCTGTGTATGATGCATCGGTATTGGCTATTGAGGCTGGAGCTGATTTTATAAAAACTTCAACCGGTAAAATTACTCCTGCTGCAACCCCCGAAGTATCATACGTAATGCTCAAGGCAATTCATCAGCATCATACCAAAACCGGTAAAATGATAGGATTTAAACCAGCAGGTGGAATATCAACGGCTGATCAGGCAATAAAATACATCAGGTTGATTGAATCTGTAGCTGGTAATGAATGGCTTACACCTGATCTATTCCGCATTGGAGCCAGCAGGTTAGCTACAAATATCACTGATATCCTTAAAAAGTAATGAAACTCCTTACTTTTTCTATATTCCTGGCATTATTCAATTTGAGTAACATAGCCATTTCGCAGGTTCCTCTGCAAACTGCTGTTGATTTCAGTGCTAAAGATGTCAATAATGGTTCCCATCATTTATTCAGTTATCTGGCTGACAATAAAATTGTAGTGCTTGATTTTTTCACAACTAACTGCGGACCATGTCAAACATATGCCACTGAAGTTAGCCAGGCCTATGAGTATTATGGTTGCAATGAAGGTAATGTTGTTTTTATAGGAATAAATTGGGGTAGCGATAATCAAGCCGTAATAACCTTTGATTCATTATGGGATGCGCGATATCCATCAATAAGTGGAATGCAGGGTGGAGGGAATGGAATAGTTGAAGATTATCAGGTACTTTCATACCCAACAGTTATTGTAATAACGCCTGACCATAATATTGCAGTCAATTACATATGGCCACCTTCGTTTGATAGCATAGTACAACAAGTGTCATTGTTAGGTGGACTACCGGCAAGTTGTACTGTAAACACTCCCGACATCCCGGTTGGCCAGCTAAACCTGAGAATTATGGAATCAGGTGAAATAAGTGTAGTAATGCCAGTAATTGGTGTCACTAATACGCTAAGTATTTATTCGGTTCAAGGTAAATTGTTATGGCAGGCAATTATTCCTGCTGCTTCAAATTATATAATCAACCCGAAATTGAAAAAAGGCTTTTATATTCTAACGCTGGTGACAGATGGTGAACCTTGTGCTGTATCCAAAATCTTTGTTAGGTAAAGATGGCCATAAAATGTGGTACACATTTTGTATATATCAATCTGTAAAATGCTAAACCACTAAATAAATAATCGCCATGTACCACTTCAACCGTTATCTCAGAATTACACTTTCTTTAGCTTTACTGGTTTTCATGACGTCCTGTGAACTTGATGAACCACTCGAACCTATAGGTGCTGACAGCAGGGATAAATTCACAGGCACATGGTTGTTTTCAGAGGCACCAGCAGCACGAAGTATAAGTTATTCGGTAACAATTACCAAAGACCCCTCAAATTCATCACAGGTGATATTGAAAAACTTGGGCAATTTTGGCAATTCTTATAGTGCCTACGGCATTGTTACAACTTCAAGAATCGTAGTTCCTTCTCAGGAAATATACCCGGGCATGTCAATTGACGGTGATGGTTCAATGTCATCCAACAGTCAGATGGAATGGTCGTACTCTATTGAGGGTGGTGGTGAACTTGAGGAGTACGTTGCAACTGCAACTAAGTAATACCTCTATAGTGCTTTAAAGTTTGGCAGAATATTTTTCTTATTTGTTGCCCTTTTGGGACACCTTTATTGAAGTATCAGCCATTCTTGTTTTATCAGTACTATCAATTTTGGTAGTATCAATCAAAGCCGGCTGAAGTGATATACTGTCCTTTTTTCTCGATAATAACTCAATCTTCTCGTCGATCATCTTCTGGTAATCTTCCATATCACTCTGATAATACTTGAGATTTTCCTTAAATAGTTGAGGAGTTGTATTATAGTATATGTATAATGAGTCGAGGGCCATTTTAGAAATCAACCTGAAACTATCACGCTTTAATTTTAATTGTTTGGCTTTCAATGCTGCCTCAGTAATTTCGATATCGGCCAGTAATTGTACCATGGCTGAACGTTCAATTACCTGTTCATCTTTCAGTTCACTGCTTTTGTCACTATCACAGCCTGAAACAAGGAATCCAAACATTATTGCGGTTCCAAAAAGGCAGAGCAGTGCTCTCATCCAAAGTGCTCCAATTGATTTGCGCTCCATGAATATGTGCAATACTGGTTTAATCCTTCTTTTGATTGTATTCGTTATTCAGCTCAAGCAGTACATCATTAGTGATATCAAGCGAGTCGTTTGCGTTAAGGATACTTCCGCCTTTATTGTATGACAAGATATAATCAAAGTTCATTTTCCTGTTGTACCTTTCAAGGAAGTTGTTCAAACTATCGAGCAACAGTTGGTTCATATCAAACTCTTTCCGGGCAATCTCAGCAGAGTACTTTTCACGCAACTCATAGAGTTTCTGTTGCTCAGCCATTAAACTGCTATATACTTCCTGTGCTGAAGCTTCTGAAATGCTTTTCTTATTAACCTGTTCCTGAAAATAAGCAGCATCTTTTTCAAATGTACTCTGTTTGTTCTTCAGTTCATTCTCGTAGGCGACAGTGTTTTTCTGAAGCTCATCACGCATCTGTTTAACCAGGTCATAATGTGCCAGAAGTGTATCACTATTAACATAAGCCACACTTAATGCTCCACCCGAAACTTTCTGTACTGCTTTTACTGATGCACTGTTACCGGGTTTTAAAACAATAAAATAGAGGATTACCAGGCCTATCAATAATACAACATTGATGATAGTAAGTATAATATTTGTATTGTTTTTTGATGATTGCGGCTCATAAGCTGCAACGGGAGTTTCTTCCTGCATTTCTATAAATTTATTTGATGGGTGTTTTAAAAAGCAAAGATAGATGTTTTTAGTTGCCGAGGTCTGACATAAACTTTATACGCATCAGGCGTATTTCATCCTCAGTATACTCATCTTCTCCAAGTTCAACCAAAGCATCCTGAATTGAATCACTCTCCGCTTCACGGAAGTAATCATAGATTTCTTCCTGATGGTAGGGGTCAACATATTCACTTACGTAATAGTTTAAATCGAGCTTAGTGCCTGATGATACTATTCGTTCAACTTCAGTAAGGAGTTCGCTTATTGTCATACTCTTGGCCATCGCAATATCTTCCAGTGATATCTTACGATCAATATTCTGTATGATGTACACCTTTAGTCCCGACTTATTAACAACAGATTTGACCACCATATCCATAGGTCTGATGATCTCATTTTCTTCAACATACGATTTGATCAATTCAAGAAATGGCTCCCCATACTTGATTGCTTTTCCTGAACCTACACCGGTAATTTGCTTAAGCTCATCAACAGTAATAGGATACTGAATGGCCATATCCTCTAGAGAAGGATCCTGGAAAATAACAAAAGGTGGCAGGTTTTCTTTTCTTGATATCTCTTTCCTGAGATCTTTGAGCATGGTGAACAGCACTTTATCGGCAGTACTGGTCTTTGCGCCACCACCGGCAAAGAAATCCTCCTCTTCAGCATTCTCATAATCATGATCGCGGGTGAGCATGATTGAATGCGGTTTCTTCAGGAATTTTAACCCCTCAGGTGTAACTTTAAGAAGTCCGTAATTTTCAATGTCCTTAACAAGAAGTCTTTCAATCAACATCTGCCTGATGACAGCATTCCAGTACTTTTCATCATGCTCGCTTCCTTTACCGAATACTTCAAGCTGGTTATGTTTGAATGATTTATTGTTGGCCGATAACTTACCGGTTATTACACTTATAATATGTTTTGCCTTGAATAACTGCTTTACAGCAAGCACGGTATCCAGTACCAGTTCCACTGCATCCATACCTTCAAACTTGGTTTTGGGGTGGGTACAATTATCGCAACTTCCACAATTATCTTCATGATAAACTTCACCAAAATAATGCAGCAATTGCTTGCGCCGACATACCGATGATTCTGCATAAGCAACAGTCTCGAGCAACAACTGACTTGCTATTTCCTGCTCCGCTACCTGCTTGTTTTTATTGAACTTTTCAAGTTTCTGAATATCATCATAGCTATAAAAGGCAATGCAATTACCTTCACCATCATCACGACCAGCACGGCCGGTTTCCTGATAATAACCCTCCAGGCTCTTTGGAATATCGTGGTGAATCACGTAGCGAACATCGGGTTTATCTATGCCCATTCCAAATGCTATTGTAGCAACAATAACATCAATTTCTTCCATAAGGAACTTATCCTGATTGATCACCCTTGTATGGGAGTCGAGTCCTGCATGGTAAGGTAATGCCTTGATGCCATTAACTTGCAGGGTTTCAGCCAATTCTTCTACTTTTTTCCTGCTTAGGCAATAGACAATTCCTGATTTACCCGGTTGTGATTTTATATACTTTATGATGTCCTTTATAGCATCTTCACCCTTTGGCCTTACTTCATAATACAGGTTTGGACGATTAAACGAAGAAATAAAGAGCTTTGCATCCATCATATTCAGGTTTTTCTGAATATCCTGCTGCACTTTTGGGGTGGCCGTAGCAGTAAGGGCAATAATAGGGACTCTTTTACCTATCGATTCAATGATTGGGCGTAACCGGCGGTATTCAGGCCTGAAATCATGCCCCCATTCTGAAATACAATGTGCCTCATCAATTGCAAAGAAAGAAATGTTAATATCCTTAAAGAATTGCACATTTTCTTCTTTGGTAAGTGATTCAGGGGCTACGTACAGCAATTTGGTTTTCCCGCTTGTAAGGTCTTTGCGTACTTCAGTTATTTCAGCCTTCCCTAAAGATGAGTTCAGCACATGTGCAATTCCGCTTTCGGCACCAAAATTCCTGATTGCATCAACCTGATTCTTCATCAGTGCGATCAATGGGGATATAATTATGGCAGTACCTTCATTTATTAATGCAGGTAATTGATAACACATTGATTTACCACCCCCAGTTGGCATGATCACGAAAGTATCATGGCCATCCAGAAGACTTTGTATGATAGCTTCCTGATTACCCTTAAAAGAGTCAAAGCCAAATATTTTTTTTAATAATTCGTTTAAAGAAGTGTTTTCTATCTTTTTATTCATTGTAGTCATTTAAAAGAGAATCAGGCACAACCATAAAATTAAATATAGTATCCTGATGTAATAACTCACCTAAAACAAATTTAATCTATTTCAACCAATATTTCAATTCTTTTTAAAGAAATTGAGCCAATAATTTAAAAAAAAATGGAAGCATTGAATAGGTTAAACATCTGAACATTGAAAGAGATAATATCTTTTCACTTAAAAAAAGAGCTTACTTCCACAATGTTATCTTTTACCAGCAAGAGTTCCAAAATGTTGTAATCTTTCCCGGACACATTTATTTTTTCTTCATTTTGGTAAAAGGAGTGCAAATTTGATAATTTTTTCAATCAATTACACAACTAATTATCAAATTGTTTCACAGACTTTTAGAAAGTTATGATAAAGTCAGTAGTAGAGAGATAAGAGGTTATAGTTGTATATTTGCATTCGATTTAAAGTATCAGATTTGAAAACATCAGAAGAAATAAGGGCTATAGCATTGCGTACCATTCAGGAAGAAGCAACTGCAATAGGCCATTTGGGCAGTTATTTGACCGATGATTTTAATAATTGCGTCTCCCTTATCCTCAATTCCCGTGGCAGGGTTATAGTTACAGGTATAGGCAAAAGTGCAAATATTGCCTCCAAGCTCGTTAGTACACTTAATAGTACAGGTACACCGGCAAGTTTTATGCATGCTGCCGATGCAATACATGGCGACCTGGGTATGATCAGAAACGATGATATTGTAATTTGCTTATCGAAAAGTGGTGATACCCCTGAAATAAAAGTTTTGATACCCCTTATCAAAACCATGGGTAATAAAATTATTGCCCTTGTAGGTAACACCGACTCGTTTCTTGCACGCAATGCTGATTTCCTGCTAAATACTACCGTACAGCGGGAAGCTTGTCCAAATAACCTCGCTCCTACTGCCAGCACAACGGCACAGCTTGTTATGGGTGATGCGCTTGCCGTGGCCCTGCTTGAATGCCGTGGCTTTAGTCGTGATGACTTTGCCCGTTATCATCCGGGTGGAGCTCTTGGCAAAAGACTATACTTAAGGGTTTCTGAAATTTATAAGGTTAATGAAAAACCTGAAGTACAGGTAACTGATGATATGCGTTCAGTTATTCTTGAGATATCTTCAAAGCGGCTGGGAGCAACTGCTGTACTTGATGGTTCGGTATTAACAGGTATAATTACTGACGGTGATATCCGCCGGATGTTACATCGTGAAATTCCTATTCATAGCCTCACAGCCAGAGATATCATGACCCGTGACCCCCTAACTATTAACGCTGAGATATTGGTTGCCGATGCACTTGATGTGATGCGTAAAAATAATATTACCCAGATACTCGTTATAGATGACAATGTGTATGCTGGTGTTTTGCACTTGCATGATATCTTAAAAGAAGGTATTATTTAACATAATTTGAACCTGCTTAACAACATGGGTAAATTACTAAAAGAGTTTAACGGCTATAGGGAAAAGATGAATGAGAGGCTTTTATCAGCCGATAATAATAAAATCCTGAAGCGAATTTATAGTATAGATACTCTTAGCTATGAACCCGGTGCTCTAACAGCTGAAACCAAGGAAATGCTTGGTCTTGTTGCTTCTATGGTGCTGCGGTGTGATGATTGTATAAAGTACCATCTTATTAAGTGTCATGAGCTTGGCATTACTGAAGCGCAATTATTGGAGATAATTGGAATAGCAAACCTGGTGGGTGGAACAATCGTTATTCCGCATACCAGGAGGGCTATTGAGTTCTGGGACGACCTCAATACTGCTGAATAAGCATCAGAAAACTAAATATAAAGAATGATACTCAGAACCGACAATTTAGTCAAGAAATACCGCCAGCGTACTGTGGTGAACAACGTTTCAGTTCAAGTAGAACAAGGTGAGATCGTAGGTTTACTAGGACCAAATGGTGCCGGTAAAACTACTTCTTTCTATATGATAGTTGGTCTGATTAAACCTATTTCCGGGCATGTTTACCTTGAAAATACTGAAATTACTGATATGCCAATGTATAAGCGTGCACAACTGGGCATTGGCTACCTTGCACAGGAAGCTTCAGTTTTCAGGCAACTGAGTGTTGAAGATAATATCCTCTCCGTGCTCGAATTTACCACTCTTAATAAAAAACAGCAACGTGAAAAGCTTGAGAGCCTTATTGATGAGTTTGGTTTGACTAATGTTCGTAAAAGCAAAGGGATTCAACTATCGGGTGGCGAGCGCCGAAGAACAGAAATTGCACGCGCACTTGCCGTAAATCCTAAGTTTATTCTGCTTGATGAGCCATTTGCGGGTGTTGACCCAATAGCTGTTGAGGATATCCAGAATATAGTTTCTAAGCTGAAAGACAAGAATATAGGAATTCTTATAACCGACCACAACGTACATGAAACATTGAATATTACTGACAGGGCTTACCTTCTTTTCGAAGGCTCTGTATTAAGGTCGGGATCTGCTGAAGAACTAGCTAATGATGAAAGAGTACGGGACGTTTATCTGGGTAAAAACTTTGAATTAAGAAGATAGGTTTGATTACCTCAAATACTAACCATTGATTTGCACAACTCCTTCATCTCCTCAGCTTTATTGTCTTTTCCAATGGAGTGCATAAACTCAGCGGCCTGCATTAACTTACGTATATCCGGTCTGCTGATTGAATCGTTTTCTTTTAAATCAGCAAAGTAATTCAAAGCTGCTTCCAGTCCTTCCTCTACTACTATCCGGGCAATTTTAGAAGTTGTCTGTAAATTTTCTTCACTGGTTAAAATACGTTCAATTTGACGCACTAACTCATGATTCGTAGATATACTAGTATTGTTGAGTACTATAATCGTATTTCCCTGTTCAATAAACCTGTGGAAATTAGTGCGTGAACCTTCCCAAATACCATTATGATATACTACCTTTGAACCATTGCATTCTCTTAACCTAAAGCCTAAACCATAAGGAACTTCCTTTCCCCCGGTGGTTACTGCCGGTGAAAACGCCATTTCAAGTAGCTCCTTATTAAATGGTGAATCATTGTATAAGGCCCTGTCCCATTTCAACAGATCAGAGGTGGTTGAGCATATTCCTTTATCACCAACGGGTCCATTATGATGAGAATCTTTGATTCTAACGTAACCGTGTCTTAATGCCCTGAAACCATCTATCTGCAATCTCTGTATTGTGGTGTCTGCTGATGAATAAACAAAGCTGCTGGTCATTTCCAAAGGCTTGAATATACGTCGCTGCAAGAACTCGTTCAATGATAGTCCGGTAATTCTTTCAACCACTGAAGCTAGCATTACATACCCCGTGTTTGAATAATCATACCGGGTGCCCGGCTTGAAGAATAAGGGGAGTTTATATCGTGCCATCAAATCAATCACATCTTCATTGTCAGGGGCAGTATTCTGTTTCCAGTATTTATCAATTAGGTACATGTAATTTGGCAAGCCTGAAATATGATGCAACAAATGACTTATGGTGATAGCAGGATAAGGAAGTTCAGGGATGTATTTAACAAGTGAATCCTCAAAACTTAATCTTCCATCTGACTTAAGGAGCATAATAGCTGCGGCAGTAAATTGTTTACTAACTGATGCCATTTGAAATATAGTTTCAGGCTTTACAGGCTCTTTGCGGATAGGATCAGCCAATCCGACAGATTTATTATAGATTTCACTACCTGACATGGCAACCAGAACATTACCACTAAAGCGGTAGTGTGATGAAAACCTGTTTATAACTGAATCAATCTTATAGATAACATCTGATGCGAGTAGCTTATTGAGACTACTGGTCTCTGCATCCGTTAATATTTCATTTTCATTATAGTTAGCACTGGAAATACGTGATTCATATGGGGCAAATCCGACAATCAGTAGTATTACAATTATAAGTCTTTGAATCAGTTTCATGAGTTGGTTTACGCGGTTGATTTTTTATTCAAGGTTGCACCACAAAAATATAATTAAATGTACAAGTATAACAGAAAAATGTAAAATAATTTACCTGTCACGTAAAATAATTGACATAAGGATATAGATCACTCCTGCCAACATAACTCCAAGCCATCCTGATAATAACACCAGAGCCATTGCAATTGTTATATATATGTAGCGAATCTTGTTCAGGCTGAAACTAAATCCCTTAGAAAACTTTATAGCGAACATCGGTATCTCTGACACCAGTAAGTAGCATGATAAAGGAATAATTGCAAGTTGCAGGTAAAAATTATTACCTAATACGGGCATTTTACTGGCTACAATGGTAAAGGATATAATTAATACAGCATTCGCTGGAGTGGGCAAGCCAAGAAAAGATACCGACTGGCGAGTATCAATATTAAATTTTGCAAGCCTTAATGCCGAGAATGCTGCTATGAACAATGCTAAATAAGGCATCAGTGCCATAATACTGTTGGTTTCTGTGATATTATGCTGCTCCATTAGCATAAACAGAAACAATGCTGGAGCAAGTCCAAAAGAAATAACATCGGCCAATGAATCAAGCTCTTTGCCTATGATTGACTTAGCATTGAGCATTTTGGCTATAAAGCCATCAAGGAAATCCAACGCTGCAGCCAGTATAACTAATAGGGCTGCTGCCTGAAGATAGCCTTTGAACAATAAAATCACTGACAAAGAGCCACTAAGCAGGTTCAGGATAGTTATAGTATTGGGAATATGCGATTTATAATTCATCAGGAAAATCTAATTGTATTTTCAAAGATAAAACAATAAATCTACTGCAGCAGCGATTGCATAATTTTTCTGTCAACCTTATACTGTTGATAAAATCATGCATTATTTGGATTAATTGTTTAACTTTACCCAAACTTCATTGTTTATGTCTTATTGTTAAAAACCACAAACCAGTCAACATGGAAAGTACAAAAACTATAGAATCCCTAGGTTTTGTAATCAAAAAGGAAACCCTTAAACTACTCGAATCAGAACATAAGTTTAGTGAATTGATTCTTGAGGACCTTGATCCATATCCCGGGTTTTATGATCACTTTCATATCCCAGTTAATGAGGATGAAAAAAAACCAAGATCTATTTTTGCTATTATTAAGGATATGTCGTTTGAACAAATGGACGACGTAACGCGTATAACTAGTGCAATTGAAAAGAACTTTACCCGAAAGTTCGATGCTGTTATGGGCCGTCTTACTTTTCAGAACAATCTTGTTACCTGTTTAAGGATTTATATGGATGACTATTCAGCTTTACCCCAGCTAATTGATCTGTATAAGTTAAGTGGAATTGAATTCTTGTCCTCACGTCCGGTAAAGCCATACAGCACGCTTATCAACATCAGGAAGTACATGATTCTTGAACAAATCATTCCCACGATATACCGTGATACTGAGCTTAAAGACACATATTATTTTACAGTTGAGAAATTTGTTAATTGGCCTAAATTCGAAACTGTAACCTTAAATGTTCGTAATAATAATAACCATAAAGTGTACGACGCTGCACAGGCAGGGTACTACAGCCGTAACGGAATAGTTGAAATGGTGCGTATATACGATCAGAAAGCAACACTCGACAACCTTCTATTCCTGAAGGAAAAGTATGAAATTGAAATTGAACGCTCTCTCTACCAGTTATCATAAAATGATTTTTCTGCATTAAATATGACTTCCGAAGAATTTACCAAACTGCCAACTGACAGGAAGGTTCATATGGTATTAGCCGATGGAAGGGAACTGCTTGACAGGATATACATGTATTTTGTGGTCAAGCTATACTCTTTTGAAGGGCTATATGTTGAAATTTGGTATCAGCAAATAAGCAACAGAATTGACAGAATCATTGCTGTTGATCCTAATGATGTTTTACACCTCTACGAGAGTCAGATTAACATATCCGATCTTTTTGATTCTTAATAATATATGCTTTTCTTTACCATGGGATGTAACTTAACCTAAATTAAGGGTGATTAAAATATGCCTATTTTTGCCGGAAAATCAGCAACATAATGTTTGAACCTATTCCCATTACCAACTTTAATTATTCCCTGCCTGACCATAGAATAGCGAAGTTTCCTCTTAACCGCCGTGATGAAACCAAATTATTGGTAATGTATGATGGGCGCATCACCGACACAGGTTTTAATAAATTGCCTGATTTTGTGCCTTCCAATAGTATCTTTATATTCAATAATACCCGCGTTATTAAAGCACGGCTTGTTTTCCATAAGTCTGAAGGTGCACGGATTGAAATCTTCTGTTTGAATGAAGAGCATGCAGGTGAGGGTTATGCCGTATGGAAATGTTATGTGGGTAATGCTAAAAAGTGGAAGCAAAATGACCTTTACCTCGAAGATCAAAACAGCCATACGGCTTTATCCGCTTCCAGGGAATCTATTGAAGGTGACACGTACCTGGTAAAGTTTAAATGGAATTCAGCGCTAAGCTTTGAAGAAGTTCTTGAAATATTCGGCAATGTGCCTTTACCCCCTTACATTAATCGCGAACCTGTTGCAGATGATCGCGAGAGGTATCAAACCATCTATGCCAGGCACGATGGCTCAGTAGCAGCCCCTACAGCAGGTTTGCATTTTACTGACCAGGTGTTTGAAGGCCTAAAGAAAAAAGGAAGTTCATTTGATTATCTCACATTACATGTTGGAGCCGGAACCTTTAAACCGGTTACCTCTGCCAATGCAGCTGAACATTCAATGCATGAAGAAAAAGTGATCATCAATCGCGATATGTTGTTAAGACTAATTCAGAACTTCCAGCAAACAATTATATCAGTTGGTACCACCTCCATGCGCTCACTTGAAAGCATCTATTGGCTGGGACACCAACTAATACATAGCATTCATACCCATCAGCATCCTGTCGGCGATTTTAAAATCGACCAGTGGTATCCTTACCAACAAAAGGGAAATATCTCTTCTATCGAAGCACTCAGCGCGGTTTATGATTTTATGAAGCAGCACAACTTAAAAGAGATGAGTGGGTATACCCAAATAATGATCGTACCAGGTTATAAGTTCAGGATATGTAATGCGCTGATTACTAATTTCCATCAACCTCAAAGCACCTTATTGCTTCTTGTTGCGGCCTTTATAGGTGATCACTGGAAAAGAGCTTATGATCACGCGCTGGATAATGATTACCGGTTCCTCAGTTATGGTGACAGTTGCTTGTTTTTTAACCACCACAAACATGACAGCTGATCGTTCTGAATTATCGGATACCAAGCGCAAAAACGTTACAGGAATTGTTATGGCAGGTGGTAAAAGCCTGCGCATGGGTGTTGATAAAGGCCTTTTGGTCTATCAGGGCAAACCAATGGTGACCTATAGTATCGATATACTTTCCGCATTATGCTCCCGTGTTGTAATCAGCTCTTCAACTCCTGATTATGAAGTTTTTAACCTTGAAACAATACCTGATATTTATCCCGGCTCGGGTCCTTTAGGAGGCTTATATTCCTGTATGGCTCAAAGTGAAACGGAAGGCAATATATGCCTGCCTTGTGATTTGCCTTTTATGAAACTCCACATCATAGATCAGTTGCTCCAGGCCTTTGATGGTACACGGTGTGTGGTTCCTCTTACTCCTTTGCCAGAGCCGCTTGTAGCTGTTTACCCTTTAACGGTTCTACCTGTTGTTAAGCATCTTATTGAAAACAAAAAGTACAAAATGACAGCTATATATGAGCATTTCCCGGTCAAGTATCTCTCATTAAAGGATTTTAAGGGAGAAAATATTCTGGCGAGCTTTGCTAACATTAACTCTCCCGGTGATATCAACTCCAGCAATGAGAATAATTTAAGGTAACCATCCCCTTTAACCAATAGAATACTTAATTTTGACCCATCTTTTAATGAATTATGGCTGAAACCATTACCAGCAAAAAAAATAAGAATCAGCAGCCGCCTGTTGAAATGTCTTTCTGGGACCACCTCGATGCATTGCGCGGGCATCTTTTCCGCTCTGCAATTGCGGTTGTTGGCTTTGCCATAGTAGCTTTTCTTAACAGGTCGCTCATATTTGACAAAATAATCCTTGCACCCAAAGAACCGGAATTTATCACAAACCGTCTCCTTTGCCAGCTAGGCAATTGGCTTAATACATATGTAGGCAAGTGGATAGATGTTAGTGGTCTCTGCATCGGTGAATACCAAATAAATATCATTAACCTGAATCTATCAGGACAGTTTTCCACACACATGTCAACTAGCTTCTTTGCCGGTATAATGCTGGCATTTCCTTATATAATATGGGAAATGTGGCGTTTTCTGCGGCCAGCGTTATATGAACAGGAGAAAAAACACTCAAGAGGAGCGGTCCTTTTTATGTCAATATTGTTTTTCATGGGTGTTTTTTTTAGCTATTTCCTAATTGTTCCACTAACGCTTAACTTCTTCGGTTCTTACAGTGTTAGTGACATGGTAGCTAATCAGATCTCCCTGGCCTCTTACATAAGTACAGTAGTTTCAGTTACATTTTCAGTAGGTGTTGTATTTGAACTCCCCATTTTTGTTTACTTTCTAACAAAGGTTGGCATTTTAACCCCTGATTTCCTTAAGCGCAACCGTAAGTACATGTATGTTATCATACTTACAATTTCAGCGATAATAACACCCCCTGATATATTTAGTCAGATACTCGTATCCATACCACTTGCAGCATTGTATGAAATCAGCATCCTGGTTTCCGCAAGGATTGCTGCCAACCAGCTTAAAGCCGAACTAGCCTGACGAATTAGTCTGATCCTTTGCAGAATTAGCCTTACCACTGAAAGAATTAGCCAGATCCCTGGTAGAATTAGCCTGATCACCCGGCACATTTAGCCTGATCTCTTTTCTTTTTGTAACCTTTATAATTTTTATGCGTCAAAAGCATAAAACCAGGAAAACATGAAAGAGAACAGATTATACCGTATTGTAAACGGTAAAGTTATTGGAGGAGTTGCCGGGGGACTAGCCGAGTTCTTTGGAATAGATCCAACTATTATTCGAATTGTCTTTATTCTGCTCACCATTATGGGTGGTGGCGGTTTAATAATCTACATCATTTTATGGATTGTTGTGCCCGTAAGATACAATGTATACAACCCCTACGCCAATACCTATAAACGACCCGAAACATTTAGCGATACAAGTGCTGGTGTAGGTGAAACATACAAAGGTTACGAAACCGGAACGCCGGTTGTTGAAACCATTGAACCTTCTCCTGCCGGCAAGATGGATGGAAGCCTGATTGCCGGACTTATCATGATACTGATAGGAGGTTTCTTTCTATTTGAACGTTTCATACCTAATATACGCTTTGCCGATTTTTGGCCCCTGCTACTGGTATTAATAGGCGTGTTGATGATATTCAGGGGTTTCCCGCTTACCAAAAAAAGAGATGAGCCTATCAATCCTATCAATGAAAATGACAAGCAAACCAACAACGATTTAAATCTTTAATCATGAGCTACAAAAAACTGTTTTGGGGAATTTTGCTGGTAATAATCGGCACCCTGTTTATCCTTAAAAACCTGGGATGGATATATTTCGACTGGTGGACAGTTATGCGTCTGTGGCCACTGGTATTGATTCTTTGGGGAGTTTCAATAATACCCGTACAAAGTTATATCAAAGTTATTCTATCTTTAGTAGCCATTGCTCTGGCATTCGTGCTGGTTTCACAGTTCGATAACCGTGAAAGACCTGATTTCCACTGGAATAATAACCATCACAACTGGAGCTACGATTATAATGACTCAGATGAGGATACTACCTACTCTGACAATGTACAGGAATTGTTCCAATCCTATGATTCCAGCGTAACCAGTGCAACCTTACGCTTTCAGGCAGCAGCCGGTGATTTTAGATTATCTGATTCCCTGCTAACTGATAAACTCTTGTTGTTCAGGAAAAAAGGTAATCTGGGAAACTATAGTCTGGAATCAAGTGATGAAGGTGGAAACCGTAATATTGAACTATCTATTGAGGACTCCCATGTAAAGCTTCAGAACAAGGGAAATATGGTTCAACTGTATCTTAATCCTGAACCTGCCTGGGACTTTAAGTTTGATATCGGGGCCGCGAATATTAACTTCGACCTGAGTAAATTTAATACAGGTAAAGTAGAGGTTGATGGGGGTGCTTCTTCCATTAATCTGCGACTGGGCAGCCGTGCTGATATATCAAGAGTGGTTATAAATGCAGGAGCTGCATCAATCAACCTTGACGTACCTAAAGATGCTGGAGTAGAAGTAGAAACCGAAACTGTACTTACAAGCAGGAATTTTGTTGGATTCGATAAACTATCAAAAGGGCACTTCAGAACCCCCAACTTTGACGCAGCCACTTCAAAAATATATATTGAGGTTGATGCCGGCGTTTCAAGCTTAAATGTAAACCGATATTAGTAGTGACAGGGCGTGACCTGTCAATCAAAAAAGGCCTGTCAATTTCATCAATTGACAGGCCTTTTTTTTGTGGTGCAGTGTGGGACCAGTGGGACTTGTGGGACCTGTGGGACAAAAACACATAAAGGACAACCATTGCACCAAAAGATTCAAGTAAAAAACGACAAGCATCAGTTCAACAATACTCAAAAGACCCACAGGTTGCACTTGTCCCACTTGTCCCAATTTAAGAGCCAATCCTTGAACTCTTTGAACTCTTTGAACCCCTTGAACAACATTGAGCGACCTTGAACAATCTTGAACAATCTTGAACCAAATTTTTTAAGGTTGAAACGTGCATTCCTTATCCAAAAACCTGCTGAATATGCTGCAAATCTCATCCGGTGCGTCGGCGTGTACCCAATGGCCTGCATGATCTATAGTTTCAATTTCGGCATTGGGGAAGTACTTGTTTATGACCGGTTCGTGTGATTCAAGAATATAATCTGACCGGCCCCCTTTTATGAATAATACCGGCTTATCATACACTGAGTCGATATCAATACCGGCAAATACATGGTCCATATTGCTGCTTATAGCGCTCAGGTTCAGGCGCCAGTCGAAATTACTCCGTGTTTTACGGTGCAGGTTCTTCAGTATGAACAACCGTGTGGCCTTGTTTGGAATAGTAAGGCTTAGCAATTCTGATACTTCCTCACGTGAATGAACAGCATCAAAGTCAATTGACATCATCGTGCTTATAATATCAAAGTGAGCATCCCGGTCAGGGTACTTAACCGGACTTATATCAACAATCACCAGCTTGCTAACAAGGTCAGGGTACTCCAGTGCAAGCCACATAGCAACCTTCCCTCCCATTGAATGGCCAATAATTACAGGGTTCTGCAGCTTATGCTCATCAATGAACTCATGCAGGTCGTCAGCCATCGCAGGATAATTGAATGTAGGACTGTGCGGTGAGTGTCCGTGATTACGAAGATCGGGAAGGTAAACTGAAAACTTCTCTGCCAGCCTCTTGCCATGTGTAACCCAGTTATCTGACAAGCCAAATAGCCCGTGTAAAATAATAACCGGGTCTCCACTTCCAAAATGACGGTAGAATAGTTTCATAGTTGCTGTTTTTATTTTCCGTGCATGAAAGCTAATAATAACATTAACTTCACAACACTTCCAGTTCCTTCAAATATAATTGAATCGTTTTTTCCAAACCATTATACAATGCATCGGCAATCAGCGCATGACCTATTGAAACTTCAAGCAAACCCTCAATGTGTGATGCAAAATACCGAAGATTTTCGAGATTCAGATCATGTCCTGCATTAATGCCCAAGCCTGCTTCACGGGCTGCCCGGGCTGCCAGTACATACGCAGCAATTGCACCTTCCCTGCCTCGGCTGTAATTGGTAGCGTAACTTTCAGTATACAACTCAATACGGTCAGTACCCGTATATGCGGCAGCTTCAGCCATTGCCGGGTCAGCATCTACAAAAATTGAGGTTCTGATATTATGTTTATGGAGTTCACTTATAATATCAGCAAGATGATTCTTGTATTTTATTGTATCCCAACCGGCATTTGAAGTGATTGCATCAACAGCATCGGGTACAAGCGTAACCTGTGCCGGCTTAACTGCCAGTACCAGGTCCATGAACTTTGGTTCAGGGTTGCCCTCTATATTGAATTCAGTAGTTAAAACAGGTTTTAGGTCATAGACATCACGATATCTTATATGTCGCTCATCAGGCCTTGGATGCACAGTAATACCCTGAGCTCCAAACTTCTCACAATCAATGGCTACTTTTAAAACATCAGGCAGATTACCTCCCCGGGCATTACGCAATGTGGCTATTTTATTGATATTTACGCTTAGTTTTGTCATATCGGTTACTTTGAAGATACAAAGTTATAAAATATTACCGGCAGGGCAATTCATACACTGTCTCAATCAACAACAGGTAGTCTGACTGCCGGAATATTTCCTGTATCAACATCACGAAGATTACAGTTGTGTGCAACTTTCACACTCTATCAACATCTTAATACATGGGAATGTTACTAAAAGACTCAAATCATCGTGCTCTTTAAACCGGACCCGATAACCATTTTTGAATTACTTTTGTTGAAGTACTGTAATAAACGATGTACCCCAATGATAGCCAAAGATTTAATCAGTGACACAATAATGCCTTTACAGACTTCCGATACCGGTATCACTGCCCTTAACTGGATGGAAGAATTTAAGGTATCACACTTGCCAATCGTAAATAATTTCGAACTACTCGGGTTAATTTCCGAAACCGATATTTATGAACTCAATAACTATGATGAGCCTCTGGGGAATCATGCTTTGTCATTAAAAAACCCGTCAATTAATGAAGGTCAGCATGTATATGATATCATCAGGCAGGTATATGAACAGAAGCTTACCCTTATTCCGGTGGTAGATGAGAAAAACCACTACATGGGTTCAATTACATTGCAGTGCCTTACCAAATATTTTGCACGCCTTGCTGCAGTCGATAACCCGGGCGGTATAATTGTGCTTGAGATGGGAATACGTGATTTTCTGCTCAGTGAAATTGCCAGAATTGTGGAATCAAACGATACAGTTATTCTTAGCTTGTATGTGATGACACTGCCCGATTCAACTAAAATGCAGGTCACTATCAAAGTAAACCGCATGGATATTGCTCCATTGATTGCCACTTTTAACAGGTACAATTACACCATTAAGGCTTCCTTCTTTGAAACTGATTATGATCAATCACTTCACGACAGGTACGACTCATTGATGAGATTCCTTGATATTTAAATAAGAAACACTGATCTTTGGCTGCAGAATCAGTTACTTAATCCACAAAGGATTAATTAATACACAAACTCAATTCGATTGAATTGCTTTAAACCAATGCGGCGTTTATACCTATTTGCCTGCAAATCAAAATTCTTTTGTTTAGCGCTGGTAATTTCAGCCACATCATTGTGCCTTACTAACCCATTATATGGTTTCTGCCAAAATGGTCAAATTCAAACAAATATCATAGTACTACCGGCAACACAACCGGCAACTGACAGCACAGGCTTAAATAGAAATGCTGAGCACTTTGAAAACAAAGAGGATTTAATTTCTGCTGATTCGGCAGTGCAAACTAATCTGCTTGTTGCGGAAATTGTAGTTAAAGGAAACAAGCACACCAGCGAGTCAATCATACTAAGAGAGATTCCGTTCCACCAGGGTGATACCTTGGATTATACGGAAGTAACCAACCTAATAAATGTTTCATGCCAGAATATTCTTAAAACATCGCTATTCCATACTGCAACTATGGTTTATGAAACCGGTGAAGGAAAAATTGCATTCACTGTTTATGTTACTGAGCGATGGTATTGGTGGGTATGGCCTTTGATTGAAAACCCTGACAGGAACTTTAACGACTGGTGGCAACATAGGGATCTTTCACGCTTATCAGCTGGATTACATTACCAGCATGAGAATGTTAGAGGGAAAATGGAGAAGCTGAATATTAAAGCACTTGGCGGTTACAGAACTTACCTTGAAACCAGTTATGAGTGGCCTTATATTAACAGACAGAAGTCGTTCGGCATTGGTGTTTTCGCATCATACACTTCACAACACGAGGTAAATTATGCAACAGTTGACAACAAGCAGGTTTATTACGAGGGGAATGAGATCATGTTTCAGTCCATTGTGATGGCTGCATACCTCAAATATCGGCCCGGCACTCATTTAACCCACTCACTCACCCTGCAATACTGGCAACCACGGTTTAATGACAGTATTCGATTCCTAAACCCGGAGTACCTGTTTACTATGGCTAATCCCCAACTGACGGGTGTAATCTATTTGATTAAAGCCGATTATCGTGATAACCGTTATTACCCTTTGAATGGATTTTACGCTGAAACTGAAGCCGGTTATTTTGCTGATCTAAACCAACCATATAATCAACGCAGCATTCGCACATCACTAAGGGGTTATCTCCCTTTAGCCAATCAACTTTATGCAGCTTCTGAGTTTACTTTCCGGTTCACCGGTCCACATGTCAAACCTTATTACCTGCAAAATGCCCTGGGTTTTGGCCGTGAATTTATAAGAGGTTATGAATATCTTGTGATTGAAGCGCCCCATTACTGGATATTTAAATCGCATCTTAAATACGCGTTAGTTCCGTTAAAAACTATCAGAGTCCCATTCATTCGTTCAGAGAAGTTTAATACTATTCCCCTGAGTATTTATGCCGGACCTCATTTTGATGCAGGAAAAGCTTTCCCTGAGCTTGATAATACTACCAATCCACTGCAGGGTAAACTACTTATGGGTTATGGTGCAGGAATTGACCTGGTAACTTATTACGACAAAGTATTCAGGTTTGAATATACCTTCAGGCGTAATGGGCAATCAGGATTATTTATCCATTTTATGGCTATGATATAGGTTTATATCCAGTCATGTCAATGATATGATCTTCGCATCAGGTTTTCCAAGAATACGAATCTATTGCTCGTATCCAAACCGCTTCAACTGTTGTGAGTCATCACGCCAATCCTTGCTTACCTTAACACGCAAATCAAGATAAACGCGTTGCTGTATAAACTCTTCAATATCCTTACGGGCTGCCATACCTAGTCCCTTAATTGACTTTCCCTGGTGACCAAGAATAATGGCTTTTTGCGATTCACGACTAACATAAATGGTGGAAGTAATATGCGTGATGTTCTCTTTTTCCTTGTACTCATCAACTGATACTTCAGCAGAATAAGGAATTTCCTGTTTGTAATACAAGAGAATCTTTTCACGTATTATTTCTGAAACAAAGAAACGCATCGACTTATCGGTCAATTCATCTTTAGGATAATATGGCGGTGAAGCCGGTAGTTTTTCAAGCAATGTATCAAACACCCTGTCGATGTTAAATTTATGCAGGGCTGAAACCGGAATTACAACTGCACCCGGTATTTTCTCTTCCCACATTTTAACCTGTTCAAGTGCTTCTTCCTGTGTCTGGAGATCAACCTTATTTACCACAACAATCACAGGCTTGCCTGAGCCATTTAGCTTTGAAATATACTCATCCTGTAACTGATCTTCTGATTTTTCAGTCACCAGCAGGAAAATATCAGCATCTTCCAATGCAGAATGTACATATTTCATCATCGATTCATGCAGCTTGTAATGCGGTTTTACTATCCCGGGCGTATCAGAATATACAATCTGGAAGTCATCACCATTCACAATACCCATGATCCGGTGCCGGGTAGTTTGAGCTTTTGAAGTAATTATTGATAACTTCTCGCCTACTAAAGCGTTCATTAAGGTAGACTTACCTGCATTGGGCAGTCCAATTATATTGACAAAACCTGACTTATGTTCCATTGTTTAAAAAAATAATGTAAAAAATTGCACAGCAAAGGAACAAAATATTATCTTTGCAGTCTCAAATTAACAATCAGAAATCAAAACATACTGCGGGGTGGAGCAGAGGTAGCTCGTTGGGCTCATAACCCAAAGGTCGTAGGTTCGAATCCTGCCCCCGCTACTAATAGAAACCGAAAGCCTTGTTGTTCAAGGCTTTCGTTGTTCTTATGAATATCATAGAAGTAAAATTATGTCAAATATTGTTGCTATTGTAGGCCGTCCAAATGTTGGAAAGTCTACCCTGTTTAACAGGCTAACAGGTGAAAGAAGTGCTATTGTTGATCCCACTTCAGGTGTTACCCGCGATAGGCATTATGGTTTGTCAGACTGGAACGGATATGAATTTTCAGTTATTGACACCGGTGGTGTTGTTGTTGGAAGTGATGATGTTTTTGAAGAAGCAATACGTCGGCAGGCTGAACTCGCAATTGAAGAAGCTGATGTTATAATCTTTATGGTTGACGCTAAAGAAGGTCTGTCACCCCTCGATGAAGAAGTTGCTCTGATGCTCAGGCGCTCTACAAGGAAGATAATTCTTGTTGCCAATAAGGTGGATAACGCATACCGTTCAGCCGAAACCGGTGAATTCTATGCCCTGGGTTACGAAACTATAATCGAAATATCTGCTATCAATGGAAGTGGAACCGGCGAACTGCTTGATGAACTGGTTAAAGAATTCCAAAATAAGACCATTGAGGAACTTCCTGATCTGCCAAAGATTGCTTTCGTTGGAAGACCCAATGTTGGCAAATCCTCAATGATTAATGCACTTCTTGGCGATGAACGCAACATAGTTACCCCTATTCCGGGAACTACCCGCGATTCAATATATACACGTTTCAACAGTTTCGGCTTTGATTTCTTCCTGGTTGATACTGCCGGTCTTCGTAAAAAAGGCAAAGTAACTGATAATATTGAGTTTTATTCAGTAATGCGCTCAGTAAGGGCTATTGAGAACTGCGATGTTTGCGTACTCATGCTTGACGCTACGCAAGGTTTGGAAAGTCAGGACCTTAATATTTTCGGACTTGCCCATAAAAACCACAAAGGCATTGTGATAGTTGTGAATAAGTGGGATCTTGTTGAAAAAGAAACCAACACACATAAAGATTATGAAGAACTCATTCGTAAGCGAATTGCTCCTTTCACTGATGTTCCTATAATTTTCACTTCTGTTATTACCAAGCAGCGTATCCATAAAACCCTCGAAACTGCAAGGCAGGTGTTTAAAAACCGCACCAAGTCCATATCAACCTCTAAGCTTATGGATATCATGATGCCAATTATCAATGAAAATCCACCTCCTGCTGTAAAAGGCAAATACGTGAAGATCAAATATATCACCCAGCTTAAACTTGCCTATCCTGCTTTTGTTTTCTTTTGTAACATGCCTCAGTACGTTACTGATTCATACAAACGCTTTATTGAAAACAGGTTGAGGGAACAATTTGATTTTACGGGCGTTTCCATTTTGATCTATTTCAGGCAGAAGTAGTTATGTCGGAAGTCAGGATTGATAAGTATCTATGGTCGGTGCGTATCTATAAGACACGCAACATCGCCATTGATGCCTGTAAAGCCGGGAAGGTGAAGATCGAAGGAAATTCGGTGAAGCCATCCAGGATCATCAAAGAAGGTGATGTCATTAACTTATCGATAGGTCCTTTAAACAGAACCATAAAAGTAAAAGCACTACTCCACAACAGGGTATCGGCAAAACTGGTGCCTGATTATCTTGAAGACCTAACTCCACCCGAAGAGTACGAACGCATTCAACTAATGAACGAATTCAATGCTGAATGGCGCGACAGGGGATTAGGCAGGCCCACCAAAAAAGACAGAAGGTTTATTGATAAGCTTAAAGGCGATCACGAAGAGAGTTCAGAACTCTAATCCACAACCAGCACCAATCCCTTCAGGTATTCACCTTCAGAGTGATATATGTTTACCGGGTGATCAGCAGAGTGACCCAGGTGGTGTATTATCCTGGCATTTCTTTTAGCCAGCAATGCCGACGACATAACCATTGAAGTGAATTGCTCATTACTAATGGCCTGCGAACAACTGAACGTAAAAAGTAAACCTCCCGGCTTTAACTTGGTGAGGGCAGTAGCATTGATGAACCTGTAGCCCTGAAGTGCCTTATGCCGGTCGGCCTGCCGTTTGGCAAAAGCAGGAGGATCAAGCACAATTATATCAAAATCGCTGTCCATGGCTGGAAGCCAAAGCTTTGCATCATCAACCACACTAATATGTGAGCCACTATAACCCTTATTCAGTGTCAGGTTTTTTTCAAGTGCATCAATTGCTTTACGCGATGAATCAAGTGATGTTACATGCGAAGCACCGGCAGCCAGGGCGTAAACACTGAATCCACCGGTATAGCAAAATGCATTCAGCACTTTCTTGCCTCCTGAATACCTTGCCAGCAATGACCTGTTCTCACGTTGATCGAGGAAAAAGCCCGTCTTTTGTCCCTCAATGAAATCAATATAAAAACTGTGGCCGTTTTCCTTAACAATAAGTTCGGTTACACTACCATAAAGGAAGGAATCACCATCAGAATAAGTACCTGATTTAGCGAGTGCTTCTTTGCTCTTATCATAAACGGCTACCAGTTCCTTATCATAAAGCTTTATCAGCGCATCGCATACAGCCTGTTTGGCCAGATGCATTCCCATACTATGGGCCTGGATAACCGCAACACCATTATAGTAATCAATCACCAGTCCCGGCAATCCGTCTGCCTCACTGAAAACCAAACGGTAACAATTACTTTGCGGATCAGAAACAAAACCGAGGTTCCTGCGTAACTCCCATGCTTGTTTGATCTTATAAAACCATAAATCAGCCGGTGGTTTTTGAGGCCCAAACCAGTATACTTTTACGGCTATCGAACCCGCCGATGCATGCCCTGTAGCCAGGTAATTTCCCTTAAAATCAACCACCTCCACATCATCACCTTCAACCACTTTTCCTTCAACACTTTCAATTGCTCCGGAGAATATCCAAGGATGGTATCGCAATACTGACTCTTCTCTTCCCTTTGCAAGTATGATTTTGGATTTTGCTGTCATGGTGCAAAGATATCGAAAAAATGCGCTGCGCGCGTTTGAAGCTTCGCGTTTCCCGCACGTGCGGGATTCAATGTTGTTCAATTAAAGTATTGAGTGGCTTAGGAGTTAGCACCCTAATTCTTTATAAACCTGTGCATTTCAATTCTACTGCGGGTCTTAACTTTAATGAAATAGAGACCCCGTTTTAAGCTCTGAATATTGATTTGATTATTAGAATGTAATAAAGAGGTTGAAATCAAGGTTCCATTACTTGTATATAATTTAATCTCTCTGGCTTCAAGCATTTGATCCATAGCGAGCAAAGTTATGAAGTCAGTTGCTGGATTTCAAACTCTTATTCCCTCTTTCAAATTTTTTAATAATATTGTTTTAAATTGAGACACAATACTTGGCTTCTGGAAAGTATGCATCATTTAAAAGAAAAACATGCACAACCGCATATCAGATTTACAAACCTTGAATGATCTAACTCACCATTACGGCCGGTTAAAGTAATGTAGTATAGTCCTGATGGAAGGGATTCAATGTTGTTTCCCGCACTTGCGGGATTCAATGTTGTTTCCGCACTTGAGGGATTCAATGTTCTTCAACGTAGAGACAGAATGCCTGTCGTCTCAGAGGTTCTAATTAATCATCATTCTCCCACTTAGCCGGGTGGTTTCGTTAGAAATTGTGAATGGGTAAATGCCTTTTTGCAGATTTTTAGCTTTGAATTGAATGTGTTGAATGCTGCTATGATTTATGGCAATACTTTGTTCCCACACTTTCATGCCACAGGTGTTATCTGGTGTTGTTTAGGGGCCCAATATTATGGTTTTACAACTATATGCAGAACCGGAGTTTATGATACAGAAGTAAATACCCTTATTGAGATTTTGAACAGCAATAGTTGAACGTTCGTTGTTAATTGCAATTTCCCTGCATTTTTGCCCGTAAGAATTAAATAAACTTATTGTACCACTTATGATACCAGGTGATTCAATAGTTAAATAATCATGAGCAGGGTTTGGATAAATACTAAACTCAAATGTAGGATGCAAATCACTTACAGATGTAATGAGCCCAAGAGAATCAGTTTTTAATAAATAAGGTTGAACATGATCAAATTGGTCTTTAATTGCACTACCTATTAAGTAACCGCCATCTGATGCTTTCTGCAGATCAACAGGAATATGATCCTCATTACCCAGGATTGTAGTCCAGTTAGTTTCACCTTCTGCTGTCATAAAGTATAATATGGTATTATAGTAAGAAGGATTTGTGTAAAAAGCTGATCCAAGAATCACAATTTCATTATTGTCTTTTACCAACAGCTTTCTGAACCCTGAATAATAATCAAAGATATGCTCAGCTAGTAAAATTATGTCACCGTCAGCTGAATACCTGATAAAATAAGCATTATGCGTAGGATTATTATAAGAAAACAAGTTGCCAATACTCCATATTTCATT
>JAEZDY010000033.1 GCA_023417935.1 Bacteroidota bacterium
ATTAGAGATTTAATTAGAGATTATTAGCGGTTTTGCCTGATATTAGTGGCTTTAGGGTTATTAGATGTTAGATAATGTTATTAGAGATTCACTTAAATTAATTAGAGATTCACTTAAATTAATTAGAGCAATCTAATGTTTGAGCATAAGTTTTACTTAAAATAAAACCGGCCTAGGACTATGGAGGCGTGAAGAATTTTAGAGGTGAAGCCGTTAAAAACTATCCACTGTCCGAAGACTTCTGAAGTTTAGCTGATCAGAGCCAGCTAACAGCAGAATTAAATAAAACCGATTGTATTGGAAGTTCTGCAGTCTGCCCAAAAAAAGGACACAGTCCCCTTCACAGCATTTAAATAGACCGACGGTCAAGTTTGGATTTTTTAGGCGGAACCTCACAAATTTAGCCCGGCCAACCAAGCCTTGACTTTTTTTGGTACTTTTTTGCGTCAAGGCAAAAAAGTACGAAAGATAAAAACCGCGTTGCCCCGCTTGCCCTAAGCGGCATAGCAAAAACTCACATACTATCGTGAAAAACTAAACTTGATAGGCATAATAAATTGCACAGTAACAGGCTTTCCATTCTGTTTTCCCGGCGACCATGCAGGCATTGCCACTTACCAACGGGGCGGTCGTTCTTATAATGTTCAATTATTGCACGCCTGGTATTAAGGCCAGTCACCTTCATTGTCAGAACACGCGCACGAAATAATTTCTGAATGCCATACTGGCAATTATTTTTTATATTTGTCATTCATACCAAACAACTTCAATATGACAACCTGTTTTCTTAAGCTTTTATCGATTCTTATCCTACTAGTGGGTATTTCATTGATTGCCAATGCACAATGGGAATGGCAATGGCCTTTGCCTCATGGCAATACTATGTATTCGGTAAAGTTCGTTGACGAAAATAAGGGATTTGCTGTTGGAGGTGGTGGTACAATACAGTACACAAACGATGGAGGACAGACATGGGAATTTCAGGAAGCAGGAACTTCTGATGGATTGATAAAGGTTGATTTTACCGACTCTCAGCATGGATGGATAGTTAGTGATGCCGGAAAAATATTAAGAACTACAGATGGTGGTGGAACCTGGAATATTAATCAGTTTTCCGCGAATCGGTTGAATTGTGTCGAATTTATAGATAATTATACTGGATGGATCTGTGGTAATGATGGGGTCATAGCAAGAACTGATGATGGGGGTGTGACTTTCCATATTCAGCCATCAGGAGTACTTACCAACTTTAACTGTATTCGTTTTTATGATAATTTAAATGGATATTGTTCAGGATATGGAGATACTGCATTTCTAAAAACAGTGGATGGCGGCATATCATGGATCCCGGTAGTAACTGGATTTGATGATGATGTAATGGCTGTTGATTTTAAGAGCCTTGATACAATTGTTGCAATAGGACAGTCGAATTATATACTTAGAAGCTACGATAGTGGGAATACCTGGAACATTACAGATCATTACATTGGCACCGGCTTTCAATGGGTGAAGATTTTTCAGGACAAAATTTATATACCAACAGGTTACGGGAGGATTTTAAGGTCATCGGACTTTGGAAATAACTGGGTCCTCGACACAATTCCGGTTAATGGCTGGTTGTTTGGAGTGGATGTGCTCCAAAATGGCAGTTATTATGTTACCGGTAGTGGAGGGTCAATTATCTATAAACATGATGATGAATCCACATGGGAATTGTTGCAGGGTGTAAATGATTACACATTATGGGAAGTTTGTGCTCCTGAACCTGATAATGTTTGGGTAGTGGGTGGTTTGGATAAGATCATGCATTCAATGGATGGGGGGCTCTCATGGGTATACGACAGTTTGAATGCCTATAGATATCTTGAGAATATGTATTTTACAGATGCTGATCATGGGTGGATTGTTGGTTCGGCAGGAACTGGTCATTTATACAGAACAGTGGATGCAGGTGAAAATTGGGAATTGGAATATAGTGGAGGACCAGGGGGTTATATTCATGATATTCAATTTATCAATGATTCCATAGGTTGGATAGCTTCACAAGGTACGGTAATGAAAAGCGTGAATGGAGGAAGTACCTGGCAACCTCTTATTGATACAGTTCTTAATACCCGTTCAATATTCTTTACCGATGAAAATCATGGATGGTTTGCTTGCCTGGGTAAGACATTAGGGTTCACGACCGATGGTGGCCTTACCTGGACATTCCGCGACCTTGAAGGATCAAACGTTTTGTTAGATAAAATATTCTTTCTGAATAACCAGGAAGGCTGGTGCAGCGGACAAAGGTTTTCTGAAAACAACAGACAAATAAATTCCACACTATCAAGCTTTATCAGGATAATATGGCACACACTGGATGGAGGATTAACGTGGCAGGAAATTACTCAGAGTGATGAATTACATATATTCTCCGATCTTTATTTCTTTGACGAATTAAACGGATACTCAACTGGGAGAGGAGTTTTTCGTACTACAGATGGAGGAAAAACATGGGAAAGACAGATTGGAATACAAAGTGGTTTGGTAAGTATAGCTTTCACCGATGAGATGACGGCCTGGGCATGCGGACCTTCTGCAATTATGCATACGTCGAATGGAGGAGTTAATACTACACCGAAAATCAATACTTCAAATGACTCCTTTTATTCAACTGTTTATCCGAATCCTTCAAATGGAGATATAACTTTTTCATTTGACCTTCCCGAAGAATCTTCAATTGAAATAGTCATTGTTTCTTCAGATGGAAGATTGGTTGATGCAATCACTACACCAAAATATCCTACCGGTAAGAATTCCTTTAACTGGACTACAGGCAAAATTCCACCTGGTTTCTACATCTGCCATTTAAAAGCAGGAAAGAAATTTAGTGTTCAAAAATTAATTGTTGAATGATCAGTTAGCCGAATGACGAGGAGCAGGGTCATTCCGCCTTCAGGTTATATATAAAATGCAATCTTTGCGCAAATACCCAAAACTTGAACACAATGCACTTAAAATTGTTAATAATAAACCTGTAAGTTGATTTTTAATGAAAATATTACCTATTTTTGGCAAAAATTTCAAGTCAATACAATTTACAGGCGAATCGCAGGATGAATTTCACAGGGTATTTTCACAATGGAATGATCCGGAATTTCTTGAAGAATTTTTTGAGTTGAATCGAAATGATCTGATTAGTTGGAGTCTGAATATTGAAACAGCAATTGGAAAAACACTTCAATTTGCAGAAGAATTTGAAAACAAATTTAAATTGCTTGAGGCAAAATATAGTCGCGATGAAATAGTGACAGAGCTTAATGAACTCTTTGAGCCATTACATGCACAAAGTTCATCGGGTACTATAACTTCAAAAAAAGTAAAATTTAACTGGTTGAGAATCTACGCTCTAAGATTAGATAAAGAATTATATATTATTACCGGTGGAACAATCAAATTGACAAAGGCAATGCAGGACAGAAGGCATACTAATGTGGAGTTACGTAAATTAAAAAGTTGCCTGGACAATTTGTTAAGATTAGGAATTATAAATGAAAACACTGTTATTGAAGAAGTTGAATTGTAAAGAGCAAGTATTATGAAAAATATCCTTGATAAAATAAACGCTATTGAATCTCAGGATCTTTCAGGTTGGAGTCAGGATGCAAAATGGCGAAATGAAAACAGGGATTGGTTAAAAAAATCAATCCAAATTGCCATTAAAATTCTGCGTGAAATTCGGCGTCAGAAACCGATTAATGGTATGTCGCAGAAAACACTTGCTGAAGCAATTGGTGTTACACCTCAATACATCAATAAAGTTGTTAAAGGGCAAGAGAATATGACTCTGAGTACAATCAGCAGAATTGAAGCAGTACTGGGGATTTCATTAATTCAGATACCTGTTAACTCTAGTACACAATCATTACCGGCACTTGTTAAAGCCATAATCCCTTTGGATCGTAATGATGCAAAAAGCATAGGGAGCTTGAAAGTTCTTTTGGAAGAATATCCTGATTATGATACAAAGAGTATAGATGGATTACAAGCAGATGGCACCTATGGATACTAAAGACAAGAAAGTTACTTTCAGATTAATAAAGGTAACAACCGAACAGTTCGCAATAATTGAGAATTCCTTTCAGAAAGAATCAGAAACTAAGCTTGAAACCAACTTAAAATTCGCAGCAAACAAGGAATCTCGCCTGATAGGGGTTTTTGCACAATTTCAGTTTTCATGTGATCATAATCCTTTTATTATTCTGGAAGTAGGCTGCCATTTTGAAATTAAAAGTGAATCCTGGGAACAAATGATTGAAACAAACGCTATTATTGTACCTAAAGCAATTATGCAGCATCTATGCGCCTTAACAGTTGGAACAGCACGTGGTGTACTTCACGCTAAAACTGAAAATACTTCATTGAACCAATTAGTTTTGCCAACCATCAACATAGCCGAAATAATAGAAAACGATGTGAGGTTTGAATTGGAAGTAACATCACCGCCGCTCAACCAGGTATAATCTAATCACTCTTCCAACCAATTATCTCGCCGCTTTCAGGGCTTAAATATTCATGGTTGCTCAAATTCGATGGGTTTTACCCATCGCTGACTTATTACGCCCATTCAGGGCTGAAAGAACAAGGGAGGTTAAAAACGTTTAGGCTTCTCCTCTAAAATTTAGCCGCAATAGTCCAGCCTTGATTTTCCTTGGTACTTCTTTTTATTAAGAAAAAGAAGTACAAAAGGAAAAAAATGCGTTGCCCGCTTAAACTAAGCGGAAACTCCTATTCCACCAAAACTTTCACTGAAACCTCCCCAACATCAGATATCAACCTTGAAATGTAAATACCGGCTGGCAGATGTGAGATGTTGATGGCTCTTTGCAGGGAATTGTAGGGGCGGTCGTAGACGATGGTGCCTTGCATATTGATTAACTGGATACGGTTGACGTTCTTTTCGAGGGCTTCGGGGATGAAGAAATAATCGGTGGCAGGATTGGGATAAACACGCGCACTAATGTTTTGAGGGAGCGGTACCTCTTTCAGAGCTACCATTACCCCATTTTCATTATATACCGATAATCCTTCATAAACTGAGAATCCGAACCATTTGTTTCCTTTCGGATCAACAACAGAACATCGTGTATACTGGCTGGAGATGGAGGAATTAGCCTGATCAAAAGTGGTCCAGGTACCGTTATGCAATTTGGAGGCTCCGACAAGGAAGACTGAAACCCAGACATCGCCATTAAGGTCGAAATCAATATATACTTTATTGCCAAACGGGTAGCCCGGCTGAACGGTTGACCAATTGCCGTTTTCAAAGGTCTTTAATGCTTCCGCGAAAGCACACCATAAGGTGCCGTCATCGTTAAATTTAAGGAAATTCAGATAATCCTGGCCACTTGAGTAGCTTGTCCAGCTTACATCATCATAACGTAACAATATTCCATTATAATAAGTACCAAACCATTTCACGTTGTTTTGATCGATGGCGAGCGACCATACTTCATCATTATTCGGAACACCGGTAACAGCAGGTTCAAAGATAGTCCAGTTGACGCCGTCGAAACTGCAAATTTGTCCTTCGGAGGTTCCTATCCACACAACACCGTTTTGGTCCAGTTGCAGTGAGCGTATGGTATTGCTGGGTAAAGGTGAATTATAAACCGTGTATTTTGTGAAATTGCCATTCTCAAACCTGAGTAATCCGCCTTCAAAGGTTCCGAGCCAGATAACTCCATTGTCATCTATTTCAATATCTTCAACCCGTACATTTGGTATGATGAAATTATAGTGCGTATAATTGGCCCAAAAAACACCGTTGAAGCGCATTAAGGCACCATCACCGGCAAACCACATATTACCCTGTGCATCAAAAGCAATATCATGTACAACGTTTGAAAAGGGTCCATTGGAATCAAAAGGAAGAGTTACCCAGCTCCATCCATCTTCATATTTTGCAAATTCGCCGCGGTATAAGCCAACACAAACTTCTTCACCTTCCACATCAATTGCTGTTATATGGTCAGTAACAGTGCCCATGTCGTCCTTATAAAAACTTTGCCAACTGGCACCATTAAATGTATTTAATCCTCCCGAGGTTCCGATCCACAATAACCCGGCACCGGCATTTTCAATACATGTTACTTCGCCATAACAAATCTCTGAATTCCAACGCGTGTATTGGGTGAAAGTAACGTCATCATACCTGGCAAGGCCGCCATCGGTTCCGATCCATTTGATGTTATTTTCATCGATGGTTATGCAATAAACGAACTCACCCGGAAGATAACTGGCACCATAAGTGTAATTGGTCCAGGTTGTACCATCAAACTTATACATACCTTCCATTCCTGTACCAATCCAGGCAACATTATACTGGTCGAAGGTTATCTCGAAGATATGGTCACTTAGCAGGGGTGTGTTCGATTCATCGTAATTAGTCCATGAAGAGCCGTCATAAATAGAAATACCGTTTGATTTTGACCCAACCCATACGTTACCTGAGTTATCGATAGCAACACAGCGTAAGGCATCCTGTGCAATGCCTGAATTATGGGTATTAAAGACCGACCAGTTATTCCCGTCAAATTTCACCAGCCCACCGCTGTTTGTCGCGATCCATTTGTTACCCTGGGCATCAAGTGCGATATCCTTCACCCAGTTGTCAGGTATATCCGAAGTGACTCTGTTGTATCGGAATAAATCACCCGATGTTTTATGCTTTCTAACCAGTCCTCCTTCAGAACCGATCCACAAATAAGTACCATCATCCTCGAAGCATGTGATGGTGTTGCCATCAGTATACACAAGCCATTCAGGGTTTTGAGCTGATGATGAGTTGAAAATTGTTGTAAGGAAACAAAGGACTAAAAAGAGGCTTGATTTCATGAAGCGGAATTTTAAAGGCTGGTAGTTGTTTTAGGCAAATATATAAAAAAGATTCCTCACTGCGTTGGTGCACAATCAGTAAGGTTCCTCACTGGTGTTGGTTTACAATCAGCAAGATTCCTCACTCCGTTCGGAATGACGGCCCTTGTTGCAGAGGAGGATGGGAAATAAAGGAGGATGTGCGGCTGTGCCGCACATCCTCCTTTATTTCCTTCCCTAAACATGAGCGCGATGAATCGTCATTCCGACGATAGGAGGAATCTCATGGTGCTGGGTCTCAATCAGCAAGGTTCCTCACTGGCATTCGTTACCCAATCAGTAAGGTTCCTCACTCCGTTCGGAATGACGGGGGCCTTGTTGCAGAGGAGGATGGGAAATAAAGGAGGATGTGCGGCTGTGCCGCACATCCTCCTTTATTTCCTTCCCTAAACATGAGCGCGATGAACCGTCATTCCGACGATAGGAGGAATCTCATTGAGCTGGGTCACAATTAGCAAGGTTCCTCACTGGCATTCGTTACCCAATCAGCAAGATTCCTCACTCGCGTTGTTACACAATCAACAAGGTTCCTCACTCCGTTCGGAATGACGGGGGCACTGTTGCTGAGGAGGAGGAAATAAAGGAGGATGTGCGGCGCAGCCGCACATCCTTCTTTCCTCCCCTAAACATGAGCGCGATGAACCGTCATTCCGACGATAGGAGGAATCTCACTCATGATGGGTCACAATTAGCAAGGTTCCTCACTCCGTTCGGAATGACGGGCCTTGTTGCAGAGGAGGATGGGAAATAAAGGAGGATGTGCGGCTGCGCCGCACATCCTCCTTTATTTCCTTCCCTAAACATGAGCGCGATGAACCGTCATTCCGACGATAGGAGGAATCTCACTCGTGATAGTGCACAATCAGCAAGGTTCCTCACTCCGTTCGGAATGACGGGGGCTTGTTGCAGAGGAGGGAAGGAAATAAAGGAGGATGTGCGGCTGTGCCGCACATCCTCCTTTATTTCCTTCCCTAAAAAACATGCGCGATGAACCGTCATTCCGACGATAGGAGGAATCTCACTCGTGATGAGTCACAATTAGCAAGGTTCCTCGCTCCGTTCGGAATGACGGGGGGTGTTTCTTTCCTTCCGTCCGTAGCTACTACACATATGCAGTTAACTTGTAGTCAGCTCCAGTCTATTTAATTTCCCGCATCAGATTATCATCCCATTCGCCTGACGCTTCGACTATGGCGAGGGCACCGAGGCTGAAGGCTTCAATGAGGTTGTGATTCAGGTATACGTACCTGCCCGGCTGGCGGAACTGATATAACGCCGCAATGGCTGAACCGCCGGGTACCTGCCAAGTTTCGTAGTTGGTTGCAGGCCTGTCGTTAAACGAACCACCAAGCCATACAAGATCGGCATGACCGCCAACGATATGAATACGGGTATCGCGGTTTGCCTGGGATGTAATGAATAATACTTTATCGCCTTTATCCACCTTGAGGGAGTTTTCGCCTGTTAAGGCGCCCACCTTGCCATTGAATACCAGGTGACTAGGTGTGAGGGATTTCATGGTTTCAATGATATCAGCATAACCATCCATAGGCGTTTCGTAGGACTTATAATTTCCCTGTTCGTCCTTTGGGATGTAAAAGTCCTGTTCACCGATATAGAAAGCCTTGTCGTAGACCACTTCATCGCCATGTTCATCAGTAAGGCCTTCGCGGGGGAGTACCATGATAGCACCGTTCATCCCTGAGATCACATGAAAAGGAACCATCAGTCCGCCGGGAGCGCAATGGTAAACGAAGACACCGGTTTTTGTAGCCTTAAACCTGAAAGTCTTGGTTTGTCCCGGCCCCACTTCCGACAGGTCGCCTCCACCCATAGCACCTGTAGCAGCGTGGAAGTCAATGTTGTGCATCATGGTGCTTGTAGTAGGGTTCTTTAAAGTAAGTTGCACATAATCATCCTGGTGAACCACAATAATAGGCCCGGGAACTGTGCCATTGAAGGTAAGTGCCCAGGTTTTTACACCAGGCGCTATCTCTATCAGTTTCTCCTGTACCAGCAGCTCAACTGCCACTATTACGGGAGGGCCATCGGCTTTCTGTGTGTGTTCAGGCAGCGCAGGTGGATCAACAAGCCGTTGGGTTACTAATTTGATGTCTTCATCAATCTCATCAGCTTCAGCAAAAACAGATTTATTTCCACCGGAGTTGCAGCTAGCCATAAGCACTACGGTAAACAAAATGATCATATATTTCATAACAAGTAGATTTTAGTTAAATGTTCATTAACCGGGCGTTAAGAACGGCCTTATTATTTTTTATTCTTGATGCAAGAATTTGAATTGTAGTATCAGATACAATTTTTCTAAGTTTTTCCCTTACCGGGGAATAGTCATTATGTAATGGGCATGGATTAATATCGGAACACTCCTTAAGGCCAAATCCGCATTTGTAGAATAATTTGTCGCCCTCAAATACCTTGACCACTTCTACAAGCGAAATTGGTGATTCCATATCCTCAAAATAGAATCCGCCGCCAGGGCCTTTTACTGAAAGAAGAAAATGTGATTTTACCAGAGATTGCACCACCTTACCGGTAAACTCTTTAGGTGCCGAGATATGGTTAGCAATTTCTTTAAAACCTGGTCTAATTCCGGCACTGTTCTGCAAATAAGTATAAACTAATGCCCTGACAGCATATTCAGTTGTTTTGCCAAACATAGTTAACTATTTGTTTATCTGATACATAGATACAACAAACAGCAAGAGAAAAAGACTTTGAGGTCTTTTATTTAACAAGGAAAATGGAAGGCTATCCGTTTAGAAATCCCCTCTAATCCTCAATCTCCCTTAAATTATACAATAATATTTATATTTGTCGTGCCACTATACAGCATCAATAAAACTGATTAAGCATTGAGCGTATTGCCATAGACCATATGAAATATTTCTTTTTTATTGCAGCCTTCAATGCCTTGTTTTTTGCAATGCTGTTATTGCAGAAGAAGAAAGCAGCGCATGATAAAGTACTGTTTATCTGGTTGATATACCTTGGGTTGTATACGGGTTGCTATGCTTTGTTCAAGGATACGCTGTTTACCGGGTTTCATCTGCTTTCTGCTGGTTTTATTTCATTACTGATGCTACATGGCCCTTTCCTGTTCCTGTATATTTCGGCATTGATGGAACCTAAGTGGGAGTTTACTTCGAAAAGATTGCTCCATTTTATTCCATTTTTACTTTTCAACTTATATATACTGATTGCTTCCGCGATGCCCGAACTGGCTGAAAGAATCAGGCTGGATCATGTGGCGGGTGCGCACAGCGTTCCTTTGCTGTTTAAACTATTCCTGATACTTACTGCCTTGTCGGGGCCTGTGTATATTATCCTGTCAATAGGGCTTTTCAGGAAGTCAGACATTGATATTTTCAATAACCTTTTTTCGTCAGATGTAGTGAATCTCGACTGGTTAAGGAAGCTTGTGTATACCTTTGGGGTTATATGGACGGTGCTGATTATTTTCGCTACCATCCATCATGTTTTCAATCTCTTCTCCTGGATTTTCTGCACTAACGGTTTGTTTGTTGCTTTATCCCTTTTTATAATCCTGATAGGCTATTTCGGGTTAAAGCAAAAGGAGATCTTTATTCAGTTTCAAAAAGAAACCATCGAATATATTACCGAACCAAAGGCCAGATATGCCGGGGTGATGATCAAAGAGCAGGATCTGGAAGAATATGCCGGTAAAATATCCAACTTTATGCTCTCAGCTAAACCATACCTGGATGCCGATCTTACTCTTCCACAGTTGGCGGGTATGGTTGATATTCCGGCACATCATCTTTCGCGGGTGATCAATGAGCAGTTTGGTATTAATTTCTTTGATTTTATCAATCAGTACCGGATTGAGGAGGTGAAGTTAAAAATTGACAATCCCCTGTATGATAATCTATCCCTCCTGGGTATTGCCTTCGAAAGTGGCTTTAACACCAAATCGGCCTTCAACAGGGTATTCAAAAAAATGACCGGCATCACGCCCAGTGAATATAAAAAGAATAGGTACTACATTACAAAGTAGGTCGATTTGGCATTGCGCAGCTTATACTTTTGTCAGAAAATCATTATTGCTAACAAAAAAAATGAAGATGAAAACAAGAGTAATGAACACAAATGGGTCGGAGACAAGCGCAACTAAAACAAATGCAATGAAAACACGTGCGATTTATTTGAAGACGATAATATTGGCAACACTGTTTATTTTAATGGGAAATTTTACGGCATCGGCACATTGCGATTCTTTTGATGGCCCAACGGTAAAAGATGCACTTAAGGCACTTGAAACAAACAATGTTAACCTGGTTCTAAAGTGGATCACCAAAGATCAGGAGTCTGAAATCATAAGTCTGTTCAACAAAACCTATAGTCTGCGAGATGGAGATAAAGAAGTTTATTCAATCGTTGAAACACATTTCCTTGAAACCCTTGTAAGGCTACACCGTGAAACTGAAGGTGCACCTTATACAGGACTTAAACCGGCTGGCACCACTAAACCTATCATTCAGCTTAGCGACCAGGCATTGGTGGACCATGACATTGATGGTTTGCTCGTAAAGTTGAACAATCATGTTGACAAGGTTTTACGCGCTAAATATGATAGAGTGGCAGAGCTGTCGAAAGTGAAAGACGATTCGCCTGATAAAGGTCGCGAGTATGTGGAGGCCTACGTCGATTATACCCATACGCTGGAAGCCATACATGACATCGCTGACCAGGGAAGCGGGCACAGTGCGCATAAGCATGATTAATGTTGTCGACATACAAGAGATTGCCGCTTATTGATCAAGCCACGCCCGGAACTCCTGAATTCTTTCACGAGCAACAATGATGTCGTTTTCGTCAAAGCCGTCTAATTTGATCTTCAGGCGGCTGTTTGACCAGGCGGTGATGTTGCTGCAGGCGGTGAAGGAGATGATGTACCTGCGGTTTATCCGGAAGAATTTGTGCGGGTCGAGCAGGTTTTCAATGTGATCGAGGGCGTATTCGATGGCGTAGTTTCTGTTTGAGGCTGTGTGCAGGTAGGTTGCTTTTTCGAGGCTGTAAAAGGCTGTTATTTGTTCCACCGGTATGCTCCTGATCTTATCACCGGCTTTAACAAGGAACCGCGACTTATATTCAGTGGCGGTTCTGTTTTTGGTGAGAGCCAGTAATTTGTCGAATTCAATCAGAGGATTGAACCTCTTAACTTTTTCAATTGATTGCCTGAGTCGCTCCTCCTCCACCGGTTTGAGCAGGTAATCGATGCCGTTGGTTTTGAAAGCTTCAATGGCATAGTGATCCCAGGCAGTGGTGAAGATAATGGGACAGGTTACGGCAACAGTTTTAAATATCTGGAAACTGATACCATCGGCAAGCTGAATGTCGGAGAATATCAGATCGGGCATATTTCCGGCCTCTGAAAGAAAGGCAACTGAATCGCGCACAGTCTCAAACCTTCCGCGGATAATCATCTCAGGGGCTGTTTTGAGTATCAGCCGTTCGAGATGGTTTGCTGCTCTTGCTTCGTCTTCAATTATTATTGCTTTCATTATTAACTCTCAATATTAACCTGACATTATAGATTATTCATTACCCTTTTGAAATCTGCAACTGTCATACTTGTTTTCATCTGTAAACAACAACCAGTCTCGTTCATTAACTATCTTTCAACTGCAGCTGTACATTTCATTTAATATCCGCAAACAACAAAGGAACCTGAACGCTGAATTGTTCGTTGGTTTCATTAACAATCACTTCTTTAGCGGTAAAGAAGCTGTACTGCTGTTTTATATTCCTGAGTCCGGTATTGCTCGACGGTTCACCCGACTGTTTTGGTTGCTTTGGGTTTTCAACAATTATATAGTCGCCGTTGATGCTCACTTTTACATCAAGGGGAAATTTTTCAGATATCTCGTTGTGTTTTACGGCATTTTCAATGAGCAATTGTAGGGTCATGGGTACAATAAGGACTTCGTGGTAAGTACCGGTAGGGATATCAGGCGATGTACCGTCCTGGATATTTGGTTTTTTACCGATCTGGATATCGAGCCTGAGCTTATCGCCGAAACGGGTCTTTAACAAGTAACCATATGAATCGATAAAACGGAGTTCGTCATGGAGTGACACCAGTTCCTTATCGCGACTATCGAGCACATAATGAAAGAGGTCTCCCAGTTGCCTGATAAAGCTAACAGCCTGTTTTTGATCGGTGTAAACCAAATCACTCAACACGTTGAGGCTGTTGAACAGGAAGTGGGGATTTATCTGGTTACGCAGGGACTCATACTTGTAAACCATCATTTCAGTTTTAAGCTCAGCCTCTTTGATCTGGGCCTTGCGCCATGATTTGAAGAACCCGACGGCGGTGAAAACAAGGGATATAAATAAAGATATGCCAAGGGCAAAAAGCACTGAACCCGCATTGCCAGGCCATAACTGTGCCGGTGTTATGCCCAGCACAAGGTAGTACATGACGGTTTGCACCAGAATAAATGCAAAGATGGACCATGACAACAGGCTGATTACCTGCACAATGGTCCGCCTTATCGGGAACTCAAGCCAACTGATCTTTTTTTCGAGGAATGTAATGATCATTACCGGCCCTATCCATTGGGTTGTGCTTATGGTAAACGACCAGAGCAGACTGATGAAAAAGGTTTCAGGACTATTGAAAGCCTCCTTAAAGAAAGCAAGCAGCACAAAGAATGACACCACCAGGTTTGCCAGTAGAAACCATGCAACATCAGTTAGTTTTTTATATCGGGAGCTCGTATTCATTCTCTATGGTATTGGGAATATGTATTTTACTGCGCGTGTCACCATTCTTACAGCATGATCAATCACTTTAAGATGTATGATGGTATTATGTAAAGTTGGATGTGTAAATATAATTATAAATTGCATTCCTTAACGATGCCTTCAAGCTGGTGCTTTCCCCATGAAGGGTGCAATAGTGACTTCAGAACGTAGTTATCCCAGTCATTGAGAAGTTCCCGGGCCTGCACGCAATTTTCCTTGGTATCCTTGCCAAAGAATTGCGCCATGCCCATTTCATTCTGTATCTTCAGCAACCTGGCACGGGGATTTGCAGGTTCAATGCCCAGTGCTGAACCTACGGCCTTTGATGCCAGCATACTGTATTTTTGTCCTCTCTCAGCAGGGTTTACCACAAGGCGTGCTGAATAGAACATGCCCTGGAGTGTTAAGATTTCAGGCTCACCGGGAGCCATTTCAATAATGGTAGTAAGAGACTTCTCAGCTACATCGAGGTATGAATCCTTCAGGGCAGGGTCAGTTTCCATAAAGCTCATCACAATGTGACTGTGCGCATGATAGTAGTAAGGCAGCCACTCTGACTTCACCGTGTTTGCGATATTCAGGAACCGGTTGCCCGATGCCCTCATATCATCTATGTTTTTACTATTGGCATACTGGCCGAGACTTTCGCCCATTGCCTGGTAATATTCGCCATTTTGCGAAAATGATGTAAGTGTTGTAATTAATAGTGCGAGGGTTAATGTGATGGTTTTCATTTGTTTAAGGGTTTTATGTTAATGATACTTGAATTTGCGTTTAATCAGTCTTTAAATAATTTGGTTGGCTCGTAAGCCTTTACTCGATCTTATCAAGTTGATTTAAATCCTTGTTTTTACTTAGCGTAATAAAGCAGGCGATGATGAAGAATCGTTTACTGCCGGGTTCGATTGGTGTGGAATTGTAGTGACCGGTATCATCAGGCGTTGAGGCAAACCGGTGGCCATAGTGATTATTAAAGCCTGTAACATTGGTTATAGCGCCGTAAAAGATGATGTTTGTTCTGTAAAGGAAGCTCCAGCTTACGTCAATTGACTGATAGGCACTGGTTTTGCCGGAATTGAACTGCTGAGTGTTGGGATCGTTGTACGAACGTGGAGACGCGTACCTGTAATTGAAGCCTGCGAGTGAGCGCATGTTTGGGAACCAGTGCTTGTAAACGACTGCCAGGTTATGCGAGCTTACAAACGATGGTGTCGACATTTCAGGGTAGTTGAGGAAATTACGCTTTGTGTCGATGAAAGAGTATGAGATCCAGTAGTCACCATTATGGATGGTTTTTTTGTCGCGCCAGAAAAGATCAAATCCTGAGCCATACCCCTTGCCCTGGTTTGTCATGTTTTCAGGCATAAAGCTGTTGCCTGAGTATTTAATCAGTGAGGTATACAGTTTGTGGTAGGCTTCAAGCCGAAGGGTGCGGTCGTTTGCCGAAGCCTGGTAATTTAGTGTCAGATGTTCAGCCCGCTCATTATCAAGGGCATTGTTTATGAGCAGGAACTGGTCGTCGGGATTCTGGTAAAACCATCCCCATGCTGCAGAAACCTGCGATATATCATTCAGCTTGTACGCGGTGGTTATGCGTGGAGCAACGTGTGTGCTGTTTAGATAATCAGAATATTCCAATCGTGAGCCGGCGCGTACCACAAACTTTTTGGTGGTATAGACCTCTGCCTCCACAAAAGCTGCCACAATTGAATTATCGAAAGAGGGACGGTGGGTGTCGGAGTCAGTGGAAAAGGTCCGGGTAACCGACCTGTGCAGCAGTTCAGCACCTGCTTTTAGTGAAAGCTTGTTTGAAATTTCCCATGAAGTTGTCTCCTTCAGATGCATCCCCGAAAGGGTGGTTGTGAGTTTATTTCCTTCAAAAGAGATATTGTCAGCATCGGAAGTAAATGACAGTGAAGTGAAGGATATAATGCCGGGCGTTACAGGCATTGAAAGCGATGTATTCATGTAGATGTTGCGGTTTCGTAGGTTGTAGTCAACAGGCTCACTGTAATCAGGGTCAGTAATTGCCATATTAAGCCGTGCCTGATCGAAATTACCGTACACCCTGAGCATTCCGTTACGCGGCATTTTTTGTTTCAGGCTTACAGAGAACGAGGCACTTTCAGGCGCGTGGTTGTATTTGTTATTCTGCTTAACAATCTGCATGTACGGTGCCAGGTTCATGTAACCGGCGGTAGCAGTTACAGCGCCTGTTTTCCACAGCTTTGTGCCGCCAAGTTCAGGACCGATGGACAATATAGAAACATCAAGCTGTTCTTGCTCAGGCATATCAGTAGTGCTGAGAAGGAGAACACCCGAAAGCGCCTGACCGTATTCAGCCGAGTAGCCACCGGTGCTGAAAACAGTTCCTTTAAACATAAAAGGGTTGAACCTGCCGCGGGTTGAATAAAAGGGTACCGATGAATTGTATGGGGTATGCACCAGTGCTCCGTCAATAAATGTTTGTGATTCCCTGCTGTCGCCCCCTTTAACAAACAGCCGGCCTGATTCCCCATTAGGCGTAGTGCCCGGCAGCGTTTGAAGAGCGCCATACACATCGCCAACAGCCCCTGCCGTAGTAACCATATCAAGTGAACTCAGCGTATTCGACCGTTTCTTATCACCAGCCTCAAACACGCCTGCTGTAATCGTAACAGCATTCAGCTTATTGAAAGTTTCGTTAAGTACAACCTCAATATGCAAACTTTTTGCCGGCAGTGAGATTGGCTGACTGAAAGGCTCAAACCCCAGATAATCAACAACAAGAATGTGTTCGCCGGTTTTTGAGGTTGTCAATTTGAAAAACCCTTCATTGTTACTGGTAGCGCCGTCATATGTCTCCTTCAGGTAAACATTTGCCCCCGGAAGCAGCTCACCTGAGGTGCTGCGCACGGTACCGGTAATTACTGAGGTTTGAGCAGGGGTATTCTGAGCATTAGCCCTCCTGGCAGTGGATACCAGGAAAATGCAGAGTATTGTTACAGACAACAGAATTGAGCAGCAGGATTTCATAGTCAGTGATTTTACACCGCAAAGATGCCCTCATCGGGATGCTTAATCAAAACAATACATGATGAGTTGTAGGATTTGGGGGATGAGTTGTAATTATGCAAATTGCATCAATGTGGAAATTATGTATCATAACCTACACTCAATATAATGATAATCAGCGGTTTACTATTAGCTTTGTCCCTTATTTTTTTTGTGGTTTATTAAACAATACAATCACAAGTAATTCTGGAGAGTATAAAAAAACGAGTGCAAAATCAGGGGCTGGCATTCAATGCTTAGCGCGAATGATCAGATTGAAATTTTTAACTTAGTCGAATATGGTGAGTTCATTACTTTACAATATTAAGTATAGAGTTAAAGCGACACAAATGGTTTTACTATTTGAGGATCATTCGCTAAAATGTATCACTTTTCTTGATCCAGGCCTTCTGGCCTTCCCAGCCCGGTAATTGTGGGCTGTTTTTGTTTTTAATAGTAACCTTCGCCGGGTTTAACCGTTTCTCCACAGGGGGGCACCCTGAATTTTTTACCTTACTCTACTTTAAGATCAATATAGGATCTTACAATTGTTCAAGGCTTTTTGAGCCTTGCAGGATTTGCTATTTTCTTAAATAAGCAATTTAAGATAAAATATCAGGTCAGCAATTAATAAGGCTTTTTTGAGCCTTGCATCCTACTATTGTCTTAAAACATCAGCGTTTTAAGATCCTGAGTTCGGGGGTCTTACAACCGTAGCAAGGCCTTTGTGCCTATTGATACCGCTTTGTCAACTTACCGACTTACCAGGAGCTCCTTTCCAGGTCAATATTTCAAATGCAGAACTGGCTGTAACTTGTCCTGACCCGGTTAGCCTGCCTGCATGTACATCACCTGCAAATATACTGTCAGCTTATAATGACTGGGTTGCAGGTTTTACAGTTAACGGTACCCACAATACACAAAGTAATATAGCGCAGATACCGGCTCTACCGGCAAATGCACAATGCGAAGGTGCTGACCTGTCATTTACCCTTGAAGCATCAAATGATTGCGGACTGGAAGAATCGTGTTCTTCAACCTTCTTTGTTGCACCTGATACTGAAGCGCCGGTTTTGGCTGCGGCACCTGCTGATATAACTGTTCAGTGTTTGGAAGATGTACCAGCAATGACCAGCCTTGCATGGACTGACAACTGCAGCGCCGGGGGCACTGTTGCCGGTGTTGATGGTCCTCTTGTTGGTGGAGAATGCGGTGGTACCATTTCCCGTACCTGGAATGTAATGGATGACTGCGGTAATCCTGCTATCACCAGAACCCAGAACATTACCATTGATGATGATATGGCACCTGTTTTGGCTGCGGCACCTGCTGACATAACTGTTCAATGTCTGGAAGATGTACCAGCAATGACAAGCCTTGCATGGACTGACAACTGTAGCGCCGGGGGCACCGTTGCCGGTGTTGATGGTCCACTTGTTGGTGGAGAATGCGGTGGTACAATTTCCCGTACCTGGAACGTAATGGATGACTGCGGAAATCCGGCAATTACCAGAACACAGATCATTACTGTTGATGATGATACTGCTCCGGTAATAGTAACTGAATTGACAGACCTTACATTCGGATGCGTTGAAGATGTAGTACTTCCAACAGTTGAATTCTCAGATAACTGCGGCATGGTAGAAACCATATGCGAAATAACAGGCTGGGAAGGTGATTGTGCAGACTATGAATTCCTGCCAGGCACTGAAACTGAAGTATGTTACTCAGCAATGGATGATTGCGGTAATCTTTCAGAGGTAGCCTGTATCACAATCACTGTAGAACCTTGCGGAACTGACTTCTGTACTTTAACACAGGGATTCTATGGAAATGCAGGTGGTACATATTGTGATGGCTCTACAACCGAAGAATTGCTGCTCAGCTTGTTGACAACTGACCTGGTTTTAGGTAGTAATGGCAGAACATTTACCATACCAGCAGGTTCAGCTCAATGTGTTATTGACAGACTACCCGGTGGTGGAAATTCAGTAGCACTTCCAGCAGGTGCATGGACCTGTGCCAGTCCAGGTAATTTAGTTGACAAAAAGGGCGTATTGAAGAATGCACTACTTGCTCAAACCATTACCATGGGATTGAACCTGCGTCTAGACACTGACCTTGGAGGCCTTGCATTCACCAATGCTGAATTCTACGTCTATCAGTCATCAGGTTGTGGTGAAGAAGATGCATATCCAGTAGGCGAACCAACATATTATACCGGTACCAATGCAATACCTGCCAGTATTATGAATAAGTTTGGAGGCGATCCCACTGTGATGGAGATCTACAATCTGGCCAACCAGGCATTGGGCGGAGTGGCAGTTGGTGTGCCACTTGGCGATATCACCAAAGCATTAGGCCTGATCAACGATGCATTGGATGAATGTGCCTTTATATTCTTCATGGCTCCGGTACAATCGCAACCTGTTTCAGGCATTTCTGAAACACCAGTAATGGTACTTAGTGTTACTCCAAATCCATTCAACCACGAAGCAACAGTTGCTTACCAGGTACAAATGGATTCAAAAGTAAGTATTGAGCTATACAACATGCAGGGAGCCAGGATATCTACACTGTTTGCAGGCGAAGCCAAAGCCGGCATAGCCTACAACCTGAAGTATGTATCAACTGACCGCACCGAACAAATGATGGTTGTTGTGATGCGCACCAATTATGGTACCATCAGTAAGAAGATCATTAATATAAAGTAGGCCCTTTCGGGGACTGGTTTTTGTGGAGAGGCTGTCAGCGGGGTTGGTTGACAGCCTCTTTTGTGCGGAGCGCAGAGCGCTGGAGCTCTCAGCTATCAGTTGTCAGCTTGATGGTTCTGGGTTCTGAGTTCTGGGTCATATTGCATAGAGCCCTATGCCCTATGCTCAATGCAAACAATACATTATGGTCTCAAATTTGTATCTTTATGGTATATAATCCAAAATATGAAATCACTCCTTTTAATCCTGCTGGCGGTTTTCCCGTTGGTGCTGTCTGCACAGGTGAAGGTTTATAAGGGTACATCAGGATACACAAGTGATGTGATTTGCAATATTAAAGATGGGAAGATATACCGCAAAACATCCGGCTACACATCTGATGTAATATGCCATGTGCGGGGCAATAAAATATACAAGGGCACGAGCATGTACTCGTCAGATGTCATTTATACCGTAAAGGACGGCAAAGTATACAAAGGCAATTCAGGATACACAAGTGATATCGTCTTCACCATCCGCGAAAGCAAACTATACAAAGGAACATCAGCCTACAGCTCAGATGTGATGGCCACCATAAGGGACGGCAAAGTCTACACCGGCAACTCAAACTATACTAGTGATATTGAATTCACCATTCGGGGGGATGTGACGGTGGAAGAGTTTGTGGGGGTGTGGTACGCGGTTAAGTATGGGTGGTGAGAAGGCTATCAGCTGTCAGTTATCAGCTGTCAGCTTGATGGTTCTGGGTTTTGGGTTTAGTGGGACTTGTGGGACCTGAGGGACTTGTGGGACAGACCACTCAGTACTCACTACTAATTTTTTGCACTCAGCATTCAGCACTCAGCATTCAGTGGGGAGTTATCAGTTATCAGTTTTTAGTTGTCAGTTATCAGTTTTTGCGCATACCTGAACTAGGTTGACTTTCTTTTTGATAGGTCAAGTCTATTTAAATGCTTTCCAATACGAGGTTTGATTCAATAAGATTTCGGTCGCATGAGGTAGGCACATTGTTCGCTCTTTAGTCGCATTTAATACGCTTAAATGCGAACGATATGCGAACGGTATGCGAACGAAGTGCGAGGGATGGTAAAATCATTACTCACTAAACACTCTCAATAATTTGGTTCTGGGTTCTGGGTTGAGTTGCATAGAGCATAGAGGCTTCCTTCTTTCCACTAACCACTAACCACTAATCCCTAACCACTATTTGTTTAATAGAACCACTACGTACATATACGTATTTACATACGACACTTCCAAATCGTAACTAATTGAAAAAGTAGTATTTATACGTATTGACACCGCCTCACCCTGACTATATCTTTACGTCCATTTTATATACTAAATAAATATTCTCTTTTATTGGCCTGTGCACAAGCATTATGCTCAGCTGATAGTAGAGCGCGCTCTTATATATAAGGACACATTCAGAAACAAAACAAGTAAAACCAAAATTCAAATTTATGAAAGCACCATTACAAAAATTGAAAAGCACCTTCCTGCTTATCATCATGCTGATGATGACGGTGGGATGGAGTAATCTGGCTGTTGGGCAGTGTACTGTTATGACGGATAAGGATGATTATGCTCCGGGGGAAACGGTAATTATTACCGGAACTAATTGGCTGCCTGGTGAGTCAGTAATGCTCACCCTGGTACATATTGAACCAAATATGCCTTCCCATGACCATGAATCATGGTTCACATGGGCAGACGCAAATGGCAATATCTACGACACCTGGTTTGTTGAAGAACAAGAACTGGGAACAACATTCAGGCTTGAAGCTTTGGGTGGAGAGTCAAATTGTTATGCGGAGTGTTTTTTTACGGATGCTAATGTACAATTTCGTGCATTAAACATTGACGAGAATGAACTTCCTGCAGGCTCTCTATCGGTATCAGTAACTTATTATAAGCACCCTAATGGAACTCTTACACAAGAATCAATAGTAATCACAACCCCAGGACCTGGAAACATCAGTGTCCAGTCAGGAACAGCAGTTACTTATTCGTATCCACAAACTATCAACCTGGGTGGTTTAACTTACAATTACAATACTTCAACTCCAAGCTCAGGATTCATAGTTAATAGCAATTATACCGGTAATGATGCTGTAAAAGGATATTATGAAATTTCTTGCATAGCTCCAGAAATTACTTGTCCAGAAAACATCTCTGTGAATAATGAAATTGGATCTTGTGCAAAAGAAATAGACTTGAATAGTTACATCTCTGCAACAGGCGATCCATATCCAAGTATTACATACATGATTGGTAGTACAACAATTACTTCACCTTATATTTTTCCAGTTGGGACTACTACAGTAACTGCAACTGCGACTAATTCATGTGGCAGTGATGATTGTACATTTAATGTGGTGGTGACAGATAATGAACCTCCTGTATTAAACCCGGATCCGGCACCTGTAACAGTTGCTTGCTTAAGCGAGGTACCTGCCATGATATCTTTAGATTGGACTGACAATTGCGGTGGCAGTGGTTCAGTATCAGGTGTTGATGGTGATCTTGTGGGAACTGCATGTAACGGTACAATCGCAAGAACATGGAATGTTTCTGATGCTTCTAACAATCCTGCTGTTACCAGAACTCAAGTAATCACGGTAGAGGATAATACTGCTCCGGTTCTTACTGGTGTTCCTGATAACGTGATTGTTGCTTGTCATGAGATTCCGGCACCCGCTGTAGTTACAGCAGCTGATCTTTGTGATCCTAATGTCCCTGTTAACTATTCAGAGACAAGAACAGATGGCAACTGTCCTAATAATTATACGCTAACCCGCACTTGGACAGCAGCTGATG
>JAEZDY010000013.1 GCA_023417935.1 Bacteroidota bacterium
GATAAAACAATGGATATTTCTTCATGGTCGCCCGGCATTTACATGGCTATTGTATATGCAGGAAACCAAAGAGTGGGAAGTGCGAGATTTATTAAAAGTAGTTCAAGATAGTTCAAGATAGTTCAAGGTGGTTCAAGATAGTACAAAGGTGGTTCACGTAGTATCGGGGTAGTTAAAAAATTAGATATATATGATTCTTCACCCTCTCCTTGAGGAGAGGGCCGGGGTGAGGTGATCCTTGGCCGGGGTGAGTTAAAAAAACATTCTTATGAAAAGACTCTTACCGATTATAATATTTATATTAGTTACAGTATCTGCCAGGTCTCAAAGCCAGCCAAGCGATTCGTTGTATTTGTGGGTTGATTTCAGTGATGACAAGATCATGATTGATATCCCCGACAGGTATATGCAGTACAGGATTTTACCAACCATGTTGCCAAGTCATGTAAGAGTAAGGACTATTAATGCCTTCGTCCCCAACCTGCCTGCTAAACCAGTGCTCGTTTCCATGCTGCAAAGGGAGCTGCAACAATCCCACAGCCCTCAAACCAGGGAACAACAACTAAAATATCTTGGGAAGATTGTACTGCTGCTCTTTTATACCAACAGTGAATTCAATGAGATACCCGCTGAAGTGTTAAACACACTTAATCAGCTAACTAAAAACGAAACAGTAAAAAAGGAAGCTGCTCTGGTTGAAAAGTGGGTGGAAATGGCGGGGAAGATTTAGCCCTAGCCCTTCGCCCTAAGCCTCTTAACCTGCGCTTCAGCCTCAGCCAATGACTGCTGAAGGTTTTGGATCTGTTTTGCGATCTTTGGCTCCGGGTTCACGATCTTGGTAGTGAGATATTTTGATTCCTTGAGTTTGCGACCTGCATCATCAAGGAGTTTTAATAGTCCCGGACCTGGTTTTGCATTGGCGGGAAGTCTGTTTCTTTGGTTAATATATTCGTTCAGGCTGTAGATTCCATCGTTATAGGAAACTATGGCCGTATTGTACATATTGATGGTGTTTTTCTGGTTCTCATGCCTGATCTCAGTCTGTATGAACTTAAGCCTGTCGGCGACCATGGTATTGGCAATGCCATTCTTTTCAATGCGATAAGCTGAAGAAGCCAGGCGTTCGGCATGATCTTGCTTTTCCCATAATTGAAGTGTATCAGCATAACTAAAGCTCTTTTTTGATGTACTCTGTTGCGAGAGTCCGCTGTAGAACTCCCGGCTTGTGTATGGATAATCGAGAAACTGCCAGAGGTAATCGAATGGCATGTGCGACTGTATTGCCACAGCAGGTTGCATCATAAAATAATCGTGGCTAATCTTCTTGTGAAACCTCCCATTGTTAACAAATCCGGCACCCCAGGTAGCATCAAAAAGATACCATTTATTGTCGATCTGTGCAGCATTCCAGGCATGGGGAAGAGTCGCGATTCTGCCATTTTGCCTGGTGTAACCGGATATTACGTATGAACGGAGTCCGGTTTTACGGCTCAACTCATCAAACAGTGCTGCATAGTTTTCACAGATGCCCTGGCGTGTACGCAGTGGTTTGAGCACCAGTTCCTCTTTCCTTTCATAAACGGCTTTTCTATTCATACTTTCAACATCATACCTGATGTTTGAGGCTAACCAGGTATATATGGCTCTGGACTTCTCAGCATCAGTGCTGAAGTTATCGTTGATAAAGCCGGCAATATCGGTGGTAGTGGTTGTTAGTGATTCGGGTATCTGCTGCATTTTTTTATCAACCAACGCAAGAGTGTTGGAAGCCGGCCTCTGTGCATTGATAGTGAATGATTGGAACAGTATGGCGACAAACAGAAGCAGTTTAAGCAGTGGTAGTGGTTTGGCAGGTTTCATGAGGTATAAACGAGTTGGATGCACAAAAAATTACAAAGCGGCTAAATAATTTTAACTCAACAGATTAAGAACCAGTAAAACTCAAAGGACTGAACAGTTGTTACGTTTACAAGAAAAAATTGTGCCAGAAAAGACTAGTTTAACGTTTAGCGTTTAACGTTTAGCGTTTGGTTCTGGGTTATGAGTTCTGGGTTCTGGGTAAAACCATAGGTTTACAACAAACCCCACTTTAAACTTTAGCCTTTAGCCCTTAGCCTTTAGCCTTATTTTAATCCTTTAGCCTTACTAACCCCTAACCCCTAATAAAATGCCCAACTCAGAATACATAATCCGCTACATCTCTCTCGGCAAGTTTATCGAATTGCTCGATTCATGTACTTTACACATGAGCCGTATAGATTTGTTTGAAGATAAAACCGAAGGGGAGTGGTATGCGCATCTGGCAAAGTCGGCCAATAAGGCATTTAAGGACTGGGAATCGAAGGGTCAGCTATCGGGCGAATTGAATGTTGATGATGATAATGACTGGCTCGTTGATACAATTATGGCGTTGAAGAAGCGGTCATACATCAGCTCATGGTTTTCAAGCGATTATCTGAGCATAGCAATGTGGAAATTATATGGGATCACTGATGAGGGCATCGCCATAAGGGTAAAGAAGGAAAGTATAGAAAAGCTGGAAGAGCTTAACGGCGGTTACCTGCGGGAAACCGGGGCAGATATCCTTTTTAGCAATGTGATGTATGTTGAAGATGATGCCTCTGAAATGGAAAAGCTGATAGATAAGAATATGTCGAACAAGGAGTGGATGAAATTCAGGAACCTGTTGCTAAAGCATAAATCGTATAAGTTTGAGGAAGAGTACAGAGTTTCTGTGATGCTTCCCGAGGGACAAGCTGAGTACCCCACAGGTATCAAACTCAACATTGGCAATGACCTGAATGACTTCATTGACAGTATTTACCTTAATCCTTTGATTCACCCTGATCACTGGTATATTGGAGTGGTTCAGAAAGTGCTGTCAACTTTTAATATTGAACCTGAAAAACTGAATCTGGCTGAAATACGGACGGATTTGGGATAAATGTTTGAGTTTTTTGTTAATTTTATGGTGAACAAGCAATCTACAATCAGCATTCAGCATTCAGTTTTTATTGTTCTTTGTTTTGGTTTTTTGTTCTTTGTTAGAAAGGATATTGAGAGTTTAAATTTGGGACCTGTGGGACTTGTGGGACTTGTGGGACAAGTTGGATTTCACCTTGAACCCTTTGAACCACTTGAACTCCTTGAATCCCGCACGTGCGGGAAACACCTTGAACAATTTGAACACCTTGAACTCCTTGAACAATTTGAACCCCTCGATAAAAACTCGGGGACCGTCTCAAACGCTAAACGCTAAACGCAAAACGTTAAAATATGAAACACTTCTCCATTTTTTCCTTCCTTGTCATCTTAAGCTTAGCCCTTTCGGCACAGTCGAATCGTGAGCTGATGAATAATTTCATGAAGAATGATGCTAATATTGTTTATTGGCAGCTGGTAAGAGATACCGAGCTTACGAGAAATGAACTGCTTGATGCTATTATTGAATCGGGGTATTTTACAAACATCGATGTTACCGGTGATAAGGTGGTTTGTGAACTACGTCCTTACAGATTGAATTATGAGCAGTATTCCAGATCGGGGTTAGACCTTGCTCCCGCATATCTGACACAAAACCTGATTGCAGGAACAGTGATCATTGAACTGAGCAATAACAGGTACAGGACCACTGTAAAGAATATCAGGTTTATTGATAACACCCAGGCAGGACTTGGCATTGTTACACCCATCGAATACTGGGTGCTCAATAGGTCACAGGACCTGAAGTTTTCACTGTTCAAAAATGGAAGCGAATTGCTGGATAAAGATTTTACTGTTAAGACGGCATTCAGGAGGACGGAGGGGTTTTAGGGTCTAATGGACAAGGCTAAAGGCTAAAGGCTAAGGGCTAAAGTATAAAGTATGGTTTGTTTTAAACCTATGATTTTTCTCAAAACTCAGAACTCAGAACTCAGAACAAAAAACTTCCTTTAACGCTAAACGCTAAACAATAAACGCTAAACAGTTTTAAACTGATAGCTGATAGCTGATAGCCCTCTTTACGAAATACGTAAAAATGTCCCAAAAAAGTAACATATTTTCCCTTTAAGGTACACTCTACCTTGCTATAGTTGCATTCCACATCAGCTTAAAAAAATTAATATTTCTGAAAATGATTGATATTGTTTGCCTTGGGTGCGCGAATGGGTATATAAGTATCAAATTATGTAAAAATGGTACGAATAATGTATAATAAATTGCAAAACGTAACATCATGGCTGATTCATCTGAAAAACATTGGGAAAAGAAACCAAGGCATGGCGAGCGTTGGAATAGACTAATGCACACTGCAAGAGAGCTATTCTGGAAATACGGTTTCAAGAGGGTGTCAATCGAGGAGATATGTGAGAAATCTGGAGTGAGTAAGATGACTTTTTACCGCTATTTTGCTAATAAAACGGAGATAGCGAAGGCTGTGTTTGATGAGGAGGTGCAGCGTGGGGTTATTGCTTTCAGGAATATATTGAATACGCCTAAATTCACGACTGATCAAAAAATGAAGATGATCATCTCATTGAAAATGAATGGCTCATACGATATAAGTAAGGAGTTTTTGCAGGATTTTTACAGTAATCCCGAATTGGGACTAAAGGAGTATATTGAAGAAAGGAGCCGTGTGGTGTGGGGAGAGATGTTGGAAGATTTCAGGAAGGCACAGCGTAAAGGATTGTTTCGCAAGGACTTTAAGCCGGAGTTGTTCTTCCATCTTGCACAGAAGATGGCCGACCTTATTAATGATAAGAGTATGCTTGAGTTGTATGAAAGTCCACAGGCGCTTATGGTGGAGTTGACAAATATGATGCTGTATGGAATAGTTGAAAGGGGTGAAGAGAAATGAAAAATGCGATTCTTGTTTTAATTTGTACGGTTGCACTATTAAATTGCACTATTGTAACGACATTTTCGAGCTCTGCGCAAACAGTTACAATTTACCCTTATGATACGGTTAAATTTAGCGGGCAGGCATCAGCCTGGGCACTGTGGAACTCAGAACTTGATGACCAGGTTTTCGCTGGTGGAAGATATCTGCCGCAAATCAACTATGGTCTTGTATATCCGGGAAACCGGCTTTTAGATTTTGAGATAGCATTGAATATGAATGGAATGGCTTCTTTTAACACACCTAATGGCACAGAAACTGATGGATACCTGAAGTTGTACAGGGGCTGGATGCGTTATTCCAATGAGCAGTATGAGTTAAGGTTAGGACTTCAGAAGATCAATTTTGGTTCGGCATCAATGCTTAGGCCGCTGATGTGGTTTGACAGGCTTGATCCCCGTGATCCGCTGCAACTTACCGAAGGTGTATGGGGATTGCTTGCACGTTATTATTTCCTTAACAATGTGAATGTTTGGGGTTGGGTATTGCTGGGTAATGAAACTCCTTCAGTGTGGGAGGCAGTTAACACTAATAGCCGGTTGCCCGAATATGGGGGTCGAGTGCAGGTACCGGTTAAACGGGGTGAGATAGCCTTTTCATACAATCACAGGGCCGCTGATGCACGTGAATTGGGTGAGTTGTTGCAGCAGGCTGAATGGAAAACCTTCGACAGGATACCTGAAGACCGGTTTGGACTTGATGGGAAATGGGATTTGGAGGTGGGCTTATGGTTTGAAGCTACCTGGACCCATAAGATGAAGGACATGGGATTGCTCACTAACCAGGCACTGCTGAACTTAGGTGTTGATTATACTTTCCCATTGGGAAACGGCCTGAACGTTATTGCTGAGCAGTTGGTGATAGCCCGCGACAATAAGCCGTTTGAATTGATCAATCCGCTTTACTTTACAGGCATGTCAGTAAGTTATCCTATAGGGATGTTCGATAACCTGAACGCCATTGTTTATTATGACTGGTTCAGCGGATCGACATATAACTTTCTTTGCTGGAAAAAACAGTTTAACAGGATTTCGCTACATACTATGGTCTTCCTGAATCCGGAAACGAACAGGCTGCCCATGGCTAATGACCAGTATAACCTGATGGGTGGTAAGGGAATACAATTTATGATAGTGTATAATCATTGATAGCGTGTAATACTAACAAAGTGTGTGTCATTAACACAGTGAAGCTTTACAGGGTGTATAATTACTAATAAAAAGTACAATGGAACAGAAATCGATCATATCAATCACTAACCTCACAAAGGAATTCCCGGTGGGGAAAGGACACTTCACGGCACTCAACAAGGTAAACATTGAATTCGGGGTAGGGGAGTTTGCCGGACTGGTTGGTCCCAGCGGCTCGGGTAAAACTACATTGCTTAATATCATTGGATCACTTGATACGCCCACAGCCGGTGATGCCATTGTTATGGGACAGCCGATCAGTAAGTTATCGCATAAGCAATCGGCGCTATTGCGGAATCACCATATTGGATTCATATTTCAGACTTTCAACCTGTTGCCTGTGTATACGGTATATGAGAATGTGGAATTTGCCTTGCTGTTACAGAAGATGTCGTCAGCCCAACGCCATAAGGCTGTAATGGAAGCGCTTGATTGGGTTGGTCTTGCCGATAAGGAAAAGTCGAAACCTTCCATGCTGTCGGGGGGTGAAAGCCAGCGTGTTGCAATAGCGAGAGCTATGGTTAAGAAACCTCAGATAGTGCTTGCCGATGAGCCTACTGCCAATCTTGATTCGAAGAATTCACACCATATTCTCCAGACGATGAAGAAGTTGAATGAGGAGTTGAAGGTGACATTCATATTTGCCACCCATGATGAGAAGGTGATGATGTACCTTAACCGGGTAGTGAACCTTGCCGATGGGCGCATAGTAAGTGATGAACGTGTAACTAACACAATTAAAGCACAATAAGATGGTAGCTTTGAAATTAGCTTTCAGAAACCTGATGGGTGCAGGGCTGCGTACCTGGCTCAATGTAACGGTGCTCTCGTTTGCCTTCGTTGTGATCATTTTCTATAATGGAATGCTCAATGGATGGGACAGGCAGGGCAAGCGTGATACGCAGGAGTGGGAAGTAGGGCAGGGGCAGCTATGGCATCCAGCTTACGATAAATATGACGTGTTTTCCATTCAGGAAGCACATGGTCCGATGGAGACTCGCGTAAAGCAGCTAATATCGCAAGGGAAACTAACCCCCATTTTAATAGCCCAGGCTACGGCCTATCCTGAAGGCAGAATGCAGGGTGTGCTGCTTAAAGGTATTGATCCTGAACAGGATATACTAAAGATTCCTTCACATCTGCTTAAGCAATCAGCCTCAGATGCTGGTGTGCAACATGCGATCATTGGTAAAAGAATGGCGAAGTCGCTTAAAGTTGCTGAAGGGGATCAGATGCTAATAAGGTGGCGCGATAAGAATGGCACTTTTGATGCGCTTGAGGTAAAGATAGCGGCGGTTTTCAAGAGTGATGTTCCTGTGATTGACAATGGGCAGATATACCTTGACCTGAAGACATTGCAGGAAATGATGGGCATGCCAGATGAAGCTACCCTGCTTGTTTCAGGCACCGAAGAGATCAATGGAAATATTGGAAACTGGGTATATAAAGATCTGAAGTTCCTGTTTAAGGAGTTAGATGACATCATTCTGTCGAAAAGAGCAGGATCACTGATCATGCAGAGTACTTTATTGCTGATAGCCTTGCTGGCGATATTCGACACGCAGATATTGTCGATCTTCAGAAGGCAGAAAGAGATAGGAACCTACATAGCTCTTGGGATGACCCGTGCGCAGGTAGTTGGTATATTCACGGTTGAAGGTGGAGCTCATAGTATTCTGGCAGCTTTAATGGGAGCAGTATATGGAATACCACTGTTCATGTGGCTTGCTGCAAAAGGAATTACATTTGGGGTTGACGATATGGGCATTACCATGGCAGAAACCATTTTTCCATATTACAGTCTGGGCTTGATTGTGTTCACTACTTTATTTGTGATAGCAGCGGCTACCATAGTGAGTTACATCCCGGCAAGGAAAATATCGAAAATGAATCCCACTGATGCGTTGAGAGGTAAGGTGAATTAAAAACTAACGACCATGTTTAAATTTATTTTGAAAGGATTGTTGCGGGATAAGCGGAGGAGCCTGCTCCCGGTGATAGTGGTATCAATAGGGGTATTTCTCACGGTGTTTATGAGTGGATGGCTCACCGGGGTGTTCAAGGACATGATTGATGTGAATGCCAATTTCACAACCGGTCATGTAAAGATCATGAGCCGCTCCTATGCTGAGAATGAAAACCAGATACCCAATGACCTTGCATTAACAGGAGTTGACAGTTTGATCACTGAACTTAACAACCGTTACCCTGAAATGGAATGGGTGTCGAGAATACACTTTGGTGGATTAATTGACATTCCTGATGATCAGGGTGAAACAAGAGCGCAGGGTCAGGCAGTTGGAATGGGCATTGATCTGTTTGACAATAGCCGGGAGGCAGAGAGAATGAATATCCCTTCATCAGTAGTTAAGGGAAGAATGCCGGCAACAAGAGGTGAAGCCCTCATAAGTGACGATTTTGCTGAGAAGTTTAATGTGGCAGTGGGCGATGAAATGACCTTGTTTGGGTCAACGATGAATGGTGCTATGATGTTTCAAACCTTTACCATTTCAGGTACCGTGCGGTTTGGAGCTACCATGCTGGACAGGGGAGCAGTAATAGTAGATATTGAAGATGCGCGCGAAGCTATGGATATGCAGGATGCCGCAGGTGAAATACTAGGATATTCGAAAGATGGGTTGTACAATGATGAGCAGGTTGCAGAAATAAAGGAATCATTTAATAATGCCTTCAGCGATCCTGACGACGAATTCTCTCCTGTAATGCTAGGACTCAGGGACCAGCAGGGATTGGACGAATACCTTGTACTGGCAGATAGTATCAGCTTTATTATGATGTTCATATTCGTAATGGCGATGTCGATAGTACTATGGAATACGGGATTGCTTGGAGGACTGAGGCGATATACTGAGTATGGCATAAGACTTGCACTGGGTGAGGAGAAATCGCAGATATACAAGACTATGCTATACGAAGCCCTGCTTATAGGCTTTATAGGCTCGGTTGTTGGAACAGTACTTGGATTGTCGGCAGCCTGGTATCTGCAGACTTATGGGCTTGACTTTGGTGATATGATGGCCAATTCCACCATGATGATGCCACAGGTTTTCAGGGCATACATCTCACCGAAGTTATTCTATATAGGTTTCATACCCGGTACCTTCGCAATGGTATTGGGCACTGCATTGGCCGGGTTTACCATTTATAAACGTAAGACGGCAAAGTTGTTTAAGGAGTTGGAGGTATAGGGGTTAGGGGTGTAGGGGTTAGGGGTTAGTGGTTAGTGGTTAGGGATAAGGCTAAAGGCTAAAGTGAAGGAAAAAAGTGGATAGAAGTGAGTTGTAGGGACAGGTCGTGACCTGTCCATCACTGAAGTTGGAAGTAATTTGTAGGGACAGGTCGTGACCTGTCCATCACTGATGTTGGAAGAAATGAGACATACAACAATTTAATAACAATGAAAAATCAATAATGAAAACATTAATAACAATAATCGCCCTGTTGGTGGGCATTACAGGCAATGCACAGGATGCGAAGGTGATACTGCAGAAGGTTGATGACAACATGTCGTCAAAGAATCGTGTGTTTGAATCGACGATGGTCATTCATGGTAAACGGAACAGTCGTACTATTACATCCCGTTCATATTCAGAGGGTGAGAAGCAATCGTTTACTGAATACCTTTCACCTGCCAGGGAGCAAGGCACTAAGATGCTGAAGGTGAACGATCAGTTGTGGATATATTCACCGTCAACTGACAGGACTATTCAGATATCGGGACATATGCTAAGGCAATCGGTAATGGGTTCTGACTTGTCGTATGAAGATATGATGGAGGATCGCAAACTAACGGATGTTTACACGCCTAAGGTTATAGGTGAGGATACAATAGAAGGGCGCAAGGCATACGTGCTTGAACTTACTGCTCTCGTTAGTGACCTTGCTTACCACAAGCGCAGGATGTGGATTGACACTGAGCGTTTTGTGCCACTGAAAGAGGAGTTATATGCCAAAAGTGGCCAACTGCTCAAGCAAACCACCCTATCAGATGTTCAGCAAATACAAGGCAGATGGTTTCCAACAAGCATTGTTTTCAAAGACATGCTGAAAGACGGCAAAGGCACCGAGTTCAAAATGACAAACATCAAATTCAACCAGGAGATACCGGCGTATATTTTTACTAAAGCAGCTCTGAAAAAGTAATATGTCACCTCTGGGGACAGGTATACACAATCAGTAATGGACAGGTCACGACCTGCCCCTACAGTCGTTTCAATTATATTTTATAAATGGGTATCGAAATACTCGGCAATTTTACGATACAAATGTGCCCGATCAATTCCACTTACATTGTGCTCGTGCGTTGGGTATACAAAGTAATCCACCTGTTTCTTTTGGTCGATACATGTCTTTAAAAAGTCAAGGCTATGTTGCCATACAACTGTATTGTCGATTCCACCGTGAATAATAAGCAATTTGCCTTCGAGTTTGTCAACGCGTTCGAGCAGGCTTGAGGCTTTGTAACCTTCGGGGTTTTGCTCAGGGGTATCCATGTAGCGTTCACCATACATAATCTCGTAGTATTTCCAGTCGGTTACCGGTCCGCCTGCTGAAGCTACTTTAAATACATCAGGATAGGTAAGTTTGAGGTTAATTGTCATAAAACCTCCATAACTCCATCCATCGACGCCAATACGGTCAGTATCAACAAATGGGAGCGACTTCAAATATTCAACACCCATCATTTGATCAGCCATTTCAGTTTTGCCGACATTACGGTGGATTATACTTTCAAATTCGAAACCCCTGTTTGCTGATCCTCTGTTATCGAGTGTAAACACAACATAGCCTTGCTGCGCCATGTAATGGAGGAAAAGGCCGCCACTCATCCAGCTTTCGGTTACTAATTGGGCATGAGGCCCACCGTATACATATAGAAACACCGGGTATTTCTTTGAAGCGTCGAAGTTGACAGGTTTGATCAAACGGCAATAAAGATCAGTTTTATCGTCTGAGGCTTTAATGGTGAAAATACTTGTTTCGCCGAGGGCATAGTCTTTAAGAGGATTGACGGAACGGTTGAGCTCTTTTGACTTGCCTGATTTTACTTCAATTAGGTTAGTAATGGATGGAGTTTGCAGGTTGTTGAAGGTAGTGATAAAATACTTGCCATCAGGACGTACCTTTGTTCTGTGGGTGCCTTTATCTATGGTTAATTGTTTGCTTTTACCTGATTTTAAATCCAAATAATAAAGATGGCTTTCAATTGGCGATGCTTCGGTAGAAGTATAGAACAAGCCTTTAGCATCCTGATCAAAGCCCTCAATGCCAGTAACTATCCAGTTGCCTGAAGTAAGCTGACGAACTAGCTGTCCATCGATATTATACAGGTAAATATGGTTGAATCCATCGCGCTGACTCTGCCACAGGAATTGAGCGTTATTGCCGGGAATAAACAACATGGGATTGAGTGGTTCAACATACCGTTCATTGGTTTCTTCGAAAAGCGTTTTGACGAAATTGCCGGTGCTGACTTCGTATTGGTTAAACTTCATGTGATTTTGATCACGGTTGAGCACAGCGATAAAGATGTACTTTTGGTCAGGGCTCCACGCGATGTTGGTTAAGTATTGTTCGGCAGGTTCACCGGTTTTCAGAAACACGGTGCTTCCGGTTTTAACATCATAAACGCCTACTGTTACATGGTGACTGGTCATGCCGGCCATTGGATAACGTATATTTTTTAACTCGGCCACTCTTGCAGTGATATCAACCAGAGGATATTCAGTTACCATGCTTTCATCCATACGGTAAAAGGCAAGCATATTACCTTCGGGCGACCAGAAAGTGCCTTTACTGATGCCAAATTCATTACGGTGAACAGTTTGTCCGGTTACAACGCCTTTGTTCTTTTCAGAAGAAACAGTAATCTTTTTACTGCCGTTGGAGATGAATAGATTATTGCCAATTGTATAAGCCATTGAAGCTCCATCGGATGAAACATCAGCATTCTCTACATCTTCGGGAAGGCTGTGTTCTTTATTGAGCTCACCGGTTGAATGGTTCAGAGTGTAATAGTCATTGCCAATGCTAAATGTAAGCACCTGTTCGTTACGCCAGGAAATGGAAGGAATTCGTTTGACGCTTTCAACTCCTGCTGCAGTTAATATTTCATTGAATTTAACAAGTGTTATTAGTGTATCATTTCTCTTACTACCAGCACTACCCTGCATTATAGCCTTGGTTTCCTGCCAGGTGAAATAACTGCTATTGCCTTGCCATTGAAGGTTGCTCAGCGAAGTAGGGTAGAGGCTCCTGTTTGACATGATTTCTTCAGGAACAAGCATTTTTTCCTGAGCAAGTGCAATTAATAGCGTAAATGACAGGATGATGGTTAGTGTTAGGCTGCGCATTGGGATGATGTTAAGATTTTTTAGATAAAAGGGAATATGAAATATTGGTGATGTGGTTAAATGTCATTTGTTAGTGGATTAACTATTTCCAGTCTTGGATCTAACTTTTAATAGCTGAGGCTATCTCGGCAATTACTGAGGGGTCTTTTTCCACTGCATTACCTATCACAATCACATCTGCTCCGGCTTTAGAGGATGATAGGGCGAGTTCAGGTGTATTTATACCACCACCTACTATTAATGGTATTTCAATACTTTGGCTGACATGCTTAACCATGGACGCTGAAACCGGAGTACCAGCGCCACTACCTGCATCCATGAAAATGAGCTTTAGTCCCAGCATTTCACCTGCCATTGCAGTGCAAACAGCTATATCATCCTTATCAGAAGGAATGGGAACAGAGTTGCTCATATATGATACCGCAGTAGGACGGCCACTCTCAATAAGCATATATCCGGTACCTATAACTTCAACATTACTTAATTTGAGGTATGGAGCCGCTACCACATGTCTGCCAATCAACATTTCAGCATTACGTCCTGATATAAGGGAAAGAAACAAAATTGCATCAGCGTGGTAGCTCATTTGCAGAGTGTTGCCTGGAAACAGGATTACCGGTACACCTGATTGCTCTTTAAGCAGCCTGATGCATGAATCGAGGCCGTTATTTACCAGTAAACTGCCGCCAACGAAGAAATAATCAACTTTATGGTCGGCAGCCAGCTTTCCTAGTTGTTTCAGATGTTTATCGTCGGCCTTGTCAGGATCTACTAGTACAGCAAGTTGTTTTTGTGAATCTGTCTTCCTAACGATTATGGATTGCAGAATATTCATAATGACATTAATAGTGGGGACGAAAATAAGCAATTTTTGGGGATTTGCGTTTCTTTGCTCTTAGTTCCTTGTTAAGGCGACCTGTGTTGGCGTTGGTGGCTTGGCGCAGATTGCCTTTAGGCAGGCATTGCTTGTATATTATTGGATGCTAAAGTAATCAGATAATTTTGTAATTTTGCAGACCTCAAAAATGATCAAAAGAAGAGATATGAAATCAACTGAAACAATGGCACTTCCATATAGAATTAAAGATATTAAATTGGCAGAGTTTGGCAGGAAAGAGATCGAAATAGCTGAAAAAGAGATGCCGGGACTGATGTCAATAAGGCGTAAGTACATGGATGAGCAGCCATTAAAGGACGTGCGCATTTCAGGTTCCTTGCACATGACCATTCAAACGGCAGTGTTGATTGAAACACTGGCTGCATTGGGAGCACAGGTGCGTTGGGCAAGTTGTAATATATTCTCCACACAGGATCATGCTGCTGCAGCCATTGCAGCTACCGGGATTCCGGTATTTGCATGGAAAGGTGAAACACTTGAAGAATATTGGTGGTGCACCCTTCAAGCGCTATCATTCCCAGGAGGTTTAGGTCCGCAAATGATTGTTGATGATGGTGGCGATGCCACGTTGCTGGTACATAAAGGATATGCTGCTGAGAAAGATCCTTCATTACTTGAGGCGGTTGCTTCAAACACTGAGGAAGGATTCGTGCTTAAAACATTACGTGATGCCTTTGTTGAAGATAACCAACGCTGGCACAGGGTTATTAAAGATCTAAAGGGTGTTTCGGAAGAGACTACTACAGGTGTACACCGTTTATATCAGATGTTTGAGGCTGGTGAATTATTGGTACCTGCCATTAATGTTAATGATTCTGTTACAAAATCTAAATTCGACAATCTGTACGGATGCCATGAATCACTTGCGGATGGTATTAAACGGGCTACCGATATAATGATTGCCGGAAAGGTAGTCGTTGTGCTAGGATTTGGGGATGTTGGTAAAGGATGTGCACGGTCAATGCGTTCATATGGTGCCAGGGTTATTGTTACAGAGATAGATCCAATTTGTGCACTTCAGGCTGCCATGGAAGGATTTGAAGTTAATACTATTGAAGAAGCATTGAAAGAAGGTAATATTTATGTTTCAGCAACCGGTAACCGCGATGTGATCACCTTTGAACACATGAGTCGCATGAAGGACCAGAGTATAGTATGTAACATTGGACATTTTGATAATGAGATTCAGGTTGAGCAGCTGAACAATGCTCCTGAAGTAGTCAAGGTTAATATCAAGCCACAGGTTGATAAGTATATATTTAGTGAGGACAGGTCGATATTCATTCTTGCAGAAGGTCGTTTAGTAAACCTCGGTTGCGCAACCGGACATCCTTCATTTGTAATGAGTAATTCGTTCTCCAATCAAACATTAGCACAAATAGATCTTTGGAAGAACAACTATGAAGTTGGTGTTTACCGCCTTCCAAAGAAACTGGACGAAGAAGTGGCCAGACTTCACCTTGAACATATCGGCGTAAAGCTAACAAGACTGACGCCTGAACAGGCTTCATACATTGGGGTTGCACCTGAAGGCCCATACAAACCTGAACATTACAGGTACTAAAGGCTAAGGGCTAAGGGCTAAAGGCTAAAGGCTAAAGTATAAAGGTTAAATTATGGCTAAAGGTTATTGTAAAAAGTAAAAAGGGTACCCTGCACTGCTTTAACTGCTTGAACACCTTGAACTATTTGAACACCTTGAATCCTTTGAACTATTTGAACACCTTGAACCCTTTGAACTATTTGAACACCTTGAACTATTTGAACACCTTGAGCCCCTCGTATGTTTGCCCCATCATTTAAAAAGTGAGGAAAAGAATACTTTTGCAAGTAACATCAAATGAAACATGGTGATACACATTGAACCCCAAGCAAGTCATGAATTATGCTGTGTTCAAGATATTGACACCATGTTTTCTCTTTTAGAGTTCGAACAAGAATCAAAGGAAGTAGATTTGA
>JAEZDY010000037.1 GCA_023417935.1 Bacteroidota bacterium
ACCAACAGTGACTTCAATGAGCTACCCGCTGAAGTGCTAAACACACTTACTCAGCTAACTAAAAACGAAACAGTAAAAAAGGAAGCTGCCCTGGTTGAGAAGTGGGTGGTAATGGTGGGGAAGAGAAATTACTGAAAATCTTACAGAATTATTACTGGCATCAACCGAATTTCTTTTTAAGAAATTCATACACCGTTGTATTCATTAATAGCAAAAGCAACCCATACACTGAATCTTCAATCGGTATTGTTCCAATGCGGATGGCGAGGTTGCGGGTGTCATCATACCACACTACTGGCTCAGGTGTGAAGAGGCCGGTTAGTGCGCCGTTTACTATAAAGAACGGTATAAGTATTATTCCGTATGTGAAGTAAAAGCGCCCCAGGTAATCTGGTTTAATAAAGATCAGGTGTATCAGCAGGAATGCTGCAGTTGCGATGAATGTCACGAATGTGTATGTTCTTTCAGGGTTAAGGAAAGCGATTGCTGTGAGCACAATTATCAGTGTAATGGTTATCGCATTAGCGTACTTTCCCAGATAGTCCTTTTTAATCAGGTAGTTGAAGGCATGGTATGTAAAAAGGCATGCATACGGGATGGCAATGAAGAAAAGCAATTCCTCAATGGGGAGATTGAAAAAGTATATGCCCAGTAAATGGTCGGGATTAAAGCCCCACACTCCAATTGAAGTTTTAATGATATCCCACGGGATGAACAAAAGCATTGTTACCAGCATTGCCGGGAAAAGATATTTCCAGTGATGATGAAAACGAAGCCTGTGATCAAAACTTGCTATCAGTGGTACAGATATGGCCGCGAGGTTGATCAGGAGATAATAGGACATTGTTAATCTATGTTGTTCAGTGCGATTTAACCCCTGGTGTTGAAAGCGATTTAATGAATAATAAGTTGTGCTTAAGCATTTTCATGCGCCCTCTGTTGTCTGTTTTTCTTGTACTCCTGCAGATAATAACGCATGGGCGCAATCAAAAAACCGAAGTTGTGGTTTGAATGCGGTGTATGATGTTCGAGATGGGCTTGTACAGTTGCTCTCAAATACCTGTTAGAAAAGTTCTTGAACATGGGCACTCTTTGATGCACATATACATCATGGAACAGAAAGTAAGCAATGCCATAAAGCATTATTCCAATGCCTGCGCTGAGCAGGTAACTATTGCCATCAACTACACCAAAATAAATGAGCAGAATACTTGGAATGGCAAAGATGATTGCAAATACATCATTCCATTCTATTTTACGGCCGTCCCTTATGTGGTGATCTTTATGCAGCAACCATAGGAAACCATGCATAACATATTTATGGGTAAACCATGCCATAAATTCCATAAAGAGGAAGGCTGCTATAACTATTACTATGTTTATTATCAGTTCCATATCTTCTATATTTTAGATTTTGTACAATATTGTTGTATTGCAGAGCATTTATTCAGTTCCAATATTATAGGCTACGGAAATAATCTTCTACTCTGTCAAATGCTATTCTGAACCATATAGTATATTTCTCAGGGTCAAGGTTCATATCTTCCCTGATGTCTTCAATTTTTGCCATTCTGAAAGCTGCTACTTCATCCACGTTAATTTGTGGAAGTTTATCAGATATGCCAATAAACACATGGTCATACTCGTGCTCAGTAAGGTCATTTGAGAAGGGTGCTTTATAGATGAAACTGAAAGCTTCAGTAAAATCACAATCAAAGCCCATTTCTTCAACCATGCGCCTGTGTGCTGCGTCAAGCGTACTTTCACCGGGGCGTGGATGGCTGCAACATGTATTGGTCCACAAACCGGGTGAATGGTACTTGCTTAAACTGCGTTGTTGCAGCATTAATTCACCTGATGAGTTAAAGATAAAGACAGAAAAAGCGCGATGAAGCCTGGCTTCCACATGGGCTTGCATCTTTTCCATTGTGCCTGTTTCTTTATCCTGATCATCAACCAATATCACAAGTTCTTCCATTTTCAATGCTTTACTTAAGTGTTTTTAAGAATTCTTTAACGGTCAATTTCTCTTTTTGGTTTAGATTCTTTGATCCAAGAAGAAAATTTGAAACGAAATTAAGCACTTTTTGGTCATTGATCTTATTAAAACCACTTGCCAGGTTTTTAATAAGGAAGTTTTTGTCGTTTTCAAGGTCATCTTTATAGCCCAGAAAGCCTGGTGCCATTTCCTGCGTTGCAAAACGAAGGAATCGTATCTCAAAATTACCGGGAGCAGCTTTTACCGCATCATCCAGCAAACGGGTGCCTTTACGGAAGTATGATATCTTACGGGCAGGGTTAGTAACACATGTAGGTGCTGCGGCTGATGCTGCTCCATAATATGCTTTCAACAGGGGATCGGAAGGCTCTTTTTTACTGAATAAATCAGCAAGCTCAAGCGCATTACATTCATCAACTGACATGCCGTAGTACAGTTCCCTGGCTTCGGTAATACTTACAGTCTGTTGTGCCGTAACAGCCTTAGTTAAAAGCGTAAAGCCAACTATAAGCAATAAGCCAAATGTAAGTATGAATGCTTTCTTCCTCATAACTCCCTGTTACTAAAACATATTGAATTGGTGCTTAATAAGAGAGGTGAATAGTAGCTTGTACTTTACAGGATTGGATATCCTGATGCGTTCAAACATTATACGCGATGAATTGGTGCTTTTTATTTTCATAAACAGGTTATAAAAATAAACATATGCAATATAGACACCTAGCCTTGTTTCACGAGGCAACTTCTTTATTCCTTCAAGACCGTTATGGAAGTCAGTTGATATGTCATCCTCAATCTTTTTCTTGATCTCGTCATTAAACTGCTTCAGGTCGATGTTCGGAAAATATGAACGCCCGAGGGTTTGGTAATCATTTTTAAGATCGCGCAGGAAATTGATCTTCTGGAAAGCAGCTCCCAATCTCATAGCCGACCATTTTAGCTCATCGTACTTTGCGCTGTTACCCTCGCAGAAAACCCGAAGGCACATTAGGCCAACCACTTCAGCAGAGCCAACAATATATTCATTGAAAGAGTCCTGGTCATATCTTATGTCCTGAAGGTCCATTTCCATGCTGTCGAGGAATTTATCAATCAGTTCTCTTTCAATGCCATATTTATTAACAACCCATTGGAAGTTATTGAGGATCGGATTTAAACTAATCTTCTCTTCAATAGCCTGATAGGTTTCATTCCTGAAACGTTGGAGTAACACGGGTTTATTATAGTCATGGAATGAATCTACAATCTCATCAGCAACTCTCACGAACCCATAAACAGCATATATTGGGTCGTGAAATCTGCTATGAAAGAGTTTTATTCCTAATGAAAATGATGTAGAATACAGGTTTGTTGTGTATTTACTTGCTTTTCGCGATACCTGGTCAAATAGATCTTTCATACTGTTGGTAGTTTTTCAATTAACTTAATAATTTCATTAGCTGCCATTTGTCCTGAAATAATTGCCGGTGGAACACCGGGACCCGGAACAGTAAGTTGTCCGGCATAGATCAGGTTTTTGATCTTAGGGTTACGCATTGAAGGTTTAAGGAAAGCAGTTTGCAAAAGTGTATTGGCTAACCCGTATGCATTACCCTTAAAAGCATTGTAATCTTTTTCAAAATCACTGTGTGCGTATATTCTGGTGTAAACCAGGTTTTCAGAAATATTTCTTCCAGTGTACCTTTCTAATCTCATTATAACATGCTCAAGGTACTTTTGTCTCACCTCTTCAGTATCTTCCAGTCCAGGGGCAACCGGAATAAGTACCATTAAATTTTCATGTCCCTGTGGAGCCACTGTATCATCAGTTTTAGATGTGCAACTCACATACACTGAGGGATTTTCAGGCCAGGCTGGCTTAAGGTAAATGGAGGCAGCATGCCCTTCAAAGTCTTCGTCGAAAAGCAGAGTGTGATGTTCCAGCTCCGGAATACGAGTGTTAAATCCCAGGTAGAAGATAATGGAAGATGGCGATAGCGTTCTCTTATTCCAATAGGAGGCATCGTACTTACGGTATTCTTCGGGCAAAAGCTCTTGTTCAATGTGATGATAATCGCCCGAAGCAATTACAAAGTCAGGTTGAAATTGCTTTTTTGAATTGTTACTTGTGGTTTCAACATTGTAAATTGACTTCTCATTCACATGTATTGCGGTAACCTCAGTATTATAAATAAAATCTACTCCAAATTCCTTGCATACTTCAACCATTGCTTCAACCACCTTATACATGCCGCCTTTAGGATACCATGTTCCCTGAACCATATCACTGTAATTCATGAGACTATAAAGTGCAGGTGTTGATTCAGCAGTGCCACCCAGAAAGAGTACCGGAAATTCAAGCATCCGCCTTATAAAGGGATTTTTAAAATATCGCTTAGTATATGAGGCAAAGGAATTGAACATGTTCAGTTTGAACCCTGCTTTAATAACTTTCCAGTTCATGAATTCAGTAACCGAGTGACTTGGCTTGTGCACCATTTCTCCCATGCCGATATTATACTTTATACCTGCTTCTTCAAGGAACTTTTTAAGTTGAACGCTGCTACCAGGTTCAAGTGATTCATAAAGCTCATATATTTTATCAACACCAGCGGGCAGTTGCACTTCATTGTCTTTCCCGAAGTATATTTTATAAGATGGGTCAAGCCTAAGTAATTCGTAATAATCAGAAACTTTTCTGTTGAAATCAGCAAAGAATGTATCAAAAATATCAGGCATCCAGTACCAGCTTGGTCCCATGTCGAATGTATAACCACTATGGCTAAACTTCCGGGCACGGCCTCCTGCGGTACTGTTCTTTTCAATAACAGTAACTTTATGTCCGGCTTTAGCCAGATAAGCCGCTGCAGAAAGTCCTGAGAACCCGGCTCCTATAATTAAAACATTGCTTCTTTCGTTCATTTTTTGTTGAATGATTCTAAATAACAAAGTGGAGGTTATAATTGTTTAGAGATATTATAGAAAAAGTTAAACACTTCGCAAAATATTTTTAATTTTTTGGAAATTGCTTTCATACTAAATGTATTACTGTCATCCGAATGCTTAGGAAAGCGATTATTTACACACTTAATAAATACTCGCTTAATAAATACTTTGGTGAATTGATAAGAATATTTGAACGATTGTTTTAGTTTTGTGTTCCTTTAAGATTCCGGACATTTAAAGACCCTGAAAAACCTTGTTTATGAATAAAGCTGTTAAAAGAATTATAGTTTACACATTGATTATCGGAGTGTTACTTGTTATTATTGGATTCAGGGCAGGGTGGTTTTCAGATGAAGAAATAAGTAAAATGGAAACCGAAAAAGGCGAAGAAGTGTTGCCTGTTTCTGTATTTGTGGTTTCACCGGGTGGCTTAACTGACCTCATTGTAGCCAATGGAACCGTGATAGCAAATGAAGAAGTTCAATTGAGCGCTGAAGTGGCAGGGCGCATTACTTCAATAAACTTTGTTGAAGGTACAACGGTAAGAAAAGGAACTGTGCTTGTTACCATTAATGATACTGAACTGGTTGCACAATTGAACAAGGTTAAGTATAACCAAAAACTAGCTGAAGAGCGTGAACAGCGGTCACGAACCTTACTTCAGAAAGAAGCAGTTAGCCAGGAAGAGTACGATCGTATTCTTACTGACCTTAATACAGTGAAGGCTGAAGCCTCTCTTATAATGGCCCAGTTGGAAAAAGCCAAGATCATTGCACCTTTCACAGGCACCATAGGATTAAGGCAGGTTAGTGAAGGAGCTTTTGTTACGCCAGGTCAGAGAATAGCTACACTTACACAAGTGCAACCTGTAAAGATTGAATTTTCAGTGCCTGAGCGATTTGCTCAATCAGTTACTAAAAACAGCAAAATTACCTTCACAATGGAAGGTGATACTAATAAATATACTGCTGACGTATATGCAGTAGAACCATCTATTGATGCAACAACAAGATCGGTGAGTGTGAGGGCACTATATCCAAATAAAAACCTCGAATTAAGGCCTGGTAGTTTTGCTCGTATAGAGTTTAAGCTGAATCACATGGATAATGCCTTGCAGGTTCCTGCTCAGGCTATCATTCCCGAGCTTGGCGGCTATAAAGTTTATAAATTTAGAAATGGAATAGCAGAGCAGGCTGAAATTGGAGTTGGTATTAGAACAAGTGAGATGGTGCAGATAACGCAAGGGCTGAATGCCGGTGATACGGTTATTACATCTGGTATTCTGCAGCTTAGAAGCGGGATGCAGGTAAGTATTTCAAAAATCACAGAATAGAGTTTATGAGTCTTTCATCCATCAGTATTAAGCGCCCTGTTTTAGCATCAGTAATGTCAATAGTCATTGTGCTGTTTGGGGCAATAGGACTAATATCTACCGGTGTTCGTGAGTATCCCAGCGTTGATCCTCCCATTATTACTATAAGTACTTCTTACGTGGGTGCCAATGCTGATGTTATTGAATCGCAGATCACTGAGCCACTTGAAGAATCAGTGAATGGAATTGCGGGAATCAGAACACTAACTTCAGTTAGTAGGGATGGAAGAAGTACCATCAGAGTGGAATTTGATTTGGAAGTTGACCTTGAAACAGCCGCAAATGATGTTAGAGATAAAGTGTCGAGGGCAATAAGAAATCTACCACCTGATACTGAACCACCCATTGTTTCAAAAGCTGATGCAGATGCCAGTCCTATTATTTTTCTTAATATTAAAAGTCAGCAGAGATCATTACTTGAACTCAGCGAAATAGCTGAGCGTACATTTAAGGAGCGGCTTCAAACTATACCCGGCGTAAGTGAGATCGCGATCTGGGGAGAAAGAAGATATTCGATGCGTTTATGGATGGATCCATTCAGGCTTGCTGCTTCGGGCTTGACACCACTTGATGTACGTAATGCGCTTGACAGGGAAAATGTTGAATTGCCATCAGGTAGAATTGAGGGTGGAAATGTTGAACTTACTGTTAGAACAATGGGCAGGCTATCAGGGCCAGAGGATTTTAATAACCTGATTTTATTACAGCAGGGTGACAGGGTAGTAAGGTTCAGGGATATTGGTTATGCTGAATTAGGATCAGAAAACGACAGGTCAATTCTTAGATTGAATGGTATTCCTATGGTGGGGAATGTGGTAATTCCACAACCAGGCTCAAATCATATTGAGATAGCTGATGAATTCTACAAAAGGGTTGAGCAGATTAAAAAAGATCTGCCTCCTGATATCACACTTGGTTATGGCTTTGATACAACACAGTATATTCGCGAATCAATATCGGAAGTTGAGCAAACAATATATCTGGCATTTTTCCTGGTTGTACTAATTATTTTCCTCTTCTTGCGCGATTGGCGCACCACCATTATACCGGTTATTGCAATACCCATTTCCCTTATTGGTGCATTTTTCGTAATGTACCTTGCAGGTTTCACGATTAATGTGTTAACACTGCTCGGTATAGTGCTCGCTATTGGACTGGTTGTTGACGATGCAATAGTGGTGCTTGAGAACATCTATGCGAAAATTGAACAGGGAATGCCGCCATTGGAGGCTGGGCTAAAAGGAGCTGCAGAAATATTCTTTGCAGTTATTGCCACTACGTTGGTGCTGGCAGCAGTGTTCCTTCCTGTAATATTCCTTCAGGGGATTACCGGCAGGCTATTCAGGGAATTTGGAGTTGTTATGGCCACATCGGTAATGATATCTTCATTTGTGGCATTGACCTTAACACCAATGTTATCAACTAAAATTCTAAAACAGCGAGAAAGGCATAATTGGTTTTATAATAAAACTGAGCCCTTCTTTATAAGGCTAAATGAAATCTATGTTAATTCACTTAACTGGTTCTTTGGTCATAAATGGGTCGCTATCATGATTTTTATCGGGTCAATTGCCCTTATTTTTGGCTTGGGAAGCACACTTCAATCAGAATTAGCACCACTTGAAGACAGATCGGGCATGCGATTAATTGCCAATGCACCTGAAGGAAGCACATTTGAATTCATGGACAAGTACATGACAGAAATAACAAGTGTATTACTGGATGAAGTTCCTGAATCAAGTGCCTTAATTACTATTACATCACCCGGTTTTGGTGCTTCAAGTTCAGTTAATTCCGGATTTATTAGAATCAGACTTGTTGACCCAGATAAACGGGACAGGTCTCAACAGCAAATAGCTAATGATATTTCTGAATCTATTGCCCGGTATACAGGAGCACGCACCTTCGTTTCGCAGGATCAGTCTATTGGAGGGGGAGGAGGAGGAATGCCTGTTCAATATGTTATACAGGCTCCTAATCTTGAAAAATTGAAGGAAGTATTGCCTCCATTTATGGGTGAATTGCAGCAAAGCGACAAATTCCAGTTTGTTGATTTGAACCTGAAATTTAATAAGCCCGAACTACAAGTTGAAATTAATAGGGAGAAAGCACGTAATCTTGGAGTTTCAGTGATTGATATAGCACAAACGTTGCAGTTTGCACTTAGCGGTCAGCGGTTTGGTTACTTTATTATGGATGGTAAGCAATACCAGGTAATCGGACAATTATCACGGCCCTATAGAAGCGCACCCATTGATCTGCGTTCCATTAATGTGCGTAATAACAGGAATGAAATGATACAGCTTGATAATCTTGTAAGTATTTCAGAAGGGGTAAACCCACCACAGTTATTCAGGTATAATCGTTTTGTATCAGCAACCTTTTCGGCTGAACCTGCTGAAGGGTTAACAATAGGGGATGGTATAAAAGAAATGGATAGAATTGCAGCCAAAGTGCTTGATGATTCCTATTCTACTTCACTTGCAGGTGCCTCAAAGGATTTTGCAGAAAGTTCTTCAAGTCTGATATTTGCATTTATGCTGGCACTCCTTCTGATTTACCTTGTTTTATCAGCACAGTTTGAAAGCTTCAGAGACCCTTTGATCATTATGTTTACAGTGCCTTTGGCTCTTGCGGGAGCTGTATTAACCTTATGGTATTTCGGTAAAACACTCAATATTTTCAGTCAGATTGGAATCATAATGCTTATTGGACTTGTAACTAAGAACGGTATTCTTATAGTTGAATTTGCCAATCAGAGAAAAGCTGCCGGACTCAATAGGTTAGAGGCTATTAAAGATGCATCAGCCCGCAGGTTCCGGCCTATTTTAATGACGAGCCTTTCTACAATACTCGGTGCTTTGCCTATTGCACTTGCACTTGGAGCAGGTTCAGAAAGCAGAGTTTCAATGGGAGTTGCTATTATTGGAGGACTAACATTTGCAACACTACTTACACTTTATGTTATACCTGTTATGTATAATTACATTTCAAGTAAAACCAGTCGTTTGAATCCTGATGAGTATGGTAGCGGAGAAGAAACAAATGCTACGCCAATAATCCAGGAAAAGGATAGTGTTAATTGATAATTTGAAATTGTAAAAAGAAGAGAAACTGTAACAACTAATTAGTAAATTTTGATTACCATGCGATTTTTAATAAAGAACATTATTCTTCTGTTTATATTTTCGGGTGTGTTTTCACAGGCAACTGCACAATATCTTTCAGCTGAACAAGCTGTTGCAATTGCTTTGGAGAATAACTACTCCATCAGATTGTCGCAGATGAATGAGAGTATTCTTGAGAATAACGTTACCCTGGGAAATGCAGGATTCTTACCTGAAGTTGAAGGTTCAGCAAATAGAAATAACAGTATAACCAACACCCGGCAGGAGTATCTTAGTGGACAGGAAAATACACGTGACAACGCAAAAGCTTCATCATTGAATGCAGGAGTTGGAATGGATTGGACGCTTTTTGACGGATTACAGATGTTTACAGGGTATGACATTCTCAAAAAGAACCTTGAAGCAGGCAAATTGCAAACAAGGCTTGAAGTGGAAAATACAATAAGTAACGTGCTTAGTTTGTATTACAATATAGTGGAGCTTAAACAGAAGGTTAAAATGCTGGAGGCTTCTGTTTCACTTGGAAGGGCAAGGTCAAACATTGCAGATGAAAAGTTGGCAATAGGAGCAGGTTCGCGACTTGAGCTATTGCAGGCAAGGGTTGATATGAATTCTGATATTTCCAATTTGTTGAATCTGAATGACTTGATTACTGAAGCAACTGTGAGGATGAATCTTTTACTTGCCAGGAACGCTGATGTGGTATTTACTGTGGAAGACACCATCATATTAATGCCTCCGGCTGACTTCACAACTCTTAAATCTCAGATGGAGAAGAACAATGTAAACTTATTACTCAGCCAAAGCGACCTGGAATTGGCTAATTTAAACCTGAAGCTTATAAAAGGAACGCGATACCCTGAAATTGGAGTAAACATGGGATACAATTACAATCAACAGGAAAGCGAATCAGGATTTGTAAAGTATGGAAGATCAGATGGTTTCAATTACGGACTAACAGCCACTGTGCCAATATTTGATGGCTTCAACAAGAACAGGGAGATCAAAAATGCCCGCATTGGTTTTGAAGTTGCCGCCTTACAACATGAAAGCTACATGGCTGACCTTCAGGCTGAGTTGCATGCCACATATATTGTTTATAATAATAAACTTAAGACTGTTGAATTAGAGCGCGAAAACATGCAAACAGCATTTACCAACTTCGACATAGCGAATGAACGCTTTAGGCTTGGTGAATTGTCGGGAATCGAAATAAGGGAAGCACAACAAAATCTGCTTGCCGCTCAGGACAGGTTAATAACGCTGGTTTATGAAGCCAGGTTGCTTGAAATAGAGCTACTCCAGCTTAGTGGTGGAATTTTACCTGACTAGGGGTTTTACCTGACTAGTCTTTAAGTTTATTTGCCGGCCACACTGAGTAAACCAGGTATTTATTATCTTTGTGCCATGTTGCAACGGTATCAGTATCTTTGTGTCAATTGATTGCAACAGTATCAGTGCCAAAAGATTATCAATAAAGGTTTATAAGGTTAAGTGAAAAATAACAGTGTTGCATGTTGTTAAAAAGACTTAACTAATGCTCCGGAAATCAGATAAATAAAATCACAAAAAAAGTTTAGCTGAAATCTTGTGTAATTAAAAATAAAGTTCTATTTTTGCAGCCCGTTAAAAAAGTATCAAAACAGAATAAAGGATATGTATCTAACCTCAGAAGTAAAGAAGAATATATTTGCCGACAATGGCAAAGATGCCAACGATACCGGTTCACCTGAAAGCCAGATTGCGCTTTTCACCCATAGGATTCAGCATCTTACTGGTCATCTTAAGATCAACCGGAATGACAAAGTAACCGAGCGCTCATTGGTTATGCTCGTTGGTAAACGCAGGAGTTTACTTGGCTACCTGAAGAAAAGAGATATCCAACGATACAGGGAAATCATCAAGAAACTTAATATCAGGAAGTAATACTTCCTCAATATTCATAACTCAAAGAGGCAATTAAAAACGGTTGCCTCTTTTTGTATCATTAGAGGTGCAAATATTTTAACTGTTTATAATACCGATGATTATAAAGAGTAATTTTGTAACACAAAAATTGGTCATCCCCGATCAATCTAATATATTGCCTCTACAATTTACAATTATATGCAAGGAAAAGTAAAAACATTTGACATTGGAGATGGAAGGACTATCTCTATTGAAACCGGTAAATTAGCCAAACAGGCTGATGGTTCAGTTGTAGTTCGTATGGGTGATACCATGCTTTTGGCTACCGTAGTAGCTCGTACAGAGGCTGCAGAGAACGTCGATTTCATGCCGCTTACAGTTGAATATCGTGAAAAATATGCATCATCAGGAAGATTTCCAGGTGGTTTTTTTAAAAGAGAGGCCAGACCTTCAGATTATGAAGTACTGATATCAAGATTGGTTGACAGGGCACTCCGTCCGTTATTCCCCGATAATTTCCACGCTGAAACACAAGTATTAATTACTCTTATATCTCTTGATTCTGAAGTATTGCCCGATGCACTTGCAGGTTTAGCTGCCTCAGCCGCACTGGCAGTTAGTAATATACCATTCAACGGTCCGATCTCTGAGGTTCGGGTTGCTCGCGTTAAGGGAGAATTTATGATTAATCCTCCTGCATCATTATTACCTGAAGCTGACATTGATGTGATGGTGGCAGCTTCAATGGATAACATCATGATGGTGGAAGGTGAACTGAAGGAAGCTTCAGAAAATGATATTATCGAAGCATTAAAGATTGCTCATAATGCAATTAAAATACAATGCCAGGCTCAGTTAGATCTGGCAGCTATGGTTGAAGGTTCATCACCAAAACGTGAATATAACCATGAAACCAATGATGAAGAGCTGCGTGCACGTATCAGGGAGTTTAGTTATGATAAAGTAGTTGCTGTTGCCAGCACTCCTTCTTCAAAACATGCACGTGGTGATGCTTTCGCAGCAATTCTTGATGAATTCAAGGCCACCTTGTCAGAAGAAGAAGTAAAAGAAAAAGAATTCATGATAAAACGCTATTATCATGATGTTGAAAAAGAAGCCGTTAGAAATGTAGTGCTTGATAAACGCCAGCGACTTGATGGCCGCAAACTTGATGAGATACGCCCAATATGGTGTGAGGTTGATTACCTGCCTGCTGTACATGGTTCAGCTATCTTTACAAGAGGTGAAACACAGTCGTTAACAACCGTTACCCTGGGAACCAAGCTTGATGAGCAGATAATTGACGGTGTTGTGATAGATGGCAAAGTGAACTTCATTCTTCATTATAACTTCCCGCCATTCTCAACAGGAGAAGTTAAAAGAACTATGGGTACCAGCCGCCGTGAAATAGGGCATGGTAACCTTGCACTTCGCGCATTGAAACCAATGATTCCGGGAACTGATATTAATCCATATACCATTCGTATAGTTTCTGACATCCTTGAATCAAACGGATCATCATCAATGGCTACCGTTTGTGCCGGCACAATGGCACTTATGGATGCAGGTGTGAAACTCATTAAACCTGTTTCAGGTATTGCAATGGGTCTTATAGCCGATACAAAAACCAATAGGTATGCTATTTTAAGTGATATTCTTGGTGATGAAGATCACTTAGGAGATATGGACTTCAAGGTTACAGGTACACGCGATGGTATAACTGCCTGCCAAATGGACATCAAGGTTGACGGACTATCCTACGATGTATTGGCGCAGGCACTTCAACAAGCACGAGCAGGTAGATTACATATATTAGGTGAGATGGAAAAAACCATCAGCTCACCACGTGAAGATTATAAACCACATGTGCCGCGTATTGTAAAGATGACAATTCCTAAAGAATTCATTGGAGCAGTAATTGGTCCGGGTGGTAAAGTTATACAGGAAATGCAACGTGAAACCGGTTCAACCATCGTTATTGAAGAAGTTGGTGAATTCGGAATTATTGATATCGTTTCAAACAATAAGGATTCAATTAATGCCGTAATGGATAAGATCAAACGCATTGTTGCTATACCTGAAATTGGAACAGTATATCACGGAACAGTAAAAAATATTACTACATTCGGTGCGTTTGTGGAGATACTTCCGGGTAAGGATGGATTATTACATATTTCGGAAATAGACCACACCCGATTAAAAGATGTAGAAAGTGTACTAAAGGTAGGTCAGGAAATTGATGTTAAACTCATTGAGATTGATAGCAAGACCGGAAAACTCAAACTGTCACGCAAAGTGCTGCTCCCAAAACCAGAACAAGAGAACAAATAAAATAATTTCATAGCAGTTATCTGCCCAACTAAATAAAGGGAGAAAATGAGGCAATTAAAGATTACTAAACAGGTTACTAACCGCGAGACAGCTTCGCTTGATAAGTACTTGCAGGAAATCGGGAAGGTAGAGTTGATTACAGCAGATGAAGAAGTTGCCCTGGCACAAAAAATTAAACAAGGCGACCGTCATGCTCTGGAGAAACTTACAAAAGCCAATTTAAGGTTTGTTGTATCAGTTTCAAAACAATACCAGAACCAGGGATTAAGCTTACCTGACTTGATCAATGAAGGAAACCTGGGATTAATTAAAGCCGCACAAAGATTTGATGAAACCCGTGGATTCAAATTCATCTCATACGCTGTATGGTGGATCCGCCAGTCGATTCTTCAGGCTTTGGCTGAACAGTCAAGAATAGTTAGGCTTCCTCTGAATAAAATAGGTTCTATTAATAAAATCAATAAGGCTTACGCCAAACTTGAGCAGGAATTTGAGAGAGAACCTAACTATGATGAAATAGCCGGATTGCTCGAAATCAGTGAGAATGAGGTAAAAGAATCAATGCGTAACTCAGGCCGTCATGTTTCTATGGATGCACCTTTAGTGCAGGATGAAGACAACAACATGTACGATGTATTACGTAGCGATGATAGCCCAACTCCTGAAACCGAACTTCTTTATGAATCATTACGTAAAGAAATTGAACGCGCTGTATCAACACTCACATGTCGTGAAGCTGACGTTGTAAGATTGTATTTTGGTTTAGGTGGTGAACATCCCCTTACACTTGAAGAAATCGGCGAACGCTTTGACCTTACCCGCGAAAGAGTAAGACAAATTAAAGAAAAAGCTATCAGGCGACTGAAGCACACCTCAAGAAGTAAGATCTTAAAGACTTATTTAGGATAAACCTACTCTAGGTTATAACCTTATTTAGGATCAAGAAAAGCCCGGTTTAATTGCCGGGTTTTTTATTTATGGTGGCTAAAGTGTTGTTGTCAGACATAACACGCTATTAAATAATCAACCAAAAAATACTGTACCTTCGCATTAAAAAACAGGAATATGAGTCAGCATTTGATCGCACCTTCATTGCTTTCAGCCGATTTTGCCAATTTAGGCAAGGATATTGAAATTGTTAATAACAGTGAAGCCGATTGGTTTCATGTTGATGTAATGGACGGTGAATTTGTGCCCAACATATCATTCGGGATGCCGGTTATTAAGGCAATAAGTAAGCATGCAAAGAAGCCTCTTGATGTTCACCTGATGATTGTAAAGCCTGAAAGATATTTTGAAGCTTTCAGGGATTGTGGGGCAAACATACTTAGTGTACATATTGAAGCTGTACCACACTTGCACAGGGCTATGCAGCAAATTAAATCGCTCGGAATGAAAGCTGGTGTTGTGCTTAACCCGCATACTCAGGTTAATCTTCTTGAAGATATTATAACAGATGTTGACCTTGTGCTGCTGATGTCAGTGAATCCCGGCTTCGGCGGACAGAAGTTCATTGAGCAAACATACGACAGGATTGTAAGACTTCGCAAACTGATTGAATCAAAGAAATCAAATGCACTGATAGAAATTGACGGTGGCGTTGATCTAAACAATGCATCTTTACTAATTGAAGCAGGTGCTGATGTGCTGGTTGCAGGTAATACTGTTTTTGGTTCCACTGATCCACTGAATACAATCAAACTTTTAAAACACTTGCAGAAATAAAGCTATATCCATAAGGTTTTGTTGAAAACCGAATGCTAGCAAAAATAAGCACCAAAAACCTGATTACCGAATCCTAACAACTGATAACTAATAACTGATAACTGATAACTGATAACTGATTATTGATATCTGATAACTGAAAGCTGTAACTGAAAGCTCATAGCCGAAAGCTGAAAGCTGACAAGCTGACTGCTAAATTGATAACCTCATAAAATTAAATGCAATGAACAATGTATTAACAATGCTAAAACCTGAACGTATCTTCTCCTATTTCGAAGAAATTTGTCAAATACCCCGTCCTTCAAAGAAGGAAGAAAAAATTGCGGCCTATATTGTAGAGTTTGGTAAAAAGCACAATCTTGAAACGATTGTAGATAAAACCGGAAACATAATTATCAGGAAACCGGCTACCCATGGTATGGAAGATTTGAAATCAGTAGTGCTTCAGAGCCATATTGATATGGTTTGTGAAAAGAACAGTGATGTTGAGCATAACTTTGATACTGATCCTATTAAACCATATATTGCCGGTGAATGGGTTAAAGCTAAAGGAACAACGTTGGGCGCTGATGATGGTATAGGAGTTGCTGCTCAACTTGCAATACTTGAAGCAACCGATATAGCCCATGGTCCGATTGAATGCCTCTTTACAGTTGACGAAGAAACAGGGTTAAGTGGAGCATTCGGACTTGATCCAACATTATTGAAAAGTACAATCCTTTTAAATCTGGATTCAGAGGACGAAGGTGAGATATTCATTGGTTGTGCCGGTGGTATTGATACCGTTATTACACTGCCATGTATTATGGAAAACGGGATTGCTGATGCAAAGGGTTATAATGTAAAAGTCAGTGGACTTAAGGGAGGTCACTCAGGTGATGATATAAATAAAAGACTAGGCAACGCTAATAAGATACTCAACAGGATACTTTGGGAATCATCGAAGTTGTTTGGGCTTAAAGTTGCTTCCTTCAATGCAGGTAACCTCCGAAATGCTATTGCCCGTGAAGGAGAGGCGATAGTTGCTGTACCTGCTGCCAATGCCAATGATTTTGAAGCATTCGTGGCCAAATACAACGATACTGTGAGAGCAGAATATAATATTACTGAACCTGGACTCACAGTTGAAGCACCTGCAACAGATAACCCACAAAAGGTTATGAGCGATGATACTCAGATGAAACTTCTGAACTCATTATATGCTTGTCCGCATGGAGTTATTGCAATGTCACAGAGTATTACCAATTTTGTTGAAACTTCCACTAACCTGGCAGCCGTTAAGACAAAAGAAGGCCATATTGAGATCACAACAAGTCAACGCAGTTCAGTAGAATCAGAAAAATACGATGTTGCAAATATGGTAGCATCTGTTTTTAATCTTGCAGGTGGCAAATCAGTTCATGGCGAAGGTTATCCTGGCTGGACTCCTAATCCCAATTCAGAAATCCTTGAGATTTCTAAAGCTGCTTACGAAAAACTATTCGGCAAATCACCCAAAGTACTTGCTATTCATGCCGGACTTGAATGCGGATTGATAGGGGAGAAGTATCCAAAAATGGATATGATCTCATATGGTCCGACCATCAAAGGAGCACATTCACCTGATGAGAGGTTGAATATAGATACAGTTCAGAAGTTTTGGGATCTGACAATTGAGATATTGAAGAATGTGCCAAAGGCATAGAGGCATGCAATTTTAAGGCATTCCGAAGTAGAGGGCTGACTAATAAGTCGGCCTTTACTATTTATCATTTAAAAGATATTTTTTAAGTTGATCTTTGATCTTAAATTTAATCCATAATTTCGCTGTAGTTAATGAACTACGAAAGAGAAATTGAATACGTACAAACCATCAATGTTAACTGAATACGAAGTTTCTAAACGTTGAAGAGAAGATTCAATAGTAAAATGACAAAAACACTAAGTAGATTGATCTTCTTATTTTCTCTGATAATGGGTAGTGTTCAAGCCCAGGTTACTTTTTTTGATAAACTTTCAGAGGCAGCATTGGAGCTTACCCATCATAATGTAGTTTATGACCCTGCATATTTCAAATAAACAAAGTGTTCAAAGGTTATTCAGGATTGGTAAGAACATTGTTATACTGTGTATTCCTGTCTTGATCAAAAGGTACTATATTAGAAGGAATAACTTTTAGAATCAAAAAGTGTATACAGGATAATAGTTATTACTTGATTTAATAAATTTTGATATTATGGCTGAAAAGAAATCAAAACTGGTTGAGATTAAAACTAAACCAACTGCTGACAGTGTTGAAGATTTCATTAACAATATTCATGATGAGCAGAAGAGAAAAGACAGCTTTGTGCTAATTGATATGATGAAGAAAGCAACCGGTGATGAGCCGGTATTGTGGAGCAGTTCAATCATTGGCTTTGGTAATATCAGATACAAGAGTCCTAAGACTGGAAGGGAAGTTGACTGGCTAAAAATAGGGTTTGCTCCCAGGAAAGCAAATTTATCATTATATCTTACCATGGATATTAAACAGCATGAAGAAGTACTTAGTAAACTAGGCAAACATAAAACAGGTGCAGGTTGCCTCTACATAAATCGTTTGGAGGATGTTGATCTGTCAGTTTTGGAGACAATGATACAAACAGCATCACAGGGCAAACCAATGCCTTAAAAATTCCATCACACAATGATAGACTATGTAATCACGACAGATAAGAGTAAGCTTGATGTGAATGCTGTTCATGATTTTCTTGCTAACCGGTCATATTGGGCAAAAGGTAGAAGTTATGAGACAGTTCATCGTTCGATTGAGAACTCATTATGTTTCGGTATGTATGACAAAAGCGGCAAACTAATTGGCTTTGCTCGAGTGGTCACAGATCAATCGGTGTTTGCTTACATAATGGATTTATTTATTCTGGAAAGTTTCAGAGGTATGGGTTTAAGCCTGAAGCTTATGGAGCATATTATGCAGCACCCTGATTTGCAAGGTATACACAGGATAATGCTTGCTACAAAGGATGCACATAGTTTATATCAGAAATTCGGGTTTCAATTGACCCGAAGTGCTGATAAGTTGATGGAAATAGTACTATAAGAGTCAAAAAAGACGATCTGATCACCTGCCAAGCAAAACTCCCATTCTTAAAACTGGATTATTATATGGAGTGTACTCCTGCTCGGTTAAATTCCACAATGCCAGAATGAAGAAGTAGGAATTAGCTGTTATCCTCTGCCTCAAACCACCACCAACAAAGAGACTATTAATGTATGTGTGCGTTGGATTTCGGACGATTTGACCGCCTACATTAGTAATATCTTCAAAGCTATATCTTAGCCTCTCAAATTCAACATGAGCGAATATATTTTCAAGGATGTGATATCTACTGTATACACTTCCGCCATACATATGGCTCTTCAAATCAAACTTTTGACCAGTTGTTTGGTCTTGATAGAAGTCCTTATAACGGTAATATTTATAAGTAAGTCCGATACCAGTTTCGAGTTTAGGAGTTAGTCTATACCCTATAACAGGTGATATATCTATAAAAGTAAGGGTTCCAAACTGCAGTCCCAAACCACCACCAAAAACAATCCGTTCAGAAAAAGGGACCTTGGGTTCTCTATTCTCCTGTGAGAATAATGTTATTGTTATGCTGAGCATCATGTAAGTTAGCAGACTTTTCATAGTATTATATTTATGGGTGTCCGGCAGTTAAAATGCCAAAATTATAGAACCTGAAGGTGCAAAATTATAGAACCTGGAGGTATTTGCCAGAAACTATCTACTAATAACAACACTTTTTATTCGCTTATTACTAGCTCACATTAAACAGATCACTGCTTGGTGTTGGTATACTGCTTTTATAATCAATCGTAATTACACGTAAAACTTTGAAAATCAAGATTTAAAAACGCAACAAATCAATATCTCCCCCGTTATTAAGAGTATATTAACCATGCTATAGTTTAAGAAGCCCCCTCAGGTTTGCCTTATTCCATTAGCAAATGAAGTAGCCCGGATGTTTTATTTTAGTGGGCTAGCGGGTTGATAATCAAGATAAGTTCTGAGATTAGGAAAAAAAATACCAAAAATTTTCAAAAAACATTTGGATGAGAAGTAAAAGTGTGTACTTTTGCAGTCCCAATTCACGCAGTAAGAAAGCAGAAACGGGGGAGTTCATTGAGAGAATGCGGGCGGGAA
>JAEZDY010000024.1 GCA_023417935.1 Bacteroidota bacterium
GAATATTCGGCATGTTACTCAACTTCAAACAGGGGGGTCAGTATCTGCCGGAATGTCAGTACCGATATTTTATTATTAGAGCAATTATTCTGGTAAAGGGGGGTCAGCATGCTCCGGATTATCCAGCTAACTACTGGTGGAGCCGTCTACTCGATTATAGCCAATGCTTCTCTGTCGTCTAGGAAAATTAAAGAGGGAAAAATCCTTGTCTCCCATTTGCTTTGTCACCAGTAAAATGAATATAGTTTATTTTTGACTTCAAACTCTCGCTTGGGTCTTTGTTATCTGTTTGGTACTGCTGAAAGGTCAATAAAAAAGGCGTCTTCCATATCCTTTGTGATTTCTTCCAAGTTGGCTTGAGATTCTTTTCCCTGATATGTTGTAAGAGGGGAATCAATAATAATATTTCTCGAGTGCGGCAAATTTTTCTGAATGCAGTAATCCATTAAACCTAAAACAAAGGAAGTGTATGTGATTGCTCTAATGCCTTTACCGTGAGCCTTTCGATTTTTATTATTAATGACAATGTCATAAATTTTGTAAGAATCATCAAAGTTTACTGTGGAAATGTTAGGGTATTTCCAATTAGTAAGGATTGCTTCAATTATTTCACAAAACTCCTTAAAGACAGTATATTTAATACCGTCCGACTGCTCACCAACTTTAGGTTTTTTAGCGAGTGCTTTGTCCAATATAGTCTTCTGATTGTAGTAGCTTGCTAGCTGATCCTTTAAAACATCTTGCTCTTTTATTAGTGCCAATTCACTTATTAAGAAATCAATTTCTTGCTTAGTTGATGATTTTACAGGCTCGAGTTTCTCTTGAATTTCGGTCTTAATGAATTGGAACTGTTTTTTTAAAGAAGATAACTTGACGTCTCTGTCCGCTCTTTCTTTGTTTAATTCGGACAATGTGCTTTCAAGGTCTGAAAGCTTTAGTTTAATTTTTTCAAGTTCTACTTCTATAGAATTCATAACGCTTGATGACTTTTCACCCTCGTCAATAATGCAATCGTAATGCTCCTTGTCCATATCACTACCACATAATAATGGACACTTTACTGCAGTAAGCTGTGAAAAGTATTCTTCTCCTTCGGTTATAAACTCTAACCTTTTGATATCACTGTTATAGTGTTCTTTTAGGAGTACAAATCTATTTGACAATTCCTCTTGAAGTATTTTTTTGGATTCTAATTCGCTAATTTCATTGAACAGTTTTTGCTTTTCAGTTGTGAGCTTTTCAAGTTGAATACTTGATTCTGCTAAAACCTTAGTTAGGCCATCGACCTTTGTTTGCAACAATTTTTGTTTCTCAACGGGATTTTCATTTTCAAGTTTCAGAAGCTTTTCAGATAATTCCTTGATTAACGAATCGACAAATTCTATTTTCCCTTTTATCCGGCTTGTATAAACCTTAGCTTCCTCCACTTGCTCAAGATCTTTGGCATCTTTTCCGGTAAGAAGGATTTCAAGAACGGATTGTTCTTGTGGCTGTTCATAAAACTGTCCTGAATAGATAGGAGATTTCTCTGTTATAATTCTTTCTTCATCTATTAATGTAAGTTTCGCAATGTCTCGGAAACTAAGTTCCCTTTTTGCATTTTGCTTGTCTTTTTTAACATAGGTTTCACCAAAGCCACTCAGTTCAAGAAGAAAGCTTGAGATATTATCCTTGCTGGTATTGGAATGTTGATTTTTTAATTCCTTTGCAATCCCTTGTGTTAAGAATTTTTCAAGCTCAACTTCCTTTATGTTAAAATTGCCGCCTTTTAAATTTCTGTTGAGTGTATATGTTTTCCCAGAATAAGTTTTTATCTCAAGAAAAACCTCTGAATATCCAACGCTTTCAGGAATGTCCTTTGGTATGTCACCTCCACCGAGCATATAATTAATACAGGCGAAAATGTAAGATTTCCCAGTATCCGAAAGTCCAGAAATAACATTGAACCCTTTACTAAATGTTAATTTAGCCGCCTTACTGTTTAGTCCAGTAACGTGAAGTTTTCTTATATAAAAGCCAAAATTATTGCTCATCGTAGCTTCCTCTTAAAATTGATTCTTTTGAAAATTCTCCACCCCATACATCCATATTGTTTTTAATAAATTGGGATAGATTTTCATCGTTGTACGATTCAAACTTATTTACCAGCCATTTTGAAACAGTTTTTAATGAAACAGCATACTCGGAATTATTGTATTCTAGAAAGGGTTTAGTTAACTCAGTTGCTGAATATAAAATTCCTGTAGAGTCAAATACCGACTGGATCAATTGCTTGCTATTCATAAGCGTTAATCCCTTTTTTACCAGTTCCCGTTTGACTAGAATTTCTGAGGTTCTGTGTGGAATTCTTGGATGAATACTTTTGGGACCATTGGGAACGTCACTAGAATGAACAAGAATGTAGTCGTAATAAATCAACCTTTGCAAATCACAGGCTTTAGGGTATACTTCATTTAAAATATAAAGTAAGCGTAACCCTATTTCTAAGGGAGAATTGAAAATTCGCGTATTTCTTTCTTCGAAAGTATTCATTTCTTTACCCAAATTAACTTGTCTTCATTTGCTAGATGGTGGCATATTCCTATTTTATCTTGAGTGTAGGCTACTGAAATAAGAGCATTGCTTTGCAAATTTAGCTTTGTTGCTTCTTGTGTTGTTTTAATCACAATTGCAGATTATATGCAAAAAGATACCACCATGTTTTATATTATTGAGATGGTTGAAAGACGTTTTTTTATTGATTTAAGAGTTATTGGTCTATCAGAACAATACTTGACTGATACAAGCATGGTCAACAAGCATAAATCATCAGCAAATCGTATTATTGAAATAAATGGTATTAACATTCCAGTATTGCCATATATAGATAAAGAGTTTTCAGATGTATCATGGTCATACACAGGTGGTGTTCTTGTAATCAGATTATGTAAATCGGGCGCAAGCATAAGTTTCAAAGAAGCAACAATAGAAAAGTATGAGAACCAGACAATTACTGACTATTGTCCTTGAGGAACTGATTTATTTAACTCCTTAATATAATGCGCTTACCTTCATCCTCTCTTTGCTAGTGCTGAGCTTAGCAGAAGTATGTAGAGGAAAGAGGTCAGGTTATGGAATGAACAAAAAAAAACTGCCGGAATTACCCGGCAGTCACTTGATTCAAACACCACTTTAAATTAAGGGAGTAAAACTGCATCAATAGCATGGATTACTCCATTAGTTCCCTGAACATCTGTGGCTACTACATTCACACTTTCGTTGATGGAAACACCTGATGCGCTTACCATCAGATCAAGACTATTACCTTCGTTTAAGGTTGGAACTGATCCACTTGAAACCTGGGCTGCTGTAACATTACCCGGAACAACATGGTATAAAAGAATTGGTGTTAACTGCTCAGCAGTGAGGTCATTTATACCTGAGACACCCAGCGTAGTGAAGAGTGCATCAAAAGCACTGTTTGACGGAGCGAATATTGTAAATGGACCATCAGCACTCAGTGCTTCAACTAATCCGGCTTTTATTACAGCCAAAACCAGGGGCTGAAATTGGGATTGTTGATTACATGTACCCATGCTTGGCTTACATTAAATTAGTTTTAAATTTGACGATTGTTTGTTACTATAACTATGCCAGCCAGGATAGATACTTTTTTATCGCAGAATAATTATTATAAGATCCTGCTTATCATTTTGGCAGTATTCGTCTGTTCCTGGAAACTTGGCAGCGAACCACTTAATGAATGGGATGAGTCGAGGAATGGAGTAAATGCCATTGAAATGCTTCAATCCGGTGATTATGTCAACTTATACTATGGTGGTGAACCGGACACATGGAATGCTAAACCACCGATGTATATATGGTTAGTAACTCTTTCCTATAGTGTTTTTGGTTATAATGAGTTTGCACTTCGCTTTCCGTCAGCACTGGCAGCATTTATCTCGATTATTATTACATTCCATCTTGTAAATCGTTTTGTCAATAAACGAATTGCATTTTTTTCCAGTTTCATAATATTGACCGTTGATGGGATAGTGGGCAATCATGTTGGTAGAACCGGTGATTTTGATGCACTTCTACTGATGTTTATTATGTTGTCAATATGGCATTTATTACTCTATACCGAATTCAATAAAAAAATCAGTATTCTTTATTGCGCTATTTTTCTCGGGTTTGCATATTTAAGCAAAGGATTGGCAGTACTGATCATATTTCCCGGATTATTCCTTTATACGATAATTAGCAGGAAAATTGTACAGATCTTTTCAGATAAAATGTTCTGGCTTTCAGCAGTTGTATTTGTCGGATTTATAATGGGCTGGTATTTAATAGGTCATCTTTATGGCTTATCCTTTGAAACAAGCATATATGGCACGAAAAACTCTTTTCAAACAATGTGGCAGTATGATGTTCTGCATAGGTTTTCTGCAGGATTTAATGACAGCAAATCAGCGCGAAATTTAGCTTTCTTTATTACATTTCTTGATGTAAAGTTTAACTTATGGAATTATGCATTCTATTTGATGATTATTGCATTTGTCATTAGTGCTTTTAAAAGAAGGTCCATATTTACTCCTGAAGAATCACATGCATATAGTCTGTTTCTTTTTTCATTTTGCATCATTTCTACAACCGGACTTATTTTATCATTGTCAGCTGAATCGCATTTCTGGTACATGACTCCCGCAGTACCTTTTATTGCAATACTTGTAGCCGCAGGGTTTGAGAAACTTTCAAAGCATTATAAACCTACTGTTTATGTTGCCATAATTTTATCGATGGTAACATTCACAAAGAAAATATACGAACTCAGCACACCACACAGTAAACCATCATTCATATCTTCCAATCAGGCAATCATTGAGAAGGCTGACAAGATCTCTGTTTATAATATGGGAAGACAAGACTACCTTCTTTATCTGAAATTCAATAATAAAAACGTTACTATCAGTCGGGAGCTAACGAACCTTGGAACTTTTCCGGATGAGCTGCTCGTAACCAATAAAGAAACTTACGAGAATTCACCATCTCTAAAGTCGACTACAACTGTGCATTACGACACCGGTGAGGTATTCATTTTAAGGCCGATGTAGATTTCTCATTTGCCTAAAGAGTTGTCACAACGTTGGTGATATTGTTGCAAAGGCGCATTGACTGGTCATAAAAAAACTGCCGGAATTACCCGGCAGTTTACTGATTCAAACACCACTTAAAATTAAGGAAGTAAAACAGCGTCAATGGCATGAATTACACCGTTTGTTCCTTGCACATCTGTAGCAACCACATTCACATCTGAATTGATAGAAACCCCTGATGAGCTTACCATTAATTCGAGATTATTACCTTCATTTAAGGTAGGAACTGATCCACTTGATACCTCTGCTGCAGTAACATTACCTGAAACAACGTGGTATAAAAGGATTGGTGTAAGTTGCTCAGCTGTTAGGTCGTTTACACCAGAAACACCCAGTGTAGCGAAGAGTGCATCAAAGGCGCTATTGGTTGGGGCAAAGATTGTAAATGGACCATCTGTACTCAGAGCTTCAACCAATCCCGCTTTTATTACAGCCAGAACAAGTGTGCTAAAATTAGGATTGTTTATAGCATGATTTACTACGCTTGCAGGCAAAATAACTTTATCAATTGCATGGATCACACCATTTGATGCCATCACATCAGCAACAATTACTTTACTTCCATCAACCGTAACACCAGAATCTTTTTTTACAAACAATTTAACGCTATTGTTACCGGGGGCTCCGGTGTTTAATGAAGGCACATAACCTGAGGCAGTGATATCAGAAGAAGCAATTTTACCTGCTACTACATGGTTTAAAAGAATAGGTGTAAGTGTAGCTGCATCAAGATCAGCAATACCACTTACTCCAAGTTGAGTAAACAATGCCTGGAAAGCATCATTGGTTGGAGCAAATACGGTGAATGGGCCGGCTGCCTGAAGAGCTGAAGCAAGATTGGCTTTAGTAACCGCCTCAACCAATATAGAGAAACGAGCATCAGCAGAAGCAACTTCCACTATATTCTTTGGAGTTTGTACAGGAACCTCGGGGGTTTCCTCGTCTTTTGAACACGAAGTAAACATCGTAAATGATGATACTGCTATCGCCATAAGGCTTATTTTAAAAAATGTTGTTTTCATAACCGCTTAAATTTTAAAGTGTCTGTTTAATTTGTTGTTTATGATGCTTAAACAGCAGTTTTCTATTTTTGTTTACTTTATTTCGTTTTTTGTTAAACATTTTTATTTAACACTTTTTCTCCATCATGAAATTATCAGGTATCTTATTTCATGATTTTCATTTAAGATTCATTTTTGATTACTTAGTATTGACTTAGTATTACTCATATTGAGACCTTGTATGATGTACATTGTTTATATAAGGTTGTAATATGGTTTATACAAGGTTGTTACTTGGATAAATACAATCGATCTCGAATTGATCGCTATCTTTACAGTAAAACTTAGCCAACCCCATTACATTAGCTACTGTTACTTCCACGATTGAGATTTGTATGAAGTTCTGGTTATGAGTGCAATAAGCTAGAATCTACTGAAATATCAAAAATTGATAGCCTGATTGCTATTTATGGCAGTTATCAACAGAAGTTGGTAATCGGATTAGAAGAATTGCTGGGATTAGTTTGTTTATTGTTTTCACTATTTTGTCAAACAATATAAAATAGTGATATTTACCTTGATTCAACCGACCCTTCAATAAAACTCGGGGACCACGTCGATACAGTTCTCGATTCCGGCTCATACTTCGTACCTCAATATGAACTTTCACTCGAACTTTGCCCGGGGACCATTCGCAACCAATGTTGAAGGGAAAGTCGCCACAAAAAAAACTGCCGGAATATCCGGCAGTTTTTAGAATCAAATACAATTAACGCTTAATAAAGGAATGAATCATCAATTCCAAACAGGCAGTCGTCCGGTGGTATAAGGCACACCTGCAAGTTCCATTCTGTTCTCCAGATCTTTAAGTTTAACTTCACCTAATTGCCTTAAATGACTAATTACCGGCGGGAACTCTTCCTGCAGAATTTCAAGGCTGCGGCGATGTGTTGAAGTTGGTGCAGAGGTTGATGACCAGTGAGCATATATAATATTGCTCAGTCGTTCCATTAATGGCACCTGTGCAGGTGGAACTTCCTCACGACTTGCTTTAGGTTCTGTGCCATGAAGAAGGAAAAGCAGATCATTGGTTTGGTTTAATGCCTGAAGTACTTCATGCTGTAATTCAGGTGAAGCACCTGGTGTTTGATGCACTGCCTGCAACATAGAAGTGAGGCGTTCCTGAAGTTCTTCAGCATACTTCTCAGCTCCCTGCACTTTACGGGCTACGTTTGATACTTCCTTTTGGAAAGCAACAAGGGCAGCTCTGTCAGGTGCAGGTAAGGTTGTATTGTTAAGTACCTTAGCATTGAAAGGAACCGGTCCGGCCAGTACCATGGTTTCTCCACCTGCATATAATGACAGGGTGACATTGTATTGTCCGGGCATTACCATCATTCCATTGTTCCCTTCGGCGAACGGATCAAACTTAGCACCGTTTTTCCTAACCGGCTGAGTGCCATTATATCGCAGGTTCCATACTTTCCGGTTGACACCTTCCGATGGCTTTTCATATAAGCGTCGAACATGATTGCCTGAAGCATCGGTAATATCAAAGATAAGGTGTGGTTTTATTTCGTCATCTTCAGCTCTAAGTTCAGCAACTGTTGGTTGGGGAATAGGCTCACCTTTTTTAAAGAGTTCCTTTTCTTTTTCACGTCTCTTGTCGCGCAATGTTTTAGGAGCTTCCTTCAGGTAGTATGTAAAAGTTGCACCAAAATCAGGGTTCTTTGCACCATAATAAGTTGATCCCTGTCCATATTTGCCGCCGGTTTGCACAAACATAAGTGCATCTTTTATCTCAAAAATATGTGACTCTTTGGCAGCTATCTCTTTATTATAATGCCTCAATGGTGTATAATCCTCTAAAATGTAGAAGCCTCTTCCAAAAGTAGCAACTACCAGGTCATTCTCACGTTCCTGTATCACGATATCATTTACACGGATAACAGGCATACCACCTTTGAGCTGAGTCCATATACTGCCACCATCCACGGTAAAGAATACGCCAAACTCTGTACCCACAAACAGAAGATCAGGATTTTTGTGATCCTGGACTATTGTGTGTACGGTTCCATTTTCGGGAAGGTTGCCGCTGATAGAAACCCAAGTTTTGCCTTTATCAGTACTCTTTAGTAGATATGGTTTGAAGTCGTCACGAAGAATATTGTCAAATGAGGCATAAACAACATTTTCATTATACCTGTCGGCCAATAAGTCAGAAACATAGGTATACTCAGGTACGCCCGGGAATGTGGCTGTTTTATTCCAATTTTTACCATCTGTAGTAACCTGAATAAGTCCGTCATCAGTACCAACATAAAGCAGGTTTTCATTTAATGGAGATTCATCAAATGAAACAATGGTACCAAAGAGTGAAGTTGATACATCTTTCTGAACAGCATCATAACTCCAGTATTTGTCCATAACCTTCCAGGTATTCCTGTCGGCACCGGAGGTTAAGTCGTCAGATATCACTTCCCATGTATCACCCCGGTCATCACTTCTGAAAACTTTATTGGCAGCAGTGTATAATCTTTTGTGATTATGTTTGCTTAATACCAGTGGTGTATTCCAGTTCCATTTGTAAGTATCCTCACCTTTACGTGGTTCAGGCCTGAGATCAATGGCTTCACCGCTCTTCCTGTCATATCTTACCATATTGCCATATTGTGCCTCGGCATATACGATGTTAGGGTCAGTAGGGTCAACTGCAGTCCAGAACCCATCACCCCCATTAGTAACAAACCATTCATCGCTGGTTACACCGAAACTGCTGGTATTTCTTGACGGACCTCCCATACTGTTATTGTCCTGGGTTCCTCCGTATATATAATAGAACGGTTCACTGTTATCAACATTAACGCGGTAGAACTGTGTAACAGGCAAGTTGCTTTTGAAAAGATACTCTTCGCCACCATCCCATGTTTCATAAACACCACCATCACCACCTATCAGGAAGTGGTCGGTATTTTTAGGATCTATCCAAAAAGCATGATCATCAACATGTCTTGCTTTCAGCCCTAATCTATTCCATGTTTTACCACCGTCAGATGTAACATGTGATACTGTTTCCATTGAATATACTTTATCAACATCAACGGGATCACAATAGATTTCATTATAGTATTGTCCTTGTGCAGTATGGTCGCTCATTTTAGTCCATGAAGCACCTCTGTTTGTGCTGCGGTAAAAGCCGCTCGATTCATTGGCTGCTTCGATGATTGCATATATATAATCGGGGTTAACCGGTGAAATTGCTATGCCAATTCCACCCATATCATCGCCTGGTAGCCCTGATGTGAGTTTGGTCCATGTTGCACCTGCATCGGTTGATTTATGTATTGCCGATTCAGGTCCGCCACCTATCTTAGTATTCACATGCCTGCGTCGTTGTTCGCTGGTTGCATATATTACATCAGGATTCCTTGGATCGAGTATAACGTTGTTGATACCGGTATTGTCACTAACATTTAACACTTTGGTCCAGGTTGTACCGCCATCAGTCGTTTTATATAAACCTCTTTCACTGCCGGGTCCCCAAACAGAACCTTCAGCCGCAACATAAACAACGTTGGTATTGCGTGGGTCAATAGCGATCATCCCTATTTGACGGGAGTTTTTAAGTCCCATGTTCTTCCAGGATTTACCACCATCAATACTTTTATAAACACCATCACCATAGCCAAGAGCCCTTTGGTGATTATTTTCACCTGTACCTGTCCATACCACGTTAGGGTTTGATGGATCAAGAACCACACAACCAATAGAGTATGAACCGTAATTGTCAAAGACAGGAGTCCAGGTGGTTCCGGCGTTCACTGTTTTCCAGATATGACCTGAAGCTACTGCTACGAAGTACTCATGTGGTTTTTCAGGGTTTACTGCGAAATCAGCAATACGGCCTGAAGCATACGCCGGTCCGATGGATCGGAATTTCATACCACTGAAGGTGTTGCTTTTAATTGTATCTGTTTTTACTACTACCTTTTTCTTCTGTGCATAAGCAGAAGGGGCTATTGATAACAAAATGGCTATTACGGCCATTAAGCCATGCGTGAGAGTGACGTTAAGTTTTTTCACTTTAATTGAATTAGTTGATGGATGGTTATATCAACTAGCGAAATTAAAAAAAGAAGTGAAATGAAACAGAATTAACTACTTAGACAGGAGAAAATTATTATTGCATTTAATCTGAGGGTCAATTAAATGGAGAGGACAAAATTCTTAATATTCAAACCGTTGTTGTGATAATGCCAGTTTATGGAGACTACTTTTGCGATGATTTTTTTTAACAATTCAAAGTCTGCAGGTTTGCGGATATAAATGTTGGCACCGAGTCTGAAGGCTTCTTCCATGTCAACATTTGCATTTGAGGTTGAATAAATAGCAATAGGTAGATCAGTCAACCCCAGCACATTACGTATTTCATGCAGGCATTCGAAGCCATCTTTTCGTGGCATATTCAGGTCAAGGAATAGTAAATGAGGGCGCTTTTCAGGCTTGTTCTTGAGGTATTCAATAAGATAAACCCCATCAGTAACCATCTCTAGTACTGTATTAAGCTTCATGCGCTCAATAGCCTCTCTGAAAAATTGCCTGTCATCCTCGTCGTCTTCTGCGAGCAGGATAAACATCTGTTCGTCGTTCATGTTAAGTGGATATGTTGCATCTTAATCATAAATAACAATAAAACCGATCAAATTGTTATTGTAATTTTATGCCCTCAGTCATCAAAGCAAAGAAATTATGGAACACAAACTATATCCGCTTAAATTCAACCCGGTACTTAAAGACAAAATATGGGGAGGAAATAAAATAAAAACCGTTCTTGGAATAGATTATAGCCCTTTACCAAATTGCGGTGAAGCATGGGTGCTTTCAGGGGTGGAGGACAATCCTACCATTGTGGCCAATGGATTTTTGGCGGGTAATGAACTGAATGAGCTCGTTGAAATATACATGGGAGATTTGATGGGTGATGCCCTCTATAACAGATTTGGTAATGAGTTCCCCATACTCGTAAAATTTATTGATGCCGCCGATTATCTTTCAATCCAGGTACATCCGGATGATGAACTTGCTATGAAACGTGGAGTAGGAAACGGAAAGTCGGAAATGTGGTATATCATGTCGGCTGATAAAGACGCAGAACTGATCACTGGCTTTAAAAAAGACTCTAATAGAGAAGAATACTTGTCGTATCTTCATGATAATAAGGTGACCGAACTCTTGAACAGGGAGAAAGTTAAAGCCGGTGATGTATTCTATATGCCTGCCGGAAGAGTTCATGCTTTGGGTCCGGGAATACTGCTTGCAGAAATACAACAAACTTCCGATACAACTTATCGCATCTACGATTGGGATCGTGTTGATGACACTGGACAGGCACGTGAATTACATACCGACGAGGCGCTTGATGCAATTGACTTTAAGTCACATACCGATTACCGATCAGAATATAAGGAAGTCATTAATGGGTCATCCAATATGGTTTCGTCAGAATATTTTACAACCAATATCATTGTATTGGACAAGGTACTTGCAAAGGATTATTCTGAACTTGATTCGTTTGTAATTTACGTTTGCGTTGAAGGAAGCTTAACATTGGTTCACGACGGACAGGAAGAAAAGCAGGTAAGCCTGTCGCAAGGTGAAGCAGTACTACTCCCGGCAGTAATTGACAGAGTGGATTTAATTCCTAAAAAAAAATCAAAAGTATTGGAAGTATTTATAAATTAGCAGCCTGAATTTTAAGTTATAAGGCTAATTTCCAGATAACTTAATTAAAAATCGCAACCTAACCATGAAAAACCTAATTACCCTGCTAATGCTGATTTTAAGTATCAGCATCCTCTCTGCCCAGGAGACAGATAATAACCTGCGTAAGTTACCTCAGGTGACTGTTAAAAACCTATCAGGCCATAATGTTAATACTGCTGAGCTCAGCAATGATGGCAAGCCAATGATCATTAGTTTCTGGGCTCTATGGTGCAAGCCCTGCATTAATGAACTTACTACCATTGCTGATGTATATGACGAATGGACAGAGGAAACAGGTGTTAAACTTGTAGCTGTGTCAATTGATGATGCACGCTCAACAGCAAAAGTTGCCCCTACAGTTAATGGAAAAGGTTGGGAATATGAAGTGCTGCTTGATGCTAACGGAGATTTCAAAAGGGCGATGAATGTGAATATGATACCGCATACTTTCCTTTTGAATGGCAATGGCGAGATTGTTTGGCAGCATACATCCTTTAGCGAAGGTAGTGAACTTGAACTGATTGAGATGGTTCGAAAGCTCAATGCAGGTCTGCCTATACAATAGACTTCCATAAATAATACAAAGTCGGTTTAAGCTTCACCAACCATTTAATAAAAAATTGTATGAGAAGACTGTACGCATTCGTATTCACTTTTATACTTATAACCACAGGGTCACTCACAGCTCAGGATCTGCTGCAGGGGAGGGTATCAGGTAACTTCCAGCTTGATGCACAGATTTACCAGGCTGACAGTGCTATAGGAGCTGAAGATGTAAGTGAGGCCTTGTTAATGAACTCATTTGCTAATATACTTTATACTCAAGGCAACTTCAATGCAGGTTTTCGCTTTGAATCATATCTTAATCCTATAAAGGGATATGACCAACGGTATAAGGGTACCGGTGTACCATTTTGGTTCGCATCATGGCAAAAAGAAAGTTTTGGTATAACTGTGGGTCATTTCTATGAGCAGTTTGGCAGCGGTATGACCTTACGTAGTTATGAAGAGCGTAACCTGGGTTATGACAATGCTATTAAAGGAGCCCGGTTTATTTTCAGACCTTACAGAGGAATCGCTCTGAAAGGGCTTATAGGAACACAAAGATTCTTCTGGGAATCAGGCCCCGGTATAGTACGTGGACTTGATGGTGAGTTTGCTATGAATGACATTCTGAATATTCTATCCACTGATCTACCAAGATTTACGCTTGGGGGCAGTTTCGTGAGCAAATATGAGCCTTCGGCAAAAATACTCGTTAACAGTGACCAGGTACTTATTCTCCCTGAAAATGTTGCTGCGCTGTCAACCAGATTAAACATTCACCACAAAGGCGTGAGTCTTGATGGGGAATACGTTTATAAATATAATGATCCCTCAGCTATCAATAACTTCATCTATAAAGGTGGCCGCTCATTGCTTTTACAGGCTTCATATTCACAGAAAGGATTTGGAATGCTCCTGTCGGGCAAGGTGACTGATAATATGAGCTTCAAATCAAAGCGCACAGAACGCGGTAGTGTACTCGACATTAATTACCTTCCTGCACTAACCCGTCAACATGCATACACGCTCGCTGCTATGTATCCATACGCTACTCAGCCTAATGGAGAAATTGCAGTGCAGGGTCAATTAAATTATAAGATAAAGAAAGGTACCATGCTAGGCGGTAAATATGGAACCGATATTGCTGTAAACTTCTCTAATGTCACTTCAATCAAAAGAGATTCAATTGACAAAGAAACGCCTATTGGTAAAACAGGCACTTTAGGATATCAGACTAACTATTTTGAATTTGGTGATGAACTCTATTTCAGGGATTTCAATATTGAGGTTCAGCATAAGTTCAATAATGAACTTAAGGCTCTTATTTCATGGGTTAGAATGAATTACAATATTGATGTTATTGAGGGGCATCCGGGTGAAGAAATGGTGAAGGCCAATATATTTATAGCTGATGTTACTTATAAATTCAGTACAAGGAATGCAGTAAAAGCGGAAGTTCAGCATCTGGCAACCAGGCAGGATGAAGGGAACTGGATGCAGGCTATGGCTGAGTTTACTTTCTCACCAAGATGGTTCTTTACTCTTATGGATCAATATAATTATGGTAATGATGATAAAGACCGGCGTTTTCATTACCCAACAGTAGCAGTTGGCTATACACAGGACTCTAACAGGTTATCATTAAGTTACGGTAAACAGCGTGAGGGTATAATTTGTGTTGGTGGGGTATGTCGGAATGTTCCGGCATCTAATGGTCTATCCATAACGCTTACCAGCAGTTTTTAAATAACGGCCTTTATTTGGAACATGATTAAAAGTAAATTTTAACACGCTAAAACTAATAAAATGATCTTCAAAAGATTACTCCAATATACTTTGGCATTACTTTCTACGGGTGTAATGATGTTTTCATGTGATAAAATTGATGAACCTTTCACCCAAAAGATAGTGGTTGATACCTCGAGTATTGACACCTCGGATATTGATACCTCAAAGTTTCACCAGAAGCGTGTACTGCTTGAAGATTACACCGGGCACCAATGTGTTAATTGTCCGGCTGCTGCCATAATAGCTCACAACATTGAAAATACATTTGGAGATAAAGTTGTAGTGTTGGCCGTTCATGCAGGCTGGTTTGCAAAAGCAACTGCTGCAGGCGATTTTACAGCCGATTACAATACAGAGGTCGGTACTGCATGGGATGCATATTTTGGAATATCGAATGTTGGCAACCCTTTTGGTATGGTTAACCGCATCAATTACACTACAAGCGAGCATATTCTTTCACCCGAAGCCTGGAGCAGCGAAGTATTTAATATGCTTGAAGATACTGTAGTTACTGTTGATCTTGAAATAACCAACCTTTATAATGATGAAACCCGCAAGCTTGACACAGAAATTGCAGTTGAGTATTTGCAGGTTCCTGATAAAGATCTGAGCCTGATAGTAGTTCTGAAAGAGAGCGGTATTGTATCACCACAGAAAAACAATGCTCCATCTTCAGGACCAACCCCAATTATATATGACTATGTTCACAACAATGTTCTGCGCGATGCAATTAATGGCACCTGGGGTTCAGTGATTTCAGGTATCAACTCAGTGGGCACCGTTAAAAAGTCATATAGTTACACCCTTAAGGATAATTTTGTAGCTGATAATTGCACAGTTGTAGCCTTCATTTATGATGAAGAAACAAAGCAAGTATTCCAGGTTGCAGAGAAAAAATTAGTAACTGAATAAAATAAGCTGACTACAATTAATTTACTGTTTCCTATCGGGCTGAATTATAAATAAATTCAGTTCGCACCACACAATAAATGCGGCATTGTTCTTGTTAATGAATTAGCAAGGAAGGGATGAAACCATTCACCTGCCTGATATTTATGCTTGTTATTGATCACATGTAGATTACTACATATATTATAATAAGTAAAATATCAGAGTTGAAACGTATTCAAACAACTATAATCTTTATACCTTTGCAGGGATTTACTCCCGATACTTAAGTTAAGAGAGGAATCTAAGCCATAAATGACAATTCGGAGATGAACAGGAAATTGCTAATCAGAGACTTAACCTTACGCGACGGACAACAATCACTATTTGCAACGCGCATGACCCAGGCACAAATTGACAGGGTACTACCACTTTATAAAGAAGCTGGGTTTTATGCCATGGAAGTGTGGGGAGGGGCAGTACCTGATTCTGTTATGCGCTACCTTAATGAGAACCCATGGACCAGGCTGGAAAAGATAAAAGAAAGTATAGGTGGGGTTTCAAAGCTAACAGCTTTATCAAGAGGTCGCAACCTGTTTGGTTATAATCCTTATCCTGATGATGTTATAGATGGGTTTAACAGAAATGCCATTACCTCAGGAATTGACATCATGCGCATATTTGACGCACTCAATGATACGGTTAACATTGAAAGTACCATTAAGTCAGTAAAGAGCAATGGTGGAATAGCTGATTGTGCTGTTTGCTATACTGTTGATCCGCACTTTTCAACAAGAAATAAAATCAGGAATGCCCTTCAGGGTAAACCCATCAACTCACGCATTTTTACTGATGATTATTATGTTCAGAAAGCACTGCAATTGCAGGATATGGGTGCTGACATGATCACCATTAAAGATATGGCAGGCCTGATTCCGCCTCTCCGTGCCGGTCGGCTCATAAGACTTCTGAAGAAAAACCTTATAGTACCTGTTGACTTCCATACACATGCAACGCCGGGTTATGGCCTTGCATCTATGCTAATGGCGATACTGAATGGTGTTGACATCCTTGATACTAATATAATGTGCTTTGCAGGTGGCCCTGCAGCTTCCTCATTTGAGATCATCCAATTGTTTTGCAACAAGCTTGATATAGACACAGGAGTTAATCTGGAAGCAGTTGTAAAAATTGATGCACAGCTCAGGGAGATCAGGCATGAGCTTGCGGAATACGATTCGTATAAGAAGTTTCCTATTGATTTTGATATTACACGCGATAGGCTGCCAAAGGATATTGACAACCTGTTTGAATTGGCAATTGCATATGCCAAGTCAGAGAAGGAAGATGATTTGCTTAATGCCACCCAGCAAATTGAACGATACTTCAATTACCCCGAGCCTGATGAAAAGGTTAAAGACGCTGAGATACCCGGTGGAATGTACACCAATATGCTGATGCAGCTTAAACAACTTAAACTCGAACGACTACTGCCAAGAACACTTGAACTGATACCCACAGTCAGAATGGCTGCCGGGTGCCCGCCTCTGGTGACTCCAACCAGTCAGATCGTTGGCGCACAGGCTGTGAATTGTGTTATTGATGAAGCTAAGGGACAACCAATATATACAACCAAATCAATTCAGTTTGTGAATCTGGTTAAAGGTGTTTACGGTAAAACCCCTGCTCCTATTGACCCTGATTTCCGCTATTTAATTGCCGGGGTAAAGGAGGAAACACCTTACGATACACGATACTATAAACGGCAGGAAAACCCTGTTTTCTATGAATATGGAGATGTCAAACTTGCTTCAGGTGAAAAAGAAGAATTGCTGCTTGAGCTATTCCCTTCAGTAGCATCTGATTACCTTAAACGAGAAATTGAACAGAACTACCTGAATGAAATCCATAAGATTGAAGAAGAAAAGCGCAGGAAGTTTGAAGCTGAAAAACAGGCTTATGAGCGCCTTTCGGCCGAGGAAAAGAAAGAGCGACTTCTGGAAGGCCTGTACAATTACGACTGGACCACAGAAGAAGGAGACTACCTGGGTCATTCATAATAGTTGCAGTATAGCCGTCTATTTGACTTCGCTAAATTTTACCCAAATACAGCTATTGCCAAAAAGCTATGAGCTTTTATTAGCAATCAGCCTTATAACCAACTGATTGCGCTTCAGGACAAGTGGAATCTTTTGCTTATCTTTGTAAACTATACAATATGATTTATGACTGAAGAAACTGCTCAAACTAAATACGTACGCCCAACCTGGGATGAATACTTCATGGAAGTAGCAAACACTATTGCTAAACGAGCTACATGTGACAGAGGTAGAAGTGGATGTGTGATTGCCCGAAATAAGCAAATTTTAGTTACCGGATATGTAGGTTCACCTATTGGACTGCCACATTGTGATGAAGTAGGTCATCTTTTTAAGCAGATGACTCATGGTGATGGTAAGGTAACCAACCACTGTGTAAGAACGGTGCATGCTGAACAAAATGCAATTTGTCAGGCTGCAAGACTGGGTATTGCTTTAGAAGGAGCAACGCTTTATTGCAGGATGACACCATGCCGCACCTGTGCTATGTTGATCATAAACTGCGGGATTGTAAGAGTGGTTTGCGAGCATAAATATCATAGTGGCGAGGAGTCGGAAACAATGTTCCGCGAGGCAGGTATCCTTCTTGACTATGTCAATGAAGAGATACTAGAGTATGCCAACCAGAAAGGTTGATGGATTTTACCATTTATTAATTATTCACCGGATATTTTAATTCTTCACGAACAAGGAATACAATTCGTTGTTTATGGTAGCTAAAAAGTAAAATCCGGAACAAGTTTAACATTATAACATTATAAATAATATGGCATTAATTGGTAAAAAAGCGCCTTATTTCAAGGCAAGTGCTGTGATCAACGGCAGAGAAATAGTTGAAGATTTTTCATTGGATCAATTCATAGGTAAGAAGCACGTAATTTTCTTTTTCTATCCTAAGGATTTTACTTTCGTTTGCCCCACTGAGTTACATGCATTCCAGGATCGTATGGAAGAATTCGAAGCACGCAATTGTGCACTGGTAGCATGTTCAACTGACACTGAGGAATCACATTGGGGTTGGTTACAAGTTGCCAAAAAACATGGTGGTATTCAAGGAATTACTTATCCAATAGTTGCAGATACCGCAAAAACCATCAGCTCAAACTATGGCGTTTTAGCAGGTGATTACGACTACAATGATGAAGGTGAGTTAGTGGCTACAGGTGCAATGATTGCCTATAGAGGATTATTTTTGATTGATAAAAATGGTGTGGTTCATCATGAAACTATCAATAATTTCCCCCTTGGAAGAAATGTTGATGAAGCACTGCGTATGCTTGATGCTTTGCAGTATTTCGAAGAAAACGGTGAAGTTTGTCCAGCTAACTGGCATAGAGGTAAAGAAGCTATGGTTGGTTCGCACCAGGGTGTTGCTGAGTACCTGAGCAACAATTAATTATAAACCACTGCATAAATTCAATTGCAGATCAGGATGTATTAATTTATAAACAACAGAAGGAAAACGTAGAGTTTTCCTTCTGTTGTTATATATGCTTCCATAGTCATTTAAACTTCTTATTATTTACTTCCTCACTTTCATTTACTTCCTGCTATTCAATTCCTACTTTAAATTCACTTCAAATAATTTCCTCCTACTATTGAGGTTTATTACGTCACATACTCATTTCTGCCCATTACTATTCTCCTGAATTACCTTGCCACGTATACGCTCCAATCCCCTTTTAACCTGAGGCATTATTGAGGGAATAAGCTTTGCAATAGGGGCATATAGGATGGATTCGTTCTTTTTCTCAGCTTTAATGAGTTGATTCTGGTGATCAGCTATTTCAATGATATAAATCATTGCTGAAACCAGCAAAAGACCTTTGAGAGCTCCAAAGAGTGCACCTGCCAGTCTGTTAAAGCAACCCAATGCTGCAAGTTCGAGTGTCTTCTGAACAGATCTGCCGATAACATATAATATTATAATTACCAGTAAGTAGCATAGTACGAATGCAATAATGTGCATGAACGGTGAATTACTGCCGGTTGATTCCCGCAGCAATTCCTCAATATACCATGCAAACCTGATGGAGAGATAATATCCCAGTATTAAACCTAGCAGTGAAGTAACGCTAAGAATAAAACCTTTGAAGATTCCATGTATCGCACCTAATCCGGCTATAGCAAGTATGGCAATGTCAATCTGGTTCAAAGGCCTTTAATCTTTCGTGTTAGTTTAGTGGCAAAAACGAATTCATTAAGTTCGTGATTATCACTGTCGAGGATAGTATCTTTATTGCCTTCCCACCATAGTTTGCCTTTGTGAATATAGAACACCCTGTCGCCAATTTCAATTACAGAATTCATGTCATGGGTATTAATCACTGTTGTCATATCATATTCTTCAGTGATCTCCTTTATGAGGTTATCAATAACATTGGCGGTATGAGGATCAAGGCCTGAGTTGGGTTCGTCACAAAACAGGTATTTAGGATTCATAGCAATAGCCCTGGCAATTGCCACACGTTTCTTCATACCTCCGCTCAATTCGGCAGGTAATAGTTTATTCACATTCTCAAGATTTACTCTCGATAAGCAAAAATTAGCTCTTTCGAGGCGTTCTTCCATTGACTGCTCGGTAAACATGGCAAGTGGAAACATCACATTCTGTTCAACAGTCATTGAATCAAAAAGGGCAGAACCCTGAAAGAGCATTCCAATTTCCTGTCTCACAAGCTTCATTTCCTCAAATGACATGCGAGAAAGAACCTTATCACCGTAATTTACCTTTCCTTCATCAATTTCAAATAAACCAACCAGGCATTTCATAAGTACAGTTTTACCTGAGCCGCTCTGCCCAATGACCAGATTACATCTGCCGGTTTCAAACTTTACTGAAATACTGTCGAGTACTTTATTGTCACCGAACGATTTGGTTACATTCTTCGCCTCTATCATGCCAGGAGCAGGTTAGTGAGAATCAGATTAAAAATAATTATAGCAATGCTACTATGTACAACACCTTTGGTACTTGCCTCTCCTACTTCAAGAGCCCCTCCTTTGGTATAATAGCCATGATATCCGGATATCGAAACAATTAGGAATGCAAATACGACTGATTTAATAAGCGAATAGAATACATCATAGGCTTCAAAGAAAGCTTTCAAGCCATATAAAAACTCAGCTGAAGGCACCATACCAGTCAGAGAGCCGGCAAGCCATCCACCAACGTTAGCAACAAGTATGCTAACCATGATAAGAATAGGATTGAAGAACAATGCAGCAACAACCTTAGGAAAAATTAGGTAAGTTGCTGAGTTAATGCCCATTATTTCTAGTGCATCAATCTGCTCGGTAACTCTCATGGTTCCAATTTCAGATGCAATTCGGGAACCGACCTTACCGGCAAGTATTAAACTAATAATGGTTGGCGAAAACTCGAGAACTACTGACTGCCGGGTTGCATAGCCGATAGTGTATACTGGTACCAATGGTGTATCGAGATTGAATGCCATTTGGATAGCAAGCACAGCACCCATAAATATGGAGATGAAGATAACAATGCCCAAAGAATCCAATCCCAGGTTTTCTATCTCAATCATTATCTGCCGGAAATAGATAGACTGTTTCTCAGGTCGTTTGAATACAAGGCGCATCAGCAGGATATACCTGCCAATATGCATCATGAATGTCCTCATAGATTATTAATGGCAGGTGCTAAATTACTACTTATTCTCATAAAAACGAATCGTATGCTTGAACTTTACTCCCTAAGTAACGCATGAGTATCATGAAATGATTATGAATGATTACCAGTTATTAATTTATTTGCTATTTTTGAGGTCTGATAAATTATTTAAAACAAACCAAATAATGAAACTAAGGGCCAGATTCTCACTTTCTATCGTCGTTTTCTTTATAGCTCTGATGGTTGCTTCATGTTCATCACCGGCATACCGGCAAAATAAATATAAATCGGGCAAGCGTTTCCGTGATTGCGGATGCATGGCTGTGCCTACACATGATAAATCCATTTTAAGTTTAAATGAACAAAAATAGGACCTTACGGCAGGCCCTTTCTGATTATATTCCAGATGCAGCCGTTGATATGGTTGCCGAATGGTTTAATAAATACCCTGTAATATTAAAAATCACCCGCACCCGATTAACCAAACTCGGTGACTTCAGGGGTGCTCCGGTTGGTAAGCCATCATCAATTTCTGTTAATCATAATCTAAATAAATACAGTTTTCTGGTAACGCTCTTGCATGAAATGGCTCATGCTGTAGTGCATTTTAACTATTCACATCGGACTGCACCACATGGAAAAGCATGGAAACTAGCATATAAGCAGGTTGCTTCACCATACCTGCTTAATGAAATATTTCCCAATGATATACTGATTGCTTACACTGATTATCTTATAAATCCACAAGCCACCAGTACATCCAATCTTCCTCTGGCACAGGCTTTAAGAAATTATGACAACAGAACAGAGGAAGTAACCGTTTCAATGCTTTCACCTGAAACGATTTTTGCTTTACACGACGGTAGAATGTTTCGAATAGTAACCAAACTTCGCAAAAGGTATCGTTGCTACTGTCTCAGCACAAAAAAGACTTACCTTTTCAGTCCAATGGCAATTGTAAAACCGATAGAAAGTCTGAAAAACACAGCAAGCTGATTAACTTTGTGAAATCAAACCTGTTATATTGACAATCTGATCGTTAATATATTATTATATGAATAAAAACAATTTTTGCATTATTATGGCAGGCGGCGTAGGGGCAAGATTTTGGCCTATGAGCCGCAAGGATCATCCAAAGCAATTTATTGATATCCTTGGAACCGGTGAAACGCTAATCCAGTCAACTTTCAAACGATTCCTAAAAGTTTGTCCGGCTGAGAATATCTACATTGTAACCAATGAAAGTTACAAAGATCTTGTGCTGAAGCAACTGCCAGAAATTTCAGAGGAGCAGGTGCTATGTGAAACTTCAAGGCGAAATACTGCTCCATGTATAGCTTATGCAAATTACCGCATATTACAGCGCGACCCAGATGCTAACATAGTGGTTGCACCTTCAGATCATATTATCCTGAAGGAAGAAGTATTTACGGAGGTTATCCTCGCAGCTCTGAAAGCAAGCAGGGAAAATGATTGGTTACTTACGCTGGGTATCCAACCCAATCGACCAGATACAGGTTACGGTTACATCCAGTTCGAAGAAAAGGAAGCATGCGATACCGACAACCGAATTAAAAAAGTTAAAACCTTCACTGAAAAGCCTCAGCTTGAAATGGCAAAGCAGTTCTTGCTCAGCGGTGACTTCCTGTGGAATTCAGGTATCTTTATCTGGCGCCTAAAAACAATAATGCAATCCTTCACAAGCTACTTGCCTGACGTTGACCAGCTATTCAGAGCAGGGGTAGGGAAATATAATACACCTGCGGAGCCTGCTTTCATTGAACAGACTTATGCTATGTGCAAAAGTATTTCAATTGACTATGGGGTAATGGAGAAGGCTGACAACGTTTATGTTTTGGCATCAGATTTTGGATGGAGTGACCTGGGTACATGGGGATCATTATATGACATCCGTAAAAAGGATAATGATGCAAATGCAGTAGTAGGCCAAAATGTGATGATGTATGATAGCCATAACTGCATTGTGAATATGCCTAAAGAAAAACTTGTAGTACTTCAAGGCCTTGAAGGATACATAGTAGTTGAAGAAGAAGGGACTTTACTTGTTTGCCGAAAGGAAGATGAACAACAAATCAGGCAATTTGTAAATGACGTGATGATTGAAAAAGGAGAGAAATACGTTTAAAACTAATACAACCACTAACATGAAGAAATCAATTATCTTATTATTTGTACTAATAAGTGGATTTACACGCGCCGACGAAGGTATGTGGCTTCCACTTTTCATTGAGCGCCTCAATTATGTTGACATGCAGAAAGAAGGCCTGAAACTAACAGCAGAAGAGATCTACAGTGTTAACAATTCAAGTTTAAAGGATGCCATTATTCAATTTGGTAATGGTTGCACTGGAGAAATCATAAGTAACCAGGGACTTGTTCTCACAAACCACCACTGCGGTTACGGTGCTATCCAATCACATAGTTCTACTCAACATGATTATCTTGCTGATGGTTTCTGGGCTATGAATATGAAAGAAGAACTTAAGAATGAAGGACTTACCGCACGATTCTTAGTAAGGATTGAAGATGTAACCCCACGTATACTTAAGGACCTGAACGATAACATGAGCGAAGCTGAGCGGTCAGAAGCGATTACTAAGCTTGCAAAAACAATTACCGATGAAGCTGAAAATGGCACTGGCTATCAGGCCAGGGTTGCCAGTTTCTTTAAGGGTAATGAGTTCTACTTATTTGTTTATGAAGTTTTTCGTGATGTAAGGCTTGTAGGAGCACCTCCTTCTTCAATTGGAAAATTCGGTGCTGATACTGATAACTGGATGTGGCCACGTCATACAGGTGACTTCTCTCTCTTCAGGGTTTATACCAATGCTGAAGGAAAACCAGCCGATTATAATGAGAACAATGTACCACTGAAACCTCGTCATCATTTACCCGTTTCATTAGCTGGAGTAGAAAAAGGTGATTTTGCTATGATCATGGGATATCCGGGTGGCACTGACCGTTATATGACATCATGGGGTGTTGATCAGGCTATAAATATTAACAATCCTACAATTGTTAACATTCGCGCAAAGAAGCTAGCTATCATGCGTGAAGATATGGATGCAAGCCGTGATATCAACATTAAGTATGCTTCAAAATATGCAGGTATTGCAAACTACTGGAAATACTTCATTGGACAAACCAGAGGACTTAAGAGGTTGAATGTATATGAAGATAAGCAGCGCATTGAAGCTGACTTTGAAAAGTGGGTGAATGCTTCAGCAGATCGTAAGGCTAAGTATGGTAACGTGTTAAGTGATTTTGCCAACGCTTATAAAAAACTGAATGAATACCATGTTCAGCGAATTTATTATTCAGAAGCAATTGTAAGAGGTGCTGAAATAATGACCCTGGCTAACGGATTTAACATGCTGGCAACAGAATTAAAAGCAGACAAACCTTCGGCAGAAAAAATAGCTAAGATGAAAGAGAATTTGCTTAAATTCAGTGAAAGACATTTCAAGAACTATAACGAACAAACTGACTTGAAGTTACTCTCAGCGATGCTCCAGATGTATTATGAAAATGTACCGGTAGATCATCAACCTGCTGCATTCAGAGCTCTGGTTGCAAAGAATAAAAATAACTATACCAAAATTGCAGGTGACATTTTTGAAAAATCAATATTTAGCAAAAAAGCTAATGTGGATGCATTTATTGCAAATCCAAACATTAAAAAACTGGAAAAAGATCCTGCATTCAAGCTTGTAAAGGAATTCAACACTAAGTTCAGTGACAATCAGAAGAACATAGCTGACGCTAATACATCTCTCGAAAAAAGTGGCAGGCTTTTCATTGCAGGTCTGCGTGAAATGCAGCCCGACAGGAAGTTTTATCCCGATGCAAATTCAACAATGAGGCTCACGTATGGTAAAGTATTGGACTACTACCCAGCAGATGCCGTTCATTATGATTACTACACAACAATGAAAGGAATCATGGAGAAGGAAGATTCAACCAATTGGGAATTTGTAGTGCCAGCAAAGCTAAAAGAATTATATGAAAAGAAAGATTTTGGCGTGTATGGCGTAAATGGTGAAATGCCTGTATGTTTCCTGTCAACCAATGACATAACCGGTGGCAATTCAGGCAGTCCGGTTATTAATGGTAATGGAGAACTTATTGGTCTTGCTTTCGACGGCAATTGGGAAGCCATGAGTGGCGATATAGCATTTGAACCTGAATTACAGCGTACAATCAATGTTGACATCCGTTATGTATTATTCATTATTGATAAATATGCAGGTGCAAAAAATCTTATCGACGAACTTACTCTGGTTAATAAGGCAAGGGTAAAAACAGAAGCACAAGATGTTAAAGCTCCTGCTATTCCTGAGTTAGTTCATTAAAAATTATAAGAATTTGCTAACGGTGGACTTGTGTTATCAGTGCAAGTTCACCGTTAACTTTTCTAATAAATTGTTGAGGTCAGATTTCATGTGGTGTTCCTATTTCGGCAAACGACTGTATAAATAACCTAAAAACAACATTATGGCAATGGAAATTGAAAGAAAGTTTCTTGTAAAATCAGATGATTACAAACAACTTGCCTTACCGGTTAAATATTCTCAAGGCTATGTTGCAATTCTTGAAGATAGAATTGTTAGGGTAAGAATTGCAGGTGAAATAGGTTATATTACACTGAAGATAAAGATCAGTAATCTTATCCGAAAGGAATACGAATATAAGATTCCCATTGAAGATGCCAGGGAGCTACTAAATGAAGCATCAGTAACAGGCGTCGTTGAAAAGTTACGCTATACTTTCTTATCAAATGGTAATACCTGGGAAGTTGATGAGTTCTATGGTGATAATGAAGGTTTGGTTGTTGCTGAAATTGAGCTTTCATCTGCTGATCAGCAATTTGATAAACCTGAGTGGCTTGGCATTGAAGTTACTGATGATGACCGTTACCTGAATGCCAATCTTGCTAAGAACCCATATACAAAATGGATATAGCTAAACCTGTCAGTGAATTACGTACTCCTATCAAGGATGAATATAATTCCTGGCATCAAAAAACTCTGAAACTTATTGATACCTTAAAGAAGAGAAGCACATTACTTGCCTGGTTGCGTCTTCTTATCTTCCTAGTTTTTGTAACGTCAGTATTTATCGGAATCAACAATACCATTCTATTGTGGGCTTCAGCTATAATTCTCGTTGCATTTCTGATTCTAATCAGCTATCATAGCAAAGTAACTGAACGGCTCAAGTACAATGAAATATATGCTAAAACAATTGAAGATGAATTGCTGGCCATTGATTATAAGTTCAGGTTTAATGGTGGAGCTGAGTATTCTGATAGTACACACTCTTATAGCAACGACCTGGATCTCTTTGGTAATGCTTCATTATTTGAGTCATTGAATCGTACAGCAACCAAACATGGGCAGGATAACTTAGCAGCGTTGTTTACTGGTCCGGGAATTGAAATTGACAATATAATCAGACATCAGGAGGCTGTTAAAGAGCTTTCAGGAAAACCCAATTGGTTGCTTCGATTCAGGACTTATGGTATTTTAGGCAATACTTCAGAGTCTTCGGAAAATGAATTGCTTTCATGGATAGATACCAAGCCATTATTTCTTTCACGGCTATACACAGCATTGATCTGGCTTATTCCGATCTTATCGTTAGGCGCTATATATCTGCTGGTTGCAGGTTCAATTACATTCTCTCAATTCATGATATATCTGTTGATTCCACTCGGAATTCCGGGACTTTTATCAGCAGGAATATCAAAGCGGCATCTGCAAGTCAGCCGAAAAGCTGCTATGCTTGAGAACTATTCAAAGCGCTTAAGCCTTATTGAAAAGGAAGTTTTCAACAGTACTTTACTGGTGGAAATGCAACATTCCATAATAGGACTTCATGGCTCAGCCAGTTCGGCTATTAATCATTTGGGCAAAATCATTACCTCATTAGATGCCAGGCTAAACTGGCTTATGTGGATTATTCTTAATTTTTTATTGCTTTGGGATATCAGGCAAATACAAAGGCTGGAGAAGTGGCAAAAAGTTCATCATGAAGATGTGCACCGATGGTTTTCAATTTTAGCACAACTTGAGGCTCTGGCAAGTCTTGCCGGATTTAGTATATCTAACCCTTCATTTATCTATCCAACGCCCATTGATAATATTTTGATGGTTGAAGCGCTGGAAGCCGGACATCCTTTGATCCCACAATACCGAAGAGTAACAAATAATATTAAAATTGAAGGCAAAGGCTCATTTTCTATTATTACCGGTGCAAATATGGCAGGCAAGAGCACTTATCTTCGCACAGTAGGCGTTAATCTAGTATTGGCACGTATGGGAGCCCCGGTTTGTGCAGAATCTTTCAATTTCTATCCTACTAATATTTTTACAAGCCTGCATACGGTTGATTCTTTAAGTAGTAATAAATCTTACTTCTTTGCGGAACTCGAAAGATTGAAGTTCATTATCGATGCTTTAAACAGGGGAGAGCAGATCTATGTATTTCTCGACGAAATATTGAAAGGCACTAATTCCTTTGACAAGCAGCAAGGGTCAAAGGCTTTATTGAAACAATTGATAAATCTTGGAAGCGCAGGTATGATTGCTACCCACGATCTTGATCTTGGACAATTGGAGCATACCTTTCCAAACAACATTTCAAATTATTGCTTTGAAGCTCGTATCATCAACAATGAATTATTGTTTGATTATAAACTCAATCCCGGAATTGCACAGAATATGAATGCCACTTTCCTGATGAAGCAAATGGGAATTACCATTTAAAGTTCAAACAATTATCCTATCAATAAGGCAGCCGGAAAAAATACTTTCCCCGGCTGCTTTAAATTTAAAGTTAGATGCTAAATTATTTCCTTGAAGGTACAAAGTCCAACTCCTCAATAATTCTTTGGGAGTCAGCGTACTTATCAATGATGAACAACACGTACCTTATATCAACATTAATGGTACGTTGCAATTCGGGCTCAAAAGCTATATCACCGCTCATGGCTTCCCAGTTACCATCAAAAGCAATACCTATAAGCTCGCCATTGCCGTTTAATACAGGACTTCCTGAGTTGCCTCCTGTGATATCATTGTTTGAAATAAAACAAACCGGTAACCTACCTTCTTTGTCCTTCCATTTGCCAAAATTCTTCGCCAGAATGAGCTCTTTAAGTTTAGCAGGAACAATGAATTCTTCATTCTTTGGATCTTCTTTTTCCAAAATACCATCAGCGTATGTAATATAATCATAATGAACTGCATCTGCAGGAAAATAATCAAGTACTTTTCCGTAGGAAACACGCAGGGTTGAATTTGCATCAGGGTAATAAACCTTATCAGGATTTGCCTTGCGTAAACCATCAACAAACAACCGCCTTGCCTTATCAAGTTTTTCCTGAGCAGCCCCTGTGGTCATCATTTGGGTCATAAAAGAATTATAGAATGAGTTGGATAAACGGAGAGCAGGGTCCTTTTCAAGTTTCTTTAACGAAGGTTTTTTTATAAACGAATTATATTTCTCTTCAGTGGTTAACACTGATTTCTTAAAGAGATAATCAACATACCTACTTATGCTACCTTTATGTTTGCTGTCAATGTGGTTGTAGATGTCAGGCAGTGAAGAAGCTGGTATATCCTGACGAAAAGATTCGAGAACTGCAATAAGCACTTTCTTTTCAGTATCAGGATCATAGTCTTTGAAATGGTCCTTTGCTGATGCAGCCATCGGTGCCAGGGCATTTTGCAGTTCTTCACCTTTAAGACCACTTTTAAGTATATTGATCATTCCCTGATTTGCCAGAGGGAAAGGAAATACTTGTGAAAAATTAAAAGCCATCTGGAAATACCATAATTGCTTATTGAAGTTCATTGCACCCAGCTGATTATACACACTAGCTATATCCTCGAGTACGGTACCATATTTTTCTTTGCGTTGCTCATCAGCATTCACCCATTCAGAAAAATGCTTTTCAATTTCCTTCTTCTTATCAAAAACGTCAAGTCGCTTGAGACCACGTGTTTCACCTATCTTGTTTTTCCAAAAGTTAGCCAACCCAGCATAGTGAGAAGCGTATTTTATACGGATGTCATCAGATGCATCCATCTCCCCCTTCATTGCTTCAAGTATATTACCACTCAAATTGACAATAGCAGGATTAATTTCATTGATAGTAGCCGTAATTCCATGAGATGTCCTGAAACGATCAGTAGCATAGGGGAATCCCATGACCATAGCAAAATCGTTAGGTTGTATACCATTTGGAGAAATCTTAAGGTGATACTTTGATTTTAAAGGGATATTCTCTTTGGCATATGACGCAGGGGAGCCATCAGGGGCTGTATATATCCTGAAAATAGAAAAATCACCTGTATGGCGAGGCCACATCCAGTTATCAGTAACATCACCAAAATTTCCAATAGCCGATGGAGGAGCTCCAACCAATCTTACGTCATTGTATACCTGATACACGAAACGATAAAATTCATTGCCATTATAGAAGCTCTTTACTGAAACGCTGTATTTACCTTCTTCCTCTCCTTCGTGTTTTAAGATTTCAACAACTTTAGCTATTGTAGCTGAGCGTTCTGATTCACTCATTTCTGGTTTAACTTTATCTAAAACCATTTTAGTAACATCATCCATTTTAACCAGGAACGATACTGACAGACCCTCGTTAGGCAATTCTTCTTCAAAAGAAGATGCCCAGAATCCATCAGTCAGGTAATCGTGTTCTATAGAACTGTGTGTTTGAATTGCATCGTAACCACAATGATGGTTTGTGAAAAGCAATCCCTGTGACGACACAACTTCTGCTGTACAAAAACCGCCAAGGTTTACAACAGCATCTTTTAAACTAGAGTTGTTCAAATCATATATTTCCTGGGGCGTCAGTTTTAGTCCCATTTGTTGCATATCAACATAATTCAACCGCTCAATAAATAAAGGAAGCCACATTCCTTCATCTGGTGGGTTGTCAGCACGGGTAAAACTGATGCTTATAAAAAGTAGTAGGGACAATAATAGTTTTTTCATCATTACTATATGTGTGTAGTTAGTATACAGCATTTTAAAGGCAGTCCACCTAAATCGTGCCATAAATTAATCATTTATAAATCAAGCAAGTACTTGAATTTAGCAGTTTTCCAGCCAGACGGAAACAATAATAATTGTCCATTGATGTACACTGAAATTACATAAACTGACAGTTTTCATTTAAAGTCCGATTGCCGATTTACCTTGATTAAATACAATATCAACTGGTATACCTGCCTCTTTCAGCCTGTCAAGATCAGCCTGCAGGTTAGCGGGTATAACTGATTTAGTTTCTATGAGTTTTTTGACAGCATCATAGTCTCCGTCACCTTGCATCGTGAGAATCATTCCACTTAGATTTTCAAGGGCAGTTTTCATATTATCGAAGTTCACCTTGTAGGTGCCATTAGCATATTCAAAAGCATTGTTATCAGCAAAATAGCTAAATGTTAGCATATTAGCTTTACCATGTGCACTTGCTGCGCCAAACCTTACTGATCGAAATATACCGGCCATGAATGTAACATAGTTATTCATCACCTCACCTTCTTTCAACTCACCCATTTCATAAAGTTTGGTTACCATGTATAAGCCCAACAGGTCAGCCTTTGCTTCTTCTATGGCTGAATATTGCTCTTTAAGTGCTTCACGTACAGTACCATTACCATTAAGTGTGTTCTTAATTCCCAATCCATGGGCTACTTCATGAAACATAGTATTTTCGAAAAATGCATCAAACTTCACATAATTGCGCTGCGATTCATCTATTAGTTCGTTTGCTATAGGCACTAATATTTGGTCGAATTTAGCTTTCATGGCATTCTTAAGCTGAAGCTTACGTGAACCTTTTTTTAGTTGAACTTCTTCATCGTTCGGAAGGTTAATTGCAATAGTTTTACTGCCCGCATTGCAATCACCGGCATAATAAATAACATCATACGCATTTAAGTCAGCATCTGATCCGGGTACTTCACTCTTGTATTTTTGATCAACGGGCAGGCTTTTTTGCAGTTCAGGTAATAAGCTTGCAAAATGCGCTAATTTATTACTCCATACAACGTCTTTAATAAGGACGTATGCCTCCTGTGCAGCTTTTGTGCCAAAGAGTGCATCTTCGTAATTTTCAATTGGGCCAACAACAAAATCTATGTTTGAAGTTTTCATGTCCATCCATGCAAAGTCGCTCTCCTGGTATTTGTCAGTCAGCAGTGCTTCAGCACGAAGAGAAAGATATCTTTTAAGTCCGGCATCTTCAGCCAGTTCGGCAGCCTGTTTTAGTAAATCGGCGGCTTTCTGGATTTCTGATGCATAAGCATCATGGTACCATACAACCCTTAGGGTGCTGTCGTCATTGCGGCGAATTAGCGTATACAGACTCAACTTGTTTGAATCAGCTAATGCATCAAATTCTTCCTTGGTCATGTCGATAGGATAGAAATTTGCACCCAGAGGTTTAGGGCCAATACCGGCAATAAATGGTTTATTCCCATTAAGTCGATCCCATGGTCCGTAATTAATCTCTGCAAACTTCCGTGTAGTTTCATCGTTAATCTGCGACAGAAAAGTATTTTTATCACCCAAAGATTGTTTCCAGAATATACCGTCCATAATTTCTGATACATCAAGCAAGAGGGGGATTATTTTTTTCTCATTATCTGATAGATGACTGATATCTGTTGTTAAGGTGTAGGGCGCATAAATTGATAATCGTTGGGCAACATCAACAGAAGGATCAGGATTTAATGTTGCATTTTCCATGATTATCCCTTTGTAATTCTTTTCCATTTCTTCTTCGCTTTTAACGTTGGACTTCACAGCACATCCTGAGGCTATCAGTATTGCCATCACCGTCAATGTTGAAATTAGATTACGTAACATAAACAAATAGTGTTAGGTTTATAAATATTATAAGATAGTTATCATGAATTTACAAGAGGGCTATAGCTAAGCTGCACCATCTTTAAGGGGGATAGTAAAACTAAATTTTGAACCCTCCCCTACTATACTCTCAACAGAAATTGAGCCTCCATTCTTTTCAACAAATTCCTTACATAGTATTAGGCCTAACCCTGTGCCCTTTTCATTTGCGGTTCCTTTTGTTGAACATACCTTTTCATCCAGACTGAATAATGCCTTAAGCGTTTTTGGTTCAATCCCTGTGCCTGTATCGGTAACTGTAATCCTGATCTTGTCATCAACCTTAAAAGCTTCAATGGTGATCATAGCACCTTCGTAAGAAAATTTTATGGAATTAGAAAGCAAATTCCTTAAAACAGTTCTGATCATATTAACATCAGCAAACACACTGGACTTGTCAATAAGCAGAACTTTAAGAGAAATACCTTTTATTTTTGCCTGTGGTATTGAAAGGTTTATTGTTTCAATAATAAGCGATTCTATATCAAAGTATTCAGGATTAAACGGTGTGCGGCCGAGCTGGGTCTTAGCCCATGTTAACAGATTATCAAGTAGCTGGAATGTAGTTTCAGTTGATGTGAGAATCTGTTTGATCATCATTTTCCGGTCATCATTTGAAAAATCATCATACTCTTCATTAAGCAACCGGGAAAATCCAAGAATTGAGGTAAAGGGACTGCGTAAGTCATGCGCAATAATGGAAAAGAACCTGTCCTTTGTAAAATTGGCATCGTGAAGTTTCTTATTAAAATGTTTCTCCTCTGTGATATCAATCATAGCACCGGCTGAATAGCTAGCTTCACCATTCTCTCCAATCACATGATACCCTGAAATTCTAATCCATTGAATTCTATCTTCGGCTTTTATTCTGAATTCCATTTCAAGCCACCCAGGTTGCGAAGTAATGCGGTTCCACAAATCTAAAATGCGTTCCCTATCTTCCTCAACAACCTTTTCCCTTATATCGTCAATAGAAACAGGTCCGGGTTCCAGGTTAAAGAGTTTGTAGCATTGCTCATTCCAGGATATATTGTCTGATCCTGCATACCAATTCCATGCTCCTGCATTAAGGGCCTTCAAAGCAAGATCAAGAGTGTTGTCTCTTAAACCCTCATTTACAAGCTTTTTAATATTTTGCGCAGGTGTTACATTCATATATTGATAGACTTCAGGACCTTATTCTAATTCGAGAGATAAAGATATTAAAAATAATAATACAGTAACTAGTCATTTAATTTTGAATAACCGGCACTACGAATGATGAAATAACCGGCAGTTCCGGCAACGACAGAAGTCAACAGAATTCCCAGTTTTGCGTGTTCAATAAGTTCTTTATCAGTGAAAGCAAGTTCAGCTATAAACAGCGACATAGTGAATCCAATAGCTGCCAGAAAACTTGCACCAATGATGTGCTTCCAGTTACATCCCTCTGGCAATTCACTAATTTTTAACCACTTCATTAATGCAACCATCCCAATAATGCCAACAAGTTTTCCAACCAGTAGACCGAGAGAAACACCCATAGTTATAGAGTTCCCAATGTTAGCAATGCTTTCATTAGTTATAGTTACACCTGCGTTGCTTAACGCAAATATTGGAATAACAATAAATGCTACGATAGGGTGAATAGAATGTTCAAGTCTTTGCAATGGCGTTGAAGCTTCCAGTGTAAGGTGCTCTATACGATGGAGTATTACTTGCTGTTCAAGTGTGATAGTAGAGTTTTGATTTGGTTTTGCCTTTTTAAACTTATCAATCAGGTTACACATTTTTTTATAGAATACATTCTCCGGAATGCTAACTCTGGCCGGAATGGTGAATGCTGCAAGAACAGCGGCAATAGTTGCGTGGACTCCCGACATTAGAAATGCCAGCCATAATCCTCCAATTCCAATTAGACCATAAAAAACTGTACTTCTCACACCAATACGGTTACCTAAAACCAGCACCCCCATGAAGATAGCGCCAGTTAGAAGGCTTGCTGTATTAATATCAGAAGTGTAAAAAAAGGCTATAACCAATACAGCACCAAGATCATCAGCAATAGCTAAAGCAGTTAGAAATATTTTTAATGACACAGGTACCCGGTCACCAAGTAGGTATAATATACCAAGGGCAAATGCAATATCAGTAGCCATGGGAATACCCCAACCGTTGCCTGAAATTGACAAGGGATGATTAAATGCCAGATAGATAAGTGCCGGAACTACCATTCCACCTATAGCAGCGGCGAGAGGCATTATTGCCTTCCGGGGATTACTTAACTCTCCACCAATAATCTCTCTTTTGAGTTCAAGGCCCACAACAAAAAAGAACACAGCCATTAAACCATCATTTATCCAATGGTGGATGCTTTTTGATAGAACCATTCCACCTAGTGACATTGACAGCTTAATTTCCCAGATATTATGAAACCACTCTGAAAGAGGAGAATTAGAAATAATAATTGCAATTAAAGCTGTAGTGAAAAGGACTATTCCACTCATGGAACTGTTACTCACGAACCTTTTCATTGGATCAAGGATCCACTGATTGTATATGGGCTTTTGCATTTATTCTCGTTGGTTAAAGATTGATAGAGCTTATCCAACAAAAATAATGAACTTCAGGGTCAGTTCCAAACAGTAGGTTATATGAAGATGGAATTACTTCTTCACTTCTTCCTGAGCAATCTGAATCTTTATTTTCTCTTTGTTGCTTAGCCCGCTGAGCACTTCTACATTCAAACCATCACTTAATCCTGTTTTTACAATACGTTTTTCAAAAACATCTGGTGAAGTTTCAATTTCAACCCAGGCTGTATCCTCATCGAACTTTAACAGGCTTTCCTGGATGGCAAGAACACTGTCGCGTTTTTCAAGAACTATATCAGCATTCGCGCTATATCCTGCTCTGATGAACTGATTCTCTTTAAGCAAAACTGCTGCCCTGATCTCAAATTGTATGGCTCCGTTCTCTTCAACTCCTTTTGGTGAAATATGTTCAAGTTTTGCTGTGAATTTTTCCGTATCAATAGCACCCACAGTCATGATAAGTTCCATTCCCTGATGCAGCTTACCAACTTCCGATTCATCTACCTTTCCCTTAAATATCATCTCACCCATATCAGCAACTGTTGCAATAGTGGTTCCGTCATTAAAGGTGTTACTTTCAATTACTGAATTACCAATTTCAACCGGCACAGTAAGTACCATTCCATCGATAGTTGATCTTATAATTGTATTACTGGCTTCTCCTGCTCTTTTGGTTATTCCTTCGCGAATAAGCTGAAGGTTGTTTTCAGCAGCATCCACACTTTCTTTTGCAGTTTTAAGTGCAAGCTCAAAATTCTGTAATTCAGCTGATGCGATTACTTTATTGTCGAAAAGGGTCTTTTGTCTGTCATAATTTTTTTGAGCATCATCATAAGCAAGTTTTGCACGATTCAATCTTGATTCAGCCTCGTTCAGGCTAATCATATTAGGTATAATGCGCACTTTGGCTATCATTGCACCTCTTTTCACAATGTCACCCGGTTCTACAAACAGTTCAGCAATAATACCTGAAACTTGTGGTTTTATCTCAATCTCTTTTCTGGGCACAATTTTCCCGGTAGCAACCGTTTTCTTAACAATATTGGTTATCTGCGCGTTGGTTGTTTCATACTTTACCGGTTTGGCTGCCGACTTTTTATACAAATAGACAATGGTGCCACCAAAGACAACGAGAATAAAAACTCCCAATATAACTTTCAATGCGGTTTTCATGCTTTAACTTTTAAAGGATTTCATATATGCTTTGACTACTTCTTTTTCTTTATGCCATTATGCCCTGGTTATGAGCGTTACTCATACCGCAAAGCATCAATCGGTTTGATACTCACAGCCTTTCTTGCAGGAATCCACCCGGCAATAGCTCCGGAAATTACCAATACTGCGAGGGCAATGATTGCCATATTAAAATCAATACCCGGATTTTTAAACATCGTATTCTCAGATGCTTCACCCGATAGCAGCATCTTGTTTAATAACTCAAGCAGCCCAACACTGATCACCAATCCAACATAACCAGCAAAAGTTGTAAGAAATACTGATTCAGTTATTATCTGTGAAATTATCTTGAATGGTGAAGCTCCTATAGCACGCTGTATACCGATTTCTTTAGTTCTTTCTTTTACAATAACCAGCATGATATTACTAATACCAATTACTCCCGCAAGCAGTGTCCCGATTCCAACAATCCATATCAACCCATTAATACCTTGAAACAAGCCGGTCATCTGATTATATTGTTTCTCGAGGTTAAAGGAACCTATAGCCTGGGTATCCTCGGGAGAAACCAGATGCCGGCGTCTGAGTAAAGCGCTGGCCTTTTCTTCAACAACTGAAGCTGGCACTCCATCCTTCGATGTAAAAGCAAACCAACCAATTACATCTCCCCAGTTGTACACACGTTGAAATGTAGTTAGCGGAATGTATATTGTCTGCTCCTTATCTCCACCGAAATTTATACCTGAATTCAGAGGTTTGAATGTTCCTATTACCTGAAAGTATATACCTTGCAGCTGAATGTATTGCCCTATTGCATTCTCTCCTGGCTCAAACAAAATTTCCTGAACTTTCTTCCCTATGACTGCAACTTTTCGTTTTTCCCTTAGATCAGCATTGTTGAGAAAACGTCCGTTTGTAATAGTTACCGGATCAATTTCATTCCATTCGGGGTAATCACCCATAATTGAAAAAGCACCTGATTTAGCACCTCTGATTACATTATTACCGCTCTGCAACCCTCCACCTTGTGTACGAGGTGAAATAATATCAATTTCGGGAATTTCCCTTTTTAGGGCGACAACATCATCCATCTTGAAATTGTAATTTCTACCCCTGGGCAAACCTTTGTATGGAATTGTTGTATTGCGGGTCCACATAAAAACACTGTTAGTAGCAAAATCACCAAAGTCACTTGTAACTCCGTTTCGGAGGCCGTTACCTGCACCAAGCATAACAATCAGCATAAAGATACCCCAGAACACACCAAAGGCGGTTAAAAAGGTGCGCATCTTGTTTTTCTTAAGTGCGCTCATTATCTCCTGCCAACGATCAAGATCAAACATCTTTTTTCTCTTATTTAATTTTGATACTGTGCGTGATTAAACTTACTCATCCCTCAAAGCCTCAATTGGTTTAATAGCTGCGGCTTTCCTGGCAGGAATAAATCCTGCTACTGCCCCACTCACAACAAGTAAAATAAGTGCGTAAATGGCAACACTCAAATCAACTTCAGGTTGTGTGAAAAAGCTTGACTCTATTTTTGATCCAATAGTCTCTAACAATAGTACTCCAAGTACTAAGCCCACATATCCTGCAAATGATGTAATGAGTATGGCTTCCTGCAAAACCAAACTTATTATACTCCAGGGAGTTGCCCCCATAGCCTTACGAATTCCAATTTCTTTAGTGCGGTCCTTTACAACTATCATCATAATGTTGCTAACACCAACAATTCCGGCTATAATAGTTCCGAAGCCAATGATCCAGATAAACAATCGTATACCTGCAAAAAGCTTCTTGAACTTGGTGAACTCTTCAACGCTATTCCACGACCCTATTGCGCGTGGGTCATTTACATCAAACGTGTGAAGCTTTGCAAGTTTAGCTTTCACTGATTGTTCAACTGCTTTGCTTTCTTCAGCAGTTGCATCACCTACTGTTATAGCAATTGTGTTGATCCGGTTATCACCTGAAAATACGCGCTGGGCTGTCGACATTGGAATATATATCATCCTCATGTTGTCATCCCTACCGTCATCATCGGTAAATACGCCAACAACTTTAAAGGGAATACCATTTACCTGAATATATTCACCCAATGCGGGACTGCCTTTAAAAAGTGCTTCAAGCACTTGTGTGCTGATAGTAGTTACTTTCCTGAATTGCGCAATGTCAGTATTATTAATGAACCTTCCCTGGGTAATGCCCAGTTTTTCAATAAACTGATAGTCAGGATAAACAGTGCGAATGTTAAATGTTCCATATTGTTTTTTATAAGATAAAGTATTACTCCCCCACATATTATATCGTGGAGAGCTCATATCAATTCCTTTAACTGTTCTTTTTATTTCAAAGTAATCATCATTCTTCATCTGGATATTACGACCCGGCTTCATTCCTTTGTAAGGCAAACTTGTTTGACCACTCCATATCCATATTGTATTTGTAGCTGAAGACGCAAACTCTTTCTGCACGCCATTTTCTAATCCGTTTCCTGATCCAAGCAGAATAATTAGCATAAAAATGCCCCAGGCAACGCTAAACCCCGTCAGGAAGGTCCGAAGCTTGTTCTTCCTGATGGTACTTATTATTTCATTCCATTTATCTAGATCTAACATTGATTACAATTTTTATACTATGATCAGATTCCAGGAGTTTTTAAAGTGTTTTCCTGATGTGAATGTCCATTCAATAGCTCTCTCTCAATTAAACCATCTTTGAGATGAATAATACGCTTAGTCATGTGAGCGATATCATTTTCGTGAGTTACAATAATGATGGTAATACCCTCAGCATTTATTTCTTTTAAAATCTGCATTACCTCATAACTGGTTGTTGTATCAAGAGCACCTGTTGGCTCATCGGCGAGTATTACCTTTGGCTTGGAAATTAAAGCCCGGGCAATTGCCACCCGTTGTTTCTGACCACCTGATAATTCATTGGGCATGTGTTCTGCCCAATCCTTCAATCCCATACGGTCAAGATACTCCATTGCAATACTGTTGCGCTTCCGGCGACTAATATTTTGATAATACAGCGGCAATGCCACATTCTCCATAGCATTCTTGAAAGAAATGAGATTAAACGATTGGAAAACGAAACCTATATATTTGTTCCGAAGGCCGGCAGCTTTTGTCTCAGTTTGATTCCTGATTAATGTATTATCAAGATAATAGTCTCCATTATCGTATTCATCCAAAATACCCAGGATGTTAAGGAGTGTAGATTTGCCTGAACCTGACGATCCCATAATAGATACAAATTCGCCTGATTCAATTTTTAGGTCTATTCCCTTTAATACATGCAATGTATTATAACCGGTGGCATACGACTTATTGAGATTCCTTAGTTCTATCATGGTTATTGTGAAAAATTAGAACATTACATTTTTTATGCCAAACCCTGTAATCCCTGATAATCAAGGAGATTGTCAGAATTTGAACTTGATACTTTCTGTTAAGTGTTCACCTTCGAACAAATGATATGTGCAAAATGGACACTTATAACGGTTAATTATAAAGTTAAATCAACATCCCATTGTTTTAAAAAACGCTTCACTATACTATTTTGGTATTATCAGATAATCGGGGAATGGAAATATCCTATATTTGACTGGTAAAAAAATATTAACGTTTGAGGTTTAAATCTTATTTCCGAAGGAAGTCAATTGATATGATTCTTGCTCATGCAGCTCATGAGCGTGAATCAGGAGGACAAATGCGGAAAGATCTCGGGGTGCGTGACCTTACTTCTCTTGGCATCGCTGCTATTGTAGGAGCAGGTATCTTTAGTACTATTGGCAATGCTGCCGCAGCAGGAGGGCCTGCTGTTTCGTTATTATTTGTCTTTTCTGCCATTGCATGCGGTTTCTCTGCACTTTGTTATGCACAATTTGCCTCATCTATTCCATTAAGTGGCAGCGCTTATACTTATGCATATGCAAGTTTTGGTGAACTAATAGCATGGATTATCGGCTGGGATCTTATAATGGAATACGCCGTAGGCAATATTGCAGTTGCCATTTCATGGTCTGGATATTTTGTTGGATTAATGTCTGGACTGGGTATATCAATACCTGATTACCTGGCGATAGATTATCTAAGTGCATCCCGTGGATTTTCACTGGCAAATGAACTAATTGCACAAGGCAGTATGCTTAGTAATTTGCCGGGTGAAGTTGCTGAAGCTTACAATGCCTGGATCACTGCCCCTAAAATTGGAGGTATCAGGCTTATAGCTGATATTCCAGCTTTTGCAATTGTGGTTGCTATTACCTGGTTGGTTTATACCGGAATAAGGGAATCAAAGAATGCCGGAAATATTATGGTTGTGCTTAAGATAGCCATACTCATTATGGTTATTGCTGTGGGCAGTTTCTATGTGGATCCTGAGCACTGGTCACCTTTCGCACCTAATGGTATTACAGGCGTTTTAAAAGGAGTTTCGGGGGTTTTCTTTGCATATATAGGTTTTGATGCCATTTCAACCACTGCTGAGGAGTGTAAAAATCCTCAAAGAGATTTGCCCCGGTCAATGATTTATTCCCTTGTTATTACTACTATTCTTTACGTTGCAATCAGTCTTGTCTTAACAGGTATGGTGAGCTATCACCTTCTGGGTGTATCTGACCCACTGGCTTTTGTATTTGATAAGCTTAACCTTGCCTGGCTCTCAGGTATTGTAGCATTAAGTGCTGTTATTGCAATGGCAAGTGTGTTACTTGTTTTCCAGGTAGGTCAACCGCGAATCTGGATGAGCATGAGTAGGGATGGCTTGTTGCCACCACGTTTTTCGCGGTTACATCCAAAATATCGCACCCCTGGCTTTTCAACAATAATTACAGGCATACTGGTTGCTGTTCCTTCACTCTTTTTGAATCTTACGGAGGTTACAGATCTTACAAGCATAGGTACTCTGTTTGCTTTTGTGCTTGTGTCGGGTGGAATACTCATTCTTGATGGACGCAAAACACCGGTAGGTAACCTTGGTGGCAGTGGTACAGGGAAGTTTAGAGTGCCATACTTCGACAGCCGCATCTGGCTACCATTTATCTGGTTAGGTGTATTTATTATCCTGACTCTAATAGATACTGAGCCATTACTTAGTCTGGTTGATTTTAATAAACTGCCATCAGAATCAGTATGGGATGTCATAAAGCATAAGATTCCTCATTATTCTTTCCTGATTGTGGCTATTTCAGTCACCATAGCCGGAATTGCTAACCGCCTTTCCCTCATTCCCGTGCTGGGCCTTATTACAAATTTCTACCTTATGTCGCAGTTGGGTATAACTAACTGGTTGCGCTTCCTTGTATGGTTAATAATAGGCCTTGTAATCTACTTCGCATACGGTGCAAGGAAAAGCAGAATACAATAAAATAACTTCAAATTGCTTCTTATTCTTGAGTTCAGATAAGCTTTATTCATTCACATAACCCCTATGTTTTTAACATTCATTGTTAAGATCATCTATTCATTGTACACTTTCGTCGCTAATCATTACACGCTGGTCGCCTTTCATTTTCTTAGCAATAAAGGTCACGATACTTTTGCAGCATCAAAAAAACATCAAACCTAAAAGTAAGAACAATGAAAACTAAAGTATCAATTTTACTCGTACTGATTTTATTTATCAGCACTACTGCCTTCACTCAAGATCAGGTAAGAGAAAAGAAATTTGGATTTGAAATTAATGGGGGTCTCTCAATTGCTTTGAGTGAGCCAACTAACACACATTTTTTACCTGGCTTCGGTTTTGAAGGAATATTCCACTACTCTTTCAATAAGAACTTTGGCGTTTACGCTGGTTGGGGATACAACGATTTTTTTGCCGACCTATCATTCCTGGGTAATGACAAAGACTTCGAAGAAACAGGATACATTGTTGGTATACAGTATATGCATCCGATGGAAAGCACTAACATAAAACCTTTTCTGAGAACCGGCATTCTTTATAACCATATTGAAATAGAGGACAATAGCGGTACTATCATAAAAGATTCAGGTCACGGTGTAGGATTTCAAATCGCTACAGGTATTGACATTCCCATCAGATCAAACTGGCATCTCATCCCTGGTATCAAATTCAATTCCTTATCAAGAGACATTACGATTGAGAGTGCCAAACAGCCGGTTGATTACCAGTACATCCAGCTAAGATTTGGGATAATGAAAAAGTTCTGATCTATTGCATTAGTTTTATCATATCTCAGATGCATTTCCCTGATAAAAACCATTTAACAAATGGAAGAAAAGGAATAGAAAGAATCTAAATAGGTAAAAGAAAGATTCATTTATGCAAACAAATGAATCTTTCTATCTTACTTTTGTGCATGTAACAACATACCCAATTTTCAATAACTGCCTTTAGTTACACAATAATGATATTAAATAAGGTTGATCGAATAATGCCGCTTCGTAAGCTACTTAAGCTAATTATTTCTTTGGCTTCTGCCATTCAGGTTATCCTCATTCTTTACAACCATTATACAGGCTTTTTTATACTCAGTGGTTTTTTCCACTTTTTTCAACGGTTTTCTCTCGGGTTGACGCTCAGTACATTAGCAGGTTTCATGATTACAATTCCCGATCTTTTGATAATTGATTATCTGAACCGGAAGTTTCCATGGAACCGAAGAATATTAGTAAGGGCAGGCTTACAATTTGCTTTCGCGATCGTATTTGCCGTTATTGCGGCAGCAACAATAACAGTAATCTCCCATAGTCTTGGCCCATATAAAGAGGGTTTGGTAAGGATAATATGGCTTAATGCGCTAATCGCATCAGTAGTAAATCTAATTGTAATGGCCATACTCGAAGCTCTACTGTATTTTGATGAGAGCAATCAGGCAAAAAATAAGGCTGAATTACTTGAACGTGAGCTCTTCCGCATAAGGTTTGAAGTATTGAAAAACCAGATCAATCCCCATTTTATGTTCAATAGCCTTAATGTACTTTCTGGTCTTGTTGATAAGGATGTGGAGAAGGCCCAGGTTTTTATTGGTGAATTTGCACATATTTACAGGTATGTTCTCGAAACCATTGAAAAACAGGTTGTAACGCTTGATGAAGAATTAGGATTTGTTCGCTCTTACATTTACCTTCAACAAATCAGGTATGGTGATGCAATTAAGTTAAGTGTTAATGTGCCATCTGATATCCTTAAGCTTCTTATGCCTCCACTTTCATTACAATTAGTTCTTGAAAACGCAATTAAGCACAACATCATAAGTAGCACACAACAACTTTCTATAGAGATTTTTTATGATGGTACATGGTTGTTGGTACGAAACAACATTCAATCAAAAGTTTCTGCCGGCCGGTCAACCGGTGTGGGACAAAAGAACCTTACTAAGCGCTATATGATGATAACTAACCAGATGCCAGAATTCAACGTTGTTAATAGTGACTACATTGTAAAACTTCCACTGATAGAACCCGAGTATGACGAACGTACTGATTATTGAAGATGAGAAACTGGCTGCTGAGCGCCTTGAAAAATCGCTAAAGCAATTAGCCCCGGATTTCAACATAATGGCTAAACTTAGCTCTATCTCAGAATCCATTAAATGGCTAATGCAGTATAAGGCTGATCTGATTTTCCTCGATATCCAACTATCTGATGGGCTAAGTTTTAGTATTTTTGACAATATCAGCATTACAACTCCAATAATATTTACTACAGCATATGACCAGTATGCAATTAAAGCCTTCAAGCTTAATAGCATTTCTTATTTGCTTAAACCGATTAGAAAAGAGGAACTTGAAGAAGCTTTGCAGAAATACAGAAAACTGAAGCCCGCCACAGCAATTGATTTTGAAGGTCTGCTAGCTGCAATACAAGGCAAACACGAATATCGAAAAAGGTTCCTTATTCAAATCGGTGACAAGTTTAAAAAAATTGAAACCGCTGATATCGCATATTTTTATGCTTGTGATAAAAGCGTATACTTCAGAACCTTTGATGGTAATAGCTGTTCTTCAGAGTATACACTCGATTCGCTACAGGAGATTCTTGATCCTGAAGAGTTTTTTAGGATCAACCGTAAATACATTGTTGGTATGAAGAGCATAAAGAGTATGGTAGCCTGGTCGCGAAGCAGAATAAAGGTAATACTCAATCCCAGGGCGGATGATGAAATGGATACCATTGTTAGCATCGACCGCTCTGGAGATTTCAAAAGCTGGATGAACAGATAAAAACAAACATTACCTGTTAGTAGGATTCTGTCGGTTAAAAGTAACTGATTTCTATTTTGAAATGTTTAACGGTGAACTAAAACCGTTATAAAACCGTCTTATATAGAAAAATGTTGCCATGAAGAAAAGTTCAGTAAAATTACGCAAGGATCAGGTAGATCTTCATTACAGGTATGAAGGATCAGGCAAAATAACCCTGATATTTATTCATGGGTGGAACATCAATAGTTCCTATTGGGATGAACAGATTGACTATTTCAGTGATGCATATTCCGTTTATGCTATTGATCTGCCTGGCTTTGGGAAATCAAAAGCTGAGCGTAGTAATTGGTCAATGGAGGAGTATGCACTTGATGTAAAAGATTTTATCAAAACACTTGAACTTAAAAACATCATTCTTATTGGTCATTCAATGTCAGGCGGAATTGCAATTGAAGTTGCACTTAAATCATCCGATGAGATTCTCGGGGTAATCGGCGTTGATAACTTGAAAATGATTGGAAGGACGAGCTTATTGGAAGAGAAATTGCAAATTGACAACTTCATAGGAAAGCTACACACCGATTATAAAGGTTCGGTGAGTGCATATGTTGATGAGCGTTTGCTCCCACCTTCAAGTGATGATGAAATCAATAAAAGGGTAAAGAAGGATTTTGAAAGTGCTGATCCCGATGTCAGCGTAGAAGTCTACAAAAATCTAATTGAATTTTCAGAAACCTTGACCGAAAAGCTGAAAATGTTACCGCAAAAGCTATATTTGATCAATAGTGACTTGAGACCAACATTCGAGAAAGGACTTAATGAAGCTTGTAAGAATGGTTATGAAGTGCTAACTATTCGCGGTACCGGGCATTTCCCTATGATTGAGAAGCCTGTTGAATTTAATGGTTTGTTGACCGATGTTCTGAATAGTATAGTCACAAATTTTGAAAATGAATTAATGGCCCGAGCATCAATAAGAATAGAAGCTCCAGCCTCTAAAGTATGGAAGGCTCTCATTGATCCTGCAATCATTAATCAATATATGAAGGGCGTAGTTGTTGAGTCAGAATGGGAAGCAGGTAAATCAATCAAATGGAATGGTATCTGGAACGGTTACCATTACGATGAGAAAGGTGAAATTATTAGTATTCTGCCAACCATCATGTTAAGCTTTACAAGCTATAGTCCGGCAAGTGGAAAGCCTGATGAAAAAGAAAACTATAACATTGTCGCTTATCAACTCGCTGAAGAAGCAACGCATACATCCATTCTCATTGTCCAGGATAATAACCAGGATACCAGTGAGCGCGACAAAGCCCGGCATAAATGGGATTCTATGCTTAAGGCAATGAAACAACATCTGGAGAACAATGGAAATTAGCTCTTGATATTAACGAAAGATAGTGAGTGTTATCTTTTTTTAAACTGAATACTTAAATCAGTTCTCCCAATTTTTTTAAGCGTCGAGTCCAACCATTTCCTATTCTCTGGTTTGTACCAGAAGAAAAAACGTTTCTGTTCAAGTTTCTCATCACTAGCTTTAGCCACATATACGGGTTTATTTGTATAAGGATCCATCTCTGTGTAATACATAGTTGTTGCCAAAGTCATCGGTGTTGGTGTAAAATCCTGCACTTGTTCAGGGTGAAAGCCCTGCTTCATTGTTTCACATGCCAGTTCAGCCATGTCAACAAGTTCACTCCCCGGGTGACTGGAAATGTAGTAAGGTACGAGCTGTTGCTTTAAGCCTGCTGCCCGATTTATCTCATTAAATCGCTGCATGAATGCATTATATGTATTGTAGTGGGGTTTACGCATGATCTTTAGCACGAAAGAAGATTTATGCTCGGGCGCTACCTTAAGCCTTCCTGACACATGATACCTGATTACTTGTTGCAGGTATTCCGATATGCCATAATGTCTATCTTCTGCTTCAGTATGATTAACCAATAAGTCATACCTGATACCACTTCCAATAGTAATACGCTTTATATTTTTAATCTTCAAAGCCTCTCTGTATAGCTCAGTCATGGGCTTATGATTAATATTAAGATTACGACAAATGGCAGGAAAAATACATGACTGCCTGCTGCATTTCATACATCTTTCCTTATTCACGCCCGACATCTGATACATGTTAGCCGATGGCCCCCCTAGATCAGTAATGTGACCTTTAAAATCTGAATCTCCTGCAACCTCCTTAAGCTCTTTTAAGATGGATTCTTTTGATCGACTTGCTACAAACTTGCCCTGATGTGCTGAAATGGCACAGAAAGAGCATCCACCAAAACAACCTCTGTGAATATTAATTGAATTCCGAATCATTTCAAATGCGGGTATCGGCCCTCGTTTATTATATCGGGGGTGCGGTTCACGCGTATATGGCAGGTCGAATGAAGCATCTAATTCACCATTTTCTGCAGGAGGATATGGCGGGTTTACCACCGTTAGTGAATTCCCCTGAGCCTCCACTAGACGGGCACCCTGCCAACGGTTTGATTCATTCTCAAACAGCACAAAATGCTTTGAAAACTCATTCTTATTCTTCAAACAGGATTCATGTGAAGGTAACACTTCTGTACGCCAGCCTTCAACATTTTTTAAGTCAGCATTTGATGAAATTCTATAAGCTGTTTGCTCTACATCATGCAGCTCACCCATCGAAGTACCTGCTGCTAATTTTTCCGTTATTGCAGCAATACATTTCTCGCCATTACCAAATACCAGCAGGTCAGCGCCGCTCCAGGCTAATATCCCCGGTTTAATTGAGTCACTCCAGTAATCATAATGGGTAAGTCGACGCATGGATGCTTCAATTCCCCCCAGAATTACAGGAACATCCGGATACAATTTCTTAAGTATCTGAGTATATACCACTGAAGCATAATCAGGTCTGAAGCCTGACTCCCCACCCGCGGTATAAGCATCATTTGAACGTAAGCGTTTGTTGGCAGTATAATGATTCACCATAGAATCCATATTGCCAGCTGTTACCCCAAAAAAAAGCCTGGGCTTACCAAGTTTCTTGAAATCACGCAGGTCGTCTCTCCAGTTAGGCTGTGGTAAAATTGCCACCCTGAAACCTTTACTTTCAATGATTCGCCCAATAACTGCAGGACCAAAGGAAGGATGATCAACATATGCATCTCCCGATACAATGATAACATCCACCTCATCCCAACCGCGCTTTATTAATTCCTCACGGCTAATAGGCAGCCAATCAGTTATTGGTCGTTTATTAGTGCCTGCATTGTCATAACTACCCATAAGGCTGCAAAAGTACGCAAAACAAGTGTAACTTATCCATTAATAGGCACTTACAAAAATAGTATGCAACCTAACCGGAAGAATTGGGGTATAAACTACTTGAATCAATTGCATCTGGCTTAATGAGTTGACTCATATCTGAAGCAATCAACAATATGATCATTTATTAAACCAGCCGCCTGCATAAACGCATAACAAATTGTTGAACCACAGAAGGAAAAGCCGCGCTTTTTCATATCCTTACTCATAGCGTCTGATTCAGGACTGGTTGCAGGAATTTCTTTGATACTTTTCCAGCTGTTTTTAATGGTTTTTTGATTAGTAAACTGCCAGATATATTTATCAAAACTTCCGAATTCCTCAACAACCTTAAGGAATGCCTCAGCATTTTTTATTGTGCCCCTGATCTTTGCTTTATTCCTGATTATCCGGGCATCATTCAGTAACCGTTGGTAATCATCTTCACCATATTGGGCTATTTTCTGAGGATTGAAATCATCAAATGCCGTTCTGAAGCCTTCTCTTCTGTGTAATATTGTTTTCCAACTTAGCCCGGCCTGAAAAGCATCAAGTACAAGAAATTCGAATAATTTACGATCATCATGTACCGGAACTCCCCATTCTTCATCATGATACCTGATCATAAGTTCATCATTGGATGGCCATTCACAGCGGTTTTTCATGATTTCATCGTGTTCACTTGTTTTACAACAGACAATTCACTGCAGTTTAAGATGCCCTTTTCAGTAATAATCCCTGTTATCAGATCAGCCGGTGTAACGTCAAATGCAGGATTCCAGGCTCTTGATCCCGGATTGGCAACTCTTATTGAGTGAATAGCTCCATTCCGATCGATACCTGTTTGCCATAAAATTTCGTCGGTTGAACGTTCTTCAATAATAATATCATCACCTGACTTTATACTCAGGTCAATTGTGGAGGTAGGTGCCGCAACATAAAATGGAATATTGAAATACTTTGCAGTAATAGCTTTCTCAAAAGTACCTATTTTATTGGCAACATCCCCGTTGGCTGCTATACGGTCAGCCCCAACAATTACCATATCAATCATTCCTTTTGACATCAACATGGCGCCTGCATTATCAGCAATAATTGTATGTGGCACCAGCTCATTTGATAGTTCCCAGGCAGTAAGTCGTGCCCCCTGACCACGTGGGCGGGTTTCATCAGCATAAACATGTATATTCTTACCACTTGCTAGTGCCGCATATATTGGTGCCAGAGCGCTGCCATAATCTACAAAAGCTAACCAACCGGCATTGCAATGAGTGAGAATACGAAATCCGTCATTTATAAGTTCATTACCAATGATTCCAATATCCCTTCCAGCTTCCTCATTTTCTTTGGCCACCGCTAAGGCAACTTCTTCAGCCAGTTTAACCGAAACAACTCCAGCAGCATATACTTTCTCCACAGCATAAAAAAGATCACGTGCCGTGGGCCGGGCTGACATAATCAAATGCTTGGCATTGTGAGGATCGTCTCCGCTAAAAAAAGCCTGAGCCATGGCAAATCCTGCTGCTGCACCAATAGCACCTGCCCCGCGCACAGTCATGTCAACAATTGCCAAGCAAGTGGATTGGTAATCTTTACATGTGTGTATCCCGAACTCAAAAGGAAGTTTGTTTTGATCGATCATGTGAACAACCGATCCTTCCATCCATATAGTCTTATAATGTAATCCGTTGACTTTCATCTTACTAATTAAATAAAGCACAAAAGTACACAAATAGATTGCGTGATTCTCTAAAACCTGATGAACCCGTGCATTCATGCAATGATTATAAACTAAAATCGTCTGGTAATTAAAACCTTAACGATTTTAATTAACAGACGACATTAAAGGGAAATTTAGCTTTTAGAGCTAAAAAATTATCTATTGAGTATATACCTGATGGATAAAGCTCCGTAACCTCCCCTGAACCTATTAATTGATCCAAACGGATAATCATAAGAGTCGGCCACAACAATTGTTGGTGCCCAGTCGAGGCTCACGTTCAAGGGCATTTCATCAAAAGCATAATCTAGACCCAATACTCCCGAGATACCAAGTTCATAATATGAATCGTAGCCTGAATAACCATAGTCCCAAGTTGTGAAGGACCCACCCAATCCCCAGTACCAACTTAAATTGTCGATATCATTAATAGGATTATGCTTTAGCCAATAGGCACCTGCAACAAATCCGCCCCATCTGATACCTCCAAAAATATCAACTGCAGAGCTTTCACTTAAAAAAGTTTTATAACTAGCGATAAGGCCATATCCTACCTTTCCACCGATGGCAGATTTGTATTCCTGAGCAGATAGTTGAAATGCCATAAAGGCCACAAAAAGAGTAATGACGATTTTTTTCATTTGGTTTTGTTTTTGTTAAACATAAGAAATGGATTTTTGGAATCCTATGTTTAAAAACAACCAAGTGTACTCAAAGTTTAATTAATGCAGTTAGTGGTCAATTTTAACTACAAATCACAGCTATACTTTTTTAACATTTACAGCGCTTAAGCCCTTAGGTCCTCTTTCTGTACTAAACGTTACGATGTCACCTTCTTTAATAAGTCCCTCAACAGAATTGATGTGAACAAAGAGACTATCTCTTGATACTGAGTCTTTTATAAACCCATACCCTTTTGATTCATTGAAGAAACTAACTACTCCTGTACCCGGAACCTCTTCATTCCTTGCAACATTTTTATTCCGAACATCAATTTCAATATCTTCAGTATTGATTACTATTTTTTTCTGAGTCGGATCTGGAGGGGTAGATGTAATTCGGCCGTACTCATCAACATAAGCAATCATGTCATCGAGATTACTTCCATCACGCGATTCTGACTGACGCTCCATTTTCTTTTGCGCTTTGTCTTTTTTCTTTTTCTGCTTGAGTTTTTCTTTTTCCTGCTTATTTCTTGTCTGTTGCGATTTTACCATTTTTCTCTATAGTTTTCTTTTTAAGTTTATCACTGTTTCTTGTCAGGAAAAAATGAAATTTAATTTAGCAAAGATACATAAAAAAAAGCCTCTTTTGCACTTACAAAAGTAACCGGGATGATTCTTAATTGTTTGCCCGCTGAAGCTCAGTATTAGTACATTTGCAATGTTATGAACTCAACTCATCAAATATACCTTGCACCCTTTCAGGGAGTAACAACTCATACATTTATACGAGTTTACTCAGCTCATTTCCCATTTATTTCCAAATACTATACTCCTTTCTTTAGTAAAATAGATCATGATACCCGACTTTCATCAAGGAAAGAAAGAGAGCTTCAACAACTAAGTCCCGGTCTGCCTGAAGTGGTTCCTCAAATACTGAGTAAGGACCCGGTGGAAATACTCCGTTTTGCCCGAATATGCGAATCAAGAGGCTTCAAAGAGCTCAATTGGAACCTTGGTTGCCCGTTCCCACAAGTAGCTTACAAGAAACGTGGATCAGGCATGCTTCCATTTCCTGAACTTATTGATGAAATCCTTGATCAGATTATGCCCTTAATGCCGGTCAGATTTTCAATTAAATGTAGATTAGGATACGCTAATAAGGATGAAATACTTCATTTAATACCAATCTTTAATCAATACCCATTACATGAGCTAACCATACATGGGCGCATTGGCCGGCAACTTTATTCAGGTGTTTCTGACAATGACACGCTGGCAAATATTAAACCCATCATTTCAGTTCCATTTGTGCATAATGGGGATATTTTTTCTGTCGAAGATTTTAGATCTGTATCAATTAAAATACCTGATAATACCAAATGGATGATAGGTCGGGGTATACTCTATAATCCTTTTCTACCTGAAGATATCCTCCTGAAAAGAACTGATTACAACAGAATACAAAAGCTCCTAAATTTTACAAATGACCTTTACCTTGCTTATCGGAATGACATGCAAGAAAGACTCACTGTTCTGAATGTGCTAAAAGAATACTGGGATTACCTGGTAAACTTCTTTGAGAATCCACAAAAAGTCAAACGAATTATAAAAAAGGTCAAAAACTTTGATGAATATGAGCAGGCAATTAAGAGAATCTTTGATTCCCCAATTGATTAATTAAGGATGAAACTGATTCATAAATCTTACACCAGGCCTTCCCATTCTTTATAAAATTGCTCAAGGAAAGTTTCCATAAAGTCATGTCGTTCTTTAGCAATTTTTCTACCAGTTTCAGTATTCATCATTTTGCTCAATAGCAACAACTTATCATAAAAGTGCCCAATGGTATGCCTGTTATTCTGATTACCATTGATAATCTCCGTTCCTTCAAATTCAACCGGATCATATAATCGTCTGTTCATGTAACCGCCAAAGTTAAATACCCGGGCGATACCTATGGCTCCTATGGCATCCAAACGATCAGCATCTTGAACTATTTGTAGTTCAACGGAATTGAATGTACTCTTAAGATGGCGTTTCCTGAATGAAATGTTTTCAACTATTTTAATAACATGATCTATTGTTTCTTCAGGAAGTTCAAGAGAGCGTAGGAATTGTCCTGCAAGCCGGGGACCAATACTTTCATCACCATTATGAAATTTAGCATCAGCAATATCGTGGAGCAGAGCTGCCAATTCAATTATGAGTATATCACCCTTGTTTTCTTTTTTAGCTATATAAACAGCATTCTTCCAAACTCTTTCAATGTGATACCAATCATGGCCGCCTTCGGCTTCCTTTAGTTCAGTTTTAACGTAATGAGCAGTTTTTTCAATTATTTCATTATAAGTTAATGACTTGGAATTATTAATCATTTTAGTGTCAATAGTTATGGTACGTAAAAGTAAAACACATGGATCAATAAAGTGTTCCCGATTGAAAAATTTACATGATGGAGTAGTGATTTGTTACCTTGATACCTACACAAAAGCTATGTTATGCATACACCATCCCTATGTTTTACATAGACATGACATAGAGATGATGTAGACCGAAGGTAGACTAAACATAGAGATGATACTATCTAAGCAATTACAAACTTAGTAAAATCACTCAAATCATTAGAAATTTAAATTGGATTTGGGTTTTCTTTTACCCTTAAAAGCTGGACATCACAGGTGATTTTTACATCATCACCAACCAGCCATCCACCAGTTTCCAGAGCAGCATTCCAGTTTAGTCCCCAATCTTTACGGTTTATAGTTCCTTCAATGCTGAATCCGGCTTTTTGTGCACCCCATGGATCGGTCATTGCTCCACCATACTCAACCTCAAGTTCAATAGGCTTAGTTATGCCTCTGATTGTCAGATTACCCTTGAGTTTATATACATCCCCCGTTTCTCTTTCCACTGCAGTAGAGCGAAAAGTAATTGCACCATGACTTTCGGCATCGAAGAAATCAGCACTTCTTAAATGGCTATCCCTGTCATCATTGTTGGTGTCGATGGAATTAGGATCAATTCTGAACTCTACTTGTGCAGTTGTAAAATCATTACCAAGTGTTGTTGCATCAAGTTCGTATTTTCTGAACCTTCCCTTAACGTTGGTTATCATTAAGTGCCTGACTTTAAACTCAATTAAAGAGTGTGCCTGATCAATTTCCCATCTGATTCTGTCTTCCATGTCGTATTTTATTTAATGTTTATAGATCAACAATCCATCACACTTTTTGTAGTAACACGGTGATACTATTGGTGAAATATTTGTTATTTGCATATTTTAAACTTTAAAACAATTCTATTGTTAATTGTCACTATTTCAATCTGTTATGATCAAACTCATTATTACTGACCTCGATGGAACCCTGCTTAACGATGAAAAGAATCTGCCTGTAGATTTTTGGCAAATTGAGAAAGAACTAAAGCAAATGGGAATTACCTGGGTTATTGCAAGTGGCCGGCAATACTTTACATTGGCTGATCAGTTTAAACCTATAATTGATGATGTTTATCTATTGGCTGAAAATGGTGCTATAGTTTTGAGGGGTACTCAACAAATACATTGCAATCCTCTTGATAAAGAAATTGCCAATACCCTGATTAAAAGGGGGAGGGAAGTTGCAGGTGCCTGGCCAATATTGTGCGGAAGGGAATCAGCGTATGTTGAAGATAATCATGGTCCTTTACTTGATGAAGCGAATAAATACTATAAAAGATTAAAAATAGTGGATGATCTAATGAAAGTAGATGATCTAGTATTGAAATTTACGATGTGTGACTTTGAAGGCTCACAGGAAAACAGTTACCAATATTTTGAAGATCTCCAGCATATTTGTAAAGTTGCAGTTGCCGGGAAGATATGGTTGGATATGACCAACCTGACCACCTCAAAAGGTACCGCCTTAACTAAGATAATGGAACATAGTGGTATTTCACCCGAAGAAGTGATGGCTTTTGGTGATTATATGAATGATATGGATATGATTGAGGTTGCACATCATAGTTTTGCAATGAAGAATTCACATCCCGACATCATTGAAGCCGCCCGGTTTATTACTACTCATGATAACAATAATGACGGGGTTACACATGAGTTACGGAAATATTTTAACCTTTCCTTATGAGGAATGTATTGTTAAGTAACGGGTTTGCATTGCATTTAAAGACCTAATTTTGGTACACAAGATTAATTAGTTCCCAATGCTTTCAAAGTAAGATACGCCATTAAACCTGCCCCTGTTTCCAGGCTACTTTCGTCAATATCAAATTTAGATGTATGTAGATTATGGGTTATTCCACGTTTTTCGTTCGCTGTACCTAGTCTGTAGAAGCAAGAGGGAACCAATTGCGAGAAGTAAGCAAAGTCTTCAGCAGTCATTCGCATCTCCAGATCTTCTACATTCTCAGGGCCCAGGTATTCTATAGCAGCCTGACGGGCATTTTGTGTTACAGTATCATCATTAACTAAGAAGGGATACCCTCTGTCAATAAACACATCGCAGGTTCCACCCATGCTTTCAGCAATCCCTGTTGCCATTCGGGTAATACGGATATGGGCATCAGCACGCCATTTCTCATCAAATGTGCGGAGGGTTCCCGCGAGTTTGACTTCATCAGGAATGATGTTAGTGCGACCTTCAGCAATAAATCGTCCAAACGACAGTACAGCCGGAATTGCGGGTGGTGCATTCCTACTAATGATTTGTTGAAGCGACACCAGAATGTTTGCTGCAATCAGCACCGGATCTACATTTAAGTCAGGTGTTGCAGCATGTCCTCCCCTGCCCTTAACAGTCAAATAGACCTCATCGGTTGAAGCCATGTATTTGCCTGCCTTAAAGCCAACCTTGCCTGCTTCGAGTGTGGGCAGTACATGTTGGCCCAACATAATATCAGGAGCCGGATTTTTAAGCACTCCTTCCTTTATCATCATAGATGCTCCTCCCGGAAATTTTTCCTCCGAAGGTTGAAAGATGAGTTTAACTGTTCCTTCAAACTTATCTTTCATTTGCTGCAGAATATTAGCAGCTCCAAGCAGGCAGGCCATATGAGCATCATGGCCGCATGCATGCATTACACCAGGCACTGTTGAGCAATATTCATTACCTGTAGCTTCAGTAATAGGTAAAGCGTCCATATCAGCCCGTAAAGCAACAGTTCGACTTCCAGGGTTTGCGCCTTCAATAAGGGCTGTAATTCCATGAATAGCTATGCCCCGGGTGTGACTTATATTGTACTCCTGAAGCTTTGAAGCTATATAAGCAGACGTTTTCTCCTCTTCCATTGAGAGCTCAGGATTGCGGTGTAAATGCCGCCTGATTTCTATCATTTCTGGAGCAAGCTTTGCTGCCAGTTCTTTAACATTATTTTTCATGCGCCAGGAATTTTATTCAAAAGTTTGCAAGTCATGCAGGCGTTTATAAACACCTTTTTCCTCCAGTAACTTACTATGAGTACCTCTTTCAACAATCCGCCCTTGTTGCATTACAATAATCTCATCAGCAAACTGTACAGTTGACAGGCGGTGGGCAATGACTATAGAGGTGCGGTCCTTCATAAGATTCACAATAGCTTCCTGTACCAGTCGTTCTGATTCAGTATCAAGTGCTGAGGTTGCTTCATCGAGTATGAGTATTGGGGGGTTTTTCAGGACTGCCCTTGCAATACTAAGCCTCTGACGCTGACCGCCTGACATTTTAATACCCCTGTCACCAATATTAGTTTGGTAATTTTCGGGCATCTGCATTATAAAATCATGAGCATTGGCAACCTTAGCTGCTTCAATAACAGCTTCAAGGCTTACATTGCTCATTCCAAAAGCAATGTTATCCAAAACAGTTCCATTAAATAAGATGGTTTCCTGAGACACAATGCCCATTAAACCCCGAAGATCGTCAATTACCAGGTCGTGTATAGGAATTCCATCAATGAGGATTTCACCTTTTGTCACATCGTAAAAGCGCGGTAACAAATCAACCAAAGTTGATTTACCACTTCCTGAAGCACCAACCAGGGCAACTGCCTTTCCTTTTTCCACAGCTAAATTGATGTCTTTTAACACTTCATCCTGCTGGTACTTGAAGCTTACATTGCGGTATTCAATTTTGTCAGAGAATTCCTGAATACGTCTTGCATTTTCTTTTTGAGTAATAACTTCTTCAGCTTTGAGAATCTGCTCTATGCGTTCAACAGATGCAGCTCCTTTCTGAACATTATATGAAGCAGTGCTAAGTGCTTTAATCGGGTTAATAATTTGTGAGAAGATGGCGATATAAGAAATAAATATTGCAGCATCCATAGATGAATCAAGGGATAGAATTAAGCGGCCACCATACCATATGACGAACACTGAAACAGCAATACCCATAAATTCACTAAGCGGTGAGGCCAGGTCACGTTTCCTGTATAGCTTCACCATTAATCGATTATACTTGTAGTTGGTCTCTTTAAAATTTTGATCAGCCCATTCAATTGCATTAAAGGCTTTAATGATCCGTAATCCGCCAAGGGTTTCTTCAATGATGGAGAGGAGTTCTCCCATTTTACTTTGCCCCTTTGCAGATGTGCGTTTTAAACTTCTGCCTATTTGTCCAATTAATAAACCACTAACCGGTAGTAATACCAGCACCATTAACGTGAGTTCATAATTCATTATAAAAAGGGCAACCAGATAAGAGATGATAGTAATTGGGTCACGAAACATCATCTCCAAAGAACTCATAATTGACCATTCCACCTCCTGAACATCAGTGGTCATACGGCTCATGATATCACCCTTGCGTTTCTCACTATAGTATGACAGAGGAAGTATAAGCACTTGCTTGTACATAGCATTGCGAATATCGCGCACAACACCATTCCTTACTTCTGCAATAAAATACATTGCAAGATATCTGAAGAAATTTTTCAGAAAGAAAACAACCACAATTATCCCACACACGTATGCAAGAGTAGTTAGTTCACCATACTTTTCTATCATTTGGCTGATCAGATAATAGAAATTTAGTTTCAGTGACTCAAAACTCATCTCGAGCGGAGGGGCTGAAGTTACGGTTGCTTCAAGCTTGAACAGAATATTCAACACAGGGATGATAGCCGCAAACGATACAAGAGAAAAGAGTACGCCGATAATGTTGAAGATCACATTGAGTGAAGCAAAACCCCAATAGGGAATTGCATACCTTAGAACTTTAAAAAGATTTTTCAACATTATTTTAGTGTTATTAGCACACCCTCATGAATCAACAAAGATAATGTGAATGCCTGAAATCGGAAAAGAAAATTAAGTACATGGTATACAACTGGAAATAACGGTGTAAATTGTTTATTTTTGCGTAATGGAATCAAAACGTCAACAAAAGATATCCCGCCTGCTGCAAAAAGACCTCGGAGAAATCTTAAGGATATTTGGTAGTGAGCAGCTACGCGGTTACATGATAACTGTAACAAAGGTTAACATATCACCTGATATGTCACTTGCAAGGGTTTACCTGAGCTTATTCGGCCCAACTGACAAAGCTGAAGCTTTTAAATCAATAAATCAGCATAAAAAGGAAATACGACATCAGCTTGGTGTTCGTGTAAAAGGTCAATTACGAATTATTCCCGAGCTCGATTTTTATATTGACGATTCACTGGACTATATTGAGAATATTGACAAGTTACTGAATATTTAAAAGTTGAATTTACCCTTTTACATAGCCTGGCGTTATCTGAAATCTAAGAAGTCACATAACGTGATTAATATTATTTCAGGGATCTCTATCGCCGGTATAACAATTGGCACTATGGCGCTTATTGTTGTATTGTCGGTGTTCAATGGATTTGAAGGATTGGTAATTTCACTCTTTAACACATTTGACCCTCCGGTTAAAGTCACCCCTGCACAAGGCAAGACGTTTGACTCAACAACCTTTCCCTGGGAAAAGATCAGGAGTATTGAGGGCGTCATGGAAGCCACCGGTGTTGTAGAAGAAAAAGCACTATTGAAATATGGAAGCAACCAATTCCTTGCAACTATAAAAGGGGTCGACGATAATTACATTACCTGGACAGGTCTTGATAGCATGATGATTGATGGAAGCCTGATGCTAAAGTTTAATGACCAGCCTCTCGCCATTCCTGGACAGGGCGTGGCTTACTATCTGGGTGTAAACCTAAATAGCTACGATGCAATGATTGAAGTTTTTGCTCCAAGCAGGACAAGAGCCGGGTACCTTAATCCCGAATCAGCTTTTAACCGAATTGATATCAGGCCAGCGGGAGTGTTCTCTGTGCAACAGGACTTTGATACAAAGTACATGATAGTACCCTTAAGTTTTGCGCGTGAGCTCTTTGAATACAAAAATGAACTTACATCAGTGGAGATAGCTATTGACAAAAATGCTAACATGATAACTGTGCAGCAAAAACTCAAGGAAATACTTGATAGTAACTATGTTGTAAAAAATCGATTTGAACAACAGGAGGTGCTTTATAAAGTGATGAAATCAGAAAAGTGGGCTATTTTTTTTATCCTTTCTTTCATACTTTTCGTGGCTACTTTTAATATGATTGGGTCGCTTTCAATGCTAATACTTGACAAACGAAAAGACATCCAGATACTATTCGCACTTGGTGCAGATAATAAGTTGGTTAGGAAGATCTTTATGACCGAAGGAATCCTCGTTACACTGACCGGAGCTGTTGCAGGAATTTTACTAGGTACACTTATTCTTATTTTGCAGCAAAAATTCGGACTTGTTAAGATTGGTGCTGAGGGTGGTTCTTTCCTTATATCCGCATACCCTGTTGACATGCATTTGAATGACTATCTATCAGTGTTTTTAGTAGTTTCAGGAATAGGTGTACTTGCCACGCTGATACCCGTTGCAGGGATAAAAAAAATAGGGAATCAGCAGCCTGAAAGAGATACTTAAAGAACCATATCTTCCATAAGAGTCGACATTGTATATTTTATTTTTTGTAGCTTGACTCATAAGGTTATTATTTGTTATTTTTGTAACAAGTCAGGATTCTTCTATAAAAAATCATCATTATGAAATCATCACTACGCTCATGTGCTGCCTACAGTACGACAGTGCTATTTTTCATTATTTGTTTTATTTTCTCTGCCAAAGGGCAAGTAACATTAAACAATTCATCCACTTCCTTTATTATTGAGGAATCTTCATTTAATGGATTAACTATTCAGAATATTTTTTCATCCTTCCAGACACAAAATATAGAAACTGAGGAGGGCTCTTTCACAGAAATGAGTGCCGAAAAATATTCTTACACACAGCAGCCCGGCTTCCCTAAATTGCCGGTGATGCGTAAATTGATTTCAATTCCTATAGGAGCAACTGTACACGTTAACATGGTTGCATCAGAGATAAGAGAATTCAAACTTAGTGACCTTGGTATAACCAATCAACTCATACCTGCACAGCCACCGGTTGCAAAAAGCAGTAAATCAAAACCTAAATTTGTTATAAACCGTGAAGCTTACAATCAAAACAACTTCATTGGCGATGAGCCTGCCAATGTTGAGATTATTGGGTTGTTGAGAGATAAAAGATTGGCAAGAATTGATCTGGCTCCTGTTCAATACAATCCTGTAACCGGCATCATAAGGGTTTATATTAACATGGAGGTTGAGGTGAAATTTATTGGTGGTAATTATGAGGCCACCCGTGAGTTAGCCCGGAAGACAAAATCACATTATTTCAACCTCGACCAGATGTTTGCTAATAAGTTGCCTATAGATGGGAGCAGGGAAAACATTGTACAATATCCGGTAACAATGGTCATAGTCTCTGATCCTATGTTTGAGTCAGCACTACAACCACTGATAGAGTGGAAAACAAAAAAAGGATTCAAAGTAATTGAGGCATATACTAATAACCCTAATGTAGGAACAACCACTACGAGTATCAAAAACTACCTTCAAAACCTATATACATCCGGAACACCAACTAATCCATCTCCTTCTTTTGTATTGTTTGTGGGTGATGTTGCACAAATCCCTGCGCTTAATACCGGCCAGCATGTAACTGATTTGTACTACTGTGAATATACAAATGACTATTTGCCTGAAATGTATTATGGGCGATTCTCGGCCAATAACGTTGATCAGTTACAACCACAGATTGATAAGACACTCATGTATGAGCAGTATCTATTCCCGAATCCTGCATTCCTGGGCGAATGCGTTATGATAGCAGGCGTTGATGCAACGTGGGCTCCGGTACATGCAAACGGCCAAATAAACTATGGCACTACTTATTATTTTAATCCTGATCATGGATTCCTGAGCCATACATATCTTTATCCTGCCTCAGGAAGCGCGTCAGCACAAATAATTCAAAACGTAAGTGATGGTGTGGGCTTTGCTAATTACACTGCGCATGGGAGTTCAAACGGATGGGCTGATCCTTCATTCCAGATTGGTGATATTGCAGGGCTGCAGAATAATGGTGAATACCCCTTGATGATAGGAAACTGCTGCCAAACTAGTATGTATGGCATCAATTGCTTTGCTGAAGAATTGCTCAGAGCACCAAATAAAGGAGCTATTGGCTACATAGGTGGTTCAAATAATACCTATTGGGATGAAGATTTCTATTTTGGTGTTGGTGTGGGACAGATAGTTGTTAATCCAACTTATGAAGGAACTACCCTGGGTGAATATGACCGTTCATTCCATGATCATGGAGAAATATTTGCCGATTGGTATACCACAATGGATCAATTAATTTTTGCCGGTAACCTTGCAGTAATGGAGGGTTCACCGTCAAGAGCTGAGTACTACTGGGAAATATACTGCCTGATGGGTGATCCCTCACTTACTGCATTTATGGCGGTTCCCCCTGTAATGACTGTTAGTTATGAGCCATTGATGCTACTTAATTCAACTGAATTTACAGTACATGCTGCTCCTTATGCTTATGTGGCAATATCAAAAAATGGTATACTACATGGCGCAGCATTAGCCAATGAAGCTGGTGTGGCTGTTGTTAGCATTGACCCTATTACAGTTCCGGGAAATGCCGATGTAGTTGTTACGGCTCAAAACATGCAACCTTATATTGGAACCGTTTTGGTTGCTTCACCCGATGGTCCTTATATTATGCTTGAATCTCAATCAGTTAATGACCCGGCAGGTAGCTACAACATGCAAGCTGATTATAATGAGGTATTCGGTTTTAGCATTGGTCTTAAAAATGTAGGTGGTGAAGAGGCAACTGATCTTATTGTAAGCATTGAAACTTCTTCTCCATACATACAGATAAGGGATAATTCTGAAGAATGGGATAACATCCCCTCAGGGGCAACTGTTACCAATCCACTTGCTTTTACAGTCAGTGCCACGAGCCTGATACCTGACCAGGTGATAGCAGATTTTACCTTAACAATTACTGATAGTACAGAAGTATGGGTTTATGAATTCAGTACAACATTAAATTCACCCGTTCTATCATTAAATGAAATAATAGTGGATGACTCACAATCATCAATACCTAATGGCCGTATTGATGCCGGCGAAACAGTAATATATAAAGTTCCGGTTAAAAACATCGGGCATAGTGATGCACACAATACAATGGTGTATTTATTCACCGACAGTGATCGGGCAACAATTAGTGAGAAGGCATTTTATATTGGTGACATTATCTGTGGCACTCCTACATATGCTCATTTTGAAGTTGAAATTGCTGATTCTTTGCCAACCGGTACACTCATTACTTTCTTCTCCAGTTCAAATGCTGAACCATATTCTGCGACCAAAAAGTATGATATGGGTGTTGGACTAATTGTGGAGGACTTTGAAACCGGTGATTTCAGTTCATTTAATTGGATCAATGCAAGTTCAAAACCATGGGTTGTAACACAATTTGCACATAATGGCGGGCTCTTTGGTGCTCGTTCAGGGGCTGTTGGTCCAAATGGATTAACTGAATTGGAAGTTACTATGGATGTTGAACTGAATGGAATTATAACTTTTGCAAGAAAAGTATCTTCTGAAAGTGGTGGTGATTTTCTGAAGTTCTATATTGATGGTGTTGAGAAAGGATCATGGTCAGGTGATGTTCCATGGGATTACGTCAATATTCCTGTTAATGCCGGACAACGCACTTTTAAATGGGCATACAAGAAAAACCTGGTAAATACAAGCGGTTTGGATGCTGCCTATATTGATGATATTATATTTCCTGCTCAGGTACATGAGGAGCCTCCAACCGCTTTCATATCATATTCATTTGCATATCCTGAGGCCGCTTGTTACGCACAGAATGTTAACCTTTTCGCCTTTACTATCAACAATGTAGAAACAGTTGAATATCAATGGGAACCTGCTGGAGTATTAAATAATGGTAATATTTATAACCCGGTAGCGAATTTGACTGAACCAACAAACTTTACAATTTATTCAAGTTCAGGTACCCTGGTTTATGAAGAATCATTGATGGTTGAGGTTAATGCAATCCCCAATGCTCCGGTAATAACCCAGCAAGGGGCCTTACTTATTTCAGATGCTGCAGAAGGCAATCAATGGTATAATAGTCTTGGTGCTATTATAGGAGCAACCGGTGCTACCTATGAACCTGTAACTACTGACTTTTATCATGCTACCGTGCGATCTTCAGAAGGTTGTGAATCGGAGGCTTCAAACGAAATCTATGTGGGTTTCGTGAACACAAATGATAATCCGATAGAGTCTACTTTTAATGTGTATCCTAATCCTTTCAAAGATAAGCTATCAATTGAATTCACTTTGACAGCTGAATCAGGAATAAAAATCAGCCTTTTAAGTCTGTTAGGAAGTGAGATGGCTGTTATTTTTAGTAGTCCTTCCACAAGCGCCGGGAAACATAAATTGGAATTTATTCCAAAAAAACTTGATGGTGGCGTTTACTTTATTAAATTTGAGGCCGGTGAAACTGTGAAATTGAGAAAGCTTATTCTGCTGAATTGAGCATAATACGGTGTAAGCATTTGACTCCGAAACTTTTAGGATAGCCATTTTTTCATTTGTGTTAATGCAAACCTGCAAGTTTAACGCTCTTTGTGCCCCTTTTTGATTTTGATAACAATAAACACACAACGATGAATTCAAAAAAATTACTATTAATTGCAGTAATGTTTTTCAGTTTAGGCTTTTTAACGGCCCAGAACTGGATAAGCATCAATTCGCAAGAACCTTCAGCAGCAAATGTTGAGTTAATTGAAAGTAACATCACTAGCTCTGTCATTAAAGTTGAATTGGGTGGCTTTATGCTAAACCCGGTTATGACTCCCAAAGGTGAAGCATTCACTATCAGTGTTAACGAATCTTCGCCGATACTCGAAAAAGGAATGCCTGATCTGCCTAAACTTACCACATCACTCATTATACCCGATGATGCAGGCATGGAATTAGTGATAGTATCTTCTAAATTCAAAGATTTTACTGACATAAGCATTGCACCTTCAAAAGGTAATTTCACCCGCGACATTAATCCTTCTGATGTGCCCTATACATATGGTAGTGCTTATACCAGAAACGAATTCTTTCCTTCCGAAATAGGCTACCTCAGAGACCCGTTTATCTTAAGGGATTACAGGGGACAAACCGCAGTAATAAGTCCTTTTGCATACAACCCTGTGACCAAAGTACTGAGGGTTTATTACGAGATAGTGCTTGAAGTAAAAGCCACAGGCATATCAACAATAAATACACTTACCAGGACCAGTAACAGTGAGGAGGCCATAGATATTGACTTTAAGCGAATATACGACAGGCATTTTCTTAACTCAACCTCCACTTCACGGTATACCCCTCTTGAAGAACAAGGCAATATGCTAATTATATCTTATGGTGCTTTTATGCCAGCCATGCAAGATTTTGTCAACTGGAAACGCACCATAGGTATACCCACTGAAATGGTTGATGTTGCGACTATTGGTGCCAATGCAACAGCTATTAAAAATTATGTGGCTGATTATTATGCAACCAACGGATTGACTTATCTGTTGCTGGTTGGTGACCACGCACAAGTTCCAACCGTTACAACCGGTAGCATAGGTGGCCCTTCTGATCATGCATATGGTTTCCTGGCCGGAAGTGACCATAACCCTGATATTTTTGTTGGCAGATTCTCTGCCGAACTTGAAGAACATGTTGTTGCTCAGATACAACGCACCATAACCTACGAACAAAACCCGGTTGTAAGCTATAATTGGTTCTCAAAAGGATTTGGTATTGCCTCAGCAGAAGGACCCGGCGACGATGGTGAATACGACTGGCAGCATATGCGTGGCATTAGAACCGATTTAATTAATTACACTTATACAACTGTAGGAGAACTTTATGATGGTTCACAAGGTGGTGAAGATCTGCCCGGTAATCCAAACTCTGCTTCAGTAGCTACCGAAGTAAATGATGGACGTTCAATCATAAACTATGTTGGCCATGGCAGTCAGAATTCATGGAGCACCACCGGATTCTCAAATTCAGGTGTAAACCAACTTACCAATAATGACAAGTGGCCTTTTATCATTTCCGTTGCATGTGTTAATGGTGACTTCCTGAATGCTACCTGTTTTGCTGAAGCCTGGCTTAGGGCTAAAAATACGAATGGTCCAACAGGTGCTGTTGCAGCTTTAATGTCAACTATAAATCAGTCATGGAATCCGCCAATGGATGGTCAGGATGAAATGAATGATATTCTGGTTGAGAGTTATGAAAGCAATATAAAAAGGACATTTGGCGGGGTAACTATCAACGGATGTATTAAGATGAACGAGGCATATGGATCAGGTGGTGATGAAATGACTGATACCTGGCTGATATTCGGTGATCCTTCTCTAATGGTTCGTACAGCGTTACCAACACAATTATCAGCTACACACAGTGATGTTGCCTTTATAGGTTCAAACCAGTTTGTAATTAACTGTGGTGTAAACGATGCATTCGCCTGCCTTACATTAAATGGAGAAATCCTGGGAACTGCTACAGTTACCGGTGGTACTGCTATTATAGATATTCCAACCCTTACACAATTGGGTATGATGAAGCTTGCAGTTACAGCTTTTAATCATCTGCCTTACATCACTGACATTGAAATTATTCCACTTGAGGGACCTTATGTAGTATATGATAATATCTTAATTAATGATATAAGCGGTAATAACAACCAGCAGCTTGACTACAATGAAACAGTCACTTTTGCACTGGGGTTAAAGAATGCCGGTACAGAAGATGTTGAAAATGTAACTGTTACTGTTCAATGCACTGATCCATTTGTTACACTTAACGACACGATCGAGGTATATCCATCAATTACTGCCGGACAAGTGACCAGCATTGCAGATGCTTTTGGTTTAACTGTGTCAAATGATATACCTGAAGGACACCTTATCAACTTTAGCTTCTTTGCTGTAGCTGACACTAATCAGTGGGATGGTAGCTTTGTTATCACAGCTCATTCAGTGGTACTCAATTATGCCGGCATTACAATCAACGACACTGATGGTAATAATAACGGAAAGGTTGATGCAGGAGAAACAGTTCTTCTTAACCTCCGCATATTAAATGCAGGTACTGCGCCCGCCTATGAAGTGTTGGGTGTTATCAGCTCCAATGATCCCTATCTTTTGATCAATGTTGACAGTGTTTATACTGAAACAATTAGTGGTTATGAAATTGTAGATGCAGTATTTACTGTTACTGCTTTACCAACCACTCCTACTGGTCATCAGGTAGTACTTGATTTTGACATTTCTTCCCTGGGAGGTTTTACAGGCACTGGTGCACCTGCATTTATCGTTGGTCAGATTCCTGTTCTGATAATAGATATTGACGGGAATAAAAACTCTGGTCCAGTTATAAGAAACTCACTATCAAATATTGGAATCACTGCCGATTATGTAACATCATGGCCTATGATCATTGGTCCGTATCAGTCAGTGTTTGTTTGCCTTGGAAGCTATCCTAATAATACAGTCCTTACAAACGGACAAGGTCAGGCACTGGCGAATTTTATGAATAATAATTCAGGAAGGGTGTATATGGAAGGTGGCGATACCTGGGCTTATAATACTCCAACACCTGCACATGGAATGTTTAAAATTGATGGTGATGCTGATGGAGGCAATGATCTCAGTATTATTAATGGTATAACAGGAGCTTTCACTGAAGGCATGTCGTTCACATTCTATGGTGATAATAACTATATAGACCATATTTTACCACTTGAAGACGCATTTGTTGTACTTCAAAACGCATCACCGGCATATAATACAACAATTGCCTATGATGGTGGTAATTATCGCACATTAGGAAGTTCAATGGAATTTGGGGGTATCAACAATGGCACAGGTATTTCTCATAAGGATTCCCTGATGAGCCAATATATCAACTTCCTGGGAATTACAAATACAACTTCATTACTGGCTAACTTTATAGCTTCTGAAGTAAAAATCTGCCAATTGGATGAAGTGATATTTACTGATTATTCTGCCGGAAACATTACTTCATGGGAATGGAGCTTCCCGGGTGGTACTCCTGAGACCTCAACAGAACAGAATCCAACCGTTTCATACAGGGTTGCTGGTAATTATGATGTAATCCTTACCGTATCGGATGGTATTAGCAGCTACACAGCCACCAAAACCTCCTATATGGAAGTTGATATCTGTTCTGCTGCTCGTGATGAGTATCTTAGCAAGTTGGTTATGTATCCTAATCCTACCAACAATAACTTTACATTAATGCTCCCGGATAACAGGGATGAGGCAGTTGTGGGGCTATACACAACTTCAGGTGTTGAAGTCAGGAAGGATATTGCCATTGGTAATGAATTTATGATGGATGTTAGAAATCTGCAGCCAGGAATGTATTTTGTTAAGGTAAGCAGCAATCGATACAATGAAACTATTAAACTGATTATCACAAGATAACACTTCTAATTGCTTTAGTTAAAAAGGAGGGAAATTGATCAATTTTCCTCCTTTCTTTTACTCCTTATGTTTAGTATTACCCCCTATGAAAAAAGAAATAGCACTACAAAAAGAGAAGAAAGAGAGGCCAATGGCAGGAATCAATTATAATTCGTAGTACAAAGAAAATACCAGTGCATCATTGAACTGGCCATGGTCAAAGAACCTCCACACATCACCATTTACTCTTTGGGTTCGTATTGTCAGGATTGAATTGTTGGTTCTGAAGTTCACAATTGTTTTTTCACCGATCCTGTATGATAACCCTAATATAAGACACAGGTTTCTCTTGGCAAAGGGACTGAATAATTCCTCATTATTGAACTTCTCATGATGATGCAGCAAAAAGTCCATGGCGGGACCTATCTCGAAATTCAGTTTCTCACTATATAACATTCTGTATAATAAGGCCAGTTCAACATACCCTAATTGCATTCGATAAAAATCATATTTTTCCTTTTCATAATCAGGATTTTCCCGACTTCCTTTCTGGATATAGGTCAGCTCCATCTGATACTGGGTATTTGGATTTGCCGTCAGGTTTACCCATCCACCCCCGGTTAATCCAGCTTTATTGTATCCACTATATCTATCGCCTGCAACCTGGCTTCCAACCAAACCGACCAACACTCCCCCTTTGAAACTTTGCCCTTTCAATACCCCAAAAGGAATAAGGACAACGATCAAAAATAAGATGACCTTAGTGAATGGAAATGAATCGTGTGTGCTTAATGCACTATAAGAACAGATGGTATGATGGAATTTCATTGATGATTAACTGATTTTTAGCACCATAAAGATAGGTATTTTTAAATGAGCATGGCGTTCCGGGGATGCTCTAAGAAGCTCAAAACTTTGTTGGCCTTCTAAAAACAAGTGACCCTAGCCCAGTAATCAGGTTATTTCAAATTATTAAGTAACTTTGGACAATATAACAATCTGGCCCAATGGAAAGGGAAAAATATTGCATCTTACTTGTAGATGATGAGCCTGATGTGCTGGAGTTTTTAAGCTACAACCTGATTAAAGAGGGTTACCAGGTGCTAAAGGCAAGCAATGGTAGGGACGCTCTTGCTCTAATGAAAGACAATCGCCCTCATTTAGTGATACTAGATGTAATGATGCCTGGCATGGATGGTATTGAAACATGCAGACAGATAAGGGAGATGCCTGGTTTTGAAGATACAATTGTAATCTTCTTAACTGCCCGGGGGGAAGAATACTCTCAATTGGCAGGATTTGATGCAGGTGCTGACGATTATATTACAAAACCGATAAGGCCCGGTATTCTTACAAGCAGGGTTAAAGCCTTAATGCGTAGAATGAAAGTGTCAGCGTTAGAAGAACCATCAACTGGAAAACATGAGATATTTATTGATAAAGAAAAATACCTGGTAGTTAATGATGGCCGTGAGATCACACTTCCACGTAAGGAGTTTGAGCTACTTTCACTATTAGTATCAAAACCAAACAGGGTGTTTACAAGAGAAGAAATATATTCAAATGTATGGGGTACCGATGTTGTTGTTGGCGACCGAACCATAGATGTTCATGTAAGGCGGATTCGTGAAAAAATAGGGATTGATAATATCATTACTATTAAAGGAGTTGGTTACAAGTATGCATTATAAGCTAAGATTTTATAAGTAGATAAATTAACACTCACATTTAATTTTATCAACATCAAATTTTGAAAGTTAATTTTTCAGAACCGGTAAACTTGTCATTCGTTATAGCCCTGGTTATAGCGCTGTTCATGCTTGCTGCTTTATTATTGCTGGGATTAATTGCCGGCTTTGATATACCAGCATGGGCTTATGCATTAAGTTCACTCGTTACTTTTGCATTCACATTTGGAATTGTGAGTATTTTAGTGAAACGGTTTATTACTGAAAAAATACGGTTAATTTATAAAACCATCAGAACTTCAAAGGCTTCAAAAGACGATAAGAAAGAGAAGGTTCTTTCATCCCTTGATAGGGTTAATAAGGAAGTAATTGAATGGACGGAGAATAGAAAGAACGAAATAGAAGAATTAAAAAGAATGGCAACCTATAGACGCGAGTTTTTAGGCAATGTTTCCCATGAGTTGAAAACTCCTATTTTTAATATTCAGGGATATGTGCTCACTTTATTGGATGGCGGGTTGGATGACCCCACTATTAACAAGCAATATCTTCTTCGTACAGAAAAGAGTATAAACCGCATGATCGCCCTGGTTGAAGATCTCGAAAAAATATCTCAGCTTGAATCCGGAGAGTTACAGCTCAATCATTCAAAATTCGATATATCAGCTTTAAGTCGTGATGTGATTGAATTCCTCGAAATTAAGACAAGAAAGAAGAAAGTTAGTATTACATTTTCCCAACCTGAAAAGCCTTATTTAGTAACCGCTGACAGGGAAAGAATCAGAGAAGTACTGATCAACCTGATTGACAATTCCATTAAGTATGGCAATGCAAGTCATGCTGAAACAAAGATCAGCTTCTTTGATATGGATAAGCATATTTTGGTTGAGGTCACTGATAATGGTCCTGGAATATTGACATCAGAATTACCAAGGATATTTGAACGCTTTTACAGGGTTGATAAAGCCCGGTCACGCGAATTGGGAGGCTCAGGACTGGGACTTGCCATAGTGAAACACATCATTGAAGCGCATGATGAAACAATCAACGTTCGCAGCTCACCCGGGGTTGGTACTACTTTTGCTTTTACGTTAAGGAAAGCTTGAGAACAGCTCCTTAATTCTTTCTTTCGGTCGTAAAGAGTACTAAATCTCTTAATGATCTTAGTGCATCAGATTCAGGAAACTCTGAGAGTATTTCAATTGCCTTATCCCTATACTCCAGCATTTTATTTTCAGCATAAGCAATGCCACCACTATCATGCACCTTCTGCATTAGCTTAATTACCAATTCTTTGTCGTGATTATGATTCTTTACAGTATTTATTATTCTACGCTTCTCATTCCAATCAGCTTTACTCAGGGTGTATATTAAAGGAAGCGTCATCTTCTTTTCCTTGATATCGATACCTGTAGGTTTGCCGGTCTCAAGAGTTTTGGTATAATCCAGAAGGTCGTCTTTGATTTGGAAAGCAATCCCGGTAAGCTCCCCAAAATAATGCATCTTTTTCTGTAATTCCTTATCGGCACCAACTGAAGCAGCCCCGGCAGCACAACAAGAGGCAATCAGTGAGGCTGTTTTTTTCCGGATAATCTCAAAGTAAATTTCTTCCTGAATATCAAGTCTTCGAGCTTTTTCTATCTGTAAAAGTTCGCCCTCACTCATTTCACGGGTAGCTTCAGAAACGATGCGTAATAACTCGAAATCATCATTTTCAAGTGATAACAAAAGCCCCTTCGACAATAGATAATCACCTATAAGAACTGATATCTTATTCTGCCATAGCGCATTAAGTGAAAAATATCCTCTCCTCTTGTTTGAATCATCAACAACATCATCATGAATTAAAGTTGCTGTGTGCAATAATTCAATAAGTGAGGCAGCTCTGTATGTTGTATCATTAATAACACCACACGTTTGTGCCGTGAGGAAAACAAACATTGGCCTAATTTGCTTGCCTTTTCTTTTTACAAGATAGGCAGTAATCCTGTCAAGCAAAGGAACAGAACTTCGCATGGCTAGCCTGAACCTTTTTTCAAATTCTTGTATATGTTGATCTATTGGAGACTTTATCTCTTTTAAGGAAGTCATTGTAAAAGTTTGGTCATTCAAAAATAGCAAATATTTACTTATCACTCATGTCAAATAGAATGAATCGATTTGCACGTTTAACAAACAAAAGGGTTAACAAAACGATTTGACCGCAACATAATTATTACTTTTGCAGAAAATTATATCCATGTCAGGTTTTCTGTTTAGCGAGATAGTGTTTGGTCCGGTTAGCAGCCGTAGGTTCGGTGTGTCCTTAGGTATAAACCTCCTGCCCGATACAATGAAGTATTGTTCTTTTAACTGTATCTATTGTGAGTGTGGATTAACGGCCAAGGATCAGGAAAAGCATGCAAAATTATACACCACCCCAATCATTTTATCGGCATTGGAAGATAGGTTTAAAGAACTTAATGACAAGCAACTACTCCCCGATAATATAACTTTTGCAGGGAATGGTGAACCAACCATGCATCCGGGCTTTGCTGAAATCATCGACAGGACAATTGAATTAAGAGACCAGTATTTTCCTGCCGCAAAAATAACTGTACTTTCAAATTCAACGAGACTTCACAATGATTCTATAAGAGGTGCACTTTTAAAAGTAGACCATAATGTACTTAAGCTTGATGCAGGAACTGACCACATGTTTAAAGCAATCAATCGTCCGGTTTCTCCGATTACCCTAAATGATGTTGTAGATCAGCTAACACGTTTCAATGGTAAGGTTATAATTCAAACTCTATTTGTAAAAGGGAGTTGTAATGGTTTAGCTATTGACAATACTACTGATGAAGAAATAAGTTTGTGGCTGGCACATCTGCAAAGAATACAGCCTTCACTTGTAATGCTGTATACCATTTCCCGTGAAACACCTGAGGAAGGTTTATTAAAAGTTTCAGAAGAAGAACTGCTACAAATTGCCAAAAAAGTAAAAGGAATTAACCTTAACGCTGAAGTTTATATATAACTGAACCTTTTGTGAAGGCTTCATGTTTTCCTTTAAACAGACTATGGAAAACGTAAACATGTGGCAACAAATTGAACATCCGGATAATGGCAGTTTATTAACCAGGTCATATGAGTTCAGCAATTTTATGGAAGCATTTGCTTTCTGCACCAAAGTAGCCTTAATTGCTGAAAAACAAGCTCATCACCCTTCAATTACAATAGAATATAATAAAGTAAATATAAGTACTACCACTCATGATTCAGGTAATTCGATTACAGAAAAAGATAGGAAACTAACAGCAGAAATAGATAAAATTAAAACATAATGCTTCACTATCCGGTAAAGATACTAATTGCTTTCGGCGAAACCATTAGTGGTAATGACGAGCTGTTTCAATGGTTACTTTCAAATGGATATCCGGAACTCGCAGCTCTGTCAAAAGCGATTAGAGGAAGTGAGGATGCTTTCAACTGGCTTATCAAGAATGGATATGTGCAATACGCTGCCCTTGACAGTGCCATTGATGATAATGTAAGGGCATATCATTGGTTAAATGCAAACAAGTATTTCTTTTTGGCTGTCTTGTCTGATGCATGTCGCAACCAACAAGAAGCTATTGAATGGCTTACCAGGAACGATCTGAAAATATTCATTCTTATTGCTGAAAAAATACGCTTCTTTCGTAATAATCAGGTATTCGATCATCACAAAATACACTTTTAGACTTTTAGCCGCATTTAGAATATCCGCAATGCTTGCATGTTAAACAGCCTTCTTTGTATATCAGACCATCTTTTTCCTTGCATGATGGGCATTCAGTTTTATCATTTACCTTGGTTCCATCAGGTATATAACGCTTAAGCGACCTAACAACACCATTTTTCCATGTATTTATACTGTCATTGTCAAATGTTAGGTTGTCTATCAGGTTAACCAGGAAAGGTAATGGCATTCCATGCCTTAGGATTCCTGATATAAGTTTGGCATAATTCCAATACTCCTTGTTAAAGGATCGTGATAAACCTTCAAAAGTGATCTTGTAACCTTCTTTGTCGAGGAATTGAAAATCATATCGTGCTTTAGCGTTGCCTTCTTTACTTTTAATTACCCATCCTTTAGTAACCCAGGGAGGCAGGAAGAAACCTTCAGCCTTACCGGTAAAGATCTCATAAGGCTTATTGTTCAACAATCCAATCACAGCTATCCACTTTTCGTAATCATTTTGAAACCTTACGATTTCAGCTTCAAGCTTCACTGGCCGGGGGGGCGCTTTTGTTTCGTGAAACTCAGTTTCCTCCTTTACAGGCTTGTCATTACTGACAAGTACTCCTGCACGTGAACCATCCCTGTATATAGTCATTCCTTTACATCCACTTTCCCAAGCGGTTAAATATACCTGGCTCACCAAATCTTCTGTTGCTTCCTTGGGCAAATTAACAGTTACACTAATAGAGTGATCAACCCATTTTTGGATCTCACCCTGCATTTTTACTTTATTTAGCCAATTGATATCATTACTGGTAGCTTTGTAGTACGGTGACTTCTCAATAAGAGGCTCAAGGTGTGCTTCATCATAAAGCTTTACTACTTCAGGATCGTAACCATTAACTTTAAGCCACTCTACGAATTTTGGATGGAATACATTATACTCTTCCCATGAATCTCCTACCTCATCAACGAATGTGATATTTACGTTCTTGTCGTTCGGATTTACTTTTCTCCTTCGCTTATAGCTTACCATGAAAACAGGTTCAATTCCTGAAGTGGTTTGAGTACAAATACTTACACTGCCGGTTGGTGCTATAGTCAACATAGCAATATTACGCCTTCCATATTTACGCATCTTTTCATAAACATCAGGTGACGCTTCCTTTATGCGCTGTATGAATGGATTATTCTTCTCCCTTTCAAAGCTGTAGATTGGAAAAGCGCCTCTTTCTCTAGCCAGGTCAGCACTTGCACCATATACTTCAGTTGCAAGTATTTTGTGAACATTTACAGAAAAGTTTGTAGCATCCTGAGTTCCATAGCGTAATCCGAGCGCTGCGAGCATATCACCTTCAGCGGTAATGCCAATGCCTGTACGACGTCCTTTGATAGTTTTAGCTTTAATGTTTTCCCAAAGTTTCCGTTCAATACGTTTAATTTCTTCATCCTCTGGGTCATTATTTATTTTGGCAATTATTGCATCAATCTTTTCAGCTTCAAGATCAATAATGTCATCCATTATCCGTAATGCAAGTGCGGCATGCTTGCGGAACAAATTATAGTTGAAAACAGCCTCAGGGGTGAAAGGGTTTTCAACATAACTGTATAGATTTATAGCTATTAAACGGCAACTATCATATGGGCAAAGAGGAATCTCACCGCATGGATTCGTTGATAATGTTTTAAAACCCAGGTCAGCGTAACAATCAGGTACTGATTCTCTAACCACTGTATCCCAGAACAAAACACCCGGCTCAGCTGATCTCCATGCGTTATGTATAATTTTATTCCACAATGCTTTTGAATCAATTTCAGAGACCTTTAACGGATTATCAGAGTTTATAGGATACTGCTGCCGATAAGGTTTGTCATTTTTAACTGATTCCATGAATGCATCATCTATTTTCACGGATACATTGGCACCAGTAACTTTGCCCTGTTCTAATTTGGCATCAATAAACTTCTCAGCATCAGGATGCTTAACTGAAATAGTGAGCATTAAAGCACCACGGCGGCCATCCTGTGCAACTTCACGTGTTGAATTTGAGTAACGTTCCATAAAAGGTACGATACCTGTTGAAGTTAAAGCGCTGTTTTTTACCGGGCTGCCAGTTGGTCGTATATGTGAAAGATCATGCCCAACCCCACCTCTGCGTTTCATAAGTTGAACCTGTTCCTGATCAATTTTCATAATTCCACCATAGGAATCATAATTTCCATCACCTCCAATCACAAAACAATTACTAAGCGACGAAACCTGGAAGTTGTTACCTATGCCAGCCATAGGGCTGCCTTGGGGAATTATATACTTAAAGTTTCTGAATGCCTCAAAAATCTCCTCCTCACTTACCGGGTCGGGATATTTTGATTCAATACGTGCAATTTCTGATGCAAGCCTGTGGTGCATATCATCAGGCGTCAGTTCATAAATATTGCCATCGCTGTCCTTGAGTGCATATTTATGCATCCAAACATTAGCTGCAAGTTTGTCACCTTTAAAGTAGGTTGTAGCCCTGGCAAGGATTTCTTCATCAGAATATGCTTTATAGTCTGAAACTGTGATCGCGGGTTTAGTTACAATTTTAGTATTCATTGGTTTTTCAAGTAATGCATTTTGTTCTTCAACAAGTTCCCTTGCTGGTCTTACACGCTTTTCCAGCATCTCATCGTAAAAACCTTTACTTCTATTGTCGGTTAGTGAAGTGTTTTCTTCCAATTGTGCGAAAAGGTTGCTTTCCATAGATCCGGTTAAATGATTGGTTAATTTGTAATTACCCGCATTAGCAATCTGACTGATTTTGAGTATCAAATTCTGCTTGAGGGCAGGCTTGTAATTGTACGACAATATACAATTATAAAACCCTCAACTCATAGCTTCAGGTAAAAGTACTTATTAACAAAATGTGTTTAATTAACTCTATTTCAGCCATTTATATACTTAATAAGTTATTTTTACCATTCAAAGTATTGCCTTTCAGCTGCATGGTGCAAAGTATAGAATTTACCAAACAATCATCAGTGCTAATTAGTTGCAAATTTCCACAATCTGTAGGTTCAAAGACAGATTTATAAATGAGTAGTTATCAAAAGTTACTAACAGGCTGTCAATAAAACAGAGGCAAGGGTCACTATAAAACGGTTTTGTATTAGTAGCCTCATTTGTATTTGTAATCATAAAAATAATAGATTACTTAATGGAAAAAGGCTTTTAATTTGGACTTGAAGGAACAATAAAATGAAAATCAATTTAGAAATCCAAGCTCAATGAAACATAGAATATAGGCTTATTTATTACAAAATCTTCAACCCCCCAGGCATAATCGGCTCTGACAAAGTATCCCAAAATACGTGATCGTAATCCTATCCCATAACCAGCTACAATTGGTTCACGTTGTTCACGAACAGTTATCACTAACGGACCTTCAAAAATCCTTCTTGTAAATAAGGAATTTTCGTCAGAATATGGAGTTGAGCCTGTCCATGCGGTACCAACATCTGCAAATCCAACGATTTGGAAGTTATTAAAGAAGTCTGACCTAAGGGGTCTGTTTGCCAGGTATTTGATTACAGGGAATCTTATTTCACTATTTATAACTGCAAATGAATTACCGTTTCGCACATTCTGGTTGAATCCCCGCATATTAGTAGCAAGGGTTTGATATGCATAGTTTTGTGAATAGTCAATTGGGGCTTCACGGGTAAATTTTGGTGTTAGCCAGGTATCAACACCTCCCATATAATAAATAAGTTTGCTACGACCAAACGAAGTACTGGTAGCAAACCTGTTAGCCCATATAAGAGTTCGATGAATTGGCAGATAGTGCCTTATATCAAACCCAATAACTATCATGTTAGTATTACGGTCATCCCCTTCTATCTGGTGGTAATATTCGCCAAATGCTTTAAATCGCAGCCCGTCATATAAATTTACTCCAAGTGACCGGGTGGCATCATAAGTGAGATCAAGCTTTCCTGATACCCAATAGCGGTTTACATCAGGTTCGCGCAAATTATATTGATCTGTTGACATGAAAATTGCCCTATCTTTCCTTATAGAAGCAGTTCCTTTTATGCTTAACAATGGATTAAATGGGTACTTAAGTATATAGTGTAATTCATGAATTCTGTAGCGAACTATTGAATAGAGGCCTGTTTGTTCAATTGACTGCCGATGAAAATATATCTCCCTGTCAAGACGGTGTTTTAAGTTTGCGATGCTTATCACATATTCATTGTTAACCAGATTAAAGTCGAGTCTTACACCGGCAACAATCCGGTAGTCTTCAAGCAGGTCAGTCATTCCTATTTTGAAAAAAGCATTAAGCCCTGGGGTTAGGAATATGGGTCCGGTACCTCCTGAAAACGGTTGATATGATGCGCTGAGAAAAGTAAAGTCAAGTTGATTGACAAGCTCATTAATTGTGTATTCAACATTATAATTCCTCGCTTTTGGAGGAGTAAACCCGTCGGTTGTTGTGTCAACTTCTGCAATAAGCCGTTCATCTGGTCTTAATGGAGTTTCAGGTAATCTTTCATCCAAAGTATCAGCTTCATCAGTGTATACGTTCATAAAACGCGGTAATTCCCTGATAACCTCGACAACTGCTTCTTCCATCTGTTGCTTTTCAAAAGCTGTAAGTTGCTGTTGCATGAACAAAGTACTCTTAATAGAAAGAGGCTTAACAGATGATGCAGGTGCCCGTTCAGTGATTGAAATTGGCCACTTCTTTCCTGTATTGATAATTTCAGCCATTTTACCTGATCTCGGTGAGATATCCTGGCTATAAATGTTGCGTGGATAGTCAGTTGTAAGATAATTGCGCGTGAAGAAGCGGTAATGTGCAGCTGTATCAACATGCGTGATCGCACTGTCAAGCCTGGCTATATATCTGTTATAGATTCCAGTCTGGTCACTGATATAAGTAAGATACCCCTGCTCATACTCCATGGGATGAAGCTCATTTGCATTTGGACTATTGGTCACCCTTCTGAGTACATCACTCTTGTCGGCATAGTTATAGATAAACAAGTCATGATTCCCGGAAAGTCCAGGTTTGTTAATCTTAACATTATTTTCAAGAGTATCATTTGGGCGATTAGAGCTGAAGATGATCTCCTTTCCTCCTTTCAGAAAGGACGGATTCAGGTCATTGTAAATATCTTGTGTGAGCTGATCAGAAGATGCAGAGGCAACATTAAATACGAACAGGTCGCTTTGACCTCTTCGAATGGCAGAGAAAACCAGGTTCCGTCCATCAGGAGAATATGACATGGAAAGAATCTTTTGATAACCAAATATGAATTGCTTAGTCTTCTTCCTGGTTTGAAGGTTCATTTGGTTAAAAACAATTTGCCCTTTTCTCTCCGTTATTAAGGATAATATACTTCCTCCAGGGTGGAAATCAATTATAGGATAAGAAAGGTCGTTTTTTTCATCCAGGCGATGTCCTTGTTTATATACCCTTTTGGTTTTGTTTTTAATGTTATCATGAACCCATACTTTCACTTGTCCGGAATGATTACTTACCCAAGCAGTATATTTACCTGTTGGATCTAGTTTAACCTGATCATTCACAACATCTTTCTTTAGCTTTTTATCTATAGTATGTTCAGGTACCTTTTGCCTCTCAGCTGCAAGGGAGTATCGGGATTGCATTTCTGAAAACCATTCCTTCAAGAGGTTCCTGAAAGAAATATTAAGAACATAAAGAAAACCTGTTTCTACATTCCGGCTCATTCTTGCCAGATATACTATATTAGGAATGCTTTGGGCACCATATTTTTCAGCGATATACTTCCAGATTGCGTGACCTGCTATTATAGCATCTTCACCTGCCAGGTGATTAAACTTGCGGTACTTGTTAGACAGTACACCTTCTCTTAATTTGTTATCAAGTTCTGTATTCCAACCTTCAGAGATGTAGGAGACCAAGCCGTCAATAAACCAGGATGGCATGTTCATAACAGTTGAGTTTGTTATTTGCCGTCCTACAGAGCCACCATAAATAGTTTGGTCAATTAAAACCCTGGCCATGCCAGCCTTAAGTTGTTTTTCAAAATTGGCATAATTACCATCGAAATAAACAAAAACCTTGTTGCCAACTATGTGGGTGATACCTCCAATATTATATTGTTGCTCATTAATTAATCCAATGTTGCTTTGTTTAAGGTCAGTTAGTGAGTTAAAAATTATGAATTGAATCTTGTCGCTATATCGGTTATCAAGTATTTCTTCCAATTCAGGAACAGTCTCCCTGGCATAACGTGCGGTATAGTTCGCAAGTTCCTTTCCGTTAAGGTAAAAATAAACATCAAAGTCAGGTAATCTATAATAAGTCCATAAAAAGTCGTTGTACTGGACACGGCTTTTACCAAACGGCATCTGAGAGCCATTGTAGAATTGTGCCTTAACATTGCTAAAATCCAATACAAATACAGATAATAACAGAATTATGTTATAGATAATCAAGCGAGTATGTCCTATCCTGAGCAGTTGCATCATCGTTACAAAAAGGAATTGCTAATTTAACGTATTATTCCTAATTACGGTACAAGACATAACAAACTGTATAGCAGTTGTGTTATTATTCAAATGATTAAATTTGCATTTCTAAACTCCTTATGTTATTATGATTAACGTTAAATCATTCACATTTAATCTCTTCTCAACAAATACTTTTGTTTTATCTGATGAAACTCAGCAGTGTATTATTATTGATCCAGGCTGCAGTAACCCTGCAGAAGAAGAAGAACTTTTTTCATTTATTAAAAGTAAAAACCTCAAACCGGTTGCTCAGATAATAACACATTACCACATTGACCATATCCTGGGAATAAAATTCATTAAGGAAACATATGGAATAGGAGCTACTGCCCATCCAGACGGGAAGGTATTCTGGAATGTAAAACCCGGAATAGGAAATGAATACGGAATGACTAGTGATGACATTATTCCTCCTGATCATTTTATAAAAGAAGGGGATAAGATTGTATTTGGCAATTCAGAGCTTTCAGTTGTAGATGTTCCTGGCCATGCAGATGGAAGTATATGCCTGATAAATTATCCACAACAGTTTGTTATGGCTGGTGATGTGTTATTCTATGGAAGTATTGGCAGGACGGACCTTCCTACAGGGGATTTCGAACTGTTAAAGAAAAACATCCTGAATAAACTCTTTACACTCGATGATAACTTTACAGTATATTCGGGTCATGGTCAGAAGACAAATATAGGAATGGAGCGGTTGCATAATCCCTACATTTATTGAGTTGTTTGATCTAGTACTCTATTAGCAATTATTCTATTAATAAAACTGGCAATTTCTATGATGTTTTGTTTTCTCATGCAGTTAAAATGCTTAAGGGGACATTCCTTAAATCCGATCTTACTGCATGGACGACATTTCAGGTTTTTTACTTCCGCTTTCAGGGAGGGGGTTGAATTAATAAGATAAGGGTACATGCCAAATTCAGGAACTGTGTTGCCCCATATTGATACAATTGGTTTCTCAAAAGCAGCAGCAATATGCATTAGTCCGGTATCATTAGAAATGACAGCTACTGACTGTTTTACTAAGGAAGCTGACTGCATTATGTTAAATTTGCCGCAAAGGTTCAATGCTTTTTCCCCTGATAGTTTTGAAATCAGGTTACCACGTTCGAGATCTTCTTTTCCTCCAAGTAAAACGATTGGCAGATTAATCAGCTTAGATAGATTTGCGACCATATCCGCTGGTAGTATCTTTGTATTATGATTGCCTCCAATTACAATTGCAATATACCCATCAGCTAAAAGGGGCAGATCAGATTTAATGTCCAGATTTTCTTCTTCAGGAATAAAAAAATCCAGCCCTTTACCATCATTAATTATACCTAATTGATATGCTGCTTCAAGGTAACGCTCAACAATATGCTTATGAGGAAGTAAGTTTACTTTCAACTGCACTAAAAGCCACTTTTCTATATTAAGTTTATTAAATGAAGTGAATGGCTTACGGAGTGAAAGCAATACCCTGTTTGATCGTATGTTTTTATGCAGATCTATAATGTGGGTATATTTTTCGTCTACCAGATTTGGTATGACTTCCGACAAACTCTTTTCAAAAGCCCATACTTTATCAATATGAGGATTACTCTCCACAATTACTGCAAATTTTTTCTTTGTTAAAAAGTGTATAGTAATATCCTTCACTTGCTCAGCTAAACATCGTACAACCGGCGATGTGAGAACAATATCACCGATTGAACTAAATCTGATTACAAGAAGTTTTACTGGCATAGATAACTATTGATTGAGCAAAAATACATCAAACTACACTGTTAACAATAAAACTAATCGAATTAGTACCTTTGTGCCATGTATTTCATTGATACCCACACCCACTTATATCTTGAAGAGTTTGCCCACGACAGGCAGCAGGTAATAAATTCTGCGCTGGCAGCAAATATTACAAAAATGATGCTGCCAAATATTGACAGTTCATCTATTGAAGGTATGCTTAGTCTGGCTGATCAGTATCCTGATAATTGCTTTCCCATGATTGGGCTTCATCCTACCTCAGTTAAAGATGATTATTTGAATGAACTTGGGATTGTTGAGAAATGGATAAATGAAAGGAGATTTTACGCTATTGGAGAGTGTGGCATTGATTTGTATTGGGATAAAGAACATGCTGTTCAGCAGGAATTTGTTTTCAGGCATCATATTGATCTTGCACGCACATATAATTTACCTTTGGTTGTACATATACGTGATTCATTCAATGAAGTGATTCAAATATTAAAGGATGTAAATAAAAGTGATATCAGAGGTATATTTCATTGTTTTTCAGGGTCAATTGAGCAGGCAGAACAAGCAATCAAATTTGGATTTAGCTTAGGATTAGGAGGCGTTATCACATTTAAAAACAATAAGATGCAAGAAACGCTGAAACATGTTGATCTAGAGCATCTAGTCCTTGAAACAGATGCACCATTCCTTGCACCAGTACCCTACAGAGGAAAGAGAAATGAACCATCGTATATACCTATTATAGCCCAAATGGTAGCCAATATAAAAGGAATAACTCTTGAGAAGGTTGCTGAAGCCACCTCTCAAAATGCAGAAAAGCTGTTCCAAATCACTTGATTTTATAAAATATTCATACAGATTCATAAGGAATGACTAAAATAGGCAACCATCCAAGCATACTGGTTATATACACCGGGGGTACAATTGGAATGATTAGAAACCCGGAAACAGGTGCTTTGACCCCTTTTAATTTTGATGCTCTGTACAGGCATATACCTATACTTGAAACATTTAATTGCCGAATTGAGAGCTATAGTTTTGACCCTCTCATAGATTCATCAAATATGAAACCGGCATTCTGGATTAAGCTGGCTGAAGTAATAGAAGAAAATTATAATCATTACGATGGTTTTGTTGTTTTACATGGCACAGATACGATGGCATACACAGCATCAGTGCTTAGTTTTATGTTGGAGAATTTAAACAAACCTGTTGTTTTCACAGGTTCGCAATTACCTATGGGCATGATACGCACTGATGGCAGGGAGAATTTTATTAACGCTGTTGAAATTGCTGCTGCCTATGAAAATGGAAAACCGATTATTCCTGAGGTATGTATCTGCTTTGAAAACAACATTATGCGCGGTAATCGCACCAATAAGTTTAATGCTGAAAACTTCAATGCCTTCTTAAGTGGTAATTATCCACTGCTGGCTCAGGTTGGAGTACATATTAAATACTTTACCCAAAATATAATTATCCCTGCACCTGAGGAATTGAAGGTTCATAAAAAGCTTGATCAAAGTGTTGCTATCCTTAAATTATTTCCAGGAATTACAGAAAATGTAGTGCAAAGTATACTGTCAATCAAGGGACTAAAGGCTGTAATCCTCGAAACATATGGCGCCGGCAATGCTCCAACTGATAAGTGGTTTATAAATGCACTGCAAGAAGCAATCTCATCAGATATTGTTATCTTCAATGTGACACAGTGTAAAGGTGGTTCAGTCGAGATGGGAAAATATGAAACCAGCATTCATCTTGAGAACATTGGTGTGGTCGGGGGTTATGATATAACAACTGAATCAGCTATAGGAAAAGCAATGTATTTACTTGGTGAGGAGTATACTGGTGATGAATTAATAAAAATGCTGCAGACTCCATTGCGCGGGGAGCTAACTGTAGAGTAGGCTATTTATACATTGATCTCAGATTGCAAGATACCTATATTGTCTGCTATGTTGATTATATAAATTAAATAATTGTAATGAAGTAGTAAACCTCAGCACCAAAACCAAAAATAACACGTATCTTTATCATTGCAGTAATCTTAATTAAAAAGGGTGATTTGGGTAAAAAATATAAGTCATAATTCATTGTTCACTTTTTTTTGTAATTTAGCACGCTGAAAATGGGTTAAGGAGTGTAACTAAGAGCCTATTACGGAGAGATGGCCGAGTGGTCGAAGGCGCACGCCTGGAAAGTGTGTATACGCCAAAAGCGTATCATGGGTTCGAATCCCATTCTCTCCGCATGAGAGAAAATGTTTATAGACAAAGGCAACAAAGGCAATAAACTGAAATAAAACAAGTTCATTTTTTAAAAACAAAAACAATAACAATTAACTATGAAAAAATTAGTTGCATTTTTAACCGTAGTAGGGATGCTTACCTTTGGCGTAATGGACGCTGCGATAGCACAGGATCAAACTCCTGCACAAACTGAACAAGCTACCGATACAACAGTAGCTGAGGAAGTTGAAACCCAGCCAGCACCAGCTGAGACTCTTGCTGCAAATGAAGATCCAAAGTCATTTCACCAGGTTTTGAAACAAAAATTCATTGAAGGGGGTGCAATGTGGATGTTCCCTATTCTTTTTGTTCTTATCTTAGGACTTGGTCTTACCATTGAGCGTATACTTTATCTCAATCTTTCAACTACTAACACCCAAAAACTTCTTAACAAGGTTGAAACAGCTCTTGAGACTGAAGGTGTTGGTGCTGCAAAAGAAATCTGCAAAAATACCCGCGGTCCTGTAGCAAGTATCTTCTATCAAGGTCTTGATCGCTATCAGGAAGGATTGGAAATAGTTGAGAAATCAATCGTATCATACGGAGGAGTATTAATGGGACGCCTTGAGAGCAACCTCTCATGGATAGCTTTATTTATTGCTCTTGCACCCATGCTAGGGTTCCTTGGAACAGTTGTAGGTATGGTTGCAGCGTTTGATGCTATCGAAGCAGCTGGTGATATATCACCAACCGTTGTTGCTGGTGGTATGAAAATCGCTCTTTTAACAACCGTATTCGGACTTATCGTTGCTATTATTCTTCAGATTTTCTACAATTACCTCATAGCAAAAGTTGACAACATAGTAAACTCAATGGAAGATGCAACTATTTCTTTCATGGATATCCTTGTTAGAAACAAAAATGCTAAAAGCTAAATCAATATGGACAGCGCAATCAATATAGGGCTAATAATAACCTATCTGGCAATAGGTCTGGCCTTGCTCGGGGCAATCGTGTTCCCTATTATTCAAATGGCTGGCGACATAAAGAGTGCTAAGGGAGTATTAATAGGTATTGTTGCATTCATTGCAATATTCCTTCTCTCCTACTTGATTTCATCGCCTGAAACCGGTGCTTTCTACGAAGCTAAAAACGTTTCACCTACCTTTGCAAGGATTATAGGTGCAGGGTTAATAGCAACCTACATAGTTTTTGCAGGTGCTGTTATAGCTATATTGTATTCTCAGATCACTAAATGGATTAAATAACCTTCTTTATAAAGAGGCTAAATTATGGCAAGAAAAAGTCCAGAAATAAATGCCGGCTCAATGGCCGATATAGCCTTCCTGCTCCTGATATTCTTCCTCGTTACAACAACCATGGATACAGACTCAGGAATTTCAAGAAGGCTACCTCCGCCACCGGATAAAGATACTCCACCACCTGATGTGAAGGAGAGAAATATTTTCAATGTGCTTGTTAATAAGAACGACCGCTTATTTGTTGATGGCAGGTGGGGCGATATAAAGACTCTTAAGGAAGAAACCAAAATATTCCTTAGTAATCCTAATAACGCACCTGATCTACCTGAGAAGAGAGAAGAAAACATTCCGGGTCTTGGTGTATACCAAGTTTCAAAAGGAATTATTTCTCTAAAAAATGACCGCGGTACTTCATACGATATGTATATTCAAGTGCAGAATGAACTTACTGCTGCTGTTAATGAATTAAGGGACGACCTCTCGAAAGCTAAATTTGGTAAAAAGTTCTCAGAACTTAAACAAACAGATGCTGAAGCAATTCAAAAGGCTATACCGGTTTCAATATCAGAAGCTGAACCTGAAGATATAGGAGGAAATTAATATGGCACGTTTTAAAAAAGATACCTCAAAAAGCGCACCGGGAATTAATACTTCCTCATTGCCCGATATTATCTTCATGTTGCTTTTCTTCTTTATGGTTACAACTACCATGAGAGAAGTAACGCTTAAAGTTCGCATTCTTCCACCAGGCGCTACAGAAGTTCAAAAGCTTGAAAAGAAGTCGCTGGTTAGTTACATTTATATTGGTCCACCTATTCAGTCAAGAATTTATGGAACTGAATCACGCATTCAACTTAACGACAGTTTCAGGACTGTTGGTGATATTGGTGAATTTATATATTCAGAAAGAGAAGCTCGTGATGAAGCTGATCGTCAACTCCTTACTACCTCTCTTAAAGTTGACAAAGAAGTAAAGATGGGTATAGTTACTGATGTAAAACAAGAGTTGAGAAAAGTTGGAGCTTTCAAGATCAACTATTCTACAAGGAAAGGCGCTATCGCCGAAAATAGATAGATTTCATAGTTAATAAAAAAAGACTGTCAGTAATGGCAGTCTTTTTTCTTTATATACTTTTCTATCCGAATGTATAGTCTTTGTTACAATATTGCTCCTCTCATTGAAGTATTCTCTATATTCTGGAGCCTAGATTGAAACCTCTTCTCCCTTTTTTGGTATTAAGACATCGCCATACCCAGCTTCCTCAAGCTTTTCTTTATACGAAGACTGAGGACCTATTTCGCCGTGAACCAGGAATACTTTTTTTATCTGCTTTTTATCCTGACATTTCAGATAGTTAAGCATTTCGGAGTAGTCAGCATGTCCGCTAAAAGCCTCAATCCTTTCAATATCAGCTCTAACAATATATTTATCTCCAAATATGGAAATTTCCTTATCACCCCTTAATATTCTCGCACCTAAGGTGGTTGGTGCGCAATAGCCAACTGCTAGTACAGTATTCTTTGGATTCTCAATATTATTAGCCAGATGATGCTTAATACGGCCGGCTTCCATCATGCCAGATGATGATATAATAACACATGGTTCTGTTAATGAATTAAGGCTTTTTGACTCTTCGGCTTTCCTGATGTAGTGCAGGCTTTTGAAACCAAACGGATCAGGATCCTTTTCCATTACTTCAAGTACCTTCGGGTTAAAGCACTCAGGATGAATCCTGTATATGTCAGTTGCATCAATTGCCAGTGGACTGTCGAGGTATATCTCAATTTTTGGGAGTTTACCATCATTATAGTAGTTGTTGAGAACCTGAACAATTTCCTGAGCTCGTCCAATGGCGAAAGAGGGGATAATCAACTTTCCTTCTTTTTCAACACATGTTTCTTTTACTACCCTTAACAGCTCTTCTTCGGCATCCTGAAGTTCGGGGTGAAGTCTGTCACCATATGTTGACTCTGTAATGAGATAATCACATTGTGGAAAAGGATCAGGGGATCTAAGTATACGGTTCTTTGGCCTCCCAATGTCACCTGTGTAGGCCAGGCGAATCAATTTGCCACTTTCTAAGATGTCAAGGCTTACAATGCCACTCCCGAGCATATGACCTGAGTTTGTAAATTTTACCTTTGTATTGACATCAATTGTAAACTTTCTATTATACGGAACCCCAATAAAAAGCTCCAGACATTGTACAGCATCTTCACGTGTATACAAAGGCTCCACTGGCTGTAATCCTTGCCTTGCCCTCTTTCTGTTAAATCGTTCAGTATCTGATTCCTGAATAAAACCACTATCAGGAAGCATAATAGCACAGAGATCTCTGGTTGCATGGGTACAAACAACTGATCCTCTAAATCCCAGTTTATATAGATACGGAATTACACCCGAATGGTCAATGTGAGCATGGCTCAAAATAATGTGATCGATTTCTTCTGGTTTAAATCCAAGAGCCTTATTCATGCCCTCCGTTTCTAATCCTTTACCTTGAAACATACCACAGTCAAGCAGTATTTGTTTTCCACTTTCAGTAGTTATAAGGTGCTTACTGCCTGTTACTTCACGAGCTGCTCCAATAAATTTAATTTTCATTTTTTTAGATATTACTTATGCTAATTTCCTCCTTACTAACATTTACAAAACAAAAGTGGCTTATGCCGTACTTGCAGCATATATTCACAGCTTCTATTCATCAAATTTATAAATTTAATTGGGTTAATTTGCAGGTGACACTTAATGCATTGATTGATTTTTTATTTGTTTTCATCTGGAAAATACGCTCCTCAGTAACGGTATCAAGCTTTGAAGCTTGTTTGATATTCGATGATCTACGCTTTACAAGCATACTAATGAATGTATGGCCTAAGAACAATTACAAATAATTATCGGTCAGTTTCAGGAATAACTTTTTGTAAATTTGCTAATATAAAGTCTCTGATGCTAAAAAACAGTTTGCCCTTTTTAAAGATCCTTCTTGTACTAGTCCTGATCTATACACCCTTTTTTATGCATCTGGGTAATCTGCCCATTAGAATATGGGATGAAGCCCGTCTTGTTGCAAATGCATTGGAAATGCAAAAAAATGGCAACTATCTTATTCCACATTTTAATGGAGAACCTGATATGTGGAATACTAAACCCCCACTGATGATCATTACCCAGGTTCTTTTTCTGAACCTGATGGGGAATCAAGAAATCTCATTCAGAATGCCATCAGCACTTGCAGGAGCATTGACTTGTTTGCTGCTTCTATACTTCTCGTGGCGATATTTGAAAAGCTACTGGTATGGCGTTATCGCAATTATGATACTTGTCACTACGGATGGCTATTTAGGTGACCATGTAGCACGAACCGGTGATTATGATGCTATGCTGGTATTATTTACTACGCTGTCGTCACTAGCATTATTTATTTGGACCGAAAAACAAAAAGACCGTTTTCTTCATCTTTTTTTTATAGGTCTGGCCTTGGGGATTTTAACAAAAAGCGTACAAGCTTTGATGTTCCTGCCTGCTATAGTTCTATATCTATTGTTTACCCGTAAATTGTTAGCCCTATTAAGAGCTAAATGGTTTTATTTCGATATGCTTTTATTCATGATGGTAATTGCAGGGTATTATATTGCCCGCGAATCATATAACAATGGCTACCTTCAGGCAGTCCAGATGAATGAACTTGGTGGACGATTTTTAAAGACTATAGAAAACCATAAACATGAAGCCACGTATTACCTTGATCTTTTGTACAACTCTCAATTCAATACCTGGTTTGTGTTTGCATTCGCGGGATTTCTATTTTCCTTTACATTCTCTGAAAGTATTTTTCGCCGAATTGCTATTTTTACTGCACTACTAACAATATCATACTTGGTATTGATCTCGTTTTCAAGTACTAAGCTTGCCTGGTATACCGCTCCCGTATTTCCCCTGCTGGCATTATTAAGCGCAATTAGTATATACAGACTCTATTTGTATATCATTTCATCACCACCCTCCGATTTTAAATGGCTTGGTCCTGGAATCATTGGTTTCATCATGCTAGTCCTGTTCTTCTTTTTTCCCTATTACAATATTATTGATAAAGTATATAAACCACGGGATCATCCTTTATCTGCTAAATTTTCTAGTCTGAGTAATTATCTCAAAAAATCGGTGGAAGGCAAGTATAATCCCGATGGTTATGTAATTTGCCATGAAGGTTACTCCTCCCATATAGATTATTACATTGATAAATTGCATGAGAAGGGCCTTTCAGTCAAATTGAAAGACGTTGCCTCACTTAATATTGGTGATCAGGTAATTTATACTGAAGATTTACTGGAAAGTAAGATAGAAGGTCACTTTCATTATGCTGAAATTCAGGCTTATGAAGGAGTAAAACTTATAAAAATTGTTAGCATCAGAGATAATTAATTCTGGTTAATCATGATTTTGATCTTACTCTTAAGTCCTCAATAACAGCTCTTATTTCAGTGTAGTCAAATCCTTCACCCAAAGCTTCCTTTATTCGGCTGAGAGAAACTGTTCCATGAATTCCAATTTCTTCTTTAATGCGCTCATACTTTGAGGGGTCAACAAAGTCATCCAATTTGACCTGACCTGTTCCCAGCATTGTAATCAGGTGACCTGTTATAGTCGAAGCAGCAAGATTACGCTCATTTGCAATTTGAGTAATGCTCAACCCCTGGTTATATAGTTGCATTGAGATATCAGCTGAAGAAGGTACTATAGAGTTTACGGTTTTACTTCTTTTCTTCCTGATTGTTTTTTGACCAAATCTGCCATCAACACGCGACGACAGTCCATGGATCAGGCAATGTTCCCTGATAACAGCAAGAAATCTCTCTCCATATTTTTCTACTTTATAATGCCCAAACCCTGACACTTCAAAAAGCTGATATTTTTCTGTAGGCAAGTACTTCACAAGCTCATCAATACTGGAATCAGAAAGAACAATGTATGGAGGTACGTTGTCTTCCTCAGCAAGAATTCTTCGCATATACTTCAAATGCCTGAATAACTCGATATCTGACTCCTGATTCACATTTATTGAATCAGTTTCAGTTTTAATACCTGTTTTTAACAATGTAACAGGTATATTTCCTTTTAAAACAGAGCGACCTGTGTCTGTGACACGAAGCACCGGGTATTCACCTTCTGACAACTCAAGAATATGTTGAGTAAGAAGTTGTCCAATAATATCCTGCCATTCTCCTGTTTTCAGTTCATATCCAATGCCAAAAGTTTTAATGCTGCGCATCTCTTCAGTAATTCTTCTGCTATTTGAACCTCTCAGAAAATCAATGATCATCTTAATTCCAAAGCGCTCTTTTAAACGTATGATTGCAGAAAGCACTTTCTGGGCAGCGATTGTACCATCATAAGGTTGATAATTATCCAGGCAAAAATCACAATTATTGCAGTTTCCCCCATGCTGTTCGTCAAAGTACTGCATTAGCATCTGCCTTCTGCATTTAAGTGCTTCAGCAAAACCAGCCATTTGATTTAACTTCTTGTACATAATATCTGCATGATCAGGATCTGCTTCATTGTTAATGAAATAGCTTAACTTAGATACATCACTCCTGCTATAAAAAAGTATTGCATCAGAAGGCAAGCCATCCCGACCTGCTCTTCCAGTTTCCTGATAATAGCTTTCAATGTTTTTTGGCAGATCTGCATGGATTACATAACGAACATCTGATTTATCAATGCCCATTCCGAATGCTATTGTTGCTACCATAATGCGAATCCTGTCGTGAATAAAATCATCCTGTACCTGCTGTCTGACTTTTCTTTCCAAACCTGCATGGTAACACGCAGCTTTGAAACCTGATTCACTTAACTGTTCAGCCATTTCTTCAGTTGATCGACGCGAGAGGCAGTAAATAATACCAGAACTATCTCTGTGTTTATCTAAATATACGCTAAGAAAACTTTCTAAAAGTTCCTTTTTTTGAATTGAGTATCTGATGTTAGGTCTGTTGAAGGAGGATATGAAACGGTTATTACCACTCAGATTAAGCTGTTTTACAATATCATCACGGGTAATTTGGTCAGCACTGGCCGTAAGTGCCATGATGGGCACATTGGGAAATTGCTTCTTTAACGATCCCAATACAAGGTAGTCAGGTCTGAAATCATGTCCCCAATGTGAAATACAGTGGGCTTCATCAATGGCTATCAATGAAATCCTAACATTTCCAACCAGTTTAGCTAAAGAGTTTAACTCTGAAATCCTTTCAGGTGCCAGATATAAAAGTTTGAGCTCCCCTCTTTGCAACCGCTCAATAATATCCCTCTGCAAAGCAATAGATTGTGAAGAGTTCAAAAACTCTGCTGCTATTCCATTTATTTTAAGAGAATCCACCTGATCTTTCATCAATGCAATTAAAGGAGAAACAACAATAGTAACCCCATCAAGCATCAAGGCAGGAATTTGGTAGCACATTGATTTACCTCCACCTGTAGGCATAATTACCAGAGAATCAGAACCGCCCAGACATGAATCAATAACTTCCTTCTGATTTAATCTAAATTCATCAAATCCAAAATGCTGCTTTAATATTACTTCAGGTGACATGCTTATTATAAATTATTTAAGGTGAATATTGAAAACTTATGCAACAAGTTGATTTATAAGAAGACTGGGCAATTATGTTACAAATATGTGTTTATCCAAAATTAAAACTTTATTACATAAACTGTTGAAAATTGTTCATTTATTTCAATTGGCATTATAATGGGACACAATGATTAATAAGGTATGATAAAGTTTATAAGTGTCGATATAAAGTGACTCATACTAAATTCGGATAAAGAAAAAGACCACCTGTTAGAGGTGGTCTTTTAATAATTATTTGTCAGTTGAAACCGAAGCCAGTACTGCAATTAATGTTAGTTGCAGCCACAGCCACAGCCGCATGAAGATACTTCTTTAAGTACTCCGAGTTCTCTACCAACCTTTGTAAATGCTGCTACACATTTATCGAGGTGCTCACGTGAGTGAGCTGCTGAGATTTGCACACGGATACGTGCCAAACCTTTTGGAACAACAGGATAATAGAATCCAATAACGTAAATGCCTTCATCGAGAAGTTTAGCTGCCATTTCCTGTGATAATTTAGCATCATAAAGCATAACAGCAACTATAGCACTCTGGGTAGGTTTACAGTCGAAACCTGCTTCCATCATTTTCTGACTGAAATAGGCAGTATTTTCATGTAATTTATCCTGCAATTCATTGGTTTCATTCATCATATCAAACATCTTGATACCTGCAGCAGCAACCATCGGAGGAATTGAGTTTGAGAATAAGTATGGGCGTGAGCGCTGGCGAAGCATAGCAATGATTTCTTTTTTACCAGTTGTAAAACCACCAATTGCACCACCAAATGCCTTTCCTAAAGTACCCGTAATAATTTCTACTTTACCACGAATGTTATGAAGCTCAGTAACACCTCTGCCTGTAGCACCAACAACACCAGCTGAATGGCATTCATCAACCATGATCATTGCATCATATTTCTGCGCAAGGGCATAAATCTGATCCATTTTTGCAACATTGCCGTCCATTGAGAAAACTCCGTCGGTAACAATAAGGCGGAAACGCTGTGCCTGAGCAGTTTTGAGCTGTTCTTCAAGATCAGCCATATCAGAATTGTTATACCTGTATCTTACGGCTTTACATAACCTCACTCCGTCAATAATTGAAGCATGGTTTAGTGAGTCAGAAATTATAGCATCTTCTTCGCCTAACAAAGGTTCAAATACACCACCGTTAGCGTCAAAACATGCAGCATAAAGAATTGTGTCCTCAGTACCAAAGTAATCTGCAATTTTAGCCTCAAGCTCTTTATGTAAATCTTGTGTGCCACAAATAAACCGCACTGAAGAAAGGCCGTAACCATGTGAATCAAGTGCTTCCTTAGCCGCTGCAATAAGCTTTGGATTGTTTGAAAGTCCCAGGTAGTTGTTCGCACAAAAGTTTAATACTTCTGCACCTGAGTTTACCTTAATTTCTGCTCCCTGTGGAGAAGTAATAACTCTCTCATTTTTAAATAATCCGGCTTCTTTTATACCGTTAAGTTCTTCTTGAAGGTAGGTTTGAACGCGATCGTACATAATGAATCCTTTTTTTATGTTAGTGTTGTTGTTTGTTAATTAACAATGCGCAAAGATATTACTTTTGATTTAGCGTCACATTCTTTTTGTCAATTATTTATAATTTAATAACGTATCTGATTGTCAGTTAGTTAGTTTTGTAAATCCTCAGCTTTATAAGCATTAATAAATTTAGGCATTTTGTTAAAATATTGTATTTTTGCGGGCATTAACTGTTAATCGATTCACAAAACAGATATAACCTTCAAAAACACAAATGAAAAACATCCTAGTTATTGGTTCAGTGGGCCAAATTGGTTCAGAACTTACCCTTGAACTTCGTAAAAGATACGGCAATGATAATGTTGTAGCCGGTTACAGATCAACCAAGCCAACAGGCGAATTACTTGAATCAGGTCCTGCCGAAATCGTCGATGCAACGAATATGGAACAGATTGCTGATGTAGTTAAGAAGTACAAGATCGATACAATTTATAACCTTGCAGCTATTCTTTCAGCCGTCGGTGAAAGTAAGCCACTAGCTGCCTGGAATGTAGGAATTGGTGGTCTGCTCAATTGCCTTGAAATATCACGTGAGTATAATTGCGCACTCTTTACTCCAAGTTCAATCGGAGCTTTTGGTGGTGGTACTCCCCTTGACAATACTCCACAAGATACCATTCAAAGACCTCAAACAATGTATGGTGTTACCAAGGTGACCGGAGAATTATTAAGTGATTATTACTTTAAGAGGTTTGGAGTTGACACAAGGTCGGTACGTTATCCTGGTATTATCTCAAACGTTACTCTACCAGGTGGTGGAACAACTGATTATGCAGTGGAGATTTACTATGATGCTATCAAAAAAGGTAAGTTTGTTTGCCCTCTTGGTAAAGGAACCTTCCTCGATATGATGTACATGCCCGATGCAATTGATGCTGCTATTGATCTTATGGAAGCTGATCCTTCAAAACTAAAGCATCGTAATTCATTTAATGTTACAGGTATGAGCTTTGATCCTGAAATTCTTGCTGCTGAAATCAAGAAACATATTCCTGAATTCGAAATGATTTATGAGGTTGAGCCAATGAAACAGTCAATCGCTAATTCATGGCCTAATAGTATGGATGACAGCGCAGCTCGTGAAGAGTGGGGTTGGAATCCTAAATGGAAACTCGACAATATGACAGTTGACATGTTGAAAGTGATTGGTGAGAAACACGCTAAGGGACTCATTTAATCCTGAAACCATCAACCTACATGATTACTCGTAAAGCCTCTGTCAAAACAGGGGCTTTTTTTTATCAGTTCAGTGCATAAAAATCTACTAGTCAATTTATTAAATAATCATCTTTGAATAACATTTCCTGCACCCTGCCTTCTATAGGCTTTGCTTACTTTTTGTTCCAATCATTTATTGAAGAACAAATATATTGTGATGCAAATTATTAAGTAATGATGACATGGTGTATATTGCACATGTATCAAATCAGGCTTACTAGATCAGCATTACTGGTGAACTTACTTGATTTTTGGTGGTTTATTTATTTTTAAACACAAGGAGAAAATAAAATGGAACCAAACAAAAAAGTTACACTGGAAAAGCTGCATTTTGACATCCTGATCAATGCTGATATCACTAAAGTTTACAATTCGATGCTTGATTCTGAGTCATATAGTGAGTGGACTTCAGCCTTTAATCCAACCTCACGTTATGAAGGATCTTGGGAAAAAGGTTCTACGATCTATTTTATTGGAACGGGAGAAGACGGTAAAGAGGGAGGAATGGTAAGCCGAATTGATGAAAATATCCCAAACAAATTTGTTAGCATTGAGCATTTCGGCATACTTAAAGATGGCCATGAGGTCACTTCAGGTGAGGAAGTTGAGAAATGGGCTGGCGGATATGAAGTGTACTCCTTTGAAGAAGTTGACGGAAAAACAAGGGTGTCGGTTGCGGTTGATGTTACACCGGAATTCAGGCAATACATGATTGATACTTACCCTGTAGCACTTGAAAAACTTAAAGAGATTTGTGAACGGTAGTGTTTGAATCGTTTACAATCCTTAATTGCGACTCTTTGCACACTAACAAAAAAGTCGACGTACATGGTGTAAAAATTTACGACTTACGCTAATTTATTATCACTCATCATCCGATAAATAGTGGTTTTGCCTATATCGAGTTTCTTGGCAACCAGCCTTACTTTATTATCGTATTTCTGAAGATAATGATTGATAATACGCTTGTTGTATTCTTCAAGGGTCATCTCTTCATAAAGAAAGTCCTGGTTCATACTCATAGTACTAAAAGTCAGATCAGTATCCTCAATGGTGTTGGTATTGGTCATCACAGCACCTAATTCAATGATTGCCTTTAGCTCTCGTACATTACCCGGATAAGGGTACTTCTGCAATTTTTGGATGGCCTTTGGAGATATAGAAAGCTTCTTCATTTTGTTTTTGGCACAAAATTCATCTACAAAAAATCTGGCAAGAAGCGCTATATCATTTCCTCTATCTCGCAATGGTGGTAGGTTTATTGGTAAGCCAAGTAACCGATAATAGAGGTCTTCGCGAAATTGGCCTAGCTTTACCAGTTCCTGAAGGTTTTTATGAGTTGCAACAATAACCCTGACATCGAGTTTAACCACTTCACTCCCGCCAACGCGTGTTACTTCTTCTTCTTGTAATACCCTTAAAAGCTTTGATTGCATGTTAAGGTCCATATCACCAATTTCATCAAGGAATATAGTTCCTTTGTTTGCTTCTTCAAATCGACCAATGCGTCGATTGGCGGCTCCTGTAAAAGCACCCTTTTCATGCCCAAACATTTCACTCTCAATTAACTCCCGGGGGATTGCTGTTACGTTCACTGCAACAAAAGGCTTCTTACTTCTGGGTGAGCCAAAATGAATAGACTTAGCAACCAATTCTTTACCTGTTCCAGTTTCACCATAGATAGATACAACAATGTTTGTTTTAGCTGCCTTTTCAATCAAATTAAATACTTTCTCTATTGCCTGACTGCTTCCTTTTATCAGGTTGCCTGACTCGTATTTCTTACCTATCTCTTCTTCTAAGACTGCAATTTTCTGCTTTAACTTTACATTTTCACGTATATTCCTTGTTATATTCCAAAGTCTTTCTTTGGTGTCCTGATCTTTAAGGATATAATCGTAAGCACCCTTTTTCAATAGCTCAATTGCAGTGGCAAGGTCTTGCTGCCCCGAAACAATTACAACCGGAATATCAGGATTAAATTCCCGCACTTGTTTTAATACCTCCATGCCAGTCATGTCAGGTAGATTATAATCAAGTGATATCAGGCAAGGATTTTTATACAGATTCTTCATTAATGTCTTTCCATCAGGAAAAACTTCAACCATGTTGTCGGGATTAAGTGACAAATGGTATGAAATGATCTTGGCAAAAATTACATCATCCTCAACCAGAAATATTTTAAAAGGCTCTTCAGACATTGTTAATATTTTAGGCTAAAATACAAAAATTACATCCTGCAACTTATAGTTGGTTAGTATTAAGATAACTATGGCCAATGCTGTCAAGTATATCAAATACTTCGGTTGCAGATGTAGCAAGCATTAATCTCATTCTGAAAGGCTTAAAGTCAGGCATTCCCTTAAAGTAATGTGAGTAATGCCTTCTGGTTTCAAGTACCGCGCACATTTCTCCTTTCCATTTAATAGAATCGGATAAATGGCGTCGGCATACATCTAACCGTTCCTTTAAAGGTGGATCCGGCAATACTTCGCCTGTATGCATAAAGTGTTTAATGTTCCTGAAAATCCATGGATTACCAACTGCTGCCCTGCCAATCATAATTCCATCTACACCATATGAGTGTCTGGCAAAAAGAGCCGACTGGATATCTGTGATATCACCATTACCAATTATTGGAATCTTAGTTCGTGGGTTTCTAACAACTTCACCGATTAAAGTCCAGTCAGAAATGCCTGAATATAATTGTGATCTTGTGCGGCCATGAATTGTTAAAGCCGCTATTCCAATGTCCTGAAGTTGTTCAGCCAGCGTTGTGATGATTTTTGTCTTTTCATCCCAGCCAAGTCTTGTTTTTACCGTTACCGGTTTCTTTACCGCTTTAACTACTTCTCTTGTTATTTCAAGTAATAAAGGTACATCCTGTAAAAGTGCAGCACCTCCTCCTTTATTTACAATCTTCCTTACCGGACACCCAAAGTTAAGATCTATAAAGTCAGGATCAGCCTCTTCAGCAACCCTGGCTGCATTAATCATTGCATCTATGGTATTTCCAAATATCTGTATTCCCAGAGGCCGCTCAGACTGATTAAATTCAAGCTTTTTCAAACTTTTCTCAACATCACGAATCAGCCCATCAGCTGCAATGAATTCTGTTATCACTGCTGACGCACCCATCTCCCGACAAATTAACCTGAAAGGTGGATCAGTAATATCCTCCATGGGGGCTAATATCACCGGGAACTCACCTAAATCTACTTCACCAATTTTCATTGAATATATTTCTTGTTGCAAAAATATAAATATTGAGTTATCCCTCTTGATAATGAAACATCAATTATTTAAAATGTCTCTAAATACCATTTCTTAATTCACTGATTATCTGACATTTTATTCATAATTTATACCTAACCTCAAATAGTCTTCCTGTAAAAGAGGGTCCTTAATCAGAAAATAAACTGATTTATGTCATAACTCCTTTAGGTTATGAATGATACTATATTTTAATTAATAGTTACTTTTGCCATTCCCTACAATTCAATAATTCATTCCTTTCATTATTAGGTAAATGAAGACCAGACGAGAGTTTATTAAGATATCGGCACTTGGCATCGGGGCTGCTGCTATTGCTGCACAAAGCAATAAATGGGGCTTTAATTCACCATTATTTGCTGCCAACAAGAAAGGTAATTATATCTCTGCAACTAAAATAGTATCAACCTACTGTGAAGTATGCTTTTGGAAGTGTGCAGCATGGGCGCATGTTGATGAAAATGGAAAAGTATTAAAGCTAACCGGTAACGATGCTGACCCACAGTGCAACGGACGTTTATGCCCGCGTGGCACAGGTGGAGTTGGTATGCTTTATGATGACGACCGTCTCAAAACACCACTTATAAGGATTACTGAAAATGGTAAACAAACTTATCGCGAAGCATCATGGGATGAGGCACTTGATTTCATTGCTAATAAAATGAAGGATATTGCTGCAGCTAATGGTCCTGAAAGTATAGCCCTTTTCAACCATGGTTCAGCAGGAGGTCACTTTTCACATTTGCTAAAGGCCTTCGGCTCAGCAACAATTACAGCGCCTTCCTACGCACAATGTCGCGGTCCCCGCGAAGTAGGTTTTGAAACAACCTTTGGTTCACAAATAGGTAGTCCTGAACCAACTGATATTCGCGATACCAGATGTCTTGTACTTATCGGTTCACATCTGGGTGAGAATATGCATAATGGTCAGGTTCAGGAATTCTCTGATGCAATAGACAAGGGAGCAACAATTATCACTGTTGATCCCAGGTTATCAATTGCAGCCAATAAGTCAAAATACTGGTTGCCGATTAAGCCATCCACTGACATGGCGTTATTACTTGCGTGGATACATGTCCTGATATTTGATGAACTTTACAATAAGGAGTATGTTGAAAAACATTCTATCGGACTGGAGCAATTAAAGGAACACGTTCGGCCATTCACACCTGAATGGGCGTATGGCATAACAACTATTCAACCATCATTAATACGCAACACTGCCAAAGAGATGGCTGACAATGCCCCATCGGTATTGGTGCATCCAGGCAGGCATGTAACCTGGTATGGTGATGATGCACAACGCTCAAGGGCAATTGCAATCATAAACGGACTACTCGGTTCCTGGGGAGCACGCGGAGGATTCTTCATGAAGGAAGGAGCATCAGTTCCCGACTTCCCCCACCCTGCTTATCCAAAACCGGCGTGGTCATGGCATGAACTGTTAAATGGGAAATTTCCATTCGCCACTATGTCAGTTTCAAACACTTTCATTGATGCAAGCATAGCTTCAGAAGATAACAAGCACCCCATTAAAGCATGGTTTATTGCCGGCACAAATCTGCCAGTGGCCATTCCATTAATGAGCCAGATGGAGAAAGCACTTCAGGATCTTGAACTGGTGGTTGTTATTGACACAATGCCTACAGAAGTAACAGGTTTTGCTGATGTTGTTCTACCTGAGTGTACTTACCTTGAACGGCATGATGATTTACGCGATGCACCTCACAGAGAACCAACAATAGCATTACGCGAGCCTGCAACCGATCTAATGTGGGAATCAAAACCTGCCTGGTGGATTGCTAAAGAACTGGGCGAACGCCTCGGTTTACATGATTTCTTCGCCTACGATAGTTTTGAAGAAGTAATCAAGTGGCAGCTCGAACAAAAAGGACTATCTCTTGAAGAAATGCAAAGCAAGGGTGTGGTGGTATTGCCAAGAAAAACTGTAAGTCCATACCTTGATCCTAAAGAATCACACCAATTTAAAACCCCTTCGGGGAAGATAGAATTTTATTCATCAACGCTTGCTGCAGCCGGTTTTGACCCAATGCCGGTGTATACTCCTCATCCTGAACCGGAAGAAGGATATTACAGATTGATATATGGCAGGGCACCAATGCATACCTTCAGCCGTACTGTAAACAATCCCAACCTTTCTGACCTGATGGACGAGAATACTGTATGGGTACATCCAAAGGTTGCATCCCAATGGGGACTACAGGAAGGAAAGTACACATACCTTCGTAACCAGGATGGCATAACATCCGATTTCCCGATAAAGATCAGAGTTACTGAACGAATTCGCTGGGACTCAGTATATATGGTACACGGCTTCGGTCATAACAGAAAAGAACTCTCCAAGGCATTTGGAAAAGGTATTGATGATACTCAGCTTATAACTAACGTATTAATTGATCCATTAATGGGTGGAACAGGTATGAGAAGCAACTTTGTTACTTTTGCTTCAACCGGTGCACATAATGAAGAGGAGGCAGCTATATGAGATATGCCATGGCTATTGACACACTAAAATGTGTAGGTTGCAGTGATTGTGTAATTGCTTGCCAGATGGAGAACAACGTACCACTGGGTTTTTGTCGCGACTGGGTTGTTGAAAGTGTTCATGGTACTTATCCTCAGGTAGGTCTTGAACTTAGATCAGAAAGATGCAATCATTGTGAGAATGCACCATGTGTAAGATGCTGCCCAACAGGTGCAAGTCATATTGTTGATGGTGGTATTGTACTGGTTACTCCTGAAAAATGTATTGGCTGCGGAGCATGTATTCAAGCCTGCCCTTATGATGCCCGGTACTCTCATCCTGAAGGTTACGTTGATAAATGCACTTTCTGCAACCATCGTATAGATGAAGGACTTGACCCCGCATGTGTGGCTGTGTGCCCAACAAAATGCATGTACTTTGGCGATTTGGATGATGTGAATTCTGATATATCTAAAATCCTTGCCAGACGCAAATTCAAGGCACTTGCCCCCGAAGCAGGAACAAATCCTCAGATCTATTACCTGGTTTGATTTATAAATAAGGAGTATAAAAATGAAAGAAGAACTTTTTGTTAGCGGTAGAAATATACCAAACATTGACCCATATCTTAATATATGGCACTGGCAAATACCACTGTACCTTTTCCTTGGTGGGCTCGCTGCAGGCATACTTTTCTTTGCAGCATTGTTCACTATAATGGGCAAAGAGGATCAAATGTATGCCACCGTAAAAAAAGCACCCATCCTTGCACCTATTGCACTGGTGTTGGGACTGATCGCCTTATTCCTCGATCTTAAACACCAGCTCTTTTTCTGGCGTCTGTACACAACAGTACGCATTGATTCACCCATGTCATGGGGTGCCTGGGTTTTAATGGCCATCACACCACTTTCTTTTTTATGGGTAGCAAGTTATGCTAAAGAATTGAGACCAGGATGGGACTGGAAATATGACATTCTGAATAAACTTGAGGCCTTTGTTATAGAAAAGCGTTTATGGCTGGCATGGATTATCATTGTTCTTTCAGTAATACTAGGTATTTACACCGGTATTCTTCTCTCAGCATTTAATGCCCGACCTTTATGGAATACAAGTATCCTCGGACCATTGTTCCTCGTATCGGGTATGTCAACCGGAGCAGCGGCAATACTTCTTATGAGCAAGTCAGCTGCTGAACGCAGGATAATCGGAGGGATTGATATCCTTATGATTGTTATTGAATTGTTCTTTATAACCCATATGATCATGGGGTTTCAGGCTGGTTCACAAACTCAGATTGATGCAGCACAGTTATTCCTCGGCGGTCCGTTCACTGTGCCGTTCTGGGTATTTGTTGTGATACTTGGACTTATCTTCCCGGTTATCCTTGAAATTATGGAACGTTTAGGAGTACACATGCCGGTTATTGTTCCTGCAGGGCTTATAATTATAGGTGGATTAATATTCCGCTTTATAATGGTCGAAGCAGGTCAGATAACAAGGTACTTATATTAGCACAAAAGTTTATTCAGGCATAATTACAAGTTAATTAGTTAGTATGAAAAGAGATGGTTCATTTTATCTAAACCCTTACCTGGGAGGTTTTTTACTGGGTTTGGTACTACTAAGCACATATTATATTACCGGGCGTGGCTTAGGCGCATCGGGTGCAATAAAAAGTTCAGTAGTTACTACCGTACATGCTGTAGCCCCTGATCATGCAAAGCAATCAGCATATTATAGCCAGTTTCTGAGTGATGAAAAAAGCCCAATGAACAACTGGTTGGTGTTTGAAGTACTTGGAGTTCTGGCTGGAGCATTCTTTTCGGGTGCACTCTGGGGAAGGCTCAAAACTAAAGTTGAGCATTCACCAAAAATAACCAGCCGAACAAGACTTATTTCCGCATTAATTGGTGGCGCCCTGTTTGGTTTTGGTGCTCAATTGGCACGAGGATGTACATCAGGTGCAGCACTTAGCGGAATGGCAGTACTTTCTTCTTCAGGCATTATTACAATGCTGGCTATTTTCGGCTCCGCCTATATTTTCTCATGGACATTCAAAAGACTTTGGATTTAACAAATACAGTTGTAATTATGACAGCTCCTTTAATTCCCCTGGAACAAATACCTGAAGCATGGAACAATGTAATTGCATTGATGCTGGGTATGGGCTTTGGTTTCGTGCTTGAAAGCTCAGGCTTTTCATCCTCCCGCAAAATTATGGGAACCTTCTTCGGATATGACTTTGTTGTTTTGAAGGTCTTCTTTACAGCAGCTATAACTGCAATGACGGGCATCATTTATCTCGATTATTTAGGCGTGATGGATGCTTCCATGCTGTATATCAACCCATACTATGTATATGCTGCCATTATTGGCGGATTGATTATGGGCGCAGGCTTTGCACTTGGCGGTTTCTGTCCCGGCACTAGTTTCACTGGTATTTCTATTGGAAAGATTGACGCTCTTGTCTTTACAATTGGATTATTCGCCGGAATATTCCTTTTCTCTGAAGCATACGGTTTATTTGAAGGCATTTTCAATGGTCATTTCATGGGTACTTCAAAGATATATGAGCTGATTGGCATGAAAGAATCAGTATTTGCAGCACTGCTTATTATTGTTGCTGTAGCAATGTTTTTTGTGGCTACATGGGTTGAAAAAAAGGTTGATAAAGTAAATTATTAATTTCAGGCTGTTATGAACAGAAACTATCTAGTACTAATTATTATTGCTGTTGGTCTTGCGATTGGCATACTTATCATGGACAGAGAAAAGCAGGTCAAGCAAATTGATCCTGCAACACTGGCAGTTGCTTATAATGAGCCTTCACGCTTCCTCACTATAGAAGATGTCACACATAGGATGATCAGCAATGACCCCTCCTTAATACTTATTGATGTAAGACCAGCTGATCAATTCAAAACATTCTCCATTCCAGGATCAATAAATATCCCGCTTGATTCTTTGCTCTCCGCAACATCTGTTTCATTATTTCGGACAAAGGGTTTTGATAAGATACTATATTCAAATGCCGATGTTTGGTCTGACCAAGCCTGGTTATTGTTAAAACGGCTTGATATGCCCAACGTATTCGTAATGGAAGGAGGAGTAAATAAATGGTTTGCTGGTATTGTTCAAGCTGTTGAGCCTCTCCCAACTGCCCCGCAGGAAGAATTCGACCTTTATTCACTTCATATAGCTGCAAATCAGCACTTTTATGGAAAGAAAGTTGCTGATCAGCCTATCGAAAAGCCTGTTCAGAAAGTTAGTAAACCTGTACCGGTAATTCGTCAGGCACCTGAAGAATCAACAGGTGGTGGGTGTTAACAAGAGTGTTTTGAGTAATACAATCTAATTCAAAATGGAAAAAAGTACTTTAAAGAAATTGGTCTGGGGTATTCCCGCTGCAATCATCACTATAGCTATTATTGTCACTGTAGCACTCTACTCTCCTGATATACCTTACGAATTAACTGCAGAACAAACACTCAATGAGCTCAGTAATAAGGATAATTTTGTTAACCAGGAAGCCGCTGGTCAACTGAAGAATATCGGGAAGGTAGTTTTCATTGATGTCCGCAATCAAAAGGAATACAACTTCAGGCATTACGGTGAAGCTATAAATATTCCGGCTGAAAAAATACTAAGCGAAGAATATCTCGAGTCAGTTCAGAAAATGGAGGAAGAAGGTAACACTATTGTCATTTATGGCTCTGTTCCAAATCAGGCGGTCGGTCCATGGATGCTACTTAAACAAACCGGAGTTACAAGCGTGAAGATGTTTGACGGGACTTTCGAGCAGTTGATGGGCGAACAGCAATTGCCACTAACCATAAACAATGAGGTTCCTCTAATTGACACAAGTGCGCTTAACAAAAAGGTAGAAATTGCAAAAGTTGAGGTGGATAAAGCCAAAGCTCCCAAGACTGAGGCACCCAAAAAAGTAGTCATTCCTGCAAGGGTAGAACCTGAACCTGAATCAGGTGGAGGCTGCTAGTGCCTAAAAAAACGTATCTTTATCCGGTGATCTAAATGCCTTAACACATTGTGACTAACCGGGGCCAGCAATTCTTTAATCGCCGAACATTTATTAAAGCGTCAGGCTATGCAGTAATCAGTTTTTTCATGCTGCTATGGTATCAACTGATCAAAAAGCATTTTGAAACTTCCGGAGGCAAAGACTTTCAGAAGATAAGCCTGACAGGAAAGGCCAATGGTGTTTATTTCTTTGATTCATTTCTTGTAGTTAAGAAAGGCGCCAGTATCAGTGTGCTGAGTAATCGCTGCACCCATGCAGGATGTAAGGTTAACAAGGAACATGATGGTAATATTCTATGTGCATGCCATGGTTCAACATTTAGTCATACCGGTAAAGTTGTAAAAGGCCCTGCTACTAAGCCTCTTTCGCAGCTTAGTTATACAGTAAGTCCGGTATCAGGCGAGATAACAGTAAAGCTTAACAGTTTAACCAATGAGGATAAGCTTTAAACTCTTCGATACGTATGGATGGATCGCCATAGCTTCCTTGCTGGTGTGCGGAATAACAGGCGTTTTTCTAATTATCCCTTTTGATCCTTCAGCCGCGTATTTATCAGTAACTACATTCATTACATCCAATCCTGCTGCTTCATTCACCCGTAATATGCATTACTGGAGTGCCCAGCTCTTTCTGATTTTTACAATTCTGCACTTTATTGAGCATTTTAAATCAACTGACTCACTCAAACTTACAGGCAATAAACCTAAGCGAATTATAACCAAAGGCATCTGGCTCAGGTTGGTTTTATCAATTATAGTAGTCTTCTACGTAATGATTTCCGGTTTTATCCTTAAGGATGATGCCGACAGCAGGCAGGCGCACTTGTTGCTTTCAACGCTCCTCTCTTCCGTTCCAATCATTGGAAACTTCCTTAGCAGTTCTTTGGCAGGAAATGATAATACACTTTTCATTCTTTATCTGCATCATGCTGCAACAGCCACTATCATTATTTTCATAGTGATATTTGAGCATGTAAGAAGTATTAAGGTTAAATGGCTCACTTTCATTCTAACATCACTTTTTGTAATTGGCATAAGCCTCTTATTCAGGGCACCTATTACTACCCTTGATGAAATTGTTATGAAAGGTCCATGGTACTTTGTTGGGGTTCAGGAGATGCTCCATCTTACAGCGAACCCACTTATTGTGGTTGCTATCCTGATGTTTATTCTTGCGTTAATTTATCTAGTTCCCTTCACAGGCGACAGGACAGCTTATCTTATAAAAATTGCAATTCTTTTATTTGGCATTGGCTATTCAATTCTCACCATTACAGGATATTTCTTCAGGGGTCCGATGTACTCACTGCAATTACCGGGTCAATCACAATATAATTTGCCGGCAACCTTGCACTGGAACCCGCTTCCATTGAAGATGGATGAATACGATGCATTGGTTGAGATTGGGGGTGGTGTTGAAGGCTGTATGAGTTGTCACAGTGGAATGAAAGGCTTGTCAGCCTCTCATGATCCCGCTATAACTGGTTGCTATAGCTGCCATGGAGGTGATCCTTTTACTCTAAATGCCTCAGCAGCACACCGAAATATGTATTCTGTGCCCGGTAATCTGAGTAACGCATCTCAAACCTGTGGAGGAAGTGGTTGTCACGATGATATTGTGCAAAGGGTACCCAATTCTATAATGGCAACTTTGAGCGGTATGATATCTGTGGATAAGTGGGTTTTTGGAGAGATTGATCTACCGCAAGGTCATTTTAATGTCGATGATTTGAAGAACACTGCTGCCGATGCTCACTTGAAAAATCTATGTGCCGGCTGCCATATAGGTATGGAAAAAACAAGCCATGGCAATGCTGAATGGTTGGAAAGAGGTGGTGGCTGCCTTGCTTGCCATCTTAGCTATGACGACAAAGCCCTCAATTCTTTAACCAGCATGAAGAAGTCGCAAGAAGAAAAGCTGACTTCAAACCAGAGAATAAAGATTGACAAGCCGCAATACCACCCTGCCATTGATGTGAATATAACAAATGACAAGTGTGAAAGCTGCCATAGCAGGTCAGGCCGTATTTCCATGTCATATGCCGGTTGGCATGAAACACAATTTAAGACTATACCTGCTGATGGCGAAAATAAATTAAACGATGTTTCTGCAAATGCAACATCAAAAAAATACAGGCTTCTTCCTGATGGTAGAATATTTACCGCAATGCCTGCAGATGTGCATCATGAAGCAGGGATGTTGTGTATCGACTGCCATAATTCCTATGAATTAATGGGCGATGGCAAAAGTCACCAGCATAAAGAGGATGCTGTGAAAGTGAAATGTATTGACTGTCATCCAACCACATCCGGCACAACAGCTTCAGCTAAATTGTCGGAAACTGACCGTGAAACCCAACTCATTGCCTGGTTGCGTGGATGGAGTGAAGGTGATCAGCGGGTCATTATAACTTCAGCTGGTGACCAACCATTAGTCAATACAAGATTTGGCGAAAAACCTACGCTGATCAGGAAGTCTGACAATAAAACCCTTAACCTAAAGGCGGCATCTCCAAAGTGTTACACTGATAAAGCTCATGAGCGGTTAGCCTGTGAAGCATGCCATACATCATGGGTTCCTCAATGTATCGGCTGCCATAATACTTATGAAAAATCATCACAGGGTTATGACATGACCACCCGCACCAAAAAAAGAGGTGCCTGGGTGGAATACACAGGTGAGTATATGGCCAACGCACCTGTACTTGGAATTAAGAATGCTCATAAAACTGAAAAAGATCAACAGGTAGGCATCTTTTCTCCCGGTATGATAATGACTATCGATAAGTCCTCTTATGCGAACAGGGGGGCTGCAATTGACGATGCAAAGCATATATTCCATAGGTTGTATGCTCCAGTATCAGGTCATACTACTCAAAAGGCATCTCGCAGTTGTGTTTCTTGTCATCTTGATCCAATGGCTTTAGGCTTTGGAAGAGGAATATTAACTTTAACAGCAACCGGAACATGGGAATTTGAACCTGAGTATGTGCTTAATGAATATGATCAACTACCAGAGGATGCATGGACCGGCTTCATGCAAAATAGAACTGATTTGTCGGCAACGCGATTAAACATGCGTCCTTTTAATGTGAAGGAACAAAAACAGATATTAAAAGCCGGAGCATGCCTCACCTGCCACAAGGAAAATTCTGATGTTATACAAAGCTGCCTGATTGATTTCAACAATACCATTAGCAGATCAACTAAAGCCTGTATTATACCAAGGGATTAGGTAGTCTTACATATTTCTTCTGTATTGCCCGCCAACACTGAACAACCTGGTGGTTATACTTCCAAGGGTACAATACTTTGATGCTTCCATCAATGATTCAAACACATTCTTGCCGGTAGCAGCAGCCATAGCCAGGCTATCGAGTGCTTCGGAGGCTTCTTTCTCCCAGGTTTTTTTAACGTTCTTAACAATTTCAACCTGGTAGTCTTTTTCCTGCTGTGTTGACCTGATTACATGATCAGGTATGATGGTAGGCGAACCTTCTGAAGAAAGGAAGGTGTTCACACCCATGATAGGAAGTGTTCCTTCGTGCTTTAGTCTTTCATAGTAAAGCGACTCTTCCTGTATGCGACTTCGCTGGTACATAGTTTCCATGGCTCCCAACACACCTCCGCGTTCTGATATGCGCTCAAATTCACTGAGTACAGCCTCTTCAACCAAATCGGTGAGTTCTTCTATAATAAACGATCCCTGCAAAGGATTCTGGTTCTTAGCCAGTCCTAATTCATGGTTTATGATAAGCTGAATGGCCATTGCACGTCTTACCGATTCTTCGGTTGGAGTAGTTATGGCTTCATCGTATGCGTTTGTATGTAATGAGTTGCAGTTGTCGTAAATAGCATAAAGCGCCTGTAGCGTTGTCCGGATATCATTGAATGCTATTTCCTGAGCATGTAATGACCTGCCGGAGGTTTGAATGTGGTATTTCAAAACCTGCGACCTCTCGTTGCCGCCGTATTTGTTCTTCATGGCTTTTGCCCATATCAATCGTGCTACCCTTCCCATAACTGCATATTCAGGGTCAATACCATTAGAGAAAAAGAATGAGAAGTTGGGTGCAAAGTCATCAATTTTAAGTCCCCTGCTTAAGTAGTATTCTACATAAGTGAACCCATTGGCTAGCGTAAAAGCAAGTTGTGATATAGGGTTAGCTCCTGCTTCGGCAATATGGTATCCTGAAATTGACACTGAATAGAAGTTGCGCACATTATGCTTTATGAAATACTCCTGCATATCGCCCATTACCCTCAGGGAGAAATCAGTCGAGAAAATACATGTATTTTGCGCCTGGTCTTCTTTGAGTATATCAGCCTGCACAGTTCCACGCACTCTTGAAATTGTGTCAGTTTTTATCTTCTCGTAAACATCACGGTCAAGCACCTGGTCGCCGGTTACACCAAGCAACATCAATCCGAGCCCATCATTTCCTTCCGGAAGTTTTCCCTGATAGGATGGTCTTATTGTACCACGCAACTTGTACAGGTCTTCTATTTTCTTTTCTGTTTCTTTTTCCAGTCCGTGTTGCCTTATGTATGCTTCACACTGCTGGTCAATGGCAGCATTCATAAAATAGCCAACCATTGCCGGCGCCGGACCATTTATAGTCATTGACACCGACGTGGCAGCATCAACCAGGTTAAAGCCTGAATAGAGTTTTTTAGCATCATCAAGGCATGAAACTGATACCCCTGCATTGCCAATTTTGCCATAAATATCAGGTCTGATATCAGGGTCCGCGCCATACAAGGTAACTGAATCAAAAGCAGTTGACAGCCTTCGGGCGGGCATACCTTTTGATAAATAGTGAAATCTTTTATTGGTACGTTCCGGTCCGCCTTCACCTGCAAACATACGTGTAGGGTCTTCGTTTTCCCGCTTGAATGGAAAAACCCCTGCGGCAAACGGGAAACGCCCGGGTACATTCTCTTTAAGGCTCCATTTAAGTATATCACCCCATCCCTTGTAGGCAGGAAGGCAAACCTTCGGAACTTCGGTATGTGAAAGCGACGTCGAATGGGTTCGTATCCTAATTTCTTTTTCTCTAACCTTGAAAACATACTCAGGATCTTTATAGCACTTTTTAAAATCTTCCCAGTTTTCAAGCTTTTTAATATTCTCAATTCCTATCTTATCCCGGGTTTCCTCAATCAGTGTCTTTAACTTTTCAGGTACATCAATTCCATCAGCACTCAGCTTATCAGCAGTTTGAACGTACGATTGTAACTCCTGTGCAAGTTCAGCCATTCGCTCAGCATGCTTGTTGTATTCTCTAACAGTTTCAGCAATTTCAGCAAGGTATCTTACCCGCTGTGCCGGAATGATATATTGACGTTCAAGTCCCTTGTTGTTATCAGGTATACTCTTGAAGCCCGTGCCAAACCTTCCGTTTATTTCTTTTACCAGATGGTCAAAGAGCTCATTAACACCAACATCATTGAACTGCGAAGCCATAGTACCAAACACCGGAAGTTCATCAATAACTGCATCCCATAATTTATGGTTCCGGGCAAACTGTTTACGAACATCCCTTTGTGCATCCTGGGCACCACGTTTGTCGAACTTATTGACTGCAATGATATCGGCATAATCAAGCATTCCAATCTTTTCCAATTGTGTAGCCGCACCAAATTCAGGAGTCATAATGTACATTGAAAGATCGCTGTAATCCACTATTTCAGTGTCGCTCTGTCCTATTCCACTGCTTTCAAGGATAATCAAATCAAATCCTGCCTTTTTTACAACGCAGGCTGAGTCCTTTATATATTTTGAGAGTGCCAGATTAGCCTGCCTTGTAGCCATACTGCGCATATAAATACCGGGTTGGTTTATGGCATTCATACGTATACGATCCCCTAAAAGGGCACCTCCTGTTTTACGTTTGGTAGGGTCAACTGAAATAATTGCAATTTTCATTTCAGGGTTGTAAGCCTTGAAACGCCTGATAAGTTCATCAATAAGTGACGACTTGCCAGCCCCTCCTGTTCCCGTTAAACCAAGCACCGGAACTGTTATATCTTCACATTTTTCTTGCAGCCCATTCAATAGCGCGGATACTTCAGGATTGTCATTTTCAATTGCAGTAATTACAGAAGCAAGTGCCTTTGGGTTTCCACTCAATATATCTCCTTCAGTAACATTATCAATATTGCCTGTTGGGAAATCACACCTTTGCAGAACGTCATTTATCATTCCCTGCAGCCCCATGTGCCTGCCATCATCGGGTGAATAGATGCGTTCAATTCCGTATGCATGTAATTCATCAAGTTCATCGGGCAAAATGACACCGCCTCCGCCACCAAAAATCTTGATATGACCACATCCGGCTTCTTTGAACAGATCGTACATGTATTTGAAATATTCCATGTGCCCTCCCTGGTAGGAAGTAATGGCAACAGCCTGTACATCTTCCTGAATAGCAGTGTTTACTATTTCATTCACTGATCTGTCGTGACCCAAGTGTATAACTTCAGCACCTGAGGATTGAAAAATTCTACGCATTACATTAATCGCAGCATCATGACCGTCAAACAAAGAAGCGGCAGTAACTATTCGTATATGGTTAACCGGCTTGTAAGCCTCAATTTCATGCATAAAGGTTTTTGTTAAAGGTGACCAAATGATTGTCGGCAAAACAATCAATAAATTAGTTTAGTTCATATAATTGTTAGACAAACAATTACATTGCTAAGATGGTAAAAAAAATCATTAAAGCACTCAAAGTTCCCTAAAATAATTTAAGTTTGTGATAAATACGAAAAACACAACCCCAATTGCCATGAAGCAAATTATTACACTCCTTTTTATCATTAGTTTGGCATTAACTGCCAGAACACAAGATGAGAAATACAGCAGGATCAAAATAAACATTGAACCTATAGAATTAAGGACAATAGCCGCTCAGGGCATTCCGCCTGATGCAGGCTATTATGATTTCAAGCAAAATTGCTTTATTGCTGAATTACCACAGCGTGACATACAAAAGATTGAGCGTCTGGGATTAGCATATGAGCTTCTTGTTGATGACGTAACAGCCTGGTATGTTGCCCGGAATGCCTCTGCTGATATTAACCAGGTAATGACTGAAGCCAGGATGGCAACAACTGATTATCCTGTACCTCAGGATTTTGAATTAGGTTCATGTGGTGGATTCAGCACAATTGAGCAATGTTATGCACACCTTGACAATATGGCTAACCTTTATCCTGAGCTAATTACAATCAAAGCTCCGGTTGGCGACATAACTACTTTTGAAAACAGAAACATGTATTATGTTAAAATATCCGACAATCCAAATGTAACCGAAACCGAACCCAAGGTCTTGTACACCGGTATGATCCATGCCCGGGAAGCAATAGGCATGCAGCATTTACTCTACTACATGTACTATCTGCTTGAAAATTACGAAACAAACCAGGAAATTCAAGACCTGGTGAATAATACTGAAATGTACTTCATTCCTATTGTGAATGTTGACGGATATCAAAGAAACATAACCTCCAGTCCTAATGGTGGGGGTAACTGGCGCAAGAACCGCAGAAACAATGGTGATGGTTCTTTTGGAGTGGATATAAACAGGAATTTTGGATTTTACTGGGGATATGATGATGAAGGTTCTTCTCCTTATACATGGGATGATACCTACCGGGGTACTGCTCCTTTTTCAGAGGCTGAAAATCAGTTGATCAAGGAATTCTGTGAAACCTATGATTTTAAAATTGCCCTCAATTATCATTCTTATTCAAACTTATTATTATATGCATGGGGATACACACCTGACTTATCGCCTGATGAAGCTGTGTTTAATGAATATGCAAAGAATATGACTGCTGATAATCATTATGTATACGGACCGGGCAGTACCACCATCTATCCAACCAATGGGGGTAGTGACGACTGGATGTATGGCGAACAGAATACCAAAGAAAAGATCTTAGCCTATACTCCAGAAGTCGGTGGTGGTAATGATGGATTCTGGCCTCAGGTATCACGAATCATCCCTTTGTGTCAGGAAAATATGCTTCAAAGTATACTGGCTGCAAAGTATGCAGGCACATACGGCCAGTTAATAGACCAAACCCCGTTGATTATACCTGATAAAGTTTATTATGCCATCTTCGATGTTAAGAGGCTTGGACAAACACCCACTGATTATGAGGTATCAGTTGAACCATTGGGTGATAAATTTGAATCGGTAGGTGATCCAGTTACTATTTCCGGATTATCAGTACTTGGTAAAGTAATTGATTCAATACCTTTCGTGCTCAAAAATACTGTAAAGAGTGGTGATACTATCCGTTATGTGATTTCAATAAACGATGGCATCTCAGTTGCCCGTGATACTGTTGAAAAATATTTCGGTACACCTGTTCAGCTTTTCTTTGATGATCTTTCAACTGCAAATAAATGGACCGGCCAGTGGGGTCTCTCATCCACGTTCCCTTATTCAGCTCCCAGCAGTATGACCGACTCGCCGACAGGTTATTATTCTAATTATGCCAATAAAAGTACTGTTCTTACCGATGCGGTTCCATTAACAAATGCCTCCGTAGCTGTACTGAATTTTTATGCACGCTGGGCTATTGAACCCGGTTATGATTATGTACAAGTTTCTATTTCTACTAACAATGGAACAACATGGATACCACTGGAAGGTAAATACACACGACCTGGCACTGTTGATCAGGCATTCGGACAACCGGTATATGATGATAGGTCATTATGGGTCAAAGAAGAGATTAACATAAGCCAATATGCTGATGAGGATATTAAGCTGAAATTCACATTGCGTAGTGATGGCGGGGTAAATTTGGACGGTTTCTATTTTGATGATGTCAGTATTAATATAATTGACAGAACAGTGAATGTAGCTGAACCAGGTTCAACTTCTGCAACCATTTACATGTCAGAAGGGTATCCCAATCCAGCAAATGATAATGTAACATTCAGATATTCCCTAACTAATCGTTCATCGCAGGCTCAGTTAGTAATTACCGACCTGAGCGGGCGTACCATCAAAAGTATACCGGTTGACCCAATGCAGCATGAAATAAAGATCAATGTCAATGACATGTTGCCCGGCCTGTACTTATGTACTATGAATGTTAGTGGCCAACCTGCAATCACCCGAAAAATAACGGTCAACAAATAACTGTACATTATCAAACGCACGAAGCTATATTAAGTGCATATTGATGCTTGCATCATTAAAAGGGAAGTGGCGATGAAATCATCGCCACTTCCCTTTCTTAATCCACAAAAATCAACATTGCCTATTTAAGCCAATCTATTTCTGGTATTCTGGTTTAATTCATGAATTTCAAGATCATGAAGTATACCGTTTAGTTCTTTTATCTTACTAATAACCGGCACGAACACAAAAGTAACTGAAGGAAGGCCCCTGATTACAGATGTCATCATTTTCATGTGATTATTCCCCGCTTTACCCATTATCAGGATAAAGTAATTGGCCTGACTATACTGCTCTATCAGCTTACCCTGATAATTATCATTGCCAATCAAATAATACTGAAGCCTTTGATCCACGTCAAACCATGAATAAAGGCAGTAATTCATCACAATCTTCTGCTTTTCTGAGAATGCAGGCAGATCGTCCATCCGTTCAAGGTTCAACGGCGTTTCTTTATTGATAAAATAAGCTAATCTATAATCATGCAGATCAGTATTTATACCAATCATTTCAATGTCCGGAAGGTCATCGGGTAAAAATTTAAGCTTCTTCATCCCCAGTGTAGCGTGTTGCGACACAAAGATAAGTTCGCTTAAAGCGGAAGTAAAGGAAAATGGTTTAAAGTTATTATTAGTTTTCAACACCTTATTAAATATTGGCAGGAATACAATCTTTAAGGTTGATAACCCCGGTATGTATTGAAGTATAGTTAGTTACAAACTTGAATGCACAGTTGAAGGATTTGGAGAGCCATTGATACCCAGTTTCTCAACCACCTTCATTGCTGCATTCTGCTCGGCTCCTTTAATTGAATAATCCTGACCTTTTCCCTGGGCTTCATTATCAATCCGTACCTCCACAATATATTGTTTATTGTATCCGGTGCCTATTTCGTTTAATACTACAAATTCAATGATCTTTCTTTCTTTTTGGGTCCAGGCTATCAACTTACTCTTGTAATTCAGATCGGTATTTGAAAGTTCCACCATATCAAAGTGGTTCTTAATGATCCGGTTAATCAGTACATTTCGGGTGAACTCGTAACCTTTATCAATGTATATTGCCCCAATGATAGCTTCAAAAGCATCACCTTTAATTGAACGGAACACTGAATTTGTGCCTGTGGTATGAACGATCAATTTATCGAGGCCCAATTTAAGCGAGAGCTTGTTAAGTTGCACCCGGCTCACGATGCGAGAACGCATTTCGGTTAAGAACCCTTCATCTTTTAATGGAAAGATCCTGAATAAATAATCGGCTACTACGGTACTTAAAACAGTATCGCCAAGGAACTCCAGACGTTCATTGCTAATTTTAACACCGTTATAAGTTTCAGCCTGCGATTTATGGGTAAACGCCAGTTTGTATAAAAAAATATTTTCGGGGTAGAACCCGAAAATATTTTTTATAGCACGGTACAACTGCTTTTCTTTTGATAAATAAAACCGCAGAGGTTTTAGATTCGAATTAAGCACTTTTACGCTGAGTATTTCTTAAAAATTAAAGTTGCATTGTGACCACCAAAACCAAAAGTATTGCTTAAGGCAGTATTTACAACACGTTTAACAGCAGTATTGAAAGTAAAGTTCAGATTGTTGTTAATATCCTCGTCATCGGTAAAATGATTAATCGTTGGCGGGATAATATCATTCTGAACAGCGAGGATAGCAGCAATAGCTTCTACAGCGCCGGCAGCACCCAAAAGGTGACCGGTCATAGATTTTGTACTGTTGATATTTATCTTCGGTGCATGTTCTCCAAAGAGGGTACTAATTGCTTTAGTTTCAGCAATATCACCCAGAGGAGTAGATGTACCATGAGTATTGATATGATCAATTTCATTTAATTGAAGCCCGGCTTCTGCCACAGCGATACGCATGGCACGCCTCGCACCGTCACCCTCAGGGTGTGGTCCGGTCATATGGTAAGCATCAGCTGTAAGGCCGGTTCCAACTATTTCAGCATATATCTTTGCTCCACGCGCAAGTGCATGCTCTAAATCTTCAACGATCAAAGCACCACCACCTTCACCAATAACGAAACCATCGCGACCTTTATCAAAAGGACGTGAAGCTGTTTTAGGATCATCGTTGCGGGTTGAAATAGCATGCATAGCGTTAAAACCACCAACTCCCGGAGCATTAACTGCAGCTTCTGATCCACCTGCGATAAATATATCAGCTTTACCAAGCTTAATATAATTAAAGGCATCAACAATAGCATTTGCTGAAGATGCACAAGCTGAAACAGTAGCGAAATTAGGCCCACGGAACCCATACTTAATGGATATATGTCCGGCGGTGATATCAGCAATCATCTTAGGAATAAAGAAAGGATTGAACCTTGGAGTGCCATCGCCTTTGGCAAAATCGGTAACTTCGTCCTGGAAGGTAAGAATACCACCAATACCTGAAGCCCAAATAACACCTATGTTCTCAAGATTTAATTTTTCAAGATCAAGACCAGCGTCTTTAATAGCTTCATCGGCACTGACCATTCCATATTGAGCATATGGATCAAACTTTCTTACTTCTTTTCTGTCAAAAAACTGTAAAGGGTCAAAGCCTTTGACTTCACATGCGAATTGAGTTTTAAACTTCTCCGCATCGAACCGAGTGATTCGGTCAGCGCCGCTTACCCCGTTCAGCAATCCTTCCCAGTATGCGGGAACATTATTGCCCAACGGAGTAAGTGCACCTAGTCCGGTTACTACAACTCTTCTTAACTTCATTCAGGAAATCCCTTATTTAGTATTGTTTTCGATGTAAGCAACGGCATCACCTACGGTACCGATCTTTTCAGCCTGGTCATCTGGAATAGCGATATTGAATTCTTTTTCGAATTCCATGATCAGTTCTACAGTATCGAGAGAATCGGCTCCTAAATCATTAGTGAAACTTGCTTCCGGAGTAACTTCTTTCTCTTCAACGCCAAGCTTATCTACTATGATAGCTTTAACTCTTGTTGCAATGTCTGACATGTTTTTTGCTTTTTTTGGTTTTGAAGTGCAAAGAAACAAATTAATCAAATACCAAACAATAGACAGCTAATTATGAGGTCTGAAATTTTAATATAACAATCACTATATCAGATATATATCTGTATTTGCTTCAATGCGTTTAAACTACAAAGGACATCTTAATACATTGGAATAGAACACCTTAGCTGTTACGAATGTATGGAATTAAAATTTGCTTAAAAAAGCATTAATGATACTAGGGAAAGTTAATCAGAGCCAGTCGATTTCGCCACTTCCATAGCAGATTTCTGAAGCAGGGTCATATAATACGCCAAATTGCCCAGCAGCAATTCCTGAAACCGGAACTTCCGATTTTAGAACCATTTCTCCATTCTGAAGGCTGATTGTACCTTTTGTGAAGTCGGGGGTATGTCTGATCTTAAATGTAACAGGCTGAGGTGTGTCAATGCTACTCCAGGGATTGCCTGATATGTAATGGAATCCCCGCAATTTGATCACATCGTTATATTGTGTAAGTGGATCGTATCCGTTTGATACATATACAATATTCTCGTCGGTATCCTTTTTTACCACGAACCATGGTCCTTGCGATAATCCAAGTCCTTTGCGCTGGCCTATTGTATGAAACCAGTATCCGCGATGAGTACCTAGTTTCCTGCCTGTTTCCAGTTCAATGATCTTGCCTTCCTTCTCACCAACATACCTCCTGATAAAGTCATTGTAGTTCACTTTCCCAAGAAAACATATTCCTTGGCTGTCTTTTCTACCTGCACTGGGTAATTTGGCTTCTTCTGCAATGCGCCTAACCTCAGGTTTTGTAATGCTGCCAACTGGGAACATTATCTTGAGTAACTGGTCATACGTGATCTGCGCAAGGAAGTCAGTTTGATCTTTTAATTTGTCTTTTGCTGTTGTCAGGTACTTGGTGTCACCTACAAATGACGTTGAGGCATAATGACCGCTGGCAATAAAGTCAAAATCCTTACCATACTTTTCATTGAAGCTGCCAAATTTTATCATACGGTTGCACATTACATCAGGGTTAGGTGTAAGGCCTTGTTTAACGGCATCAAGGGTGTATGCTACAACACTATCCCAATATTCCTCCTGCAAAGTAACAATCTCAAGCTTTAACCCGTATTTCCGCGAAAGCCATTTAGTGATCTCAATGTCCTCTTCAGATGGGCAATCAAGAAACCCTTCTTTATCTTTCATACCTATCAGGATATAAAAGATTACAGGCTCATGTCCTTGTTCCTTAAGTAAATGCAGCATCACGGAGCTATCAACCCCACCCGATACAAGCGCAGCAATATTCATATTAATGGTTTGAAATCTGAGTGCAAAATTAGGTATAATTATGATAATCAGCCTGCAAAGGTGGCTTTACCTCCTATAGCAGGTCGCTGATATCATTGTCACCGGAGAGGTGAAAAGCCCTCATACCCACCGATCGCGCTGCTTCCACATGCACCAGGGTATCATCAATGAAAAGTGTTTCCTCAGGTTTAAGACCACCATCAGCGAGAACATATCTGAAGATCTCAGGATCTGGCTTGATCATACCTACCTGGAATGAGAACCACATCTTTTCAAATAAATCGGCCAGATCAAAGGAATAGGCTTCCCTGAAAGTCTTTATATAACTATCATAATGAATCTGGTTGCTGTTTGAGAGAAGGTATATATTATAGTCATTCCTGAGTTTCTTCAATGTTTCAACATGCGCTTTTGGGAAATCAAGCAGCATAGCATTCCAAATTTCAATGATCTTTTCACCGGTTGCTCCTTCATTAACCACCTTTAAAACAGCGTCAATAAACTCTTCAGAGGAAATTTCACCTGTTTCAAGCTTTATAACTACCTGATCGTCTTTAGCGCCTTTTGAAGCATCATCAGGACGATAGCCTAGTTGTATAAGGCCTTTCTGGGTTTGCAGTGGATCAATATTGAGCAACACGCGACCGAAATCAAATATGATGTGTTTAATACCGGTCAGATCAATTGAATTGTTATTCATGGCAATAGGTTTAAAGGTCAAAATTAAAAATTTACACTTTACTGTTGTATTTTTTATTCTCTTTTGTACCTTTGCAAACTCAAAACTGTGATCTTTTGTTTACAGAAGATTACTTGGGCCTATAGCTCAGTTGGTTAGAGCACTTGACTCATAATCAAGTGGTCCCTGGTTCAAGTCCAGGTGGGCCCACTGAAAATCAAAAGCTATCCTTATTAGGGTAGCTTTTTTGTTTTAATGGGACTTGTGGAACTTGTGGGACCCAAAAGCACGCAATATCGCATTCCGGCGGTACTCAAAAATACCTTCTATTTTTTTTCTTACCAACCATCCTGCAAAAAGATCACCAAAGAAACCAAGCGGAAGTTTGTAAGTAACAATATCCGTGATCTTTACTCCCTCCTCTACCTCTTCAAAGAAGTGCTGGTGGTGCCATACTCTGTAAGGGCCTTTCACTTGATTATCAACAAAGTAATTAGGCTTTGAAACTTCCGTGATCTCGGTAATCCATTCCACAGGCATTTTAAACAATGGGCTTACTGTATACTTTATTATCATCCCTTGATACATCTCTGGAACAGGGTTAGGGTATTTGATAATAAACTTCATTGAAGGAGGAGTTATATTGGCAAGATTAGCAGGATCGGAAAAGAAACTCCAGCATCTGCTAATATCCGATTTAATTACCTGGGTAGTCTGAAATACGGGCATATATGTATTAGTTACAAAATGTGTCACCAAAAACAGTTAGAGAAAATGATTGTTCATCTCTACTTGCAGGACTATTGGCACTCCTCCTATTTCAACAAGCGTTATATCCTGTGGCTCGACCAACTTATATTATATTACTGATAAATATTTTTAAAATTAAATCAAACTTTATAAAGCTGTGACAATATATTCCATACATTTACGTATATGCTATACGATATCAACATAAACTTAAAACCATCATCATGAAAAAGTTAAATTTGATTACCTTATTCTTATTGGTAATTACCATAAGTGTACAGAGCCAGATTAACACTGAAGCTAATTCATCTAATTCAGATGCAACTAGTAAAAAGACTATCGAAAAGTTTCAGGTAGTTCTTTGTGATCATCAGACTGACACGTTGACTTTAGCGCAATTAAGAAACTGTAATACAATCAAGGTTCTTAATGAACCTCAGATGGAGATTATATCTTATTCTATTGTTTGCCTTGTTGGTAAATCTGATATTTACGAATACAATGGAACTGGAAGCATATTGCCAGAGAGGGTGATTGAGAATTTATCAAAAGATGGTATCACACACTTCTGGATAGAAAACATAACTGTGCTAAAGGACAATTCTGAACTTAATATTGGAACCCGGAAGTTCTTTCTAAAGAGTTAGCGGAGAAATTCAGGTGTCTGATTTCGGGTATGATTTTATCTTTCAATCATTCACTTACCTATAAACTACCAACTTCTTCCCAACACTTCTGCCCTGCTCAGTTGAAAATCTTAAATAATACAGGCCATTCTTGAAATGACTGACATCTAAAGTTAATGTGTGATTACCTGGCTCAAATTTGTAGGAAGCTACCGATAAACCTGATTGGTTGTATACTGACATAAGGTTTACTTCCTTTTCAACTGTTATTGTTACATTGGTACTGGCAGGATTTGGGAAAATTGATACTTCGCCAACTTCAATCTCATTAACTGATACAGTTCTTTCAACAACTATATTATCGATTTGCCAATAGTTAATGTTTTCTGAATTCTGACCAATAGCCGTAAACCTGATCTTGAACAAATTATTCTCAGCATCAGAAGCAAATATCAGCTCGTGCGTTTCCCAATCTCTGTCGCCGGTTGCACTATCAACGCTCAATAAAATCCACTCAGTTTCACTGAAAACATTATACTCAACAAGTAATTTTTCAGTTCCTGCAGCGAGGTTATCATCGAGTTTGAGATCATATTGAAGATGTAAATTCGCGCCGGGCTTATCGTTATTTTGCCAGTAGCTTGTTAATGATGTTGAATAATTGGTCAAACCTGTCGGGCTATGAAATTCAACTGCAGGAGCTGCATTTCCCATTTGTCCGGCTATATGCCAACTTTCATCATCAACCTCCCATTGGTTTGTTCCAAGGATGCCGGTGGTAAAGTATTCATAAAAAGGTAGCATGGGTATGCAACAAATACTTACTTCTATAGGACCCGCCAAAACTGATTCACCAGTTTCACCGGGCAATCCATAATAAGTAAGATCGTAAATTGCTGATACATGATAAATATAGGGGAGCCATTCAAGATTCAAGTCAAAATACTCTGTTGCAGGAAATTCAGTTGTACCTACAAGTGCGCCATCGCGATATATATTATATCCTAAAAGTCCCGGTGGGATTGTATCAGTTACTGGATCAACCGGAGCATCCCATGTGAGATAGATATAATCAGTTTGTTCAGGGTTAACTCCTTGTAAATTAGATGGAGGTATCAGGTTAGGTGGGTCCTGAGCTGATAGATTTGCTGCTAAGAAAAGGAATAGGACAGTATAGGAGTAGAGTTTCCTCATGATGTAAAAGATTTAATTGTATATCATATAGACAATATTTTTTGCTTTTACCCTAATGGAAATTCAAATAAAATTTAATCCTTCCGCAACCCTCTGTTATTCAATTACTCCCACATAAACCGAATCCGACACTTTCCCCTTATCCTCACCAGCCGTAAAATCGGGGTTGTAAAAGAACATCCAGATGTGTACAGGTGTTGTGTGAACCGGTATCTGCAGGTCTGCTTCTCCATCAGTTCTATATGCCACGTTGCTTAGCATTTGCGAAACGCCTTCCTTTCCTTCATCTATAAACATGGCAATCATCACCTTGTCGTTTTTTATGACGTTATTAACCTTTTCAGGCTTTTTCCAGGTAATGTGCGCCAGGTTTCCGTTCAAAGTCAGGGTGCAGTCTTCAGGAGCTGCAATTGTTCCACGTGAGATTGGAATTGTGTTATAATTGAGAACCGGCATATCGAATCCGTTGGTAAAGCAATTTTTAATGATAAACTGCCTTGCTTCATTGGAAGGGCTGTCGTGGTTAGTGGCCTGATATCCTATTTTGATAAATGAATGAATTGACTTGATGAACCTGCTTGAAAGTTTGATCTTACCCCTGTGATTCCTCTGACCCGGTGTATCAGGGTTCTTCACATTTGCAGATTTTATCCGCATTACATTCTTCTTTTTCCTTTTGTAGTGGACAATATTACCTATTGTGCCTGAGATGCTGTTACCATCGTTAATAGCCATGTTTGGTCAATTTAGTTGTTAGTTATTATAAGACCCGGGTTAGCATGGGACTATAAAGAGAGAGATCCAATTGTATCCGCTCTACTTTTTGTCTACCTTTTGTCTACCTTTCCTCTACCTTCTGTCTACCCCTGGGGTAGACAAATGGTAGACGTATGGTATTTATTACCTAGTCGGATTTCAAATTTACAAAGAATATTTAAATTGCCAACACTTTATTCTCTAAATAAATTACATAATTAACGTATGGTTATTTAATGTTCTCTGAATGTGTTGATTACATTAAAGGCTACGGGTTAAAGCGCAAATTAATGCTTCGCTTGCATGCAATTAATAATGCTATACTGAGGAAATGAAAATGCACAGTTTGTCGTTTCTTAAAATCTTAAGAATACGGCAAACTATGCATGAAGAATGGATTTAAACGGGCATCTGACTATCAGATGCGCGCTTTACTGCTTTTGAATGATCAGTTTTCGAAGCAATACTGCCTCATTATTTGTCACCTTGAGGTAATACACTCCAGCTTGTGTGTCGCGCAGATTCAGGGTAGATTTATAAACACTTCCTGTAAGGTTGAGACTCTCTGAAAAGATCCGTTCACCCTGGAATGTATATACATCAAGCATTGTTGCACCTTTAAAACCTTCAATACGGTAATTAAATATACCGTCGCGCGAAGGGTTGGGATAGAATTGAAGCCTGTCATTAAGGGTGTTTTCATCAATACCGTAGCTGCAATTATTGAAGGTGAAATATGCAGTAATATCTGCATCATTTACACATCCGGTTAATGGATCAGTAACTGAAACATTGTATGATTGCAGATCAAAACTGATGCCTGAAGTTTGAATGCTGATAGTTTGTTCCGTTGAGCCATTACTCCACAGATATGATGCCCCGGGGTTACCTGCATCAATTACAATTGAATCAAAAACACAAACTCCAATCTCATTATTACTGATTATTTCAACAAGAGGATTTCCCTGGGGTAAAAGATTAATAGAAGGAGGGGGATTTACAGTGACCTGAACACTGCCTGAGGCTGAGTTAAAACCATCGTTAACTGATACTTTGTATGTTGTATTTCCTGTTGGTGTAATTGTAGGTTCTGCCGCAGATGATGTAAATCCCGGTGGTATTGATGTCCAGCTGTAAGTATAATTGCCGGTACCACCACCTGCAACTGCGTAAAGTTGGATTGTCTGACCCAAACATACAACATTTGGTTGGGCCTGGGGACTAGTATTTAAAACACTTCCGTCAATGGTGATTTGAACCACGTCATCGCTTTCACCTATACAACCGGTTCCCAAATCAGTTACATGCAGGGAGAATAATATAGATTCGTAGAGATTCACGGTAGTTGGATTCGGTACGTTTGCCGTTACTAATTTATCAGCTGGGTCCCATTGATAGGTATAAGGACCGGTGCCCTGAGAAACACTTCCTTGCAGGGTAGTTGTTGTGCCCCAGATTATTGCCTGATCAGGGCCTGCATTAGGCACCGGCAAAGGGATTACTGTAATGCTTATATTTTTACTCACATTAGTTTCACCATCATTCACCAGTACTGTATAAGTGGTGGTTTGATCAGGTGCAACCGTTGGATTGGCTAGTGTTGAGTTAAAACCCGGTGGATTAGAAGTCCATGTATATGTATAGGTTCCTAAACCTCCATATGCCGATACCTGCAACTGACTTTGTTCTCCACGGCAAATACTCATTGGGCTGGCTTGAACAGTACAACTTAGTAAACCTCCCTCAACAGTAAGCAACATTTCATCTTCACTTGTACAACCCGTCTGGATATTTGTCACCGTTAAGGTAAAGGTGGTTGTAGTTGTCATTGCAATGGTAGTGGGCACCATAATATTTGGATTAACCAGCAAAGAAGCAGGTTCCCAGTGGTAAGAAAATCCACTGGAAGTACCGGTTACCGAACCATCAAGGGTTATAGCCTCACCTTCAGGAACAACCTTGTCAGGCCCGGCACTCATTTCAGGATTTGGATTTAATATAAGGTATAGGGAATCAGTTGCTGGACATCCGGCTGCATTCGTGATCGTGCAACTGTACCAGCCTGTAGTATCAGTGAGAACACTTTGCGTTGTTGAATCATTATGCCATAAATAAGTACTGTATTCTCCGGCATCGAGGTAAAAGGCTTCATTGGCGCAAATAGTAGTATCATTACCCAGTTCAAAGCTTGGTGTTGATCCAACAGTTACAAGTCTGTTAACATTTTTCACCTGGCCATACATAAATACCTTTAAAAAGACCGGCCACAAACCCGGACCTGTAAAATGGAAGGTTGGATTCATTTCTGTGGTTGTAACTCCTCCGGGAAAAGTCCATCTGAGTGAATCGGGTGTATCAGATATACTTGCACTAAATTGCGTAGGATAGCCATCACAGGCAGGTTCATCCCAGTAAAAGTCGGCAGTCAGGAAAAAGAATGATTGTATAAAGGGCGGAAGTCCATAATTGCATTGTCTTCCGGATAATCCTACTGCATTATCCACATACCCACTAAATGCGCCAAGTGTATTTGGTTGATTGATTCTTGACAGGTAATTCGCCCCGCTCCGTGCTATGTATAACCTGTTATCAGGCCCAAGCTGCAATGCTCCAATAGGCGCTGCATTTTGACCTACTGTAGCAACAACTGTTCTTGTGCCTACAATTAAAGTAGGATCATCTGATGAAAGATCGTACTGGTTGATTTTGCGACCATCCTTCCATTCACCTATATAAAGTCGTTTACTATTAGGTGAAAACTCCACACCATAAGGACCACCCTGGCCTCCGGTGTATGTGTCATCGGTAACAAAATGTGTTATTATACCTGTGAATTTGTCAAAGTTGTATATATCCACAGAAAATTTTGTGTTGTTTGCTGAAGCAATCTTGGTTCCATCAGGTGATACCTTTAAATATCCTTTTGAGTCTTGTCCGATGTTACCTACCAATGGAGGACCGGTAGTACTTATAACAGGAGTTGTAACAACGCCATCCCAGGTAATTCTATAAGCATACAGATCAGCATTACCCCATTTCTTGGTAATAACCCAAAATGTTTGTCCATCACCATGTCCAACAGCAGTAACCTTTTCGCAAGCAAGAGGAACGAGTGATATGTTTTTCTCAGACGTAACCACATCCCCTAAGCCATTATTTAAGGTCATATCTACCTTTGAATAGCAAAGTCCACGTTCGAGGTTATTATCGGCGGCATCCACGGTAAATATATAATACTCGGTTGAACTGCCTGGTTTGGGAACAATAATACCTGACTGGGTGCTGGATGAGTGCCCGTATAAGCCACTTCCATTTGGCATTAAAGTGTGATTCTTTGTATACACGAACTGGCCGTCAGTATAAAACTCAAGAGCACCTGCAGCAGTTGATATAGAAGAACATCCTTCACCGGTTTGAAGTGCACCGTTTGTTAGCGCTACCGGAGGGCCATTTGCAAAACTTATTCCGGCGTGATTGCCAAAATACCAGTAATTAGCCTGCTTTTGGGCGTTGACGGTTGAAATCAGGCTGACCAATACGAGGAGTAAAAATGTCTTTTTCAATATCTTTGCTTTAGTTAATGCGTTAAAACTTCGACTCTTAGTATCCAAAAATAAAACTTTTTTATTAAGCCTACTGCTTTTGTAAAGTAATTTTTATCGACTGACCTTTATTCATACTTGCGTTGATCAAATTACTTTCATTACCATTGCGTAACACCGCCTTAACAGTAGTAAGGGGGATGGTGCCCTCATCGGTTGCTATCAGTGTGATAATCAGTGTTTTATCATTACCTGTAACAGAAAATTTGAGTGATTTTACACGGTTGGTGATCTCAAAATCAGTGAGTATAATTTTATCATTTTCCTTGATGGTAATTTTATCACCATCCTGGTATTTATCATCAACAAGCTCCAATAAGATGAAATCAGACTTTAACTCCAGCACTGTTTCTGTTTCAGGTTCGAGGATAAGCTCTCTTCTAACCCATTTTGAAGGGTCAGTATATTGATCTTCTGCCTTTTTCAGCGTATCAGGTTTAGGTATTTTTTCTATAGCTTTTTCGACTTTAGTAGTAAGTTCTTTCAGCTCTTTTTCGGTCATCAGCATTACTGAACCTGAATCACATGATATTCCTTTACCAGGGCTTTCCGAATGAAACTTTCCAGAAAAGACTGATTTTCCGGCTTTTCGCTCAAATTTTCCATGCACTTTCATGAAACAGAACTCATTCAGGGGGGTCTTTGAACGGGAACTGATAATGCTTTTCTCCTGGAAGTACATGGTTTTTTTCTTCAAATCAATAAAACCGGTTATGCTGGCTTTGGTTTCCTCACTTCCATCAACATCACTAATGGAAAAACCTGTAATTGTATTATTCTTATGAGCTTGATAATTAATTTGATAGCTCATATATTGAGTGTTACCAACAGCTATTACACCTTTAAGAATTGTTTCCTGCGCATTTACTCCTCTTAAGAAGAATAAGAAAATAGCAAATAAAAGTATTGCTTTCGATGTTTTATACATTAACTTTACAGAGATATTCATGTTAAACTTAATATCCATAAAATTATGAAAATTATTACACCAAAAATTACAACCGCTCTCCTATTGGTTATTTTCCTTGTAGGATTTGTAAATGTTGCTGATGCTGCCTTTGCAGGCAAGAAAGATGTAAGCAAAACAGAAGTTGTTGCCCAGAGCAATACCGATGTAAGTAATGCAATTACTGCTCTTGAAGCACCTGTTCCGGCACCAAGCACCAGTACGCTACTATTGGTGATCATTGCACTGTTCATTCCTCCTTTAGCTGTTTATCTATTGTATGAAGAAATAGGCACACCATTCTGGGTAAACCTTGTTCTTACACTTTTATTCTTTATTCCGGGTGTTATCCATGCACTGATTCATATCCTAAGGTAGGTATTAACGAATGATGAAATTGGGTTCCTATAACGGGAACCATTGAATGAACCACTTACATAAGTAATTGTGTAAGTGGTTTTTGTTTTTCAGATACAATGTAATATTGCGAAATGAGTAGAATAAAAATAATAGGAAGATTATTATCATTTGTGTTACTGCTTGCAGTCACTACTTCGTGTTCCACAATTGCACAGCAAAGAACCAGTACAATTAAATCGGCAGGAACACCAGGGGGTGATTGGATACTTGTATTTAGTGACGAATTCACTGACACAGCTCTTAATAAAGAAGTATGGACTACCTGGTTCCCATACACTCATGATGGTAGTGATCAGTGTGCTTTTTGTCGCACACACGGCAACGAAAATCAGGTTTTTCTTGACCGGAATATTGTAATAAAAGATGGGATTCTTAACATAGTTGCTAAGCGTGAAAAGGCAGAGTGGATGGGTGAACACCGTAATTTTACATCTGCTATGATTCATGCCCGTAATGCGTACGGTCACGGGCGCTACGAAGTCAGAAGCAAACTGCCTGCCGGTGAAGGTTTCTGGCCTGGGATATGGACTTTTGGCCAGATATCAGCCGAAGTAGATCTTATGGAGGCTGGAATGCAAAACCCTGAAAGATTCCATGCTTCTGTGCATAACTGGCTGATAAAAAAGATGAAGCATAAAAGAATAAAGGTTGGAGTTGATCTTTCAGACGACTTCCACGTATATGCTATGGAATGGGACGAGAACTCAATCAAATTCTTTTTTGACGATATGCAGGTATGGGAGTTATGCAGGTATGCTACCCGCCGGGGTAATAACCCCAGGAACTGTAATGTGCGCAAAAAGAGTTATGTACAACAACCTGTTTTCCCTCCTGATAATGAAAAACTTTACCTTATTATAGGTATGGGTATAGGAAATGAAACAACTCCATTCACCGGTACACCAAAAGAAACTACCGTTTTTCCTAATCAATTACAGGTTGACTACATCAGGATATACGAAAGGAAAAAAACAAATTAGGTGCTAAGAAATATGGTTAGGCACACTTAATTAGCAAACTCAGTAACTATCCGGTTTTACCATATTTATCATTATACATCCACTCAGCATCACGGCGTATTTGCACTTCAACACTTATGTTGTTTTTTACAGCCTTTTGCTTTATCTGCTCAAGCCATTCAGGGGAACTGCGAATACCCATCTCATAGATAATCAGAATATCTCTTCGGGCAGTATACTTATCAGGATTAAGTTTTGAATCTTCATAAAACATATACTTAGCTTCCTCCTCGATTCTGAAAGGGAGGCTGACATTCATTTCTACTGATTGGTTATACAAGCGCTTGAAATTATCATCATAACATCTTATTTCATTTGCAAACCGCTCTACAGGATTCACGTTTCCGGGGTAGAAAAGCTCATAAAGTTGCTCATCAAACCCCCAGCCAAAAGCATGCATAAAACGGCCGGTAACCATAATAATGATAATGTCTCTTTTTTCAATTTCGCTTCTGAAATCCAGATCAGTTGCTTTCCCTCTTTGTTCACCATTGCTCGTTGTGATCATCTTGTTGTAATACCAGAAATCGCAGGTATTGAATACTTTAGTTGGTATACGATTGTTTAGCCAGTTAAAGTAGAAGCTGTCGCCCACGAGAAGTACATCAGGGAGGTTTCGTTTCTTATCATTATTGATCTCAATGATTGGATTTGCAGTTTTAGGATGCGGAATAGTAAACATCAGGTTCATTGCCAGTCCTATGTCGTAGTCGGGGTGCCGCGGAACATCAGGCACTTCATTGGCTTTTATCTTTATATCCGGCAAGTCAGTTTTAGTGAGTGATTCGATGTATGACACTGCAGTATCAGCTGCCAACGCCGAACCATAATAGCTCCAATGAGTGCCACATTGAGGGAATAAAGGGTATTCTGACTTGTTTTTAATCGAGATAAAATATTGATTCAGGTCGAGAACGTTTACTCCAGCTGATTTAAGCTTTTGAGATAGAACATCATAATTGGAAGGCTGTTTGGCTATTCTTTGGTATTTTGAAGGAATAAGTTCAGGATAGAAACTAGCTTTATCGGGTTCAAAGATTACAACAAGGGTTTTGCCCATTTTTGCCAGTGTATCCTGAACCGCTTTTAGTTTAGCCGCTTTCTTTATCCAAACTGAATCGCCTACATAATATTGGCCGACATATTCCTTAATGTAGTCCTCTTCAAATAATTCATTCCGTTTACCAACAATAACCCCTTCAGCATTCGCTTTATCATACAGGCTATAGCTCACCTGGTTGTTGAGCCTGATAAGTAAATTCCTGAACCCCACTTTATACCGTGTATCCTGATCATAAAGTTCCTGGTATGATCCTTCAAACCATGAATTTACAGAAAGGCTTTTAACACCTGTGTCAACCGGAGGTTTGAATGCCCCCGTAAGAGGTTCTTCCTTAATCCACCCGAATCTGCTTTGAAAACCGGGTATCAAAAGAACCAGCATTAAAGTCAGAAACAAGAGGTTTTTAATAGTATCTCTCTTATCAATAGTCACTTTCATACATCATTCCCTACAGTAGAAGTTTAACGCATGCCCTCGTTATAGGATGCCGCAAATCTAGTTAGAAATTTTAATGATTTTCTTAACGAGTATACCCGAGTTTGTATGCAATATCACTGAATAAATGCCGGGGCCATTATTGTTCCAATCAGGCTTGAGCAGATATTCACCTTCCGGTTTAATAGTATTTTCCGTGTGCTGATATATAACCCTGCTGTGCATATCAATAATGTAAATTCTCACAGGAGTGGGCTTTTTAAGAGTGTATTTGATGTTAAGAACCTCATTCCCGGGATTGGGATAAACTGATAATCCGGCGTTGAGGATTTCAGTATTAACCGTTGCTGTTGGAATGCTAAATACAGGTAAGGAAATGTAGTCAATACGTGCACAATCTTCACCTGTTGAAAGGCTGACATCTTTTCCATACTTCCAAACAAATGTATTAGGACCCGGGGGTACAGGGAATTTAGCCCAGGTCCAGTCGATTGATCCTGCCCATCTAGCCTGTTCGCCCTGAGTGGTAGAAAAGAACAAGAAATCATAATTGGGCTCTGAAGATACTTTATACCAAAACGAAATGGAATCAGCATAAGCCACATCCCAATCAATATAAAGAGTAGAAAACTGATTATCAACCAATAGACCCGATCGTGCACACCAGCTTCCTTCATAGGCATTGCCTGATTCAGCATACCATGGACTAGCACCGGCAGTTAACCAGTCAAAAAGTGAAAAATCACCAGTTTCAAAGTCGTCAACCAATAATCCGGAAAACAATGGAATAGTTTCAAGATAATTAAACGCGTTGTTCCCTGTCACTGAAAGATTAATCTCTATATTATCGGGTTCAGGTGCTATACTTGCCAGTGATACGTCAAAGGATACTGACCAGATTTGCCCGGGTTTCAAGCTGTCGATTTCATTAGTGCCGTTATTGATTGTAAGATGTGGGTACCACGATTGTATCGATGCAACAGCATTTATCAGGTCAGCTCCTCCTGCATTGATAAGATCAATGTTTAATAAAGCATTTTCACCCGGTTCGAGCACACCATTGCCTCCATCATCAATTTCAATATTATTGATTTGGGTAACAGCCCTGTAGGCATCAAGAGTAATGACCCGCGACCAGTTTCCCTCAGGTGCCTGGGCGCTTAATACAAACTGAGCCAAATATTCATTGGGCACATTGTTAAATGCTTTAAAATGAAAGGCATTGGGAATTGAAATACTTGCTCCAACATCTAATCCGTTGATTGTAGTTTGCGAGGACAGGATTGTGAAATATGGATCAAATGAGCTCAAATTAATAGTTGTTGCACCAATGGGGAAGCTGTTATGATTCGTTACTTGGAGACTCATATAAACATCTTCACCAAAGCCTATTATGTTGTTATCGCCGGCAAATATCCCGTACTCGATCAACAGGCCTTCAGATGTCAGATAAAATGTTTTATAATCCTTTAAGTTATATTTATCGGTAGCACAAACAACAATTGGTATACTGTCGAATATTTGATGTGCTTGCCCCATTAATACGCCTTCAGTAGTAAGTTCAATACCTGAATGAAGTTCAAAGGGGGTGAATCTGATGAATTGGTCAGCAAGAGGTGCAAAATCAGGGTCATAGGTCATGATGTGATAAAGTTCACCATTGCCTGCAGAGATACCTGCATATCTTTCAATATAAGAAGGGATTGACCATGTTCCATAATTGATATCTATTCTCCCATCAGGATATAGTCGTACTGTAGCATTATATTCAGAGCCGGATGCCTGAAAGGCGCTCAACTTCCATCTGAAAGTAACATAATCAGCTGATTCCTCATACCAGATTCCTTCAGATGAGTTTCCAACCTGAAATGGATGTGAGCAGGCTGGGGCAATCATTGGGGTTTCAATAAAATAGGTTCTGCCTTCTATATAAAATGGCCAGGGAATGTTGTTGTCTTCAAACATGAGGTAACCGTCAACTGTAGCATAAATTACATTATGACGTTTTCCGTAGAACGGGAAATCAAATGGAAGCTCTACCCTCGCGTGGCCATTGCTATTTGATGAAGGTTGTAGTTTGGTGCCTTCAATCACGGGCATAGATGCAGTGGAATCAAATCTTGTGAATCCCTCAACTAAATGCCATCTGTAGGGAGGGGTTCCCTGGCTGGCCTGTAACTGATGAAAGTAGGTACTGTAGAGTTGTAAAGTCGGTATTGTTTCATCGGTGATTTGTACAGGATTAAAATTTATCGTGGCTGATACTCCCACACTCGTAATACTGTTATTTACCAGTGACAGACCTGATACATTACTATTGATAATATTGGTACCATTTGTATAATCAATGAGTGCGAAGCTCTCTAAAAAACCTGTTTGAACACCAAGTGGATCATCTTCCTGTACCAGCAGAAAGTATTTTGCCGGTACACCAGGATTAACATATTGAAGCAGCGGGTTAAGATCCAACCCAAACTCTATTACTTGTGAACCTGAAGAACCTTCCATAGGAAGGCATCCCCCCTGAAAATCGAACATGGGAAAATGAAGTATGTGATCGGGCTCAGTAGCATCAGGATTTGATGATACCCCTGCCATAACTCTCACCTGGTTCCTGCATAAGTAATTCAAACTTACCTTAGCCGTAAGCTGTGGCTCATGATTATCGCGTACATCAATTACAACTGCAGCGTTATTCCATATACCACCTTGTCCGTATGCATCAGCTACTGATTTATACATTACGTACGAAAAACCCTGATCGCCCCAGTAATTGATTGATCCGTATGTATTTGCAATCTTGAAACCACCTTTCTCCCAATCCCTGATATCTATGATACCGTCCTGGTTTAAATCTATATTATTTGTGTATTGGCCATCATTATTATAATCCCACCTGATTGAATCATGGTAACCAACAATAGTCATGGCATGATTTGCTGAACCACCCCAACTGGTAATCACGTATTTTCCTGCTTCAGGCACATCTTCAGGAAACACTCCATTTGGGTTGGTGTATTGTGCATAAAAACATGCAACACCACCTGCAGAAGAGCCGTCACCGTGATCATACAACCAATTCTTTAAGGTCTGCAAGCCGTCAACTGTATTAAGTTTTATGGAAAACACATCAGTTACCCTGTTATGCATAGCATTGTAATAGAGATTATAGCCGTTCATCCACCTTGAAGGACCTCCATAAGATAATCCGCCATACTCTGCTACGGTAGGATTGCCGGCATATTTCAGGATTTCATAAGTTTCATAGAAACTCACTCCATTATCGCTTCCGCCATTTACAAAGTTGTATGAAAAGTAGGTAGCATACTGGTTCTCAGGTAAGTTTGCCGGAACATTTCTGGCATAATCCATTTCATAGGTGAATACCAACCCTATACTGCTTGCCTGTCCGCATTCAAGTCCCGACTGTGAGAACAACGGCCTGAACCACGGTCTTAAAGAATTGTCAATATCATTGGGAATTAACCGTTTACTGGCTTCAGCTGAAAGCTTCAACTCCGGAAGTTGCGAAAGTTTCAGAGAGTCATAACTGCTCATCTGGGCAAGTTCGGGGTAGGCGGCAACGGTAACTTGTTTATCTGACTGCTGGGAATATGAGGTTGAACATACAAGCAGCATTGAAAAAATTAGGCATAGTAGTTTTTTCATCTGAAAGTTTTTGATGCCGTGAAATTAGGAAAAAATAAAAGCATATTATCATTCACAATAGTGAAGAAATTTGATATTTAGCCTTTTTCTTTAATTACCAGCACATTCAGGTGGAGAAATCCTGCAATTTATCGAAATCTATTGAACTACTATTTTCCCGGTTTGCGGTTTGGATAATGTTGCATTACCCGTTACACTGTTTCCTGGCTCTATGATGTAAATATACACTCCTGAAGGAAATTCATGAAGCTGCACTGTGACATGATCAACCGAATTATTGATCTGACGGGTTGATACAACTCTCCCATTTAAATCGCTTATCCTTAAAATACCTGATTCAATTCCTTCGGGTAATGAATATGGGATCTTAATATGACTACTCGCCGGATTTGGAAATGCGGGCAACATTTTAACCTCACCACCGGGCATTAAAGGTTCTTCAATGGAAGTGATTATTCCGGGTAAATTATAAACTCTGGTGGTAATGGTATATAAGGCAATTGAATAGTCGTAACTATAGGTAAGTAGCTTCGCACCACTATTAGAGGTTGTGAACGCGCTCAGGTACTGGCAGCCGGGAATTGTAAGCAACACCGTTCCGTTTTCCTTTATAATTTTTGCAGTAAAAGTGTAATAATCGCCTGTGGCATTGTATAAATAATACACATATGCAAGGCATAGCTCATTGGTTGCCGTAAACATGTTCTCACTAACAAATCTAACGTCGTATAAATAGTTATTGGCAGGTACCGGTAAACTTATGGTTTTCCAGAGGGTGTGATCAGTATTGTAAATTCGACATTGATTGTTAACCACATCCATAATGTAAAACTTATCACCTGAATATGGCAGTTTGATAAATGTGCCAGATGCATCATAAGTCTTTTCAAGGGTGATTTGCCCGTTTACAATTATGGATAAAAGAACAAAGGTTGACAGTAGTACTTTCTTCATGTTTTACATTTTTGGGGACTGCAAATTTAGTTTTTGTTAAACAAGTTTATACCTTTCGGGAAAATTTGTATATGTTGGACCATAGATTTGTTCTGCCGGATTTACTTAAAGGACTAGCTGTTCTGATGATGATACAGGTTCACATTACGGAACTCTTCGCTGTGCCCTCCTTCTATGCCGGCTTAGCTGGAAAAACATCACTATTTCTTGGTGGTGTACCGGCAGCTCCATTATTTATGGCGGCAATGGGTTTTTTCATAGGCTATGGAAGAATCAAACACAACCGACCGGTTGAAACAGAAACTTCGAGAGTGGGTAAAAGCGTGTTGCGTGGAATAAAGCTGATTGGGCTTGGGTTTCTGCTGAATATAGGGCTTAACCTGCATCTGTTTTATAAGATTTACACCGGGACTTTTCAGCTTGACCCCCTACCATATTTGTTTGGTGCAGATATCCTCTTCATGGCGGGTATTGCCGTTATTGCAATCCCTATTGTAATGAAGGTTTTCAGAAACTCAGTTATAGTTTTGTTTGCAATTGCACTTTTGTTTCCTGTGGTAAGTGATTTAATGCCAACATACACCGGAAACTCAGTATTTATCAAATATCTAATGGCATATATCCACAGCAATGAGTGGTGGTCATATTTCCCTTTATTCCCCTGGTTGGCTTATCCGTTTTTAGGTGCTGCTATTGGAAGATTACATGTTGATAATCATGATGCTCTTCAAAAATCCGGTAAGAATGCCCTTGTATTTTTCGCTGCACTAATACCATTCATTATATTCGCCAGGGTTGGATTCCAGGTTTCATCTTATCTTCCTGAGTATTACCATCATGGAATAATATTCTTTTTCTGGGCTGTGTCATTCATGGTAATAATTACAATGGGCACTTATATACTTTTAAGGTATTTCACGGTCAATAATATTGTCATAAAATACCTGGCATGGACAGGAAAGAATGTAACTGCATTTTACATAATACAGTGGCTGATAATCGGCAACATTGCTACTGCAATCTATAAAACACAGGAGCCTGCTGCTCTTTTGATATGGTTCATTGGAATTACTATTGTTGTTTCAGCCTTAGCTTGGCTTTGGGGAAACCGGCGATTGAACCAAAAGTTAAAGGTTTCCGATACAAGCAAGCATTTGCCAATGTGAAGCTAATTTGATTAAATCTAAAGCCGGATCCAATCATGATTAATTGATGTACTCTTTAAAATGAATTGATCGATATTCCCGGCTGTTTAAGGCAGTATAATTTTAGCAGTTTTCCCTTCTTTTGAGCGTACTATAAATACTCCGTGTTTAAGGGACGAAATCTCAGCCCTGTCAGCATCAGTAAAACTCATTAACAATCGCCCTGCAACATCATAGATTGAAAAATCGGTTCGCTCATCAAGATAGAAATAACCATCAACAACAGGGTTAGGCCAAAGCCTCAATACTCTTGAGCTTTCTGCAATTTCTCCTTCACTGTTAGATCTTCCGGGCGTTGGAGTGCTGAAGAACTGCCAGTCATGTGAACCGTCAGTTGCTCTTCCCAATGATACATCAGTTGTTTGCCAGGTATAGAAAACGGCATCAATTCTCGAATTGCCTGAAGCATCATTGTCAAATAAGCCGACTTCTTCATTGTCTTTGCTGAGCTTAAAGGATGCATGTGCAGTTCCTTGTTCCTCTTCGTCATCAGCCCAGATAATGAGGTAGCTTCCCGGTGAAATGATGGTATCAGGTAATGGCCATTTATCGGGGTTATCAATGTTATCTGATAAATACTTGTCGCCAAGCCAGATATATTGGTCACTTCCATTATATAGTTCTATCCAGTCGTCATAATCCCCATGTTCATCAGTAATAGTGGAGTTATTGTTGGTCATGATCTCATTGATTACCAGGTTACCTGCATTAAGAGAAGGAATGATATAAGTATAAGGCAGGCATGGTTGAGTAACTGAAGCAAGAGCATCATCTGAAGCCTTCACTCTGAATTCGATAACAGTCCCTTCGTTCATGCCACTGAGTGAGGTTGCGTATATGCTGTCATTTGCCACAACATCACCATCAATTCCCTTATCATTCATTGACTGGTACTGCCAGTTTCCTGCTGAGATCTTATATTCAAGATATACGCCGGCAATGCTCTCATCCTCCACATGTGCTGTTATGACCATCCGTTGCCTGGCTAATGGGTTATTGTGATTGATGTACTTCACCATCGGTGGCGCATTCCCGGTCATGGCCTGTACCAATGCACTGTTATTTCGGGTGCTGATGAAAGGTAAAATGCCATCAGGCACATGTGCCCCTGTGCCCCCGATCCATGAAGTATTGAATGACTGGATGTTATAACCGTAGTCAAGAGGATAATAGGGATCATTGATTATATATGGTCTGATAAGATCACGAATGGTTGATATGCGGTTGGTTAAAGCCTCGGTTGAAGTTACTGCAGCTATTATTTGTTTCAGGTAGTATGTAAATTGAAGTTTGTACTCCGGCACTTGTAATAGTCGTTTAAATAACGGCCTTGGATCAGAATGTGCCCAGTTGTATATATTGCGTTTCGACCAGTCAATATTGAACCAATCTATACCAAATGTATTATCAACATCATAAGGTATATACTCAAATAATCCGGTAGCCGGATTCTTATAGAGGTAAAAGTTATTTTTGTTGAAAATATAACCATCCCAGTTGCCGGTTAACACATCAATGGCGGCAATTTTCAGGTAATCCTGAACGTTAAAGACCTCTTCAAGCCTACACGGCAGATTAGCTATTGATGTATTGTTAAGTATGCTGATGAACTCTGCCAGATCACTGTAATCATCAGTTTCTTCATTAGTTGTTAACTCGTAAACCCTATTACCATTCTGTCCAAATTTATAGGAATCCGGATCGCTGCTTTTATATCTAAGATCAGCACCATAAGTGCATTTATAGAGATTACCGGTTTTACTGCCGAAATAGCTATCTGTAAACTCTTCATCAATATGCTCAACATTTAGATAAAGCCCATAATAATTGCCATTTATGTATAACTCAACATGATTGGCCCTCGGACCCGCAATACCTGATTCACGCAGTATTTCCCAATAAATAAGAGCCCTGCTTACTGAAGGGTCATTATGCTCACCATTCAGATTCATTTTCTCTATACCATGATAATCCCTGCCTTTGATAAAGGTGTTAAAGGATACTTTAAACGACTTCTTTTCAGAAACTCTTGAAGTATTACCCCGCAGCCTGAAACCTATATTGTTTATGGTGTCAAGCACATTACCATTGTTAAAAATAAAAGCGGCACGGAATTCATGATCACTGTCTACATTATCATATATCCATGAAAGGGTGTCAGAATGTATAAGGATATCAACTCGTGGAACAACAGTTTTAATGTACACTTCACCGTTTTCAGGAAATTCAGGTTGTGCAGAGAGATGGGCACCATTGAAAAATAATGATATGAAGGCAATGGCTGTATAGAGAAGTTTCATTAGTAGGCATGTAGATTAGGTTGTAAAGGTAATATCAATCTTAAAGCAAGTTGTATATCAGGTGCTCCGAATAATGGAATTTGTTACATTAGCTAAATGAATATAGGTCTTATTTTCCCAAATAAAGATAGAAGATACAAAACAATTCATCTTGGTCTTGCCTACCTGGTTGCGTATGCAAGAACTGTTCATAACGATCTGAATTTCACTATTCTGGATACCAGGATTGCTACTCAGAGAGAAACTAAGGAGTTCTTTAGTTCAGACTTTGATCTGATCGGGATGACTGTATTTTCACCTGTTTACTTTGAAGTTATTAGGCTTTTCAATACGATAAAGAACCGTTTCCCGGATGTTCCGGTGGTTCTTGGAGGGCCTTATGTAACCACAATGATGGAGGAAATATTTGAAGACACTCCTGCTGACTTTGCGGTGTATGGGGAAGGGGAAATAACATTTGCTGAATTAATTGATCATTTGAAAGGAAGCAGGAAGATCAGTGAGATACCAGGCCTGATGTATAAAATTCAGGATGGTGAGATAGTAAAAAATGTTGCCAGGCCTAAGATAAAAGACCTTAGCTCTATACCACTTCCTGCCTACGATATTTTTCCTATGAAAAGGTACCATTACATAGGATGGTAACTAGCAGAGGATGCCCTTATGCATGTGCCTGGTGCAATTCAAGCTCAATATGGGGACCGAGTTACAGGCGCAGAAGTGTTGACAATGTAATTGAAGAAATAGAATTATTGCTTTGCAAATATGGGAGGAAGATCTTTGTATTTGGCGACAACAGTTTCAATATTAGCCGGGAATGGGTGAATGATTTCTGTGATACACTGATTCAAAAGAAGACCAATATCATGTGGTCAGTATCAGTCCGCGCCGACAATATGACCCAGGAGCTTGCGTACAAGATGAAAGAAGCCGGATGTTATAATGTTGCCATTGGTATTGAATCAGCCAATAATGAAGTACTCAAACATATCAGGAAAGGAGCACAAATTGAGCAGATACAAGCCGGAATCAGGATGCTAAAAAATGCAGGTATTGAGGTGCTGTCGCAGTTTGTAATTGGTAGCCCACATGATACGCTAGCCACCATCAAGGAATCTATCTCTTTTGCAAAACAGTCGGGTTGCGATTATTCGAACTTCTATACTGTACTCCCATTTAAAGGAACATACCAATGGGAATATGTTGAAATGCACGGCACTTTCCTGGCGCAAAAAACACATAATTTCCATACAGTAAAGCCTCGGATTGTATTTGAAACACCTGAGTTTAGTTATGCAGAAAGGCTGAAAGCAATAAAACTTGTAAAGAAAGAGGGATTTTACAGCAATAAGGACAAGAAAAGCTGGCTGTTTGACGTAGCAAAGGATACAGCACGTTTACTTCAGGAAACTCTCAAAGGGCCTGCCGGAGAAAAAGTTTATTTGATTCTTAAGGCAGTATATAAAATGAAATTAGTGAAGAAGAATAATATATAATACAACCAGTGAATTAGAACAATTTAAACGGAGAAATGAATCTATTATCAGTATTGCTTCTTTTAACCTTGATTATACTGGTATTATACTTATTATATCCGGTATATCTGCTGTCATTAAAGAAAACAAAAACCCTTCCACAAGATGCTGATATAGCAGAAGAGCCGGTTTCACTCATATTGCTTACATATAACGGCATAGAATCCTTAAGAGCTAAACTTCAACAACTATATGATCAGTTGAATGAATTTACAACCTATGAGTTCATTATAATTGACGATGGAAGCACAGACGGAACAAGGGAAATGCTTACATATTTGAAAAGCGAATACAAATATACTCTGGTGCTTAATGATTTCAATACCGGCATACCTGGTTCTATGAATTTTGCTGTTGGCATAGCCAAATATAATCATTTGATTTTCTGCGATCAGCGGCAAAAGTTATCACCCAATATTCTCAAACTCTTAACAATCCCACTGCATAATCCTGATATAGGCGCCGTGTCAGGTTGTATCTCGTATTGTGATTGCGATAGCAAGCACTCATTATTACGCTGGCATGAGAACTTTCTTAAGAAACTTGAAAGCAGAACCGGCTGTTTAATAGGTGTTTATGGTCCGTTGTACGCAGTTAAAAAGAGTTGTTATGTTAACATCACTCACGATACTATTCTGGATGATCTGGCTTTAAGTTTGAGTATTTTGCCGGGGAAACAGGTTGTTTTGATTGAAGACTGCTGTATAACAGATAAAAACTTCTATAAGTTGTACGATCTGAAACGCAGTAAAAGATACCTGAAAGGCCTGCTGCAAATTTTGCATAAGAAAGAACTCATAACCAATTTGCCTCAACGTGTTTTGATCATGTTAATTTGGCACAAATACTTGAGGTTGCTAATACCTCCACTGGTAATTGCCTGTTATGTTACTTTGGCCTTTAGTATTGGGAAAGGAAGAAGTGAAGGGCTAATCTTCGCAGCTATTTCTTTCTTCATTTTATTAAGTATTATTGGAAGAAGACTAAGATTTCTATCAAGCACTTACAGTGTTATCAGTGTCAACATCTGTTATTTCTGTTCTCTGGTTACCCTGATGACCGATAGGTTACTCAATTGGGCTACATCATACAAAAAGATATGAAGGTACTTCAGCTGTATTATAAAATGCCTTTCCCGATGCATGATGGAGGTGCCTATTCTATTTATTCGTCATCATTAAGCCTTATAAATCAGGATGTTGATGTAAACATCCTTGCAATGAATATGATGAAGGCACCGGCAAGCGAGGATTTGATTTCACATGCTTTTAAATTAAAAACCCGATTCAAATCGGTTGTGGTGGATAATAGGGTGAAGCCATTGAATGCCCTGTTAAGTATAATATGTAACGAGTCATATTTTGCTGGCAGGTTCATGAGCCATGAATTTACCAATAGCCTCATTACATTATTACGTGAAAATGAATTTGACCTGGTACAGCTTGAGCATTTGTATTTGTGTCAATATATTGATGTTATCAGAAAGTACTCCAATGCCAGGATTGTATTAAGAGCTCAGAATGTTGAGCATAAGATTTGGCAACACTATGCAGCTGCAAGAACCAACCCTTTTCTTAAATGGTATTTTACCATCGAATCAACAAAGCTCAGGAAGTTCGAAGAGAGAGTGTGCTGCCAGGTTGACGGTATTATTTCACTTACTGAACAAGATCGAGCCTACTTTAAAAGACTATCATTGCAACCAGCCTTGCAGCAACAGGCATTGCGCAGAAAGAGTCTATTGGCAATACTGAAGAAGATCAGCCGGTTATAATCGCTGACACTCCTCAGGAATTTGCCCAACAAGTGTGCAAATATGCTACTTCAACTTCACTATGCACTGAGGTTGGCAAGAGGGCGTTTAAACTGGCAGGTGAAAACTACAACATTAAGCTTGTCGGAGCTTCTATGGTATCATTTTATAACCAACTAATGAATTGAGATCATGGCATCAAAGCTTACAAGAAATTACCTTCCAGAACTGATTGCTCTTGGCTTAAGGCGTAAAAGACCAGGTATGGTGACAGTAAACCTTACTGATAAATGCAACCAACATTGTATTTACTGTGAAATTGGGAAAGGGATCCCTACTGCCAGTGAAAAAAGATTGACTGTTGATGATCTAAAATGGATTGTTGATGAGATGGAGATAATGGGTATAAAGAAAATATCCTTATGTGGTGGAGAGCCATTTTTATTTACTGGAATAGTTGACGTTGTGAAATATGCAGCAGCTAAGAAAGTGCGCTGTTCCATAACAAGCAATGGCATGACTATTCATAAATTAAGTAGCTCAGAATTTGCAATTTTGAAACAATGTGGTACTGAGGTTAATATTTCAATTGATTCATTTGATAATGAAATACAAACGCTTACAAGGGGAAGTGAACTGGCACTGAAAAATGCAATCAGTGCAGTTCAAATTCTAACTCAGCACAGCATACCGGTTACTGTACTCACATGTATTACAAAATACAATTTTCTTACCCTGTTTGAATTTATTACAATTGCCAGCCGTATGGGTATCAAACAGGTTCTTTTCCAACCAGTGATAGTATACTCAAACTATGCCGACAGGACAGTTATTTCAGAAAAACCTAACCTTAATGTTCCCGTTGATGAATTAGGATTGCTTATTCAGCAATTGGAAAAGATCATTCATTTTGAGCGAATGAATAAAGTAGAAACTAATGTATACCGCATACTTCCCTGGATAAGTCATTATATTGTAGCAGCTGCTAACCCTCAAAACTCATGGTTTTTTAATAAAGTGCTGAAAAAATTTTATTGCAGAGAAATAGATGCAATAATTGACATCACCTATGATGGAGGTATACAACCCTGTGGACTGGCACTTGCATCTATTGATATATTTGGAAACAGGGAAAAGGGATTAAGGCAGTTGTGGGAGCAGGCTACTGTTGGTATCAGAAAGGACTTGAATGCTGGAAGATATCACCCGTATTGCAATGGTTGCTGTCACCATTTTAGCAGGAATATGCTGGCTTCTCTATTAAAATACCCAGGGCAAAACAGGCAAACAATCAGCATTATGGTTCCGCTTTTAATGAAGAGGATTATATCCAGAATGTATAAGCAAGTATTTGCCTTAATTAAATCACATCAACAATGAAAACGATACTTGTAACCGGTGCCAACAGAGGAATAGGCCTTGAAATATGCCGTCAACTTTCAGAATCAGGACACAGGATTATACTTACTTCAAGGGATGAAGCCCAGGGAATAGCGGCGGCTGCATCACTCAAAGGAAACGTTATTGCCAAACAGTTGGATGTTACAAGTGAATTAAGCATCAAAAAGCTATACAATGATTTAAATAGCATGGTTGGATCGTTGGATGTACTTATTAATAATGCCGGGGTTGGTACTGGGAGCGAAACATATAGGAATAACAGGTATGAACGAGCTAAGCTTTTTGTAAAGTCAAAGTTATCAATTGCATACAGTCCTTTGCGCAGGCTAATGCCACTGGTTAAAAAGACAGGTGTTGCGGGTAAAAGATCCGGTGCTTTGGATATAGAAATCACTAGTGTTAGAGCGATCATGGATACTAACCTGTATGGGCCATGGATGATGATTCAAACCTTCATCCCTATGCTGGAGAAAAGTGATGATGCCCAGATTATTAATATTAGCAGTGGCATGGGATCTTTTAGTCAACTAAGCGGTCACTATTCGGGTTATTCACTTTCAAAATACGCTCTGAATGCTCTAACCATTATGCTAACTGATGAACTTAAAGCAAAAGGTATTCGTATTAATGCGATGTGCCCTGGATGGGTGAAAACCAGAATGGGTGGACCCAATGCACCTCTTAATGTAAGTGAAGGGGCTGATACCGCGGTATGGCTAGTAAATTCAGAACAAAAGGTTAATGGCAAATTCTTAAAAGGCCGAAAAGTGATAGATTGGTAGTATTGGCATTATCCTTTTTCACTTATTCTCTCCAATCTGGGTATATCTATTAATGCAATGTTTTTACTATTGGTTTCAATGATATGATCATCTTTGAAATCCTTCATTATCCTGATAACACTTTCTGTTGACATGCAGGTAAGATCACTCAGATCACTTCTTGAAAGCGGTAATTCAAAGGAGTCGGCCTTGAATATCCTTCTCGAAAGGCATAATAAAATATCGGCTAATCTACCTGCACCTTGTTTTTGAGTAAGGCTGAAAAAGCGTCCGTAGGCCTGAGCAGTGGTTTCATTTAGAATATTGAGTATCCTGTAACTAAAAGCAGGATTTTGCCTTAGTATCTGTTTAAATACTTGAGTGTCAATCATTCTTACCATAGTATCAGTGTAAGTACTCACACTATACAAAAACTTATTATTCCCTTCATAAAGTGACTGCAGGCCCAAAAGATTAAAACGTGGTGTAATAGTTAGTATAAGATCTTTAGGTGGCCCTTCAAGGTATGTTTTACAAAGTCCTTTTTCAATATACATAATGTGGGAAGCAAACGAGCCTTGCTTGCACACATTTTCTCCCTTTTTATAATTCACAAGAAGAGAGGTGGAATCTATCAACTCCTTCTCTTGTAAGGTTAATAGTTCGAAACAAGATACTTCGTATACAAAAGAAACGCACGTTTCAGTTCCCTTAGTTGGCATATAATTAATTGATTAGGCGGATAAAAATACTACAAAAGCTTCATTATTTTATGATTTACGTCAGTTTTTTATTGACGCATAACAGTTTTTAATCTCTTGTATCTCTGTTGTTAACCGATTAACAGCTTTAATTAGCACCCTAGATTTGCATCAGAAGGTCAACCTTGATCTTCACTAACCAGTAATAATATTTAACTAAACCCAAACAAACCAATGAAAAAGATTTTAAACATTGCTTTAGTGCTTGCTTTGTTGCCTGCCTTAATGATGACATCGTGTAAAAAAGATGAGCCCGATGTAGTTAATGCATACACTACATTGAAAACCTACATGGTGACTAATAAACTTGATCTTCCTGATCTTGCAAAAAACTGGATAATAGATCCAAAGTCTACCACAATGGGTGGAGCTATTGACTCTGTTACCAGCACAATGCCTGGTTATCATGTTTTCGATATTCGTCCAGCCGCTGATTTTGCAGCAGGTCATATCAAAAACGCTATCAATGTTCCTTTAAAGGATGTTGTGTCAGTTGCAGCTAACTATAACGACAAACCCATTTGCGTGGTATGCTTTACCGGACAAACTGCTGGTCAGGCTGTTATGGCATTGCGTTTATCAGGCTTTGAAGATGCTGTTGTTCTTAAGTGGGGTATGGCCGGATGGAATGCTTCATTAAACACTCCCTGGACAGCCAAATCACAGACCAACGGAAATATTGCCGTTTCAAGTCCTAACTGGGTAACTACTGCTGCACCAACCAATGGTTCATTCCTTGAGCCAGTATGGTCATCAACTGCTACTGACGGAGCTGCTATTCTTAAAGAACGCGTTCAGGCTGTACTTGATGCAGGTTTTTCACTTGGTTCAGCTGATGAAATCCTTGCTACTCCTTCAAATTATGTGATTCATAACTACTGGCCAGAAGCTGATTATACAACTTTTGGACATTTTGCTGGTGCATTCAACACACCGGTAATTGCTTTTGCAGGTGATCTCATCAAAACATTTGATCCTTCAAAGGACTGTATGATTTACTGTTATACAGGTCAAACTTCAAGTATTGCTTCATTCTGGATGAATGTACTTGGTTATAAAACCAAAGGTATTGGTTTTGGTGCTAACCGTTTGGTTTATGATCAACTTAAAGCTGCTGGAAAACCTGTATATAAAGGTGCCAAGAACTGGGCAGTTGTAACCGACTAATGAATTGAATTTAATATACCATTGGGGCAGGATCTATTCCTGCCCCTTTATCAAAACATAGCATTATTCCACAAAAACACTACTAACAATGAAAAAAATATTATACACTGTTTTGACACTACTCGTTGGATCCCTGTCGTCATTTGCACAGGGGTGTATGGAGCCGTCAACAACAACAGGTGGTCCGCAGATAATTGGATATCTCCAGCCTGAATTCAGATACGAATTCAATGGTGAGAATGCCGATGGATCTTCAAAGGATGCATCCACATGGTGCTTTCGCCGCGCAAGACTAGGATTAACCGGAACTATTCCGTATGATTTTTCTTATTACGTACTGGCTGAGTTTAGTTCATTCCAGGATGGGCCTTATGTACTTGATGCTTTTATCTCATATAACAGGTTCAAACCATGGTTCAGAGCTTCTATGGGTCAGTTTAAAAAACCCTTTGGTCTTGAATTATCAACAGGTTGTCAGGACCTCTACACAATAAACCGTTCAAAAGTTGTTGAAGAGCTTACTGCCCCTGATCGTGATCTGGGTATTATGCTCAGTGGTACAACCGGAACTGCTAAGTTCTTCGGTTTGGAAAAAGAAAATATTATCTCCTGGTACTTGTCACTTACCAATGGAACAGGGCGCAATGTATTTGATGGCGACCTGAGTAAAGACCTTGTTGGGCGCATTGTAATCGCACCAACTGAATGGGTTAGCATTGGTGGTAGTTATATGACAGGTAAGATGAAGAATCCTGATCCTACAGTAACTGAGAAAGATTCACGCATGAGATATGGCGCCGACATTCAATTCAAAAAATATGATTTTATTTTACAGGCAGAATATGTTTACGGTGAAGATCATGGCTCAAAATTAATTGGGGGAGGTTGCGGTGCAACGCCCGAACTTGTTGCTGGAAATTTTAAAAGCAATGGTTACTTTGTACAGTTAATGTATAATACAAAGTGGAAACTTATGCCTGTGGTTAAATATGAAACTTATGATCCGGATATGAATCTTGAGAACTTCAGACATGAAGCTTTCAGCGTATCAACTGCCACTTTCGGGCTTAATTATTATGCCAATGACTGGACAAGGGTTCAATTAAACTATCTATATAAATCAGAAACAAGTTCATCCACTGAACTAATCAATTATAATGAGATACCTAATGACATGTTTCAGGTACAGGTACAAGTCAAGTTAAACTAAAGATAAAACTAAAGAATTATGAAAAACACGATTAAACAACTTATACTCTTTTTTGTATTTACCACCCTATCTTCATCGTTGTTGGCAAACGTATTAACCATTGATGCTAAAACCCTGTCAACTGAGCTCAAAACAAATAAATCTGTGATAATCATTGATGTACAGGCTGCTGATGTTTATGCAAAGCAACACATACAGGGTGCTATAAATATCCCACATAAAAGCCTTTACAAAGATGGACCGGTTGAGGGTCAATTTAAAACCAGTGAGGAACTTGCTGCCATATTCGGAGAAAAAGGTGTTAGTAACACTTCGAAAATTATTCTTTACGACGATGGATCGCAAAAGTATAACAGCAGGGTTTGGTGGATCTTGAAACACCTAGGCGCAACTGATGTTACACTTTTTCACAAGGAAAATTCTCAAATGGAAAGCGCAAGAATACCTATGACTGCAACTCCAACTAAACTAAAAGCAACAACATTTGCAGTTAATGTTAATCATGATATGAATATTGACATGGCTACATTAAAAAGTGCTGTAAATGATGGTGGTATAGTGCTTCTGGATAACCGTGAGCAAGATGAATATAACGGTGTTGATAAAGCAAATAAAAGCAAGGGTCATCTACCTGGTGCTATTTTCATGAATTTCAAGGAAATTTTGAATGCAAACGGCAGCTTCAAAACTAAAGAAGAAATTATTGAAGTAGCTGCTAAGTTCGGTGCCACCCCTGATAAAAATATTGTAGTTTATTGTCAAACCGGTATTAAAGCAGCTCCAGTATATGTTGCTCTCAAAGAAATCGCCGGATTTGATAATGTAAAACTATATGCAGGTGCTTATGCTGAATGGGCGTCAATAAATGATAATCCAATAGTTAAATAACTGGTTAGTAGTGTTGCTATGGATGTAAACTGCCCTCTAACGGGGGCAGTTTTGTTTTTTATTCAAACTGATCACTATTGTAGTTGTCTGAGCCCTCATTCTCCTTCTGCTTAAGGATAGCTTCAGCCATCATCTTATTTAACCTGTGATTGTAGTGCGTGAGGTCAACATAACAATCCGAACATGAATCATGTACAGTTGAAATGTCATAAAATGAGGTCAAATTCCACTCATCAATTCCAGCTTTAAGTTTATGCACAATGTAATTCACATTTCTGAACAAAGGAGTATTAACACCATTGGATTCATCTTTCCAGAAAGGGTTATCAGATGCTATTATCCCTATAGGCTGAAAGTAAATTTCAAAATCAAAGCCATAGGCACTACTTATTTTATCAATAAAGGCATGATTGGCTTTATAAAACTCTTCCAGTTTCCATGTAATATAGTTTAAAGCAGTAGTATCAATTTCTTTGTAGGGGCTTCTAAGTATAGTTGAGCGGAAATGTTGTCGTGGATTGGTATTATATAGGTTTTGTGGATCATAAATGTCATCGTACTTTGTCCATGGAAGCCACAGGTTTTCATCAGGACCTTTTTCCTTCCCAATATATGATCTTAACAGCCGTGTTGCCGGTAGTTGCTTCAACACAGTGTTGCCCGTTTCAGTTGTTGCAATATTAAAATCACTGGTGTAAGCGTTTTTTGCGAGTGCAGGAGTTTCAAGCGGATGGTAATTGGTTTCTATCATACGGGTAATATCATTTAACCCATCAATAAATATTACCCGGGATGGCAAATAACCCTTTTTTAGCAACAATAACATCTTCTCGATTTCATTCGACTGGTGGTATGCATGGATGCCAAAGTTAATATAGGTTGTAGTCGTATCAATCCGATTGAGATAGGCTGATATAGTTTCGTCGTCCCTAACTCCCTGCCCATAAGTAGTTGAACCACCAAACACCCAAACAGCCCCATTTATTAGTGTTGGAGCATTTGATTCAGTTACTTTTTGATCAAACCGAATACCTTCAAAGCCAACATTATAGCTATTTGATCTTTGGACTTTTTCATGAAACTCAAGGATTGGATGACTGGCGTAAGGCGATTGGAATTTTACTAATTCTGATATTTCCTGATCACTCTTCCCCGGATAAATACGACGCATAAAGTCAATTGAATCATTAAACAGGTTAATAGGAGCATGAAAGTATGTAACTATAGGTTTTAGTGTGTCTTTATCATGCAACAGTATTGCAGCTATGAAATTAAGAATCCCAAATAAGAGTATCAGGTTAAGTAAAATAAGTGCAATCTCCTTGTATTTTTCAAGCATCCAACCAAGGAACTTATTTCTTTTAAAAATTATTCCCCAACCTATAACCAACAACATGATGGATATAACCAAAATGCCTGAAAATAATGTAGTGGAAAAACGGGTTTCCATTAACCAGCTCAGCAGCCACGGATTAACTAGTAAGCCAATAATAATAAACGGAACCCCCGCTATTACATACTGATTAAAATCATTTTTCATGTGTGGTTAATCAATCGTGTCAGTAAAATTTAATTGGATCTGGGTCTCATATCATCAATCAAGTCTGAATTCTTCTTTCCAGTTTGTATCAGCTCTCATAACCTGTTGCTCTGTTTTATCAAACAGATAATTACCCATTACAAGATAATCAATTTCAGTGCGCATAAAACAGCGGTAAGCATCCTCGGGTGTGCACACAATAGGCTCACCTCTAACATTAAAGCTGGTATTAACTATTATTCCATATCCTGTTAAATTCTTGAAATCATTAATAAGTTGCCAGTAGAGGGGGTTTGTTTTCCTGTTAACACTCTGCAGGCGAGCTGAATAATCAACATGCGTTATTGCAGGTACGTCAGAACGCAAAAAATACAATCTCTCCGACAAGTTACCATTATGATAACCTTCGGGGAGCGGAATTCTCCTTTTTTTAACCACAGGTACAACAAGAAGCATATACGGTGAAGGTCGGTCAAGTTCAAAATATTCAGAAATATCCTCCTCTAACACCGTAGGCGCAAATGGGCGGAATCCTTCGCGGTACTTTATCTTCAAATTCATTTTCTTTTGCATGTCAGGATTTCGAGCATCTCCAAGAATTGACCTGTTGCCTAATGCCCTGGGGCCATACTCCATTCTTCCCTGATACCAACCTATTACTTTGCCATCAGCAATCATGGCAGCAACTTTCTTTGATAATTCACTGAAATCATCATGGAACGTAAACCGGGCATTGAATCTTCTTGCCGCTCTTTCTATATCAACACATGAAAATTCGGGACCCAGATAGGCGCCCTTCATAGCATCAGGATCTGTTTTAGGTATACGATCCTTTTCCATCCAAATATGCCAACCAGCGAGTGCTGCACCAACTGCACCTCCGGCATCGCCTGAAGCCGGCTGTACCCAGATATTATCGAATATTTTTGAGGCAAGTAACTTTCCATTGGCAACGCTATTTAAAGCCACTCCACCAGCCATCACCAGGTTCCTGCTACCAGTTAACTTCTGGGCCGTTTCGGCCATTTTGATCATAACCTCCTCGGTAACCTGTTGAATTGCAAGAGCCATGTTCATATATGGCTGCGTTACAAGTGACTCCTCAGGCCGTGGGGGAATTCCAAAGAGGTCCTTCCAACGTTCATTGTTTGTCATGGTAAGCCCGGTTGCGTAATCAAAATACTCCATATTCTGAAGTATTGATCCATCTTCCCTTACGTCAATAAGCTTGTTAAGTATAAGATTCTTGAAATGTTTGGTTTGCTCCGATTCAGGATTGCCATAGGGTGCCAAACCCATAAGTTTGTACTCGCCACTGTTTACCTTAAAACCGCAATAATAAGTGAATGCCGAGTACAACAAACCTATAGAATGTGGAAACCTTAGCTCTCGTAAAATCTTTATATTCTTACCAGTACCATGGGCAATTATAGCTGTAGCCCATTCACCTACTCCATCAAGGGTAAGAATGGCAGCCTCCTGATATGGTGAAGGATAGAAGGCGCTAGCGGCATGCGACAAGTGGTGTTCAGGAAATAATACAGGTATCTTGCTTTCGCCGTTTTTACCTAATCTCTCAAGCTCAGTGCCGAGCATATTCTTCATGAATAGCTTTTCTTTTATCCAAACTGGTATTGCTGACTTGAAACTGTTCAAGCCAACAGGTGCAAAAGCGTGATAAGTTTCAAGCAACCTTTCAAATTTGATGAAAGGTTTATCATAAAACACTACTGCCTTGAGATCCCGATAATCTAAGCCAGCTTCTTTCAATACATACCGCGCAGCATTCACAGGGAATGAAGGATCGTGTTTCTTACGTGTAAACCTTTCTTCATGAGCGGCAGCAATGATTTCACCATCAACGATTATTGCAGCAGCACTATCATGATAATATGCTGAAATTCCAAGTATAGATTCTGACATTAACCTACTTTTTAAAAGTTAGAAGATTGTATAAATGAATGGTGCAATAGCTGATCCACTTGTTAATACTATCAATACACCAAATACCAGTAATACCAATATTAATGGTAATAACCAGAACTTCTTCCTTATGCGTAAAAATGACCATAAATCTTGTAAAAATTCCATGAGCTTAATTGTTTGTTTGTGATTAGTATGGTTTTTCTATATCGCTTCTGTTAAATACATGATCACGTATTATCATTACACTTTCTGTCCCTTTACGAAACTGATTCAGTTTCAGGTTGTCCTTTTTCGCCAGTTTCCTTATCATTGCAATTGGATATAATACAAGGAAATAAACTATCGTAAGTATTATTTGTGACATAATAGTCCCTAAAAATGTTGAAAAGGCAAACCATAATATGGCTAATGGATAAAACCAGCGGGGAGTAATCATAACTATTAGAATAACCGGTATAGCAAGCTTATAAAAGAGGACGTTTGCAGTAAAATACCCCAGTAATAAAAATATCAGCGTCAATGCTAGTCCGGTATCCTTACTCTGTTCTTTGGTGATTGACTTTGAGAAATATACCTTTTTCTCAAGTTGTAATTCTGACATGTTGCGTGGTTGTTTATGTGTGTAGGTTTGATGTTACTCTTTAATCTATCAACGAAACAACAATCATCATAAAAAGGTTAATAGAAAAACCAATTTATCCTGCATCAATATCATTAATCAACAATTACAGTGGAAATGTTAATTTTGTGTTCTTAATTTCCTGCCATGCGTTTTATTAAACCTTTTGCCGGTATATCAAATGGAGCACGCCTCGTTTTGCTGATTTTTTTAGTGTTTTTCGGGGCTATGTTGTCAGTAGCATTAGCATATCTTGCAATGATGGCAATAGATGGCAAATCTGCTTTTACTGATACCGGTATGATGGATAACATAAGGTTTGTGAGAGTAATGCAGATATTTAACCAAATTGGCATATTCATAATACCACCTGTATTACTAGCATTATTGATTGAAGCCAGGCCACTGGAATACCTTGGATTCAAAAAACCGGCAGGCATTCATATACTGGGCACTTTCCTTTTGATTATGTCTATTAATCCAATTATTGGTTGGTTGATGGAGGTGAATGAAGCTATGCAGCTTCCTGAAAGCATGCAAAGTATTGAACAATGGATGCGTAATTCAGAGAATACTGCCAACGAACTGGTAGAGTGGATTCTTTCGTATACTGACGCCTCTTCAATGGTTATCAATGTTTTTATGGTTGTTTTGTTACCTGCTGTGGGCGAGGAGCTATTATTCAGGGCGGTATTGATCAGGCTATTCAATAACATCTTTAAAAATATACACATTGCTGTATGGGTTTCAGCTATAATATTCAGTGCGTTTCATTTCCAATTCTTTGGGTTCCTTCCACGGATGTTCCTTGGACTTTTCTTTGGATATATTTTTATCTGGAGCGGCTCCATCTGGATACCCATAATTGCACACTTCATTAATAATGGTACTGTGGTGTTGATCACTTTTCTGAATTCAAAGGGACTTATTACTGAATCACCTCAGGAGTTCGGCACCTTTGAATCGCCTTTATTGTTGGTATCATCTATCGCCCTTACCATTATGATTGGATGGTTGTTTTACAGAACAAGGAACAAGCCAATGCCTGAGGAGCTTAATGCACGTCAATAAAAAAACTATACTTTTGTTCATTATTTGAAGATTATGAAAAATGTTGTAAGCGTATACAATACCCTGAGTCGTACTAAAGAAATATTTAAACCTCTGAATTCACCCTTGGTAGGCTTATACGTATGCGGACCAACAGTTTACGGAGATGCACATTTAGGGCACGCCCGGCCTGCTGTGACTTTCGATCTGGTATTCAGGTATCTGCAGCATATAGGTTATAAAGTGCGATACGTAAGAAATATTACTGATGTTGGGCATCTTGAGAATGATGCCGATGAGGGCGAGGATAAAATAGGTAAAAAGGCAAAGCTTGAACAGCTTGAGCCAATGGAAGTAGTTCATTACTATACCCGCAGGTATCATCAGGATATGGATGCTTTGAATGTGCTTAGTCCAAGCATTGAACCTCACGCTTCAGGTCATATAATTGAACAGATACAACTGATAGAACAGATCATCGAAAATGGGTTTGCTTATATAGTTAATGGCTCCGTTTATTTTGATGTGCTTAAATATAATACTGAACACCATTATGGTAAACTGTCGGGCAGAGTGCTTGAAGATCTGTTAAACAATACACGTACACTGGAAGGACAGGATGAAAAGCGCAATGCTTTTGATTTTGCCCTTTGGAAAAAAGCTCAGCCTGAGCATATTATGCGCTGGCCATCACCCTGGAGTGACGGTTTCCCCGGATGGCATCTTGAGTGCTCAGCCATGAGTGCCCGATACCTCGGCAATCAGTTTGATATACATGGTGGTGGTATGGACCTTATGTTCCCTCATCATGAATCAGAGATAGCTCAGAGTGTTGCAGCACATAACGCTGAACCGGTGAATTACTGGATGCACAATAACATGATCACTATTAACGGTCAAAAAATGGGTAAATCGCTGGGTAATTTTATTACCCTGGGTCAACTCTTTTCAGGCGATCATACTGCTCTGGACCAAGCATACTCGCCAATGACCATAAGATTTTTCATCCTTCAGGCACACTACAGGAGTACACTTGATTTCTCAAACGAGGCGTTACAGGCCGCTGAAAAAGGGCTCGACAGGTTATTGAAAGCATATGCTCTGATTCCTGCACTTAAAGCCGGTGAAAAGTCTGACTCGGATGTAAAGCGAATCGAGGAAAGTTGCTATCAGGCAATGAATGATGATTTTAACAGTCCTATAGTGATTGCAAACTTGTTTGAAGGTGTTAGAATCATCAATTCAGTCAGTAACAACCTTGAAAGCCTGACAGTAACTGACATTGAAATATTAAAAAGAACCTTTGATGTATTCCTTCACGATGTTCTTGGTTTAAAAGCCGATCAGACAAACAATACCAATGATGACCATAAAGTGGATGGTTTGATGGAACTGATCATTGAGTTGCGCAAGAATGCGAGGGAAAACAAAGATTTTGCCACTTCTGATAAGATCAGGAACATGCTTTCGAACCTTGGTATTGTCCTTAAGGATACCCGGGAGGGAACAAATTGGGAAATTGACAAGTAATCAAGTTAATATTAAGCTTGCGTTAGAAACATAAACCAGCAAATCACCTTAATTACACCTCTTATGAAAAGAAAAGTTTTAATCATTATGCCAATTTTGTTGTTAGCGATAATAACAAGTTGTAATGTAAAGCAGGATAATATGGAAAAAGAATTCAGAGACTTCATTACCAAGTTTGAATCAACTGTATCACCTTTGCAGATAGACGCAAACACTGCGTACTGGAATGCGTCAATCTCAGGTAAAGACGAAGATTATGCTATTGCTCAACAGCACCAGATTGCATTGAATAATTTTTTCACAAATAAGGAAGACTTCCAGTTCCTTAAGAAAGTAAAAGAAAGCGGCAATATTCAGGATACTCTCTTGCAGCGCCAGCTTGAAGTATTGCACAATGCATATTTAAGCAACCAGGTAGATTCGTCATTACTGGAGCGCAGAACAAAAATGGAGATAGAAATCGAGAAAAAATATTCCAATTTCCGTGCAACTGTGAACGGTAAAACTTTATCAGACAATGAAATTGAAGAACTCCTTAAAACCTCAACTGACAGTAAGGAACTTCAGGAAGCATGGGAAGCACACAAAATGATTGGTGCCCTTGTTGCAAAAGATGTCATTGAACTGGTAAAACTTCGCAATTCAATTGCCCGTGAACTTGGTTTTGATAATTACCACACTATGAGCCTTCAGCTCAGTGAGCAGGATCCTCAGGAAATTAGTGCATTGTTTGATGAACTTGATGAACTTACCCGAAAATCTTTTGCTGATCTGAAGTCAGAAATTGACACATACCTGAGTGCTCGACTTAATATTCCTGCTGAACAATTAATGCCTTGGCACTATCAGAACAGATTCTTCCAGGAAGCTCCGGCAATTTACAGTGTTGACCTCGATAAATATTATGTTGACCAGAACATTGAAAAACTTACTGCTGATTATTATTCATCAATTGGCATGGATATTAGCGATATATTGGGACATAGTGACTTGTATGAAAAACCTGGCAAAAACCAGCATGCTTACTGCATTGATATTGATAACAAAGGCGATGTTAGAGTTTTATGCAATATAAAACCTAACTACAACTGGATGAACACGATGATGCACGAATTCGGACACGGAGTGTACGATAAGTATATAGATCAAGACCTCCCTCTTGCTTTACGCAATCCAGCCCATACATTCACCACTGAATCAATTGCCATGATCTTTGGAAGAATGGCCGCTAACCCTCAGTGGATGCACGATTTGAATATAATATCAGCTGATGAGAGAGATAAAATATCAGTTGATGCCTATAAGGTACTTCGCCTTGAACAACTCACATTCAGCCGCTGGGCGCAAGTGATGTATCGTTTTGAAAAAGAAATGTATGCTAATCCTGACCAGGACCTCAATGCTCTATGGTGGAATATAGTTGAAAAATACCAGATGATCAAAAAACCTGAAGGTCGCAATCAACCCGATTGGGCCAGCAAAATTCATATTGCAACATTCCCTGCATATTACCACAATTATCTGCTTGGTGAATTACTGGCTTCACAGCTTAATCATCATATAACTTCTACTATACTGAAGTCAACAGATTACATGAATCAAAGCTTTTATGGTAATAAAGAAGTAGGTCGCTACCTTACGAATAAGGTTTTTGAGCCGGGAAGTCGTTATAAATGGAATGACATGATTGAACGCGCTACTGGTAGAAAGTTAACAGCCCAGTATTACGCTGAACAGTTTATTAATTAACTGGTATATTATTAGGCACAGTTTCTTATTCCACAAGGAATATACTCATAAAAGGAGGAAAGTTAACCACTTTCCTCCTTTTTTTTTGACTCACTTATTACATGTAATTAATAAGGAATGAAGCTTGATCTCTTTTTGCTCCATTTTATTTAGGGTCGTATTCTGTTCGCTTTTTATTCGCAGTGTGTTCGCATATTCAGCGTATAAATGCGAACGAAATGCGAACGGTATGCGAACGGTGTGCGAATGGTGATAAAACATAAATCATACTTTATAACCCGGTACTGAGAGTCATGAATCATATCAAACTAACTGTTTCCATTGCCCCATGTTTTGCACGAGTGAACGAAAACGTTCACTGAATAAATGCCGGTTTAAGTTTTGTATTTCTCATAACCTTGCATCGGAAAAAAAATAAGAAATTTTTTTTCGCCGATAAAGGCCTGTTTTTAAGCATTTTATTCACTTTAGGTAATAATTTATATATTTAGTTTTATGCATGTTTGCTATATTTTGGCATGATATTTTCAAAGGTTCAGATATCCAAATTCTATCCATACTAAAATTTGTAACTGTTATGAAAACGATGATTTACTTTACGATAATTGCTAGTGCAATTTTTCTAGGCTCATGTGAGCGTGATTTTGTGGAGGTTGTGAAAGGCTCCGGTCCTGTAGTAAGCGAAACCAGGCATATTTCAAATTATGATGAAGTTACACTTTCCATTCCGGCCAATGTGTACATCTACCAGGGAAATGAAGAAACAGTAGTAGTAGAGGCACAGGATAATGTTCTTGATGTACTCAGAACTGATGTTGACCATGATGAATTAAATATTAGGTTCGCTAATCACGTACTTGTAAAACGTCATGAACCTATTAAGGTATTTATCACTACCAGGAACATTAGTCAGATAAGAATTGCAGGTTCAGGAAATGTTTTTAACGAAACCCCTCTCATAGCTGAAAGACTCTATATCAAGATATCAGGCTCAGGAAACGTTGACCTTCATGATATTGATTCGCCAGTGGTTGAAGCACAAATTTCAGGTAGCGGTAAGGTATACCTTTCAGGGTATTGTGCTGACCAGGTTTTAAACATTTCAGGTTCAGGAAATATATATGCATTTGATCTTATGAGCGAAACTGCTGATGTTAATATTAGTGGTTCCGGGAAAACAGAGATCTCAGTTTCAGAATACCTGAACGCAAGGATCAGCGGAAGTGGCGATATTTATTATAAAGGACATCCATCAGTTGATAGTAGAATTTCAGGTTCTGGTAGAATTCATTCTGTAAACTAAGGTGAGCCAAACCACTATCTCTTAATAAACTGCCAATTAGCATTCATTTCAAAAGCATCCTAAAAACAACTAACAACCAACCTAAGATCAACTATTATACTATTGTTCAACTCCTAAAACTAACTAACCAATAGTACTCGATCATACGAAAAAACAGGTGAAGCAGCGTTATGTATTAAAATCAAAGCTGTAGCACCATTACAATTCAGCATCAGATTGACAGGAATGATGCTCTACAAATCCGGCCGTAAATACGGCCGGATTTTTTAGTAAATTGACATTTCTGAGTCGTAATTTGCAGTTTTAGGAGAACAGCGAACTACTTTAAGTCCGGGATGCTTTCGCATATAACTTTTAATAATATGCCTTGTGTCCCTATTATCCTCATATTTTCTTATACACGCATCAAGGCTTTCATAATCGAACAGGTAGGCATCAACATACCCGAAGCCACAATATCGTCCTCCAGCCACTTTTACAACTGAATACTCATCAGATGTTCTTCCCTTATCCAATATATAAAAATCAGGATCCCTGAAACCTATATCACTTAGAGCACGCTTTGCTCTCTGATTATACGAATCAGGAGCCTCAAGACCTATGCATGCACCATTACATTGTTTGATAGAATGGTGAAAGCAAGCAGATGAGGTTTCATACAAACCACATAATTTCTGACACAAAGCATGCTTTTCAATTAAACCATATAAAAAATTCTGTGCATTGTTTAAAGAAGTGAACGATGCAAGTGCTTGATGACCATTGGTCTGATGACCAGGTTCAAAACAAATATAACCATCTTCGTTTGTGTATGTAAACACGCTATACCCATAACGCGTACGACGCTGTGCCCTGTTATAGGGAGGTTTGTGGTTTTTGATTTCAATTGACTCAAGTAATAAGGCCAGCAGTTCGTTTCCTGTAACTTCATATGACACAGAGGCAATGCGATTCTTCATTTCTAATGCTTTTGAAGTATCCTGATTGCGAAAATGTTGCAGGATCCTTTCATACATATTTATACTCTTACCCACGTAAATGATATGTCCTCTTTCGTCATGCAGATAATAAACACCTGTATCTTCAGGTACATCTTTTATGATCAATGGAATTTCCTGTACCTGATCATTGATCATTTTTGCATCAGTATCAATCAGCAGTTTGAGTAAGTAGGTGGTGGCAAGAGCATCGCCCGCAGCACGGTGCCGGTTGAAGATGCTAATTCCAAGAGAGTTGCAGAGATTACCAAGACTATAAGATGAATACCCGGGTAGTATCTTTCGACTCATTTTTACAGTGCAGATAGTTGGCCGTTTAAAATTGTAACCAAGGTTTTTAAACTCATGCCTAATAAAATTATAATCAAAAGCTGCATTATGACCAACAAAAATGGCCCCTTCAGTTAATTCAACAATTTCACGGGCTACTTCGTAGAATTTTGGGGCATCAGCAACCATAGCATCAGTAATACCGGTCAATCGCGTGATCATGTATGGAATTGGCTGTTCAGGATTTATCAATGAACTGAACTCTTTAATGATTTCCTTGCCATCAAAAAGGTAAATTGCCACTTCTGTTAACCGGGCTTTCTGGTAGCTTCCACCGGTGGTTTCAACGTCAACAACAGCATACAATGGCATAGAGCACCTTTATTTCGGGGGGATATTAAAGCATTATTAGAGGTTGTGAATTTACAAAAATTGCAATGATCTCTACTTACAGGGGGAAAAAAATGGGCGGGTATAATTATATTACAAGATGGTTGTTGATCATAAAAAAAAGGAGCCCCTTGTTAAGGCTCCTATTGTTTAAATTCATAACATAACGCTATCTGATTGCCTGCAAATTCATCTTAATTCTGGAAGAAAGGATATCAATAGCTACATGGTTTGCACCTCCCTGGGGAACAATGATATCAGCATAACGTTTTGTAGGTTCAATGAATTGAAGATGCATGGGTTTAACAAAAACTTCATAATGGTCAAGAACCTGGCTGAAAGACCGACCCCGCTCCTCAATATCACGCCTGATGATCCGCATCAACCGGTCATCAGGATCTGCATCTACAAAAATCTTAATATCCAGGCGTTCACGCAACCTTGGGTTTGAGAGTATAAGAATCCCTTCAACTATAACCACCTCACGTGGGTAAACAGGTATAGTTTCAGTAGCCCTGGCACACGTTAAATAACTATATATGGGCATTCCTATTACATTTCCCTCACTGAGTTCATCAAGATGCTTTATCAAGAGGTTGAATTCGATGGATGAGGGATGGTCAAAGTTGATTAACGCACGCTCGTCAGGCGACAGATGCCCATTGTCTTTGTAATAAGAATCCTGGGGAATTACAGTGACCGAATCTTTTGGAAGCCGTTTGATGATTTGCTTAACTACTGTTGATTTACCACAACCTGAGCCACCGGCAATTCCTATTATAAGCATATAGATATAAATTAATGAACCGGAGAAGATAGATTTCTCCGGTTCAAAAGTACTAATAAATATTATTAAGAAAGGAAGCCAAGCAGAATACCTGCAGCAACCGCACTACCAATTACGCCTGCAACATTAGGTCCCATAGCATGCATCAATAGGTGATTTGTTTTGTCATACTCCAATCCTACAACCTGAGATACACGGGCACTGTCAGGAACTGCTGATACACCCGAATTTCCAATCAAAGGATTGATTTTGTTACCTTCCTTCAGGAATAAGTTAAAGAACTTAACAAAGAGCACACCGCCTGATGTTGCAATCACAAATGAAACAGCTCCAAGTGTAAAGATTCCTACTGATTTTGCTGTGAGGAATGTGGTTGCCTGAGTTGATGCTCCCACAGTAAGGCCTATGAGGATAGTAACGATATCAATAAGAGGACCTTTTGCAGTATCTGCTAATCGTTTGGTAACGCCGCTTTCTTTCAGTAGATTTCCGAAGAAAAGCATACCAAGCAAAGGCAAGCCGGATGGGACAATAAAAGTAGTTAAGAGCATGCCGATGATGGGGAACAGTACTTTCTCAAGCTTTGATACACTACGTGGTGGACGCATGCGTATGAGGCGTTCTTTAGGTGTTGTAAGCAATCTCATAACAGGAGGTTGAATTACAGGGACTAACGCCATATATGAATATGCTGAAATGGCAATTGCCCCCATCAGATCAGGAGCTAGTTTTGATGATAGGAAAATAGCAGTTGGGCCATCCGCACCACCAATAATACCAATAGCACCTGCTTCAGCAGGTGAGAAATTAAGCAGAAGTGCAATTGCATATGCACCGAATATTCCTAGCTGTGCAGCTGCACCAATCAGCATAAGTTTAGGATTGGAAATCAATGCTGAGAAATCAGTCATTGCACCAATACCAAGAAAAATAAGAGGCGGGTAAATACCTTTAAGCACCCCGAAATAAAGGTAATTCAATACACTACCTGATTCATAGATGCCAATTTGAAAACCTGGTGAGAAAGCTATATTACCTACCAGAATACCAAATCCTATTGGCACTAACAGTAATGGTTCGTATTCCTTAGCTATTGCAAGGTAGATAAATATTAAGCCAATACAGATCATGATGAGGTGACCTGCCGTAACATTTGCAAAAGCTGTGTATGAGAAAAACTGATTAAGGTTATCAGCAATGAATGATAATAGTTCCATACTTTTATTCCCCTATTACAATAAGTACATCACCTTCCATTACAGCATCACCTTTTGAAACCTTAAGTGAAATAATGCGGCCATCCTTATCAGCATTGATATTATTTTCCATCTTCATTGCTTCAAGCGTTAGAAGCCGTTGCCCAACTTTAATAGTATCACCTTCGCGAACATGAATCTCAAGGATCGTTCCGGGTAACGGAGATTTAATATTACCGGTACCTTTTGGACCTGAAGGGCTTGATGTTTTTGCAAGGCTAGGCGATGAATCAGTTGAAGGAACACTTACTGAACGAACAAGCTTTGGTGTTTTGGCTGCTTGGAGTGCTTTATCTACTTCTACTCTGTAAAGCGTTCCATTTACATCAACGTCAGCAAAATTATCTTCGATATTTTGAATTTCTACTTCGTAGATGTTACCGTTGATGGTCAATTTAAATTTTTTCATTCCTGTTTATATTTTGAATTATATCAGCAGTTTGGGCTTGAATTTTATCACATCTTAAATACTACCTCGGTAACCGACGTAATGCATAGATCTTAGAACTCCATGGAGAGTATGTTCGGGCAACCTTCTTAATGGTAAGAACAGCTTCCTCATGATCATGATATTCAGCTCGGTATAAATGAAGAGCCATGGCAATTGCAGCGTTAACCTCTCCTGAAACATCTTTATCTTCCGAAATAACAGGAATGATCTTTTCACTTTTTGAAAATATCTTTCTGAGGTTTATTGCATATAACCGTCGCGTGTTTTTAAAAACTATGTACAGCAATAATAATCCGGTAAAAACTACTGACATTGCAGTTATAGCAAGCCCAATTCCATATGGATCAAAAACTACAAATTTCTCACCAGCACTTACTATCACTCCGGTAAAGTTGTTTGCATTGGGAGTTGATTTTTCAAGCTGCCTCAATTCTTCCGACCCATCAGTTGCTCTACCGAAAGTGATATCAGGTAATTGTGGTGGAAAGGTAATTTCATCAATGAGAGTCCTACCATTTACATCATACAATGCAAGGTAATTTGTATCGTCAAGGGTGAAATTAAGGTGAAGAATGCCACGGGTTGGATGGTTATCAGCAAAAAATACCAGGTAGTTCCTTGAACTGATCTGTGTTAGAGGATCACCAGTAGGAATCCAGTATTTTTTAGGATTTTTAGGATCATTGGTGAGATACATTCCCCCAATGTTCACCGTGTTATATGCTGTATTAAAGATTTCAATCCAACTGCTCCTGTTGCCATAGTCATCAACATAATTTGAATCATTATGTACCAGAATTTCATTGATTCGCAGATCAAGACCACTTTGGGCATGACCTGGGGTATTCTGAAAAATCAGTGCTATGAACAATATAGCCGCTGATAATTTTATAATTGTTTTTTTAATCAACATCGCTTCTGCCCTTTACAATGGTAAGTTAGAGTGTTTCTTAGGAGGATTCACATCCTTTTTAGTTGCCAGTGCCTGTAGCGCCCTGATAACCCTGAAACGTGTATTACGCGGTTCAATAACATCGTCGATATACCCATATTTTGCAGCATTATAAGGATTGGCAAATTTTTCCTTGTACTCTTCTTCGTTTTTGAGTATGAAAGCTTCTCTCTCTTGTGGATCGGTAAATTCAGCTAATTTTTTGCTTTGGAGTACTTCAATTGCTCCCTTTGGTCCCATAACAGCTATTTCAGCGCCAGGCCATGCAAAATTCATATCGCCACGTAAATGCTTTGAGCTCATAACACAATAAGCACCACCATATGCTTTTCGGAGTACAACTGTAATTTTTGGTACAGTTGCTTCACCATAAGCATAAAGCAATTTAGCACCATGAATAATGATACCACCATACTCTTGAGCGGTGCCGGGCAGGAAACCAGGAACATCTACTAGTGTAAGTACAGGTACATTAAATGCATCGCAAAATCTTACAAAACGGGCTGCTTTTCGTGATGCGTTTATATCAAGTACACCTGCAAGGTAATTAGGTTGATTTGCCACGATACCAACTGACATGCCGTTAAACCTGGCGAAACCGGTAACGATATTTGGAGCAAAATGACGCTGGATTTCAAGAAATTCACCATAGTCAACAATGGCGTAGATCACATCCTTAACATCATATGGCTTATTAGGATTATCAGGAATAATGAAATTCAAAGAATCTTCAAGCCTGTCAATCGGATCAGAGCACGGTGCAAGTGGTGGATCTTCCAGATTATTCTGCGGGATATAACTAATGAGCTTCCTGATTAATGATATTCCTTCTCGTTCATCATCCGCTACGAAATGTGATATACCTGATTTAGAACCATGCACCATTGCACCTCCAAGTTCTTCTTCGGTTACCACTTCACCGGTTACTGTTTTAACAACTCTTGGACCGGTAACAAACATGTTACTGGTACCTTTGCTCATTACAATAAAGTCAGTAAGGGCAGGAGAATAAACGGCCCCACCGGCACAAGGACCAAAAATTGCTGATATTTGGGGTATAACACCTGATGCCATAATGTTGCGTTGAAATATTTCAGCATACCCGGCCAAGCTATTAACGCCTTCCTGAATACGCGCACCCCCTGAGTCGTTGATACCAATAACCGGAGCACCCACTTTCATAGCCTGATCCATTACTTTGCATATCTTATTCGCAAAGGTTTCAGATAAAGACCCACCGAAAACAGTAAAATCCTGTGAGAAGACATAAACCACACGTCCGTCAATTGTTCCGTGCCCGGTAACAACACCATCGGAAAGAAACTCCTGCTTTTCGATTCCAAAGTTCGATGACCTGTGAGTAACAAACATGTCAAATTCAGCGAAACTGCCCTCATCAAGCAATAACTCAATTCTTTCGCGGGCAGTTAGCTTACCTTTTGCATGCTGGGAATCTATTCTCTTCTGACCGCCTCCCAGTTTTGCCAGCTCTCTTTTATCGAGTAGCTCTTTAATCTTTTCCTCAAATGCCATTATAGTGAAATTTTATTGTTTTGACTTATCTTCACAAAATTCAGTTAATACTCCAAAAGTAGATTTAGGGTGCAGGAAAGCTATGTGCATTCCTTCTGCGCCCTTTCTTGGTGCTTTATCAATAAGCTGAATTCCTTTTTCAGCAGTTTCCTGTAGTGCACTTTCAAGGTTTTCAACGGCAAATGCCAGATGGTGAACTCCTTCACCCTTTTTCTCAATAAACTTTCCTATCGGGCCCTCGGGATCTGTTGATTCAAGTAATTCAATTTTAGTTTGACCAACCATAAAAAATGCTGTTTTTACCTTTTGATCAGCAACTTCTTCTACTGCATAGCAGGTTAACCCTAAAACTTGCTCATAATAAGCAATGCTTTCCTCAAGGTTCTTCACTGCAATTCCAATGTGTTCTATATGTGTAGGTTTCATCTTGAATTTTTTGCAAAAGTAGGTAGTAATTTCCGATTAGAGAAAATTATTATAACAATTTAGCCCAATAAAATCAAGGCTTTCAGAAGCTTAGAAAATATTGAAATTATATAGCAGAACTATTATATATAGGTATTGATATATTCCAATGGTGTAGGGTGTTTCACCACTATCAGGAGGTTCAACAAATTTTAAGACCGTATTTTTTTAGAGCTTTTCTGAGAGGAAAATATGGTACCTAAATAATAAAAATCGGTAAAATTTTTAGTTTTTACCGATTTTTTAGGTTTTGGTAATTAATGGTTAGGACTAATTGTACTATCCAACCTGGTTATAAATTTTTATTGAAATTACAGCGTGTTTTAAATTCCTTCCCTGCCGAATTCCATAAGGTATGCTTTAATGAAATCATTCAGTCCGCCGTCGAGCACTTCATTAGTATCAGAAGTCTCATGGTCAGTCCGTAAGTCTTTCACCAGTTTGTAAGGATGAAGAACATAACTACGGATTTGTGAACCCCACTCAATTTTCTTCTTCTTACCTTCAATTGCAGCAATTGCTTCATTCTGTTTCCGGAGCTCAATTTCATACAACTGTGACTTAAGCATTTGAATAGCTTTTTCTCTGTTCTGACCCTGTGAACGTGTAACCTGGCATTCTATAACAATACCAGTTGGTTCATGCTTCAGGCGCACAGCTGTTTCCACTTTATTTACATTCTGTCCGCCTGGTCCGCTTGAGCGAAAAGTATCCCAGGAGATATCAGCCGGATTGATTTGTATATCTATGCGATCATCCACAACAGGATAAACATACACCGATGCGAAAGAAGTATGTCGTTTATTGGCTGAGTCGAAAGGTGAAAGCCTTACAAGACGATGGACCCCGTTTTCGCTCTTGAGGTAACCAAACGCATCTTCGCCTTCAATTTCTAGCGTAACTGATTTGATTCCAGCCACGTCACCTTCATGCATATCAAGTTCTTTAACTTTGTAGTTATTCCTTTCGCTATAACGCATGTACATTCTCATAAGCATTTCAGCCCAGTCCTGACTTTCAGTACCACCGGCACCTGCGTTGATTTGAAGGATAGCATTCAGATGATCTTCCTCATTTCTGAGCATGTTACGCAATTCAAGATCCTCAACACTTTTTAATGTTGTTTGGAATTGCACATCAAGATCATGTTCATTAGCATCTCCTGCTTCATAGAAATCATACATGACAACTAAATCCTCGAATGCGGCCATTGATGCCTGATAATCAGTTGTCCACTTCTTCTTTGCTTGTATTTCTTTCAGAAGTGCCTCAGCTTTTTTCGGGTCGTTCCAGAAATCTGGCTGGTGAGAAATTTCTTCCTCTTCTTTTATCGATTGCAATTTATTATCAATGTCAAAGAAACCTCCTTAAAGCATCGAGCCTCTTCCTGAGGTCATTCACCTGTTCTTTCTGAACCATATTATTTCTTTTCTTTGATTAATTCATTAATGATTTCATGAACCAAATCAGGTTCATAGCCTTTTGCAATGGCAGGTTTGGCAAGCCGATGTTTGAATAGCATCACATTCGACTTGTCAGTTACCTCTATCTTATGTTTGACCATGTCAACAACTTTGGCACGGTAATCATCCTCATCAATCTCGCTTAATCCAATCTTGATTACATCATTAGGAATTTGACGAGCCATCAATTCTCCTATGATACGGGCTCTTCCCCAATGTTTATTCCTGAATTTGCCGCCGGCATACATTTTTGCATAACGTTCTTCATCAATAAAGCCTTCATCAACTAAGGTTTCTATAGCTTTTTCAGTATCTTTATCACTCATTCCGAGTGACAAAGCATGTATTCTTACTTCAACAAGGCAGCGCTCCTGTATTGCACACCAACGACGTATTTTTGCAATATCCTTATTTGTTCCGCTCATATTTATTTGTTTTAATCATTAAATTGTAAGGCAAAAATATACTTTTGAATAGTAAAATCAAATATTTTCCTGACCATCCACTAGTAAATTAACGCTTACAAGTTTTCATTATTCTACATTAATCAAACGTATTTCGAATATGAGAACTGAATTTGCCGGTATGCCGGGCATAATTGAACTGCCATATCCGAGATGCGAAGGAATGAGGAGGATTCCTTCACCGCCTTCACCAAAATATTGGAGTCCTTCTTGCCAACCTTCAATGACTCCTGATAAAGGAAATGTTGCGGGATCGTCACCCTCAGTTGAATCAAAGACGCTCTTGTTTGTAAGGTATCCTTTGTAATGAACAGTAACGGTTGAGTTAGCTGATGGCTTTGGAAATACCCCGGGCACATCTATTATATAGTATAAGCCCGATGCTGTTTTTTCTGCCACCAGATTATGAGTTTCAAGGTATTCCCTGATTATCTGATCATCTTTCTCTTTTAAGTCCTCTTCCTTTTTACATCCGGTTTGCAAGATTATTAAGGTGAGGAGAACTATTGTTGCTATGTTTTTTGCCATTGGATTAGATTGTTTTCTTAATAATTTTCAAGGAGTTCTTTTACTAGTGGGGGAACTGCCGTGCCCGCCTTTTCTTTCATTAAAACAATATTTGGGTTGCCAGAATGATCTTCAGCCTGAGGATCAATAAGGTATACTTTGCAATTGCTTGGTGCATAGTGAATTAGTCCGGCCGCCGGGTATACCTGTAATGAGGTGCCAATGATTAGAAGTATATCAGCCTTTTCAACTATCTGAGCCGCATATTCTATGAGAGGAACTGCTTCACCAAACCACACTATATGGGGCCTGAGCTGTTCTCCTTTCTCGCACAAATCACCAAGTTTAATATCTTTATACCCAATTGAATAGATAAGTTCAGGATATCTAACACTCCTTACCTTGGTTAGCTCACCATGCAAATGTGTTATGGTGGTTGAACCTCCTCTTTCATGCAGATCATCAACATTTTGCGTGATAATGTGCACATCAAACTTCGTCTCCAACAACGCGAGTGCCTTATGTGCAGCATTAGGCTGAACACCTCCAAGCTGGCTTCTTCGTTTGTTATAAAATTCCATAACAAGATGTGGATTCCTTACCCAACCATCATAGGTAGCAACCTCCTCAATGTTATATTCTTCCCATAATCCATTAGAATCACGGAAGGTTTTTAAACCACTTTCGGCACTAATGCCTGCCCCGGTTAAAACAACAACTTTCATTTTCATGGTTCGCCAAATCTGTGGAAAGCAAAAATAAGGTAATTAGTCAATAATAAGTAATTACACGTAAAGCGTAAGCTTAATTTTAAGTAGGAACGGTTGTAATAGAATAACTCAGTGATAATACAAAAGTTTCAAGTATGGGGGTTTTTTGAAAACCAAATAAAAAAAACAGGAACAAGTATTGACACTGCTCCTGTCTTTTTAGAAACCTCTTATTATAGTAGTTCCAGATTATTATTATGCGAGTCCTGAATTCTTAATCATCTAGTCCTCGAATAGATTCATTTCATCGAGTACTTTCATGGTTACTTGTACCGATTCAGCTGATTCCTGCAGCATTTTATGTTCATCGGGAGTAAGATTCAGTTCTATAATCTCCTCAATTCCCTTAGCACCTAATTTTACTGGCACACCCATATAAACATTCTTCAGTCCATACTCACCATCAAGGTATGCACATACTGGGAATATCCTCTTCTGATCATCAACAATAGCTTCAACCATTTGAGCAGCTGCAGCACCCGGTGCATACCAGGCTGATGTTCCCATTAGATTAACAAGTTCACCTCCACCCTTCTTGGTGCGTTCAACAATTTTATCGATTTCAGCCTTGTTCAGTAAATCAGTAACCGGAATACCGGCAATTGAAGTGAAACGTGGTAATGGTACCATTGAGTCGCCGTGTCCTCCAAGTAGTAATGATTGAATATCTTTTGGAGATACATCGAGGGCTTCAGCTAAGAAAGCCTTATATCGTCCGGTATCAAGAATACCCGCCATGCCAAATACTCTACTGGAGTGCTTACGCGCTGCCCGATAAACTGCATAGGTCATTACATCGAGAGGGTTAGAAACAACAATGATGATAGCCTCAGGGGAGTACTTGATTACTTTTTGTGTAACGTCAATAACAATAGCTGCGTTTGTTTTAATAAGATCATCACGACTCATACCCGGCTTTCGCGGTAAACCTGAGGTTATCACTACAATTGATGAACCTTTGGTTTTCAGGTAATCATTGGTTACACCTACTACACGGGTGTTGAAATTGTTAATAGAGGAAGTTTGCCATATATCGAGGGCTTTACCTTCGGCAACACCTTCTTTAATGTCAACTAGTACTACCTCACGGGTAAGATCTTTATGAGCGATAACATTAGCACAGGTTGCACCTACGTTGCCTGCTCCAATAACTGTAATTTTCTTCATATTTTACTGGTTAATAATTTAGTATGACGTTTCCTGATTCTATACATGCAAATATATAGTTTTTTATTTATAAGCCTTGGTTCACTCAAAGAAAATTAGCGAAAGCTCGTCCTATCATTATCAAAATTCAGAACACAAACCGTTTAGTTCTTGTCAAAAAGCATTATACCATCAATTTGACTCTTGTAAAAGACTGAAAGGCAAACACATTAGTTCTACTTAGAAATTAAAATACAAACAATTTGGTTCTCTGCCCACAACTAGAGCTAACAAGATATCCGAAGTCGTAATTCATTTCAACAACAAACATAACCCCCAGATTATGAGTGGCATTGGCTTCAGCGCTATCGAGGAAAGGAAAGTTAAGATTCCTGCCTTCGTCGCTGGCAATGTCATTGAGTGTATAGTTTAGCCTGATGCCTGTGGTAATACCAAAATTGTCGGTACCAAAAACATATCCTCCAAAGCCCAATGCTAATGAAAATATGCTTTTATTTATAATATTATCCGGTGTACTGGTAGATGGGAAAGTAATATTGTTATCGCTAAAATCAACCTTTGTAACAGTACTCCACTGCGGACCCACTTCAAAATAAGTACCCTTTACGTTTGATCTGTACATTAGTAGCAAATCTCTGCTGTGAATGGTGTATTCGCGGTTTTTCTCTAGCCCTGCTTCAGGATAATAAATAAAACCCTGACTAAAGGATGTTTGCATGATATCAAAAGTAATCTGATGGGCCTGTATGAAGTTGAAACCCAACTTGGCACCATATCCATACCCCGGTTTAAATTGATGGGTTAATGTTTGTTTGTCGAATATTTGCTTATTATACATGAAAGACGACCCAATTCCTCCCTTAATACCTATATCAAACCACGGCTGCGCTTTCAAAGCTGATGAAATAAGTACTAGCAATAAAATGGTAGTTATTTTTTTCATAAAATTTTAGGTTAAATTGTGTATTTATCTGAATCTTCCAACTCTTTCGTTTAAATCAGCTATAGTTCAAAAATTATTGACAGTACTTTATACATACTGTATTCGAGGGTAAAGTTAACTTTTTTGATATCTCAAACTTAAAATGGAAAGGCAATTATCAAATATTTATCTCTATTTTTGTCGGTTAACAGATTTCAATTTAAAATGTTCGCTTTTATTGAGGGTACTGTAGAATCACTTAACCCCGCTTCAGCAATACTAAATTGCAATGGAGTGGGCTATGATCTTGCTATTTCACTTAATACCTATACTTTAATAAAAGGGAAAGCAGAGTGCAGGTTGCTGACTCATTTGGTGGTACGGGAAGATGCACATATTCTCTTCGGCTTTGCTAACGAAGATGAAAGAATCTTATTTCGTCATTTGATTTCAGTTTCAGGGGTTGGAGCAAATACTGCACGACTAATATTATCCTCACTTTCACCAGGGGATGTTTCAGAGGCAATCATCAACGCAAAAGTAGGTTTGCTTCAGAAGGTGAAGGGTATTGGTGGAAAGACAGCCCAGCGTATAATTATTGACTTGAAAGATAAACTGGTGAAAGACACTGGCATACGAGAATTTTTAGGAACATCACACAATACTAATAAAGAAGAGGCGTTATCAGCATTAACTTTGCTGGGCTTTAACAAAGCACTGGCAGAGAAGACAGTTGATAAAATTCTTCAGGATGAGGGTTCTTCTATTTCAGTAGAACAGTTAATTAAGAGTGCACTTAAAATAATGTAGCTGACAGCATTAGTTTTGAAGCTATAATTGACACAACAAAAAAATTAAAAGTTCCTTGGAGCGCATCATTAAATTCTTATTACGATCATTTGTACTGCTTTTCGTTGTGACCCTGCTGTGGGGTATATTTATTGCACCTGTTAATTCAGCTTCACCCGAAAGTATACTTAACCAATACACACCACCAGATACCACTTTACCGGGTGGTGATCTTCCTTATCCTATACCAACGCCTCAGCCGGGAGAAATGCCATCGGAAGAAGAGGACAATAAACTTTTTTTAGAGCCTCCATCTAACTTTAGCGAAGAGCTTATTTATGATCCTGTAACTAATACATATACCTATACAAAGAAGGCAGGTGAACTAGACCTTACCTCGCCATGGGGTTATACAATGGAGGAATACCAGGAAATAAATCTTCAACGTTCACTTCAGAGCTATTGGCGTGAAAGAGCATTAGGCACAAGTGCTGGTAGCAGCACGGGTATTATTCCACAGATTCATATAGGCGGTGAAGTGTTTGACCGCATATTTGGTGGAAATACCATAGATATACGGCCTCAGGGAAGTGCTGAAGTTACTTTCGGTATAAACTCACAGTTTACTGATGATCCTGCCCGCGATTTGAGGCAGAGAAGGGTTACAAACTTTGACTTCCAGCAAAGGATTCAAATGAGTGTAATGGCAAAGATTGGTGATAAAATTGAGTTTAACACAAATTATAATACCGAGGCAACCTTTGATTTTGAAAATAAATTAAAGCTCAAGTACGAAGGTAAAGAGGATGAAATAATTAAACTTATTGAAGCTGGAGACATCACATTCCCACTTACAAGTACATTGATAACCGGTAGCCAGAGCTTGTTTGGTTTAAAAACCCAGATGCAATTTGGAAAGGCAACCGTAACTGCTGTTTTCTCTCAACAAAAAAGTGAAACATCTAACATCACAGTTCAGGGTGGGGCACAAACCAGCAACTTCAGTTTAACAGCACTTGATTATGAGGAGAACAAGCACTTCTTCCTGTCACAGTATTTTGCCGATAATTATGACAATGCATTAAGTAAGCTTCCTATCGTAAACTCAAACATTAACATTTCAAAAATTGAAGTTTGGGTTACAAATATTGGCCCGGCAGTTACTGATAACCGTAACATTGCTGCATTTATGGATTTGGGTGAACGTGATCCATACAATACTTCAATTATTCCAAATGCGGCAATGCGTTATCCCGATAACAGGTCAAATGACCTGATCAATAAATTTGATACAGCTACTATCCGTAATATTAATCAGGTTACTCAATATCTTGCAGGACCACCTTTCGGTTTTACTGCCGGAACTGATTTTGACAAAGTTGAGAATGCGAGGAAACTAAACCCAAGTGAATATACTTTTAATTCCAAGCTTGGATTTATCTCCCTTAATGCTGCGCTAAACTCTGATCAGGTACTTGCTGTTGCATACCAGTATACAGTGATTGGCCAACAAGGAGAGATATACCAGGTTGGTGAATTCTCTGATGAAGGGATTTCATCGCCTGCAACTCTTATAGTTAAGCTTCTTAAAAGCACGGCACTTAATACAAGGTTACCTATATGGGACCTTATGATGAAAAACGTTTACAACATTGGTGCGTTCCAGGTTAACAGGGAAGACTTTATTCTCAACATCCTATATTCAGGAAATGAGAATACTGTACCAACCGGTTATTTTACAGAAGGCCCTCCGGGCATAGTTGGAGTACCACTGCTCAGGGTGTTTAACTTTGATAACCTTGATCCTCAATTAAATCCACCACCAGATGGAATGTTTGACTTTATTGATAATGCCGCGAGAGAAGGAGGTACTATTCAATCAACCAATGGTAGGATTTATTTTACTGTGAGGGAACCTTTTGGTGAATACCTGAGAAGTAAGTTTACCGACCCTCAATTGGCTAACAAATACGCCTTTGATTCATTATATACCCTTACCAGAAGCGGTGCACAGCAATATCCTGACAAAAACAGGTACCTTATTGAGGGACAGTATAAATCACAGTCGGGATCAGAAATTTCATTGAATGCACTTAATGTTCCTCAAGGTTCAGTGAGAGTTACAGCAGGTGGAATCCCGTTGACTGAAAATGTTGACTATACTGTAGATTACACTTTGGGAAGAGTAAAAATTATTAATGCTGGTATTTTGAACTCAGGTACACCAGTCAACATCTCGCTTGAGAATAACGCTACTTTCAATCTGCAACAGCAGACAATGATGGGAGCTCATGTTGACTATAAGGTCAGTAACAATTTCCTTGTTGGTGCTACCTTGTTAAATCTTCATGAAAGACCGCTAACCCAAAAGACAAATTTTGGCCAGGAGCCTATTTCAAATACCATGTGGGGACTTAACTTTGATTACCAAACTGAGTCATTGTGGCTAACACGTTTGGTCGACAAATTGCCTTTTTATGGCACTAAAGTTCCATCGCGTATTCAGATCAATGGTGAAATGGCGCACTTTATTCCAGGCCACTCAAAGGCTGTTGGAAAAACAGGTACATCATACATAGACGACTTTGAGGGTAGTAAATCAACTATTGATCTAAAAAATGTTGGTACCTGGTTTTTATCAGGCATCCCAAGGGGTCAAACCTCACCTGACATGTTCCCTGAAGGAATAGTAGGGGGAGGACTGTCAACTATGTACAACCGGGCACTTTTGAGTTGGTACACCATTGACCCATTATTTTATGATAAGAATAGTAAGCTACGCCCGGAGAATATCAGTAAAGACGAGCTATCAAGAAATAGTGTTCGATATGTTTCAGAAAAGGAAGTATTCCCTAACATATCACAGGATCATTCGCTTCCAATGAATCTGCAGGTTCTCAATCTTGCTTACTTCCCCTCAGAAAGAGGGCCAAACAACTATGATGTTACACCTTCATTTGTATCTGCGGGTATTACTGAAGATGGTTTCCTAGCGGATCCTGCAAGCAGGTGGGCAGGCATCATGAGAAAGGTAGAATCTTCGGACTTTGAAGCAACTAATGTTGAATATATCGAGTTTTGGTTAATGGATCCTTTCTCTGAGGATTCTACGCATACTGGTGGTGATTTATATTTTAATTTGGGTGATATTTCAGAAGATATACTTCCTGATGGTCGAAAAAGTTATGAGAATGGACTGCCAACAAATGAGAATGTAATTAATGTTGATACTACTATTTGGGGCCGGGTTCCTACATTGCAGTCTTTGGTTAATGCTTTTGACAACGATGAAGCTGCCAGACCATTCCAGGATGTAGGATATGATGGATTGATGGATTCTGATGAACGTACATTTTTTGATACAGCTTATATACAGAAGATTGCCAATGAATTTGGAACCGTTTCGAATGCCTATGTAAATGCAGCCAATGACCCTTCAGGTGATAATTATCACCATTTCCGGGGTTCAGATTATGATGCTGATCCGCGTTATAGCAGCATTCTTGAACGATACAAAAGATACAACGGTACTGAAGGTAATTCCCGTTCCTCACAACAAGATGCTGAACAGTATCAAACACATGCAACCACCCTTCCAAATGTTGAAGATATAAATCGCGATAATACGCTTAATGAGCAAGAGAGATATTTCCAGTATCGTGTACGACTTGATCCAAAAACAATGGAAGTTGGACAAAACTACATTGTTGATATACAAACGCCTTCCGGTGAACTGAGGAAAGAAAATAACCGCCCGGTTGATGTGAAATGGTATCAATTCAGGATACCCGTTCAGAGCCCGAGTAGAGTAGTGGGGAATATCCAGGACTTCAAGAGTATACGATTCATGCGGATGTTCCTTAAAGATTTTGAGCAGGATGTAGTTTTGCGTTTTGCAACCCTTGAACTGGTAAGAGGAGAATGGCGCAAATATTATGATAACCTGCTCGCTCCCGGGGAATATATTCCTGATCCTAATCAGGGACTCACGAGCTTTGATATTTCTTCAGTTAATATTGAAGAAAACAGAGGCAGAGAGAATGTAAATTATAACCTTCCTCCCGATATTGAGCGTGAAATTAACGTAGGTACTACTAATCTTACTGAATTAAATGAGCAGTCAATGGTACTTAAGGTATGTGACCTGCTTGATGGTGATGCTCGTGGTGCTTATAAAACAACTGACTTTGATTTCCGTCAATATAAAAGGCTAAGAATGTATGTTCATGCCGAGAAAACCAGAGAGTTCGAGGAACTTGAAACAGGTGATCTAACTGTATTTGTAAGAATAGGTTCTGACTTTACTGAAAATTATTACGAATATGAACTACCGGTTGAGTTTACTCCATGGGGTACATCATATTTAGAGCAAAGAGCTATATGGCCATTAGCTAACGAGATGAACATAGAACTTCAGAAACTGGTTGATGCCAAGCAACGCAGAAATGCTGCAATGGGTACCCCGGGTTCTATGATTACAGTTGTTACACCTTTCGAAGTATTTGATGGCAATAACAAGATAACCGTTGTGGGTATGCCAAGCCTGAGTGACGTAAAAGCCTTCATGGTAGGTGTGAGGAATCCTAAAAAACAATCAATTAGCGATAATGATGATGGTGATCCAAAATGCGCTGAGATATGGGTAAATGAGCTACGCCTTACTGATTTTGATGAAAAAAGTGGTGTAGCCGCAACAGCCAGGATAGCAGCAAATCTTGCTGATCTGGGTAATGTGATTGTATCAGGTGCATATTCTACACCGGGATTTGGTAGTATTGAGAAAAAGGTAAATGAACGCCAACAGGAAACTATTGGTCAATTTGATATAGCTACAAATATTCAATTAGGTAAATTCTTCCCTGAAAAGAGTGGTATCAAGATGCCAATGCATATTGACTATTCTGAGATGCGCTTAACACCAAAGTACAATCCGTTAGATCCTGACATTCTGTATAAAGATCAGATCAAGGAACTTGAAAAAGACGCTAAGGATTCAATTCAAAGCAAGGTACAGGATATTACTAAGAGAAAGAATATAAACTTTGTGAATGTCCGTAAAGAGAAGGTGGGTGCTATTGGTAAACCAAAGGTATACGATATTGAAAACTTTGACTTTACTTATGCTTACACTGAAATTTATCACAGGAATATAGACATTGAATATGATAGAAGGCGGCAATACAGAGGAGGAATAGGCTATAATTTTATCAATAATCCTAAGCCTGTTAGGCCTTTCAATAATGTAAAAAGTCTCCAGAGAAAGTCACTCTCCATCATTAAAGACTTTAACTTCTATTACATTCCAAAGATGTTCTCATTCCGCACTGATATGAACAGGCAATACAATGAGAGGTTAATGCGTAATAAGAGTGAAGCCTTGATTATCATTGAACCAACTTATGTTAAGATGTGGGATTGGAATAGGTTATATGATTTGAAGTTTGATCTGGCTCAATCCCTCAAGCTGGAATACCAGGCAAATGCAAATGCATATATTAATGAACCTCCGGGACGTATTGACAGAAACAATGATGATTACGAAGCACGACGTGATTCTATTTGGGATGAAATTGGGAGCTTTGGTACGATGAATCGTTTCTCACAGAACTTCAGTCTCAATTATGTAGTGCCAATAAATAAAATTCCTGTGTTTAACTGGATAACCCTGAATACCCGTTATAACAGCACCTTTAGATGGGAAGCTTCGCCACGTTCTATTCAGGAAGTAATAGGTAATTCCATTGAAAATTCTAACACTATTAATGTAAATGGAAATGCCCGATTAACAACACTATACAATAAGTCAGCTTTTCTGCGTAAGCTTAATCAGGCGTCTGGTTCAAATAACAGACGGCAAGGAACAGTTCCACCAGCTGAAAGACGTGCCTCACTTGAACGACCCGAGGAAAAACCAGTTGAAGAAGCAGCGGTACAAGACACGACAAAGACAAGTGCTTCCAATAAAATATTCAAAGCAATTGGTATTGGAACTGTTAAATTGCTCACCGGATTCAAAGATCTGCAGTTCAATTATACTGAATCAAATGGAATCCTGCTACCGGGATTCACCCCAAAACCTGAGATACTTGGAAACCGTATTGATGATATGGCACCCGGTTTACCTTTTGCTTTTGGAAGTCAGGAGGATATTAGATATGAGGCTGCACGAAACGGTTGGCTCACAAGTGACACTCTGCTTAACAATGCATACATAACACGCTTAACCAAGGATATGCTGATCAGGGCAACATATGAACCGTTCCGCGAATTCAAGATAGAGTTTAATGCCGACAAGAAAGAATCATATGGCCATCAGGAATACTTCAGAGCCGATGCTAATGGCGTATTCAGTCCAAGTGATCAACAGGATCGCGGTTCATATAGTTTATCATTTCTTTCAATCAAAACTGCTTTCGTGAAAGATGGTGATGAGAATGTTTCATCTACATTTGAAGAATTCAAAGCTAACCGCCGGATAATTGCTGCCCGTCTAGGGTTTATGAATCCAGCTTCAACGGGAATAAATGATACTACAGGATATCCAATTGGATATGGACCAGGATCGCAGGATGTATTAATACCGGCGTTTATTGCAGCATATACCGGAACATCTGCTACAAGTGTAAACTTAACGGCTTTCCCAAAAATTCCAATTCCTAACTGGCGCTTTGATTATACCGGCCTGGGAAAACTTCCATTCCTGCAGGATCATTTTAAGCTGTTTAGCATCGGACATGCATATCGTTCAAACTATGCTGTCGGTTCATTTATTACAAATATTGAGTACCTTGAGGAAATGGGCTTCCCTGCAGGCCTTGACCTGGCGGGTAATTTTATTCCTAAAAACAGGATTGATGTTGTTACGATTTCTGAGCAATTTGTTCCACTATTCAAGGTTGATATGACGTGGAATAACAGTCTTCTTTCCAAAATTGAATTTAAGAAATCAAGGACCCTATCCCTTAGTTTTGTGAACAATCAATTGACTGAAATTTCTAATAATGAAATTGTTGTAGGATTAGGCTACCGTTTTAAGGATGTTAAACTTAATCTTTCAAGCGGAGGTAGACGTCAGCAATTGAAAAGTGACCTAAACATTAAAACAGATTTTTCAATTAGCGAAAATAAAACTGTCCTACGTCGACTTGATGAGGATATCAACCAGATATCGCACGGAAACCAGGTAATTAGAATAAATTCTTCTGCAGACTATGTTATAAACCAACGATTCAACATTAGGTTATTCTTTGATAAAACTATTACTAACCCATTTGTATCAAGTCAGTTTGACAACTCCAATACAAACGCGGGGATAAGCCTTCGCTTCACATTGGCTCAATAAACTTGATCTTAAAAGAAAGATGACAAAAAATAGTGTATTAACAGGAGGTTTTCATAATTTTGACAAAAAATTCAACCATATAAAATTTTAAAGACATGAACATTCCAGTCGACCTAAAGTACACAAAAGATCATGAATGGATTAGACTAGAAGGCGATACCGCCTTTGTTGGTGTTACCGATTATGCACAAGGAGAATTAGGTGATATCGTATTCATTGAAGTTGAAACAGTTGGTGAAACTTTAGAAGAAGGTGAAACCTTTGGAAGCATTGAAGCTGTAAAAACTGTAAGTGATCTTTTCATGCCAGTTGCAGCTGAAGTTTTAGAATTTAACGAAGCCTTAAACAGCAATCCTGAATTGATCAACAAAGATCCTTATGGCGAAGGATGGATAGTAAAGGTAAAGCCAGAAGATATTGCAAGTATACGTAATCTACTTGATCCTGAGGCATATAAAGAACTCGTTGGAGCGTAAATAGCTGGTTACTTATTTAAAAATATAGTAGCGCCAGGTTCAATAAATATGGCACTAAAATTGTTGATATATTAATGATCACAATTCAGGTTGTATTTAATTAAAAATAGCTTAATTTAGCTGGCCTGTAAAAAGGATTATCCTGATAAGTGTAACCACCTATTAATTAACGATATGGAAGCAAAAAAAACACCGAAAGCTGACCTTGAAAGTAAAAGAACTTTCTTTATTCAAGTCGGATTGGTAATTGCCCTTGGTCTTATGCTCGTAGCTTTTGAGTGGAAAACCTATGATGTAGAACAAATGGACCTCAGTGCACGGCAAGTTGAAACAGTTGAGGAAGAAATGGTTGAAATTACACAGCAAAACAAACCACCTCCACCTCCTGCTCCTCCAGCACAAACTACTCTTATTCACATTGTTGAAGATGATGTTGAAGTTGAAGATGACCTTATCATCGATGCAGAAGCAAATGAACTTACGGTTATAGAGGCATATACACCTCCGGCTGTCACCGAAGAGGAAGAAGTATCAGAAGTTGAAATTTTCACTGTTGTGGAAGAATCTCCTTCTTTCCCTGGTGGTGATGTTGCACGTATCAAATTCCTGCAACAAAACATAGTTTATCCCCAAATGGCTCGTGAAAGCGGTATTCAGGGTACTGTTTATGTTACATTCGTTGTTGAACGTAATGGAAATGTAACAGATGTCAGAGTGCTTAGAGGTATCGGCGGAGGTTGCGATGAAGAAGCTGTAAGAGTTATCAAGGCTATGCCAAAATGGCAACCAGGTAAGCAAAGAGGTAAACCTGTTCGCGTTCAGTTTAACATGCCTATTAAGTTTACTCTTGCTGGATAATAATATGCAATCATAAGAGTGCCTCTGTAAGAGTGTCTCTAATAATATTAAAAGAAGAAGCTGTCACAGAATGACAGCTTCTTCTTTTTTTTATTGAATCCTTTAACAACTTTTGCGACCATCTTTTCTCAAAGCAACTTAGCTATCAACATTTCAAACCTGAAAATAAATATTAAGTATTACTATATAGATTGCAATAAGCGATTTAATACAGCGTTATAAATAAAAAGGACGCTAGTATAAACTTACGGGATTAAGGTGATAGAATAACAATTTGATTGTAACCGCTTCAGTAAATACAACCAAAAAACACACTACCATGGAAGCAAAAAAGTCACCCAAGGCTGAACTTGAAACCAAGAAAGCCTATTTCACACACATCGGATTGATCATATCCTTAACAATGATGCTGATCATTTTTGGGTGGAAAACATACGATCTTAAGCAAATCGAAATACCCACTCCACCGCCATCAACTGAAACCGGTATTATTGACATACCAACTATTCCAAAGAAATTACCACCACCACCAATGCCTACCACTACTTTGCTAAATCCTGTTGATAATAAGCAAGAGAATGTACAAGATGTTAAAGTGGATGTTGGTATAACTCCTGATACCCGTATTGATATAATTGTTACACCCCCTCCTCCTCCTGAGGAAAAACAGGTTATTGAAGAAATTATCATTGTACCTGATGTTGCTCCCTGTTTCCCCGGTGGGATGGAGAATATGTACAAGTTTCTGGCTGAGAACCTGAAATACCCTTCAATAGCCAGGGAGGCTAATATAACCGGAAAGGTTCATATCTCCTTTGTTGTTGAAAAGGATGGCAGAATAACTGATGTTCGTGTCTTGAGAGGTATTGGTGGTGGATGTGATGAGGAAGCTGCCAGAGTAATAAGCTCGATGCCTCGATGGACACCCGGCTGGCATAAAGGTATTCCGGTAAGGTCACTATTTAACATGCCTGTTAAATTCGTTCTCAATTGATTAATTGTCTGCGGATAATTTCATCAAATTTGAGAAATTTTATTAAAACCTGTCACTCAACTAACTGTTACTAAGGTGTTAACGAATGTTTTGCCAAAATAAGTTAAAATTTTCTAGCTTTAGAGCTCAAAAAAGTTATTTTTGCAAATAACACAGTTGCAACCGGGTAGCAACTCCATGAAAATCTAAACGATGAAAAAAAATCTCTTTTTGCCCCTAATGGGTTTTTTGTTATTCATTCCTTTTTTAACATCTTTTGGACAGGGGAAACAATTAATTGATACTGCTAACAAGGACTTTGATTTCATAAAAGACGATTTCATTGCAGCCTCGCTGGATAGTTTGGCCAATCTTAAGTACTTTGATGGTTATGAATGCGCATCCGAAAAAGAGTTGCAAAACGTTTTTGGTTTTTCACAAGGATTTGTTCCAGTATATTCTGATTCCGTTTATTATCAGCGCTTGTTAAAGCTAGATGCAACTACACCCATTAATTTAACTTATAACCAATACGTTAAAGATTATATAGAACTCTATGCTGTAAAGAAACGCGAACTTACACAAAGAGTGATGGGCTTAGCTCAGATATATTTTCCAATGTTTGAAGAGCACCTTGATAAGTTCAATATGCCGCTTGAATTGAAATACCTTGCTATTGTTGAATCTGCACTTAATCCAGAAGCCCGGTCAAGGGTTGGAGCAACAGGCTTATGGCAGTTCATGTATGGCACTGGTAAAATGTACAATCTAAAGGTAACCTCTTTTGTTGATGACAGGCGTGACCCTATTCGTTCTACCATTGCTGCTTGTGAACACATGAATGATTTATACAAGATGTACAAAGATTGGCTGCTTGTGCTCGCTGCTTATAATTCAGGTCCAGGCAATGTAAATAAGGCCATACGGCGTTCAGGCGGAAAGATGGATTTCTGGCAAATAAGGCCCTTTCTTCCTATGGAAACCAGAGGTTATGTTCCGGCCTTCATAGCTGTTTCTTATGTTATGACTTATGCTGCTGAGCATAACCTACGTCCAATCACCCCACGGATTCATCATTATGAAATAGATACAGTTACTGTTAATGACCTGCTCACTTTTGCTCAAATATCGGAGTTCATCCATGTGCCTATGGAAGAGCTGCAATTTTTAAATCCATCGTTTAAAGCAGGTGTAATACCTGCAGTTCAAGGAAATCCTTATGTACTAAGGTTACCTAAAAAATATATCCCGGCATTTGTTAATAACGAAGCCCAGTTATATGCAATGAGAGCTCAAAAAAGAGCTGAGCATGAACAACTGGTCACTATGATGAAAACTGTTACTGGTGCTGAATACCACAAAGTAAAAAGAGGTGAAAACCTGGGGCTAATCTCTCAGAAATATAGGTGCAGTGTTAACGATTTGAAAAAATGGAATAAGCTTCGTTCAACAAAATTAGCAATTGGTCAGCGATTAATAGTTAGGCCTGAAACAGTTGTAGAACAACAATTTGCATCGGCTACAAAGACGAATAAGGATATTTCAAAACCAATAGAAAAAGAGAAAGTTGAAAATGAAACGCTGGTTGAAGCTTCACCTCCAGTTGGTGATTTAAATACCTTGCAAGTCAAAACTGCCCCTTCGCATGAGAAAATTCATCATAAAGTAAAGAAGGGTGAAACTTTGAATAAAATTGCTTTAAACAATAATGTATCAGTTAATGATCTTAAGCAATGGAATAATCTCAATAGCACTGTAATTCAACCAGGACAACTATTGGTGGTTAACAAAAAGGAGATCTTAGAAAATCGTGAAGAGGTAGCTACTAATAATCAAACAACTACTAAGAAAAAGGCAAGTAGCGAGTTCATCTATTACACAATCCAACGAGGAGATACATTGTGGACAATAGCACAAAAACATGAAGGATGTTCAGTTGAAGAAATCAAAAAACTCAACAATATCCGCAATGAAAAATCCTTGAAACCAGGTCAGAAAATTAAGGTTGCCATAGTATCATAGTTAGTAGAATGCCATTACAATCTGTGGTTACTATAAATAACCCGGTGTTTCGTTCAACAATATATTTAACACAGTATTATGCAGATCATCAGAAGCATTTTAGCAATTGCGCTGGTATTTATCTCAGTACTAAGCTTTTATTCATGCAATTCCGACCAGTCAACTAAAGCATCTTCAACCGGAAGTCCAAATGAAATAATAGTGGTTGCTGAAGATAATCTATGGAAAACTTCACTTGGCGATAGTATAATTAGTTTTTTTGGCAGCACGCGAACTGGTTTGCCGCAGGATGAACCCCTTTACAAAGTTGTACAGATCAAACTTAGTGAATTCAACCGCCTTTTTGAGACACATCGCAATGTTCTTGCCATTTCTATTGACAGCTCTTTAAATGAGCCAAAGACTGAGATGGTTCAGAACGTATGGTCAGCTCCGCAGAGAGTAGTGAAAATAGCTGCCCCAAGCATTGAACTGCTAAAGAGCGCTTTTAATGAAAATAAGAGGGAAATCTTCAACTTATTTGAGAATGCTGAAATACAAAGACAACAGTCTCTTTATTCCAAAACACTCAATATAAAGGCTGGTGAAACTGTAACCAATAAGTTCAACCTGAAAATGGCCATTCCTGCCGACTTTTTCGTAGCTGTTGATAAGGATAATTTCTTATGGTTGCGTAAAGAAACTAACGTCATTAGTCAGGGTATTTTAATATACAGATATCCATATACTGACACTGCCTCGTTTAATCCCCGGAAAATATTATCAGTCAGGAACCAGTTTACGCGCCTTTATGTTCCGGGGCCTTCTGACAGTTCATTTATGGTCGTTGCTGAAAACTACGTAACACCCGTTGACCGTCTTCTAACCTTAAAAAAGGAGCATGCTGTTGAAATAAGGGGGCTATGGGAGGTCGAGAAAGATTTTATGGGAGGCCCATTCATTAATTATACCCTTGTTGATCAGAAAAATAATATGGTCGTCGCCCTTGATGGTTATGTTTACGCGCCTAATCAAAATAAAGCTGACTTACTAAGGCAGGTGCAATCAATACTTTTAACCTTTGAATTTGTTGATAAATAATAATTCCCTGTAATTAACAAAATTTTGAAAACCTGAACTATGATAAAGAACATTGCAAGTATCTTACTAATCACCCTTTTGTGGGCTCCTTCACTTTCAGCGCAAAAAAATGCAAAAGCTGATAAACTAATAGGAACGTATGAGGCCATCAGTGACGACACTGACAATGTTTCGCATATCAAAATCTATAAAGGTTCAAATAATAAGTATTATGGAGAAATAGTTTGGCTGAAAAAAGATAAATACCCTGATGGTAGAGAAAAGGTTGACATGCAAAACCCTGATGAAAAACTCAGAAAACGTAAGCTAATCGGCTTAAAGTTACTAAGTGATTTCGTTTATGATCCTTCAGAGGACGAATGGAGCAAAGGGACTATATACAATCCTGCTTCAGGAAAGACTTATAATGCATTTATCAAATTCGCCGGACCCGACAAGCTCCATATCAGAGGATATATAGGTGCTGCCTGGATGGGTTTAGGTAAAACAGTTTACTGGACGCGCATCAAAGGTTAAAAACCAGGATTACCTATATACTGGAGTGCGCCTGTACATTGACTTTCGTTAATAAATGTTATAAACGGTTCATATCTCAGGATATTATCATATCTTTGCAGGCTCGTTCTGAAGCAGAGTTCTGTATTCAAACAAATCCATACAAAGTGTGTTTAGCTTGTGTTATTCACTTTTGAGATTAATACCCGGTACTTAATACAACAATGATTGAGTTATATACCAGGTAAGAATAGAAAATAAAGATCCAGGGTTTGCTAATTATCTTTCAACCAGGATCAAGTTATTAACTAAATTCGAAAGAATGTACCATAGGCTTATTAATATTTTTTCTTCTACATTAATTTTAATTTTTATACTCCTCATACCTGAATCATGTTCCTTCACCAGTGAACAACCGTTACTTAAAAGCGGAAGCACCGGTGGTTTGCTTAAAGATATCAAAAGCCGTGGAACCCTTGTTGCCCTCACCGATGATAATGCCTTCAACTACTTCAAATACGAAGAGGGAGCATACGGTTATCAGTATGAACTTCTAAAGATGTTTGCTGATCATTTGGGTGTAACACTTGAAATAATTGTTGAACCCGATGTTTATAAGGCGCTGCAATATCTGCAACAAAGAAGGGTTGACATTATAGCAATGGAACTTCCTATGATCACTGATGGCAACTTTGAGATAACGTATACCACACCATTATATCATGATTATCAGGTACTTGTTCAGCGAAAAACCGATCGCTGGTCGAAATCAAATGATAATAACCCTAACGACTATCATGTCAGAAACCTGGAAGAATTAAAAAATCGATCCATCTATTTGCCGGTTAATAAACAAGGACAATTCTATCTTTCTGATATACAACATGCAACTTCAAATGAAGTAGATATTATAGCTGAATCAGATGGCAGGGTGAGTGATTTTATTAAAGATGTATCATCAGGCGAAATTGAATACAGTATTGCTTATGAACGAACTGCCAGGGCTTTAATGCTGTCATATAATAATATTGATGCGCATACACGTATAAGTCCTGAAATCGGAGTATCATGGATCATACGCAAAGGTGCGGTTAACCTACTTGAGGTTGCAAATAACTGGATTGAAGATAGTAAATCAACTAAGCAGTTTGCTAACCTTCAAAACAAGTATTTCAAAAATCCTCGCTGGGTGAGCATTGCACTTGGTTTGCCGGTTCCAAAGAAAGCAATTTCTGATTATGACAACATCATCAAGGAACATAGTACAAAAGTTGGATGGGATTGGCGATTAGTAGCAGCGTTAATATACCACGAATCAAAGTTCAGGCTTGATGCCACATCGCACGTGGGAGCTTTTGGTCTGATGCAACTTATGCCTGCCACTGCCTCAAGGTTTGGCGTGCATAGCGGTTCTACTGCTAACGAACAAATTGCAGCTGGTATCAGGTTGTTAAGCGACCTTGATAAGAGGTTCAGCTCTCTTGTACCCGACAAAAATGAACGTAAGAAATTTGTCCTGGCTGCATACAATATCGGCCTTGCCCATATTCTCGACGCAAGGAATCTTGCTGAAAAGTACGGAAAAGACCCAACAGTATGGAGTGACAATGTTGAATACTTCCTTTTAGCTAAATCTCAACCACAATATTACAATGATTCAATCGTGAAATATGGTAAGATCAGTGGTAAGGAAACTCATCGTTTTGTGCTCAATGTTATGGATAAATATGAGCAGTATAAGACTCTTGCACTTAAATAGCATTCTTTGTCCAAAGTCGTAGTGCATCAATAATCTCTAGGTACCTTAAATGTAAAAATCTATAGGAGCCCTTTTCATCAGCTCCTGATTAACAATTACCCTCGGTTACTTATTTTTGAGATCTCCATTAAGCTCGGGCTCCATTTGGCGGCATACAGTATTAATGGTCTCTTCAATTGGAGTATATTCAAATTCAAGGGCTTTAATAAGCTTAGCACTCGAATAGTTGTAGTTATTTTTTGATGTAGCTGCAGTTTCTTTAGTGATGAGCGGTTTGACCTTCATGATTCTTGTCCTCAACCACTCAAATCTCCACACTGCTTCTAATAATAAATCGGGGATTTCAACATCAGGAAGTGGCTTATTAAAACCAGCTGCAATCATGCTAAAAATTTCCTTATAACTAAAGTTGCCAGCTGAAACCACAAACCGCTCATTCTGTATTTCACTTTCCATCAATTCTATCATTGCCCTTACTACGTCACGTACGTCAACAAAGCCATTTATGCCCCGGCCATAGAACTTTGAGATCTTATGTATGGTCTTAAACATCCGGGAGCTACCTTTTTCAGGGTGGCCATACCCTAATATTATAGCCGGGTTTACAATGATAACGGGCAAACCCTCTGCACTGGCGCGCCATACCTCTCTCTCTGCCATGTACTTACTCTTTGAGTATCGCGAATTATAAGAAGTAGATCGCCATTCTGAATTCTCATCTATAATGTTTGAATCATCCGTTCTCCCTAGTGAAGCAATAGAACTTACATGGCACAGTTTATCAATACCAGCCTCGAGAGCAGCATTCACCACATTCGCTGTTCCATCCACATTAATCTTCATCATGAGTTCAGTATCTCCCGGGTCAAAAGATACAATTGCAGCACAATGGTACACCTGTTTAATTCCCTGCATGGCATCGTGAAGTACAGTAACATCAAGTACATCACCTTCCACCCATTCCACCTGATTGATCAGCACTTCCGGATCACCACCCAAACTTTTAAAAATAACCCTTGTTCTGTCAAGGCTCTTTTGGTTATAAAGCAATGCCCTGACTTTTCTGCCTTGCTTTAGTAGTGAAAACAGCAAATATGAACCGACTAATCCGGTTGCGCCAGTTATTAATATCATAGTACAAATATAATCAATAACAGCATGTCTTGAATAACCTAAACCTCATGTTCCGTGCTGTAAGCTTATGCAAGGCGCTGATTTGCTATTATTAATTACCTTTGCACCAAATTAAAAAATGAAGGAAACCTGTTAATCCGTATGAATTTTATAGAAGAACTACGCTGGAGGGGAATGATTCACGATGTTATGCCCGGCACCGAAGAAATGCTGAATAAAGAAATGGTTTCAGCTTACGTAGGCATTGATCCTACTGCCGATTCACTGCACATTGGGCATCTCGTTGGTATAATGATGCTTAAGCATCTGCAGTTATCCGGGCATAAGCCTATTGTTCTGATAGGGGGTGCTACTGGTATGATTGGTGATCCATCAGGCAAATCAGAAGAACGCAACCTTCTCGATGAACCTACTTTGCGTAAGAACCAGGAAGGACTTACCCGCCAAATTGCCCGACTGCTTGATTTTAATGAATCTCTTCCTAATAGTGCCGTTGCAGTCAATAATTACGACTGGATGAAGGATTTTTCCTTTTTACACTTCATTCGCGATATAGGCAAGCACATAACAGTTAACTACATGATGGCGAAAGATTCAGTAAAAAAGCGTCTTACCGGTGAAACCGGCGATGGTATGTCGTTTACTGAATTTACATATCAGCTTGTACAAGGTTATGATTTTCTCCACTTATATCAGCACTACAATTGTAAATTGCAAATGGGTGGTTCTGACCAATGGGGTAATATCACTACCGGTACTGAACTTGTTCGTCGCAAAGCAGGAGGTGAAGCCTATGCCTTAACTTGCCCGCTCATTACTAAAGCCGATGGAAGCAAGTTTGGTAAAACAGAATCAGGCAATATATGGTTAGATCCCGAAAAAACATCTCCTTATAAGTTCTATCAGTTCTGGCTTAACACTTCCGATGCTGATGCAGAAAAGTATATTAAAATCTTCACCTTATATGGGCATGAAGAGATCAATGGAATGATTAATGAGCATGCTCAAGCCCCTCACTTAAGGGTTCTGCAAAAGGCTCTTGCCAAAGATCTAACTGTTCGCATCCATTCTGAAGACGACTTTAATTCAGCTGTTGAAGCATCCGAAATCCTTTTTGGGAAAGGTACCACTGAAACGTTGAAGAACCTTAGCGAAGATGTGCTATTGTCGGTTTTCGAAGGTGTTCCACAGTTTGAAATATCAGCTGCAAAACTGTCAGAAGGTATTAGTCTGATTGATCTGGTTGCCGATGTAACCACAGTATTTGCATCGAAAGGTGAAGCCCGGCGCATGTTAAAAGATGGTGGCATTCAGCTTAATAAAGAAAAAATGACTGATGATATTTCTGTTGGAATTAATCATCTGCTTAATGAAAGGTATCTTTTGGTTCAAAAAGGTAAAAAGAACTATTACCTGCTTGTAACCCGATGAACTACCAATTAGTATGACATTGCACACATGTGATAACAGAGGCAGAAATATCCCTGGGAGTATCCACATTATTAACAGCATCCTGTAACCCATGAAACAAATAGCGGTTTTTGCATCCGGAAATGGTTCAAATGCCCAGCGTTTGGCTGAATACTTTGATCAAACAAACCATGCCAAAGTAACAGCTATTTACTGTAATAATCCTAAGGCCTTTGTCATACAACGGGCTGAATCTCTTAATATCCCCCTTGTTCTTTTCAACCGCGAGCAGCTATGTAATGATGACAGTTTTGTACTAAACGACCTTAAAAGTCGTAATATCAACCTCATCGTGCTCGCAGGCTTCTTATGGTTGATGCCTCAAACTATCATCAAAGCTTACCAGGGTAGAATAATCAACATCCATCCTGCCCTTCTTCCACTCTATGGTGGTAAAGGTATGTATGGTTCTAAGGTTCATGAAAGTGTGATCAGTAATGGCGACAGACAATCTGGTATCACTATCCATCTTGTTGATGAAGTTTATGATAACGGTGAAGTGCTTTTTCAGGCCACCTGCCCGGTTACTCCTGCTGATACGCCTGATTCACTGGCTCATAAGATCCATGAACTTGAATACAAGTACTTTCCTGAAGTAGTAGATGATTATCTTTCAGGACCTTTATACAAGTAAGAAATAAATTCCTTTAATTCCCTTCTTTAAATTTTTTAAACGCCTCTGTCATTTTTGGCAGGATAGTTTGTACATCTCCCACAATACCATAATCAGCGGCAGAGAAAATAGGAGCTTCGGGGTCCTTGTTTACTGCAACAATCACTTTTGATGAGCTGATACCTGCGAGATGCTGAATAGCACCTGAAATACCTAATGCAAAGTACAGTGATGGAGCAACAACTTTGCCCGTTTGTCCAACGTGCTCTGAGTGAGGGCGCCAACCTTCATCTGATACCGGACGTGAACATGCGGTAGCTGCTCCAAGCACGCCGGCAAGTTCTTCCAGTGGTTTCCAGTTGTCGGCACTTCGCATGCCTCGCCCACCTGAAACAATGATCTCAGCTTCAGTTAACAATACTTTGCCTGATTGAACCTCAGTGGAAAGTACTTCAGTTGAAGCACTAACACCTTCTAACTTATAGTTCTCAACCTCAACTGAGCCGGGTGAATCGGTTATTCCGGCGGTATTCTGTGACAAAGTCAGTACTTTCACAGGTGTAAGTAATTGTTGTTGAACTACTGATTTTCCTGAAAAAGCCTTCTTGTTCACAATAAAGGGATCAAAGCTTAATGGAAGACCATTAACAGCACTTACAAGACCCGCTTTTAACTTGATAGCCACCCGTGGAGCAATAGCCCTGCTAGTAAGGTTATGTGCCATTACAATGACTGTTGCATCTTTTTGTTGGGCAACTTTTGCAACTATAGTGGAATATGCCTGATCGTCAAAAGGAAGGTCTTCCGCTGCGTGTATGATTTTTGATGCGCCGTAATTGCCCTGAAGTGCGAGCTCTTCCCCGCTAACTTTACCTATTACCAGCACATTCATTTCAACTTTCAATGCTTCAGCAACTCTTTTACCATATGATACAAGTTCAAAAGAGCTCTTCCTGAATTTACCTTCGCGATGTTCTATATATACTAATACTGACATGTTGTTCTATTGTTAAGTTGTTAAATAACCCTGGCTTCCTTGTGTAGTAGTTCGGGCAATTCGTCCAGATGTTCAGGATCAATCATTTTACATGATCCCTTTTGAGGTGGAGCCTGAAATTCAACTATTTTAGTCAGAGGTTCAGTGCTTACACCCTGTACAACTTTCAATGGCTTTGTGCGTGCAGTCATAATACCTCTCATTGAAGGTATCCTTGGGATGATTGCAATACCTTTTTGAACGACCAACACAGCAGGGGTTGATGTTCTCAGTGTTTGCTTACCGCCATCTACTTCGCGGGTTACAACGGGCTTTCCGTTTTCTATATTCAGCGAGCTTACTGCTGAAATTGACGGAGCATCAAGTAATTCAGCAAGCATACCTCCTACTGACCAACTATTGTAATCACTTGATTCCACCCCACAAAGCACCAGGTCGAATGATTCATTCTTTAATGCTTCTGCAATCTGAACTGCAGTTGTATAGGCATCATCAGGGGTTGCATCAACACGAATTGCTTCATCAGCACCACTGGCCAAGGCTTTTCTGATTGTAGGTTCAGCATCAGCTTTTCCAACCGTGATTACGGTTATTTTTGTTACATCGGCAGGGTTTGACTCCTTTAGTTCAATAGCGCGTGTGAGCGCTAATTCATCCCATGGATTAATTATCCACTGTACGCCTGAAAAGTCAACCTCTTTATTACCAGGTTTGTACTTTATCCGTGTCGTGGTATCCGGCACATTACTTATACATACGAAAATATTCATGGTCTTAATTTTATTTACTTCAACAATCGTATTATTTAAATTTATCTATTCCCGTGAAATTGCTTTGCCAACATTAAGCATTTCTCTTAAAACAACCTGGAATACTGTTAGAATTTTACTTTAAACAACCTGGTGTCCATAAAGCAATTTTCCTGAAATTACATTGTGTACATTAAGCTATTCATTTATAACATCTTAGTGCACTTGAAGCAACTCCCTTGAAATAACAATAAGCTGTATTTCTGAGGTGCCTTCATAAATTTGGGTGAGCTTAGCTTCGCGCATCAGGCGCTCAACATGATACTCTTTGACATAGCCATATCCACCGTGAATTTGTACCGCTTCGGTAGTGACTTTCATTGCTATCTCTGCAGCATAGTATTTAGCCATGGCACTAGCATACCCGTATGGTTTGCCCTGGTCTTTCAACCAAGCTGCCTTCAGGCATAAATTTCGTGCATTCTCAACTTCAATTGCCATTTGTGCAATTTTGAAGGCAACAGATTGATGTTTGGCTAATTCCTTTCCAAAAGCTTTACGCTCTTGTGCATATTTGATTGACCTTTCAAGGGCTCCTGAAGCAAATCCAAGTGCTTGCGATGCGATTCCTATTCTTCCGCCTTCAAGTGTTTTCATGGCAAACTTGAATCCAAAACCATCTTCACCTATCCTGTTTTCTTTGGGAACCACTACATCAGTGAACATAACCGAGTGAGTATCAGAACTGCGCATCCCCATTTTATCTTCATGCGGACCAACTGATATACCTGCTGAATGACGGTCGACAATTAGTACATTAATTCCTTTATGACCTTTTTCAGGATAAGTTTGAGCAATCAGCAAATACACACTGGCAGTATTACCATTAGTAATCCAATTCTTGGTTCCGTTCACCAGATAGTGGTCACCTTTATCTTCAGCAGTAGTCTTTTGTGAAGTTGCATCTGAACCTGCTTCAGGCTCTGAAAGTAAGAATGCACCTATTTTTTCACCTCGTGCCAATGGACGTAAGTACTTCTGTTTCTGTTCTTCAGTACCAAACTTCTCAATGCCATAACACACAAGTGAATTATTAACCGACATTATCACGCTTGTAGAACCATCAACTTTTGAAAGCTCTTCCATGGCCAGTACATATGATACGGTATCCATACCGGCCCCATCGTATTCAGGACTTACCATCATGCCCATGAAGCCAAGTTCTGCCAGGGCTTTAACATGCTTTGCGGGGTAAATACTATGATTGTCGCGTTCAATAACGTCTAATACCAGCTCACGCTGGGCGTAATCACGTGCAGCTTGCTGAATCATTAACTGCTCTTCGGTAAACTCAAAATTCATCGGGATATGGTTTTTCAGATTTCTAATTGTTTCACAATAACAGCGAAAATACAAAAAGAGTTGTGTTGAGCAACAACTCCTCAGATTAAATATGCAGATTTAACAATTTATCTGCTCAAGCCCTTTTTCTAATTTCGGGCTTCAAGTGATATACAATTGAGATGAAAAGTAAAAATACGGCACCTACTACGCATCCGCGCGCTATGTAGTCGCCATATCTCACGTACATGGTTATTTCATCATTTGCATTAATTGATTCTTTGATAACAGCAGGCACCCAGTATGGCGTTCTCTGACTAACATCACCGCGCTGGTTCACGAAACATGAAATTCCTGTATTTGCTGACCGTGCAATACTTCGCCTGGTTTCTATGGCTCTGATCACTGCAAATAACATATGCTGACGGTGCCCGGCAGTATTGCCCCACCACCCATCATTTGTAATAATGAAAATGGCATCAGCTCCATTCCTTATAAAGCCGTTTACAAATTCACCATAGACTGATTCATAACAAATAATTGGAGCAATTCTTAAAGAATCGCCAATTATAAAAGGTATTCTACGTTTATCAACTCCCAATGCTCCAACAGTGCCTCCCAGGTCAATGGCCAGATCACCAAAGGGCTTAAGTAACCATGGAAACGGCATTAGCTCCACCCCAGGAGTAAGTTTTGATTTGTGATATAGTTGAAGTTCCTTGTTTCCGGAAACCATTATTGCTGTGTTGTATGCATCATAGTAGCCTGAGCCGTCACTGAAATTCCTGGCTGTTGGAGTTATTTCATCGCCCTCAAAATATTGACGATAAGTAGAGTATCCTGATATTACCTTAGCCTTTGGCAATTGATTGAGTAATTTGGCACGGAACATGGCAAAACTAGGATGGTTCTCAATATCATTTTCCCATATTCTCATTCCTGCAGAGAAATCAGGCTGTACCATTGATTCCGGAAAAACAACAAACTCCGTTGTGCTATCAGCTTTTTGGAGTGCAAGGGCTGATGCCTTATCAATAACCTGTTCATAAGGAAGGTCATACTGTTCCTCGTAAGGATCTATGTTTGGTTGAACAACTACAACATTTATAGGGTTGTGCTTTTCATCATAAGAATAGTAGATGCTATACGAGATAACAAGGGGAACAACAACGAGAACAGCAGGTTTGATCCAATCGCGCATTGATGTTTTTAATGTGCTTTGATCAAGTACCTTTTGAAATGCTTTGAAAACAAAAACATTTACAACCAGCACCCAGATTGATCCGCCGAAAGTACCTGTGTACTCATACCATTGAATCCACTCGGGAAAAGCTGCAAAGCCATTACCTAATGTCATCCATGGGAAGTTTAAATCCCAGTGATGGTGGATGAATTCAAAAGTCACCCAAAATACTATCAAAGCAAAGAAACCATGACCTCCTCGCTTCATTGCCTTTCGGCTGAATGAGAACAACCAGAACATAAGTGATTGTGAGAAAGTGTTCAGCAAGGTAGCAACCACAGCTCCAAACAAAGTTGAATTATATATCCACCAGGTTGAGAGTCCGTTCCATATAAGAAATGCCGGGAAAACCATCCAGTAAATGTTAATTCTAGTGCTTAAGGGATCCCTTCTTTTAAGTTCCTCCAGTAGGAGTAATGGAACAAACGCTATAAAAAGCAGCAGTGGAAAACCCCTTTCAGGCCATGCAGCCGCTAATAAAAGGCCACTTATAACCGGTAGAAAGGGTATCAGGCGTCGTGGAATCATCTATAATGCTTTTATTATAATCTACTTATACAATTATTGTTCGCTAAAATTACGCACAAAAGCACATTGACTTAACTCAAAAATGCTCTTCTACAAAGGTATTCAATAAAAAGCATACAGCCTTTCTTTTTAGTTTGGTAATATACTATTTGAATGGTACTTTTGCACCCTGAATTATGTGTCGCAAGTATCATATTATCAATATATTCAAATATCACCATACGAAATAAGGAGGATCCTATGCCCATCACGAAACTTGATCAAATGTTTGACGTTTTAAAGTCGAAAGGCAGAAAACGACTAGTTGCAGCATATGCCAATGATTCACATACTATTGAAGCGGTAAATGATGCTGTTGATAAAGGAATAATTGAAGGAATTCTTGTTGGTGACGAGGCTGTGATGCGTGATATTTGTGGTAAATTAAGCCTTGATCCCGGTAAATTCCGCATGATCCATGAGCCTAATGAAGCAAAAGCGGCATCAAAATCAGTTGCCCTTATCAATGCCGGAGAGGCTGACTTGCTTATGAAAGGTTTAGTAAGTACAGATAAGTACATGAAAGCGATTCTTAATAAGGAAGAAGGTCTCATGAATCCGGGTGCAGTACTGAGTCATGTTACCGTACTTGAAAATCCTAACTATCATAAGTTGCTGATCGTTGGTGATGTTGCAATCCTTCCCCTTCCTGATTTCAAACAGAAACTCTCCATAACCAATTATCTTATCAACACAGCAAAAGCGCTTGGTATTGATAAACCAAAAGTGGCGATAATATCAGCAACTGAGCAAATGCTTGCCGGAATCCCATCAAGTGTAGAAGGTGCTATGCTTGCCAAGATGGCCGATCGTGGCCAGATCAAGGATGCTTATATTGATGGACCTCTGGCACTTGATACCGCTATTGATCCTGAATCAGCAGAAATTAAAAAACTAACCGGGCCCGTAGCAGGTGATGCCGACTGTTTAGTATTCCCAAATATTGAAGCCGGTAATGTATTCTATAAAACGAATACCAAACTGGCAGGAGCTGAGCTTGGAGCATTTGTTGCCGGTGCCCGCGTCCCTTGTGTGCTTTCTTCAAGAGGCGACAGTGCACTTACCAAACTATATAGTATTGCATTAGCGGCATTGATAGCCAAATAATATTCCTGAACACTGAATTATTATGGAAGAAATTCGCATATTGGCCATTAACCCGGGCTCTACCAGCACTAAGATCGCGGTTTTCAGCGGTGCCAACCCTGTTTTTGTCCGCACCATCTACCACTCTACTGAAGAACTCGCACCTTTTGAAAAGATTACTGACCAGTATAGCTTCCGTAAAGAAATCATTCTTAAGCAACTTGAAGAAGCGGGTGTTGAACTAAATACACTTTCAGTAATTGTAGGTCGCGGCGGCTTAGTTAAGCCAATACCGTCAGGGGTTTATAAGATAAATGACGCTATGAAGGCTGACCTGCGTCATAGTCCCATGGGCGAACATGCCAGCAACTTAGGCGGACTTATTGCTGATGATATTGCAAAAAGTCTTGACAATGTACCTGCTTATATCACCGATCCGGTTGTAGTTGATGAGCTTGAACCCCTTGCACGTGTTTCAGGTCACCCTGAATTTAAAAGGTTATCAATATTTCATGCTCTTAATCAAAAAGCCATTGCCCGACAACATGCCAAGTCAATTATGCGTAAGTATGAAGACTTGAACCTTATAGTTGTACATCTTGGAGGTGGCATCAGCGTGGGCGCGCATAGAAAAGGTAAAGTCATTGATGTGAATCAGGCACTTGATGGTGAGGGTCCTTTTTCTCCCGAACGAAGTGGAACATTACCTGCTGCCGACCTTATCAGGATGTGCTTCAGCGGCAAATTCACTCAAAAAGAACTTCTGCTCATGACCAAAGGCAAGGGTGGTATGTCAGCCTTCCTTGGTACTAATAGTGCCTATGAAGTTGAACAACGTATGTTGGCCGGTGATGAGTATGCAGGATTTATCTTTGAGGCTATGGCTTTTCAGGTAGCTAAAGAAATTGGCGCTATGAGCACTGTGCTCAAAGGTGAAGTTGATGGCATTTTATTAACCGGTGGTGTTGCGCATGGCAAGTGGTTCGTTAACAAAGTGATAGAAAGAGTTTATAAAATCGGTCCGGTACATGTTTATCCTGGCGAGGATGAAATGAGAGCCCTCGCAATGAATGGCCTAATGGTTATGAAGGGCGAAATCGAAGCCAGCGAATACATTTAAAGCCAGGGCATACCCTGCCTTCTATTTAAAGCACTCCCAGGAAAACCGAATCAGAAACATTTTCCTTATCGGGTTTCATAGACTTTTGTTCATTTGAAAAGAAGGCCCATAGGTGTAGTGGTTCATTGACTAATTTGGGAAGAATAACTCTTCCTTCGCCTGATTCCCTGGTTCCGAGATCATTAAACCAAAGGGCTTTCTTTTCTGATATAAAACCCACCAAATTCATACTGTCATTTAACCTGTTAGGTACTGCACCTAATGATCTATCCCAGCTTAATAGGATTTCGTGGTCATTCCTGTTAATGGCTGTAATTTTTGGAGGATTAATTTTTCCACTCGCTAATTTAACTCTGGGAAGATCTACCTCAAACTGATATTCTTTACCATTATTAGGCGTAATAGGTATCAAGGAATTAGCCATTAGGTAACTTTGTGCTTCCAAAAAAGGTGTTGTATGTGTATATGGAGCTTGAAACCCTTTTCTGATCACATCCTTAACAAGCTTTAAAAAACTCCCTGCAGCTCTCATTTTAGCCCTGTTGATTAATTGTTCAGGAGTGCGGGGGTCTTTGGGTTTTGTAAATATTCTGCTAAAAGTTTTACCATTTCTATTATAGTAAACAATATTACCTTGTTTTCCTGAAAGTGGATAATCTGAGTAAATACGTGCCATATATTTTTTTGATGATCGAGTTTGATATTGGGCTTTTAGTTTATCTTCATTATACTTAGCATCCGTTCAACATCCGTTTGTGTTCCGTTTAACCTCCCTATAGCAACGTTCTATGCATTGGATAATGGATGTTAGAGCATAGTTATACGGATGCTAAACGGTTGCTAAGATAAACAGATTTTTATAATAAGCAAAATAAAATTCAAATGCCAGGCTATTCTTGCCTGGCATTTGCAAAACTGACTCTCACTTATCTACTCTGAAATATTCAATTTTATGAGCCTGCAAAAGGTGTCCCAAATATCCCAACGGCCAGTTCTGCCCATATAAGAAAAAAGCCGAGTAAGATAGCTCCACCGATTAAGATTTTGTTTTTCAAGCTTTTCACTTTTCTCAGAACTAATTCCAATAATAAGCCCGTGCCGAGCAACAGTACACCCATAATTATGAAGTCCCTAACATCCCAATCAACTTCATTTGTGAATTGCATTGCTACTAATGGGATAAGTAACAATACGCCAACTACTGATATTATTATTTCTAACCTTGTGTTTTTCATGATAGCTATATTTAGTTATTGCTTAATTCATACCAGTTAACTCTTCTTGTAATATACATTGTAAATGCCAGTATGAGAGTTAATCCGATGCTGCCAATTAGCAGAGCATAATCCTGAAGTTGTAGGGTAATGTATACAAAAGTGTAAGTAAAGCAGAGAATCATTACCAGTACCAGAGTTTGCCTTAAGTTTCCAAGAATAGTCCGTGCATATAATCCAATCATGGTAATGATAGCGATGCTTGATACCAAATATGCAATATTAAAGCTCGAGTGCTCAGATATTGATATCAACAGTACATAAAAAAGTGTAAGGGCTAAACCTATCAAAATATATTGGAATGGGTGTACTCTGCTTTTGTTAAATATTTCAACCAGGAAGAAAGTGAGGAATGTTAACGATATTGCCAGCAATGCATACTTGGTCGACCTCATTGACTTCTGGTAGTCATTAGTTGGGAGCAGCAGATCAACACCGAATGCTGATTCCAGGATTGTTTGTGAATTTGAATCACCAATCCAGAATTGCGGATAATTTCTGTTTAACTCAAGTACCTTCCAATCCGCTGAAAATCCCTTTTCATCAACGGTTCTGTTTCTTGGCAGAAAAGAGCCTGAGAAACTAGGATCCTTCCAGTCAGATGTTAGCTGAACATCGGTTTCCTTACCTAGAGGAATAAAACCCAGATACTGACTTCCCTGAAGTTTAAGGTCGAATGAAAAAGCACTAACCTGGTTATCAGCTAATGGTTTTATGTCTTTAATAGTAATGCCTGAGCTTATTATTGATGGAATGGTTGAACCGGGAATTACATCCTTAATTTGATCATTCCATTTTAAAACAATCTTTTCTTTTATGCCCCTCAGGTCTGAAATATTGATGGTAAGAAATGCTGCCTCTGGAAAAGCTTTGTAACCATCAAGATCAGTTAAGTATTTTGATAGATCATCAAATTGCCCTTGAAAAGATAAATCGGAATCATATACCACTACTTCATAGATCCCTCTTTTGAGCGAGCGAGGTACAACCTTGCCGTTGATACTTAATTGAGATGGTAAAATATGCGCCTGACTGTGTATAATTGTAACTTTATCGTCAACCGTCACTTCTTTTTGTAAGGGTATGGTAAGAATTGGACCATAAACATGCTGCTGATTAGCCCATTTGTTACTCACTTCGGTAATTGCCTGTTGTTTCAGGTTTTCACGTTCATTAATTACTGATTCAACGAATGACATCGGAATCATTAAGAGCATCATCAAGATAAAAATTGACACCAGTTTTAATGTTACTGATTGCTTAATCGAATTTGTAACGTTTTCGAAGTAATTTTTGCCGGTTGTTTCCATAGTTAATAATTGTTTGTGATAAAAGTACTTTGAATTTCAAAGTTTTGATTCAAAAAAAATAGGTTTATTTTTGACTCTTGATTAAATTTTCCAGTGCCGTTATATGCTCTTCAAATTCGCGTTTACCGAGTGAAGTAATGTAATATCGTGTATTTGGCTTGCGGCCGATAAATGTTTTTTTTACAGCCACAAAGTCCTCTTTCTCAAGCGCTTTCAAATGGCTGGCCAGGTTACCGTCAGTCACTTCAAGCAGCTCCTTGAGCGCGGTGAAATCCAGGGCATCATTTACAGCAAGTGCTGACATGATCCCTAATCGCACCCTGCTTTCAAAAGCTTTATTTAAATTATTGATTATAGTTTTCACTTCTCGTATCTCAAGTGCATATAAATACCATAAACTATGTGCATCATTCCAAACCCTGCTGCCCAGAAATATAATCCGTATCCAATGAAATACGAAGCCGCTAGTCCTAAGGCGATTTGCATAATACCCAAATACTTGACATCCTCAAAGGTAAATTTGCTGGCGTTTAAAAGGGCAAGTCCGTAAAAGATAAGGGTAACAGGAGCAATCAGTCCTAATATTCCTTTTAAAAAAAGAACAATTATAAATAACCCACCGGTAATCAACGGAATGGCCAGATTAACGAGTAGTCGGCGGGTTGCCGGATTCCACAATTTATAATTATTTGCCCTCGATTTCTTATATGACAACAAAATTGCAGTCCCAATAGCCAATACCAGTACTGTAAATGCCAGTAGTGCTAACTTTGTTACGCTATCTGAAATTTGTTGAGCTTCCAAAGTGTTGTAAACCACTTCCTCTTTGTTCAGGTAAATTATCCTGTATGCAAAGAAAGCCCCGGCCAATGCGTATATACCTGCCATAATGCCCGACCAGCCAGTTAAGGACAAAAATCTTGTTGACCGTTCCATCATGGAACGGATTTCAGTTAAATCTCTGATATATTCTTGTTCTTCTTTCATGTAAAGTACTTTGAGTTGCAAAGTTAAAACATTAAACGAGGTATTTGCAAAAAAGTTGTGTGCCGTTTTGAAAAAAAATCAAAACTTAATTAAAATGTTATATTCCCAAGCAGATTATTCCTCTTATAGACACTTCAAAATGCTCTCTCAGAGGCTTGAGTGCGCATTAATACCTGAACTTTAAGTATCTTCGAATGTTTAATTCCGAAAATTCACACGATGGAACTTTATCCAATTCATACCGGACACTTTAAACTCGACGGAGGTGCTATGTTCGGCGTGGTGCCCAAAAGCATGTGGAGTCGTGAGTACCCTGCTGATGAAAACAATATGATTGACATGGTTATGCGCTGCCTGCTAATTGTTGATGGTGATAAGCGTATACTGGTTAATAACGGTATTGGAGATAAACAAAGCGAGAAGTTCTTTAGCCGTTTCTACTTGAGCGGTGATGAGTCGCTTGAAAAATCATTGGCAGCGCATGGTTTCACACCTGCTGATATCACTGATATGTTCTTAACCCACCTGCACTTTGATCATTGTGGTGGGAGTGTTAAAATGAATAAAGATATGAGTGGATTTGAGCTCACTTTTCCGAATGCTACCTATCATATCAGTGCCCCACAGTGGAATTGGGCAATGAACACTAATAAACGTGAGAGCGCTTCTTTTTTAATTGAGAATATTAAACCTATTGAAGAGAGCGGTCATTTGCAATTGTTTAATGATGGTGCTGAGCTTTTTAATAATATCAGGATTAAACTTTATAATGGACATACTGATGGACAGGCAATACCATTCATTGATTATAAAGGGAAAACAATAGTGTTTACCAGCGATCTTTTGCCTACAAAAGCCCATGTGCCACTTCCATGGATAATGAGTTATGACACTCGTCCGTTGCTTACTCTTGATGAGAAAGAATCATTTCTGAATGAAGCTGTTGAAAATAATTATGTGCTCTATCTTGAGCATGATGCCTATAATGAGTGTTTTATACTTGAGCAGACAGAGAAAGGCGTAAGAGCAGGCAAAAGTTTTACTTTAAATGAAATATTAAATTGAGGTAAGATACCAGATGGCTGGAAGATTGATTAGATATAATAAAGTATTTTGATTCTAAATTGTTATTTTTGCATTACGCATTTCTAATAGGAACCAGGTAATTTGTTTCCTTCTCCCTATTTAAAACTTGTGACCCGTAATTCTTAACCGGTGTAGTCAGTATATTATGAGACCATTGTTTTGTATTGCATTTGTTACAATTTTAATGATGTCTGCCTTTGTGGTTCAGGGTCAGCAGGTGAACAGACTTGATGCATCTTATGGCCTTGATCCTTTGTTACATAATGGGAAGTTATACAGGTATTATGTAGCATCCAGTACTGTTGGTACACCTTTTATTTACGGCAATGAATTTAGCCGCGGCTGGGTTAAGTTACGCGGTGTTACATTTGATGGTGTGATGCTTAATTATGACATTTTCAATCAGCAACTCGTATATAAGTATGCAAACAGTTACGGTGGAATAAACCAAATTATCATTTCAGATGCATGGCTTGAAGCTTTTCACTTCTTTGGGTCAGATTTTGAAGTTCATGCTTTGCCCGACACTGTTAGGAGGATATATCGGGTATTGGGTAAAGGGCCTGTGCGTATTATGTATTACGGTAGTAAAGAATTGATTATTGATACACCTGTAGGTGCTACTAATTTGAGGTTTTCGTCCCTAAACCAAACATCATATCTATATAAGGATTCAACACTTTCGCGATTTACAAATAATCGTAGTTTTATTAGGTTGTTTGGTGAAGAACAGAGGCCTGAACTAAAGAAATATATGCGCCATAACAGAGTTAGTGTTAAACGATCAGATGATGGTGAATTGAGTAAGCTACTTGAATTCTGCAATACAACATTACAATGAAAAAGTCAGCGCTTTTTATATTGACATTGCTTATGCTGGTTTCGTTGGTTTCAGCCCAGGGGCCTCGTACAGTCATGTCATTTAATCTGACTGATGTTACATTTACCAGGTTTGTAGAAGAGGTGCAAAAGGGATCGGGAGTTAAAATATGGAGCCGGAGCGAGTGGACTGATAGCTTGAGGGTTTCTTTAAATGCAAACAACATTGAAGTCATTGAAGCAGTCAGGCAAGTGATTAAGGGTAAGGGTTTAACCGCAACTGTGTGGAACTCTGATATTGTTATTATTCCTGGCGAAGGATTACCGGCCAAGCTTCCTTCGTATGAACAAGTATCTTCAACTGATACCTCAACCGCAAAAGCTAAGTCGATTACTGCCACAGAGGAGCGGTACATAACCGGCCGAAAACCTGGTGTTATTCAAACATTAAGAATTGGCAGACCGGGTGGGACAATGAAAGGTGGCAAGGCCAGAATCATTGGCAGGATTCTCGATAACAATAATGGGGAACCTCTCTTCAATGCAACAATGTATATTGCTGAAATTCGTACCGGTGCTGTTACTGATTTGAACGGTTATTTCACCATTATGCTCAAACCTGGCAAGTACAATGCTATTTTCGAAATACTTGGTTATGAAAAAACCCGCTATCTGCTCGAGGTATTCTCAGATGGCGAGTTAAAAATAGCACTCAATAGTGCAGTGATTGAAATGAAGGAATTTGTTGTTTATGGCGACAGGCAGATGAACATTAAAGCAAAGGACCCCGGGTTGGATAAAATTTCAATGAAATCCATACGTGAGTTGCCAATGCTGATGGGCGAACGTGATATACTTAAAGTTTCAAGTATGTTACCTGGTATAGTTTCAACCGGTGAAGGTGCTTCGGGGTTGAATGTGCGCGGAGGTGGATCAGACCAGAATGCATTCTACATAAACAAGATACCGATTTACAATACATCACATTTATTTGGATTCTTCCCTGCATTTAACTCTGATATTATTAAAGACTTTTCGATATACAAAGGACACATCCCTGCCCAATACGGGGGGCGTTTGTCGTCAGTTTTTAACATAGTTACCAGGCAGGGTAACCGCAAACGCTTTACTGCCCACGGGGGGGTAAGCCCTATAACCGGTAATATAGTAATTGAGGGTCCATTAAAAAAGGATACCAGCTCAGTGTTATTAAGCTTAAGGTCTTCGTATTCTGATTGGTTATTAAAGCGAATAGAAGATCCTTCAATCAGGGCTAGCTCAGCAAATTTCAATGACGTAGCTGCATCGGTAAACTATGATCTCAATAAAACTCAAATGTCGGTTTTTGTCTATCACAGCGACGACAGGTTTAAATTAGCAGACATTAATGAATACGCCTATTCAAATAATGGCGCATCACTGAGTTTAAATCATATTTTTTCAAACAGGATCAGAGGTGAGTTTTCGCTCATAGGTTCACAATATGATTTCAAAACCACTGATTCACAGGATGAATCCAGTGCATACAGGCATGCCTATAAGATGGGGCACTATGAGGCACGTGCTGATTTTAAGCACATGCTAAGTGACATTCATACACTTGATTACGGAGCTGACTTAATTCTATATAAACTGGATAAAGGAATAGTAAACCCTCATGGTGAAAATTCTATTCGTTTACCGGTTGACCATGGCAAAGAACAGGGGGTTGAAGGTGCATTGCATTTATCTGATTCATATGACGTTTTACCTTGGGTAAATTTAACTGCAGGAATGCGATATGCATTATTCATGCCTATTGGCAAGCAAACTGTTTATAATTACTTTGAGGGTGTTCCTTTTGATGCCAGATATACTTCTGATACACTGGAATTTGGTAGCAATGAGATAATAAAGAGCTATTCGCAGCCTGACTTCAGAGTAGCAGTAAATATTGAAACTGATGTAAACGGTTCCATAAAACTTGCTTTTAATCAAATGCACCAGAACCTGTTTATGCTCAACAACACTATTACCGTTGCGCCCAACACCCAGTGGAAACTAGCCGATTACCACCTCGAACCTTCACGAAGTGAACAGGTCTCAGTGGGAGTATTCAGGATACTTGGACAAAGCGGGCTGGATGCATCAGTTGAAGGTTATTATAAGAGGTCATCAAATTATCCGGAGTTTAAAGACGGGGCAAATTTCCTTGAGAATCCCAGAGCCGAAACAAATGTTCTGCAAGGGGAGCAAAATGCGCTAGGGTTGGAGTTCTTCCTTAAACGCAGCAGCCGGAAACTTGAAGGTTGGATTTCATATACTTATTCACGCACTACTACTAAAGTTGATGGTATCCACCCATGGGACAAGATTAATAAAGGGGAATCATTCCCTTCTAATTTTGATATACCACATGCTGTAAATGCGGTGCTGAACTACCATTTCACACGACGCATCACTATGTCGTCAGTGGTAGCCTATCAAACCGGGAAACCAATCACTTATCCTATTTCAGTTTATTATATTAATGGGGTACCATATTTGGACTATTCATCACGTAATGCCTATCGCATTCCTGATTATTTCCGTACTGACCTTTCTCTGACTATTGAGGGAAACCTCAGACGTAATAAACTACTGCACAGCTCGTTTGTATTTAGTGTATATAACCTTACCGGGCGTGCTAATCCATATTCTGTGTACTTCAGAACCGATAATGGAAGAATACGGAGTTTCAGGTATTCGGTAATCGGAGTACCTATACTCACTGCCACTTGGATCTTTAAACTCGGCAACTATGCATCAGACTAGGATTATATGGTTTGTACTTGTAATCACGATAATTATTACATCGTGTATTAAGGAGTTTGACCCGGTAATAGAGGCAGCCGATGAAAAGAAATATGTAATCACCGGATCAGTTTCAAATGCTGATAGTGCTCAAACTGTAAATGTTAGCATGACCTCTCCTATTGAAGCGCCGGAATACTTGCCAGTTGGTGGATGCAGTGTAAGTATACTTGATGATAATGGTAACATTTTCGGCCTTTCAGAAACAGGAAATGGAAATTATAGTGTTGTCATCGATCAAATGTATCTAACTACCGGAACTTCATTTAAGCTTTCAGTAACTACTCCTGATGGAGAGGTAATTGAATCAGATTATGATATGATGACTGAAAGCCCTGCAGTTGATTCAGTTTATTATATAAGGGAAGACCATGAAGGACTTATTGAAGGGGAATTCTTAAAAGGTATCCAATTCTATGTTGATTTGGATGGTGCTGAAACCGGAACGCGCTATTACAGGTGGGAAGCTAATGAAACCTGGGAATATCATGCTGACTATTACCGGGAATGGTATTATGACGGCGAAGTTCATCACATTTGGCCACCTGATTCATCACTCAAGGTTTGCTGGAGATCACGTTCTATACCTCGCATTTTCACTCTTACAACAGGTAACCTTGTTGAAAACAAATTTAAAAAGTTGCCTCTTCATTTTGTTGATAACCTTACAACCAAACTGGCATATGGTTATAGCCTGTTAATAAAGCAATATGCTCTTAGTGAAGCAGCTTACACTTATTGGGATCAACTGCGCATCAATAGTGAAGAGCAAGGTGGTCTATATGAAACACAACCTCTTGCAATACAAGGAAATTTAACAAGCGTCACCAATCCCGATAAGGAGGTACTGGGATTTTTTGGAGCATCCGCTGTTACTACCAAAAGGATATTCGTTAAAAATGTACCAAATTTATTTCTTGATTTTTATACCTACTGCAATCCTGAGGTGCTTCTAAAAGGATTTATTGAAATAGATCCGTTTGATTACCCGGCATTCTTATTGGGTGATGAATATGGATACACCATGGTAGTGCTGAATAACTCATGCGTAGATTGCACCATATTGGGCGGTACTACAATTAAACCTGAATTCTGGCCTAATTGAGATGATAAAAATAACCAGCATCAGCACTTTTATCATATTGCTTTTACAGGCAATATACCTGCCCGTTATAGCCCAGGAAAAAACGCTGCCTGACGTAGAGAAAGTTGCATTGTTTACTGACCGATCGGTTTATATTGCCGGTGAAAGTATTTGCTTTTCTGCCTTTATTATGCAGCCATCGGCCAAACAGCCAATGAGCCTGATATTGTATGCTGAACTTATGGCAAATGATGGTAAGAGCTTGTCACGTGGGAAATTCAGTGCTATTGATTATGCTTCAAATGGTTGCCTTGAAATACCCTCTGATATTATTACCGGAGTTTACTTTATAAGAGCTTACACAAAGTATATGCGCAATGCCGGGGTCAATGCATATGCCTATAAAGCTATACGCATTGTTAACCCTTACCGCAATGAGGTAGTTACAGGTGATAAAGTAATTCACTTTAACAAAATACCAGGATTGGAGAATTACTATAGTACTATTGAAATTGATAGTCTTAATTCCGAAGAAAAAACTGCTGAAAACGAACTAGTACGAAAACTGCCTGATATTACTACAAATAAGGCATTATACTCACCAGGTGATCAGGTAACAATTAGTTTGAATCAACAATCCCCATCTGAAGTGGCACGATTATGTCTTTCTGTTGTGCCCACTGTTGCAGCATCCAATGCCAGTCCTGAACTAACAGAGCCGGAACGATCAGTTTCAACCCTTATATTTCACCCTGAAACCCGGGGTCTCACGATTTCAGGTGTAATGCGTGATGCTTCGGACGATAAGCTTATATCAAATAAGATTGTTAATTTATCAATCATTGGAGGAGGTCGCGATTTTATACCGGTAACAACAGATAATGATGGAAAATATTTGTTTGCCTTGCCTCACCTGAATGGTTACAGGGACTTATACCTGGGCACTTCAGGATCAGCAGGTAACAGGTTTAAGCTTTTGGTTGATAACGACTTTTGTGGTCTGCCGGTTGAATTACCAAATGCACGATTCACTCTAACTGAGGAGGAAAGAGAAATTGTTTATAATATGGCATTGAATGCAACTATCACTAAATCATTCCAGGAAGTAGAGACAAAGCATAACTATATCGACGAAGAAGAGAGCAGGGCTTTTTATGGAACACCAGTTCATACGCTTTTGCTGAATGATTATGTGCAACTGCCTAACCTCGAAGAGTATTTCAACGAGCTTCCCGGGATGATCAAAGTTAGGAAGAAAGGCGGCAAGAAATATTTCAAAGTAATTGGAACTCAGCTTGAAATGGTTACAAATGACCCACTTGTTATGATTGACCTGGTTGCCGTTGATGATCCTGAAAAAGTATTAGCAGCCCCACCGGCATCAGTTGCCCGTATAGAAATGATAAACGAACCCTATCAAAAGGGAAATGTAGTGTATGGTGGTTTAATAAGTATCATTTCAAAACGTGGTGACTTTGCGGGAGTAGACCTTCCTGCTTCAGGGTTCTTTATCAATTTTCTTTTCCTGAGTGATACAGTTTCAGGAAAAACCAATGCGATTGCAGCGGACACATTACCTGATGCCAGAAATACAGTTTACAGAATCCCTGAAATAATACCTGATTGGGAAAATACATCCTTTTCATTCACCGCTCCAGCCACCCCGGGCAAGTATGCAATTGTGCTTAATGGTGTTATGAATGATGGCACTTTGACATCAAAAGCCGGATCTTTTGAAGTGAAAAGATAGACTTTCAGACGATGCTTACTGTTTGAACAAGTAATTTAAGATAGTTTAATTTCTGCATTTCTCTGATATTCACAAATCTACATGTATGAGTATGAGTGTACATCTTACAACATGATTTTTAAACATTTGGATTATTTACATGTTTTTGATTAGAGCAAAAAGTTGTATATTGCTCTTGCTTTATCAACCAAAAATACCTGCCTTGTACCGGATAGAATCGAAGATCAATACTTCATCAGAAGAATTTAAAAAAACAACGGAAGAATACAGCCGCCTCATAGCAACATACCGTGATCGAATGAACATGGTGACGTCAGGTGGCCCTGAATCTGCCATTAGTAAACATAAGGAACGAGGTAAATTACTTGCCCGCGAAAGAATTAACCTGTTGGTTGATCCCAACACGCCTTTCCTTGAGCTTTCACCAATGGCTGCCTATGACATGTACAACAATGAGTTCCCTTCAGCAGGGATAGTTACCGGCATAGGCGTAGTTCATGGACGTGAAGCAATGATTGTAGCTAATGATGCTACAGTAAAAGGAGGAACGTACATTGAGCAAACCATTCGTAAGCATGTAAGAGCACAGGAGATTGCCATGCAGAATCACCTGCCATGCGTTTATATGGTAGATTCAGGGGGTGTATTTTTACCTGAGCAATCAAAAGTATTTCCTGACAGGTTTGACTTTGGTCGATTCTTCTACAATCAGGCCAGGATGTCGGCTGCCGGTATTCCACAGATTGCCATAGTCATGGGTTCGTGTACTGCCGGTGGTGCCTATGTGCCTGCCATGAGTGATGAAACCATCATTGTGAGGGAGCAAGGTACTATTTTCATAGGAGGTCCTCCACTTGTTAAAGCAGCTACAGGTGAAGAAGTAACAGCCGAAGAACTTGGCGGCGCAGTTGTTCACACTTCCATTTCAGGCGTTGCTGACCATCTGGCAGAGGACGACAGGCATGCAATACAGATATGCAGGGATATATTCCGCTCACTCAGGCCTTCAAACAGGCAAAAGTTGGATATAGTAAAGAGCATTCCGCCTTATTATGATCCTTCAGAATTGTATGGAATTGCACCGCTTGACCTCCGCAAACCGGTTGATTCAAAAGAGATCATAGCGAGGCTTGTTGATGAAAGCCGTTTTCATGAATTCAAGGCCAACTACGCGCCAACATTGGTTACCGGGTTTTCACATATTATGGGATATCCGGTAGGAATACTGGCAAACAGTGGTGTATTATTTGGCGAAACTGCACTTAAAGGCGCACACTTTATTGAATTATGCACTTCACGCAATGTTCCCATTTTATTCCTGCAAAATATCACTGGCTTTATTGTTGGCCGTGAGTATGAGCGCAGAGGCATTGCCCGCGATGGAGCCAAAATGGTACATGCTGTGGCCAATGCCAATGTTCCAAAGTTTACAGTTGTATTCGGTGGGTCATTTGGGGCCGGCAACTACGCTATGGCTGGCAGGGCTTATGATCCACATTTGTTGTTTATGTGGCCTAATGCCAAGATATCAGTTATGGGGGGTGAACAAGCAGCTGGAGTTCTCACTACTGTTAAAGAGGAACAACTTAAATCAAAAGGCCGACCTTTCCCTGATAATGAACGTGAAGAGCTCCGTCGTACTATTCTTCATAAGTACGAAGAAGAAGGATCAGCCTATTTCAGCACTGCACGACTTTGGGATGACGGAATTATAGATCCTGTGGAAACAAGAAAAGTTATTGCCATTGGCATCGCGACAGCGTCAAATAAAGTGTGGGAAGAAACAAAATACGGCGTATTCAGAATGTAAGAGGCTCTTTGGGGCTTTTCCCTGGGATATATAGTAAGTAATTAAGCATTAACAGGAATAAAGAAAATAATATGCAATATAAAACACTTGAAATTGAAAGAGGGGATCGCGTTGCTACAGTATGGCTGAACAGGCCCGAGATAAGGAATGCTTTTAATGAAGTAATGATTGGGGAACTTATTAGTGCCTTTAAGGAATTATCAATGGAGAAGACTGTTCAGATAATTGTACTGAGAGGAAAGGGCAAAGCCTTTTGCGCAGGTGCTGACCTGAACTGGATGCGCGATGTTGCAACCTATTCTTATGAACAGAATTTAAAAGAGAGCCTTCAATTGTCGGAGTGTTTCAATACAATTTATAATTGCCCGGTTCCCACTATTGCTGTTGTACATGGGGCTGCCATAGGTGGTGCCAATGGATTGCTTGCTGCCTGCGATATGGCAGTATGTGATGATGATACAGTGTTCTCATTATCAGAAGTTAAGATAGGTATTGTGCCGGCATGCATATCACCTTTTGTAATAAAGCGGGTTGGCGAGTATGGCTCTAAAGAACTGATGCTCACAGGTCGCAGGATAAATGGTAAAGAAGCTGAGTGGTTCAGGCTTGTAAACAAATCACTCCCTGCACAAGAGCTCGACGAATATCTTGACAAACTGAAAGGAATGTTGCTTACCAGTGGTCCGAAAGCTGTTGGACATTGCAAAGTACTTATTGACCAGGTATCGAATAAGATAACACTTCAGGAGGCCCTTACGTATACTGCCAAGATGATTGCTGAGATCCGTTCATCAGATGAGGGTCAGGAAGGCATGGCAGCTTTCCTCGAAAAACGTAAACCAAACTGGGTTAAGGAATAAAAAATGAAGATAAGCAAACTACTTATTGCAAATCGCGGAGAGATTGCACTACGCATAATGAGGACTGCCCGCATCATGGGCTACACGGTTGTTGCTGTTTATTCAGAACAGGACAAGCATGCCGCTCATGTTTTAGAGGCAGATGAACGTGTATATCTGCCGGGAGAAACACTGGCTGAAACATACCTCAATATCCAGGCTATTATTAAAGCAGCCAAAGAAACTAATGCTGACGCTATTCATCCCGGTTATGGTTTTCTGTCAGAAAATCCCTTGTTTGCTGAGGCTTGTGAGAAAGAAGGCATTCTGTTTGTAGGACCTTCTTCTTCCTCTATCAAGGCAATGGGTAATAAAATTGCTGCCCGTGAAATTGCAAAAAAACATGGAGTCCCGGTTACACCCGGAATTACCGGAACACCGGAAGAATTGTTGAAAAATTATCATGAAGTTGGTTTCCCTGCATTAGTGAAGGCTGCTGCAGGTGGTGGCGGGAAGGGTATGCGCATTGTACGATCGGAAAATGAGATAGCTAATGCATTACAGTCAACCGCAAGCGAAGCAGCCAACTATTTTGGAGACAGTACTATATACATAGAACGCTTTTTTGAAAATCCCCGCCATATTGAGGTGCAGGTATTGGGCGATAAACATGGCAACATGATCCATCTATTTGAACGTGAATGTTCAGTACAAAGGCGGCATCAGAAAATAATTGAAGAAGCACCATCGCCTACACTTACCCCTGAGGTTCGTGAAAAAATGTGTGCCGCTGCTATTACACTGGCATCCTCTATTGGTTATTATAATGCCGGGACTATTGAATTCCTTGTTGATCATGACCTGAACTTCTACTTTTTGGAGATGAATACAAGAATTCAGGTTGAACATCCGGTTACGGAGATGATCACAGGTGTTGATATTGTGAAAGAACAATTCCTTGTAGCTGAGGGTGAAAAGCTTTCGTACAACCAGAAAGATCTTTCAATAAATGGTCATGCTATTGAAGTACGGGTTTATGCTGAAGATCCACAGAATAACTTCATGCCCTCACCCGGAACCATATTGAAATATTCATTTCCTGAAAACAAGTCAGTCCGTATTGACGATGCCCATTTGAAAGATGGGGCTCAGATATTCAGCAATTTTGACCCAATGATAAGCAAGGTCATTGCTCATGCTGATAATAGAACGGGTGCTATTGAAAAGCTGGTTGATTTTCTGCCACACTATACAATATTGGGTATAAAAACAAACCTGTCGTTCCTGGGAGTATTGCTTGAGCACTCTGATTACATTGGAAATAATGTACATACACGTTACCTCGATAACCATATTAAAGAACTGAATCAGCATTTTATCGGGTCAAAAAATGCCCTGGATGAAGAGGTTCCGCTTAAAGCAGCCACGCTATATAGTATGCTGAATAGTAACGGAGCCAGTTCAAAGAAGTATAACAACTCTCCATCAGTAGATAAAACTAATCACGCACTTTGGAACGAGATAGGCTATTGGAGGCTTTCAGGTAAAATTTCAGCTGAACTTGATAAGCAGGAATACATTCTTGATCAGCATTCATTAAAGCAGGATTCGCAAATGAGTAATAATGGTGCTTGCTTCACGATAAAGCTAAATGACAAAGAACATGATTTGTACATGGTTAAAGCACCCGATGATTCGATACATATAAGATATGCCGGCCATGAATTTCATTTCTCTCGTCCCGATGTTGCTCCTTCTGATGAAACAAGCTTTACTGCAGTAAAAAGCCATAAAGCTGATTCAGGAGACATTGTATCACCAATGCCGGGAAGAGTACTTTCAGTTAAGGTTGCCATAGGCGATAAAGTTAAAAAGGGCGATTTGCTTATGGTTATTGAAGCGATGAAGATGGAAAATAATATTATGGCTCCGTATGATGGATTAGTTGAAAAAGTTGATGTAAAACAAGGTGATAATGTTGACAACAGTTCTCACCTTATACACCTCGCAAAAGAGGAAAATGTAAAAGATAATATATAATTGTAAACTGGAACACATGGACTACAATCTAAGTGATGAGCATAAAATGATACGCAATACTGTGCGTGATTTTGCTGAAAGGGAAATACGGCCGATTGCACAGGAACTGGATGAAAAAGCCGAGTTCTCACTTGAATTAACACGTAAACTTGGTGAGTTAGGCCTATTTGGGATATACCTTCCGCATGAATATGGAGGACAGGGCATGGATTATCTGTCGTACATTATAGCTGTTGAGGAACTTGCCAGGGTTGACGCTTCGCAGGCGGCTACCGTTGCTGCCCATAATTCATTGGGGATTGGCCCATTATATTACTATGGCACAGAAGAGCAGAAAAAGAAATATTTGCCACAGCTATGCACAGGTGATGCACTATGGGCATTTGGTTTAACTGAACCTGATGCGGGAAGCGATTCAAGAGGTTCAAAAACAAAGGCAACCCTTGAAAACGGAGAATGGGTGATCAATGGTTCCAAGATATTCATTACCAATGGATCAGCTAGTATTTCAATCGGCGCTACTGTGCAGGCGGTTACAGGTGAAAAAGATGGCAAGAAGGAATTTACAACCATTATTGTTGACCGTGAAACAAAAGGATTTACCCGTCAGACCATGCACGGTAAGATGATGTGGAGAGCATCGGATACTGCACAACTTTTCTTTGATGACTGCCATGTGCCTGAATCAAATATTTTGGGTAAAAAAGGTGAAGGATCAAAGATTATGCTCGCTACCCTTGATGCAGGCAGGTTAAGCATTGCAGCTATGGGATTAGGCTGTGCCCAGGGAGCTTATGAACTGGCACTGAATTATTCACAGGAAAGAAAACAGTTTGGGCAATCACTTTCCAAATTTCAGGTTATCTCCTTTAAACTTGCGGATATGGCCCTCAAGATAGAACTTGCACGCAATTTATTATATAAGGCATGCTGGTTGAAAGATTCAGGTCAGTCATTTGCAAAAGAGTCGGCAATGGCAAAGCTATACTGTTCAGAAATAGCCAAAGAGGTAGCAGATGAAGCTGTTCAAATTCATGGTGGCTATGGCTTGATGAAAGATTATGAGATTGAACGTTTTTATCGCGACCAGCGTCTTTTGCAGATTGGTGAAGGTACTTCAGAAATTCAACGAATGGTTATTGCCCGGTATATACTTTCATGATCCATAATAGCAAAACATTCTCGCATCTGCAGGGTTAAATATTTATGATACCTCGTAATGATGTGCTAAGAATCACTGAGTCTCCCCGCGATGCCCAACAAGGGCTACCTTATGTAATTCCCTTTGAAAAAAGGGCTACTTACATCAATTCACTGCTCAAGGCAGGATATGATGTAATTGATTTCGGAAGTTTTGTTTCCCCAAAAGCCATTCCCCAAATGGCTGATCAGGATAAAGTGTTAGCACTTGTTGAGAAAACACTTGGAACGGCCAGGCTAATGGCAATTGTTGGAAATTTGAGAGGTGGTAAAGAAGCTGTTAGGGAAGAGAAGCTTGATATGATTGGCTTTCCCTATTCAATGTCAGAAACATTTCTCCAGCGGAATATTAATTCATCCACTCTTAAAGCCCTTGATACCATCGACTCACTTGCTTTGCTAGCTGCTGATGCAGGTAAAGAATTAAGGATATTTATGAGTATGGCTTTTGGCAATCCGTATGGTGATAAATGGAATATTGGAGAGATGCAAAAGCACATAGAACATTTCATGCATACCGGCATTAGAACTATTACTTTGTCAGATACAATCGGATTGGCAACTCCTGAATCTATTACCGGGATCTTCACAAAGATGATCAGTACTTATCCCGAAATGGAGTTTGGCTTGCATCTTCACACCTCTCCTACTGATTGGTATCCTAAAATAAAAGCAGCATGGGATGCCGGCTGCCGCTCATATGACGGAGTGCTTAACGGGATTGGTGGTTGCCCTATGACCGGCTATGAAATGATTGGTAACCTCAATACACTGAACCTTCTGGAATTTGCCAAAAAGCATAACATACGCTCACGTCTTGATAAAAATGCATTGGGTGAGGCGCTCATGGTTGCGGGTGATATCTACGAGATGAATGTTTGGCATAAAGCCATTGATTAGACGGGCGATGAAACCCTCTTAAGTTTACGCTATTATTACTTGCTAACCACTTTTCCAATGCAATGTATGCGCTGGTGGTGGCATTTATTGCAACTGATCATACCTAATTGGATTGCTGTTTAATTTTCATCAAACTCAATAACACCTGGCTCAACAACCACAATGTTTCCAAGCACCAGCCAAAGGGAATTACAAAACCTTAATAGTTGATTACTAATATTTTTTTGTACTTTTGCACAGCTAAAAATATCCTAAGGGAATGTAGAAAATAAATTACTTAAAAGAGGAGGGTTCCAATGATTGAGACCATAAAAATAGGTACGCTAAGGTGGCATCATATACTTGACCCTACCGATGAAGATTTACAATTCCTGAAAGAAAATTTCCATTTCCATCCCCTGGATATTGAAGATTGCCGAAGCCGAACCAACCAGCGCCCTAAAATAGATATTTACGACGATTACTATTTCCTTATACTTCATTTCCCTTACTTTGATCGTTGGAATCGTTTTTTGAAAGTTAAGGAGGTAAAAATCTTCTGGGGCAGTGATTTCATCATAACCATTGGAAAATCGCATTGGGTTGTCAAGAACTTGTTTAATAGTGGTCGGGAACCCGATGATAATTATCAGGTACGGCAGGTTGGTACAAGTGATGCACTGCTATATAAAATATTAGAACACCTGATGCTTGAATCACTATCATTGCTCAGCAAACTGGGTGTTGAGGTTGATCTCATTAACAGGGACCTCTTTAATAAAAAAGCGGAAAGGACAATTGAAAGAATTTCGCTTACCCGAAAGAACATCATACTTGTAAATACTGTGTTTAAACCACAGTTACGCCTGTTCCATAAATTTGAGTCAGGTGAAATAGAGGGTTACGCTGAGAACATGGAAGATTACTGGGGTAATATCCTCGACTACTACCAGAAGATGTGGGATATGACTGAAGATTACCAGGAAATTGTTGAAGGTTTATCAAAGACCTTTGATTCACTCCAGACTAACCGAACAAATGAGATCATGAAGGTACTCACACTGATCTCGTCAATACTTTTGCCGCTAACTTTTATAGCAAGTTTATATGGGATGAATATAGGCTTGCCCTTCCAGAATGAACATTATTCATTTTGGTTGTTAATGGTTTTCATGCTTGCTTTGGCGAGCAGTATGATATTCCTGTTTAAGCGCAAACGCTGGATGTGAAGGTTGGAATACGTACAAAGATCCTTGGTAATACGGACAAGGATCCTTGGTAATACGGACAAATTTCCTTTCTTTTGGATGATGTATTCAAGTAAGAATTATCAAAAAAAATTACCTGCGCTTAAAAGGATTTAAACCCAATAATACTACGCACTTCCCTGATTGTATTAGCAGCGCTTTCGTGAGCTTTATCACGTCCAAGGGCAACAACCTTACGCAGGTACTCATCGTTGGCTGAAAGCTCTTTAATTCGCTCCCTGAAGGGTTCAGTAAAGGCAATTACATCCTCTGCAAGCTGCTTTTTCATATCACCGTATCGTATACGGCAATTATTATACTCTTCTTCAAAATAGGTGAGGGTTTCAGGTTTTGACATTACCTGCATCAGGTAGAAAATATTCTGTATTGCCTGTGGTTTTGGCTGATTTTGCTGGGTAGGACCGGCATCAGTTACTGCCTTCATTACTTTCTTGCGTATTACAGCTGAATCATCACCAAGGAAAATAGCATTCCCTTCACCTTCTGATTTACCCATCTTGGTACTTCCGTCCAACCCTGGAATTTTTATCAACTCTTCGCCGAAGTTGTATGCTACCGGCTCAGGAAAATAGTCAACTTTGTACATCCTGTTGAAGCGGTTAGCAAAGGTGCGTGTCATTTCAAGATGCTGTTCCTGGTCTTTCCCTACTGGTACCATGTGTGCCTTATGGATGATGATATCCGCAGCCATTAATGTGGGGTACGTAAGCAATCCTGCATTAATATTATCAGGTTGAACGCGTGCTTTATCTTTAAAAGAAGTAACCCTTTCAAGTTCTCCCTTATATGCATTCATGTTAAGAAAGAGATAAAGTTCAGCTACTTCAGGTACATCACTTTGCAGGTATAAGGTAGCTTTTTCAGGATCAAGACCCGCGGCAAGATAATCAACCAGAACACTCTTTACATTTCCATGAAGGTCAGCGGGTGTGGGATGAGTTGTTAAGGAATGATAATCAGCAATAAAAAAGTAACAATTATTTGTCTCCTGCATTTTAATAAAATTACGCAGGGCACCAAAATAGTTACCAAGGTGAAGATTGCCCGTAGGCCTTATTCCACTAACTACAGTCTTCATTGTTTTGAACCGGATTTATTGACTACATTTTAATCTCATCATCTGCCTTGTTGAAGAAATGGTATTCAAGCAGATGGTAGGAACTCATTGGTTTAAGTCGTATCCAACGGTTGAATTTGAAGAACCATTTAAGGCGTACTGAATTTATTCCTTTTGTGAGAAAAGCGTGGATAAAAGGATGAAGTGCTATCTTGATGAATGGTTCATTCTGATCCTGAGTAAGGTAACGAATGTTGTTCTCAATCTGGTCAATTAGTATGATGGTTGGTTTCACTTCACCGGTACCTCCACATGATGGACATTTTTCAAGAATTTGCACATTCATTTCAGGCCGTACCCTTTGACGTGTAATCTGAACCAGGCCAAATTTACTTGGAGGCAAAATTGTGTGCTTTGCATGATCACGCGCCATTTCCTCTTTTAGCTTAGTGTAAAGCTTACGACGATTTGAACCTTCATGCATATCAATAAAATCGACCACAATGATGCCACCCATATCGCGTAACCTCAACTGACGAGCTATTTCAGTAGCTGCTTCAAGGTTAACTGCAAGGGCATTCATTTCCTGAGAAATCTCTGAGTTAACCCGATGCCCGCTATTAACATCAATTACATGTAAAGCTTCAGTATGTTCGATAATCAAATATACGCCACTCTTGATGGTAATAATTTTACCAAAAGAGTTTTTAATCTGTTTATCAATTCCAAAATTCTCAAAAATTGGTGCTTTACCTTTGTAGAGCTTTAGTATTTCAAGTTTATCGGGCGCAATAGTCTTGATATAGGTTTTTATCTCCTCATAAATTGCCGGATCATCAACATGGATATTGTTGAATGATTCATTTAGCAAATCGCGAAGTATAGCAGTTGTTCGGTCAATTTCACTAAGTATACGTTGAGGTGCTTTAGCCCCGTTAAGCTTGAGAACACATGTATCCCATTTTGCAACCAGACTTCGAAGATCGGCATCAAGGTCTGCAACTTTTTTATTCTCAGCGACTGTACGGATGATTACTCCAAAATTCTTTGGCTTTATGCTTGTAATCAGTCTTTTGAGTCTATTGCGTTCTTCAACGCTTTTAATCTTCTGAGAAACAGATACTCTTTCAGAGAAAGGTACAAGTACAAGATATCGTCCGGCAAAAGATATTTCTGATGATACCCGCGGTCCTTTTGTTGAGATGGGTTCTTTTGCAATTTGAATTACCACCTGTTGATTAGGTGTGAGAACCTGGGTAATTTTCCCTGTTTTCTCAATATCAGGCAAAATCTGAAAGTCTTTAATAGAAGGATTATCGGGGTTACCAGTCAAATATGCCTTGACTAATTTATTAAGAGAATTGACCTGCGGACCTAAGTCGAGATAATGCAAAAAAGCATCCTTCTCGTATCCAACATCAACAAAAGCAGCATTCAGACCCGGCATAATCTTTTTGACTCTGCCAAGATATATGTCGCCAACAGCAAAACTGTTATTGGTTTTTTCTTTATTCAGTTCAACCAGAACTTTCTCTTCTAGTAAAGCAATATTTACTTCAGATTGTTCAGCGTTGATAATCAGTTCTTTATTCAATCCCCTGATAGTTTAAAATTAGAGTAAGAGGGAAACATCCAAACCTTATTCAGATGAAACCCGTGCAAATAGGAATCAATCCACCACGTACAATAAGTAAAAATACTTTTTATAGTACGTGATGGGGTTTCCCGTAAAGAATAGTAAAATTTATTTCTTTTTATGTCGGTTCTTGCGCAAACGTTTTTTACGTTTGTGCGTTGCCATTTTATGTCTTTTTCTTTTTTTTCCGCTTGGCATGATGATATTACTTTTTAAATGAACAACTTTTATTGAACCTTGTTTTTGACGTCAAACACAAAAGTCTTGGCAGGTTTAAATGCCGGGATATGATGTGCTGGAATGATAATGGTTGTGTTCTTAGAAATGTTACGGCCGGTCTTTTCAGCTCTTTTCTTTGTAGTGAAGCTGCCGAAACCTCTTAAATAAACACTTTCGCCTTTAGCCAATGAGTTTTTTACTGAATCCATAAAAGCCTCAATAGTCTGCTGTACGGCCACCTTTTCGAGATTGGTCTTGTTAGCAATTTCAGCTACAATTTCTGCTTTTGTCATGTTGGTTAGGATTATTTAATGATTTGATAATAAATTTTTTAACGGGCTGCAAATATAAAAGAATTTGATTCAATTATAAAATTTCAGCGCTTTTTTCGCAGCAATTGCCTCAATTTTAATTAATTCGCTACATTTTATGATTTTCCGGGATGATATATTAGCGTGGTACATGCAAAATAAAAGGAATTTGCCATGGAGGGACACAAAGGATCCATACAAAATTTGGGTTTCAGAGATAATACTTCAGCAAACCCGTATAGATCAGGGTTTACCATACTATTTAAAATTTATAGAGGCATTTCCGGATGTAGCCGCATTAGCTTTATCATCTGAGCAAGCAGTCCTTAATTTATGGAAGGGACTTGGATATTATTCAAGGGCGCGGAATATGCATCATACAGCGCTTGAAATTGTGCAAAAGCATGATGGGATATTCCCTAAAGATTATGCTTCATTAATCAAGCTAAAAGGAATAGGTACTTATACCGCAGGTGCTATTGCCTCTATTTGTAATAATGAAGTAGTCCCTGCCATTGATGGAAATGTTACAAGAGTAATATCCAGATACTTTGGGGTTACAGACCCTGTTGGTTCTTCATCGATTATTAAAAAGATTAAATGGATTTCACAACAAATATTGCCTTTAGAGAATACCGGAGATTACAATCAGGCTATCATGGAATATGGGGCAATGGTGTGTACTCCCTCATCACCTGACTGTACTGCTTGTACTTTAAGCGAATTATGCTATGCTTACAAGAATAAATTAGTAGCACTTCTACCAACCAGGAAGAAGACTAAGCTTAAAAAACAACGCTTCCTCACTTATTTACATATTATTTCCCCGGATGGTAAGATTGTAATGAAACAAAGAACGGGTAAGGACATTTGGAAAAACTTATGGGATTTTCCTCTTATTGAATCAGACAAACTTCTTGATCCCCGGGACATATCAGAATCAATGCTGCTTGCTGACTCGAAAAAGGGAAACGGTTTAAATGATAATATCTCATACAAATACCTGGGAATGAAGGATGTATTACATGTATTAACACATCAGGTTTTGTATGTTAGATTCCTTACCTTCAAAGTTACCGACCCGGGCAACAACTTCTTACCTGGTAATGATTACCATTTGATTGATCCAGGAGATAATAATGTTCCTGTTTCACAGTTAATTCAAAACTTTTTAGGCGCGAATGAACTTTTTTTTGGTAGTGATAAATAAATGCTCTTAAATTTGTATTGCACAAATAAACCACTTTAAAAAAGTAAGTCATGGCAAGAGGAGTAAACAAAGTAATTTTAATTGGAAATCTGGGTAAGGATCCTGAAGTATTCAGTTTTGACACTGGTGTTAAGAAAGTGACCTTTTCACTGGCTACCACAGAAATTTACCGTAACAAAGAAGGGCAGGATGTTGAGCAAACCGAGTGGCATAATATCGTGGTTTGGCGCAGTCTGGCAGACATTGCCGAGAAGTTCCTCAGGAAAGGATCTCAAGTGTATATTGAAGGTCGTATTCGTTACAGGACCTACGAAAAAGACGGGCAGAAAAAATACATTACAGATATTGAAGCTGATAACATCAATATGTTAGGTGCACGTCATAGTAGTGAAAATAATCATAATTATGAACAATCACCAGTAAATGCTCCATCAGCTCCTGTAACTCCTGATAATGATGATCTTCCGTTCTAACGGAACGCATGCAAGTTACCCATAAAAAAAAGAAAAGTAGTTGTTGCTAAAACAACATGAGGGAGTATTGTCTATTTTTAAATGCGTTATAATAACAATTCTCAGAATATAAAGCTTTACTAAGCCTTACCGCTTAATTCTTTAGGTATACGACCTGTACGTATTGATTCAGAACGTAGCTTCCGGCCGGTAATTCGCTCTACCATTTTACCTGTCTCAAGTACCTTATCGATATCAAGTCCGGTATCAATACCCATTTCATCCATCATAACTACCATATCTTCGGTAGGTACAAGTCCGGTTACCATTGGATCTTTATAGTAGTAAGCTCCTGTACCGGCAACCGGCACACCATCAACAAAGTTAGCCGGCTGACCGCCAATTCCTCCTAATGATGACTCATAATTAGTCATTCCGGCATTCAATGCTGCTAGTACATTTGCAAGACCCCATCCACGTGTAGTGTGAAAATGTACAATATGCTTTTCCGGTTTTGGTATACTATCAAGTAACATTGAAAAATAACGGTAAACCCTATCAGGTGATGCACTTCCATCATGATCGGCATGCTCAACATCACTTGCACCAATATCAAGCCACCGTTTTGTAAAATCAATTGCCTTTGACATCTCTGTAGGACCTTCAATCGGACAACCCCATATAGTACTAACGGTTCCATTGATCTTTAATCCTGCATCACGTGCCATTGGAATGTATTTTTCGGCCATCTTCCAATATTCCTGAAGTGAAAGTCCGGAATTTTTTTTATGATGCGATTCACTGGTAGATACCATCAATAAAATACGATCAGGACCCCATCCTTCTTTTTTTGCAAGTATAGCCCGTTCGATTGCCTTTTCACGGATTGTAATAGCAGTTAGGCTCACATCGTTTATAAGGTGAGAGATAGTTTTACTACTACGCAACCTCTTAAAGAGTTCATCAGCATCTTTGAACTGCGGCATTCCAACAGGGTTGCCAAAGTTTGACACCTCAATGTGTTTGAAACCCGAGAGGATTAGTTGCTCTGCCACCCATACTTTTGCATCAGTAGGTATGAATTTTTCTTCATGTTGAAAACCGTCACGAACGGTTATGTCGCCAATAGTTACTTTCTTTGGAAAGTTCATAGGGATGATGGTATTATTTTAATTAATATATCATTACATAAATCTTGCCGGCTTAAGCCGGCAAGATCAATTCCATTACTGAATGAGGCTGAATGAAACACAATTTGCAGAACAATTGTTCAAAGAGCTTTTAAAACTGCATTTCAGGTATATCACCCTCAATAACCAATCTACCTTCAGTAGCTTTTTGTATATCTTCGACCGAAACTCCAGGAGCTCTTTCAATTAAACGGAAGCCATCATCTGTAACTTCAATAACTGCAAGATCGCTTACAATTTTTTTAACGCAAGCAACACCTGTTAGAGGCAGTGTACATTCTTTAAGAAGTTTCGACTGCCCATCCTTACTGGTATGCTGCATGGCAACCACAATGTTCTTGGCTGAAGCAACAAGGTCCATAGCGCCGCCCATTCCTTTTACCATTTTACCCGGAATCTTCCAGCTTGCAATATCACCTTTGTCAGTTACTTCAAACGCCCCGAGTACTGTTAGATCAACATGGCCACCCCGAATCATTCCGAAACTGGCTGATGAGTCAAAAAATGAACCACCTGGTAAAACCGTGACAGTTTGCTTACCTGCATTAATAAGGTCGGGGTCTGCTTCTCCCTTTAATGGAAAAGGACCTATACCAAGCATTCCATTTTCAGATTGTAAAACTACTTCTACACCATCAGGAATATAATTGGCTACCAGTGTTGGAATGCCAATACCAAGGTTAACATAATACCCATCTTTTAATTCCCTTGCAATTCGTTGCGCAATTTGTTCTTTTGTTAAAGCCATTTTATTAACTTTTTATAATATCTTTTATACGTGTATTGAAGACTATTGGTGATGTCAAGACTATTATTTGAACGCTGCCATGTAAAGGCTTAAAATTATTACAGAACCTTCACAATGTGGTTTTCTTAGTTCTTAACGTTCAGTAACTCTTTCTATTCTTTTCTCGTAATCCTTCCCTTGGAATATGCGCTGAATGAAAATACCAGGAGTGTGAATTTGGTTAGGATCAAGGGTACCTGCCGGAACAAGTTCCTCCACTTCAGCAATAGTTATTTTACCAGCAGTTGCCATTGGTTGGTTAAAATTGTTGGCCGTATTCCTGTAAATCAGGTTACCGTGAGTGTCACCCTTCCATGCCTTAACTATGGCGAAATCAGCAATAAGTGCATGCTCAAGTAGGTGAGGTTTACCATTGAAAATTCGTATCTCTTTACCTTCGGCTACTTCCGTACCATAGCCGGCAGGCACGTAAAAAGCAGGGATTCCAGCACCACCTGCTCTGCATCTTTCTGCTAGAGTGCCTTGTGGAATAAGGTCAACTTCAAGCTCTCCGGCTAGCAACTGCCGTTCAAATTCAGCATTCTCCCCTACATATGAGGAGATCATCTTTTTAATCTGCCGATTTTGCAGTAATAGTCCTAATCCAAAATCGTCAACACCTGCGTTATTGGAAATACAGGTTAGATCTTTCACGCCACTGTTTACTAATGCAGTAATACAATTTTCAGGAATACCACTAAGTCCGAATCCTCCTACCATTAAAGTCATTCCGTCTTCGATCCCAACTATTGCTTCAAGGGCATCTTTTACTACTTTATTCATGCTATGTAAGTTAAAGTTAATTAATTGCTGATATGATGACCAAAATTAAGGATTAATTGAAGCAAATGTCAAAATCCAATCAATTTTAATGCATGTTTGATAAACTACCACATTTACCTCTTAAATTGCCACCTTTTTTCACTAATTTTGAACTTCATATAGGAAGACGTTTATGGACGAGAAAAAGAAAGAAGGTCGATATCAAAGGCTATTACAGCAGATTAGCCAACTGCTGGAGAAAAGCCCTGATGAACAGGCAGCTATGGCTACAATTGCTTCTGTATTATACAATAAGATGGAATATTTCTTCTGGTGTGGATTTTATCGCCTTGATGGAAACAGATTAATCATTGGACCCTACCAGGGGCCAACTGCTTGTCAGGTTTTAGAAAGAGGTGGGGTTTGCCTTGCATCAGTTGAACAGAGAACAACTGTTATAGTGCCTGATGTGCATAAATTCCCCGGCCATATTGCTTGTGATTCACGATCAAAAAGTGAAATAGTAATTCCGGTGAAAAACAAAATGGAGGAGATTACAGGTGTATTAGATGTAGACAGTAAAGAGTTAGGATCATTTACTGAAATAGATAAAATTTATTTGGAAAAGATTACATCTTTATTGACAGAATAATACCCCAAAACAAAGTCAATGTGGCTGTGTTTATTGAAAAACTTGCCAATGTTTATTAAAAAACTTCAAATAACTGCTGTATAATAATTATTTATTCCCTTATAATCGGTATTACACAATCAATCTAAAATTTGCAATCATGAAACTTGGAATTATTCTGGTGATCAATCCTAAAAACACTTCCTCAAGAATCGCTGTCTATAAGGATACTAAACTGTGTTTTTTAAAAACCATCCGCTATACCGATGAGCAAATTGCAGCATGTGGATCAATTCCCGGCCAGGTTGAAATGCGTAAGCAAGCCATTATGCGTGAGTTGAAGGAGAATGACATAAATATCAATAAGCTTGAAATCGTAATTGCACGCGGCGGTTTGATTAAGCCAGTTAAGTCAGGAGTATATAAAGTGAATGATTTGCTTAAGGAGGATCTTCTAAAAGGAGTAATGGGTATTCACGCAACCAATCTGGGCGGTATAATTGCATCTGATATTGCTGCATTGAATAATGCCCTTCCTTTAATTGCTGACCCTGTTGTTGTTGATGAACTCTCTGACGTTGCACGCATATCTGGTCATCCACTGTTTGAGCGTAAGTCAATTTTTCATGCACTTAATCAAAAAGTAGTGGCAAGAAAATATGCTAAAGCTATTAACCGAAAGTATGAAGATCTTCAATTGTTGGTTGTACATGCTGGTGGTGGTGGAATATCGATCGGTGCTCATAAAAATGGTCTTGTTATTGATACTAATCAGGCTTTTGATGGCGATGGGCCCTTTTCAATGGAGAGATCAGGAAGCTTGCCGGTTGGCGATCTTATCAGATTATGCTACAGTGGGCAATATACAGAAAAGCAGGTTATGGAAATGGTCACATTAAAGGGTGGTTTAAGTGCTTACCTTGGAACAACAAGCTTATCCACTGTAGAACAAAGAATAACCAATGGAGATGAGCGGGCTGCATTTATAATTCATGCCATGGCTTATCAGGTTGCAAAAGAAGTAGGTGCAATGTGCACAGTTTTGGAAGGCAAACCTGATGTAATAATTTTATCGGGTGACCTGTTTCAGTACTCCTCATTCACAAACCAGCTTATACCAAGGATAGATAAAATTTCACCAGTTTCTGTTTACCCTAATGAAGATGAGATTGATGCACTCGCACAGGATGCCATTGGTGTAATGAAAGGTGAAATCGAAGTTTTAGAATACCAATAGGGAGATTTCATAAGCTGTGAATTGAAGTTTTAGAATACCAATAGGGAGATTCCATAAGCTGTGAATCGAAGTTTTACAATACCAATAGGCAGATTTCATAAGGAGTGAATTGAAGTTTATGAATATCTGTTGGGAGATTTGATCTGGAGTTGAAATTACTCTTGGATTAAAATGCTTTAAGATCAGAATCCTGATAAAGAGGTAGCTTCAGATAAGATTGAAAAAAAATAAGTACCTTTGTATTCATGATTTATTAATCAGGTACTCACTAATTTAAAATAGTTTTGGAAGACCCTGGTCCTCATTTTTATCAAACGTTATTGGCACTGCCGGTTAACATAATGGCCAACGGAGTTGTAAATGTCGAACTCATAGCCGGAATAATAATATTAATAGTTCTTCTGTTCATGTCGGGTGCAGTAAGTGCTTCTGAAATAGCTTTCTTTTCTCTTTCACAATTTCAACTCGATAATCTTAAAAGAAGCGATAACCAAAGGGGCAGAATTCTTATTCTCCTACTAGAAAATCCTAAGAGATTACTCGCAACAATATTAGTAGCCAACATTATAATAAATGTTGCAATTGTTATACTGGCATCCCTGTTTATATTCACCGTCTTTGGTTTTTCCACGGTTTCAATTACCGGTGTATTAATTGAGGTTATTGTGTTATCAGCACTTATTCTTTTATTTGCTGAAATTATACCAAAAATCTATGCAACAAACCATAACATGCGGGTGGCATGTCTCATGTCGCGATCATTATTGTTTGCTCAACAATTGCTATATCCGTTAAGCTCACTTTTGGTTAATTCAACTAATTTGATTGACAGGAGAATTATCCACAAAGGACACAATATTACAATGGATGAGCTTTCAGAAGCTTTAGATTTAACAGAATCGCAAGGGAGCTCTCCTGATGAAGAGCGTAAGATTTTAAAGGGAATTATTAAGTTCGGGGATATTGCGGTACGTGAAATTATGCGACCTAGGGTTGATGTTACAGCTATTGATGATTCCGCAAATTTCTTTGATTTGTTGGGGATCATCAATGAATCAGGCTATTCAAGAATCCCTATTTTCACTGATAACCTCGATAATGTAACTGGAATCCTTTATATCAAGGATCTCATTCCTCACATACGTGAATCTTCAGAATTTGCATGGCAACCATTACAGCGACCCGCCTTCTTCGTGCCTGAAAATAAGAGAATCAATGATTTGTTGCAGGAGTTTCAGGCAAAGAAAATTCATCTCGCCATTGTTGTTGATGAATATGGTGGCACATCAGGCATAGTAACACTAGAGGACATATTGGAGGAAATTGTTGGAGAGATCAATGATGAATTTGATAGTGAGATTGATGAGGTACACCATTCAAAGATTGATAATAATACATATATTTTTGAAGGAAAAACCTTATTGAACGACTTCTGCAAAGTAATTGGCGTAGACGACCGTATTTTCCAGGATATTAAAGGTGAATCTGATACGCTTGCCGGGCTGGTTCTTGAAATGGCTGGAAGAATACCTGATGTTACTGAACAATTCTACTTTGATAATTTTACCTTTAAACCTGAAATTGTTGATAAGAGAAGTATTAAAAGGATAAAGGTTACCTTAAAGGAGGCAAAGGACGAGTAATGATTTCTGGTTATAAAGTCCCCTTCCTTTTCTTCCAGACTTACAAGTAGTCTCACTTTTTGACTTAATTTTCACTAATCTGCTCTTTACTGGAAAACATACTGACTAATGTTTAATACTCGATCAATGAATAAAAAGTCTTTTCTTAAAATGATGCAATCTAAAGTGGTACATTTCGGATTGATTATAGTGATCACAATGCTTTTAGCTTCTTGCAGTGATAATTATGTACCTAAACCAAGGGGATTCTTCAGAATTGACTTACCTGAGAGAGATTATAAAGTACTGGACAGTGTTTTCCCTTATGTTTTTGAATATCCGGTGTATGCTACTATAAACAATGATCCGCATGCTCCTGACGAACCATATTGGATTAATGTTGATTTTCCACGATTCAACGCCAGTGTGCATTTGAGTTATAAAAACGTAGATGGTGATCTTTCTAAATATACCGAGGACGCGCATTCATTGGTCATGAAACATATCCCGAAAGCTAGTTCAATAGAGGAGATAAGAATTGATAATCCTGTGAACCATGTTCACGGACTGGTTTATAATATTGAAGGCACTGGGGCTGCTTCACCTTACCAGTTTTATATAACTGACAGTACAAAACATTTTTTACGCGGCGCACTATACTTCAATACTTTGCCAAATAATGATTCTTTGGCACCAGTAATAGAATTTTTGAAAGAGGATATAATGCATTTATTGGAAACCGCTAGCTGGAAGTAATCATTCATCATATTCAGGGGTGATTTTAATACCGTCGTATCTCTTTTCTATCCCGTTTTGATAAGCAATTACTAATAGAACAATGCCATTCTGGTCATATTGTACCCAATCACCCGTGCGCATGCCCATAATATATTCACCCTGGTCTCTTTTTTTTCCGTCAGGCCAGTACCAAAGATGTTGTCCATTAGGGTTATCGTCAATGTATGAACCAACATAACTCAATTGACCATTGTCATAATATAATTTCCATTCCCCGTTTCGTTTACCGGCACGATACGTTCCTTCTTCCCTGATATCACCGTACTCATATTTCCAGAAACCTTCTTCCAGACCTTCAATGTATTCACCTTGTACAACTACCTTTCCATTCTCATTGTACTCAGTATATAATCCTTCAGACAAGCCATTTCTATACGATTCCTCTCTCAAAACTGTGCCATCATCATAATACCATTTCCAGGGACCTTCAGCGTTTCCCTGATTATTATAGTTGCCCTCTTGTTCAATGCTGTTGTTTGGGTGATAAAAACGCCACCTGCCAATCCGGTTGCCAAGACTGTACATTCCTTCGGATCTTAAATTTCCATCCTCATAATACTCTTTCCATGCACCATCTCTCACACCTTCATCGTCAATGATACCCTCTGATATCATCTTGCCATTCCTAAAAATATATGATGCTATAACCCGACCAGCGCTATCATAATCGCGCCTGATTCCTTCAGGTGTATTACCTTTGTAACTGGCTACTGTTTTGGGTTTGCCATTCGGATAATAGTCGGTTTTAACGTCGAGTTTAACAATTTCAGGTGTTTCTTCTTGCCTTTCATCATTTACATACTTGGCAATATCAAGCAACATTCCCTTTTCATCGTACTCTTTAAAATAGCCATTTCTCTTATCATCACGATAAATTCCTTCAAGCTTTAATTTCCCATCCGAATAAAAGTACTTCCACCTACCTTGTTTAAGTCCGTTTTTATCAACACGATTGATATTCTCCCTGTCAATGACCAACCCTCTTCTATATTCAACTAATGTAATGATAGTTCCATCGGGTGCATATTCACGTGCTGTTCCTTCTTCCAATCCATTATTAAAATTTACAGTCCGTTTTATACTCCCATCAGTATAAAAGCTAACTGTTAAGCCATGCTTAATATCATCTGAAAAATTCTCTTCCAGTACTTCATCTTTTCTGAAGGTGCGCCTTATACCATCTTTTTTGCCTTCCTTATAGTTGATTTGTAAAACTAGTTGGGCAGAATCATTGTAGAAGTTCCATGTGCTATCAAGTTCAAAGTTAACTCTGTTGCCTTCAGCAATAAGAATCCCTTTCTCATTATAAGTTTTCCAATATCCATCGGGTTTGCCTTCCCTCATAATCCCTTCACTTGCAATAACGCCATTAGAATGAAAGAATTTATTCGGTCCGTCAGGTATAACTGTATTATCCTGTGCTATGACCTGCAATGATACGATGCAAGCAATGAAGGCAGTTATGTATTTCACCATTGAATCAGTAATTATTAGGGTTTACTATTACTGTATTAATTTTCAAAGTTAAGTAATCATTAACTAAGAAACACTTTTTATAGACAAAGGTCTTTTGCAAATGACTTCGCTTTATTTTATCAGGTTTGCTTTTTTAGAAATATCCAGCATTTTCAAAATAGGTTTAGCGGCAAGCTCAATTGTTAAAGCGTCAAGCAGAATCTCAGGCTTTTCGGTTTGTAAACTGGCATATATTTTTTCTAATGTGTTCATTTTCATAAACGGACAATCATTGCAATTGCATGTTTCATCAGATGGAACAACTATAAATTCCTTATCAGGACTTGCCTTTTTCATTTGATGAATTATCCCTGATTCTGTTGCAACTATATAACGTTTTGCATTGTCTTTCTTTGTATATTCCAGTAAAGCAGATGTTGAACCGATAAAATCAGCCAACACTAAAATTGGTCCCCGGCATTCAGGATGCGCAATTAATTTAGCATCCGGATTTTGAAGCTTTAACTGTATCGTTCTTTCATCAGTCAACTGATTATGAACATGACAAGCACCATCCCAGAGTACCATGTTTCTTCCAGTTTGACTGTTAATATAGGCACCCAGATTTCTATCTGGTGCAAAAATCAAAGGTTGGTTAGCAGGGAATGAATCAATAATTGCTTTTGCATTGCTTGAAGTACAAATTACGTCTGACATGGTTTTAATGGCTGCAGAGCAATTAATGTACGAAACAACCTTATGCCCCGGGTGTGCATCAATAAACGGTTTAAACGCCTCCGGAGGGCAGCTATCAGCCAATGAACAACCTGCATTCATATCAGGTATCAAAACTTTCTTCTCCGGACTTAATATCTTTGCAGTCTCAGCCATAAAGTGTACGCCTGCAAAAACAATAATATCTGCTTTAGTTTCAGCTGCTTGTTGAGAAAGTTGCAAACTGTCGCCCACAAAATCTGCCAAATCCTGAATTTCAGGCACCTGGTAATAGTGTGCTAGTATGACAGCATTCTTTTGTATGCGCAGATCATTTATTCGGGCTACTAACTCTGTGTTAGATATTTTGGAGGAAGACGTTTCAGTTAGGATTTCCATTTTTCACTTATTATCATTAATTATTTTAAAATATATTCATTAGTAATAATGACTCTGTTAGTTCTGTTGGTAAAAATGTCAATTTTTATTTGCAAAATTGATTCTTACCACTTTGTAAAGAACATACTAACAAGGTTAATGTCAATTGAGGTTTAACTTTCAATAGCTTGCAAATTTATTAACAATTGGTTGATAAAGTTTTTACCAGCTCATTTTAGCAAAAAAGTGTCCAAAAATTTAAAAGTTCATTGTTGATATAATCTTACAATTCGATGCTAACTTCTCAGTTTAATTAGTTTGACTCTTTATCGGGTACAAAAAGCATGATTTACTAAAAGTTAATAACACTTTAGTTTAAAAATAAACAATCAAGCGTTAATAAGTTATACCCTCTTGAATAACAGTTAAATAGCAAATAATGCGCCAAAACTTTCGTTTAATTAAGTGGTTAATAGCTAAGCTATTTACTGTTCAGCTGGTTTTATAACTAAATTTGTCATTAAAAATTATCAACAATGTGGAATAAAGAGAAGACTTTGGCATTAGCAAGTGATCACGCAGGTTTTTCACTCAAGGAATTTCTGGCTTCACGATTAAGCGAAGAAGGATATAAAGTTCATGATTTCGGAACTTATTCTGAAGAAAGCACTGATTATCCTGATTTTGCTCATCAGTTGGGAGCTGCTGTTAATAATGGTGTCTTTGAGAAAGGCATTGTAATGTGTGGTAGTGGTAATGGGGTTAATATGGTTGTTAACAAATATTCCGGTGTAAGAGGTGCATTATGTTGGAATAGTGAACAAGCGCAACTAACCAGACAACATAATGATGCAAATGTTATTTCTTTGCCAGCCAGATTTATTGAATTTGAAGAGGCCTGGAAAGCTGTTATTTTGTTTATTGAAACAGAATTTGAAGGTGGCAGGCACCAAAGAAGAGTTGATAAAGTTTCACAATGCTTAATCTAGATTAGTGGAATCAAGTAAAACATTTAAAGCAGCTTCAATAACAGCTTCTGCTTCGGTTGAGCGTCAAAATATTCTTGAAGATAACACATCAAGGTATAAACGTACTGTTGACAGAGCAGTCTTACAATATTCAAATTTAGAACTTGCCAGAAAAAGAGCAGGTTTTATCAGGCATAAAGGAATTAATGGGCTTGAGAAATACCTGATTGAGTTTGAAGCTAATCTTGAAAGAAATGGAGGAAAGGTTATTTGGGCTCAGGATGCTGAAGAAGCTGTTAAGCAAATCATTGCAATAATAAAAAAGTGTGGTGCGAAACAGATTATTAAGTCTAGTTCAATAGTTACAGAAGAGATTGAGTTAAGGGATGAGCTTAAGATAGAGAATCTGGATTATGCTGAAGTAAATCCAGGGGAGTTCATACTTAATGAATTTGATGAGGAACCCCGTCACTTGTCATCGATACTTATTCATAAAAGTCATGATGAAATCACTGCCCGCTTGAGTGAAAAGTACAAAATATCTGCAAAAACCGGTGCCATAGAAATACACGATATAATTAGGAAGAACTGCCGTGAAAATTTTGAAAATTCAAGTGTTTCAATAACAGGGGTAAACTTTCTTATAGCAGATACCGGTTCAGTTTGCTTATCTGAAAATACTGCCGACGGAGTCATAAGTAGCGTTATGCCTAAGATTCAAATAATGATTGCCGGTATTGATAAAATAATACCCTCAATTATGAATTTGGATGTTTTACTTCCATTGTATTCTACTTATAGTACAGGCGAAAAGCTAAAAGCATATAATACTATAATCAGTGGACCGCGCCAGGAAAATGAAAATGATGGGCCAAATGAAATGTATGTCGTTATACTTGATAATGGAAGAACCAATTTATTAGAACAGAAGTTGCAGCGTCGTGCCCTCAGTTGTATTGAGTGTGGTGCATGTCAGAATGTTTGTCCCGTTTATCAGAAAATTGGAGGCGAAACTTATAACACCCTTTACACCGGACCTATAGGATCAATTACTACTCCATGGCTGAAAGGTGTTGAGGACTATATACATCTTAGCTATGCAAGCACTTTATGTGGAAAATGCACAGAAGTTTGCCCAGTAAACATAAACCTTCACGAGCAGCTTTTATACAACAGAAGTGATGCCGTACGGATGAATATTCATTCCTTACCAGAAAAAATGTCCATGATTGGCTGGCATAGGATTTTGAAAAGTAGAAAAATGATGGAGTGGGGCAGTTCAAAGTGGAAGAACATCACGCTTAGATATGTATACGGAGGAAAGTGGGGAAAAGATCGGGCATTGCCACAAATCAGTGAAAAGAGTTTCAAACAGCTTTGGGAAGAACGAAGAGAAGGCGCCAGATAAAGAATTCAATATTTCTTTATGATATTTCTTACCTGCGACACATAAGATTCACCGAATAGAATTACATGCACAAGAAGCGGGTATAGCTGATTTATCTCAATTCTTTGCTCCCATCCCTTGATCAAGGGATAGTAATCATTATAAACAGAATAGAATTTCTCTGGAAACCCACCAAATAATCTGGTCATAGCTATATCCATTTCACGATGTCCATAATATATTGCAGGGTCAATTAATACAGGACGTCCTTGTTTGTTAACAATGATGTTTCCTGACCAAAGATCTCCATGGATTAAGGTAGGTTTCTCCTTTGGAATCAAATACTCCAGCTTATTAAATATACGCTCAAAATAATGGATATCGCTTGTTGATAATTGCCGGTTGTCCTTTGCTATTCTAATCAACGGTTCGAAACGCTCGTTTACCAGAAAGTATACCAGATCATTTGAAGTTTTGTTGCTCTGAAAGAGTGAACCAATATAATTATCATGATCAAGGCCAAACAAATCACTCTGATTCCCATGAAGTGCTGCCAGCTGTTTCGCAAAAACCTCCCAATAGTCGTTAGTCTGACGAGCCGGCTGTTCGTATTCCATAAGCAGGTAGGAATAGGGTTCGCTAATTCCTGAAACCAGCACTTTAGGTACTGTAACTGCGTTTGTATTAGCAAGGATCTCAATACCCTTAAACTCCTTGTCAAACATTGAGGGGTACTTGTCTGCTATATTGTATTTCAGAAAGAACTCACCGCAAGATGTTGTAACTTTTACGGCTTCATTAATAGATCCTCCAGATAACTTATTGGTATTAACTATATTACAATCTTCACTAAATTCATTTTGCAAGTACTTATTAATTGCCTCATAAAGCAAAGAAGGGAAAATCATAGCTTACATAAATAAATATCGTATTGAGACTGAGAAAATATCATTCAGTAAGGTTTTCAGTATCATCAGAGGAGAGAATTATCTGTAGTTACCTTTCTTCTTAATAACCTCTCCACAAAGAATAGGATGAATACTGAGCAGAAAATTGACAAGAATACTGATGAATCCCTTAAATAGTCGCTAAATGAAGATATTTTTTCGAATACATTCATAGTAGTGCTCAGGAAGGTAACCAGGTTAACGGAATCCAATCTAAGGTTTATTTCCAGGAAAGGCCAAATGGCAAATAGTATAAGGGCAATGACTGCAATACCGGCTGCGATAGACGTGTAAGCCCAAAGCATTTGTTTTCTATATGTTTCTGGCTCTAATTCAGGTTCAACACTCGCGTATATTTGATTCATAACATCAGAGGTGAAATCCCCTGAAAGGTTTTCATACGGTAATTTTGGAATCATCCTTTCAAGGAATGGATCTTTTATTATATCGTCTGTTGGTGTTTCCATCTTTTAAATTTTAAATTCCTTTCCTCACTTGCGTCTTACTCATTTGGCTGTGCATATTTGCATACATCTTTTTACGTATTCGGTGCAGTCTCACTTTTACATTAGAGTCGCTTAGGCCTGTAACAGTAGATATTTCTTCCACACTTTGCTGGTTAAAGTAAAACAGGTTAATAAGCAATTGTTCATCAGAATTCAAATCAGCGATTGCATTATTTAAAAAATTTAACTTTTCACCTTCTTCCATTTCGTCGAGATTCTCCTGTACTGCTTCAATACTAAAGTTCTCTATAACATAATCATCAATAGCAGAAGTGATAATTGTTTTCTTCCTGGTTTTTGAAACAGCTGTATTATATGCAATCCTAAACAGCCAGGTTGAAAATTTTGATTCATTCTTAAAAGTACTCAAGCCATGATATGCTTTAAGGAATGAATCTTGTGTTATCTCTTCTGCAACTTCATTGTTTTTAACGATCTTGACCACCATTGAAAAAACAAGATGCTTGTAATTATCCACCAGCACTCTGAATGCAGCAGTGTTTCCATTCAGCACCTGGTGAATTATATTAAGCTCGTTTTTCAATTCCATTCTGATCATTAGACGAAAAAAGTGTTTATTGGTTACACATTCACTAATTAACCATGCAAAACTGATTGGAAAAACTATTTACCATTAACAAAAGTAAATAATAATAATCTTGTAACCTTCTGAAAATTACAGCGTCAAAAGGTCAAATAAAACACTTTAAAGATTTGCTATATGAACGACTTCATGGTTCCCCTATCAATCTTCGCCACAATATATGGCATAGTTTATTTATCAATCCGCAGAAAGGAAAGGATGGCCTTGCTTGAAAGAGGGCTTGACCCCCGTAGTTTTGAAAGACCTGATAATAATTTTTCTACTCTTAAATACGGACTTTTGTTAACAGGAGTTGGCCTTGGAATATTAACAGCTAACATTATTGTTACAATTGGAGCTATGGATAGTGAGCCGGCTTACTTTTCTTTTATAACACTTTTTGGTGGAATAGCCTTGATTCTTGATTATGTAATTGAAAAAGTGATCATTAAGAAGCAGCAAAACCAAAGGCAGCAAACACAGGTGTACCAGGAGCAATAATTAATAGGTAATACTGTTCACAGCATAAGTTTCAAAGAAATGCTTAACAATACAGGGGTTTAACAATTATCAACCTGCAAGGCTCCAGAGGTTCTACTAAAATTTGAAGGTTTCAATACAAGTATGTATTGGGCCTTCTTTTTTTAGTTCACTATTGAAAAGTGAGAACTCAGTGACCTTTTGTTGCAAAAGTTTAGTATTACTGAAGCGGTCCATGATTTGTTGGAAAAACTGCTTATCCCTTATTTCCTTTATTCTGCCAATAGTCAAATGAGGTACAAAGTTCTGTCTGTCGGCATAATACTCTACATCAGCCAGTGCATTAGTAATACCTGCATGAAGATCGAGTAGTTGTTGGCTTTCTCTAATACCAAACCATATTACCCGGGGATCGTACCTGCTACCAAAAATGCCGGTATTCTCAAGAGTGAGATCAAAAGGTAAGATGCCCTCTTTAGCTTTTTCAAGAGCTGCCGTAATTAGAGGAACCTCGTCAGGGTTTGTATCACCAAAAAACCTCAGAGTAATATGCATATTATGCAGATCCACCCATTTAATAATATTGTAATCCAATGCTTGCCGCAATCCATTGTAAACCATTGTGAAGTTTTCATCGGGTACAATGTTAATAGCAGCAAAAAGGCGTAAACTATTCATGGTTATTCTTAAATCGGTTGCAAATATCAGAATAAGTTGACAAAAAAATGTTCGTTTTCTAAAAGAAAATTAGCTACTTTTGCAATCCCATATTGATAATACGGGGCGTTAGCTCAGTTGGCTAGAGCGTTAGACTGGCAGTCTAAAGGTCAGGGGTTCGACTCCCCTACGCTCCACAAAAAAGCCTGTAAATTGTACATTTACAGGCTTTTTCTATTTTTCTTTCTCTTTAGATTCAACATCGGTTTTCTCAGCCATTCCATCTTTGAATTCTTTGATTCCCTTGCCAAGGCCCTTCATCAATTCTGGAATTTTTTTACCCCCAAATAGAAGTAAGACTACAGCAATTATCGCTATAGCTTGCCATGGTCCAATCATACCTGATAAAATAAATGATGTCATGTTATATGGTATTTAGTTTTTAGCAAAAATAGTCATTTCGAGGATGCTCCCGATAAAGTTAACTGATTAATTATCGGGACTTAACAATCCAGGCTTCGGGGTTTTGAAGTACCTTACCTTTCCATAGTTCAAAGTGAAGTTTTGTTCGTCCTGTTTCATCAGTTTCAATAACTCCGAGTTTCTGTTTGGTTGTAACCTTATCGCCCTTTTTAACAAATAGCTGCCCAAGGTTTGAATATACAGTCAGGAATTCACCGTGCCTTATGATGATCACATTATTATAATTTGGTAATGTCATGGTAGATGTAACTTCACCTTCAAATACTGACCGTGCAACGGAACCACCTGAAGTAGTGATATCAACTCCATTATTTTTTGTTTTAATTCCTTTGAGAACAGGATGTGGATGTTCACCAAACGTAGCAGATATAACTCCTCTCTCAGTAGGCCATGGTAAATTGCCTTTGTTACCAGCAAAACTTGTGGAAAGCTTCATCTCTGTAGGCGTCAACCCAAAAGCATTATCAGGTGTTGGTTTAGTACCAGTTTTACGGGCCACTTCGCGTGCTTTGCGCAGTTCTTCAGCAATTATATCTTCTATTGCTTTTTGCAACTTCTTTGCAGCTTTCTCATTTTCCCTAATCTTCTTTAGTAATTCCCTTTCTTTTTGTGATAGCTTTCTTACTGTTTGATCCTGCTCGTTTTTTTCCTTCGATAGTTTTTGCTTTTCATCCTCTTCCAATGCCTTGAGTGAGAGCTTTTCAGCTTTCTGTTTCTTCAACAATTCTAGTTTACCGGTTAAAACCTCCTGGGTTTCAGTAATAACCCGCACTTGGTTTTTTCTGTAACTACTGTACTGCTGAAAGTATTTCAACCTTTGATATGCCTGGTTAAAGCTCTCAGCTGAAAAAACAAACATGAGTCTGGAATATGAGCTTCTATTCTTTTGCGAATAATATATCATTTTAGCATACTCCTCTTTAAGCCTTTTGATGTTATCCCTCAATTCAGCAATTGTATCATTGGTATGTTTGATCTTTGCATCAATAGCTTTAACTTCATTACTTATTGCATTAATTAATTCCTGCCGTTTTGAAATTTTCTTATTCAGCAACAGTAGTTCATTCAATGATGCTTGTTTTGTTTTCTTTGTTTCCGATAAAAGTTTATTTGTGTACGAGATCTCTTCTTCGATCTTCGCTTTACGGGCTTGTAATTGACTTTTCTTGTCCTGAGCATTGAGTTGTGGAGCAAAGAAGCTAAGGAGAAGAAATAAAAGTAAATGTTTTAGCAAATGTCGTACTGCAAAAGCAGCAATAACATTTAATGATGGTAGTTTATAAATTGTTAAGCCTGGCATACTTTTCAGGAATCTTAAAAGGGAAGTTAAGGGAATCACTCATTGTAATCTTTGAATAATTGATGTCAATTGAAGTCTTTTTATCAATCGTTTCAACATCAAAGATAATATTTACAGGAACAAGTTGACCGTCAATGTTTTCATGTGCGTATTTTGCTTCAGCTTTCCGGCCATTGGGCGTTACTTCCCTTACCATGATTCTTGATATTTTAAAATTATCAGGATTCAGCCAAATATGTTGTATCGGTATATTGATTTCACTATTATTTTTTACAAATTTCTTAAGTTTACGCCTGTTGGTGGTTACAAGCTTGTAATCCATATTATCAATGCCGCTTTTAAAAGATGTATTTTCGTAACGTGAGAAATCATTTCCCGTAAGAAATGATTGGAGCATGTCATAATCCAGGGTACTGTTAATAATTCTGTTGATATTATCAAATGAGCCTGCGAAGTATGAATTTTCCATTCTATTCATATACCAGATTGAGTCATTTGAGATGAGAAATCGTACCATTTCAATACCCATAAGCGGCGATACTGAGATCCAGATCAAACTGTCTTTTTTAATGCGTATCTGTCCGGTTATTTGAGTTTCTTTTTTGTCCTGTATGAATCTGGCGCTGAAGCGAGCTGAGAAGTTTTGATATTGAAGCTCGTTTGCTTTCAGGTTATTAAAAAGAAACTCTGAGCCTTGTTCCTTAAGCGGTTCCTTAATTGTTCTTCTCTGCGTGCTGCATGATGTCACAATCAGTGCACTTAATATAAATAAAATGAGAAAAAACGAGTGTGAGGATCTATTCATAAAGCATGCCATCTTTTATCTTCATTGGTAGTGAATCTGATGCTTTACCAGCCTCAAGTGCCTTTTTCCACCATTGCATGGCTTCATCTTTCCTATTAAGCTTATACAGGATATCACCATAGTGCTCCAGCTCGGTGCCTGAAGGATTTTGTTCGAGTTTTAATGCTTTTTCCATCTGTAGCAAAGCTTCAGCAAATAACCCCTTTTTATATAATACCCATGCATAAGTGTCAAGGAAGGTCGCATTATCCGGCGATAACTCATTAGCCTTCAGTGCCATTCTTTCTGCTTTTTCCAGATCTTTATTATCAAGTGATAAATAATAAGCATAGTTATTCATCACCAAAGAATTATCAGGATTATACTTCAATGCATTTTCGTAGTAATTATATGCTTCTGAGTTTCTTTTAAGCTTATACAGTGCATCACCATACATGCTAAGAAAATCAGACATTAGTTGATTATTGTTGAAAACCAATTTCATCCCTGTATTGAGAGATGATATAGCTTGATCAGGTTCTTCTAGCATAATATGTGCTACCGCGTTAAAATAATACGGCATAGGTTGTACAGGAAATAAATCAATTACCTCCTTGCTGACAATAACCAAACTATCATACTTTTCCATCAAGGCAGTCAGTCGCATAATATTTTCCCACACTTCATACTTTCCAGGATCAAGCTCACTTACTTTCCTGAACAAATCAAGTGACTCAGGGTACCGTTCCCTCATAGCCAGCATTTGTGCTCTGAAAGCAAGTACCTGTGGATCATAAGGATGCTGCTCAACCAAAATTCCCGACAATTCTATGATATCATCCTCAATACCATCGTAGTTTCCCGTCTGTGAATAATATGTACCCATTATCTGCATTTTAGTACCAGCATCGAGGTACTGATTTGCAAATCCTTTTTTAAGAGCTTCAGTTGATTTCTTCAAATTACCTTGCTTCCTGTAATAATCTGCCAGCGAAATATTAATATATGGGTTCTCAGGCTCTATAGAGAGGATTTTCTCATAAGTTGACAAGGCATCTTCTTCCATTCCATTCATCATATAATATTCAGCCAACAATGATTGAATGCGGCTATCCCACTCATTAGCAGCGGCAAGCTTTTCTATCTCCTCCAGTGCTTTTTTCTTCTTGCCCTCAGCCACATAAATATGGTGCTTCCGCAATGAAATCTCTTCAGAAATTCCATCATTACGTTCAATAAGATCAAGGATTTTTAGGGCATCCTGAGGTTTGCCTACTTTTATATATAGGTTGGCAAGTTCCATCGAATTCGACCTGTCAGAAGGATCTTTTTTATGCAGCTTTTCAAAAATCTGTAATGCTTCCTGGAATTGGCTATTCTGATTATACAGGTTAGCTAATGTAATGCTATACCATTCATTGTCAGGATTCAATTCATAAGCTTTGGCTATATTTGCTATAGAACTTTTAATGTCCCTCGCTTTATAATATAGTAGTCCAATTTCATACCATGAGGCATCATGTGAGGGGTCAATCTCAGTAACTTTGGTAAAAAGGTGCAAGGCTTCTCCTGGATTATCAGTGATCTTTGCCTTGTTGGCATCAAAGAAAAGTGATTCTACTTTTTTTGTATCCCTGAATAAACGCGCTTGTTCTTTTGTTACCAGTTCTTCTCCCCCTTCAGGCAGTTCCTGAGCTATAATAGCAAAAGGTGCCAAAAGTAAAATAGTAAGCTTTAATATTTTGATAAGTTTCATTATTCAATTTTAAAATGCCGTGTATTTTTATTTTAACCCCGTATGACCAAAACCGCCTTTTCCTCGTTCTGACTCATTCAGGTTCTCACTTTGAACCCATTCTGCTTTTTCATGTCGTGCGATAATCATTTGTGCAATTCTATCACCATGGTTTATAATAAAAGGCTGTGCAGAAAGGTTAACAAGAATTACTTTAACTTCCCCTCTATAGTCTGCATCAATTGTGCCCGGTGAGTTAAGAACTGTAATTCCGGATTTTGCAGCCAATCCACTTCGAGGCCTCACCTGAGCTTCATAACCCTCTGGTATTTCAATGAACAATCCGGTTGGAATAATAGCTCGTTCCAAAGGATTCATTGTTACAGGTTCTTCAAGGTTTGCCCTTATATCCATTCCCGCTGAATGGGTGGTTTCGTATGCCGGGTTAATGTTTGATGACTTATTGACTATCCTTACTTGCATAAAAATCCTTATTATTAATACTAACGGATTACCCTCTACTTTAATTTCGCAAAATTAAACATTAAAATTTAAACCATTTATCTTTAGTTAGACAGCACCATTAATGGCCAGATACAAAGCGATACTATACCGACCTCAGGTGAATTATTTTCTTTTTCTCAACCAGATATACAAATAGCATAAAACTCAGCAGCATCAGGCTATTCAAACCAATCTCTAAAAATTTGTCAAGTCGGGCTGTTGCAAAGGATAATATATAAATAGTCATTGTTACCAGTGTATATAAGCCAGCCCCCTTTAAGTTGTAATTAACAGGATAAAATATTCTTCCAAAATACCACGAAACAACCATCATAAAGGCATAGCATACAAACGTAGCCCAGGCCGCACCCATATAACCCAACACTGGTATTAGCAATACGTTCAGGATTATGGTAAGTGCTGCCCCGGTTAATGAGATTAAAGCACCCGATCTTGTGCGGTCAGTTAATTTAAACCAAATGCTTAAGTTGTAAAAGACTCCAAGAAACAAGTTTGCAAGCAATAGTATCGGGATTACAGCCGCACCTTCTCTGAATTCACTCCCGATAAAAAGTATAACTATATCTATGTTCAGCATTATCATCAGGAAGATAAAAAGGCAAACGATAATAAAATAGTGCATAAGACGTGCATAGGTAACCTGTGGTTCCTTAGTGGTGGAGTGGGCAAAAAAGAATGGCTCCGCTGCATAACGGTAAGTTTGGATAAAGAGGGTCATTAGGATTGATACTTTGTAGCAGGCCCCATAAATACCAAGTTGAGCCATGGCATCACTGCCCGGAAGAAGGTGTTTTAGTATCACCCGATCGAAAGTCTCATTTATAACTCCTGCGAATCCAAAAATGAGTAGTGGCCAACTATAGCTTAACATCTTCTTCAGGAGGTTGAGATCGGGTATCAGTTTAACTTTGAGAATATCAGGCACCAGCATGGCCAGAGTCAATAAGCTGGCAACAAGATTTGAAATGAAGATGTAACCCACACCAATGGAAGGATTATAAAATGTACGCAATAAATATGAATGTGAAGCTTCCGGGTTTTTATCCAGAATCATAGGAATGAAAACTATAAACAGGAGATTCAGAGCTATGTTGGTTACTATGTTTGTTATTTTGATGATCGCAAACCTGATAGGTCTGTTAATCAACCTAAGATTGGCATAGGGTATGCTACTCAGCGCATCGGCTGCAAGTATCAGTGCAAACCATTTTATATACTCCTCATTTTGCTGATAACCCATTGCAAATGCAATAGAGGGAGCGGTTAAAAAAACCATCAGCGTGAAAAAAGTTGAAGTTGATAAAAGCGTCAATAACGAGGTACTATAAACTTTATCTTTAAACTCAGAAGTTGTTGAGAATCTAAAGAACGCCGTTTCCATACCATAGGTGAGTAAAACGAAAGCAAATGCCACGTAGGCATATATTTCAGTTACCACTCCATATTCGGCCGGGGCAAACACTCTGGTATAAAGAGGAACCAACAGATAATTCAATAGCCTTCCTGCTATAGTGGGTAAACCATAGATTACTGTTTGTCCAGCGAGTTTCTTAAAAGGGTTCAATGTTCGTTTGTACTATCAGTTTCTATTGCCGGAAGGTGAATTTCAAAAGTAGTTCCATTTTCATCAGAAATAAAGGTAATGTTACCATTTGCTGAATCAATGATGTTTTTAACCATGGCCAGGCCAAGCCCGGCCCCGGCTGATTTGGTTGTAAAATTAGGTGAAAATATCCTTGGCTTAAGTTCATCTGGAATTCCAATTCCATTATCTGATATGAAAATATGGTGTTCGATACCAACCGACTTTAAGGATATGTTTATTTTACCCTTTTTATCAACAGGAATTGATTGAACGGCATTATTCAGAAGGTTCACCATAACTCTGGATAGCTGTTTTTTGTCAGCATATACAAAACAAGGGTGTTCAGGATGTGAAAAAGTAATATTGAACTCACTTTGGGGTACAAACAATGCAATTGTATCCTTTATTAGCTCATTAAGTTCCACTTTATCTGGGGAAGGTATAGGGAATTTGGCAAAATCGGAGAAGGCACTCGCTATGGCGGCCAATGAGTCAATCTGTTGTATAATGGATGTAGTTGTTTTTTCAAGCCTCGACTCCCAATCGGGTGATTTATCCTGATATGAGCGGTATAAATGCTGGATGCTCAATTTCATAGGGGTCAAAGGATTTTTTATTTCATGTGCAATCTGACGCGCCATTTCCTTCCAGGCAGTTTCACGTTCGGTTTGTGCTAGTTTATCCACGCTATCAGCGAGTTTTTCCAGCATCAGATTATACTCATTTATCAGGTTCCCTAGTTCATCGTCCCTGTGATAAGTAATTTTCTCATTCTTTTTATCAAGCTTTACATTGCTAAATTGATCACGTATCAACTGTAAAGGTCGTGTTACATAATTACCTACCAGAAGTGAAATAAAAACAGCAAGAGCCGTCAGTATGATATATATGTTTACGAATGTAACAAGGAAAGATGAAATCTCTTGCCTAAGTTCATGTTCACGTGCAAAATATGGGAGATTTATATAAGCGATGAGTTCGTTTTGCTTATTCCGGAATGGTATATAGGCCGACATATATTTGTAGCTACCAATCTGTTCATTTGTAACATAGAAGGTGCGTTGACCAACAGCTATTTCCTTGTAGGCATCAGCACTCATTAAATCAGATCGTAAACCTTCAAGAAATACTTCAGGACGAGAAGTTGCAAGTAAATCACCTTTAGTAGTGTATAGATTTATATCACTAAAAAATACTAGGGAGAACTTTGTTAACAATTCCTGGAGGTATGGCTCCTGAAGGCTTTCCAAACTCTCAACGTCGTCTAGTTTATGTTCGATTTCAATTAATACGGAATGAGCTTTTTCACTCAGCATGTCACGATTCTTCTCTTCGTTTAGGCTCCTGATATTATGTATTGTTGTTGCACCAATCAACATAGAAGCGAACAGAACCAATGCAACAAGCATTATTTGCAACTGCGCTTTAAGGTCGGGGTATCTGTTTTTATGTATCCTTAGATTAAAGGCTGTGGTAAGTAAGAAAATAAGTATAATGTGGAATATTAGCTGGTAAGTGAATGGAGTCAATTTATCAAACAAGCTCTGGTTTTTCTTGCTGATAATTATAGAAGTATCCTTTCTCACACTATGAAAAAGATGGTTGTAGCCATTTTTATCAAAAAATCTATAATCTCCTTTATATGACTGAAATGGCTTTTCTGAAATGCTATATGAATAGTCTCCTACGTTCTTTATTAGTTCACCCTTTGAGTAGATTGCGTAGGAGTATAAACTTAAGTCATAGAATGATGCGAATGATTTATCAAGCAGCAATTCAGGGTAACCGAGGCCTTTTGGAACATATTTCTGAGTGAACTCTATGATGATGCTAGCTGATTCTCCTTTAAATGTCGTATTGTGAATCGGGATTTTGGCAATGTAACTACTTGCACCATATGATTCCTTAATGTAGAAAAGGGTCTTATTCAAGGTTTTAGCAGTAATATTCCTGATAATATTATCAAAATAGGTATTACACTCAACAATTACATCAGAAGGCTTAATCGCCAATTGTTTACCCGGGTAGCACAGAGTTATTTGAGCATTATATTTTGACCAGTATCCGGTAAAGTATTTATCATGTAGATATTCAATACATTTTGCTTCACCTGACGGATCATACCAGGAACTTATAAAAGCCTTATAAAGGACCGTGTCATTGAGAATGGCGCTCTCAAGATCAGCATAAAGGTACTCCCCTATTTTATCCTGATCTGATGATAGTCTTAAGGCCATAAGTTTTCTTTCTTCATTCTCCTTGGTTACCTGATTGTGGTATAAGCAGAAGGTAGAAATGAATGTAAGCAATACCACCAGGAGAGTAGATGACAGAATATGAGGAAACGGAAGTCGCCCTGTTACGACAGCCGTTAACAAACCCATGTACAGAATAAATAATATGAGCTCTTCCAATTGAGGTGTATACAAGCCGGCAGATAGAAAACTTAACCATATACCTACACTGAAGATTAATAATATCAAAAGAAATGTAACAGTGCCCGCCAGCTGCACTGATATTCTTGTTAATATATAGGTAATGAAAAAGAAACTGAGCAATATCATTGCTATTATTACGTAACCCAGCAGACTGTATACTGAGAAGTCTAGAATTTTTGATAAATTCAATTCAAATGATGAATTAATTATCAAAGTGTCAATTAAGTAGAGACTTACATAGTAGAAAAAAGTTATCAATGACAAACTCAGGATGACAGAAATTGATGCCATACCTTTTGAAAGGCCAGAAGACTTGTAATTTTTAAACGATCGAAAAATTATAAAGCTTAAAATTGTAAAGAACAATACATTTGTTAGCAAGTCGCCTAAAGATGGCAGCAAAGGTGATGAGGCATAATTTAAGGGACTAAATAGATCGAATTCTCTGAAGAAATATGGAATATTGGCTATGAATAGAACTGCTCTTAGCAATAGAACAGCAATTACAACCGTAATGACTGAGCCATAAATGCTCATACCTGAATTAATAGAATAATAATAGAGTGCAAAAACGATGAAAATCAGGATTAATAAGGAAAGAGCATATAGAACAAATTCCTGATCACCGCTAAGTTTATGCGATTCGGTAGCATTAACAAAGAATAAAACCCTATCATCAGCTGAAGTAACTGGATACTTACCATTTGATAGACTAATGTCATAATCAGGTGTAAGTGCATATGCGGGATTAAAAGAAGAAATTAAATAATCATTCTGATAAGGATATTTATTTTTAATCAGATCGAGAAGTACGTATTTAAAGCCATTTTTATCCGTTTTGTTTTGTTGATAGATCCCGTTAGCCGTTTGAACTATTCTTGTAGCGGTATCATCGATATCAAAAGGAATGGAATTATCCGACCAAAATATCAATGAATCATGATGAATAACAAAAAGGGTTGTATTTCTGGGAAGTTTAACGGAGGCTAATTGGAGTTCCTTAAAGTCCTTTGCACTTCTGTGAGAAGATATCTTTTGAAGTAATGACTCACTAAGTGCAAACCTCTCATTTAAGGTTGAGTTGAATACTTCAATCTGGCGTAGAGGTGAATTATTGTACTTGACATACGAATAAATTGCTGCTGTTAGAATACAAGTAATTAATGACATCACAGTCAGTATCACTGGTAGTCTGTACTTTTTATGAATTTTCTTCATTAACTGGTTGCAAGATTAAATGAAGTCGCACAAAAATCAAGCCAGTCATGGTAATTAGCATGTTGAATAGCGTGATCTATTTAATTCTCGTATAAAATGCTAAAGGTAATTAATTAGCTTTCCTGAGTATATAAATCATGCTTGAATAATTCATGCTATTCCTGCGGGCATACATATTTGATATGAATCCTCTATATAAAGCTTTAAAGTACGATCCTCTGCCGTTAATGTATCGTTCACTTAGTAATGATATATAATATGCATCGAAGACCATTGGAACTATTTTAATGATTTTCATCTGCTGCTCATTAATAAATGCTGTGAAACTCGCACGTGTAAAATGATACAAATGCCGGGGAACATCGTACGCAGCCCAGTATTCTTTATAGAATTGAGCATCGTAGGATAGTGGGTTAGGTAAGGCAATAAATGCTATTCCATCATCGGTGAGCAGTCTACTAACCAGCCTCATTCGTTCCTGTATATCATTAACATGTTCCAATACATGCCACATCGTAATCACATCGAATGACCTTTCAGGAAGCCTTGAAAGGTACTCCACATCATTTACTTTAAGATTGAATTGTTTCCTTGCATAGTTTCTTGACTTCTCGTCGGGTTCTATGCCTTCCACAGTAAACCCATGACGGTAGCAATAATCTAAAAATACACCAGTAGCACAGCCAATGTCAAGTAATCTATTGCCTGCAGAATATTTTCTTATCAGTTTAGTTTTTGAGGCAAGTGTTTTCTTTCTGATGAAATTGTAGATTGTCGATTCCAGCCCTTTGTTCTCAGTAGCATGAGAGATGTAATGTGATGATTTGTAGTATTTCCCTATTTCTGACGGTAATGGCTGAGGAAAAGTTGAAAGTAAGCCGCATTGGGTGCATTTTATGATCGAAAATTCCTCGTTTGAAAGGAAGTAATCCTTTAACACTAAGTGAGTTACGTAGTCTTTATGCCCACAAGTAGGGCATACTAATGATTGACCTTTTAATGTTTGTTCCACGTGAAACATTCAATTAGTGCGTTATATGTACAATGAGTACAGCAATATCAGCCGGAGATACTCCGCTTATCCTTCCTGCCTGGCCAATAGTTGAAGGCCTTTGTTTGGAAAGCTTCTCGCGTGCTTCATATGACAAAGATACGAGAGAATTGTAATTAAAGTCAGGTTTTAAAGGAATATTATCATACTCTGATAATGAGTCTGCGAGCGATTTTTCCTTGTCAATATAACCACCATATTTTATTAATATTTCAACTTCTTCCAGAACCTCTATGGCAAGATCACCCATCATTGCTATTTCTGTTTTAACCGGTGCGCTATATTCAATGAGTTCACTTAAATTAACCTGTGGCCTTAAAGCTAAGGATGCCATCTTAGCCTTCTGCATTATAGGAGAAGTTTCAACGAGTTCCAGATAGTTGTTTATGTCATCAGGCGTTAATGAGATTCCTGCAATTAAATCTAAAGCTTTCAGAATGTACTTTTGCTTCTCCTCTACCCTATTCATTCGTTCTTTTGAAGCTAATCCAATTTTGTAGGATAAGGGGGTTAATCTTAAATCGGCTGAATTTTGTCGAAGCAATATCCTGTATTCAGCTCTTGAAGTAAACATTCTATATGGCTCATCAATGCTTTTAGTAATTAAATCATCAATTAAAACACCGATGTATGCCTCTGATCTTTTCAGTATAAATGGTTCTTTACCTGCTAATGCCAAATGTGAGTTAATACCTGCCATTAAGCCCTGAGCAGCTGCCTCTTCATAACCGGTAGTTCCATTGATCTGCCCGGCGAAGTATAGATTATCAACAAGGTGTGTTTCAAGTGTAGGCTTTAATTGATAGGGAGGGAAGTAATCATATTCTATTGCATACCCGGGTCTGAAGATCCTAACATTCTCAAATCCCGGCACCAATTTTAAGGCTCTTACTTGAATATCTTCAGGCAAAGAAGATGAGAAACCATTAACGTAATATTCTACTGTATCCCATCCTTCAGGCTCTACAAACAATTGGTGCCTGAGCTTATCACTGAAACGATCAATTTTATCTTCTATTGAAGGGCAATATCTGGGACCTCTTCCTTCTATCCTTCCGGCATACATTGGTGAGTCGGCAAAACCTTCCCTTAAAGTATCATGAACAGCTTGATTAGTATATGTAATATAGCAACTCCGCTGATTAAGCAAAGCCGGAGTATCAGTGAAGGAAAACTTACCTGGAGCTTCATCCCCTTTTTGTTCCTCCATCTTACTGAAGTCAAGTGATCGACCATCAACTCTGACCGGAGTTCCGGTTTTTAATCTTTTCGATTCAAATCCATGTGAAATTAGGTTTCCAGTGAGGCCTTCTGAAGCCTTGTCACCCATTCTCCCACCACCAAATTGTTTAGTGCCTATATGGATAATTCCATTAAGAAAAGTCCCGTTTGTTAAAATAACCGACTTGCATCGTATAGTTTGTCCCATAGAAGTTTTAACTCCACGAACTTTCTTCTCATCAACCAAAATTTCGGTAACAGTATCTTGCCAGAAATCGAGATTGGATATTTGCTCTAAGGTTAATCTCCACTTTTCTGCAAACCGCATACGGTCACTTTGAGCACGAGGACTCCACATAGCAGGGCCCTTCGACTTGTTAAGCATGCGAAACTGAATCATAGTAGAGTCTGTCACGATGCCTGAATACCCTCCGAGGGCATCTATCTCACGTACAATTTGTCCTTTAGCTATACCCCCCATTGCAGGATTACATGACATTTGCGCCATCTGCGCCATGTTCATTGTGATAAGTAATACTGATGAACCCATGTTGGCAGAAGCTGCTGCAGCTTCACAACCTGCATGACCTGCCCCGACAACTATTATGTCATATTCTCTAAACATCATCTTTGTTTCACGTGGAACATACTATTCCGACCCGGAATAATCAACTGCTTAACCGGTTGCAAATTTACGAAATAATTGAATAGGGACTCAGGGTTATGCCATGTTTGGCAGGGTAAGCTCGACGACCTCCGGAGTACGGAGTGAAAAGAGATTATTGAGGCAAGTTAATTTTCAAACCATTTCAAATACAAGTCCTCTTGTGCATGCATTTGAATATTATCTGACTCATTTTTATCTTCCTGGCCGCATAGGTGCAGTATGCCATGAATTATTACACGTTGAAGTTCATTCTCGAAAGTTTTATTATAACTGGCTGCATTATCCCTGACACGATCTACACTGATGAATATATCCCCGCTGATAACACTGTCAACTGTATAATCGAAAGTAATAATATCAGTATAGGTGTCATGATCCAGATATCTTTGGTTTAATACCAGCAAATACTCATCAGAACAGAAAATATAATTTATTGTGCCTACAGTATAGCCTTTTGATTCTATTACTGATGATATCCATTTTTGTATGGCCTGAGGTTTCTCAGGTTGGAAATCAATCTGCTCGTTAAAAAACTTAATGCTCATAAAGAATATAGTTTTTGCCAGCGTAATTTATGCCTGGACACAAATAATGGAATAAATGGATGTTGCTTTATCAATTAATTAATAATAGTGGAGTTACTTTGAAGATGGAATCTGAATAAAATAACTATTGACCTTATTTCTGTAATAGCTTCTGAAAGATGGTGGAATTGTGTTGATAAGCTCAGTTTCTTTTGAAGGCAGACCGATGCTATCAAAATATTTAGCAGGATCAGGCTTTGGTAACTCTTTACCCTCGGTTGATTCCCTTTTCTCTTCCTGTTCTCTCTTCATTTCTGCTTTTTCAGATTCGAGTAAACGGGTTAATATCTCCTGTTGACGCTTCATGGTTTGCTGGTTAATGATTTTATTTACCAACTCATTCTCGGTTTTTTCCATTTCCTGAAGCATCTTTTGTATACCCTGCTGATTTACGTCTCCTTCCTTCTGCATTTCTTCTCCGTATTCCTGCAACATTTTGCGAAGTGCCTCCTGTTGGGCTGCCATACGGGCAAGTTGCTCACTCATTTTAGAGCCACCTGACTGACCTTTCTCACCCTGTTCTCCCGGTTTTGGTTGCATTCCTTTACGCATTTGTTCCATCTGCTGATTAAGCTTTTCCTGCATCTGCCTCATTGATTTCATGGATTGCTTCCCTTGTCCGGGTTTAGGCTTGCTTTTACCTGATTTACCCGAAGCCATCATACTAAGGTTTTGTTCCATGTTTTTCAATGATTCAGAAAGCAAAAGTGCAAGGTTATTTACAGCAGTCATAACGTACTGCTGTTTTGAGCCTGCCATTGAAATAGCACGATTCTGCATAGCCTCCATCGTCATCTCAGTATTACTGTTAATATCTCTGATTTCACGATTTACGTAATTCTCTATCATTGCTTGTCGTTTACTTAAAGCGAGCAACGAGTCTTCTACCATTTTGAGGTTATCATTAATTTTTTTCTGTTCTTCTATTAATGAAGGGTATTTAGGATCTGAGCGATTCGTACCTTTTAGTCTGCCCATTAAATCTTCCTGTGTGAATGAAATCTTCACCAGGTTCTCAAGAATTTCTCGTAGGGCTGCCGCATCTTCTCCCAATTGTTCATCTTCCATTTCCTGTTGCATTTCAAAAAGCATATTGCTCATTTTCTGCATTTTGTCTGAAGCCTTTTTTTGATGCTCAGATGCCTTCTTCATCTGTGAATCCTTCAGTTCTTCTGAACTCTGATTGAGTTCATCTTCAGTTTCTTTTTTCTCCTGCTCAGGTATTTCAAGATTGTTTGGTTCCTCTAATTCCTTATCAAGCTTCTTTATTTCTTCAAGATCCTTCGTGATTTCTTCAAATTTTTTATTGACTTCCTCTTGCTTTTTACCAAGCTCCTCGCTCTCTTTCTTACTGCTTTCCATGGTTTCTTCAGCAAGCTTGCTCTCTTCTTCAGCGAGTTTTTTCAGGTCTTCTATTGCCTCAGTAAGTTTTTTGTCAAGTTCAAGTTGTTTGAAGAGTTCCAGATTACGATCGAGATCCTTTTCTATATCTTCTGACTGTAGTTTCATCTTCTCAAGAACATCCTTGATCTTGTCCTTATTGAGCTCATCCATCATTTTTTGTAGCTCTTCAAACATCTTTTTCATCTCATCTGACATGATGTCTTCAAAGAGTTTCTCTAGTTGTTTTTGTTTTTCGAGTATGTTTTCATCGACCTCTTTTATTTGTGACTCTTTTGAATTCATCTGTTTATTCTCAAGTTGCATTTGTTCTACCTTGTCCTGAAGGTTCTTATGCCGCTCAATCAAATTCTCTAACTGCTTCTTGTCCTGATAGTTAAGATCTTTTTTGTTGATAAGATTCGCATTTAATTTTTCAATTTCTTTTTGAATTGCTTTTGCTTCCTTTATTGTTGCATCAAAATCACTTTTCAAGCCATCAGCATGCTTATCAACCATTTCATTTATTTCTTCAAGAGTAGGAATCTTGAAGGTCATTTCCTGTGATCGTGCTGATTTACTGCCATTTACGCCATCATTATCCCATACTTCGAAATAATAGACGATGTTTTCGCCCGGATCAAGGCCTAATGACATTAAATCAAAGTAATAATAGAAGTTTTGCTCAGTTACATCTTTCTGTATTTGCACTTGCACTGACATTTCTGCCCCACTCTGGCCTTCACTGGTTCTTGCAAGCCTGAAATCCAGCTTGTTAAATCCATAGTCATCGCGAATTAACCCCCTGAAATACAGCTTATTATCATAAACACTGTCCTTGAACTGCTCTATATTGATAGTTGGATGGAGATCAGGAATAACATTCGCGTATAGTAGTAACGAATCATTGTTTGTTATGAATTTATTTTGGCTGCTGATGGTTATACCGGTTCCATCCATAAGTTTATGACTGGTACTGAAGGCATTTGAGTTAGCAGCTTCAAGTTTTCGCAGCTCATTACCCAGCCTGAAAAATATAATTTCAGCATCTCTTGTATAAAATTTCCAATTCAACGTAGTACCCTGAGGTACATTGATGTCACCCACATTGGCAATAATCTCCGGCTTACGGTTTAAATAACCTGGATATTGCAATTCAATATCATAATTAAGGATGATAGGTTTGGGAAGAACAGTAATTGTATACTCATCAGTGTAGTAGCCCGATGCCATTAGTTTGAACTCCTGGGTATTCTGGATTTTCTTGAACGTGTAGCTATAATTAAGTTTGCTATCAGCATGCATCCGGAATTCATTACCTCCCATCACTAAAAAAACTTCAGAAGGTAATTGCTCACCAGAGACAGCTACTTCGAGCACAAAATCATCCTGCTGCACTGCAACTAATTCAGGATTAGTGATTTGTAAATTAAAAGGAAGTGGTTTTTCAAATACCACGGAATGATTTAATAGCCTTGAACCAGGCTCTGTAAGAACCCTTGGAGTTACTACTAATAACAGTATGATTACAAGTACCGGAGGTAATGCAAGATAAAGGTAACGTTTGTTTGATGAATAATCAACCGCTGATCTGAATGGCACATTCATCAACTTTTCCGACTTCTTATTAATTCCTGCAATAATAAGATCGTAGTTTTCGGGAGTTTCAATTGAAAGTCTCTTTAACTGGAGTGTGTTTAATAGGGTATCCTTTACCTCGCTAAAATGCTTACCCACTACATCTGCAGCCATTTCATGCGATAAACGAGGGCCTATTTTATTGAGTTTGAGCAGAGGATCAATTATATAACGATATATCACTATAGCTCCAAGAACTAAGTAGCTATAAAAAATTACTGTTCTCACTGTTGTAGAGAACCAAACCAATGATTCAAAAAGTGTAAAAACCAGTAAGAAGCTGCCAAGCAAAGCAATAGTGTATAGTAAGCCTTTAATAAGAAGATTTGTGTAATACTTCCTAATAAAAGCGTCAAGCTTGTCAATCAGTATTGTGTAGTTGTCGCGTATCATTAGTAAAACCGGATTTCAAAAGCCGGATATTTTATAACGTAAGTGTATAATGCTTATTTTAAGCAGTTGATAGTCAAGATGTTTATTTATTTATCAGAGATCGTTAAAAGTTAATCAACACACCGATGAATGAGTTATTTTGCATCAAAAACTTCAATGCCGCTCCAGTCATCAGGCAGCTGTTTTCCGGTGATGTTTCTGCAGCGATTTATATAAAAAGCAGCAGCAGCATCCTGAGGATTAATCTTAACTACTTCAGTAAATATTTCAATAGCCTCCTTGAATCTACGATTCTTGTAGGCATCTATACCTTTCCCAAACAACTCTTTAGTTTCAGTTTTTAAGATTCTAATATCTTCAGGCTCTCCATCGAGGACCTCAAATATATAAACAGCTTCTTTTTTCCCTTTAACTCTGGCAATATCAAGAAATCTGAAATTATATTTACCCGGATTCTTCAATTTAATTAAACTATCCTCACTAATAATGATGGAGGTTTTATATATCTTGGTGAGCCCTTCAAGCCTGGAAGCCAAATTGACCGCATCAGAGATCACAGTTCCATCAATACGACCCTCCCCTCCTACTACACCAAGCATCAGATTTCCAGTATGAATTCCAATACCTGATTCAATTGGAGCTGCACCCAGATCAGTGCGGTCAGTATTGAACCTGCTAAGTGTTTTTCTCATCTCAATAGCAGCATCAATAGCATCATCAACTGATTCATGAAACAAAGCCATGATAGAGTCACCTATGAATTTATCAATAAAACCATTATTTCTTCTGATGACCGGTTCCATGTAGCCGAGATAATGGTTTATAAAATCGAAAGTTTCCTTTGGAGTAAGGCTTTCAGAAATTTCAGTGAATCCTCTTATATCGCTGAATAATACTGACATCTCCTTTTGAACCTGATCTCCCAGCTGGATATCAACAAAATTATCCTTGCCAAGGAATTCGAGGAATTGGTTAGGTACAAAGCGTGAATAAGCCTCATTCATTTGTGAAATCCTGAAAATGTATTCTCGAAGCCGTGAAGTCATCAAATTATATCCTTCTGACATCACTCCTATTTCGTCATTCGTTCTAACAACGGTATAATTATCAAGCATTCCTTCACTGGTAAGTCGCATGTTTCTTACCAATTCATTTACAGGCCGCACAATATCTGCTGTAGACCAGTTTACAAAAAAGAGAATGTAAATGAAAGCAACTACAATACCACTAAAAATACCCAGGAACATGAGTACATTGTCAAAGGCGCTTATGTAATATAAATTTGAATTGCCAAACTCCTTAACCAGGTCAACATCAGGCCCCATAACATCTACTAATTTTCCCATCATAATACGCAGTTCACCACTGGTAACCTTGCCCATGTCACTTGTTGGAGTAAGACTTAAAATGAGATATAACAGCACTATGGTAAGGGGAAGTAAGGTGGTCATAGCACTGGCAATGTATAGCCGGTTCTTTATTTTACCCGGATTTTTGCCAAATATGCGGGACTGTAGTTCTTCACGTGAAAAAACATGCTCAATATACTTGATATGGACAAGGTGTTTCTGCCAGAAGAAAATGAACAACACACTTAACAATGATGCAACAAGGGATATGAATAAATAATTGGTGTATAGCCGCCTGGCAATATCGTCATCAAAGCCATTAGGATTTGAAAGCCTGTATATCATCATTCCGTGCATAATAGTGAAAGTAAGCAGGATTATGCCAGCATTGATCAGGGGCGTTTTTAGCAGAAACCGTCTGCAATAATTATATAAGCTTTTTGAAACATTTCTACCTTTTCTTTTCCGGCTGAAATAACGTTTAAACGGCAAATTGAATCCTATACCTAATATCAGTGAAACCAGGAATACCAGTCGAAACATCTTTGACATTGAGCCTGAGAATGCGGCTGAATTTTTAGTATTTTCATTAGCTGGCTCTATTTTACTTGTGGCCAGACTATCACCATCGGTTGTTACCAGTTTTAATCCAGTAGAATTTTGCTTGTTGAATTCAAACACCAGATTATCATGCTCTTTTTCTGGTGAAGCACCTACCTCTTTGTTGAACTGAAGCTTGCCTTTTTCTTTCAATGCCGGGAAGCTTTTAAGTGACATTATCCCAAGCAAAGGGAACACCAATAATAGGTAAAGCATAAGTGGGAAAACGAATAGCCTCCCAACTCTGTATTTTGGCAGCGCAGACTTAAAATTTTCCTTACCCCCCATAATCGATCTTAATTATTATGAAATATGGTCTTTGATAACCCACAAAGTTAGTCAATTTAAGAAGTACACATATATTAACCATTAACTTTAACAAGTGTTAAGGATTTAAAGAACCCCACCATTTCTTTTTTGTTTCTATATCTTTGCACCAATAATTCAATTATGAAAGAAATCAGAGTCCGCTTTGCCCCAAGTCCTACCGGGCCACTTCATATAGGAGGTGTCCGTACGGCATTGTATAACTACCTGTTTGCAAAAAAACATAACGGTAAATTCCTTCTCCGGATAGAAGATACTGATCAAAACCGATACGTGCCAGGTGCAGAAGAGTATATCATTGAAGCTCTTACCTGGTGTGGCATTCACTTCGATGAGGGTGTGGGAATTGATGGTCCGCATGCCCCTTACCGTCAGAGCGAGCGTAAGCATCTGTATACTGAATATGCGGAGAAACTTATCAATGAAGGTAAAGCATATTATGCTTTCGACACTACTGAAGAACTCGATGCTATGCGTGAACGGCTCACTTCAAGAGGCGTTGCTACACCGCAGTATGATTATCTTTCACGCTATGAAATGAAAAACTCGCTGGTTCTTTCGCCTGAAGAGGTCAAGCAGCGACTTGAAGCCGGTGAACAGTATGTTATCAGGTGCCTGATCCCGTCTGAAAAGGAAATAGTTGTCAATGACCTGATACGTGGTGAAGTTATAGTTCACTCTTCCCGCCTGGATGATAAGGTACTTTTCAAGTCTGACGGTATGCCAACATATCACCTGGCAAATATAGTTGATGACCATTTAATGGAGATAACCCACGTAATTCGTGGCGAAGAATGGTTACCCTCGGCCCCGCTGCATGTTCTTTTGTACGAATATTTTGGATGGCAGGCACCTGAGTTTGCCCACCTTCCACTGCTGCTTAAACCTGATGGAAATGGTAAATTGAGTAAACGTGATGGCGACAGATTAGGGTTTCCGGTATTCCCTTTGCGATGGGTAGACCCAAAAAGCAATGAGATTTCTTCAGGTTACAGGGAATCAGGATATCTACCCGCTGCATTTGTGAACATGCTGGCATTGCTGGGCTGGAATCCGGGCACTGAGCAAGAGATATTTTCCATGGAGGAACTAATTGAAGCATTTTCAATAGACCGGGTTGGAAAGCACGGCTCGAAATATGATCCCGAAAAGGCTAAATGGTTTAATCATCATTATCTATCATCGCTTAGTGACCTTGAAATTGCTAAATTATTGCATGATCAGGTTGTTGGTAAGGGTATTGAGGCTGATATGGCTCAGTTAATTAAAATTGCACCACTCATTAAAGACCGTATTACGCTGATTCCGGATATATGGGAACAATCAGCTTTCTTCTTCAACACCCCAAATGTTTATGATGAAAAGATGAAGAATAAAGTATGGCGCTTAGATACTCCTGATATGCTGAGCTCGGTTAAAAAATTCATCAGCGAGCAGAAGGATTTAAACCCCGGATTACTGGAACCAGCTTTAAAAGATTTTATTCAGCAATCAGGACTTAATATGGGGCAGGTAATGAACACCCTTCGTTTGGCACTGGTGGGTTCTGCATTTGGTCCCGGTATTGCAGGTATAATTTATGCTATTGGTAAGGAAGGTACTATTGAGAGAATAAACTTATTGCTAAACAGTTAATTATAAATAACTGGGTAGAGCAAATAATTGAAACAACTAATTTCTCATGGTTGGTGACCAACAACTTTATGAATTTCTAAAAGATTCAGGTATCGACTTTGAATACCATGAGCATCCACCGGCTCCAACAATTGAAATTGCAGTTCAGTACTGGAAGGATATTCATGAAACTACACACTGTAAGAATCTGTTCTTCAGGAATCATAAAGGCAACAGACACTATCTGGTGATATTTGATCACCGCAAGGATTTGAGCATAAGTTACCTTGAAAAGTATTTGAAACAGGGGAAACTCACCTTTGCTTCAGAGCAACGTATGGTTAAATATCTTGGTTTGCTCCCCGGATCAGTCTCACCTTTCGGACTTATTAACGATAATGAGCATCATGTTTATCTGTTTCTCGATAAAGATCTGGCTTTACAACCAAAAATTAGCTTCCATCCCAATGATAACCGGGCTTCACTGGTTATAAGTTATCCTGATTTTATTAAATTCCTGAGTATCGTTGGTAATCCCTATGAGTTTGTAGAACTCTGATTTAATCAGACTGCACACCATTTTCCACTTAGTGTCACGTACATTTAGCTACACATTCCCAGGAGCACCCATAAAATGATAAAAATCAATATGGTGGAGATGCAACCACCGCCAAGTTTTTTTGCTCCATAACCTGCTATAAGTGCCCTGAAGAAATTATTCATACTAGCTAATGTATTAAATTTTTAGAACTGTTTGATCTTTTTTAGGTGCGAATAATTCAATGATCTTATACGCCTACCCCAAACAAACATCAACCCAAGGCTTTTGGTTTTCTTTTATTCAGATTAAACCGAATTATTGATTTATTGATATCAAGTCTACCTTTTCTCTACCATTCGTCTACCTTTCCTCTACCTTCTGTCTACCCCCAGGGTAGAGAAAAGGTAGAGGAAAGGTACTTATAATCTATAGAAGAATACAACATTACCAATTTAAATGGGATCTCCGTCGATATATTCAGTCATTTAGTTATGAAAGTTTGGTGAATGTTGTCTGAATTTACTTTCTGGTATAGGTAATCATGTCTTTTTCAGGCTGTTAATAATTTGGAATAGTTCTAAATTTCAAAAAAAATCAATCAAGATTGTTTTTTGTTTCACAATAATTCTCAATTTTGTTTCCTAAATAGCCAGAAGTGGAAAAGACCATCAGCATATCAAAGGTTCTAAAGAGAGGATTTCTCGTTCTCTGGGCCACTGCTATCTTCTGGTTTTATCTGGGTAACCTCATTAATTTCCATCAGAACCGTATTTGGGGTAAAGTACTGATACCCGCCTGTTTTACGCACTCATCAGTTAATAACAAGGGATACGGTTCCATTGAAAAAATTAACAATGATTCATCCAGCACTCTTTATGAGGTAGAATTTGATGCGTTGGAATTTGAGCAGTTCATTTCAATTTCAGATGGATTTACACAGATTACAGTAATTGATTGGTTTTTTGATGATGCTTTAGTACCATCTCCGGTATTAAATGAAAATTGTTTACGTGGCCCACCTGTTGCCTGATAATTATTCTCCTTTATTTCTTAATTGATTTCCGGCGCCTCATATTGGCATTGCCAGAGTCAAAACTGCAATTAACCTGCAGCTCAATAATTATCATCATTCAATTCACAACAGTAAAATCTATTTCAAAAATGAATAAAAAACTATTATTCCTTTTGACAGGCTGCTTAAGTATCGTACTAACAGTTTCAGCACAATATCAGGTTCCATCGTATGATTCAGCGGAAGTTAAAGTAATTGACCTGAATCAAATAGTGGTTAAATCATCACGTGAAAACAGTGTAATGATCAAAAATCTTCCTTCCTCTATATCACTGATGAAAGCTAAAACCATTGAAGATAATGGTATTTCATCTCTTAAAGATTTAGTGGGTTTTGTGCCTAATTTCTTTATGCCTGATTACGGATCACGTTTAACCTCACCAGTTTATATTCGTGGTATTGGTTCAAGAATCAACTCACCTTCCATAGGATTATATGTTGACAATGTGCCATATTTTGAAAAATCAGCTTTTGATTTTGAATTCAATGATATTGAAAGAATAGAGGTATTGCGTGGACCGCAGGGCACTTCATACGGGCGTAATACAATGGGTGGTTTAATCAAGGTATATACCAAAGACCCAAGTGATGAAAGAGCTACCAAGCTTAGTTTATCAGGTGGTAATTATGGCTATTTCAGATCCGATCTCTCGCATTCTCAGCCAATTGGTAAAAATACAGGTGTAGCTGTGTCAGGCTTCTATGGCCGCAATGGAGGGTATTTTACAAATGAATTTGGTGATAAGCCTGTGGATGAGGATGAATATTACGGTGCACGCTTAAAACTTGTTCATGACATCAATGATAGGACTCAAGTTCAATTCAGCAGTGGGTACGAGAAAAGTGAGCAAGGTGGCTACCCATACGCGCAGATCAATTTGAAAACAAAAGAGGTCTCCCCTATTAACTATGATTTCAACAGCACATACGAGCGTGAAATATTATCAAATGCCCTTGTATTTGACTATTCAACAAGTGATATCCTGTTCCAGTCCGTAACAAGCCATCAGTATTTGAAGGATGATCAAAACATTGACCAGGATTTCACAAGTAAATCATTATTCTTTGTTAACCAGAATACTAACCAAAATTCATTCTCACAGGAATTCACTGTTAAAAGCAAACCTGGTGTTAAATTATCATGGGTAGTTGGAGCTTTTGGATTTATGCAGTTCATGCAGGATAATGTTACCGTTACGTATGGACCTGATGGTATTGTTCAGTACAAATTACCCGGTGAAGCATCGAGAGTGAAAAATTACGACAACTTTGTTAAAGGGGGTGCTTTGTTTGGTGAATCAAGTATTAATGATATGCTAATTGATGGGTTAACACTCACGTTGGGAATCAGGTTCGATTATGAAGAAGCTATTCAGGATTATCTTTATAATACTTACACTGCCGGAAGGCAAAAAACTGTTGATGATTCACGAGGTTTAGTTAACTACACTGAAGTTTTACCGAAGACATCGCTCTCGTACATCATGAACAGTCACGTGACCGCTTATACTACAATTGCAAAAGGTTACAAAACAGGCGGTTTCAACACCACATTTGAACGTGAAGAAGACAGGAGTTTTAAACCTGAGTTCAGTTGGAATTACGAACTAGGGGTTAAAACTATATTCCTGAATAAAGCCCTGTTATCAAATTTCAGTTTATTCTATATTGATTGGAAAGACCAGCAGATATATCAGCCGGTTCCCAGTGGTCAAGGCTCAATGCTAAAGAATGCCGGTCACTCTGTTAGCAAGGGATTTGAAGCTGAAATCATAGCAAAGCCGTTCAAGTCACTTTCATTGTATGCAAGTTATGGGTTTACCGAAGCTAAGTTTGTTGAATACCAACGTAATGATTCTACTAACTATAAAGGGAATTATATCCCATATGCACCTGGAAACACCCTTCAAATTGGAGCTGATTTCTCAGTGAAAGTTAAAAAGCGTGCACTTGACAGAATCATATTCTTTGCAAGTTATCAGGGTCAGGGGAAAATATATTGGAATGAAGAAAACACCGGATCACAGAAGTATTATGGTATGCTAAATGGAAAGATCTCATTTATGGCCAAAAATGCACGTGTTGACCTATGGGCTAAAAATATACTTAACGAGGACTATCATTCGTTCTACTTCAGTTCATTAGGCAAATCATTTGTACAGGTAGGCAAACCTGTACAGCTTGGCGCTAATCTAATATTGAATTTCTAGAAATCAGAATTCTACTTAAAGCATTGTAATGAAGAAATACTCAACGTTATTAACTCTTTACCTGGCTCAGTCAATACCAATGAGCTTCTTCTCCACTATTGTGCCGGTGATTATGCGGCAGGAGAATTACTCATTGGCGATGATAGGCCTGCTTCAGTTGATCAAATTGCCATGGATATTTAAGTTCCTTTGGGCACCCCTGGTTGATAGATATGGAAATTCAGTAAAGAACTACAAACGTTGGATTTTTACTTCTGAGCTTATATACGCATTAGTTATCCTTAGCATTGGTTTCTTTAACCTGAAATTTGATTTTCAGCTCATAATTGTACTAATGCTTATTGCATTTACCGCTTCAGCTACACAGGATATAGCTACCGATGCATTTGCAATCAGAGTACTTAAAAGAAAAGAAAGGAGTCTGGGCAATAGCATGCAATCAGCAGGCTCCTTTCTTGGTACTATGGCTGGTAGCGGTGTTTTACTGGTCATTTACCACTATTTCGGATGGCATGGCATGTTGGGTTGTCTTGCATGTTTTGTACTTATAGCCCTGATACCACTATATTTTTACAAGCACAAGCAAACTGAGGATCATGATGACGAAGAACCTGTTCGCCCTCATGGTCATTGGTTCCTGAAAAAGAGAAAAGTTGTTAATACTGCTCCTGTAACTGAAACTAAAGCCTGTGCGCACGGCCAAAGTCATGAAGCACTGCCCGAAGTGGCTTTCAAGCCAGCCAGTATGAAGGATATCGGGTTGTTCTTTAAACAAAAGGGTATTGGCAGAAGGTTGATCTTGTTATTCTTTTTCTATTCCGGGTTAATAGGCATTTTATCACTAGTTAAACCATTTCTAGTTGACCAGGGCTTTACAATCAAACAAATAGGCATCATTTCAGGTATCTGTGGAACGGCTAGTGGAGCAATCAGCGCTATTTTTGCCGGTTTCATTATACGCAGGATAGGACGCCGCAACAGCTTGTTGCTTTTTGCTTTGTTAGGTGTACTCACAACTTCCTTTTTTGTATTGTTCCTTGGAGGGCCAATTGCTAAATTGACCTTGTATACTGCTGTCGTATTCCTCTGGATAAGCTATGGCATGTCATCGGTTGCTATTTATACTATCTCGATGGATATTGTTCGAAAAGGCCGTGAAGGTACCGACTTCACTATACAAATCGTAATTACCCATTTAAGCGGCATATTGATCACCATTGCAAGTGGAAAACTTGCTGATATTCTTGGTTTCAGAGGACTGTTCATGATTGAAACAGTAGTTGCCATAATGGTGTTGATAAGCATTCCTTTCCTATACAGGGAGAAACTGCCGGATCAGGGTGAAGAGGATCAGCCACATATAGACATAGCTAGTTCGCGCACTTCAACAATTATGCACTCAAATTCAGATTATGGCATCAGCAACTCACCTGAGAATGAGGAAGTGATACCAAAAACTGGTTCCTGATCATCCGCAATTTAATAAGCCGAAGGTTTAATCAATTAAGATCTAAAAATACTACTACTATGATACCACGTAATCTTCTCGATAAATATAACCAATCACTCCCCCGATATACCAGCTATCCGCCGGCAAACTATTTCACAACCGAAATGGACAGTGAAACTTACAGAAGTTTACTGGTAGAATCAAATACTCATGAACCCTCGAATATTTCATTATACGTACATATTCCTTTCTGTCACAAAATATGCTTTTATTGTGGTTGCAATTCAGTGAAATACCCAAAGAGGGATTCAGTAGGTGATTACATTGGGGCGTTGCTGAAGGAAATCAGGATGGTGAGAGAATTGCTTGATCCATCGCGTAAAGTATCACAGCTTCATTATGGAGGAGGTACTCCGAATGCAATTCCGGTAGAGTACATCGAACAGATCAACAAACTGATATTTGAGTCATTCACATTCATTGATGAACCTGAAATTGCTATTGAATGCCATCCGGCGCATCTTACGGAAGAATATATGGAACGGTTGGTAAAGAGTGGATTTAACAGGTTTAGTTTAGGAATTCAGGATTTTGATCTGAATGTTCTCAAAACCGCCAATCGTGAGCCCTCAAAGCTACCTATAGATGTAATAACCAATTTCTTACGAAGCCTTGATTCAAATATCAAGATAAACTTTGACTTCATATACGGGCTGCCGCATCAAACCGTGGAGAGTTTCACTGAAACAATTAAGCAGGCACTCCCCTACTCTCCTGACCGTATTGTTACTTTCTCATATGCCCATGTTCCCTGGTTTAAAAAACATCAGATGGCACTTGAAAAGGCCGGTTTACCAGATGCAGATAGTAAACTAAAGATTTTTGAATCGGCTTTCAGGGTATTGCTTGAAAATGGATACAGTGATATTGGCATGGATCATTATGCCAAAGGTGACGATGAACTGATTCTTGCACTGAAGAACAATGAATTGCACAGAAATTTTCAGGGATACTGTACCCGACGCACAACCGGGCAGGTATACGCATTTGGCGTTTCGTCGATCAGCCAGTTACATGATTCATATATTCAGAACACTAAGAACATTAGTGAATACGTTGCTACAATTAATGAGGGAAATTTCCCTGTTGAAAAAGGATATAAGATGAATTTCAGCGAGATAATTGTTCGTGAAGTCATCAATCACCTGATGTGCAACAGGTTCATGACATGGCAGGATATCGCCGACAGGCTATCCATCAGTGTCGACCAGTTAAAGGAAACAGTTAACTTTGATGCATCAAAATTGGAATCACTTGTTAGCGATGACTTGCTTGAAGTTAAGGAAGAAGGAGTGGTAATTACAGCTCTCGGACGTTTCTTCATACGTAACATTGCTGTTGCATTTGATCCTGCGATGTCGGCTCCAACCGACAAGAAGTTCTCTAAATCAATCTGATCATGAAAAAGCTGGAAACACAGGTAGTAATTGTAGGTGCCGGGATAACAGGATTAACCACAGCGTATTACCTGAAACAAAAAGGAATTGACTTCATAGTGATAGAGAAGTCAGCGCAAGCCGGCGGCGTGATATCAACGCATCATGAAAATGGATTCGTTTATGAAACGGGCCCGAACACGGGTGTTCTCTCACAACCAGATACTGCTGAACTGATTGAGGAATTGAAGGGATTATGTGAGATTGAAATTGCCAATGCTGAAGCAAAAAAGCGCTGGATATGGAAAGGCGATGCCTGGCAACCACTGCCTTCAGGTTTCAAAGCTGCAGTAAATACCCCTTTATTCACAATGGGAGATAAGCTAAGGATTCTTGCGGAGCCTTTAAGGGCAAGAGGTAAAAATCCGGATGAAACATTAGCTGAATTGGTATTAAGGCGCATGGGTAGAAGCTTTCTGGATTATGCTATTGATCCATTTATACTCGGTATATATTCAGGTGATCCATCTTATCTTGTAACCAGGTATGCACTACCCAAACTCTACAATCTGGAACAGAAGTACGGAAGTTTCATTGGAGGTGCAATTCGTAAAGGTTTTGAAAAAAAGGATGACAGACTAAAAAAGGCAACAGGAGAAGTATTTTCTGTTAAAGGTGGTTTATCAAGCCTTATTGATGCCTTGGTTCAAAAGATTGGGACTGACAAAATCATGCTAAATGTGTCAGGAGTTTCAGTTAGTGCAAAAGAAAAAGGATTAAAACGGCTGAATTCACCCAATGGCAGCAGTTTCACTACCAACTTTATTATTGATGGTGAAGAGGTGGAGATACATTCAAAACAGGTGATCACCACCACAGGATCACATGATCTGCCTGAGATATTACCCTTTATGAGTAAATCGGAAGCAGCTGCGATAAATAACCTCCTATACGCTAAGGTACTACAAGTAAGTATTGGATTTAAAAAGTGGGAAGGTGTTCCATTGGATGCTTTTGGCGGACTGGTGCCTTTCAAAGAAAACAGGGATGTGCTTGGTATACTGTTTCTTTCATCATTTCTCTCGGGTCGTGCTCCCGAAGGAGGTGCATTATTATCTGTGTTTATGGGAGGAGTGAGGAAACCTCATCTAGCTGAATTGCCTGAGGAAGAAGTGATGTCAGTACTGACAAAAGAAGTTAAGGCAATGACCGGTCTCGGTGACTTTAAGCCCGATCTTCTGAAAATAACACGGTATACCCATGCGATACCCCAGTATGGACTTTCAACCGGAGATCGTTTGGAAGCTGTAGAAAGCCTGCAGAAAAAATATCCGGGTTTGTTGATCGGGGGTAATCTGCACGGAGGTATTGGAATGAGCGACAGGATAAAGCAGGGGAGGGGACTGGCAGATATTATTTCAGGCCTGAGCTAATAATCATTTCTTTCATTGCATCAACCCAAAGCGGGTCATTGTTCAGGCTTTCAACCATTGTAAGTTCATCGCCGCCATGCTCTGTGAAGAGGTGGTTGTATTCTATTCCCAGTTCATAGATTGTTTCAAGACAGTCGGCAACGAATGCGGGACTTACTATAAGCATCTTTTTAGCCCCTGTGGCAGCTTTTTCCTTTAAAACTTCATCAGTATACGGCTTTAGCCAGTTCATGCCCAGGCGGGACTGAAATGACACCGTAAGGCTATCCTCAGGCAAAGGAATAGCTACTGAAAGTAATCTGGCGGTGGCATAACATGATGCATAATAACAGCGTTCATTCACTTTGTTATAGTCATGCTTGCAATTTGCCTCCTGGCAGGTAAGCCCCGGGTGCATCCTCTCAGTTTGCTTCACGGGTAAACCATGAAACGAGAAGATTACATGATCATATTCTTGCGGGATTTGAGCCTTTATTTTTTCAGCAAATGCTTCAATAAATTCAGGGTTGTTAAAAAAGGGTTCTATAATAGTAGTTTTGGCAGATGCACAGTGCTTTTTAATAAGCCGGTTGAATTCAGCAATAATGGTTCCGGTTGTGGAATCAGCATACTGGGGATAAAGCGGCACCAGGATAAATTGTTTGATTCCCCGCCCGGATGCCTCAATAACAGCGCTTTCCATTGATGGATTACCATAACGCATGGCTGTATAAACATGGTAATTGCTTCCAAGAGCCTGTTGCATTGCAATGGTGAAATTTTTACTATTGACCAGCAGGGGAGACCCTTCCGGAGTCCAGATCTGTTCATACAGTTTAGCTGACTTAGGACCCCGGAATGGTGCAATGATTAGATTAACCAGCATCTTACGGGTAAGCCACGGCATATTTATTACGCGCTTATCGCCAAGAAACTCCCGGAGATATCTACGCACATCAGAAACCCGAGGACTATCAGGAGTGCCTGTATTGACAAGTAATACTGCTATTTGCGGTTGCATGATGCTTTTAAATGTAAAAACCACTCACAAAAGTAAGTGGTTTTTACCAGTTATCCATCTCATCATAGCTGAAGCGCTATCCAAGACTACTATTAAGCAATGATTTACACCTTTTTCTTGGCGAGATAAGTTTTCTGTACAAGGTCGTAGAGAATTATTATACCACCGATAATCATCATGGCATCGGGTAAAGTACGCGCCCACATCCATCCTTTCATAGCTTCAACAGCTTCACGGGTGCGGGTGTAGAAGTAACCCATTTCCATGGCCATCTCAGTTTGATACATTCCAATGACGTAAGTTGGTATAGCAAATAAAAGGGCTCCTAAGGTTAGCATCCAGAATCCTATTTTACTTAGTTTTTCATCCCATTGAAGATTACCGGCAATTGCATTTGCTCTTGATGTCATATAAAGGAAAGCAATGGAGATAAAACCAAAAGCGCCTAGCAAAGCCACATGTCCGTGAGGCATAATGAGATAAGTACCGTGTGAATAATAGCTGATAGTTGGAGTGTTGATCATCATGCCAAGGAAGCCGGCTCCTATCCAGTTTAAAACTGCAGAGCCTGAAATCCACATAAATGGTACTGAAAAGTCAAATTTCTCACCTGAATGAAGCTTTTCACGCTTATTCTTCCATGCCTCAATGATAAGAAGCGCCAAAGGTAAAGGTTCAAGTGCCGAGAATATACCGCCAATAGCGATCCAATATTCATCAAGACCCTGCCACCACAAGTGGTGACCAATGCCAAGAGTGCCGCTGAGTGAAATAAGTAAGAGTTCAAAGAACATTACCCGCACGGCAGTTTTATGTGTTATAAGCCCAAGCGATACTGTGAAGAATGCAATTACACCGGCAGCAAATAATTCAAAAGTCAATTCCACCCACAGATGTATAACCCACCAACGATAGTAATCATCAACAGTATAGTTTGGCATGATCTTGTGAACAGGCATCATACCAGCAATGTACAATGTTGCAATGGCAAAAGCTGACCAGATGATGGTACTCACAATCGGGTTGTTGGTTGCAGCCTTTCTGATAAGGGATATGATCAACAGGAACCAGAAAACAAGTCCAATCACTAAACCAATATCCCATGCACGTCCTAAGTTGATTAGTTCACGTCCTTCATTACCTAGCCAGAACCATGTTTCGCGCATTTGCCCGGTAGCACCCATATACAAGCCAATCATACTACCAACAGCAACAACAACAAGAGAAAGCCAAAGCACATCTACCAGCCATGGATATTTATGATCGCGATTGGCAACCCACGGTGCAATAAGCAATCCACCTACAAGCCAACCTACAGCCACCCAAAGAATGGCAAGTTGTGTGTGCATTGAACGCAATACGTTGAATGGAAGAATGGATTGTGAAATGAGGAAATCCTTATCAGGCTCAGTGTATAGGTGGGCAAGATAACCACCAATAATTAGTTGAACTACAAATAAGCCTGCTACAATTGGAATGTATTTAAGAAGTTTTTTCTGTGAACTAAACATCTTTGTGATCTTCAGTGGCTCCTCGAGCACTTCATTCTCTTCCTTCTTGAATAAGTATTCATAAGCCAGGAACACAACAACAATGGTGAGTGTCCATAGGATCAGGAATTCCCAGAGAGAGATCTTATGCGATAGGAAGGTAAGATCCTGGTCAATTAAAGGTTCAGGTGGCCAGTTGTTCGACCAGGTGCGCTCAGTACCGGGGCGATATGATGATGCCACTAATTGAGTCCAGTCAAAGAATGCAGCAATTTTGAGTGCTTCATCGGGTCTTATTATTCCACCTTTGAATGCCCTTTGAGGATCACCTTCAACCAATAGTTTTGTCAGGTAAACTACATTTCTTTTATAGGCTGCTGCAGATGCATCAGTATATACAGTAGTGGTTTCAAGTAATGTTGTTTGTTCCTTAAAGTCCTGCTTAACACGTTCTTTTACCGCACCCCTTTCCACCACAGTTAGTTCACGGTTAGGCCTGGAGTATAGCTCCATAGCATAGAAATCATAAAGGAATTCAGCCCGATAATGCATAAAGTCAGTTGAAAAATCAGGTCCCATGTATGCACCCATTCCCAGGAGAGTTCCCCAGTCCTGTAAGTCAAATTGCTGGAAATACCCCTTACCTGCAATTACATCATCGTAAGTGTATAATACTTCGCCACTTACTGATTTCACTTCTTTAGGGATTGGAGGAACTTCCTTCTGCAGGTTTGCAGTGTAATAGATGAGCATGGTTACCATGAATATGGCAATGATCCAAAAGGAGGTGTAAAGTCCTTTTCTGCTCATAAATTTGTCAAGTAATGATTGCTTCATAAATGTTTGTTATTAGGTTATTAATATACTATATAGAGGTAGCATTTAAAAAGAAAAAAAATCAGTATTTGCTTACGCCGTCAAAATTTAACTTATCAAGGGTTTTTTTTGTGAATGTTTCAATGAATTGAGTACGTGCTTTAACCCACGCCTGATGCATTACACATGGTTTATCGTCACTGCAATGGTCGAATCCAAGTATACAGCCAGTGTATTTGCTCATACCTTCAACAGAATCTATAATATCTGACAAGTAAATATCAGAAGTCTTCCTGGCAAAAGCGTACCCTCCTTCACGGCCCTGGATACTATATATCAAACCTGCTTTGGTTAAGCCTGTCATTAACTGGCGGAGGTATTTATCAGAAATATGCAGTGTATCAACAAGATACTTGGCGGTATACACCTGCTGAGGGTCTTTAGCCATGAAAGCCAGGATACGTAGGGCGTACTCTGATGTCTTGCTTAGTTTCATTAAATACTACTTGGAGGTATTATATGGCGCAAATGTATGTCATTTTTCATAAATGCAATAGGAAAATGAAATTATTCAGCATTTTTTTTCAATTCATCGCTATCCCATGCATGATCATCAAGATTAGGCTTATGGCTAACATCATTACTCAGGATGTCTTCCTGCAATTGCATTTGTATGCGCGAGGTTGAAATGTATTTGTTTTCATCATGTTTGACCTTTGATAGAATATGCATGGCTTGCTCATCGTATTTCAAAAACTTAAGTGCGGATCTATGCATTGTATATGATCGGTATCCCAGTTTTTTCATTACCTCCACTCCCATTCGCAATGATGTATCCAAACCTTCACGGTATATTTCTTTAATGTCGAGGTTCATTAGTTCATAAGCATCATACCGGTTTTTTGCCCTTATCATAAGTTCAAGATTCGGAAAATGCTTTCGTACAGTTTCAATGAGTTTTAAGTTTGTATCGTGGTCATCAATAGCAGAAATCAGTATATCCGCCTCACCAGCCCCTGCCGAATGCAACATGTCATAACGGGTTACATCTCCAAAAAACACTTTGAAGCCCATTTTCCTTAGTAGATCAACCCTGTCGGCATCGTGGTCAAGTATTGTGGCCTCCACACCATTTGCCCGCAGGAATCGGCCTAAAGTACTACCAAAACCAGAAAATCCTGCAATAATGATTTTGTTTTTTTCATCAATTGAATCAGCAACCCGTTCATCACCTTTTGACTTATTCAACCTTGGTAGTATAAGCTTCTCATTGATAAGGATAAGTACGGGTGTGGTGACCATGGTTGTTGCTATTACGGCCATTAGGAGCCCCGTTTCATCAGGCGAAATTATTCGTAATTGCCCTGTAAAGGTCAAAGTTACAAATGCAAATTCACCAACCTGGGCTAGTCCGAGTGACATAATTAGGTTTTGGTCAGCAGGCAACTTCATTACTTTTCCAATAACGAGTAATATTAAAGCCTTAAGGATCACTATGCCGATAGTAAGTCCTAAAATACTCATTGGATTTTCAACAAACAGGTTAAAATTAATTGATGCACCAACTGCCATAAAGAATAACCCAAGCAGTAATCCCTTAAATGGATCAAGATCGGTTTCAAGTTCATGTCTGAAAGAGCTGTTTGCAAGGATAACCCCTGCCACAAAAGTACCCATAGCCGGACTCAGTGACACCAGCGTCATCAGGAAAGCGATACCAACTACCAGAAGCAATGCCGCTGCAGTGAATAGTTCCCTGATTCCTGTTCGGGCAACAAATTTCAAAAAATGCGGTACCACAAAACGGCCAAGCAATAACACAGCGGCAATGATGCTAAGTACTGATAGTGCCTGAAGCCAACCGGGCATCCATTCTAATATGGATTCTTCGTGGCCGTTCGTGTATTCAACGGGCGAAAAGGCCAGTAATGGAAGTATGGCAAGTATGGGCACTACGGCAATGTCCTGAAATAGCAGAACAGAAAAACTGTTACGACCCGCAACTGTATTTAACTGATTAGTTTCCTTGAGCGACTGTAGCACAATAGCGGTAGATGACATAGCTAAGGACATGCCAATGGCAAGTGAAGCTTGCCAGTTCATTCCAATGAAAAAAGCAATAGCCGTGATTAATACCATGGTAACCAGGAACTGCGACATGCCCGTACCAAGGATGGTTTTCCTTAGTTCCCATAATCTTGATGGAGTAAGATCCAAGCCAATAAGAAACAGTAGCATAACTACACCAAATTCAGCAAAATGCATAATATCATCACCCTCTGATCCAATGAATCCCAAAACAAAAGGCCCTATCAAAATACCGGCAACCAAGTAACCTAGAACTGATCCCATACCCAGCTTTTTGGCTAACGGGACACATAGTATGGCGGCACCCATGTACACAAGAACCTGTAAAAGAAAATCACTGCCCATGGCTTGTTGTTTTTATGAGGAAATCATTAAGGAAATTATTATCCTTTAGCGCCTCCAGATCATTAACTTCATCAGACAGGTAGCTAATTAATTTTTTATATGCAGCTGCCTGTGCCTGCAATTCAGTATCAGTAATCCTATGTGTTCCCTGAACAACAAAAGGAGGTAGATAATTCAATTTGCATAATTCAGCGGTTTGCTCGAAAGGAGCCAGAAGTTCTTTTATTGTGTAGTGGTTTCGTCCTTCTTTTTTGTAGGCACTTTGGGCACCACCTGTGGTTATAGCATTGAGAATATATTTGCCTGTAAGATGTGTACCCTTTTTTCCATATGCCCAGTTATACTCCAGTACAATATCTATCCATTGTTTTAATAAAGGAGGACAACTATACCAATAAAATGGGTGATGCCATATAATTACCTGATGAGAAAGTAAAAGATCCTGCTCGGCATGTATATCTATCTCAAAGTCAGGATATTGTTCATACAAATCATGCAATTTAACATTAGGAATATCGCTCACCATAGCAACAAGTGCCCTGTTAACAACAGAGTGCTCAAATCGTGGATGCGCAAATAGTATAAGTACCTTTCTCATTTAAATTCTCATATAACTGTATTTTGCATTGTCTAATAAAACAAACAATCACTTACTTTGTATTGGTAAAATCAATACGATCTGTTGATTGATTTGCTGCGACATTCATTTTCAGTCACTAGTATTGTAAGGAAATCATTACTTTAATTCATAAAAAAATGAAAAGAATCTTCTTTCTTATGGCACTATCATCTTTTTTTGGAATACTTGGTTACGGTACAAAGGGAAATGCTCAAAATGCTTCACCTAACGACTGGCCTAACCTTGCTAAATATGCTGAGGAGAACAAACAAATTGACAGTTCAGTGCCATTGTTGAACAGAGTTGTATTTATGGGCAACTCTATTACTGAATTCTGGGACAAGACCGATAAAGAGTTTTTTATAGGTAAACCATACATAAACAGGGGGATCAGTGGTCAAACCTCACCCCAAATGCTGCTTAGGTTCCGTCAGGATGTTATTGAACTTAAACCTGCTGTTGTAATCATACTTGCCGGCATTAATGACATAGCAGAAAATACCGGACCTATTTCTCTTGAAGCTATTTTCGGGAACATAGTATCAATGGTTGAATTGGCAAAGGTTAACAATATTGGAGTGGTGCTCAGTTCAGTACTTCCTGCATCAGGGTTTTATTGGAATCCGGCCTTAAAACCTGCAGATAAAATTGTGAGCCTGAATGAGATGATCAGAAACTATGCGTTAAAAAACAACATTGTTTATGTGGATTACTACAGCAAGCTTGTTGATGATACGAAGGGGATGAAGCAGGAATATGCAGATGACGGAGTTCATCCTAACCTTGCTGGCTACAGGGTTATGGGACCATTAGCTGAGGAGGGGATAAATGCTGCAATGAAAGCTGATAAAAAGTAATAAAACACGTACTTCAGCATGTTATTTATACAAGGCTGGATTAACCTTCAATAATTTTAATTTTCTTCCTTTTTGTATAGTGGCAATCCAACTGTCATTGCTATGTTTTCTGCTGCAGAATCACCCTCACTCGTAAATGCCCATACAAACATTGATTTGATTGGATGATCTTTCATGATGTCATGTATTGCCCTAAGTGCCAGATCTTTAACTATTCCTTGTCTTCTATATTCTTCAAGTACAAGTGCTGAACAAAGGTAGAGTGCATCGTATGTGCTATCAGTTGGTGTTAACTCAAAAAGCTCCTTCTCAGTGATTTCATCAGTGATGAATTTTTGCATCAATTCATCGGTGGTTGGAATCACGAGCAACCACGCCACAGGTCCTTCACCTTCGTCATATTCAGCGAGGGTAGAAGGATGGATGCGCTCAAGTCTTTCAATCACTTTTTGATCAACGTTAAGCTGACGGGGGTCACTTTTAATAGCGAAAGTATCCTCTGCAAGCTTAATTAAACGCTCAAGGTTTTTTGTCATGCTGATTTGGGTTGCCGGATATTAATATAACAAACTGATGTGAATCATTGCACAGCACTCTTTCCTTCTATAATCTCATTAACAATTTCAGGATCAAGAAGGGTAGTGGTATCACCAAAATTATCTGTTTTACCTTCAGCAATGTTCATAAGAATCCGGCGCATAATTTTGCCCGACCTTGTTTTGGGTAGTCCTGAAACAAACTGTATCTTTTCAGGCTTGGCAAATGGTCCTATCATCTCTGAAACTGCCATCATAATTGAATTCTTAACACCTTCCTCACCTCCGGTACTGAAGAGGGGGCAGACAACAAAGGCATAAATCCCCTGGCCCTTTATAGGATGGGTAAAACCAACAACAGCTGATTCATCTACCAAAGGATGCTCGTTAATTGCATTCTCTATTTCAGCAGTACCTAACCTATGTCCGGCAACATTGATAACATCATCAACCCTTCCAAGTATACGGTAATATCCATCCTCGTCGCGTTTTACTCCATCGCCTGAGAAATACATGTTAGGGAATTTTGAAAAGTAGTTTTTAATAAAACGGTCATGATCACCCCAGATGGTACGGGCTATACCAGGCCATGGATAGCTAATACACAGATTACCTTCAATACTATTGCTTGATAATTCCTTGCCATTTTCATCAACGATCACTGGTTGAACTCCCATTAATGGCATTGTTGCATAGGCAGGTTTCGTAGGAGTTATACCTGCTATGGGACTAATCATTATTCCGCCGGTTTCTGTTTGCCACCATGTATCAACGATGGGACATCTGTTTTTGCCCACATGATCATGATACCAGTGCCACGCTGCTTCGTTAATTGGTTCACCAACAGAACCAAGCACTTTCAATGAGTCGAGTTTTTTACCATTAAACCATTCCAGACCAAGAGCCATAAGAGATCTTATTGCCGTTGGAGCAGTGTAGAACTGGTTAACTTTATGTTTGTCAATTATTTCCCAGTATCTGCCTGCATCAGGGTAAGTTGGTACTCCTTCAAACATCAGGGAAGTGGCACCACTGAGTAATGGCCCATATACAAGGTAACTATGGCCGGTAATCCAGCCAATATCAGCAGTACAAAAATATACATCACCATCACCATACTGGAATACATTCCTGAAAGTATAAGAAGTAAACACCATGAAACCGCCAACTGTATGCACCAAACCCTTTGGTTTACCGGTAGACCCACTTGTGTACAAGATGAAGAGAGGGTCTTCGGCGTCAGTTTCAACAGCTTCATGTGTATCATTAACATCCTTCATAACATCATGCCACCATAGATCACGCCCTTCCTTCATGTCAACAGGTTCACCAGTACGTTTTAAGATAATGGCAGTGCTTATGCAACTGCACATATTCATAGCTTCATCCGCAATTTGTTTAATCGGTGTAACTTTCGATCCCCTGAAACCCCCGTCGGAAGTAATAAGCAATCTCACTCCGGCATCAAGCATTCGTTCTCCCAATGATTGGGCAGAGAAACCTGCAAATACCACAGAATGTATCGCCCCAATCCTTGCACAGGCAAGCATTGCTATTACAAGTTCCGGTACCATTGGCATATAAATTCCTACAACATCACCTTTTTTGATGCCCATGGCTGTTAGTACATTAGCAAATCGCTTAACCTCTGAAAACAGATCATTATAGGAAAGGATTCGTGCATCCTCCTCAGGGTTATTGGGTTCCCAAATAATGGCTGGTTGGCTGCCCCTCAAAAAGGAATGACGTTCAAAAATATTTTCTGTGATGTTGAGTTTTGCTCCCTCAAACCACCTTATATAACCTTTACTAAAGTCCCAGTCGAGTACATTCTTCCATTTACTGCGCCAATAATAAGTATCAGCAATATTAGCCCAGAAACTTGCCGGATTTGTAATGCTTTTTTGATATTCAAAGATATAACCACCGAGGGTAGAGATTTTTGGTATCATAACAGAAGGTTTTTCTTGATAAACTTTATTTTGAAGCTAATGTTTTTGGTAACAGGAAGAAAGTGATACTGCAGTAATATGTATAAACCTATTTGGGTTATGTTTGGTTCTATTTATTCTTTAAACAAGTCTTACTTAAGCTTTCAATAATGAGGACAGAAAAAGAAAAGATGCTTAACTGTGAAAAGAAAGTATTACTACAACCTGAATAGATTATAAATTAAGAGAATCTGATAACACTGGATTATCAGCTAAGAATAGGGAGATGAAATCCTGATCGGGTAACAATTTATTAAAATATTTCAATAATTTATTAAAATAGCAAACACTATGAAACTATTACTATATTTGCTAAAAATAAACTTAATAAGTTATGAAAATCAAAATTTTAATTTTCTTTGTACTGTATTGTTTTGTGTTTTCAGCGTGTAAAAAAGACTCGCAACCTACGAGTTCTAACAAATACCGGTTAACTAGGCTTACATCAGTGCCTGAGAAAAGGACTGTTTACGAGTATAATGGGAATAACGTAAGTAAGATTATTGAAACAAGGGGCGATATCAATTTACATAAATACGTGTGGAATTATGAGGGCGATAATCTGTCAATTGATATCTATAATGGTGCGGAGATGTATAATTGGACATTAATAAGGAAACTCATCATTACTTATGATGCCAATAGAAAATTAAGTTCATCGCATTATGAATTCGATAATCAAGCATATCAAGAACAGAAGTATACCTGGGATGGTGACTTATTACACCGAGTTGATACTTATTCAACTGATACGATTTCGTCACACATTGAATATTTCTACAGTGGTACACAATTAGACTCAACAGTATTTTTTAACGGTCTTGGTAATCGGTTAAATTGCTATCAATACACTTATCTGAACGGTAAGTTGGCGCATATTTATGATGAAAATAAAAAGCACAAGATTACAGCTGAATATTCACAGGAAAAGCTTTCAAAAGTCAGTGTATATTTGATCATGGATAGTGGTGAGGAGAATTTATTAATGTTTGAGGATTGGGTGTACGATGATAAGAATAATAAAATCACTCATTCAACAAGCTTTACTATTGAATATGAAAAAGGTGAATCAAATTTGAAGGACTATGATATCGTAACTGGAGGTTGGCCTTGGGTATATCTTACAGATGAAATAAATCAAAGTGCCTATATAAAATAATAGTCAATCATTTAGGAGGGCAAATCATCAAACTAATTGACAAAATGAAAAAAGTAATCTTTACATTATTAATCGCATCGTTTATTTCATCCCTAAATGCTCAAACTTACACTATGCTTTCAAAGGGTAAAGCAGGCTTCGGTTCTAATTTTGGATATGTTAGGGGATCAGGCTCTTATGGTATGAAAGCCGAGCTAGCATTTGTGCAGAGTAAAATGTTTGGCTTAAATGTCCATGCCCTCAAATTAAATTATAACCGACTGGAGCAAGGCTTGATTTTGGATAATTCAAAATCATTAAGCAAAGGGGTTTCAGCGTCTTTCTGGTTCCTAAAACCCTCTATAGGTGAGAATTCTGAATTGAAGTTAGGTGTGACAGTGGGCGCTGATTATGTGACTTATAAGGATTATTTTTACATGAATCAGGAAACACCTCATCAGGATCAACTTAGAGACAGGATTCAAGGTAGTCTGGGTTTTGAATCACTACTTAACATACGTTTTGAAAAAAATTGGGTTTTTCAACCCGCACTATATTTTGGTTACAGACTTGGCAGAAACGCCGTGACACACTTAAATCAGGAAAAGAGCATAACAGATGACTCATCAGAAACTGTGATAAGTATCGCCTTTGGGAAAGAATTCAAGGATGGTGACATGATTTTCATTTCCATGAGGCAGTTCTTATATACAAAACCAATTGATAATTACAATTGTATCTCAGCAGGAATTGCATTTCCGATAGGGAAATAAGGTGATCCTTACATCTTAGCGAAAACACATTGAAAATAGAAATTAAAAGATTACTATTTTTCCCGTACTTAACATAAGAGAAATAGGAGTAACCAACATATTCAGAGGTGCATCTATAATGTACGGATTGTAAATTCTAGTTCTAAGGTGTACATTTTGGATGGACACTATGTAAAAAAACCACTTACAATTTTACTCGTAAGTGGTTTATCTCGACTTGTTGACCTACCAGGGGTCGAACCTGGACTCTTCTGATCCAGAATCAGACGTGTTGCCAGTTACACCATAGGTCAGTAACAGGCTGCGAAATTACGCAATTGTTTCTTTATTGTCCAAACTTTTTTCATTTTATTTTCCTGCTATTTGCGTTATTATCATGCAGGCAATTCAGTGCAGGTTAGATTACTTATTAGCCTTTGACCATGAATCTTTTAACGCAACTGTTCTATTGAAAACCAGTCGACCTTCATTACTGTCACTATCGGTACAGAAGTATCCTAAACGTTCAAACTGAAATTTATCAAGTGGCTTAGTTCCTGAAACTGAAGGCTCAACGTAGCCCTTCATTACTTTAAGTGAATCGGGGTTCAGGTTGGTTTTATAATCTACACCTTCTTCCACATCTTCAGGATCCTCACTCATAAAGAGCCTGTCGTATAATCTTACCTCCGCTTCAAGTGCATGATTTGCAGAAACCCAGTGTAGGGTACCTTTCACTTTGCGACTACTTTGCTCTCGTCCGGAAAGTGTTTCGGGATCATGAGTGCAGTGAATTTCAGTTATTTCACCAGTTTCAGGATCTTTCACTATACTTTCACACTTAATGATATAGGCATATTTCAGTCGCACCTCTTTACCTGGTGCAAGGCGGAAGAATTTGTTTGATGGTTCTTCCATGAAGTCATCACGTTCAATGTAAAGCTCGCGACTAAATGGTACTTTGCGTGTTCCAGTTTCCGGATCTTCAGGATTATTGACAGCATTCATTTCTTCGGTCTGCCCTTCAGGGTAATTAGTGATAACCAATTTAACCGGATTAATTACGGCCATCACACGAGGTGCTTTTTTATTAAGGTCTTCACGGATACAAAACTCGAGTAAACTCACATCAATTACATTATCACGCTTGGCAACGCCAATGATGTCAGAGAAGTTTCGTATTGATTCAGGTGTATATCCTCTCCTCCGAAGCCCTGATATTGTCGGCATGCGGGGGTCGTCCCATCCGTTTACGAAGTTATTTTTCACCAGTTCGAGAAGCTTTCGCTTGCTCATAACCGTGTAAGTAATATTTAAACGGGCAAATTCAATTTGCTGAGGTGGGAAGATCTCCAATTCCTTCACAAACCAATCATACAGAGGCCTATGCACTTCAAACTCCAATGTACAGATACTGTGTGTTATATTCTCAATTGAATCACACTGCCCGTGTGCGAAATCATACATAGGATAGATGCACCACTTATCACCTGTGCGGTGGTGATGACCATAAATGATACGGTACATGATTGGATCGCGCATGTGCATATTTGGTGAAGCCATATCAATCATTGCACGCAATACTCTGGCACCTTCAGGAAATTCACCTGCGCGCATCCTGCGAAGCAGATCGAGGTTTTCTTCTACTGAACGGCTCCTGTATGGACTTTCAATACCCGGTCGGGTAGGAGTACCTTTTTGTGCAGCAATCTCTTCAGCGGTAAGATCACAAACGTAAGCCTTGCCTTTTTTAACAAGGGTTTCAGCAAATTCATATATCTGTTCAAAATAATCAGATGCAAAAAATTCACGGTCTTCCCAATCGAAACCTAGCCAATGAACGTCTTCACGGATACTGTCAACGTACTCAACATCCTCTTTTGCAGGATTGGTATCATCAAAGCGGAGATTACACTTGCCATTGTACTTGGCCGCCGTGCCAAAGTTCAGGCAAATTGATTTCGCATGACCAATATGAAGGTATCCATTGGGTTCAGGCGGGAAACGTGTATGTACCCTTGAATCGTTCTTTCCTTTTCGGATATCCTCTTCAATAATAGCATGTATGAAATTGGTAGGTGCCTTAATTTCGTTTTCAGGTTTATTATCGCTCATATAACAGTTTATTATCGCTCAGATAGCAGTTTATTACCACTCATTTAGCTGGGTCCTCAAAAATATTTCAGGGTGCAAAATTAACTATTATTCTGCAGTATGCATCAAAGAAAACTTTCCTTTGGCACATGAACAAAAATGTAATATTCCACGATTGTATGTTATAGTTATGTAACCAAAGAAAAAATATGATGGAAAAAATGAAATTCAAAAAGATCAAAGTTGCACTTTACTTTCTTCTTTTAATCGTAGCTGGTGCCGTGCTAACCGGATGTTGGGGTGATAGTGGCTCAAACAGCACCAATAAAGGAAACAAGGCTGACAAGAATATGAACATTGTAAGCCAGAAAACCACTTATATGGCTGATAATGATACTATGGTTGGCTATTTATTTTATGACGAAAACAGCAATGAGGAAAAACCAGGCATCATAGTTATACATGAGTGGTGGGGGAATAACTCTTATGCCCAAAAAAGGGCCGAAATGCTGGCTGAACTGGGTTACACAGTTTTAGCTGCCGATATGTATGGTAATGGCCTCACTGTAGAAACACCACAAGAGGCTCAGAAAAATGCTGAAGTAGTTTATAGTAATCCTGAACTGCTCAAAGTGCGAATGATGGCTGCGCATCAGGCATTGGCGAAAAGCGATAAAGTGGACAAAGATAAAATTGCTGCCGTGGGTTACTGTTTTGGAGGAACTGTGGGTCTGGCTGCGGCCAATATGGAAGTGCCAGTAAAACCGGTAATTAGTTTCCATGGTGGACTACAAGGCTTTTCAGCATCTCCTGCAATTAAAAATACGCCTGTACTGATATGCAATGGTGAGGCTGATAAATTTATATCAGTTGAAGATAAGGAGCGGTTTAAAAAGCAAATGGATAGTATAGGCGCCAATTATGATTTTATTGAATACGAGGATGCAACCCATGCTTTTACTAACTGGAACTCAACTCAAACAGGCAGGAAGTTCAATATGCCAATTGCATACAATGAAGAAGCCGACAAGAAATCATGGGAGGATATGAAGAAGTTCCTTGCTAAGCACTTCCCATCTAGTAATGATTAATCTATATTAAATATGACGATAATGGAAAATATTGACCGTAGGGAAGGAAACAAAGGAAAGAATAACATGTATACCAGGTTCTTCCTGATGTTAGGTGGTTCATTTATTGCGATGTACATTTCAATGTATTTAAATACGTATCAGATTGATCATGTGCATTTCAGCCTCACAAGGTTCTATATGACCTGCTTAGGTATATCAGCAATGGCAGTTATTATGTTACTATTCATGTTGCACATGTATAAGAACAGGAAGAAAAACATTGCAATACTCCTGGGCAGTTTAATTCTCTTTTTAAGCGCCTTAACGTTGGTGAGAACGCAAACTCCCATTGCTGATGTACTATATATGAAAGCAATGATTCCCCATCATTCAATTGCCATACTTGCCAGTGAAAGGGCAAACATTAAAGACCCTGAAGTTAGAAAGCTGGCAGATGAGATTATTAAAAGTCAGGAAAGAGAAATCAAAGAAATGAAAGAGCTTATTAAGAAATTGGAATAAAATTAGTAATCTAGAGCTATCAGAATTAATTGACGAGGGTTTAGTTTTATTATGCCGAATCCCTGGTATAAGCGATTGGGTATGACCCAAAACTGCACTTTGAAGCATGTTTTGTAAGATTTAGCACCTATGCAAAAAAAGAGTGCTGGCATTTTATTATATCGATTTAGTAATGCTGAACTGCAGGTACTCATAGTACATCCAGGGGGTCCTTTTTGGAGAAATAAGGATGAAGGGGCTTGGTCTATTCCTAAAGGAGAATTTGAAACTGAAGCTCCTCTTGAAGCTGCTTTACGCGAGTTTAAAGAGGAAACCGGAGCCACTTTGTCAGGTGCATTTATTGAACTAACGCCGGTTAAAATGAAAAGCGGTAAGGTTATATTTGCTTTTGCACATCAGGCAGACCTTGATGTTAATACAATTAGCAGCAATACTTTCATTGTTGAGTGGCCCCCTCAATCAGATAAGTTTCAACAATTCCCCGAGGTTGATGCTGCTTCATGGGCAAATTACGCTACGTGCTCCAAAAAGCTTAATCCTGCATTATTACCACTGGTGGATGAATTAACAGCTATGTTAAATCAATCTGACGCCATTAGGTATTAGAGAAGTATCTTCACCTTTATCTTTCCTTATTAAGGGAGTTTAGATCTAAGATCTTCACTTTTATCCTGCTTTAATGAGGGAATTTACTTCTTAGTTCTTCACTTTTATTTTTCCTTAATAAGAGCGTTTTGTTCTTCAGCTTCACGCTTTTTCTTTTCTGCGGCTTTTTTCTTCTTGTTGAAATACCCTCTAAGTAAAAAGTTACTCTTTGCAGCGTTCATGTTCTCATCCAGTCCTTTTGAGCTTTGTTTCAGGTTGACAATTGTTTGATTGAGATTTTCAGCTATGGTTGAATCTTGTATAAGTCGGCCTATGGTGCCTTCACCACTATTTATCTTAGTCATTATCTCTGAAAGTTGGAGGGTAATGATTTCCGCGTTTGCTGCTGTTACTTCAATGCTTGCCATTATTGCATCAGTTTCAACTGGTTCATTTGATATTAATGCATGACCATCAAGTGCAAGCTTTCCACTATCACTGCCTTGTGAAATAATCAGTAGCCTGTCGCCAATTAGTCCTTCTGATCCTATTGAAACTTCACAATCAGTTTTTATAAACTGCTGAATATCCTTACGGAGAAGCATATAAACTTTTACGGTTGAATCATTTATAATTTTGATATTATCAACTGTTCCAATACTTATGCCTGAAAAGCGGATGTTATTACCCACCTGCAGGCCACTAACATTATAAAATGTGGTAGTGAGTCCAAATACAGGGTTGAACAGGTTTTTTTGTTTTCCGATGATAAATATTGCTACCAGAAAGATGGCCAAACCACCTATTATGAAGAAGCCAAGTCGAACTTTGAATTTTTGTGAATGCGTATCCATTGTGTTTTTAATTTAGTATTGTGGTTTGTTTATAATGCGTTTAATGAAAAAATGCATGGATCATCGGATCAGTGGAACTCTCAAAGTCATCCACGTTACCTTCACGGTATAACATGCCTTCATGCAACATCACAATCCGATTAGCAGTTTTGAGGGCACATTTGATGTCATGTGTGATGATGATAGATGAAGTTTTGTATTTCATTTGCACATCGTTTATTAAAGTACTTATTTCGTCGGAAGTTACCGGATCAAGTCCTGTAGTTGGCTCATCATACAACATGATTGAAGGATCAACAATGATGGTTCGGGCCAGGCTTATTCTTTTTCGCATACCACCTGATAGTTCTGAAGGCATCTTGTTAATAACCCCCGGAAGGCCAACATTTTCAAGCACTTCATTAATCTTTGAATCCATTTCTTTTTTAGTGAGTTTCTTCCCGCTTCTAACCAGTGGAAATTCCAGGTTCTGTTTAACAGTCATTGAATCGTACAATGCACCACTTTGAAACAGGAAACCAACTTTCTGCCGATATTCATCTATCTCTCTCGATCGCATTGTTTTAATATCTTTCCCAAATACATCAATAGTGCCCTTGTCGTGCCTCAACAGGCCGGCAATGCATTTAATGAGAACTGATTTACCGGTGCCCGATTTACCCAACACCACAAGGTTTTCTCCCTTGTATAATTTTATGGATACATCCTGTAATACAGGAACTCCTGCAAATGCCTTGGCTACGTTTGAAATGTTGATCACCGGATTATTACTCAGTGAATTGAACGTATTATGGTTGAGTAATTGTGTATTAGCTATGTTCATTATACCATCATATCAGTTATTTGTACTGCTATCATATCCACCACCAGTACCAGCAGCGAGGAAAGAACTACGGCTGAATTAGCAGCTTTTCCAACACTCTCTGTGCCTCTGCCTGCATGGTAACCCTTATAGGTTCCTACCATTCCAATTACTGCCCCGAAGAAAAAAGTTTTTATGACTGCAGGAAATAGATCAATGAAATCAATTGCACCGAATGCCTGGGCAATAAAAAGGGAGAAGGTAACATCACCCTTTATATTGGCGCCACCCCAACTTGCCAGTATGCCAAACATATCAGCATAAAGTACCAGAAGTGGAATCATTAATGTTGCTGCAAGAACCCGTGTGACTACTAAAAATCTGATTGGGTGGGTGGACGACACCTCCATAGCATCTATTTGCTCGGTAACTTTCATTGAACCCAACTCTGCACCTATCCCTGATCCTATTTTACCTGCACAGATGAGGGCTGTTATTACAGGTCCCATCTCTCTTATCAATGATACAGCAACCATCCCGGGAAGCATTGATACTGCTCCAAAATCTACCAGTACCGGTCGTGATTGAATGGTAAGGACTAAACCCATAATACCGCCGGTGATCGTAATTAGAGGCAGTGTCTTTACTCCAATCTGGAAGCATTGTCTCAGGAATTCCTTAAATTCAAATTTGCGTGAAAAAGTACCTTTCAGAACCAGCATCATGAAAAGAAAAACATCTGCAACATCAGTCATGAAGTTACCTGTCGCTTCGGCTTTGGCCACTGTGTTAGCTCCAACATTCGTAATTGAGGCAACAGTTACGGTGCGTAGCTTGGGAATTACTTTCGTATCGGGTATTAGCTTTTTTATTTTCATAAAATTATAGGAAGGATCAAATTGATCGTGCCTACAAAAGTATTCATGGCTGCAAATGAATGTGTTACACAAATATTATATTAGTTGCAACATCCACAGTCAGATATCATGAATTCAAAACAGAAGACTTTGATTAAGTCTGCATTGTGAATCGTCACAACTGTGAATGTTACAAGTCATTTATTTATTTGTGTAATTGTTTTGCCCCAGTCATGAGTCACCTTTGCATCGTGACAATCTACAAACAATAACACCAAAAATGAAGTCAATTAAGAAGTCAATTAAACTAATTATTATCGCTGTTGCTCTTTCCTTTGGAGGTTTGCTTCAAGCGCAAGTGTCATTGAATGTGAATGTTGGTAGCCCTCCCATGTGGGGACCTGCCGGATACAACAACGTTCAATATTATTATCTTCCCGATGTTTATTCATATTACGATGTTCATTCCTCACAATTCATTTACTACGAAGGGGGTAAGTGGGTAAGGAAAGCGCAACTTCCTGGCAGATACAGGAATTACGATCTATTTTCAGGATATAAGGTGGTGTTATCAGATTATCGAGGAAACTCACCTTATGCGCATTACAAGCAGCATAAATCCAAATATGCAAAAGGATATCGTGGCAAACATCAGGATAATATTGGTCCAAAGCCCGGACATGGCAATAAGTCAAATAATAACAATGCTGTCAGAAAATCAGTAAATCAATCGAAGCAAGTAAAACATAATAGCAGCACAGGCAATAATAACCATAACGCCAAGGGAAATAAAGGTAGTAAAGGCAAGAAGTAAAAATGCACAGCATTATATTTAAAGCTTTCTAAATCACAACATTACAAGAATTAAACAACTAAACTAACAACTTAAAATCAAAAAAATGAAAACAAGTATTTTTACTGCGATCACAGTGTTAATGATGATGACCACCACTTCATTTTCGCAAAACACAACATCTTCTGAAAACCATGGAGGTGTTTTGAATCTTGGCTTAGGAATTGGTGGCTATTCAGGTTACTACGGTTATGCCGGACGCTCATTACCAGTATTTACAGTTAATTATGAATTTGACGTTGCCCGCAATTTTACACTGGCTCCATTTGTTTCACTATACTCATACAGGCACAATGAAGATCATTACCGTGAAACCATTATTCCTATAGGTGTTAAGGGTTCCTTATACCTGGATCAGATACTTAATGCAGGTTCTGACTGGGATTTCTATCTTGCTGGTTCATTAGGATTTGCTCTCAGGAATTCAAGATGGGATGATGGTTACAACGGAAACACGTTATATCATGATAGAAGTCCGTTGTTCCTTGATTTACATGTTGGAACAGAATACCACATCAGTAACAACCTAGGTCTCTTCCTCGATTTGTCAACTGGGGTCTCAACTATAGGACTTTCATTCCACTAGATAAAAAAAATGGCTATAGTAAGCCACTCTGGTTAATAACTACAAATAGCTCTTAAAACCAACAAGTATTTTCAGGCTCGTCCTGAAAGTACTTGTTTCATTTTACCAATATTTAGTTGGGGGCACTGTGTCGCGTATATCTTGGCATTGTAACCTAATCTTTATATTTTTGTAAATGAACAAAGAACTTAAACTCCATTACTTTGGCCTTGAATAAAAAAATGCAAATTTGAAGCAATATGCCCTTAAAACGAGTGCCGATTACAAGCAAGTGGTTAATAGCCACGGTAATGATGCTATCAGTAATGAACAGCAACATCATTTTTGCTCAGGAGTCGGATGATTTCCTTAATGAGTTAGTTGGTGACAACAGGCTAGATACTAGCAATTTAGCTTCCAAATATAGCGTGTATGATTTCTCTGAGATATGGACAACTACAGTGGATCAATGTGTAGTTGGAATCATTGGAGAGGAACATATGCGGATAAAGGTTAAAATACTGGAAATAGAGAAGAGGCCAAACGATACCAATCTGTACCTTGTTTCAGGTAAATCTTCAGTAATGGGAAACGTTTGTGATTTTACTGGGGCTATTTTTATTAAAAAAGTTCACCTGTTCAGTGTAAGTGGTAAAAATGACGTTCCGCGTGAAAACAAACCATCAAAAATTAGAGGTGTGCTGGTAGCCGACTATGAATTTCTTGAAAACACCCAACAAAATCATGTGGGCATATTCTCTGGTAAGTTGTACTCCAAATGGCATCTGGATTCATCAAATAGAGTTGTTTACGATGACACAGATTTAACACGAAAGGGATATATAAACAATGCATATATTGGCTTTTGGAGGAGTTATGAAGGCAATGACAAAAGAATATGCAGTTGGGGTGATTATAGAGTTCCAATGTCAAAAGATGATTTTGATATAGAATCAGAACTTTTCAGGCCGGCTGATAAATTCAGGTCTAAAGGTTGGGATATCTATATTAAGGCCTGGCATGAGGATGATGCAAAAGCCAAAAGTGATGAATTAAACCCCTGGTGGCAATAAGAAGTTACCCTTTTTAGTACTTTCTACAACATTTTATTTTGCAAAGTGTTGATAATTAGAGTAATAAGACAGATTTGAGATCAAATAGGTCTTATTGCACAATACTAATTAGTAGAAACTAAAAACGCGAAAAATGAAACTACCAGTTTATTTCTTAACAGTAGCCGCTATAGTACTTTTTTCAGCATGTGCCGAAACGACAAGATTCCCAGTGTCAAGCCTCGCACCTGCAGCTGAAATCAAGGCAAAAACTAAAGTCGATAATAACAACAATAACGTAATCACTGTTGAAGCAAGAAACCTTGCAAGCCCTGAAAGGATTGACCCTTCAAGCACAGCTTATGTTCTCTGGATTGAAACGAAAGACAATCAGATAAAGAATCTGGGGCAATTAGTAAATGAGAACGCTGAAACAGCAACTCTTACTACCATAACTCCGTATGACTTTAAAGAGTTATTCATAACCGCCGAAGAAAGAGGCAATGTCAACACTCCATCCGGAACTGAAATTTCAAGGGTAGCGGTTAATATTCCCTCTACCACAACTGCAGCTGATGGAACTGAATATGACTATGAATCAGCTCCAAATGATGATACCAGGACTCCAACAGATGTTAATCGAACAACTGATGATGATCGGTTCAGGAATTCATCGGATACACTGAGAACCTGGTAAAATACCAGTATTAATATAGTTGGATCATAAAAAGATCCTGATGATAACACCCGGAATTAAGATAAAATTTCCGGCATGGAAATTACTTTAATGATTAAATGATAATAAGATTAAACTTAGAGGAAGAGATGTTCGGCCAGGATTCGTATGCCTATTAGGATAAGCACGGCGCCTCCGAGCATCTCCATTCTCTTACCGAATCGATTACCTACCTTTTTACCAAACAGAATTCCCAACATTGACATTATAAAAGTTACGCTGCCAATAATAAGTACCGGCATCAACACTGCTATCCAAAGAAGGGTTTCAGGCATTGAAATGAATGACAAGCTCATACCTACAATCAATGCGTCGATGCTTGTAGCAACCGACATTGTAATAAGCACTGTAGGGTTTAACGGGTTAAAGCCAACTCTTGCTTCCTGATGTTTTGTGCTTTCATAAATCATCCTTATCCCAAGGAAGGCCAACAAAATAAAAGCAACCCAATGATCAATCGGTTTTAAGTATTCCTGTAAACCTATACCCATCATCCATCCTAAAAAAGGCATCAGGCCCTGGAAGAAGGCTAGTGAAAAAGCTATTATAAGGGCTTTCTTGAAACGTATTCCGGGCAACATAAGTCCGCTGCTTACCGAAACGGCAAATGAGTCCATTGATAGCCCGAAAGCAATTAAGAAGAGACTAAAGAAATCCATTAATCACCCTGATTGTTAGATTTGGCAAAAATATTGAATTTATTAATAGTTGTAAACTAGGATTTTAAATTAATTTCTGTTAAGGAAGAGCGTAATATAAACATATTAATTTTGGGGCACAAAAGCTATTTAGCTATTGCTTCAACGGATTATAACTTTGGCAATTTCATCTCTCATCTCCAGAAAATGGGGGCGAAGGAAACTATTCCCATCCGTACCGTAGTTTACAATGAGTGACATGATTGTATTGTGTTCAGGAAAGTAAAAAAGGTCAGCACTGTATGCAAGATCGCGGCCCCTATGTCCCCAGGCGTAATCCGTATCAGGATTCCCGATATCAATAAAATCTTTAAAACAGCCTGCTCCTAATAACTTGCGGGTTTCTGCCACAGGATGGAATTCCAGCATCTGATCAAGTGATTCTTGTGTAAGCAAAGTCTTTTGCACAAAGAGTGCATCTGCAAACAAGTGCATATCCCATACTGTTGAATATACACCTCCATAACCGTTGCCACTTCCGGTGTTCCATTGTGTTAAATTCTCAATATTACCATTGTTGTAAAGATCGTAATAACCCTGGGCAACTCCAATCGCAGGAAGATCTTCATGCCAGTAGTAGTATGTGTCAGTTAATTCCAGTGGTTCAAATATTTCTTTACGCAGTACGTTGGCGTGCGGTTCACCAGTGGCTGCTTCAATCACCATACTCAACAATAGATAATTGGTATTTGAGTAACGGGCAGAATCTCCTGAATTGAAGGCAAACATTTGATCCTTATTATAAACATATTCAAGCAGATCATCACTAGTCCATTTTTTGGAAGGATCATTCAATACCTGCATGTAAAATCCCTGATCCTTTATTACTTCATATAAGCCGGCCGTGTGATTAAGCAGGTTCTTGATTGTGAGTGGAGCTTCACCATTACCAATCTTCTTTAATTTATCAGTGCTAATGTATTTACTTACCTGATCGTCAATAGACAAAACACCTTTCTCCTGCAATTTGAATATTGCGGTAGCAAGCATCATTTTCGTAATACTGGCAATTTTGGAAATATGACAAGGCTGCATCATTACACTTTCAGCTATATCTGATCGGCCGGCCGATCCAATATAATAGCCATTATCGTCTTTAATAAGCAAAGAAACTCCCGGAATACCCCTACTCACATACTCATCAAGTATTACCTGATAGTAATTGCTTTTTGGATTTGTTTTATATAACGATTCAACTTCAAGTGGACAATTGAGCTGAGGTGCCCTCTTGATCTCATCCTTTGCACATCCATTGGAAAAGATGATAGTAACTGCAAGAAGTATAGCTATTATGATTCGGGACATGGTAGTCGTGTTGGGGCCGCCCTTCCAGGGTCGACTGATTTCTTAAATAATGTAAATTGCAATCCGACTGAGAGAATTCCGTTCGGCAGAATAGGAACATAGGTTTTAACAAAGGGGAATTGCAAACGGAAATCATAATTAACAAAGATCCTTCTGATGTTATAGTTAAATCCTGCGTCATACCCCACGCCTACTCCCGCACCAGCCACGAAGTAACCTCTCCAGGGAGCATAGGCAGTTTCCCACATTCCATCACGTCTCACAAGTTTATCTGTATAAAGGAAACTATGCATATAACCAGCATGTAAGGAAAGTTCCGCCGAAAACTTCCTTATGTATTTTCTGTATCCGGCATGAGTTGTTAGGAGGAAGGCATGATTCACGTACTGATGGTGAAACCAGGTAAGGCCAATGTCCTGAAACCATTTGCCGGTATATACTTCCCTGCCCCCTAGACTAAAAGTATTGGTACTTTGAAACATGGGGTTTCTGATAGTTTCACGCCATCCAAATTCATAAGCCACCCTTAAACCCGGATGGAGTGGTTGATTGAAAGCTGCAGTTACTGATTCAGGTGGTAAAAGTGTAGCGTTGTTCAGCACACTTATAGAGAATGGCTTTGATTTCCACGATTGTGAATGACTTATCCATGGCAATAAAATCAGAAGAAATAGTAGGCTATGTTTTTTCATTCGGCCAAAATCGGTTGGATTCCTTATTTGTCAATCTCTATGCACCAAAAATAAGAATTTATCACTACTTTTATCCAATATTTACCAATGAGGAGTGAATTTTAATTTAGCACTCCTTACCTAATCTTCAACCACTATGCAAACAATCCTTGGTGCAGGAGGAGCTATAGGCAAAGAGCTGGCCAATGCTCTTACGGAATATACGAGAGAGATAAGACTCGTTAGCAGAAATCCTAAAAAGATCAATGAAAGTGATGAGGTATTTCAGGCGGATTTATTGAATGCTGCCCAAGTACTGGATGCTGTAAACGGATCATCAGTGGTATACTTAACAGCCGGATTGCCCTACACAGCAGAGGTATGGAAGAGGGATTGGCCTGTAATCATGGCAAATGTAATCAATGCTTGCACAAAGCATAATGCTCGCCTGGTGTTTTTTGATAACATGTATATGTACGATCCATCGCAAATTGGAAACATGACTGAAAGAACCCCGGTAAAGCCATCAAGTGATAAGGGTAAAGTTCGGGCTCAAATCAATCAAATGATCTTTGATGAAATGGACAAAGGCAAATTGTCAGCGTTGATTGCACGAAGCGCTGATTATTATGGTCCAGGTGATATCAATACCAGCATGTTATCACAAACTGTTATTCAACCACTTAAGAATGGTAAGAAAGCAAACTGGATGGGAGGAGTGAATTATAAACACTCAATGACTTATACCGTGGATGCAGGTAAAGCCACTGCATTACTTGGTAATACCCCTGATGCATTTAATCAGGTATGGCACCTTCCTACTGCACCTGATCCACTCACCGGTAAACAATGGATTGATGCCATTGCAAATGAGCTAAGCGTTAAGCCTAATTTTCAAGTAGCTTCAAAGTTGATGGTTCGGGGATTAGGTCTGTTTATGCCTATCATGAAGGAAATGGTGGAAATGTATTACCAGTACGACCGTGATTATGTATTTAACAGTACAAAATTTGAGAATCGTTTTTCATTTAAACCTACCCCTTATGAAGATGGCATAAAAGCAGTTACAGGAAAGTAACATGCATCATCTCAATAACGGATTTGTGATTTTATAACTACACCACCACACACTTTCTAATACAACCTGTTGAGTAATTCCACACGGTGTTGAACCTCAATATTTTCTAGATTGCTTGATAGTCAACATGGTAACCATATTGGCACAGCTTTTGTATTCCATTAAGTAATACTCTTTCAGACTACAGAGTTAATTGGATAAAGTGATGCTTTGTTTTTAAATCCGGAACCTAATTTGCGTTGCCCCCCGACTTATTAGTTCCGGATTTTTTTTATTTACATCATGAGAAAAAGTTGCAACCAAACCCTATCCAATCAGTCCGCTCATTCTCGATTTATCAATTGCAATTAAGGTTCTAAGCAATTGTATCATGTGGTTAACATCATTACAATTGATGACCACAAGTATAAAAAATCATAACTTATTGGGATTGTGAGTGAAAGAAATCACATCTTCCTTTGCAGATAAATAAACCAAATAAAACTGCAACAAAATGAACTTTCGTTTTTTACTTTCGACCTTCATTATTTTTATTACAATATCAACACAAGCACAGGTTGTAGTGACTCCAGGTGAAGGAGCCCCAACGCAACCTGATCAAACTTATCAAAACAGCGCTGAAGCTATGTTAAGCACGAGTGGTAAGTTAGGAATCGGTGGATATGGAGAGGTGCATTTCAATCAACCACTTAATAAGGACCAAAGAGACCTTGGAACAGTGGATGTTCATCGATTAGTAATGTTCCTGGGTTACAACTTCTCTAAAAATACATCTTTTGTAAGTGAAATAGAATTCGAATACGCAAAGGAGCTTTGGGTGGAACAAGCTTTCCTTCAACACAAGCTCTCTAAATCTATTAACTTCAGGGCAGGACTTATGCTCGTACCCATGGGTATTATTAATGAGTACCATGAACCTACAACATTTAACGGCGTAGAACGCCCTATGATCGACAATCGTATTGCATTAAGTACATGGCGTGAAGTGGGAGCGGGTTTCTCAGGGAATGTGTTGCCCGCATCACTGAAATATCAGGTTTACGTTATGAATGGTCTTAGTGGATATGATACTAAAGGTTTGTTTAATGGTGTTGCCGGTTTAAGGGAAGGTCGTCAGAAAGGTTCAAAAGCTTATGTTCACTCACCAAGTCTTTCAGGTAAAATTGAATATTACGGTGTGAAAAGCCTAAATATTGGTCTATCTGCATATTCAGGTAAATCGCAAAGCAAGTTGTTTAACAAATTGCACAATGATAGCGTGAACCTGATTAACCGCGCTGATTCATCAATAGTTGGAATCACAATGTTAGGAGCTGATGCATGATATAAACTTGGCGGTCTCGAACTAAGAGGACAATTTTATTACACTTCATTTTCCAATACTCTGCAGTATAACAAATTCACCGCAGTTGATGGCAAACAAAACGATCTTGGTCAGTCAATGGTTGGCTATTATGTTGAAGCAGGGTATAATATACTTCGACATTGCACTAAAACCACTCAGGAGCTTATACCATTTGTAAGATACGAATTCTATAATACACATAATTCAGTTGATAATGCAACGGTTCAAAATCTGGCTTATGAGAACGTCATTTTCACTACAGGACTCACATACAAGCTTCACAAGAATGCAGTTCTTAAAACTGACCTGCAGTTTATAAAAAGTGCAAAGGCAACCGAATATTCAAAAGTGCTTAATGCCGGAATTGGTGTAATGTTCTAGAAAGTTGTTGAAACTTAACATTAAATACGGTAAATGAAAGTACATGTTATTGTTTATGAAAGTCGTTTAGCCTCTTAACTAAAAATGGATTGACAAATGAAAATATTAATGTTGGTATTTTTAATAATCACACTGGCTTTCGGAGAAACCTCTGAACCCACACCTGATTACAATCCAAGATCACTGCACAACAACCTGAAGAAGATTACCGGATGTGATAGTTACCATAAAGAAGAGCTGGCAATGCCAAATCCAGACGCTTATGGAAGCATGGAAGGTAAGTTCTTCAGGATATCGTGTAGTAATGGCATTGAATATTTCGTTTATCTAGGCAGGGTTAATAGCTGTAGGGCAAGCGGTTGTAGCATCGACAGACCATCGGGTGAATTTGAATTCTTTGATTATTTCAGCATCTATGATTCAAGTTATAAGGTTATGCAGGTCAGTGTCTACAACTATGAAGCGACTCATGGACAAGAAATTACAGCCAGAGGTTGGTTAAAGCAGTTTGTAGGTTATAAGGAAGGTAATTTTCTAGAGGTTGGAAAAAACGTAGATGCAATATCAGGTGCCACAATTTCAGTGAATGGAATAGTAGAAGATGTGAAGGAAAAGACTGTAATGTTACTCAACTTAAGCAATAATCTATCTCAGAGAGTTATTGAATAATCCAAAATAACCGTAAAGTAAGATATCTGGTCCAGTAAAATCATAGTGGATTGTATAGTTCAGCCCAATTTCACTGTTGTGAATTGGGCTGAATCTTTTTCGTTAAGCATCGAAGGATTACATTGTTACCATCGAAGGTTTACATAGTTACCATCGAAGGATTCCATTGTTACTATCGAAGGTTTACATTGTTAATATCGTTGTGTTATAATGCTAATATCGTAGTTTTATAATGCTAATTTTTAGTCCACGCAGTGCATTTTAATTAAACACATGTAAAGTATGGTATTATATTTGATAATGAAATTTTCAGATGAATTCAGTTGAGTTCGTCATTGAAACAGAAACATACCTATAAACCATAAGTCACGGCCTATATGAAAAAGTCTACTTTAATCTGGCTGGTCATACTATCGTTTTCCTTTACAGGATGCAGCAAATATGCAATGATCAGTTTTAACTATCCCCTGGCCCCAGAAGCCACTATGCCTGAAAATGTAAAAACTATAGCCATTGCTAACCGCTCACTTACTCATAAGGAAGATAAAGCAGGAAAGATCATTGAATCAGTGCTTAGTGGTGAAATTGAGGTTTCTGACAGAAAAGCTTCTGAGCAATGCATAAGAGGTGCCTATGAAAGAGCCCGAAGTAATAGTGGCTTTTCGTGCGTAATTCCTGGAGAGTATAAGCTATACGGAACCGGTACCCGGGAAATCCCTAGCCCACTGGACTGGACTACAGTTGAAAGCTTATGCAATTCAACGGATGCTGATGCTTTGCTTGTCCTTGAAATGTTTGATTCCAATTCTGATATGTTCTCACTGCCAAAGATCCTTTCAAAAAAACCAGTAGCGGATGAAGAGCGAACATTTAATGTCCTGATGTATTGGCGACTTTATGATCCTTCAGTTAAAAGTATCATTGACCAATATGAGTGTTCAAGGCAATTAACATTTCATGGTGATGGCGAAGGTGTTTCAGTTCCCCCTAAGGCTCTTTATGGAGCTGCCTACTCGGGCGGGCAGGAATATATAGAGCGGTATTTACCCGGCTACTTTATTGTTAACAGAACCGTGTACAAGAAGGGAAAAGGTGCTGATAAACAAGCCTTTGAAAATGCTTACCGACATGTTGAAACTGATGATTGGGAAGGAGCTGCTGATGCATGGGAAGAGATTTTGAAGCATGATGACTATGAGAACAGGGGTAGGGCTTGCCTAAACATGGCTGTGTATTATGAACATCTTGGAAATATAGATGAAGCAATCAAATGGGCAAGATTATCCTATGTTGACTATGGTAATAAACATGGAAAGGACTACGAACAAGCCTTGAGAAGAATGTAGCATTGATTCATGTTCAATTGTATGTGTTGATCACTGAATTTCTAACCTGTTTTGTGCTAAAATCTGTCCAAAGGGGTTACTTTATGATGAAAACGCTATAAAGTAAAGTTCACTTTTATAATATAGTGTCATATTTCATAAGCAACCAAATCATGAAACATTTCATTCTGCTGGTATTTATTTTTACAAGCTTTACTGCTAAGGCTGATTGGGTTAGAGGTTCGATTACCTATCACGATGGCAGAAAATCAACGGGTTATGTCAAAGACTTTAACAGTGATACTGCACCCTATGTTGAATTCAAGAGCAAGATGAAGGATAGTCCAGAAAAGATCTTGAGCAGCGAAATTGAAGAGGTTGAAATGAAAATTCATGATGGAACTTTAATTATCAAATATGTCTTTACCAGCAAAATAAATTTAGCAGGTGAATACAAAACTTCCAAATCAGGTACCTGGTTGAAGTTATTATTCAGAGGTGAGTTTGATGTTCTTGGCAATTTTTCAACCTTTATTAATGCCCCTGAATATTATATCAACTGGCCTGATGATAATAATGCCACCATGATTTATATTCAGGAAAAGAATGGTTCAATTATCACCGGACGAAGGGAACTCCTGGTAGAATCTGTTTCCAATATATTTGTGGGTAAGTGCGACGAGATGGTAGAAGCTGTAAAAAATGAATCTTTTATACCTCATTCAATTAATGAAATTATGAGATTTTATGTTGAAAGCTGCCGTACAAAACCTGAGTTGCAAGCAAAAACTGATTAATTGCAACTACTTCTTTCTGTGCTCCAGAGGTAGGGTAAAAAAATCCTAAACCTTTAAATGGTCAAATCCACCTTTACGAAGATTAATACCAAATTCAAGGTAAGCTTTTAAACAAGCCAAAAAGTTAGCCCATCCTTCTGTGTTTGTCTTTAACCATTTTATACCCAGTTCATCGTTTTCTCTTTCCTTTTCACTTATGGTAATAAGCGTTGAGGATGGAATTACGGGCTCCAGGTTAATCTCAACCAGTAATTCTCTTCCATCCTGTTCATCCCAGTACCATGAAATATATTTATTTCTTTCCACCTTGCCTATCGTTACAGGAAACTCCATATCAAACTCGGGAAACTTCCATATGAGGGTTTCATTTTCTTCCATCCTGCCGGTACTGGAGGAAATGAAATAATTTGTCATCTTTTCAGGATCAACTATAGCCTCAAAAACTTCTTCAACTGGTTTTGATACCATCAAAGCTACCTTTATTTCAAGCATATCATTTTTCATAGTCCGTAATATGGGTGTTTTAATTGTTATTTATAAAAAATGCTTAATCAAAAATAGTTATAATGCATGAATTGACAATATGGACCGTTGGTCATTCAACGTATGCATTTGAAGAATTTGCTTCTATGCTTCATTACTTTAATATTGAAGTGCTGGTTGATATAAGAAGCTTCCCGGGTTCAAGAAGATACCCGCATTTCAATAAAGAGTATTTGGAAAGCGCATTGCCATTACAAAATATTGAGTATATGCATTTTCAAAAGCTAGGAGGCAGAAGAAAACCCATGCCCCAATCAAAGAATATAGCCTGGAAGCATGATGCTTTCAGAGGCTATGCCGATTATATGGAAACGGAAGATTTTAAGGAAGCAGTTGAGCGCCTTGAAACAGTTGCAAAAGGGAAAAGAGCAGCTTTTATGTGCTCAGAAAGCTTATGGTGGCGATGCCATAGATCATTGGTTGCCGATCTTTTCAAATCGAAAGGCTGGAAGGTAGTTCATATAATGGCTAAAGAAAAGGAAATGGAACATCCTTATACCGCACCAGCTAAGATAGTGAATGGAAAGCTCACTTATTCAGGCGATTCTGATCTATTTAACAGTTGCAAAAAGCATCTTATTTGAATCAATTGAATACAGTGAACAATAAAGTGTAAATTTTCCTTAGCTTTGTATAAATCTCCTTATTATGAAAAAGCGAACTTTCATTTCTTTGTCAATGCTTGGCATTACAGGTTTGCTGGCATTCACATCGTGCAGTGTAATACCTAAAGGTGCTGAAGCAGTAAAACCTTTCCAAAAAGATAGATACCTCGGTAAGTGGTATGAGATAGCACGTTTTGATTTCAGGTTTGAGAAAGACATGAATAATGTAACAGCCCAATATTCTCTTAATGATGATGGAACCATCAAAGTCGTTAACAGAGGGTTCAACTATGTAACTAATGAATGGAAACAGACTGTTGGTAAGGCGAAATTCAGAGGAAATGAGAATGAAGCTAAGTTAAAAGTATCCTTCTTTGGTCCTTTTTACTCATCCTATAATGTGATTGCTCTTGATGACCAGTATAAGTATGCGCTTGTTGCCGGAAAGAATCTGGACTACTTGTGGATATTATCACGGGAAACAACTATTCCGGAGGATGTAAAGCAGAACTATCTGTCAAAAGCTAAAGAAATTGGTTTTGATACTACAAATTTGATATGGGTTGAACATAGCACTAATCAGTGAAAATGCACTGAATGACCCCTGATTGACAAATATCTTAAAGAACAGCTACTAAATAAAAAAGAATAACCATCTGTAACTTGATGTTAAACAGATGGTTATTCTTAAATTTTGAGGTCTCGAGCGGATTCGAACCGCTGTAGAAGGTTTTGCAGACCTCTGCCTAGCCACTCGGCCACGAGACCAAAATTTGAAGTTGCAAAGTTATAAATATTTCTTGTTCTTTTGCTTATGCACAATCTATCTTTGCATAAAAAAATTATATGGCAACTATTCGTATAGAAGGAATGGATTTCTTTGCTTACCACGGATGTTTTACAGAGGAGAGTATTATTGGTACCAGGTTTGAGGTAGACCTATCAGTAGACGTTGATGTTGAAGAAGCAGAAATAAGCGATAACTTACATCATACTGTAAATTACCTGAACCTTTACAATACTGTTAAACAGGAAATGGAGATTCGGAGTAACCTATTGGAAAATGTTGCCAGGAGGATCCTTAAATCTATTAAGCTAAACTTCCCTGCAATTACCAGAACAGAAATAAAGATTTCTAAGCTCAATCCTCCTATAGGTGGCAAGGCTAACCGGGTATCAGTTACTTTGGTTGATTAGGGAAAAAAAATTTATTGCCCTGCGCTAAGAATTCAGATTGCTTACTGTATATTTTCTAATTTTTGCCTGATTTGTTCAATAAGAGCCATCTGGCTTTCAATTGCTTCTTTATGCTTTTCCTGCTCCTGATCATTCATTGTTATTAGGCGTCTTGATTTTTCTATATCTGAAACGATTGAAACTATTTGCCTATCATTTCTTTTGATCCTATTGGATATCTGTTTTTTCTCTTGTTTATATTCTGATAGTTTCTTTTTCTGTTCTTTATACTTTACCGGATCACTTTTAGCCCTTGAAACATTGATCTCCTGTTGCATGATTTCCTGGTTTTTTCCCTCTTTCAGTTTGGCTTGCATTATATTTTCTTGTTTGAGATCTACGGTGTCATTGTTATAAGAAGAAATATTTTTTTTATAACGGGTGTTTTCCTTAACAAGTTGATCTAACTGTTCATTCAAATCGGCGAGTTTACGCTCCTCACTTTTGATCTCATCAATAACTGCTTCGCGGTATTGGGCAATCGCAAAATTCCTCATATAAAGTGAGGCTCTTTCATTCAGCAACATATTAGTTGAATCAATATATTCTCCCTTATGGTTAAATGCAGTTTCCATTTCAACACCATTCTTTTTCTGCATGAAAGAAGAATGAAGATTAAAGGGTTCTTCTGCTATTTGTTTAATGAAAACACTATCTATGGAATATTCTGCTTTTGTGATAGCGGGTTTTTTTCTGACTTTTCTTCCTGTTTCACTAATCACCATACGCCCCCAGTCTTTTATAACTTTTGATTGAATGGTCTGAGGTATTAATACCCTGTAAGCTGGAACAATTCCTGATTCAGTTGTCATTTGGGTTTGTTGTACAGTGATTTGATCCTGAGCAAGAGCAATATTCAGAAACAGAGTTGCGATAATTACAAGTATAGTAACAGATGTTTTCATTCTTCTTTAGATTTGATAATCAATCAAATATAATCATTTTTTTATCTATTATCACATATGCATTAAACTATTTTGATGAATCGGAATGACATAAGGAATTATCAGGAAGTTAATTACCAGTGTAGTTCGGTATTTTGAATCAAAAACCTGGGTGGCGAAACACCAAATACCGCGTCTTAAGCAAGATTGAAAACCTGTGATTGAAAAAGATGTAGGAATCTCTATATGTGAGCGAACAATGAGTGAAATAGCTTGTTTAGAATCGATATAAATAAGCACCTTATGATAAAATCATTACTTTCTTTATTAGCAGTAACCCTTTTCACATCTTATTCAATTGTTACTGAGGCCTTTGCGGTCAAGCACACTGTTAATGTGCAAAATTATGTTTTTGTTCCTGCTAACCTGAATGTTCAGGTAGGCGATACAATCCGTTGGGTTTGGATCAACGGTGTTCATACCACCACTTCAACAACAATTCCTACGGGTGCATCATCATGGGATGCTCCTATGACAAGTTCAAATCCGGTATTTGAATACAGGGTTGGGGTAGCAGGGGTGTATAACTATTTATGTACTCCTCATTCAAGCAGCCAAATAGGTAGCTTTACGGCAACAATGCCAGCAGCAACTTTATCAGTTACACCGTTAAACCGTGATGTTACTGCAGGTTCAGGAAGCACAACGTTTAGTGTAACATCAAATTCAAACTGGACTGCAGTAAGCAATGCAGGTTGGTGTACTGTAACATCTTCTGGTTCGGGTAATGGGACTATAACAGCTAATTATCAGGCAAACCCTTCCACATCTATCCGGGTGGCTACAATAACAGTAACTGTTGCCGGCCTACCCAGTAGTGTTGTAACTGTTACTCAAGCCGGTGCAGCTGCTACATTATCTGTTACACCTTCTAACAGAAACGTTACTGCAGATGCAGGAAACACGACTTTCACAATTACCTCAAATTCAAACTGGAATGCAGTCAGTAATTCTGATTGGGTAACAGTAACATCATCCGGATCAGGCAACGCTGTACTCAATGCGACTTATGAACTCAACGAATTGATCGAACCGCGTATTGCAGTTATTACGGTTACAGTTTCCGGACTTCCTGCAGAAGTTGTTACAGTGACACAGGCAGGTGCTGAAACCATTCTTGTGGTTGACCCCCTGAATCAAAATGTTTCATATCTGGCAGGTACTACAAGTTTTGCCATTCTATCCAATACAAATTGGGCAGTTACATCTTCTGATCCATGGGTCACATCTACTGCTGATGGGAGTGGTAATGGTGCCATCATTGTTGAATATGAAGAGAATACATCACCTGATTTCCGCATAGCTACATTGGTTGTAAGTGCTGGTAGTGAGAATCAAATTATCACTATAACTCAGGAAGGCACAGTGTCGGTTATTAATAATAATCTCACTGGTGTTTCAATTTATCCTAATCCTTCAAATGGATTTATTGAAATTTCGGCTGATCAGACTGGTAATGCAACTCAACTTGTAATATACGACCTGAAGGGTAATAAAATGCTGAGTGAGTCAATAACGGGTTTGTCAAATTATAAGCTCAATGCATCTTCTCTGGCTAAGGGTACTTACCTGCTAAGGCTCGACCTGGAAAATAGAACTTATGTAACCCGTATAGTTTTAGTTGATTAAACAGTAATACCTTAATGCTTTTGTCGAATTACTTTGTAACTATTGAAATTATAAAGCTTTAGAAAAGGCATTTATTAGCTTCAGAAAAAACAGTTTATAATTTCACGCTCAATAAAGGGTTAAAATTAGCTTAACGCTAACTTTTAACCCTTTTCTTGTGAGAAGTATTTGAATGGATTGTAGCTTATTCCCCGATCATAGGCATCAACTTGTTCATGTTTTTTCAGGAAAGCAACTATGGCGTATGTTGCAGGCGTAAAAATCACTTCTACGCCCGTTTTAAAGAGGTAATTTGAAACAATGATGGATATAAGCACCTCAGTTGGGAACAGTCCGTAAAATGCCACCATACAGAATATTATAGTGTCAATACCTTCGCCTAAAATGGTTGAACCGATTGTTCGTAGCCACAAGTATTTTCCTTTGGTTCGGATCTTAAGTTTCGATAACAGGAATGCATTTGAAAAGGCACCTGCAAAATAAGCGATCAAACTTGCCAGGACTATACGTGGAACAAATCCAAGTAAGGATTCAAAAGCTTGCTGGTTATGCCAATCGGGTGCAGGAGGTAGGATCTGAACTACCCACAAAACAAGTGACATGAGAAGTGCAGCCCCAAACCCTGTCCAGATAACTTTACGGGCTCGTTGGTAACCATATACTTCGGTTAGTATATCGCCAAAAATATAACTCAAAGGAAACAGCAGTGTTCCTCCATCAAAAGTAAACACTCCAAGCGACAGTATCTTTGTTGATGCAAGATTGGAAATCAACAGCACTGCCACAAACAGTGCCATGATTACATCAAAATATTTGAAAGTTCTCATTCAGAATAGAATATGACATTAATGTAAACAACCGTTATACCGCAACTTACTATATAAACACCTTTACAAATGCTTGTGGCAGTTATCCCTGATTGTTAATTTACTTATTGGCTGATGACATGAAATAAATTGAAATAGACAGGAAAAGCATCGTAATAATCTGACTTTCTGTTACTGCCGGAGTAAAGTTGACATAGAGTTTATATGCAAACAGTATTGTTAAAAATATTGCAGCCACAACTGTTAGTCCCGGCTTAGATGAGAAACCACCTGCAAACAAAAGAACCCCTGATAATACAAATGCCAATGCGATATAGAACACCTGACTTTGAAGATTGAGGGTTTGAATAGTGGAGGCATGGTGCATGATCAGCCATCCAAGTACCACTAACCGCAGCATCCATCTTGAAAAAGGAAGAAGTGTCTTTATAGGTTTCATTTCTTAACAGGTAAATTCACTATAAGCTTTAATTCATCAAGTTGCTCCGCCTTTATGGGTGATGGGGAGTCAATCATTACATCCCTTCCTGAATTATTCTTGGGGAATGCAATATAGTCACGTATACTGTCTGAACCTCCAAACAACGAGCACATACGATCAAATCCAAAGGCTATTCCACCATGTGGGGGTGCTCCATATTCAAAAGCATTCATAAGGAAGCCAAATTGTGCCTGCGCGTCTTCGTCAGTGAAACCAAGAATGGAGAACATTTTTTTCTGAAGATCCCTGTTGTGGATTCTAATTGAACCTCCGCCAACTTCAACACCATTGATAACAAGATCGTAAGCATTAGCTCTTACTTTTCCGGGATCAGTATCAAGCATAGCAATATCTTCAGGCTTTGGCGATGTAAATGGGTGATGCATTGCATAATACCGGGCTGTTTCTTCATCCCATTCAAGTAACGGAAAATCCACTACCCATAAAGGTGCAAATACATCAGTTTTACGCAGTTTAAGCTGATTGCCCATTTCAAGACGTAGTTCAGAAAGTGCTTTTCTTGTTTTTGATTCAGTACCTGCCAGAATAAGGATAAGATCACCTGGTTTAGCATCGAATGCCTGAGCCCATGCTTTCAAATCTTCTTCACAATAGAATTTATCTACTGATGATTTGAGTGTTCCATCTTCGTTATACCTCAAATACACCAACCCTGTTGCACCCAACTGTGGTTTCTTCACAAAATCAGTAAGTGCATCAAGTTGTTTACGAGTATAACCGGCACATCCGGTTGCATTTATACCCACCACAAGTTCAGCTTCATCAAAAACTTTAAAGTCATGACCTTTCACCATTTCATTCATTTCAACGAAAGACATTCCAAAACGAATATCAGGTTTATCATTGCCATATAATCTCATGGCATCGGCAAACGACATGCGGGGAAATGATTCAACTTCTACACCTTTAACAGTGCGGAAAAGATATTTCGTTAGCCCTTCAAATGTATTCAGAATATCTTCCTGTGTTATGAATGACATTTCGCAGTCTATCTGTGTAAACTCAGGCTGGCGGTCAGCACGTAAATCTTCATCGCGGAAGCACTTTACAATCTGGAAGTATTTATCAAAACCCGACACCATAAGCAGTTGCTTAAATGTTTGTGGCGACTGGGGCAGAGCGTAAAACTGTCCCTCATTCATCCTTGAAGGCACAACAAAATCTCTTGCTCCTTCAGGGGTTGACTTAATCAGTACAGGTGTTTCAACTTCTATAAATCCCTCATTATTGAGGTAGTTACGTGTTTCAATGCCCATACGATGCCTTAGAAACAGGTTTTCACGAACTGAGGTACGGCGCAAATCAAGGTATCGGTATTTCATCCTTAGCTCATCACCACCATCAGTGTTATCTTCAATGGTGAACGGTGGTGTCTTTGATACGTTAAGTACCTCAAAATGGTCAACGATTATTTCAATATCACCGGTTGACATTTTAGGGTTCTTATTACTTCTTTCTGCTACAGTACCTGTTGCTGAAATTACATACTCGCGTCCCAGTTTACGCGCTTCTTCGCATAATGCCGCATTACTTTCCATGTTGAAAACAAGCTGGGTAATGCCATAGCGGTCGCGTAGGTCAATAAAGGTCATTCCCCCTAAATCGCGCGACTTTTGTATCCATCCGGCCAGGGTTACAGATTGATTAATTTGCGATAGTGAAAGCTCGCCGCAGGTATGTGTTCTTAGCATGGTTATTCATTATTTTATAAGTCTGCGAAATTAAGCAATTAACTATTTGATAAATAATTGAAAAAATATCCTTTTCTAAAGTTACCTTCTTGGTTTTTGAAGATAAATATTACTAATCCTAAATAACCCACGGATGAAAGTAACTAAAGTTGTCCTGTTATTAATCTTAGGTGTCATGCACTTTACTGATGTAAAGGCACAAATTGTCGGAGTATTTCCTGATGCAACTCCATTAAATGAAAATCCGGGCAATTGTATTTGGTTGTCAAACCAATCGGCCGACCAGATAAAAACACACTATCTGCAAAACTCAAAATTCAAGCCTGAAAAGGTTGTTGCTGTTGCAGATAAAACCTCCAAAGGATACCGAATTTATTACAGGCATCAGGGCAGTTTAGGATGGCAGAAGTATTGGATCAAGGTCACAACAATCAATACCAAAGACTGCATAGGTTACTATGAAGATTTTAATCCCGATTTATTGGCAGCACCATTCACAGGTCTGAAATCTATAGTTGGAAATTTTGGGCATACTGCTGCTGATTACAAGAAAATCTATAAACAATATCAGCACGTAGCTTGCCGGTTGTATAAGCAAACCGTTGATGATAAGGGCTATATAACCGATGAAATGACTATGCTTCTGTCAAAATACACTCGTGAATCTGGCATACAGGAACCAAATCTTATTGCATCTGAAGGTAAAGGGTATGCAGCTCCTGTTCAAACAGAATCAACTACTGACAACTGGAATTTGTGGGTTAGTTTCCTTGAAGAGCTTGATAAGAAGGGATTTGTAACCTTAATTGAATACAGTACCTGTCCATTGTAGCAATTACAGTATTTTCACCCATCATCCGATGTTTTCTTCAAAGTATTGAAAGTAAGCGTTGGGGATCAATTATTTGAGAAACATCAGATTAGGAAAGCGGGAGCTTATTGATAGTATCTTTGCTGAATGAAGCATTTTACCATACCTGTTTTCATTCCAGAACTTGCCTGCCCAAACCGATGCGTTTTCTGCAATCAGAATAGCATTTCAGGATGTTATGAGCAGCCAGATTTAAAGGAAGTGGAGGAGATCATTGAGTCCAGGCTTAAAACTATTCTTACTCCGAAAACCAATGGGAATTTAAATAAAGTACATATTGAGATAGGATTCTTTGGTGGGAATTTCACCGGCATTGATGAAGATCTCCAAAGGGATTATTTGTCCATAGCTTATAAATACCTGAAGGAGGGACAGATAGACGGCATCAGGCTCAGCACCCGACCTGACTATATTACTGTATCCTCTCTTAATTTGCTTAAGGAATATGGTGTTAATGCTATTGAATTGGGTGCCCAGTCGCTGGATGATGAGGTGCTTAAGCAAGCAGGAAGAGGCCATTCTGTTGCTGATATTGAAAGGGCTGCAAGCCTTATAAGTGAGTTTGGCTTTGAGCTTGGATTACAAATGATGACAGGCTTACCTGGTGATACCACAGAAAAATCAAAAGCTACAGCCAGGAAAATTGTTGCTTTAGGCGCTTCCTGCACAAGGATATATCCTACACTTGTTATTAAAAACACTGAACTCGAACAACTTTGGCTTAGTGGAAGATACATACCTCAATCGCTTGATGAGGCTGTTATTCTTACAGCTGAATTACTTACCATTTTCGAAGAAGGAGGGGTAAAAGTGATACGGGTGGGATTGCATCCTTCTGAAGACCTGGTAAAAGGCGATGACATGCTCGCCGGACCTTTCCATGTTTCGTTCAGGCAATTGGCAGAAACTGAACTATGGCGTCAGAAATTGCAAAAGCTTATTAACAACCGGCCTGAAGGTGGCAACATTGTAGTGAAGATTCCCGATAACGAGCTTAATCAGGCAATAGGATTTAATGGTTCAAACAGGATTATGCTCGAAAAGCATTTTAAAAAAGTTGTTTTTGAGCAAATCCAAACTGTAGTTGATACCAGGCCTATCATTATTGCCGATAAACGCACACCCCTTCCCGCTAAGAATGCATTAAAACAACTTGGCACTCTGACCCTTATAGAGAGTGATCCGTCAGTATACAAAGCCATTGCAGGTCATCCTGATATTTTCATTTGTCAGGGTAATGATGCAGTTGTTGTGTCACCTTCTCTACCTGAAAACATAGTACAGCAACTGGAGTTACGAAATTACAAAATAAACAGGGGCACTGCCTTACCCGGGAAAACTTATCCGGCAAGCGCCATCTACAATGCTGTTGTCACCGATGATCTAATGATTCACAACCTTAAAATAACTGATCACACAATTTTGGAAGTTTTCAGTTCCCGTAAAGCTGTGCATGTTAATCAGGGGTATACCCGTTGTAACCTGCTGCCTTTAATAAGGGGTTTCATTACTTCCGACAGGGGAATTGAGAAAACGCTTACTGTAGAAGGATTCAATGTGCTTTATGTTGATCCTACTCCGGTTGTTTTAAAAGGTCATAAGCACGGTTTCTTTCCGGGCTGTTGTGGTGTAATGGATGATACCATATTGATCTGTGGAAGTCTGAATTATCATTCACAGGCAGGAGAATTAAGGGACTTCATCGCTTCAGCCGGCATGAAAGTACATGAACTATTTGATGGTAAACTAACTGATGTTGGAAGTATTCTTGTATTTAGGAAGCAGCCGCTGATTCATGGAGTAGCTGACACTGATTAAGGGAAGATTCAGGGAGGGCCAGCTGCTGATTAATTGAGCAATTAATAATAACCTTCTAACTTTTGAATACCATCTGTATTTGGATTATTTTTGACACCCAATAACTTAACAGCTTGATCCCAAAAGAAACCATACAGGATATTTTTGAAGCCGCCCGCATAGAGGAGGTTGTTGGTGATTTTGTACAGCTGAAAAAACGGGGATCAAATCTCCTTGGCTTATGTCCTTTCCACAATGAAAAAACACCTTCTTTCACTGTGTCATCGGCCAAGGGCATTTTCAAATGCTTTGGTTGCGGTAAGGCAGGTAACTCTGTTAACTTCATCATGGAGCATGAAAAGTACTCCTATCCTGAAGCTCTTAAATATCTTGCGAATAAGTATCATATAGCTGTTGAAGAGCAGGAACCTTCACCCGAAGATAAAATTGCTGATACTGAACGTGAAAACCTGTTCAGCATACATTCCTTTGCGCAGAAGTTCTATACCGACTTCATGATGACAACAGAGGAGGGTAAGGCTATTGGACATACTTATTTCCTTGAAAGAGGTTTCAGGGAGGATATCATTCAAAAATTCCACTTAGGTTTTGCTCCGTTAGCATGGGATTCGTTTACCAAAAGCGCTATTACCCATGGGTATAAAGAAGATCTGCTGGTATCCTCAGGGCTCACAATCAACAAGGAATCAAAGCTTTATGACCGCTTCCGCGAACGAGTGATGTTTCCCATCCATAACCTCACCGGTAAAGTCATTGGTTTTGGTGGAAGAATTCTTATTTCCGACAAAACCAAGCCGAAATATGTAAATTCGCCTGAATCGGAGATTTACAACAAGTCGAAAAGTCTGTACGGCATTTTCTTTGCCCGGGGAGCCATTGTTGCCAAGGACAATTGCCTGCTTGTTGAAGGTTATACTGACGTGATATCACTGCACCAGGCAGGAATAGAGAATGTTGTAGCCTCATCAGGTACATCTCTTACTACCGAGCAGATAAGATTGATAAGCAAGTTCACCAAGAATATAACCATTCTGTATGATGGCGACCCTGCCGGTATAAAGGCATCCTTCAGGGGCATCGACATGATCCTTGAACAGGGAATGAATGTCAGGATTGTGTTATTCCCTGATGGTGAGGACCCTGATTCATATGCCCGTAAGCACCGCTCAGCAGATGTGGAGGCGTTCATAGCCACTGCAGCCGATGATTTTATTGCCTTCAAAACACGGTTGCTTTTATCAGAAACCAACAATGACCCTATTAAGAAAGCAGGCCTTATTCATGAAATCATTCAGAGTATAAGCCTAATTGCTGATCCCATTATCCGGTCACTCTACATAAAAGAGTGCGCGGGGATTATGAGCATGGGAGAGCAAACTCTACTCAATGAGCTGAATCGCTTACTTAGAAAAAAAGTACTGAAAGGCCATTCCCCTGATGCTTCAAGGGAAAGGGAAGAAGGTGTTGTAGACCAGTCGCTACCCGAAATTGAGCAGGAACCGATATTAAAAGCAGATGATTGCTCAGCACAGGAGCTTGACGTTATAAGGTTGTTATTACTTTACGGTGATAAAACAATCAATTATGTCCATCAAACTTCACCCGATAAAGAAGAAACCACAAACATGACCATTGCAAAGCTTATTTGTAATGATATTAGGGCCAATCAGGTGAGTTTTGATGATCCCGTTTACCAGGAGATTTTCGAGGCATATGCAAAAGGGGTTGATGAGAACCAGGTGCCGAATGATAAAATCTTTTTTCAGCATGCAAACCAAAAGGTATCAAGTTACGCGATAGATATCATAACCCCACGGTACGAGTTAAGCCCTGGATGGGAAGAGTTCAGGATTACTGTCCCACAGGAAGATCAGCGACTGCAGGAGGTATCATTACGGGCAGTTCTATCACTCCTTCACCGAAGGCTCACAATGCTTATTACCGCAAACCAGAAGGAATTAAAAGAACTATCAGACGACAGTGAAGAGTGGGCCGATCACCTTTCACGCGATATCTTCCTAAAGCAAGCCCGCAATGAAATAAGTAAAAGACTGGGGAGAATCCTTAATAACTAAGTATCAGTTCATATACAATAAAGCCTCGATACATCACCTATTAATTATCAATTCATTACCTGTTAAATAACTATTCCTTACCTATTGGTTATCAATTCCTTTCCAATGAAGCATCAACTCATAACCCGTTCACTTAAAGTTGAATCTCCAATCCTGGCAATCCCAATTCAGTAGAGGAATGACCTGCTAAAACAGTATATTTACCCGGATCAGCGACCCAGTCTTTCTTTTCAGGATCGTACCAGCTAAATGACCGCTTATTGAGCTTAAAATCAACCGTTTTCTCTTCACCGGGAGCAAGGCTCACTTTTGCAAAACCTTTTAACTCTTTAACCGGCCTTTCAACAGAAGATTGTTCCGGTGCAATGTATATTTGAACTACCTCACTGCCTGCTCTTTCACCAGTATTTTTCACTTTAAGGCTCACGTTGTATGTGTAATCCCCGGTTTTATTCACCGTGAGATCACTGTAGCTGTATGTAGTATAGGAAAGTCCATGCCCGAAAGGGAACAATGGCCTTATGTTGTTTTTATCGAGGTATCGGTAACCTACATAAATACCTTCATGATAAGGAGCGTCGAGTGATGGATCCATATAACCTTTATATGCTGGCGACTGATCATAAGAGGCAATATAGGAAAATGGAAGTTTGCCTGAGAAGTTCTCTTCACCGAATAACAATTGTGCAACAGCATTACCGCCTTCCTGTCCCGGGAAAAATGCCTGTATCATAGCGGGTACCTTGTCAAACCATTTACCTGTTAGTACAGGTGTGCCCGAATACATTACTACTATCGTGTTGGGATTAGAAGTGGCGACAGCACTAATAAGTTCATCCTGTCCTGACAGCAGTGCCAGGCCACCGGTACGGTCATATCCTTCTGACTCAATGTACTCAGTTGAACCGACGAAGAGTATGGCCACATCAGCACTTTTCGCTGCATTCACAGCTTCGGCAAGCAGGTTGTTACGCACCCTGGAGCTCTTATAGTCCCATCCAAACTGAATGATTTCAGATCCTCCATTCTCAAAATATTCAACTTTAACAGGATACGACTTTCCTGCAATTAGAACAACTTTAGCCGAATCTATTGTTGTGCCATGGTCTGTCCAGTTGTCGATAATTAGTTTATCATCAATATACACTCTCACACCATCATCGCTTGCAGTAAAAAAGGTGTACTCCCTGCTTTCAGGTGGAACAATGGTGCCGGTCCATCGTATTGAGAAGTGGTCTCTTCCCAATTGTTCTATAGGTGCAGCATCATTCCATGAAAAGTCGATGATCGGGTCTATGCGTGAATGTATCGGATTACCAGATAAATCCATGTTATTATAAAATTCCGCTTTCAAGCCCTGCTGACCATTGGTTTTAAGGAAATCAGCAGGTACAGGGGTAACCGGTGTTAGTGGTAAAACTGAGCCGAGAGCATAGGTAACTTCAGCCCTTTTATTGATATAGTTTGTAATTCCATCCAATGGTCCCACATTGTAATAGGGACTCACGTGCGAGCTTCCTCCACCACCTGTTGGAGCGCTTTTGGCCAAAGGCCCAATCAATGCCACCTTCTTTATTTTCTGGAGATCCAACGGCAGTGTCATGTTTTCATTTTTGAGCAAAACCATGCTGTTTACTGCCATTTCCAGAGCTAATTGCTTGTGTGCATCACTATGAAATACTGAAGTGTCAGCTGATTGCTCATTCTCTTCTTTATCAAATAATCCAGCTTCAAACTTTACCCTAAGAATTCTGCGAACCTTTTCATTAATTGTTTCTTCACTAACCTGTTTTGAATTAATGGCTTCTTTCAACTTAGCAACTGTAAAAACTTGTGCATGAGGCATTTCAAGATCAAGGCCATGATTTGCTGCATTTACAGTATTGTGCGTAGAAACCCAATCGGAAACAACCAAACCCCTGAAACCCCACTCATCTTTGAGTATCTCATTCAGCAACCTGTCATTCTCGCTTGCCCACCAACCATTCACTTTATTATATGACGACATTACCGTATAAACACCGGCTTCTTTAACTGCAGCTTCGAAGGATGGCAGGTAGATCTCACGCATTGTCCTCTCGTCAACCTTAACATCAACTTCGGTACGTCGCCATTCCTGATTATTCAGGGCATAATGTTTAATACTTGCTATTACACCATTGCCCTGTAATGCTTTTACATAATTCACAGCAAGTCGGGATGTTAGGTAAGGATCTTCACCATAACTCTCAAAGTTGCGACCCCCTGCAGGGAAGCGATGGATATTTACGCAAGGACCCAATAAAAGATTGCGCCCTTTGGCAAGAGTTTCTTTTGCCAATGCTTCTGCATAGCGTTTCGTAAGCGCAGTATCCCAGGTAGCTGCAAGTGAAACACCTGAGGGGAAAGCCGTTGCCCGGTACCATCTCACTCCAATGGGCCCGTCAGTCAATTTAAAACCCGGTATTCCAAGTCGTTCATTATCAGGCGTATCAAATCCGGTTGCTGAATCCCCAACTATCTGAGCTAACTTTTCATCGAGGGTCATTTGTTGCAGCAGATCTTCTACTCTGTCAGAATAACTGGCATCCTTGTCCTTATATACCGGCATTCTATTGCAGGCTATAATGAAAATTGAAATTACCAGAAGTTGGGAAATTACGCTGTACTTTTTCATTGTGAGGGTTTTTGATTCTTTTTTATTGACTTGCTTAAACTTGATCCACCACTTTTCTAATCCATATTAAAAGTAATGTGTTTTTATTTTAAAGTCAATAGTTTTAATCCAGTACACATCTTTTCCTCCATTCAAAAATGTGAAGTCAGAATTTGTTGGGTTCATATTTCCTCTACCTTTTCTCTACCTTTTCTCTACCATTGCTCTACCTTCTGTCTACCCTGGGGGTAGACAAATGGTAGAGAAAAAGTACTTTAAAGGTAATTGTAATCTTAATATGGCTTTAACGATACAATACACTTTTTTAGCCTCTTAACTTGCAACTACAAATACCAAAAATTGTTAAAGAGATGAAAATCAGACAATAACGTTAAACTAAAAAGCACAGTTACGTCGTTATTGCATTTACTTAAAGCTCTTTTAGTTTTATACTCACTTTAAGCATCAAACTATGAAACCCGAAGTAAAAAATATTATTAATGTTCTGGTTGTGATTGCTGTGATTCTGATAGCAGCGTGCTCAAATACTGCTAAGTTCCCGGTTTCACAAGTTGCACCGGGGGCAGAAATAAAAGCAAAAACACGTGTTGACCAGGACAATAATAAGGTGCTGACAATCAACGCAAAGAATTTGGAAAGTCCTGCTAATGTTGATCCAGGCAGTACTGAATATGTTGTTTGGATCGAAACCGATGATAAAGGATTAAGGAACATTGGGAGGTTAGAGAGTAAGGATGACAACACCGCAGTATTTAAAGCAGAAACTCCATATGAATACAGTGAGATCATTATAACTGCCGAGAGTCGTGCAAACGTATCTCAGCCATCCGGACCTGAGATAGCCAGGGTAGAAATACCTGAATATATGGTGGCCCCGATACCTGATGCTCCACCACCAGGTGATTTTGAAACTGATACAACTATGTTTGAATCGCCGGGTATTCAAAATCCTTACGATACGCTGTTGATAAGGTAATGATTTAAGGTAGTGAGAGAGCGCTATTCTGCAATATAAGGAATAGAAATGCTGACTCTTGTGCCAACATTGAGTTCAGAAGCTATTGATATTCTTCCCTTATGTACCTCAATGATCTTATCGGTTAAAGAAAGACCCAGGCCATGACCGTCTTCTTTTTTAGCATTGCCAGCCCTGAAAAACGGTTGAAAGATATTCTTTATATCGTCTTCATGAATTCCCATACCTTTATCAACGAATTTGACCACTATATGATCGCCGTCAATTGACAAAATAACATCTACTGCTTTCTGAGATGAATATTTGCAACCGTTATCCATCAGATTAAGTATGGCGATTTTAAGCAGGTGCTCATTGCCCAATAGGGTAAGTTTATTCTCAGGGAAGGCCGGATCATCAAAATGTATGGAGATTTTATAATCACTTTTTCTGCTGGAAAGCCATTCTCGCGTTTCCCAAAGTAGTTCATCTATACGAAGTTTCCTGATGGATATTTCTGAAATATCAGAATTCGCCTTAGCAAGATCGAGCAGTCGGTTTGACAGCTCAATGAGGTTTTGAGTATCTTCAAGAATAGAGCGTAGTATTTCATCATATTCCTCCATTGAACGAGGCTTCATTAACGATACTTCAATGTTACCCTTTATTGAAGTCAGTGGAGTTCGAAGTTCGTGAGATGCATTTGATACAAAACTTCGTTGAACCTCAAATGCTGATTCCAGTCGTTCAAGCATTTTATTAAATGTGATTGCCAGACGGGCGATTTCATCAGTTCCATTACCCTCATTAACTCTCATATTCAGGCTTGAAATAGAGATCTTTTCAACCTGCTTTAGCACATTTGAAATTGGCTGAAGAGCCCTGTCAGCATAAGCCCGACCAAAAAGAAAGGCAAAACCTGTACTTACAATAAAGCCTATTATTAGAATCCATTGCAGGTTTTCTAACTTGCTATTACCAAATTTATCAATGGCAGAGGCAATTACTACAAATCGATTGTATCTGTCAGTGTAAAGAAGCCCAACAACCTGATATTCTCCCTGAAAATACTGAACTTCTTTCTCAAGCCTGATCTTATCAAGCAAATCAGCTGATACATGAATAGAATCTTCATCAATGCTATTATAGATTTGCTCGTTCTTAAAGTCATAAATAACCACTTTTTCATTATATAGGGCATTGATGGCATTTCTATCAATAACTTTAAGCAACTCATAATCAACTTCTTTCACTTCAATAAGCAGTTTGGCTGTAGTACGGGCTTTATCCTTCAACCTTGAATAGAATTCTGATTTATGGTAAGAAGCTGAGAAAGAATAAATGCTGATAGAAAAGATGGTAAGTATAAGGGCAACAATAAATGCAAACTGCATAGTAAGCCGCGTACCTATGTTTCGGTTCATAATTTTCCTTCTTTTAGAACATACCCAATGCCGGTTTGGGTGTGGATAAGTTTAGGAGTGAAGTCCTTATCAATTTTCTTCCTAAGGAAATTTATATACACATCAATAACATTAGTTCCAGTATCAAAGGTGATATCCCAAATCTTCTCAGCTATATCTATTCTTGATAATACTCTCCCCTTATTCCGCAACAGGTATTCAAGCAAAGCAAATTCTTTTTGGGTTAACTCAATCTTGTTTCCACTTCTCGACACCTCATAAGTATCAAGATTCATTTCAAGATCCAGAAACCTGAGGATGTTTCCTACTGTGGTAGTAGTACTTGAACGCCTTAATAACGATTTGATACGTGCAAGTAGTTCCCTGAATTCAAAAGGCTTAACCAGATAGTCATCAGCACCTGAATCGAGTCCTGTTATCTTATCATCGGTGGTACCCATTGCCGTCAGCATCAGAATAGGGACTCTTGAATTTGTGCCCCTTATATCTCTGCAGAGTTCCAGACCATTCTTGTATGGAAGGTTGATATCAAGAATAATTGCGTCAAACTCACGGGCTTCAAACATTTTGTAGGCGACAAATCCGTCGTATGCAATGTCAACAGAAAAGCCATTTTCTTCAAGCCCTTTTTTTATTAGCGCTGCAACTTTTGGCTCGTCCTCTACCACAAGTAATTTACAGTTGGACAGGGTCATATATGTAAAGATAACCTATTAAATATTACAAAAGGGTATTGTATCCTTTCATGTGATCATAACGATTAAATACGGAAATGCTTGTGCTTTAACCACTTTTTAATTTTCCATTAATCATCCTTTAATGATGCGATAACACCTTTGCAACAGTAAACAGCAAAACAACCTAAAACCTGACAACAATGAAAACTAAATCTAAAAATGAGAAACTAATCCTTACTGGTTCATTGGTTTTTTTATTCCTCTCTCTTGGTGGTTTCGGATACTTTTTTGTATCCAGCAAAAAACTTACAAATAATCTTAACAATGAAAAACTTAGATCAGAACTGATCCTTTCGGAGAAAGTATCTCTTGACAAAGAAATCCTGAATCTTAAAAATCAACTGAGCGCTCTAAAAGGGACAAACAGTGAGTTGGATCAGATTATTGCACAAACCAGCCAGAGGTTAAGTGAAAAAGAAGCTGAATTAAGTAAAATAAAAAGGGAAAATGGAAATATTAAGTCACTTAAAAAGCAGCTTGATGAAATAGGTAAGCTTAAAAAAGATCTTGATACTCAGATTGCCGCCTTAAATGAGTCAGTGAAGAAGTTAAATTCCGAAAAGGACGACCTGAGTAAAACAATTGCAGCACTCAAAGCAGAAAACCAGGAGCTTGCTGAGAATAACAGGATCATGAGTTCGCTTAAAGCTGACAATTACCTTGTTCAATCAACAAGAGGAAAAAATAAGCTCACTGTAAAAGCACGTCGCACTAATAAGATTTCGGTTAGCCTTAAAGTTCCGGCAAATATGGTTGAAAACCTGAATTTCAATATAATTAAACCTAATGGTGTAAAAGTGAAAGGGAGTGATAAAGGTTTGGCAATTAAAACTATTGATGATGATGATCAGCTCCTGGTAAGCTTATACAATGATGAGATCAAAGTGTCAAAAAGCATTGAGTTCAGCTATACCCCCAAAGAAAAGTTGAAACCGGGAGTCTATAAGATTGAAATGTACAACGGTGAAAAATACATTGGTTCGTGCAATGTAAAACTACGCTAAAGTAACTAAAACAACTATTTGCAACATTCAACTATAACTCTCATGGTGGTTGGTTAAGACTGCCGGGCATCGCCGGGCAGTCTTTTAGTAAAACTGCCTGAGACCTATAACTAACAACCGTAAACCAAATGATAAAGAGATTTCTAATTATAATTCTTGGGATAATGACCTCTGTATTGCAGGTTGATTCCCAGGATCAAGTTGTCATTCCATACTTAAGAATACCAACTATCGATTTAAATGAGGAACATTTCCGTCAGGTTATAATTGATAAAGAGGAAAATCAATACCTTGGTCATCCAACTACTGTGCTGCTTCATGATAATAAGACTATGTTGGCGGTTTATCCGAAAGGACACGGGAGAGGTGAAATAGTATTAAAGAAGAGTATTGATGAGGGTTTAACCTGGGGTGAAAGATTATCAGTTCCTGAAAGCTGGAAGACTTCTAAAGAAACTCCAACTATTCACAGTGTGGTTGATCATAAGGGCAAAAAGCGACTCATTGTTTTCTCAGGTTTGTATCCTACCCGCATGGCATATTCAGAAGATGACGGTGAAACGTGGTCAGAATTGGAAAAAGTAGGCGATTGGGGTGGAGTAGTTGTAATGTCATCCCTAATAAAACTCAATACCGGCAAAGGGCATTATATGGCATTATTTCATGATGACCTGCGCTTTATAAAGGAGGATGGTCATAATGAACTCTATGAAGATAAAAAGAAAAATAAAAACCAGCCTTTTACACTATACAAAACCATCTCAATAGATGGCGGGATGAGTTGGTCGTATCCTGAAGCCATATACTCAAGCAGGCAGATGAGCTTATGCGAGCCGGGCATTATAAGATCACCTAATGGTAAACAACTGGCTATGTTGCTTAGAGAAAATTCACGGCAGCACAATTCACAGATCATGTTTTCAGATGATGAAGGAAAATCATGGACTGAACCCAGAGCCTTACCAAATGAATTAACAGGCGACAGGCATACACTTAAATATGCTCATGATGGGAGAATTTTGGTTGTATTTCGCGACATAACACCGCTCCATATGAGGAAAGACCTTGAAAGATTTGCGAACAATGTAAATTTCAGTGAAGTTGCTAAAGAACATAACCAGGGAAGTCCTACAGAGGGTGACTGGGTTGGTTGGGTTGGTACCTGGGATGACCTTGTAAGTGGAGAACCAGGACAATACAGAATAAGATTCAAGAGGAATACACGCAAGTGGGACTGTGGATACGCCGGTATTGAGTTGTTGCCTAACAAAACTTTTGTAGTCACCTCGTATGGCCGATGGGATGATAGTAATCAGCAACCATACATTATGAGTGTTCGGTTTAAGCTGAAAGAATTGGATAACAAACTCAGACTCAAACCACAAAAGGAACCAACTCCAGCATTAACTTCAGGAATATCATAGTTAACTAATTAACTGTCCAATATAAACACACACTCCCCCATTAACCTTTTATTCTTAATTTTGCGCCCTTAATACAGGACGGATCAATGGAATACAACTTTAATGAAATAGAGCCTAAATGGCGTAAGTACTGGTCGGAAAACAGGACATACAAAACCGAAATAGATCGCAATAAACCCAAGTATTATGTACTTGATATGTTTCCTTATCCTTCGGGTGCCGGGTTACATGTAGGGCATCCGCTGGGATATATTGCTTCTGATATCTATTCGAGATACAAAAGACTGAAGGGTTTTAATGTATTGCACCCGATGGGATATGATGCTTTCGGTTTACCCGCTGAACAATACGCCATTCAAACAGGTACCCATCCTGCCATTACTACTGAAAAAAATATAGAACGTTATCGCGAACAGCTTGACAGGATTGGCTTTTCATTCGACTGGGATCGCGAAGTACGTACCAGTGATCCGGATTATTATAAATGGACACAGTGGACTTTCATTAAGCTTTTTCACTCATGGTACAATAAATCAACCCGTAAAGCTGAACCCATTGCTGACCTGATTTCAATTTTTGAAAGATCAGGTAATGCGGAGGTTGATGCCGCAAGCAGTGAAGTGTTCTCTTTTAGTTCTGCAGAATGGAATACCTATACTGAAAAGGAGCAACAGGAAATACTAATGAAATATCGCCTGGCATACCTGGCTGATACACTCGTTAACTGGTGTCCTGCCCTGGGTACAGTTTTGGCGAACGATGAAGTAAGTGAGGGTTTCTCAGTAAGGGGAGGGCATCCGGTTGAGCGGAAGAACATGAAGCAGTGGCTGCTTCGCATTACTGCTTATGCAGACAGATTACTTGATGGATTTGAGGATATCGACTGGCCTGATTCTATAAGAGACATTCAGCGTAATTGGATAGGAAGAAGTGAAGGTTGTACAGCATTGTTTGATATTAAGGACTTTGATCAAAAACTGGAGATATTCACTACACGTGCTGATACAATGTTTGGTGTAACCTTTATGGTACTTGCACCAGAACATCCGTTTGTGAGTGAAATTACCACCCCCGAACAAAAGGAAAAGGTTGAAGCCTACATCCATTGGGCAAAGAACAGGTCGGAGCGTGAGCGCATGACTGAAGTGAAGAAGATAAGTGGTGAATTTACCGGCGCATATGCTATTAATCCGCTTAATAACGAAGAAATCCCCATTTGGGTTGCTGATTATGTGCTGATGGGATATGGAACAGGTGCTATTATGGCTGTACCCGGACATGATACCCGAGATTTCGCCTTTGCCCGTTACTTTAACCTTCCTATTGTGCAGGTTGTAAGTCGAAAAGGTGAAACTCCTGTTGATCCTTCTTTATGGGAGGAATCATACGATTCAAAGGAAGGCATTATGATCAACAGCGGCTTCCTCAATGGGTTGGAAGTTAAAGAAGCAATAACTACCGCTATACGAAAAGTTGAAGATCTTGGTATTGGTAAAGGAAAAATCAACTTCCGCCTTCGCGATGCTATATTTAGTCGCCAGCGTTATTGGGGAGAGCCATTCCCTGTTTACTATAAAGATGGAATGCCTTATACACTCGATGAATCAGAGTTGCCATTGGAACTTCCTGCGGTTGATGCATACCTACCCACTGAATCGGGTGAGCCACCTCTTGCACGGGCAAAGGACTGGGTTAACAAGGATGGTTTTTCTTTGGAAACCAACACAATGCCAGGGTTCGCAGGTTCAAGTGCTTATTATCTGAGGTATATGGATCCGCGCAACGACAATGAATACTTCTCCCGCGAAGCAGTTGAGTACTGGCAAAGCGTTGATTTGTATATGGGTGGTGCTGAGCATGCTACAGGTCATCTTTTATATGCACGTTTCTGGAATAAATTCCTTTTTGACCTGGGTATGGTGGTTAAAGATGAGCCATTTAACAAGCTCATCAACCAGGGAATGATTCAGGGGCGGTCGAACCTGGTTTATCGCATTGCAGGCACTAATAAGTACGTTAGCTATAACCTTGCAAAGGAATACATGGCAAAAGAAGATCAATCAGCCAATGTACCTGACAGTAGTGGTTCAAATAGCAGAGTAAGCATTCAGGCACTACATGTAGATGTGAACATTGTACATAATGATGTGCTTGATACAGAAGCCTTCAAACAATGGCAGCCTCAGTTTGCTGATGCTGAATTCGAGTTGGAGAATGGGAAATATATCTGCGGGTGGGAAGTTGAGAAGATGTCAAAATCGAAGTTCAATGTTCAAAATCCTGATGATCTGATTGAGAGATATGGTGCTGACACACTCCGGTTGTATGAGATGTTTCTTGGCCCAATAGAGCAGGCTAAACCATGGGATACCAACGGTATTGAAGGAGTTTTCAGGTTTATGAGGAAATTGTGGAGGTTATTCCATGATAAGGATAACAACTTCATGGTTTCTGATAGTGAGCCGACAGCTGAAGAGTTAAGAGTACTTCACAGAACTATTAAAAAAGTTGGTGATGATATTGAGCGTTTCTCCTTTAATACCGTAGTAAGTACTTTTATGATCTGCGTAAATGACCTCGCTGATCTTAAGAGTAATAACCGTGCTATCCTAAGCAACCTGGTGATACTGATTTCTCCCTATGCCCCTCATATTGCTGAAGAACTCTGGAGTTTGTTAGGAAATAATGGAAGTGTCACAAAAGCATCCTATCCTGAGTATCGTGAGGAATACACCATCGAAAACAACTTTGAGTATCCGGTATCCTTCAATGGCAAGATGCGCTTTAAGCTCATAATGCCTGTGGATGCAGCGGTAAAAGAGATTGAAAAGGCTGTGTTGGAAGCACCTGAATCAGCCAAGTGGCTTGCAGGCGGTGCACCTAAGAAGGTAATTGTGGTTCCGAACAAGATCATTAATATAGTGATCTGAAGATATTAGTAATAAGCTCAGAATCAGGACAGAGTCGCTGAATTGTATTTCAACATCTATGGCTTGCCGGCAAATTGTCTGATTACATGCAACTGTTTTTCATTTTTATTGTTTAAAGGGCAAATCGAAACAATAAACATTGCGCATTAGGTTTTTCAGCCTGAAGTGGCAAATTTTTGCTTAATAATCAATAAAAAACATACATTATGCCTCACATTGGAATCATTTCATCAAGCGTACGCATCTCCAGAAACAGTCACAGGGTTGCACTTTTTTTCAAGAATTATCTTGAAAGTAACAACATCGCAACCGCTGAAATTATAGACCTTAACGATTACGAGTTCCCCATATTTGAGGAACGGTTAAGCAAGCTTGAAAATCCACCAGCTTCTGCGCTGGAATATGCTGAACGTATAAAAAAGGCTGATGGGATTATTATTGTTACCCCTGAGTATAATGGAGGTTATCCGCCAGCAATTAAGAACGCTATTGATCTGTTGTACAATGAATGGCATAGAAAACCAATTGCAATCTCAACTGCATCAGATGGGGTATTCGGTGGAACACAGGTGATTACCGCACTACAGTTCGTTCTATGGAAAATGAGGGCATGGACTGTGCCTGCTATGTACCCTAATCCTAAGGTACAGGAGCTTTTTGATGAGAATGGGGTTCCCGCCAATGAGTTTGAAAACAAGCGTGCTAAGATCTTCATCAACGAATTGATGTGGTGTATTGAAGCTAAGCGTAAGATGGAATAGGTGTTATTTGCCTTTCACTTCAATTCTGGTTCCCTCAGAATGTGCAGCAAATTCAGGTGCATACATGCACTGAATGGTACTGATTCCATTTGAGAATTCCCCTTCCTGCGATACTATTAACTGATACTCGAACACGTAAGTGCCCTTTTGCAGGTAATAGATGAAGAAATTGGTTGCAGCATCACGAGTACTCCTGTAATAACCCAGCCCACCTTTCCATTCATATCCTGATAGGGTAGTTGCAGGTTCGAAGGCTGCTGCACGCATGTCCTTGAGGTGTACAAATTCAAGGTTGCGGTCGGAGGTTATTTCAATGCGTACCGTAACATTGTCGCCTAGGTTTAGTGGTTGTTGGCTTGTTATCTCAGTAAGACGCTGACCCTCATCAGTATTTTCCCTCACATACAATTTCTTGGTAATCGTTAAAGGACTTTTTGCTGATTGGATCTTATCAAGATTTTCAAAATACTGCAGATATACAGCACCCCATGCCGGACCATCACTTGCCTTGTTAACGGTAATATTACCCATTGCTGGTGTAATTTCTTCGCCACTCCAGGAAGTTTTGAAATAGCCTGTTCCTGCTTCAGCTTTGATATCAGGGTTATTGGCCAGCTCAATAGTTTTATTACCGGCAGTAATCTTTACTGAAGGATCAGTTTGAAGCCAGTCGGTACCTCTTAACAATAGTGCGTACACTGCTTCTGCTGTTGCTGTTGTGGTTGGCCATGATTGAGTTTGCTTTTGCTTAAGCAGCCATGTCTTCATCTGGTCAACTTCTCGCCTGTTTTGACTATTTGTCAGCTCTCCGGTTTTACTGTCAGGTGTACCACTTTTTGCTCCGAATTCCTCGAATAATTCAATCATTAAAGCCTGAGTTTCTACTGGTGCCTGATACCAATAGTAACCTCCTGTATTATCCCTCCAGTACATTCCCATTTCTTCACTGGTGGTAGCTTTCTCTCTTAAAGAAGCCAGAATTGACTGAGCTGTTTTTGCATCACCGCTTCTGCCTGCCCACACTGCAATCATGCCCTGGGCATACAAACTCTTGTTGTTCCAGTACTTACGAGCTTGACCACTGAAGTAACCAATTGCTTCAGCAGCATCCTCTGATGGATTGGCTATTCCATTCAGATAGGATAATGCATAAAGAAATTGAATATGCTCATAGCCTAAATGGTCAGTATCAATGCCTTTTGATGCTGTATTGGTTTTTTGGGAACGATTGGTTTTACTTTTTGGCTTATTATTAACTGAATCACTCAAACCAGAATCACGGAGGATTTTACGGTAATCTTCATTTAATCTGATGCTGAGGTAGTTTACAGCCTGTTGCACCATTTGCCTACTCTCATTATCTTGTTTAAGGTCATTTACTTTCAGATAGTTCAGTTTGCCCATGCCTGTAACTATCAACTGTGTGATGTACCGACTTTCAGGCATACCTTCCATCCATGGCCACCCGCCATTGGACGACTGGGTTTGCCGTAGTTTCATGAGTGCCGACGTGCGTTGGGTTGATAAGCGGTTGAGGTCAAACAAAAGTGCAATGCGCTGCTTCTGTTCCGACTCATTCTTAGCATCCATCAGCCAGGGAGTTTCTTCAATCATCAGGGCTTTAAGTTCCTGGTTCTTCTCAAGGTTTGAGAGCAGGGCATCAGGCGAAGCAGTCTTCCATAATTCAAAAACGTTCTTGATTTTTGGACTACTGTTTGCAATATAACCGGCAATGCTGTTGGCATAATACCTGTTAAATATCTGATCAGCATTCTCTTTCTCCTGTGCCTCAAGCCATGGAAGTGCCTGAATAGCATACCATGCAGGGTTTGAGGTGTACTCAAGTGTCAACCTGTGGTTCTTCCTTGAATTAACACCCGAAGTTCCTGTTCCTGAACCGGCAGGTTTAGTAACGGAGGCTGCAGTGTTTTCGGTAAGACTTGTGAAATTGTATTTTTTGGTTTCGTTACCATTTATTGGCAAAGGCATAGTTTCAGTAACTAACATCCTGTTTGTTAGCACAGGAAGCATAACCTCCTCACCATCACTATGGTTGCCGGCTTTTGCAGTAACTCTTACCATTACAGCACCCACATTTGAAGGAATGTCAATGCTCCAGTTTAGATTGGTATTGCCATTTAGCTCAATACTGAATGGCTGAACCGGTTGTGAATTGTTGAATTTGACGTTGACAGGTTGCATTGTCATGGCATCAAGTATCTCCAATTGGGCTTCTCCCTGAATTGGATTAGGAGTAAGATTGCTTACTTTAGCCCGAACAACCATTTTATCACCTTCTCTGAAGAATCGTGGGAGGTTTGGTGTTACCATCAGTTCTTTGCGGGTAACCGCTTCCTTTGTAAACTGTGCATTTCTGAGTTCAGGAGTGTGGGCGAGTCCCATAAAATTCCATCTTGTCAATGCCTCCGGTACTGTAAATTCTACCCATACTTCACCATCTTTATTGGTAGTAAGATTGGGATAAAAGAAAGCCGTTTCCTGCAGATTGCGACGTATCTGGACAGGCTGATCAATTTGGTCAGGAGTTGACATTGTAGCATCAACCGGTGCCGGCGCTACCTGCTCAGTAATTACCTCCATATCATCACTTTCCTGCATTGCAACTTCACCATTCATTGACATTATCCTGCCACCTTTAGCGCTACCCCTGAACCCGGGTCTTCCGCCATACTGGTTGTAATAGTTATAACCAAACCAGTTTAATTTGTCGTATTGCTGTTCCACGATTGGTTCACCATAGTACTTTCGTGGTACTGATAAACTTCCCGAGGTAAGGAAAGATTGCTGCAATTCCCAGGTATAATTCTGTTGCCAGGGCTGGTAGAGTGAAAAATACCAGTTATGCTTCATAAAAGCATCAAGTGATGCGTCATACATGGATGCCAGAAGTTCAGCCTGTAATGGTTTTCCTTCAGGACCTGTTATTTTGATTTTCCATTTTTCAGTGCTCCCGGGCAATAATGGGCTCCTGAAGGTTTCAAATGTAAAATTAAGTTCCTTTGATTTATCGGGAATCATGAAATCATGTTGTTCAGTGAAGTTATGATTTTGATAAACGAGGGTTGCAAGTAGACTTACCTGACCGGTAAGACTATCAGGCAGATCAAATTTATATTGCTTTTGATCGCTTATGTTATACCATTCATGCTTCAGGATCTTGCCTTTACTTTGTATTTCGATCAACAGTCTGCCATTAACGGCACTGCCGGCAAGAAATCTGATTTCATCCCCCTGAGCCGGCTCGGGGGTAAGCACTGTAAACCAAAGATGTTCAGGTGCTGGTATCTTACGAGATACAGGATCAAAAATTGTGATCTGTTTTTCTGTTTCAACAGGGGTGCCATATACATCAGTTGCTGACAGTATCATAAGATAGCGTCCCGGTTCAGCCTTGAGGTCTTTAAGATTAACAATGCTGTCAGTTGCTGTATTTATCGTACTTGAATAAACAAGTTTTTCCCTGATAGCCAAAGCTTTTTCAGGTGTTTGCGACCAGGGATTGTTTCTTTCAATCTCATTCAAGTAAGGGAAATTCGGTAACCTGGATTTGAATTCATCCCTTGTATAAAATGCTGTGTCAGGTATATCCCACTCACGTGGAATAAGCAGATCACCTTCTTTCAGTTTGTGAAGTTCAATCTTTACAGTTGCAGGTACTTTGCTGCCACTAAGATTAGTTGAATTGACAGTAAATGGTTTCCAATCAGCAACATTGACTACAACCGGGACATCAGTATCAAGGATCAATGCTTTATTACTTACATTAACAGTTGTTTGCCCCGATTGCGTCTCACCATTTATGTCGGTTGCATCAGCATAAATTGTATAGGTAAAAAATGGATCCTGATTTCCATAGTTAGCTGGATCAGGCACCGCGGTAAATCTGATTTTGAAATTACCTTGTTCATCAACATTTATAGTTCCATTGGCAATTTCTGCATCGGGAATGTTGAAAGGAGGCCAGATACGGGAGGTGTATCTGAAAAATGGGAACATCACACTTCGTACAACCCGGTAGTTGACAGTTGCACCTGACAGAGGAACATCAGAATAGGATTTTACTTCACCTGTTAGTTCAACCTCAGCATTGAGGCGGTAAGTGCTATCGATTGGCTTGAATATAACTTCAAAGCGAGGGCGTTTATATTCTTCAACATTGAAATAAACGCTGCCCGATTCACTTTCAATGCGCATTTGACCTGTTAAGCCTGCAGAAGGTATTACAAATGAATTGCTGAATGAACCGTATTCTCCTGATGTAACATCAACACTGCTGATTTTCTGGCCATTAACATCATAGAGGCTTACGGTTGATTTGTGTTGCTGCACAATCTTATTAGCATTGCGTGCATTATCAATTACAATGCCTTTGAAATAAACAGGTTGTCCGGGGCGGTAAATAGCCCGGTCAGTAAAGAAGAAAGTGCTGATTCTTTGATCCCTGTCGGCATACCTGCCTCTGTTATACAAAGCAAAATAATTTTCGGCAATAAGAGTATCACCCTTGTGCCTGAACTCAAAGGAAAGATTTGCATTCTCATTTGCTCCCGGAGCTTTAATAGTAAAAGAACCATCGGCCCCTGTTTTGTATCGTGCCAGGTTTTTACGCGCATAGATCCGTGATCTATAGTCGTAATTCATTATGAATGATTGAACTTCAACATCCTTCAATGGCTTGCCATCATTCCTGTCAAGAACATAAACCAATCCAGATCCATCGGGTGCATTGCGACTGATGTAAGTTATATTACTTACCTGAATAAAGCCGAATGCAAGTGTTGTATCACTCTCTGTAAAAGTTTCCTGATCATTTATCATTAGTACATACTTGCCCGATTTGATTTCAGGCATGATTATTTCAGAAGAATGATTCAGATAATCTGATGCATCAGACACGGCAATTGTCCATTCCTTCAGAGGCTTTATTGCAAGGAATTTCCTCAGGTGGTTTTCACGATCACTATAGTACTCCCTGTTTGAGAGATATTCTGAACGTACGAGCCTAAGCCAGATTTTCTTAACATTTTTATATTTAAGCAGCAGGGGGAATTCTTTATCGGAACTAACCTCGTTGTTTGTCTGGAACTCTATCAACGGCTCTTCAATGATTTTGAGTAGGTTAGCACAATTCTTTGCTGCTGGTGTATCAGGAAAATTATTGATTGCTTTTAGGCACCATTCCCTTGCTTGCACCGGCTCATGCACTTTTTGTGAAGAAGAACCGTCTCCATTAGCACCTTTAAGAATCCTAACAGGAGGTGTAGGTTCAGAATAATAATATTCGGCTATTTTCTGCATAACGGCAGCAGAAACTGAGTGACCTGAATATTTCTTCTCAAGTGCAAGAAGCGAGTTCAGATAAAGGCTGTCGCGTTCGGGGTAGTTTATATTGTTGTAAACGAAATCAAGTCGCTTGAGATCAGCATCAACCAAGGCCTCAGGATTCTTATCATTCAGGTGGAACCTAATCAATTGTTGCATAATCTGCAAGGCCTGAAGATCAAATGACAGTGAATCTTTGCTTGTAAGGTCAAGTGTAGTAAAGATGTCAGCAGGAAGTAACAGTGCCGAATCTCTCATTACATATTGATGAACTGGTTTAGTAAGAGATGCTTCCCCGTTGATAAAGAAATCAGCTGCGCGATGCGCCAGGAAATCGAATAGAGTAGGGCGTAAAGCAGAAGATCCTGGTGCTTTTTCTATAATAGTTTCAAACTCACTAAGCTTAATTGACTGGAGTACGGATGGGTTTTGAAGTGAAGCGCTGTAATGGAGTGATACTGCTTTGATAAAACTGTTGATATCCCATGTTTCAATAGGTGCAACATCCATGCCACCTTCTCCTGAATCACCCATTAAAACTGTCCGGTCAAGTATGATGTAACGGTTCTGGGAGTAAAACTGCCAATATAAATCAGCAAGGATTGAGTGGATTATTTGTGGCACTGGCTCTTTCAGTCCTACAGCTCTGGTGGATAACTGATCAACCCTAAGTAATTGTTCTCTTTCTGTTATGAACTTCTTTAAAAAATCCTCCTCATACTGCGATCTAAGCTTAAGCTCATAAAGATTTGCTTTAAGATACTGAGTGAAGTTTCCTTCTGCATAAGACTTTTGCATAATTGCAGCAACAAGTTTTAGCGCTGATTGCGGCAAGCCCTGATCGGCCAAACTATCTACTTGCTTCCATACCGGGTCACTATCATTTGGTGTTGCCATAGAACTTTGGGGATTGGATGGTCTGACTGGTTTTGTGGCTTGCTGTGCAAATGATGCAGAGCTGTTAATGAAAAACAAAAACAGGAGGGTTTGAAACAGGCACGAGGATTTCATAACTGGAGTTTGGTTTAAGAAGATGCATGCGTAACAGCACTGATCAGATATTGATTAATGCTGCCTTTATTAGTATGCTTTAACAAAGTTATTCATTTCTTCTTGCAGTATAGCATATACCTGAGTATGTATACTTAGCAAAGTCGTTTATTTCTTCTTTCCATTGTGCACTATAGCCGTAACAGGGTTTCTGATACCTTCAAAACTTACGAGCTCCATTTTAACTGAGCCAACTATTACCGCTGACTGCATCAACACAGGTATTCTGTTCTTGTCGTCAGTAACCCATAATTGCATAGGATAAGGCTCCTTAAAGACTTCACCTGTAGCCACCATTGGCTTAAACTTCAAACAATTGTATGTGCCCGATTCAGTTGTAACCTGCTCTCTGCCAAGGAAAATGATCTTTGACGTATAAACGGAGTCATCCAGAAAGAAAGAAAGCGGAAAAGAATCACCGGGATCAACCCCTGTTATATCAAGGGTACGTGCATAATAAAAAACAGAAACAATATCCTGAATATTTGATGGCACTCTCTTTACAGCATTGCGACTAATTGCCATATTGCTGAATTGCTCGAAGGTAACCTCATCATCTTTCTTGTATCCCCCCTCACGGGTGCGCCTGATAAAATACCAGGGAAACATGCCTTCTTCATCAATGAAAGTCTCAAACCTGTCGTTAACTTTAAAAAAGAAGTTGAATGCACCTTTTGACTCTCCGGTTCCCACCACATGGTAGGTAGGCCGGTTGTTTTTGATGACCTTTTTGTTTTTAACTTCAATCTTTGCTTCACCGGCAGTAACCTTACCCGTTAGCAGTGATTGATAATATACCTTAAAAACCAGCTTTTCACCACGATCAAATGCAGTGTTGCCCATTTGCCTAACTGCTTGACTCCAGGTTAAAGCAGGCATTAAAAGAAAAATACACAGAAGAGTTTTAGTTATGATAGATAGTTGTTTAACGTTCATTGTAGTGGCTGTTTCACCAACATTTGCAAAAAGCGTTCCAAATTTATGATATTAAAAAAGGACGTCAGATTATTTAGTTTTGGCAACGAAAATCTTCATCCTTTTGACAGCAAATTTATTAGTATTGAGATTATTCTCAAGCATTATAAAAGAATACAAGATACTGGTTTGGCATAATAACAAGGTTGCTAATTGTATTGTTTTGGGCAAGTTGTTTTTTGAAAATAAGGCGAGTTGCTTTTCTTAAATTTTATATTCCAAAATTAAATATTAGATTATCTCTTATCTTTTTATACCTATATTTGTTCTATGTGTGTAATCAGACGCATTTATAAAAAAACTATAGCCATGAAAAGAAATCTACTAACCATGATTTTCCTGTCAGTTTTTTATACGATATCGTATGGACAGGAACCTGTTTACCTAACATTCTCTTCAACATTTTTGTCACAGTCTATTCAGGCTGAAAGTATCACCATCACCAATATTAATCGTGGTGGGGATACTACACTTTACTGGCCTGATACTGTGCTGGCAATGATAGCAGTAGGAATTGATGATGTACCGACTCATGAGCAGGAGTTCATTTTATTCCAAAATGCCCCGAATCCCATTGGTCCATCAGGTTCAGCAGGCACTTCAATTAAAGCTTATTTTCCACGCAGCGGAACAACTCAGATGCAAGTAACTGACCTCACGGGCAAAACCATTACTTCTTTAAATAGGGAAGTTGAAAGGGGTTACAGCACTTTCAGTTTTATACCTGGAAGTAGTAATGTTTACATTGTTTCAGCCGTTTTTGGAGGTGAAACCAGAACTATTAAGGTTATTTCCAGCCAAAGAGCTGGAAACAGTGAATGTAGTTTGAAATTCATGGGAACAGAATACACTGATCGCGCACATAAAACAACAATGAGCAGGAGTGGTTTTGTATATTATACCGGCGATTCCCTCCTCATGACCGCTAAATATCTTCAATTTACTTATAATATCATTGACACTCCAATTGAAAACACCAATTATACTTTTACTTTCTCAGAAATACTGAGCGGAAATGATCAGAAAACCTGGAAATTGTTAAGGGATGTTTCCACCGGAAGATACCCTTTGCAGGTAGGACCGAATGATGGTAGTAACGTAATATGGTGGGCTTTTGGTTTGAACGAAGAATTACAAGTAAGGACCTGCATGCTTAACGATGAGTGGATTTTTACATCCGATGGTCAGATGTTATTCAGAGCATTGGGTGACTATTGGGCAGAAGGTGGTATATTTCATCCGGATCTTATAAATGCCTGCCAACCAGTTACACAAATGTATGGCCCGGGTGGAGAGGATTTCTCAGCATGGGGTGATGGCGATCATATTTACGCCTATACAGAAGAAGATATTACCGTTACCGGCTATGGTGCCTATATCGCATTCCTGAAAACCGGAACCAACATGGAGGTGACGGTTCCACAGGAGCAGATTACTTATGAACTAATGAAGCTTTCAGAAGGTACAACTGACACTCTTATTGTTCAGTGTAACTACATGGCAGGAGATAATTTTCCTGCATATTGGAGATATGTTTTAGTGCATTATGATAACCCGGATGATGAGCCCCCACTCCCCGGACCGGCTCCGGTTGCTAATTTTACTATGACACAACAAGAATTGACAGTTTTTACTACCAATACTTCTATAAATGCTGAAGAATACTTATGGGATTTTGGTGATGGAGTAACATCAACTGAAGAAAACCCCACACATACATATGCAGTAGGTGGAATTTATACTATTTCATTAACGGCTTTTAATACCAGTGGTTCAGATGAATCTGTACGTTTAGCATTCATGTCAAATGAACCCATCACGAATGCATTGCTGATAGGTGAACCATGGAAAGTAAAGGTAGATAACCTCACTATTTTCGTAGGGCCTGAACCTGGCAGTTTTGAATGGTGGAGTGTTCCACTAGAAGAAATGTTACCGGGCGGACCCTGGTCATGCTTGGTTAATGATGAATTTATATTCTCCACAAATGGAAATTATGAATACCGAACCAATGGTGACGCCCGTAATGATGGCTATATGCTTAATTATCCTGTTGGATGTATAACTGATGCTGAATTACTGAATTCAGGAAATGGTGCTGCTTTCAGATCTGCAACCCATCTCTATACGTTTTATCCCGGAACCGGACAAGCGTATCCTTATATCATTTTTACAAATGGATCGCCATCAACAGCAGCTTTTATTGCTTTTTATAAAGGATATTATGGAGGAGAAAATGTAGATCCCTGGAGTCCTCCCAATGGAGGTAATACGACTAACAGGTACGAAGTACTGGGATATGCAGATGATGGAGTAAAAGAATATCTTTTCATTTCAGTTGATCTTAATGGAGATGAGCCAGGTGGTGCTGCATGGTCCTATATTCTGGAACGGAATTTTACAAAATAGAATTTTCCTGATTGCAGGAATTCTTTATATCAGTAGTAAACCTCTTAGAAGGGTTGATGAAATTACGTATGATCAAATGATAGCATAGAAGGGCATTATCCATATATGGGTGTTTATTTTTATTTGAGAATTTAACCCATAAATGTTTGACAAAACGGTATTTGTACTAAGATAAATCTGTATCTTTACTATTCATTTCGCTGCATCAATAGTTAGTTATTTGCATTCTTAAAAATACGCCATTATGTCCAAACTGACAAAAGATGACGCCCTCCGGTATCACTATGAAGGCCGTCCCGGGAAACTGGAAGTTATCCCAACAAAACCTCACACAACACAGCGCGATTTATCATTAGCCTACTCCCCTGGTGTCGCGCATCCATGCCTTGAAATTGAGAAAAATTATGAGGACATTTATAAATACACCTCAAAAGGAAACCTTGTTGCGGTTATTTCAAATGGAACGGCAGTGCTCGGTTTGGGTGATATTGGTGCAGGGGCAGGTAAACCTGTTATGGAAGGAAAAGGCCTTCTGTTTAAGATATTTGCCGATATAGATGTATTTGATATTGAGATTGACACCAAGGACATTGACAAATTTGTTGAGACTGTTAAGAACATAGCAATCACTTTTGGTGGTATAAACCTCGAAGATATTAAAGCTCCTGAGTGTTTTGAAATTGAGGAAAGGCTGAAGCGGGAAATCCAGATTCCGCTAATGCATGATGATCAGCATGGAACAGCCATAATCTGCTCCGCAGGGGTGATCAACGCCTTGGAAATAGCCGGTAAGAAGTTAGAGGAAGCATCTATAGTTATAAATGGGGCAGGTGCTGCTGCTATTGCCTGTGCAAATCTGATTATTTCACTGGGCGCTAAGAGAAGTAACATAATTATGCTTGATACGAAAGGTGCGCTGAGGAGTGACCGTACGGATCTCAATAAGTACAAAGCTGCTTTCATGACTACCAGGGATGTGACTACATTGGCAGATGCCATGGAAGGTGCTGATATTTTCCTGGGGTTGTCAAAAGCTAATTGTGTGACTAAGGATATGCTGTGTTCGATGGCCAGGAATCCTATTGTATTTGCCATGGCTAACCCTGATCCTGAAATAGCTTACGATGAAGCAATGTCGGCATGTGATGATATCATTATGGCTACCGGCCGTTCTGACTATCCTAACCAGGTTAATAATGTACTCGGCTTCCCCTTTATTTTCCGTGGCGCGCTTGATGTTAGAGCCACCTGCATAAACGAGGAAATGAAGAAAGCAGCAGTATATGCGCTTGCAGGGTTAGCAAAAGAACCTGTACCTGAAACTGTTAGCAAAGCCTATAATGTTAGCAATCTATCTTTCGGAAGAGATTATATTATTCCTAAACCTTTAGACTTGCGACTGATTACAACTGTTGCCCCTGCTGTTGCAAAAGCTGCAATGGATAGTGGTGTAGCGCGAAAGCCAATTGAAGACTGGGAACAGTATAGAATGGAGTTGAGTAAGCGTTTAGGTTTGGATAATCAGCTATTGCATAGTATAGTACTAAAAGCAAAAGAAAATCCCAAGAAGGTGGTATTTGCTGAAGGCAATAACCTGAAAGTTCTCAGGGCTGCAAGTGAAGTATTGCGTGACGGTATTGCATTACCTATATTATTGGGAGATGTTGATGAAATTGAAGCACTCATTGCCGAGAACCACCTTGATCTGCATAAGGTTCCTATTTATGACCCCCGTTGTCACGGATGTCAGGAAACCAGGCAGCAATTCTCTGAACTGATCTGGAATAAGCGTCAGCGTAAGGGTATTACTCTTGAAAAAGCCTACGACCTTACTTTCAATCGTAATTATTACGGGGTTATGATGGTAGAAACCGGCATGGCCGATGCAATGATATCAGGCGTAACAAGTCACTATGGTGGGGTTATGAGTCCGGCTCTCAAATTGATAGGTCCAAAGCCTGAGCTCAAGCATATTTCAAGCATGTCAATAATAATGAGTAAGAGAGGACCGCTGTTCTTTGCAGATACCACTGTAAATATTGATCCCGACTTAGATACACTAATAGAAACTACGCTGTTAACCGCTGCTGAAGTGCGGAAGTTTGGAGTTGAACCTGTAATAGCAATGGTGTCGTATTCAAACTTTGGCTCAGTTAAATCATCTGAAAGAACTAAGATCTTAACTAAGGTAAGACAGGCAGTTTCTATTCTTCATCGAAATTACCCCGATCTTGTTGTGGATGGCGAGGTACAAATGGATTTTGCACTTAACAAGGAAATGCGTAGTAAGAGTTTCCCATTTACCCGGCTCGAAGGACTTGATGTAAACACTATTATTTTCCCTAACCTTACTTCAGGCAACATTGCATACAAAATTGTTTCTGAGCTTGGTGGAGCCGAAGTAGTTGGTCCAATTCTGATGGGTATGAAAAGGCCAATACATGTTGTACCTACTGATTGCTCCGTAAGAGAAATCGTTAATATGACTACCATTGCAGTGCTCGATGCTCAGGTAGATACAAACGATGTTTACAGCCAGCAAATTCAAAAAGAAGAAATTACCCTTTGAATTTGGCAAGTACTTATATGGTTAATAAGAAATGCCGGTTATTACCCGGCATTTCTATGTTTAACTCTTATGATTTTAATGGGCTATTTATGGTGAACCTGATTTTCAGTTATTAGCATTTGTGTAAAGTGCTAAGCTTCACTTTCAGTTTGTCCATTAAGTTCTATGATCTTGAGTATTACCAATGTAGCTTTCTCCATTGACTCCAGTGGCACAAATTCATACTTGCCATGGAAATTATGTCCGCCAGCAAAGATGTTAGGGCATGGAAGTCCCATGTAGCTCAAGCGTGATCCATCAGTGCCGCCTCTAATAGGTTTTATTTTAGGTTCAATATAAAGTTCTTCCATTGCCCGCTCTGCTGTGTTGACAATGTGGCAAACAGGCTCAATCTTCTCGCGCATGTTGAAGTATTGGTCTTTCAGCTCAAGTGTAAAAGCTCCTTCTCCATAACGGGTGTTCATAAATTTGACGCAATCGAGCATTACTTGTTTTCTCTTTTCGAATAGTTCTTTATTGTGGTCGCGGATAATATACTGAATGAAGGACTTTTCCACCGAACCTTCCATCTTAACAAGGTGATAAAATCCCTCATAGTCTTGTGTATGTTCGGGTCTATCAAAAACAGGGAGTAATGCATTCAGTTCCATGGCCATAAGAAGTGCATTTTGCATTTTTCCCTTTGCATAACCCGGGTGAATGTTCTTGCCTTGAATGTTGATCTTAGCACCTGCAGCATTAAAATTCTCATACTCCAGCTCCCCAATTTCACCCCCATCCATCGTATAAGCCCAGTCGGCACCAAATTTTTTCACATCAAAAAAGTCAACACCTCTGCCTATTTCTTCATCGGGTGTAAAACCAATCTTTACCGGTCCGTGCTTGATTTCAGGGTGTTTGGTAAGATATTCAACCGCAGTCATGATTTCAGTAACACCAGCTTTGTCATCTGCACCAAGTAGAGTTGTTCCATCAGTAACTATTAATGTTTGCCCGGCATATTGCTTCATCTCAGGAAAATCATTCGGTGAGAGAATTAGTTTTAACTCCTCGTTCAATATAATATCACCGCCATCATAATTTTCGACCAACCTGGGCTTTATATTAACACCTGGCATGTCAGGGCTTGTATCAACATGTGCCACAAATCCAATCACCGGACCATCTTTGCCGTTGTTAGCAGGAAGCGTTGCCATTACATATCCGTTCTCATCCATGGTAGCATCAGTAAGGCCCATAGTCAGTAATTCATCGCGGAGCATTTCAAGCATAACCAACTGCTTTGCAGTGCTGGGACATGTTTCTGAACTCTCATCACTCTGGGTATCAATGCTTACATACCTTAAGAATCGGTTTTTGATTTCTTCTTTCATGTTATATTATTTTGATAAACTTTAGTCTCATTTCAATTTCAATATATTCATGCCACTTGTAATGGTTTGGTATATGATCCTTTTACTTAAATACTACTACCTAATTTCAATTGCTAAACATTTATTTATGCTTAAGATCCTTCCAGTACCGTGAAGAATAAACAGCCATAAACACGTAGGCCAGAAGTATAAGTGCCATTAAAATGAGAAGGATGGTCAAATCAGAAAGCAATAGCCCACCAACAATCCCAACACTTAGAATAGAAACAGCCAAACCAAGATGAAATCTTTTAAAGAATTTAAGGAAATTGATAAGATCAACCTTTTCTTTATCTTCTTTTTTAAGATTCCAGTAACCTGACAGGTAATACTGAGCATTTTTCGAATTAAGTAAATAACCCAGTGCTGCAAACAATGCACTTACGGCCAGTAATAGAGCAAATTTTAGCATGACATTTGATATGTGCTAAGCCTCTTTTTTAGCTTTTAATATTTCCCAAATCATATAGCCGCACAGTATCATAAACATACCGAGTGCAAGTATTTCAGCAGAATGACTTGAGAACCAGGTTTGATCAACATAGTTTATATTTCCAAAACGGAGCATTGCGCTTACTACACCCATTAAAGCACCACCGGCTATAAATCCTGAAGCGATAAGAGTTCCGCGTTCACGACGTGCGTTATTAAGTGCAGCATCCTTTGATCTTGTACTTACAAACCAGGCAATGATACCTCCAACGAGCAATGGAGTATTTAGTTCAAGAGGAATAAACATTCCTAAAGAAAACGCGAGTGCAGGTACACCTATCATAGTAAGTATCAGCGCAAGAAAAGCACCACCGGAATAAAGCAACCATGGTGCGGCTTTGCCCGACATCATAGGCTCGATTACAGCAGCCATTGCATTAGCTTGTGGAGCAACAAGTGCATCAGGACCGGTAAATCCGTATGTTTTGTTCAGAATCATAATAACTCCACCAACAGTAGCCGCGGATACAAGAGTTCCGAGAAATTTCCATGTTTGTTGTTTGTATGGGGATGTGCCCAGCCAATAACCGATCTTAAGGTCGGTGATAAAACCTCCAGCCATAGAAAGCGCGGTACAAACCACACCTCCAATAATGAGGGCAGCAACCATACCGGCAGTGCCTGAAAGTCCTGCGGCTACCATTACTAATGATGTGATGATGAGCGTCATAAGTGTCATACCCGAAACAGGGTTAGTACCTACAATAGCAATAGCATTGGCAGCAACTGTGGTAAATAGGAAGGCTATAATCATAACAATCCCCAAAGCAATTAATGCCTGGGTTAAATTGCCAATAACGCCGAACATGAAGAAAATAAATATGACTATTGCTGTTGCCAGAATTCCAAATAGGATAATCTTCATCGGTATGTCACGCTGTGTTCTTTTGGTTTCCTTATCAACAGTGTGTTTGCCAGATATTTCACTAATTGCCAGTCCAAAAGCATCTCTTATGATCTTACTTGACCGGATAATTCCAATTACACCGGCCATAGCAATACCACCAATACCTACCTGCCTGATGTAATTTCTAAAGATCTCCTCAGGTGACATTTGCGAAAGCAAACTAGTTACATTAGCGCCTACAGCAAGCGTTTGTCCTTCAGCGAAATGTGAAACTATAGGAATTAGCACAAACCAGCTTACAAAAGATCCTGCACAGATGATAGCAGCATACTTTAATCCAATGATGTATCCGAGCCCCATAACAGCTGCGCCAACATTCATCTTGAAGACGATCTTGTATTTTTCAGCCAGGACTTCACCTGCTTGGACTACCCTTGTAGTAAAGACTTCACTCCACCATCCAAAAGTTGCAATAATAAAGTCATAGATACCGCCAATTAGGCCGGCTACAAGTAATAGCCGCGCTTGATTACCACCTTTTTCGCCCGATACGAGTACTTCAGTAGTTGCAGTTGCTTCGGGGAAAGGATATTTCCCATGCATATCAGCAACGAAATACTTACGGAAAGGAATAAGGAACAGGATTCCGAGGAAGCCTCCAAGAAGTGAAGAGAGGAATACCTGATAAAAGTGTGCTTCAAGGTTAAGGATGTAAAGGGCTGGCAATGTAAAAATGGCACCCGCAACAATAACGCCTGAACTTGCACCAATTGATTGAATAATTACATTTTCACCTAGTGCATTCTTGCGTTTAGTAGCTGATGATAAACCTACTGCAATGATTGCTATAGGAATGGCTGCTTCGAATACTTGTCCGATCTTCAGACCCAGATATGCTGCTGCAGCTGAAAAAATCACTGCCATCAATAGCCCCAAAAGCACTGAGCGCAAATTGACTTCAGGGGGTGCCTGATGTGCCGGCATAATGGGTTTATACTCTTCACCTGGCTTAAGTTCTGTATAAGCATTTTCGGGGAGCCCTGTAATTTCGGGTTTGTGGTCTGACATATATGCAAATTTAGTTTTACGCAAATTTAAAAAAAACTGATTATTATGGGGTTTTCTTTCTTTTGAAATGTTGAAGATGAAGTAACAGTATTATTTTTAATACTCAGTACTGATTAATACAATATTTGCAGCGATATGCTTGTTTTTAAGCAAAATAATTCAATAACTTTGGAACTTACTACAATCACATGAATATTTTTTTTCTGTTGAGTTACTATATTGATGAAAACACACCTCTTAATTCTTGGATTTATTCTCATTACATCCAATTGTTTTTCACAAAAGGAAGCTTATAATTGGTATTTCGGGAATAAAGCTGCTATGCGGTTTCATACTGGCAATCCCGCACCTTTCGGTGGCAGTCAGATGTTTACACGTAAAGGAAGTATCTCGATGTCTACTAAATCGGGCAGTCCATTGTTTTACAGCAATGGGGAAACTGTTTGGAATATTGGCCATCAACCAATGCCAAATGGTACTGGACTAAATGGTTCGGGCTTGTCAAGTCAGCCCGGTATATCATTCGAAGTACCTAATAATCCAGGTAAGTATTATCTTATAACTACAGGCGACTCACTTATTCCCGGATGTTATTATTCAATTATTGACATGAATCTTAATGCTGGCCTGGGTGACATAGAGGCAGATAAGAAGAATGTTTTCATTCCGGGAACAGAAAGAGCCGAAGGTGTTGTAATGGCCATAAGACATGCTAACCATCGTGACTATTGGGTAGTATTCCGATCGTTAACAACTCCTAACATGCTATTGTCATATCTGGTAACCGAAGAAGGCATAAGCAGCACTCCAAAAATGACTCAAGCGCTTAAGTCACATGCACCTGGTGTTGAGTACAGCTTATCGAAGTTTTCACCTGATGGCAGATTCTATTGCTATTCAACTGGTGACTGGTATCAGGAGGAGCCCAGAATATTTGAACTCTATACATTTAATGATGCTACCGGTTTTCTTACACCATTATTCACTTTTATTGGAATAGGTGATGATATGGAGCATAGGGGAAATGGCATGGAGTTCTCTGCTGATGGAGCCTATCTGTATTTGTCACTCATTGGTATTGAACCGGGCGACCCCCCTACTGTCCGCCAGGCAATAGTACAGTATGATATGAACCGGATTGGAAGTCAGGCTGCTTTTGAAAATGCCAGAACCGTAGTATATAACGAAGATATTATAGATGGTTATTGTTATTTGCAGTTAGGACCTGATGGAAAAATATACGTGGCTCAAAATGCCGGCAAAAATAGACAGTACTTATCAAGGATTATGTTCCCATACAAGTTAGGTACTGATTGCACATTTCAAAAAGATATTGTTAATCTAGCTCCTAAAGAGAGTAGGTTTGGGTTACCTGTATTTATGCCTTCCTATTTAACCAAATTTGAGTGGACAGGCAACTGCTTTCCTGATACAACAAGATTTTTTGCCAATTTTTTACCTACCGTTAATACGATAATCTGGGATTTTGATGATCCGGATAGCGGACAGAATACTGGCTCAGGTCAAAACCCTGTACATGTATTTTCAAAGCCTGGAACTTTTAATGTTACTGCCTCTGCTCACCATCATGGAGAGGAAATTGAAGTGTATTCAAGAAAAGTAACTATTGTTCCTTTCCCAGCCTTTAGTCTTGGACCTGACAGGTCGGTATGTACTGGCACTGAAGTGGAATTAGCACCCGGATTAGTACAAGGTACTTATACCTGGAGCACTAATGATACAACCATATCAATTATAGTTCCAACTCCTGGTGATTATTGGTGCAGCATTGAGAATAGATACGGATGTGTAACTACTGATACAATTCACCTTACTAATTTTGCTATTCCAACTATTGATGCTACAAATGTTTATGTATTGCCAACAACCTGTACGGGAGCAACCGGTGAAATCAGTGGTCTTGTTGTAAATGGTGATCCTCCTTTATTATATGAATGGAAGGACGAAAGTGGTGCTATCGTGCGCACGTCATTGGATGCAGAAGATCTTGTTGAAGGGAATTATTCCCTCTCAGTTGAGTATGGTGATGGTTGCACTGTTTCTATGGGTGAATATGAAGTAACTTCTGTTGGTAATGCCCTTATTCAGGATGCTTCGAGCACGCCAGCCTATTGTGGTTTTCCAACAGGCTCTATTAATGTTATAGCTATCGATGGTTTTTCTGATAAATTGCAATATTCAATTAACGGCTCTCCTTGGCAGGCTTCCGGATCATTCCTAAATCTGAGTGCTGGTGACTATGTTGTAAGAGCCAGGGCAATAGAAAACCAAACATGCATTGGTGACTTCATTAATAACCCTCTGAATGTGCCCGCATTCGATAAACCAGTGATTGACTCAGTAACAACAGTTCCTGCACTTGACAACAATGCCGATGGATCCATTACTATATATGCTGCCGGAAGTGGGTTCAGCTATACTTTAAATGGTGGTCCTCCACAAACATCACCTGTTTTTAACAACCTTCAGGCAGGGACATATACTTATATAGTAACTGACCCAAACGGTTGTACCATTGATTCTACGGTGACCATTGCGCAAATTAATTCCGTTTACCTTGATGCCGTGGTTGGACATGATGAGGTATGCAATGGAGATTTAGCAAGTGTTCCAGTCAAAATTTATAATTTCACAGGTATTAAATCTTTCAGGCTGGTAATAGATTATGACCCTTCAGGCATCCTATGTCAACCGAATTATATAAGCCCCCATCCCTCACTTGCATCCAATTTACAGATGGATGCAAGCCAATCAGGAAAGATCATTTTAACATGGAGTACGAGTACATCCCTTACGCTTAATGATACTATAAAAGTGCTTGAACTGGTCTTTAATAGCAGTCAACCCGGCGCTGTGCCTTTAGTTTGGGATGATGCAACTATTGAGTCATGGTTCACGTCTGAACCTTTATTGAGAATTGTCCCTGATTACACTCCAGGAAAAGTAATTGTATATAATCTTCCGGTTATAACCCTCTCAGATGCATCAGTATGTGAAGGATCGCCTAAAACAATTAATGCCTCCGTGAGTCCGCCGGGGACATACGATTACAAATGGAAATATCCCGATGGCAGAATTGAAACTGATCCTCAATTGAATATTACAATTGTTAATTCATCAACATCCGGTCAGTATGAATTGGTTGTTACGGATGTTTCAGGATGTGCTGATCAATCAACTATGAATTTATCTGTTTTGCCATTGCCATCTGATCCTTTCAGTATTGATACAATACTGTTTTTAAATGAGTATATCCTTAGTGTAGAAACTGAATATCAAAGTTATCAATGGAATACCGGTGAATCTACCTCATCAATAATTGTAAATGAAGCAGGAGATTATAGTGTTGTTCTTACCGATGATCTTAATTGTTCAGAAAAATATTCTGTGGTGCTTGTTGAAGATTATGAGCGGTCAATGGAATTCTATATGCCCGATGCTTTTACGCCCAATGGGGATAACCTGAATGAAACATTTCGCCCGGTTACGGGATATGATCAACTAACAAAGTTCAGTTTGTCAATCTTCAGTAGGGGAGGACAACTACTATTCCAAACTAATGATGCACAAGCCGGATGGAATGGGTTGGTTAACGGATTGGAAGCCACTAGCGGTATCTATATTTATGAGGTTGTTTATAGTAATGACCAAAATTTTAACATCAAGATACAGGGCAAAGTAACATTGCTACGGTAAAAATACGATAGCCCTGAAAGCATTGTTTTCAGGGCTTATCGATTAAACACATCAAAACGAATATAATTAGACTATCTTTTTAAAACGCTCATTAGATGTTATTTCCAGGAAAGTTTTGCGTATAAAATACATCCCTTCTTAAGTAGCATTGGTTGTATGCACTATATTACCTGAAACAGGTAATAACTGCCTGGAAGCATGTTTAAACTGCCTGGGTAATTTCCCAAACAAATGCCCTTACTCCAACATCTTTATTGATTTCATCCATCTTCTTAATATTATCAAGTAATGGTTGTACCAGTTCATCAGGTACAACGGTCATTGCAGCCGAGTTCATTTCAGGCCAGGTATGTGTACCCATGCGTGGTTCGCCGGTGGATGTGCCCCTGCCTTTCACCTCGCTCCACCAGGTATAGCCCCGAATTCCCATCTGATCAAACATAAACTCTACTCTTTCTGTATTTGCCTGGTTAAAGGCTATAAATACTGCTTTCATTTTACTCCTGGTTTTCTAGTTATAATTAATGAATTCAAACTGCTTGATCACTTTTTTCTTTTTATCCCTTTCTCCTTTTCTTCCCATGATTCCATACATAACCGGCACTATAATCATTGTTACCAAAGTTGAGAACACAAGTCCACCTATAACAGTTATTCCCATTGGTCGCCAGAGTTCGGATCCTTCACCTGTACTCAAAGCTAAAGGAAGCATTCCAAGAATGGTAGTTAATGCAGTCATGAGTACAGGTCTCAACCTTGATCTGCCTGAAATAGCTATTGCCTCATAAAGTTCTATTCCACGGTCGCGCATCAGGTTTATATAGTCAACTAAAACAATACCATTCTTTACAACAATACCAATAAGGAGTACTGCCCCCAATGCGGCAACCATGCTTAATGTTGTTCCTGTAATTAATAAGGCAAGCACAACTCCGCTAAAGGCGAATAGTATTGACAACATTATGATAAAAGGCATCTTGAATGATTCAAACTGGGATGCCATTACAATAAATACCAGAATTAAACTGAGTAACATGAGCATGGCGATATCACCAAATGCTTCCTGCTGATCTTCATATGCACCACCAATCTGAACCATTACCTCCTGCGGAATATCCACCTGGGCAATAGATGATTGAACCAATGCAGCCAGGTCTCCAAGCGCAATGCCATCAGCCTTTGCCGATACCGTTACAAGTCGCTCTTTCCTTTTATGTGTGATAGAAGGTGGTCCCCAGTATTCTTCAATCGTGGCAAGCTCTTTTAGCTTTATTTTCTGACCGGTTGGAGTATTTATTGTCATTTCCTGAAGATCAGTAATTGAATTCCGATGTTCTTCCGCAAGCCTTACTCTGATGTCATACTCATCACCTTCTTCTTTATATTGTGAGGCAATTAAGCCGCTCACCCTATTCCTGATAAAACCAGAAACCATGGCACTATTTAGTCCGTGTGTTGATAATTTGTCTTTATCGAGTACTATCTGCAGTTCAGGTTTGTCCTTCTTGCGACTGATAGATACATCGGCAGCCCCCTTGATTTGGGCTACTTTTAGCTTAATATCCTCAGCAATACGGTTAGTGGTATTGAAATCATAACCATAAATTTCAACATCAACCGTGTTAGATGTTCCACCGAAGCCTTGACTTGACGTGGTAACATTTGCACTGATAACCTCCGGTATCATAGCAATTTGCTGCCTCAGGTCTGATGCTATCTCGAATACTGACCGTTCCCGATTTTCACGATCTTCCAATCGCATCATAAGGTTAATGATATTAGAACTAGTAGTTGAGAATAATGAAAACATGCTCCCTTCGTCATCTGCACCTGATGAAGCAGAGATAATAGTAACCTCAGGATATCTTTCTTTTATAATCCTTTCAAGTAGACGGGTAACCTTAACGGTTTCTTCAACACGTGTACCTGTTTGGAGTTCTATCGCGGCCGTTAATCTGCTTTCATCGCTTTCGGGCATGAAGTCAGTTTTGATAAATTGCGCTAAGACTATTGACCCGATGAATATCAAGCTTGCGGCAACAATAACGCCAATTTTGTGACGAAGTGACCATCTAAGAGCCCGTTCATAATAATTATCCATTTTTTTAAGAGTAGGCTCAACTGCGCGGGAGTGACTATACCAATGTTCTTTTACGGTTAGTTTCTTCATTCCAAGTAACCTTGCTGATAACATCGGTATAAGTGTGATTGCTGCTAAAGTGGAGGTTACTATTGTTATGGAAACAATCCATCCAAGCTGATTAAACATAACACCTGTCATGCCTGATACCATGGTAAGTGGGAAGAATACTGCAACAACAACTAAGGTTGTAATAATTACGGCCAGCCATACTTCATTTGTAGCATATATTGCCGCCTCGCGTGGGCTACTACCTCTTTCAATGTGCCTGGTTATATTTTCCAGTACTACAATTGCATCATCAACCACCATACCAATTGCTATTGACAGTGAGGTCAGGGATATGATATTAATAGAGTTGCCAGTAATGTACAGGTAAATAAATGAAACTATAAGAGAAATAGGAATTGTGAGGATGATTATAAATGTTGCCCTCCATTTACCAAGAAACAGAATTACTACCAGAACTACGAAGATAAAAGCCCACATTAAGGTTTGCGACAAGTTGCTTATAGATCCCTTTATGAAGTGAGAAGAGTCGAAAATCTGCTCAATTTTTACATCAGGTGGCAAGTTTTTTTCAAGCTTTGCCATGTTCTCATTGATTTCACGGGCAACCTTAACAGTATTGGCTCCTGACTGTTTCATTACAAACAATCGCAAACCTGATCTTCCATTTATCTTTTCATCAAGTGATACATCTTTGAGGGAATCCTTTACGCTTGCTATATCGCGCAGGTAAACCGATTTCCCGGCATAATTTCCAACTACCAGATTCCTGATTCTTTCACTGTCGTTGAATTCCCCCTGAACACGTAACTTATAATCCATTAAACCCATTTTTACATTACCTGATGGCATGTTAAGGTTCTCAGTGCTTATCACATTCCCTATTTGCTCTATCGTGATGTTATATGCATCAAGTTTATTAGGATCAGCATCAACATAAATCATCCTCTTTGGGGCACCTATCATGGAAATGGAGCCTACACCATCAACCCTGTTAAGTGGATTAATAATCTTCTCATCCATCAGCTTTTCCAAACCCATGTAGCTTTCATCGGCGGTAACAGCGTAGAAAACTATAGGCATCATATTGGTACTGAACTTGAAGATAGTGGGCCGGTCAGTTCCTTCGGGCAAGTAATCCATAATACGGTCGATAACATCACGTACATCATTAGCTGCTTCATCAAGGTTTGATTCCCACTCAAATTCGAGCGTTATTACTGATATGTTGTCACTGGAAGTTGAGTTAATTTCCTTCAGGTTATCAACAGAGTTCAGTGCATCTTCAAGTGACTTGGTAATATTAGTCTCTATGTCAGCTGCATTGGCACCTGAATAAGTTGTTAGCACTGATATTATTGGAGGCTCTATCTCAGGATAGAGGTCTACCGGCATTTTGATCAGTGAATAGATGCCCATAACCATTACGGCCACAAATATCATGACGGTAGTAATAGGCTTATTTACAGCACTCTTATATATGCTCATTGATTTCTTTATTAAAAACTTTGAATTTATTAGTTATTTACTACCTGCACCTTCATACCATCAAGTAAGCGGGCTTGACCGCTAATAATCACCTTGTCTCCAGCTTTCAGATCATCAGAAAGTACTTCAACATTATCATTGATACGTTGACCCATAGTAACTGAAACCCGCTTAGCAACTCCTTTTTCTTCAACAAACAGATACCGCTCGTTAGAGCCTTGCATTTTCAAAACGGCAAGTGCGGGTAATAATAACGCCTCAGTTTCACCCGGACTGAAGGTTACTCTACTAAACATTCCTGGCCTTAGCATACCGGCGCTGTTATCAATCGTTACTTCAATATCAAAGCTTCTGCTTGCGGGATTGATGATAGGATGTACCAAGGTAATTACTCCATTAAAGGTTTTCCCTGGATAAATATCACTTGTAACAGAAGTTTTCATACCTGTTTTAATAACCGGGAAGAATTTCTCTGATACGGCGACTATTGCTTTAAGTTTGTCAATCTGAATAAGTGACAATATTGCAGCTTTACCGGCTGCTGTATTAGGCGCTGAAGAATACATTTCTCCTGATTCAAAATACTTACCTGATACAATACCGTTAAATGGCGCTACTAACCGTGTGTTTTGCATTAGAAATTCAACATTAGATTGTGCCACTTCATATTTGGTCATGATCTCGTCATACTTCTGCTGGGCAATGCTCCCCACCTTCTGCAGTGTATCAAGTCTTTTGAAATCGGTTGCCAGGTTCTTTAATTGAATTTCAGCCTGATGCAATTGAGTACGGTCCATTTGAACCAACAATGCACCTCTTGATATCCTGTCGCCTACCTCCACAGTAATATGCTCAATTCGGCCGGGTGTTGCAGGGGCAAGGTGAATTTCTTCAAATGGCTGTAAGGTAGCCTGATATTCAACAGTTTGGTTAATTGTTTTGGTACTGAGCTCCACAACTTTTACAACTTCTGTCTTTTCTTCAGCAGCTTGAGCGATATCTGTTTTTTCTTCTTGCTTGCACGAAGCAAATAGTATGGTTAGTGCAAGAGCGGTATAAATTAGTTTTTTCATTTTATTGAGTGCTGTTTGATTGTCTTATTTAGCTGTTGTATATAATTTTTCAAGTTGCTGTCGGGCGTCAAGCAGTTGCATGATCGCGCTGATATAATTCATTTCTGCCTCCAGGTAATTATTATCGGCGGTTACAAGATCTAAGCCTGAAATAATACCTTGCTCATACTTCAATTTTAAACTACTGTATACCCGGCGTGATACTTCAATGTTTGACTTCAGGTTGTTAAATGTTTCAAATGCGCTTATGAGGTTGTACCTGAGCTGCTTTTCCTGTACCCTCAACTGATCACTAACAAGCTCTTTATGATTCTGCTGAATTTGTAAGTCGATAAAAGCCTGTTTAGTTTGCGCACTTCTTAATCCACTGGAAAATACAGGAACATTGAGTTGAAGACCAATCATGTTAGCAGGTGCCATATCAAACTCTGGTTTTAAAAGCTTATAGGTATATGAATAAAAGCCTGAAAGATTTGGTAGTGCAGCTGATTTTCTCATGTCAACCATTTTCCTGCTTAACTCCACTTGTTGATTCACCATCTGGTAATCGATATTATTTTCAAGCTTTAAATCAAGCATCATGAATTTTTCTATATCATTCTGACTTAGGATAACATCAAGATCTTCAGTAAGATTAATTTGAGTATCTATGTCTGCGCCAAGTTGCAGACGAAGCATATTGATTGCAAGTTCAAGTTGTCTTTCCGATGACTTAACTGCATTCTCCAGAGTAATTACCTTTATTAAAAGCTGATCAACATCCGTTCGTTCAATAATGCCTGCACTTGAAAGCGCTTCATTTTTCTTATAGAGATCTTTCAGGTTGGTCAAATTTTGCTGCAGCCGCATTAATAATTCTTCAGATATCAGAACCAGATAGTAGCTGTTTGTTATTAGCGACCTTATTTCAGTCTCAGTTCTTAGCTGGTTAACTTCACTAAGTTCTTTATATAGCTTAGCTGTTTGAACCCCAACAATATAACTTCCACTGAATAGCAATTGAGTAACTTGCAGGTTGAAGCTACTAGATGGTTTAATAGGAATTTCAGAAGCTGGCATATTCTCGTTGAACCGTATTGACATATTTGCTCCCATAGCATTTGAATAATCCGCTGAGGCATTCACTTGAGGAAGACCATAGGCTATTGCTTCACGTATTCCTTGCTGTGCTATCTTAACCGATAAGTCAGAATTGGCCACCGTCTTGTTATATTGCAAAGCATATTCAACGGCTTCATTTACCGTTAATTTTAATTCATTCTGAGCGTTTATAGTTAAACTGATGAAGAACATCAGTATAAAAAGCCCTGATTGTTTAAGTTTCATTGTGATGTATTTGAACTGTTGAGTAAGTGATTAGATATTAATTCATTTAGATGACTGGCCCATGATCAAGAATCAGTAATTGTCAAATTTTCTGGCAGTTACTCTTGAAGGTTTTCGAAATATTTTTCCATAAGTGAAAGCCCCTTTTTGGTGCAAATCCCTCTGAAATAAGGCATAAAAATATTAGTCATAAAATCCGCTTTATCCGGCATAAGTTGTTTGAGCCTTTCACTGGTATGGGCCAATCCTATGAGTTCATGTATAAAGTTGTCTACAAACTCTATTCTCAGGTCTTTTCTAATGATGCCTTGTTCGGTTCCTTTAACGAGAAAAGTATAAGTTGGTGAGTAATCACAAATCTTATCAGGATTTGAAAAAAATGCCGCGTTCACAAGCGGAAAGTACTTTTCAATATCCTGAATCAGGATCTGCGACATCTCCCTGCGTCGAACAGCTTCTCTTTCCATTACCACAAATAAAGCTTCAATAACATTCTCGGTGTTACCAATAATCTCAATAATACTTTTATTCTGGCTAATGATCATTTCTCCCAGCGTTTGAATAACAAGGGTATCCTTATCCTTGAATAATTCATATACTGTTCGTTTTGAAACACCGGCAGCCTGGGCTATACTGTCCATGGTAACGCTCTTGATACCTTTGAGTAGAAAAGCTTCAGTGGCAGCTTTGATAATTTTTTCCTCTGCAGTCATATAATTGTTTGAGACTGCAAAACTAGAAAACTAATTTGGTTTTTTAGTTTTCTGATTGAATAAATTATAAAAAATTAACAGTTAATGTAAAACGGGGGTGAGGCCAAACCAGGATTTGAAATTCTACTCGATCTTTGAATCCTTCAGTTTTATCACCGTCACGACCGGTAAATGATCAGAAAGTGGTCTTCCTGATTCCCTGAAATCTATGATTTTATGTTCTAATACTTCAACTTCAAGAGATGTGAAAATAAAATCAATTATATCCGAGGCTTCGAAATCAGAATTAAAGGTAACCCACGTATGTTCAGGTCCAGATCTATTTTTAGCTTTTAACCTGCTATCGGTTAGTACCACTTCGTTCTCGGGATATGTAAGAATCCGGTAAGCTCTGTGCTTCGATGTAATATTGAAGTCACCCATTAGTACTAGAGGCAGATCATCTGCAAGTTCCGCAACTTTTCTGATGATAAGCTGGGCACTTTCAACGCGGGCCGTGTCACCAATATGATCGAAGTGGGTATTAAAGGCTAAGAATTTATTACCAGTTCTCCTGTCCTTAAACTCAGCCCATGTAACCACTCTATTACAGGCAGCATCCCATCCACGGCTTCCCGGTACATCAGGTGTTTCTGAAAGCCAGAATGTTCCGCTTCTAAGAGCTCTTAGCGCCTTCTTTTTGTAAAAAAGTGCACTATATTCACCTTGCTTCTTTCCGTCATCACGTGCAACACCAATGCTTTTGTATCCTTTCAGGCATCCGCGCAAATCAACCATTTGATTATTCAGTGCTTCCTGAACTCCAAGTACATGCGGATTATTCTTTCTTACCTCGGTGCATAACTCGTCTTTCCTGTATTTCCATTGATTTAGTCCATCATCAGGAGTATCAAGTCTGATGTTAAAACTCATTATTCGCAAAGAATCATTTTCTTGCGCGTGACTTGCTGGACTAAACCCTAAGGTGATTGCACAAATAATGAAGTTGAAAATAATGGTGTTTATCATGTTGCTCATTGCTTACGATTTTAGTATGGCTAAATCTGAATGGTAACGAAAGTAAGAAAAAAGAGATCGTAAAATTAAATATGCTAATTCTCACCTTTATAAAACAAGCAAATACAACTTTGGGCAGCATGGAAAATAAGTGATCTTTAAACTCTGATACTGACACTCAATACAGTAGTAATGCTCTAAAAATTAACCTCTGACAACTAATAACTAATTTTTGTACTTTTGCACCTCTTTACAAAATAGCAATCACACATAGGAGTTTTAATGAAGCGATACCCTGAATATAAACAACTTAATTTATCTCAACTGGGTAAGGATATACTCAAGGTTTGGGATGATGAAGATATATTTAACAAGAGCCTGAAGATTCGTGAGAACAGTGAGCCTTTCATTTTTTACGAAGGACCTCCATCAGCTAATGGCACACCCGGTATTCATCACGTGATGGCCCGTGCGGTAAAAGATATATTCTGTCGCTATAAAACCATGAAAGGTTTTCTGGTAAACCGTAAAGCAGGTTGGGATACCCATGGTTTGCCAATCGAAATTGCTGTTGAGAAAACTCTTGGTATCACAAAAGAGGACATTGGAAAGAAGATTAGTGTTGATGAGTACAATCGTGCCTGCCGCAAGGAGGTCATGAAGTACAAAGACATGTGGGATGACCTCACAAAACAGATAGGATATTGGGTTGATCTTGAGCATCCATATATCACTTTCGACAATAAGTACATGGAAACGATATGGTTCTTACTGCATCGTCTCTATGAAAAAGGATTGCTTTATAAAGGCTACACAATCCAACCCTATTCGCCGGCAGCCGGAACAGGATTAAGCACTCATGAGCTGAACCAACCGGGTTGTTACCGTATGGTGAAAGACAATTCACTTGTAGCACAGTTCAAAGTAAAGGAAGATGCAAAATCGCAATTTCTTTTCAGTGATCTGCATGGTGAACTATTCTTCCTTGCATGGACTACTACCCCATGGACATTGCCAAGTAATACAGCTCTGGCAGTTGGAAAAAACATAGACTACGTTAAAGTTAAAACCTTTAATGCCTACACTTTTCAACCCATAACCGTAATATTGGCAAAAGAGCTGGTAAATAAGTACTTCCCTGAAAAGAATGCAGACTTGACACTTGATGCTTATGAGCAGGATAGTAAGAACATTCCGTTTGTAATTGAAGGTTCTTTCAAAGGTGGTGAGCTTGAAGGCATAAGGTATGATCAGTTACTTCCATATGCCCAGCCATCAGATGGTGATGCATTCAGGGTGGTTACCGGTGATTTTGTTACTACTGAAGACGGTACTGGTATTGTGCATATAGCTCCAAGCTTTGGTGCTGATGACTTTAAAGTGGGTAGGCAAAATGGAATAGGATCATTAACGCTGGTTGACAAGCAAGGCAGGTTTACTGAAGAGATGGGTGAATTTGCAGGTCGTTATGTGAAGGCTGAGTATGCTGCCGACTATGATCCTAAAAATGAAGATAACGTTGACATTGATATCATTATAAAGCTTAAAAAGGAAAACAGGGCTTTCAAGTCAGAGAAGTATGAACACTCATACCCTCACTGCTGGAGGACAGATAAACCTATTTTATACTATCCGCTTGACTCATGGTTTATTCGCACCACTGCCTACCGTGACAAGATGATAGAATTGAATAAAACCATTAACTGGAAACCTGAGTCAACCGGAACCGGGAGATTTGGGAACTGGCTTGAGAATTTGGTTGATTGGAACCTGAGCCGCTCACGTTACTGGGGAACACCACTGCCAATATGGGTTAGTGAAGACCGTACTGAGGAAATTTGCATTAGCTCAGTTGCACAACTGAAGGCTGAAATAGATAAGGCTGTTGAGGTCGGTTTTATGGCCAGCAATCCTTTGGGGGCTTATGTTCCCGGTGACAATTCAGAAGAAAACTATAACACATTTGATCTGCACAGGCCTTACGTGGATGACATCATACTTGTATCACCAGCAGGTCAGAAAATGACCCGGGAAACAGATCTGATTGATGTATGGTTCGATTCAGGTTCAATGCCATTTGCCCAGTTCCATTATCCATTTGAGAATAAGGAAAAGCTCGACGAATATTTCCCGGCAGATTTTATTGCTGAGGGAGTTGACCAAACAAGAGGCTGGTTCTTTACATTGCATGCTATTGCTGTGATGGCCTTTGATTCGCTTTCTTTCAAAGCAGTTGTTTCCAATGGGTTGGTTCTTGACAAGGCAGGTAACAAAATGTCAAAAAGACTTGGCAATGCTATAGATCCTTTTGAAACCATTGAAAAGTATGGTGCTGATGCCACTCGCTGGTACATGATAACCAATGCGCAACCATGGGATAATCTGAAGTTTGATATTGAGGGAATAGGTGAAGTTCAACGCAAGTTCTTTGGCACATTATACAATACTTACAATTTCTTTGCACTTTACGCAAACATCGATAAATTTAAATATACCGAAGCTGAAGTTCCATTTGCTGACCGTCCTGAAATAGATCGTTGGATTTTATCAGAGCTAAACACGCTCATTGATGCTGTTGATGGATTTTATGCTGACTATGAACCTACAAAGGCAGGCAGGGCAATAGCAGATTTCACGGATGAACATCTGAGTAATTGGTATGTACGTTTATCCCGTCGACGTTTCTGGAAAGGTGAATACACTACCGATAAAATTTCAGCATATCAAACACTCTATAAATGTCTGGAAGCAATTTCAATACTTGCAGCACCTATCGCACCTTTCTTTAGCGACAGGTTATTCAGGGATCTGAACGGCATCACGGGTAAGAACGAAGCTCAATCAGTCCATCTGGCTAACTTCGTTACTTCTGACACTTCCATGATTGATAAGAATCTTGAAGAGCGCATGCAATTAGCCCAGGAGATCTCATCAATGGTTCTATCCCTGAGAAAACAACATCGCATAAGAGTTCGTCAGCCGCTGCAACGTATCATGATACCGCTTACAAATGAAATGCTTAAAGAGAAAATTGAAGCGGTAAAAAATCTTATCCTATCAGAAGTTAATATCAAAAACATTGAGTACATTAGCAGCGAGGGAGTTCTTGTTAAAAAGGTAAAAGCAAACTTTAAAAAGCTGGGTCCAAGATATGGCAAGTTAATGAAACAACTTGCTGAAGCTTTATCAGGAATAAACCAACAACAGATTGCAGAGTTTGAACGAAACAATGCACTTTCACTTACAATTGATGGTGAACAAGTTGACCTCGTTGAGGGTGACCTTGAGGTTATAACTGATGATATACCAGGTTGGGTCATTGCATCGAATGGTAATCATACTATTGCGCTTGATATAACAGTTACTGAGGAATTAAGGGAGGAAGGACTTGCAAGGGAACTTGTCAACAGAATACAAAATGTCAGAAAGGATAAAGGTTTTGAAGTTACTGACAAAATAATCCTTCAGATAGAAAAAAACGATGCGCTCTCAAGTGCAATGTTTAATAATAATGCTTATATTTGTTCTGAAACATTGGCATCATCGATGGAATTGAAAGACCACATTGAACCAACAAGTCGAATAGTGGTTGATTTAGCAGAAGATTTACAAGCAGTCATCAGTGTCGAAAAATCGAACTGATATTAACAATCATGAATTACACGAATTAACCTAGTTACGGCTATGAAAAACGCAGAATCACAAGAAGAAAATGTAAAAACCAGGTATACTGATGAGGAACTTGAAGAGTTCAAACAAATAATACTTGATAAACTGGAAAAGGCGCGACGTGATCTGAAAATGCTTACTGAAGCTTTTGCTAACAGCAACGAACATGATATTAGTGATACTTCTCCAACCTTTAAAGTGTTGGAAGAAGGATATCAGGTAAATTCGAAAGAAGAAAACAGCAAATTAGCTGCACGGCAGGATAAATTCATAACTGCACTGGAAAATGCGCTTATTAGAATTGAAAATAAAACCTACGGAGTATGCAGGGTTACCGGCAAGCTTATCTCCAAGGAACGCTTGCGTATTGTGCCCCACGCTACTCTTTCAATTGAAGCTAAACTTAATCAGTCAAAGCCGTAGTTAGATTGCCTTGAAAAAATCCCTTATTATTGTTGCGGTGATCCTGGTTATCGACCAGGTTGTTAAATTCTGGATTAAGACCAATATGGCTTTAGGTCAGGAATTTAATGTTGTTGATGATTGGTTTATCATTCACTTTACCGAAAACCCGGGAATGGCATTTGGCCTGGAATTTTCAGGTGATTACGGGAAGCTGATGCTGAGTCTTTTCAGGCTGGTTGCTATAAGTGTGCTCGTGGTATATATTTATAATTTAACAAGGCATAAGATATCAAACCTCGTTCTGGTGAGTTTGTCACTGGTTCTGGCGGGCGCTACAGGCAATATGATTGATAGTGCCTTTTATGGGATGATATTTAGCGCCAGTAACTACTTTGAAGTAGCTGAGTTTCTGCCTGAAGGAGGTGGATACGGTACTTTCCTTCACGGTAAGGTGGTTGATATGTTATACTTCCCTATAATCAGTGGAACTTATCCTGATTGGATACCTTACATTGGTGGAAGTGAATTCCAGTTTTTCAGACCGGTTTTTAACATTGCGGATTCATCTATTACTATTGGAGTAATCCTTATGCTGTTATTCCAGAAAAAGTTCTTCGGTAAGGAGGAAAAAGCACAGCATGAAGAAGTTATCGAGAATTCTGATATACGTGCCGACTAAGCTTGCAATTCTTTGGATAACTTGTCAGCATGTGCTTCTGCCTATGGGTTATGAGTTCAACCTATTTACTCAACAGGCTTCAACTGATTAATTTCCGTTATCAAGTCATTCAAATCCCATGCCTCAGATAATCTGAATCTTCCAATTCGTGTGCGGCGAAGTGCAATCAAATGAGCGCCACTGTGAAGCGCTACACCAAAGTCTCTTGCTAAAGCCCTGATATATGTGCCTTTGCTGCAGACTACCCTAAAATGCACGTTAGGAAGTTCAATGCCGGTAATCTCAAACTCACTAATATTGATTGACCGTGGTTCAAGCTTAAGTTCCTTTTCTTTTCTCGCAAATTTGTATGCTCTGCGACCATTGACTTTTATAGCCGAAAAGACCGGTGGTATTTGCTGTATGTCGCCTGTGAGTTCAGTAGCAACTTTACTAATCAATTCAGGAGTTATGTGTTCATACTCATACACTGCATCGGTCTCATGTTCAAGATCATATGATGGGGTAGTAGCACCAAGTCTGAAAGTTCCGGTGTATTCCTTTTCCTGAGCCTGGTATTCATCTATCTTTTTGGTATATCTTCCCGTACAGAGTATTAATAATCCATCTGCCAATGGATCGAGTGTTCCGGCATGCCCTACCTTTAGTTTCTTTATCCCGAGGCTCTCGCGAATGGATATTCTTAAGCGGTTAACTACATCAAAAGATGTCCATGTAAGTGGCTTATTGATTAAAAGCACCTCACCAACTTCAAAATTGAATGTCATAATATTTACTCAGCCAGACTAAGGTCATAGCCCATTGAAAGCATTAGAATAATGGCTAACCCCACTACTATCCTGTAGTAACCAAACATCTTGAATCCATAGCGTGTTAGCAATGCAATAAAAGTTTTAATAGCGATCATAGCAACAATAAAAGCTACTACATTTCCGATAAGAAGTATTGAAATATTCTGACTGGTGATGATTTCGTAGTTTTTCAATAGTTTATAGGATGCAGCGGCAAACATCGTAGGCACTGCAAGAAAAAAAGAGAATTCTGCTGATGTTTTTCTGCTTAAACCTTGAGTCATACCGCCTATTATGGTAGCTGCAGAACGAGATACTCCGGGTATCATGGCAATACATTGAAACAAGCCGATCTTGAATGCCGACATATATTTTATATCCTGATCAGGAGTGGCTTTCGTAAACCATTTATCAACGAAAATAAGAACAACCCCTCCAACTACTAACATAATTGCAACAATCAACACACTTCCCAGCATTTTGTCAATCAGATCCATCATTAGAAATCCTATAACAGCAGCAGGTATGAAGGCAATAAGCAATTTGTAATAGAATTCCATGCTTTGAAAAAAGCGTTTCCAGTAAAGTACTATTACCGAGAGTATGGCGCCAAACTGAATGTTGACAGTAAACGCTTTAACGAAATCATCTATGGTCATTCCAAGTAGCTCCTGGGTTATGATCATGTGACCAGTGGAAGAAACAGGAAGAAACTCAGTTATCCCTTCTACGATAGCAATAATAATGGCTTCAATAATACTCATCAGAAATTTTTAATCGCGGGGCCTTTTCATTATCGCAAATATTTCAACCACGTAACCGGCAAGTATTAACAGGGGGGCTAGTGTTAAGCGTTGAAAATTGAATATTTTCTCGTTAAAAACATGTGGATCATCAGAGCCACCGCCAATCATGAGAAGAAAACCAGCTACTATTAATGCTAAACCAACAAGCATCCATTTATAGTTTTCCTTTTCAAATGCAAATTGCATTGTACTTGCTTTCTCAAGTGTCTTTTTTTCTTCACCTGAGTGAGGTTTAGATTTCTTAATGTCCATGCGTAAATGAATTTATACTGAAATAATATACTTAATGTACTTTGTGCGATTTGAGCGATAAATACCTTCCAACAGCAAATAAAGTGGAAAAACCTGTAATAAACAATCCCAGAAATGTGACTATCCCGAAAAGGCTCAGGAAAAGGTCTATCTCTTGCAAATCAACAAGTTCAGGGAGTGCCTGCCTAGAAAAATACAACACAACAATGAGTAATATAATGGCAATAATTGCACTTATAAATCCATGCATGAGGCTCTTCATGATGAAAGGTTTGCTTATAAATGTATGGGTTGCACCTACAAGTTGCATTGTCTTTATAATGAATCTCTTGCTGTATACGCTCAACCTAATGGTATTGTTAATCAAGGCTATTGATATAAGGAGCAATACAATACTAAAAGATAATATAACTACACCAATTCGCCTTAGATTTTTGTTTACTGCATCTACTAATGACTTATGATAGAAAACTTCCTTAACAACTCTTTCATTGAGAAGCTGTTGCTCCAACACAGCTAAACTGTCATTGTTGGCATAATCTGCATGCAGTCTAATATCAATGGATGCCATTAGAGGATTGTAGCCGAGAAAATCAATAAAGTCCTCTCCTAATTCTTTTGAAAGGTCTTCAGCGGCTTGTTCACTGGTGATGTAGTCGGTTGACTTAACGAAAGGTTTAGTATCTAATTTCTTCTGGAATTCAAGAATGGCTGATTCTTTGATGTTCTCTTTAATAATAACGGAAAAACCAATATTCTCCTTTACATAATCAGAGAGCTTCTCTGCATGAAGAATTATAAGACCCAATAGTCCTAACATAAAGAGTACTAATGAAATACTGATTATAGTAGTTACTGTTGATGCCTGAAGTCGTTTCTGGCTGGTTTTATCTTCGTTGCCTGACATACAAAAGATTATAGGATGCGAAAGTAATAAAAAAACGCGTTCACCCTAACAACATCATCATGCTGTGTATTACCGAATTTATAAGAGATAGACCAGAAGTAACACTACAATTAGTATTATACCTATGGTTAGATACATCATAATACGCCGTGACGGGTTGAAAATCCCCCTCAGCAAGTGTTTATGAATGGTATTGTACCTGAAATAACTAACAAACAGCACTACAATACCCATCAGGATCATGACATAGCCAATCATGCTTGAAAAACTTTGATCAAGTGTTTCTACCTCGCTTTCTGGGAAATGTTGAATGCCCATCAAAATACGCATCTGGGAAAGGAAAAGGGAGAATTTAACTACAACGAAACCAAAAGCCATTATACCGAGCGAGGTCCTTACCCATGCCAGAAATGTTCTTTCATTGGCAAGGAAATCATTTGGGTTGCCTTTGTTTTTCTCACTATCACTTATCATTTGGTTGATTTTTCAAGGTTAACATCAACATCAACCCTGATGCTCCTGGCAATATTATTAGCTACTGTACTTGGAATCTTAATATTATAATCACTAACTAATACATTAAATGTTGATAGGCCTTTTACCTTATCGCCATTTACCTCCAGTGTTCCCTTTTCAGTGATTTTTTTTGTGGCATCTTTAATTGTAAGGTCACCTTCAATGGTCACATCGTACTTCCCATTTTTGGTGAAATCAACATCCTTGATATTGGTAATTTTTCCTTTGAATGTTGAATTTGGGAATTTATTTGATTCAACATAATTCTCGTTGAAATGCTCCTGCATCAGTGCCTTTTCAAATTGAAATGATTTCATTAGCACACGGAATACAAGATCGCCCGTTTCAGTATCGAGTGCAGCATTAACCTGACGATTGTGGGCTTCGATATCTTCCATTGGCGTTGAAGAAAAAAAGCGGATATGGCCAGTTTTGGTAATATATTTTTGGGCACTAACACTTGTTATTGTGAGGGCCAGAAGCAGAAGTGAAGTTATAAGATGTTTCATTTTGTGATCTTGGTTTTGATCTGCTAATTAACAGGGCAGATAAGTTAATGTTTATCAGGTATCAGGATGATAGGCCAGCACGAAAACTAGTTTATAATCGAGCAGTGCTCCATGATAACATCTGTTTCGTTAAAGCCTGTGCAATAACCTTTGATAACTATTTCACTACCGGGTGTGATTTGCGTCAATTGGGTTGAAGATTCAGGCAACATCGACATTCGTATGCCTTCATCCCCAAACAAACCTTCTTCGATTGCAAAAACAGCTATTGTTTGATTTTCAGTTGTTTCAACAGAATCCAAACTACCTTTAACTGCAAGTATCTTGCCATTATATTTTTTATTAGCAGCCTGTGCATCCGACTGAAACTCAACAAAGAGATCCGCCGCTGTTATACTATAGTCAGAATCTGCCTTTAAGTAATCCGGATGGGGTTTGTTATAAACAAAGACATAAATTAAAATTGCTGCAATAATTCCGACGATAGCCAGAGATCCTGCTAATAGTATCCATCTTTTCTTCATAGCAAAATAGTTTCCCTTTTAACAACAGAAATAGTAGAATGTTTTTTCCTCAGGATACAACAACCGGAGAGTTGCTTAATGGCTTGCGAGTACTGCTATATTCTTGTAGTGCCTTATATCACCATTAAGATTCATAATTTCAGTGTAAACTATATAAATACCTGATGGAACTAATGTATGTGAATCTGATAGTCCGTCCCAGTTAAAGGAGTTGTTGTCGCCCGAAAGATGATTGGCTGCAACGAGTTTTATGAGTCGCCCGTTGCTGTCAAATATACGAATTGAAACGAGGCTCCCGGGGTTTTTGAAGCGGCAGGTAATTGATAAAATATCGTTGTATCCATCATTGTCAGGTGAAAAAGTTGTTGGTTCAATTGTTACTTCACTATTTGACGGTTCAGGCTTTAAATATTGAGAGTTTTGATATCCGGGGGTTGCAAATCCAACACTTTGCGCTGCTGAATGCCAATTTCCCGGCTCGTTGGTGCCAATATCCGGGTTCACTCTTTCAAGGGAAACTCCTTTTGTGGTATTTAACAAAGCAACATGCATTTCATCACTATAGTTCATCTCATCAATTATAGCACCACTTGTTGTCATTAGTACAATTGTACCACCTGAATTTAGCATTTGTGGAAGTGTTGAGGTTTTAATGAACGCCTGCGGGTTTATTGTGATATATTCAAGCTTTACAAGCCAGGGGTCTTTGGTTACTGCAATGAAATCACCTGGAAATATCAATCGTCCATCCGGTATGATTTGGCAAGGGCTCTTGATATCTCCGGTTGTGACATCTCGTGTTGCCAACCATAGGTTTCTTAGGTCAATGATCTTGTTTGAACGGTTGTGTATTTCAATAAACTCTTCACTATTGGTTGGAGCATCATATAGTATTTCATTGAAAACAATATCTGAAACTTCAATTACTTCCGGCAGACCAAAGTATGATTCTAAATTTCCGTTCAACTCATTACCAATACAGTCAGTTAATGCGCCAGTAAATGTTAAGCGATATAGGGTTCTTTCCACAAATTTTTCACTAAATGTGAGTTCAACAGAGTTGTATTGTGGCGCAATTAATGAAACTGAAACTGGAATACCTAAACCATTATCAACTGTGTAATTGCCAGGATTTATCAGTGATGTACTATCCATGCTTTCACTGAAACAGACTTTTACTGATAAATCACCCGAAACTGTTATATATTCAATAGCCGGTGCTATGGTATCAACATTGGGTGCAAAAGTTGAATTTTTAGTACCGGGTGTACCGCCTCTCATATCTATTGATGCTTTCCAGTTATCATTATTACCACATGGGTTTTGAGGATCAACCTGCTCTAACGACCAGCCACCATTTTCCTTCAGCTGATTATGATATGACCCCAGGCCATAACTTACCGAGTGAATTACAGCACCTTTGTCATTCAACAATGTTATACAAGTTCCTGTATTGGAGAGTGACAGTCCGGGAATGGTTGATACAGGTCCATAAACAGCCATGAGCGAGTCATTGCCTTTACCGGTAAAAATGTGATAACCATTGGGTTCCACAGTAATTTCAGGGATGGTCTTGTGAGTTTCTCCTATTATCAATTGCCAATCACGGAGATGTTTACTCGCTGAACTTCGGTTCCATATTTCAACATATTCACAAATAGGTAGTGCTACTGAGGGATCAGGGTCGGCCATAATCTCATTAATCACAATGTCAAACTGCTTTAAGGGGTGATACGTGAAGGGAACATTAACCTGTTTCATCGGATTGCCTGCCAGATCTTTCAGATTACACACTGCAAGTTCCAAAGGAGTATTTTCCGGAAATTTATCCTGAAAAAGCAAATGAACTACTCTTGGATCTGTCAAATCCCTACCTGCAGCAAGAGGCCCGCCGAAGTCGTTAGTAACGTCATAATTAGAGGTTATAGCACATGATGCCACTTGCATAGGCTCATTAAACAGCAGTTCCAGGTTATGATCGTCAGTAACAAACAAATTCGTAACAATTGGAGCAACGGCATCAACAATCCGCGGGCCGGCATAGATATCGTCGAAATAAAATTTTGTTGAATTGCTTGATGTGTATTTACATACAATTGAAAGATGACTGTATGGCTGCCAGTATTCTTCAGAGCCTAACGCTTGTTTTGAATAATCATAATTGCCTGTTGAATCAGCCCAGATCTCCCATAAACCGTCATCTCGTACTATTTTAACTCTGATCTCAAAAGCGTTCTTAAGAAATCCTTCTGTTCCCCTGGCAACTAGAAGATGCTTTGATTGCTCCTGACGGTAAAGTTCAATAGCATCATTTGAGCCACCTTCTCCCAATTTTATATAATAGCCATTAAGAGGCACATTTAAATCGGGGCAATCACTTGCGAGGTAAACAAGGGCATGGTTATTATCAGATGGACTAAAGGATAACTTTACATAGAAACTCCACTCAAGAAGATCAGCGCCCGATAGCGTTGTATGAATACCTGATATGCCCTCACCAGTTGTATTCAACTGAAGCTGAAAATGGGAATTTACCTTGAAGTTGTTAACATCCCCTTGCCAGTTAACTGCTTGATTCAGATCACCATCATCAAAATTATCTGTTAATTGAGCAAAGGAAAGTAGTGGTAGCAGGAGAATTAATAAACAATATTTCATAACATACTAAAGTAATGCTGTAAAGATATTGAAAAGTTCTCGTGCAATAGATGTATTCATAAGCAATATTTACAAGAGATTGTGTTTATGCCTACTTTTGTCATGAAATTCACTTTACCATGAAAATAGCCGTTGTAGGTGCCACTGGTCTTGTAGGAACTGCAATGATCAAAGTGTTGAATGAGGGTAAGTATATACCACTCACTTCAATTGACAGCCTGATTCCCGTGGCATCAGAAAGGTCAGTTAATAAAGAAATTAGTTTCAATAATGCAACCCTTAAAGTTTGCAACGTTCGCGATGCACTTGCAATGAAACCTGATATCGCGCTTTTTTCGGCCGGTTCAGAAGCCTCCCGGGAATATGCCCCTGCATTTGTTAAGCAAGGCTGCGTAGTTATCGACAATTCTTCAGCATGGCGAATGGAAGCTAACATTCCACTGATCGTTCCTGAAGTTAATGGGCATGTGCTTAGGGCATCACATAAATTGATTGCAAATCCTAACTGCAGCACTATACAAATGGTTGCCGCACTTGCGCCTCTTCACAACAAATATAGCATTAAAAGAGTAGTTGTTTCCACATACCAGAGTGTTACCGGAACCGGTGCTTCGGCCTTAATGCAACTTATGCAGGAGCGTCAGGGAATAAGTGGTGTAAAGGCATACCCTCATCCAATTGATTTGAATGTATTTCCTCATGGTGGTACTTTTGTGGCAGGTGGTTATACAACTGAAGAGATTAAGCTGGTTAATGAAACCCGCAAGATAATGGGAGATGAGTCAATTGCAATTACTGCTACCGTTGTAAGGGTTCCAGTTACTGGAGGACATTCAGAATCAGTGAATATTGAGTTTAACGAGCCTTTCCAGATCGACGACATTTTTAGCACCCTCTCATTTACACCCGGCATTATTGTGCAGGACGATATCGATAAAGCAGTGTATCCAATGCCACTTTATGCTGAGGGACGCGATGAGGTGTTTGTAGGTCGTATTCGAAGGGATGAATCAGTTCCTAATGGCATCAACTTATGGATTGTATCTGATAACCTTCGGAAAGGTGCAGCTACAAACGCCGTTCAGATTGCTGCACTGATGATCAAAAACGAGTTTATATAACATTCTGTACCGGCTGTGAAGATTATTACAGATATTTCTGAGAAAGTAAATATACACAGACCTGTGATAACCATAGGTACATTTGACGGAATTCATATAGGCCATAGGGCTATTCTGAAGGAAACTGTTTTGCGTGCTATAGCTGCTGGTGTTGACAGCGCGGTTGTAACTTTTAATCCTCACCCCCGTATCGTACTGGGGCAGGCTGTGTCATTATTAAATACCCGTGACGAAAAACGCAGCATTATAGAAAGTACAGGTATTTCCCATCTGGTTGAAATTCCCTTTACAGTAGAGTTCTCCGATCTGGAAGCTGATGAGTTCATAAAATTGATAGTTGACACATTAAACCCCTCAACAATCATTATTGGCTATGATCATGGCTTTGGCCGTAACCGCTCGGGCGATATACTGTTGATGGAACAAGCAGGTAAAATATTTGGATTTGATGTTGTAAATATTGAAGCAATTGAAGCAGAAGACCATAAAATCAGCTCTTCTGTAATACGTAATTTGTTGCAAAAAGGTGAGGTTAAGTCAGCTGCAAGGCTTCTCGGACAGTATTATGAAATATCAGGTAGCGTGATAAGAGGTAATCAGATTGGTAAGTTACTTGGGTATCCAACAGCAAATATTTACATTGAAGACCCATACAAGCTTATTCCCTCTATTGGAGTTTACGCTTCGATGGTAAGTTTTAAAAATCATTTGTATCAGGGAATGACTAATATAGGCTTAAGGCCTACTATAAATGCACATCAATTAACCATTGAGACTAATATCTTCGACTTCGATGAAGATATCTACTATGAAAAAATATCAGTTAAGCTTGTAGAAAGGATTCGTGATGAAAAGAAATTCGAAAATCTTGATATATTGCGCAACCAATTAAAAGCTGATAAGGAGGCAACGCTTAGAATCTTAAATTCTTCTGACAGTCAAACCTAAATCAACCAGAGCCGGCACTCCAGGCCGGGGATGAATATTCTCCAATTCAATCGTATATGTGCCTTTTTGGTTAAAGTAAAAGCTTTTCCAAAGGGTTTCGTCAATATCCCAGTAGCTTCCAGCCACACTACCCCTGAACGCATTTGATTCGTCTTTAATTCTAATCTCTTTTTCAACTATCCTTTCTTCACCTGACGGGGTTGTCAGCACGATATTAATTGGCAGGATTTCATAAGGGAATTGCTCAAGGTACCTCACTGATAATATTATATCCGCATTCAAGCCTTGTTCATCAATTGGAATATCAAATTTCACTTTATCAAACCGCCCCCAAGTGTAATTATCGAACTTATGAAATTCACGATAAACATCATTTTTTTGACATGAAAAGGCCAGCATTGAAAAGAGCAAGTAAAATATTATAGTTAAAATGCGCATAGTTGATATGTTTGTATGCAAAAATACAAAACTGCTTGATTGAGTTCGTACTTTTGCCGGAACAAGAGAATTAATGATGGCAAAGCAGAAATATTATGTTGTGTGGCGAGGAAGGGAAACGGGTGTATTCAAAACCTGGAAGGAATGTGAAACCCATATCAAAGGGTTTGAGGGAGCACGTTATAAATCATTCGAAACTGAAACGGAAGCAAACAAGGCATTTGCCGGTGGAGTTCCACCATTTACAAGATCAGTAAAATCAAAGCCGGTAATTGGATCATCCGATAAGCCTATCCTCACCAGCATTTGTGTTGATGCTGCCTGCTCCGGTAATCCCGGGGTAATGGAGTATCAGGGTGTGGATTCATCTACAAAAAAACGGTTGTTTCACCAGGGTCCATTTCCTGAGGGCACAGTAAATATTGGAGAATTCCTTGCATTGGTGCATGGTATAGGATATTTAAAACAGAGAGGATTGCCGATCCCAATTTACAGTGACTCAATGACAGCCATCAAGTGGGTTAAAGATAAAAAGGCCAACACCAAGCTGGTAAAAAATGCTACAAACAAAGAATTGTTTGATTTGGTAGAACGTGCTGAAACGTGGTTAAGATCAAACACATACGATAATCCCATCTTAAAATGGAAAACAGCCCAATGGGGAGAGATCTTTGCCGACTTTGGACGCAAGTAGAGCTTAGCAGCACTTTTTTTACCAGTTTGTTCAACACATAAAATTTGTTAGTATCTTTGTCGGGTCACACGCCCTGGTGGCGGAATTGGTAGACGCGTCGGTCTCAAAAACCGATGAGCGAAAGCTCGTACCGGTTCGATTCCGGTCCGGGGTACAGGTTTTTAGATAAATCGCCTTGTAAGTTCTTAACTTACAAGGCTTCTTCTTTTTTAGTACCTCCTTTAATCATACAGGCACCTCTGATTCCTGAGTCAACCACTATTTTATTATCCCTTAACCCGCTCTCATATATGTGATTCACAAGGAGGGTTATTCCCTTTTTTCAATGCTTTTTAATTCATAAAATTTGCTCGATAATGATTGTAAATTGGCGTACCTTTAAAGTAGCATTTCTATACCTTATGTCTACCCCAGGGGTAGAGAAAAGGTAGAGGAAAGGTAGACAAAAGGTAGACAAAAGGTAGGCAGGAACCAAATAAAGCTGCAACTTTTTAATTTGAGTGATACTTAACATAAGAATGGAACCGTTATTGCATTATAGATTAGTTAAAACACATTAAATGTTAATTTGCTTGATCAAATGCTTTCTCTAACTTGTTAAGTATTAGCCCTTATCGGGCTATAATAATAAAAGTACCAGTAAACTACACATTCTCGTTTCACTCATGAGATGCTATAATTGATTAATTTTGTAAAAAATGATTTAGGAAATCCAGAATTCAAATATGTATAACAATAAAAGACGATCAATATATCTACCCATTGCTTTTGCCCTTGTGATGATAGTAGGATTTTTGCTGGGCGCAACGTTGATAAGGGTCTCTACGCTGAATAAGAATATCAGCCTTCTGCAAAGCTTTCAAACCAGTAAGTATGACCCTGTAAATGACGTGCTTGGATATATAATGCATGACTACGTTGATTCCATTGATGCAAGCAAATTAAAAGTATACGCGGTTGAAGGAATCTTAAAGAACCTCGACCCTCATTCGCAATTTATCTCTGCAGAAGAGTTTAATGAAGTTAACGAGCCCCTAATGGGCAACTTTGATGGTATTGGAGTGCAATTCAGAATAGAAAACGATAGCGTTTATATCATAAACACTGTTCAGGGAGGACCTTCAGAAAAGGTGGGAATAAGAGCAGGTGACAGGATAGTGAAAGTTGACAATAAAATTGTTGCCGGAGTGGAAATTGACAACCGTGAAGTAATGAAGTTACTGAAGGGACAAAGAGGAACAAAGGTTAATGTTAGTGTGCATAGAAGAGGGATCTCGAAGCTATTAAATTTCAACATTACCCGTGATGTAATACCTACATACAGCGTTGATATCTCATTTATGCCAATGCCCGGAACCGGCTATATTAAGCTATCGAAATTCTCAACTACCACGGCTGAAGAACTGCAGGATGCACTTATGTCGTTAAGGTCGAAAGGCATGAAGCAATTGGTGCTCGATCTGCGCGGTAACAGCGGAGGTTATCTTAAGTCGGCAATTGATGTAGCTGACCAATTTCTGCCCGAGAAAGATTTAATTGTTTATACTGAAGGATATAACCGGCCTAAGGAAGTAGCTTTTGCAACATCTGCCGGGCTTTTTGAAAAAGGAAAATTAGTAGTATTAATCGATGAAGGATCTGCCTCATCAAGTGAAATAGTTGCTGGAGCACTTCAGGATAATGATAGGGCCACTATAATTGGCAGGCGCTCATTTGGCAAAGGCCTTGTGCAGGAACAACTGTCACTACCTGATGGTTCTGCCTTGAGGCTTACTGTTGCCAGATATTATACACCAAGCGGAAGAAGTATTCAAAAGCCATATGTTAACGGCCATGGAGATGAGTATGCTAGTGAACTATATGACCGTATGATTAGAGGTGAATTTGAGAGTGTAGACAGTATCAGGTTTAATGACTCACTAAAATACAAAACTAAAGGTGGAAAAGTTGTGTATGGTGGAGGTGGTATTATGCCAGATGTGTTCATTCCTATTGAAAAAAACGACAATTATCAGTACTATAATTCAGTACTGAATAAAGGAGTACTGCATCAGTTCACATTTGAATATACTGACAGGAATAGGCCAAACTTAAATAAGTTTAAAGGCTTTAGTGATTTTGATAAACGTTTTAAAATTAATGAAGCCATTTTAGAAGAATTTGTTGCATACGCAGAGCAACAAGGTGTTGCCAGGGATACTAAAGGTTTGGAATATGCAAAAAGTGAAATCACAAACCTTTTGAAAGCACTTATCTCTCGTAATCTGTATGATGATAAAGGATTCTATCCTATATATTTAAATACTGATAAAACCTTTAAGAAAGCGCTCGAGTCACTTGATTCATAAGTTTTAATATATTGCATCAAATCAGGTAAGTAATAAAACAAATAAGCATCGGATTCCGATGCTTATTTGTTTTTAAGTGCTGTATAATGTTACTTTACTCAACTGTAACACTCTTAGCTAGATTACGGGGCTGATCAACGTTGCAGCCTCTTAAAACAGCTACATGATACGAAAGCAGTTGCAGAGGTATTGTGGCAATCAGAGGCACCAGCATCTCTTCGGTTTCAGGCACTTCTATATAATGATCGGCTAACTGCTTAACAGTTTCATCTCCCTCAGTAATTATTGCAATTATTTTCCCTTTACGTGCTTTTACTTCCTGGATGTTTGAAATCACCTTCTGATAAGTCCCTTTATTTGTTGCGATGATCACAACAGGCATTTCTTCATCAATGAGTGCAATTGGTCCATGTTTCATTTCCGCTGCCGGATAACCCTCGGCATGTATATATGAAATTTCCTTAAGCTTAAGGGCACCTTCCATTGCTACAGGGTAATTATATCCACGACCCAGATATAATGCATTCCTTGAATCTTTAAATATATGAGCAATTTCAATGATCTTATCGTTAACCAACAATGTTTTCTCAACTTTTGCAGGTATCGAATCAAGTTCAGTTATGAGTTGATGGAATCTTGATTTTGAAATCGTACCCTTGCTTTCCGCAATCATTAGAGCCATTAGTGTAAGCAGGGTTACCTGGGCTGTAAAGGCCTTTGTTGATGCAACACCAATTTCAGGGCCTGCGTGAGTATATGACCCGGCATGAGTAGCACGGGCAATGGAGGACCCAACAACATTGCAAATGCCAATTATTGTTGCTCCCTTTGATTTAGCAAGTTCAATTGCTGCTAATGTATCGGCAGTTTCACCTGATTGGGATATAGCAATTACAACATCATCTTCATAAATCACAGGATTTCGGTACCTGAATTCTGATGCATATTCTATTTCAACCGGGATACGCGCAAGCTCTTCAATAAGGTACTCTCCTACAATTCCTGCATGCCATGATGTACCACAGGCAATGATAATTATGCGCTTGGCGTTCACCATTTTTTGCTTGTACTCACTAATACCACCTAATGATACAACTCCAAGTTGTGCATTTAGCCTGCCGCGCATGCTATCACGGATGGATCGGGGCTGCTCGTATATCTCCTTTAACATGAAATGTTCGAAACCTTCTTTTTCAAGTGCACTCAAGTTGATTTCAAGTGTTTGAACATAAGGTGTTTTCTCAATGTTGGAAATGGTCTTTATCTTGAAATCTCCATTACGGGAAATAACAGCAATTTCTTCATCATTTAAGTATACCACATCGCGTGTATACTCAACTATTGGTGTGGCATCTGAAGCTACATAGAATTCCTTATCACCGATACCTACTACAAGCGGGCTTCCTTTACGTGCAACAATAAGTTTAGCATCTTCATGCTTATCAATGATAACGATTGCGTAAGCACCCACTACCTGATTTAGTGCAATCTGTAGAGCCTCTTCCAGTGGTACTGCTTCGTTCAGTTGAATGTCTTCAATAAGATGAATAAGTACCTCAGTGTCAGTTTCACTTTCAAACTTGTAGCCTCGTTTAATGAGTTCCTGTTTAAGAGGGGCGTAATTCTCAATAATACCATTATGAATAATGGCTAAGTTTTTGGAGGATGAAAAATGAGGATGGGCATTTACATCATTTGGCTCACCGTGGGTTGCCCAACGGGTATGTGCAATCCCTATTGTGCCAGTTACATCTTTACCTTTAACTGACTCTTCAAGATCTGATACCTTGCCTCTCGTTTTATAAAGTTTGAGATCTGAGTTTAATAAAGCAACTCCGGCACTGTCATATCCTCTGTATTCCAGTCGGTGAAGACCTTTTATCAGGATAGGGTAGGCTTGCTTTGGGCCAATATACGCTACAATTCCACACATGAATTTTAGTTCTTTAAATATCAAACAATTAGGGCGGCTAAAGTACGCAACATTTGTAAAATGTTGTTTAAGAAAAAACACAATTAATGCATTTTTCTTTAGCGCAACGGAGTATAATAAATTACAAGGCGCATTCTGCCAACTTCAGATTTAGGGCCATTTAAAACTAACCGGTTAGAACTTAGAGAGCCACCTGCAGCAAATAATACTAATGGATTGTCGACCTTTTCAGGATTAAGCAAACGTTGCTGGACATAACGGGTAATGCGTATACGGTATTGTTTATTATCCTTTGCATTTCCATCAATATGACCTGGCTTGTCATTCTCATCGGCTATATACTTTAAGTCATATTTAACCTTTCCGGTAATTGAATCAATGCTTTTATAACCTTCTCCTATACCTATGAGCGCCGGCACCGGGTAATCTTCATCAGGTATTGCATTTTCAAATATCAGAGCGGCTTCATGAACGGCTATGTTAAGTTTGGCAAGTGAATCGAGGTAAGGGAACCTGAGTAATACTTTTGTGCCTGCCATTGATTGAATAAACAACCTGTCACCACCTGCTGTTGAGTCGCCGTTTAACTGCTCAAGCAGCACAGGGTCAGCTCCTTCATAATCATAATGGTTATAGTTATTAAATCTGCCTGCAAATGAATTTACCGGAAAGAAATGTGTTATGGTATCAGGGGTTGATGAGTCAGTATTAGTACGATAATATAAGGATATGCGTGACTGTGGGTGCGTAAGGTCCATATACATGATTGCCCCTGAGTTTGGAGTGGTTGCTTTTGCTGCAGTTAAATAGATCCCTTTGAAATAATCAGTAAAAGCTTTATTTGAGCTATATGCCGTATCAGGAGCCGTAATAAATTTGTTTGCAAATTCAGCTGAGAGCACAATTCTCATATGGGCTACAATTTTAACTCCATCAATTGAATCATAATGTGTTAAATTGGGTACAAATGTAGCTTGCCCGATCAGTTCAGGAGCAAAAGGCAGGGTGCTGTTTTGATAATAAGGGATTGACTTATTGATGGTATCATTGAGTTGGTAAACTTCAATTTGCTGAGTAGCATTTTTATCACCATACAGACCTTTAAAAGGAATGGTGAGTACCATTGAGTCAACAATAGTATTTGTACCTATCTCTGGCCTGTTTGTTAGAAGAAACTGTGTATAAATAGATGCAGTGGTTGTTCCAAAAGCCGGGTCAGCCATTGAACCGAGCAGGCTGGTGGCAAGAGCAGTTGTGTTTAGTTTCTCCTCCCTGAGTGTATATGCAAAAATGGTAGTTGTATCTATAATTGCATGATTAAGCAGATCGCTTTCAGGAACCAGGTCAAGACCAAGTAGTTCAGGGTCTTTACTGCATGACCATAAAACTGTGAGAAGCACAAGTAAGAGTGTGATCCTGTGAATAATAGATTGGCGCACGGTGTAATGGTTTAGATTAGTTAAAAAGTGATGCAAGTTAGCCGTTAATCATGAGAGGTAGCAGGCGTTTCGAGGATTTTATCATAAAATTTGTTATAAGCATCAAGGTATTTCTCTCCTTGGTATGGCAAAATTGGTTTGCCTGAAGCTTCTGCATATTCCATTAATTCGGGGCTTACATTCTCACTACCAATTACTATACCCTCCGAAAAATCAATTGCTGATTTCATCATGGCTAAATAACCGGGATTCTTGAAATAACGCAGGTCCTTACTGGTTATTCCATCAAGCTTAATTTTATTTGCAAAATCTTTATTCATTGCTTCGTCGAAGCTATCGTCATATAATGAAGTAACGAGTTTTGTATCGGTAAAAAGTGGGTTTTCCCTGAAAGCTCTTTTTATGTATAATGGAATAAGGCTTGTCATCCATCCATGGCAATGCACCAGGTCAGGTGACCAGCCTAATTTTTTTGCCGTTTCAATGACGCCTCTTGAAAAAAAGATGGCTCTCTCATCATTGTCCTTAAAAAACTTATTGTTCTTATCCCGGAACATGTATTTCCGTTGAAAATAATCATCATTATCAATGAAATAAATTTGCATTCGAGCTGCCTGAATAGAAGCAACCTTGATTATAAGTGGATGATCGGTATCATCTATGATCAGGTTCATGCCCGACAAGCGAATAACCTCATGCAATTGATTTCTACGCTCATTGATATGGCCAAATCGGGGCATAAAAGTTCTTATTTCACGACCTTTTTCCTGAATGCCCTGGGGAAGATAACGACCTATAGTTCCCATCTGGCTATCTTTCAAATACGGAACTATTTCCTGAGATACAAAGAGTATCCTCGTTTTTTCCATAAGTTTCCCTTTTTTTTCTTTCGAAATGCAAAATTAACAAATATTTAGCAAACTTTTACCATATCTCATTATTCAATTGCTAATCAGTGCAAAACATTTTTTTTGCAATAGGTTTTTAACGCCATCCATGTGGGTTTTATGATTTTAAATTTTGCGGCATTGATAACAGATGTGGAAATCAGTTAAATGCAGAAAGATCTCATTATTTAAAATAATTCTAGGTTAAACAGTTGATTATCTTCAATTGGGAAACAAAATTCTGACTGAAATTAAGCGATTGACCCAACAAATAATTATAAATTTGCCGATTCTATTATAACATCGTAAAACTATCTTCTACAATTCTTAACATACAGGCAAAATGCATAAAATCAGTTCACATCCCATCCTTGAAATTGCGCCCTCAGAAGAGGTAATATTTGAATACCAAGGAACTAAAGTTGTTGGAGAAAAAGGGTTTACCATTGCTGCAGCCCTTCACCAGGCTGGATTTCCTATACATAGTCATAGCCTCCAGAACAGGGAAAGAAGCCTTGAATGCGGTATTGGAAAATGTGGTGCATGTGAAATGCTTGTTGATGGGCAAATAAAACGAATTTGTATTACCCAGGTTGATGGTGTTAAGAATGTGAGTGAAATACCTCACGACCTTGCGCCTGGCTTTACACCAATTGTCTCTGATGAACCGATAAAGGTGTATAGAACTGATGTTGTGATCATTGGTGCAGGTCCTGCCGGTTTGGCAGCACGGGAAGAATTGAATAAGCAGGGTGTTGATAATATTGTTATTGATAACAACGAGCACATAGGTGGCCAATTTTTAATGCAAACACACCAGTTTTTCTTTTTTGAGAAAGAAAAGAAATTTGGCGGCATGAGAGGATTTGAAATTGCTCAAACCCTTGCAGGAGATGATCGATCAGGTATCTTTCTAAACAGTACAGTTTGGGATATACTTGAAGGTAAACGTGTTGCGGTTAAAAACATTAAGACCAACGAGGTCTATTATGTAGAGGCTCAATACATGGTTGTTGCAACAGGTGCCGTTCCTTTTATGCCCGCATTTGAAAATGATGATCTGCCAGGCGTATACACTGCCGCTGTTGTTCAGAAAATGATGAACACAGAGTTGACCCTGCTTGGTAAAAACATTTTAACAGTTGGTGCAGGTAATATTGGATATCTTACCTCATACCAGCTAATGCAGGCTGGTGCTAACGTGCGCGCTATTATAGAAGCTCAGCCATTTGAAGGCGGTTTCCCGGTTCAAGCTAACAGGGTAAGACGTTTGGGTATACCTGTTCTACTGTCACATATTCTTCTCAAAGCCATTCCCAATGAAAACCGTGATGGTATTGTTGGAGCTGTTGTTGCAAAGTGTGAGAACTTTAAACCAATACCCGGTACTGAGCTGTTGATTGAAGGAATTGATGCTATTAACATTTGTACAGGGTTGGTTTCAGACGACCAGCTACTGATAAAAGGAAACGAGATATTCGGTCGCCAATGCTTTGGTGCCGGTGATGCAATAAGAATTGGTGAAGGTACAAGTGCAGTGCTCAAAGGTAGGCAAGTTGCCTTCGAGATTTTATCTGAAATGGGTAAACGTTTCAAATATGATGAGTATCTGAGCGTTTCAAAAGAATATATTGACTCACAACAACATCCGCAACGGGTAATTGACAGGCCATACATACCATCAAGTGACAGAATGAGCAGTAAACCATTTGTTCAGATCGACTGCCTTTATGGTTTTGCATGTAATCCGTGCGAGTTCTCCTGTAAACATGGTGCAATAACCAAGACTTCTACCAGTACAGTTCCTCAAATTGATTTTGATAAATGCATTGGTTGTATGGACTGTGTATACCAATGCCCGGGATTAGCGATATTTGGTTACAACCTGAAAAAAGACTGGTTATTCCTTCCCATAGAGTATAAAGCGGAGGAGTTGTCGGATGTTTATTTGGTTGATAATAATGGCAAGATACTCGGTAATGGCATCATTGAAAAAATCCTTAAAAAGCAGAATAAAACCAACATTGCACGAGTAAAATCCCTTGATCTTCATAATGAAGACCTGGTGAATGTGAGGGGATTTATAGTTAAAGAAAATTTTCCTCAGCCATTGGAGATAACTCCGGTTAATTTTGAAGATCATGAGAAGATGTATGTTTGCCACTGTGACGATGTTACACTTGATGAGATACTACATACTATAGGTGAACGTAAATTTATTTCAGTTGATGAGGTAAAACATACAACCCGTTTGGGAATGGGAGCATGCAGGGGTAAGCGATGCATCAGGAGATTGAAGCAAACGCTAACCGGTTATGGGATCACAGTAGTTGGTGAAGCAACTCCGCGTGGACCTCTATCAAATCAGCTTACTATGGGTGAACTATTCCCTCATCAGCAGCACGAGAAGATTTATATTAACTCCAGGAATAACGGCATTAAACGTGTTGATGTGCAAGCGCTTGTTAGTGGGGGCGGAATTGCTGGTTCAGCTCTTTTCAGGTATCTGTCAGAAGCCGGTATGAAACCTGTGCTGGTAAATTCTGAAAGAGGATCATCATGGAGAAACATTGCCGGTGGACGCCCAGCTTTCAGTTTGCCAGAGTTGGCTGATATTGCTCGTAAGAACCTGGAGATATTCAAAGACCTTCAGAATATCTCAAATGTAAATTTCCGCCAAATCAATTATGTGAATTTTGCTCATGATGAGCAGGTAATGCAAGCACTTGAAAATTCACGTGCCTGGTCAGATGCTTACATGATTGAACCTAAAGACTTTAGCAAACACATATCTTCATATATAAACCCCCATTTGAAAAAATATCAGGGAGCACTCATCACTAAAGATTGCTGGCAGGCTACACCTGGTTTGGTGCTTGATTTGATCAGGCGAATTGGAATTGAAAATGGGGGTACTATTAAAGAAGATTGCCGTATCATTGATGTTAGAAAAGAGGGAAATAAGTATATAGTTCTTGCCCAGGACCATGAGAAAGATTACCTGGAGTACCATACCGAAATTTTCATCAATGCGATGGGTCACGAAGCTGGAAAGTTTGCTTCAAAATTAGGATTGGAGACAGGAATTTATCCTGTTAAACATCAGGCCTTTATCACACGTAGGCTGCCTATGATGGGTAATAATGGAAATCCGCTTGATATGATAATCGACAGACGAAAGTACAAGGGATTTGTTGCAGTTTATGGGCAGCAGCTTGCTGAAACGGGGCAGATTATTGGTTGTGCTTCACCTTCTGTTGATCCATTGGAAACAGGTCAAAACCTTAAGATAAATTCCAAACAATTTTTAGAGATAGTTTCAGAAGTATTCGTTGATTGGTTCCCTAATTTATCATCTGTAGGTTTCCAGGCAGTATGGGCAGGTTATTACGTTGAGCCACGGATGATACTCGATACTGAGAATGGACTTTTAGTTGGTTTAAGGGGCCAGGGTTATATGCTAGGCCAATACCTGGCGAAGTTGTATGTTGACAAGCTAACAGGAAAGAATGTTCCTGAATATATGGAACGCCTGAAATTATCAGGTGATGGGTTACCTGAGAAGGCTTTCAAATAGTTAAAACACTGAATTTCGGTTTTTTAACTATTGTATTGCAATAAAATTTTTGCGAATACAATAATATTTGCTACTTTTGCACCCCTAAAACTAAACCATAAAGCTGTGGATTACTTAAAAAACTTTGTAATTCCATTTGTAGGGTTGAGTGCCGGTGAACATCAGTTCGACTATATAATTGATGACAAGTTCTTTGCATGTTTTGAGTTTTCAGAAATAAAGCGGGCCCATGTAGCATTAAATGTCAATCTCGATAAGCGTGACCGCATGTTGATTTTTACTTTTACTATGCTGGGTACACTCGAGGTTACTTGTAGCAGATGTCTTGATCAATTTGAGTATCCTGTTGATGCCGAGGAAGTATTGTATGTTAAATACGGGCAGGAGTATAAAGAAGAAGATGATGATGTTATCATAATACCTGAGTCAGAATCACAAATCAATATAGCACCGTTCATTTATGATTATCTCAATTTGATTGTGCCATACAGGGTTGTTCATCCTGAAAATGAGCAGGGTGAATCAGCCTGCGATCCGGATGTTATTAGTCGTATTGCACAAAGTTCAGAGCCAAAAGAAGATATCGACCCAAGATGGGATAAATTAAAAGGTCTTAATTTAGAATAATACTAATCAATTAAAAAAGTAAGTAGAAATGCCAAATCCAAAACATAGGTTTTCAAAAACCAGGACAGCAAAAAGAAGAACGCATTACAAGGCAGTTGCTCCTACTATTACTATTTGCTCAAATTGCGGAACTTCTGTATTATACCACAGAGTATGCACTGATTGCGGATATTACAAAGGAAAGCTGGCCATTGAGAAAGCAACCACAGCTTAGTTTCTTTCCGGGTCTTTCTAACTTAACTTTAGTCAGATGAAGATCGGACTTGATGTTATGGGAGGCGATTTCGCCCCTGTATCCACAATAGCCGGTGCCATACTTGCACATGAGTATTTGGCTCCTTCGGATGAGATTGTGCTTGTTGGTGATGAGGAAAAAATTCATGCTGAATTTAGAAAGCATAATGCTTCAACTGATCATTTCACAATTGTACATGCCAATGATGTTATTGAGATGGGCGAACATCCAACCAGAGCTATCCTAAAGAAACCCCATTCAAGTATAGCTATTGGTTTTGAACTGCTCAAGCATAAAAAAATAGATGCTTTTACAAGCGCCGGTAGTAGTGGCGCAATGCTTGTAGGTTCTATTTACAGCGTTAACAATATTAAGGGTGTTATCAGGCCATGTACTTCAGCAATATTACCACAGGAAGCCGGAGGCATAAGCCTTTTACTTGATGTTGGCACTAATCCTGATGCAAAGCCAGATGTGATGTACCAATTTGGACTGCTTGGAGCTATTATGGCAGAGCATGTTTATAAAATTAAGTCTCCACGCGTCGCGCTATTGAACATCGGTCAGGAGGAGGAGAAAGGCAACATTTCAAGTCAGGCTGCCTATCACTTAATGAAGAATTCAAGTGATTATAATTTTATTGGTAATATTGAAGGCCGCGACATACTCCGAAATAAAGCTGATGTTATTGTTTGTGATGGATTCACCGGTAACATACTTCTCAAAAACATTGAAGGTATGTTCAGAATTATGATGAAGCATGGTTTGACCGATGAGTATTTTGAGAGGTTTAATTACGAGAAATATGGTGGTACACCTGTACTAGGCATAAATTCAAGCGTAATTGTGGGGCATGGTATCTCAAACGATGTTGCAATAAAGAATATGTTGTTGCTTGCTAAAGATATACATGTTGCTAAACTGTCGAATAAAATAAAGAAAGCTTTAGCAAAGGTCCCTGGGGAATTATTATAATAACCTTAGTCCTTATATATACTTTGATGACTAGAATAAGAGCTGCTATTACAGGCGTTGGAGGATATGTTCCTGAATACCGCCTTACGAATGATGAACTAAGCCGGATGGTTGATACCTCAGATGAGTGGATAATGACACGCATTGGTATTAAAGAACGGAGAATCCTGAAGGAAGATGGAAAAGCTACTTCTGATATGGGGGCTGAGGCTGTTAGACAACTGTTGATCAAAACAAATACCGACCCTTCAGAGATTGATATGATAATCTGTGGTGTGGTCACTCCTGATATGCTTTTTCCTGCAACAGCAAATATAATAGCAGATAAAACTAACATAAGAAATGCTTTTGGTTTTGACCTCAATGCCGGATGTTCAAGTTTTCTTTATGCTTTAACTACTGCCTCAAAATTTGTTGAATCAGGTAGTCATAAAAAGGTTATTGTTGTTGGTGCAGATAAGATGTCATCAATTGTTGACTACCAGGACAGGGCGACCTGCCCAATATTTGGTGATGGCGCTGCTGCGGTGCTTCTGGAACCGACAACAGAGGATATTGGTATAGTTGATTCAATTGTACAAAGTGATGGAATAGGCCGTATTCATCTTCATCAGAAGGCTGGAGGTTCACTAAAACCACCTACCCATGAAACAATTGCCAATCGCGAACATTACGTTTATCAGGAAGGGCAGCCTGTTTTCAAATGGGCGGTAAGTAAAATGGCAGATGTGTCAGTTGAGATAATGAAGCGTAATAATCTTACTTCCGAAAATCTTGATTGGCTTGTCCCACATCAGGCTAATATGCGCATTATTGATGCTACCGCTAACAGGATGGGACTTGATAAAGAGAAAGTGATGATTAACATACACCGTTTTGGCAATACAACTTCAGCTACTTTGCCTTTATGCTTGTGGGATTGGGAAGGCCAGCTCAGAAAAGGGGATAATATTATACTAGCTGCCTTTGGTGCCGGTTTTACCTGGGGAGCTTTATACCTGAAGTGGGCTTATGACGGTAAATTACTTAACGGTAAAGCCCGTATGCCAGAGGTTTCAAAGATCCAAACAGAATTATAGCCGCATTCCTTTAGTGTTTCGACTGCTTCATTGAAGTAAAGGCTTATTTCTTCAGGATGATGTGCATCACTATTCAGCATAATTCTGATACCTTTCTGTGCTAGCTTCGTTAGTATACTGTTTCCGGGAAACAGACTATTACTCCGACCCTTATATATGCCTCTTGTGTTGACTTCAACTATTAGATCTTTCTGTTTTATCAAATCAATTGTTTCATCAATAAGTGCCACATACCAAGTATCAGATTCATTGAACCATCTCCCTTTATTATGCATCTTTATTTTATCAAGGTGTCCAATAATATCAAAATCTTCCGATTCGATCATACTGTTTACCTGATGCCAGTATGTTGTGATTGCAGTTTTAATATCGCCATTAAAAACTGCTTTTATTCCTTCATCATAAATTTCAATCTTAGGTCCATCAATAAACCAGAGCCCCGAATCAGGAGTAGCTCCCTTAACAAGATGAACGCTTCCGATGATATAGTCGAGCCCAAGGCTGTTTTTAAGCTCTGAGAACGATTTGCTAATACTTGGAATATAATCTGCCTCAAGTGCCAAAAAGACTTCTAATTCGCTCTTGTATTCCTTTTTTAGGCGGTTGATTTCTTTACAGTATGCTTTTTCATTGCCGTTTTTAAGAGCGAACGTATTGTCAAATGGTAAGCTGGAGTGTTCAGTAAAACCCAAACCTTTGAATTGCTGACGTATAGCCTCTTTAATGTATGCCTCAGGTGCAGCTGAACCATCGGAAAACAAGGAATGAGTGTGGAAATTATATTTAATCATGTTACTTAAAGATATACAGTATAAGAAAAACCTCCTAATCCTATGAGCAATAAGGATAGGTGCAGGATCAGGCAGATTGTGACTCAAATAATTTATGAGTGGAATCAACCACTATATACACTTTATCCCCTCGCCGAAGTGTATCGCTAACTGGTAATGAACAATGTTCACCTTTTATAGCCCTGGTAACTGTTTGTAGCTCAACTCTAAGCTCTGTCACTTTTGCTTCGTAAACACCGGTTGTAGGACCAATTACAAGTATATCATCGTTTATACTTAAAGAATGGGTTTCAATTTTTATTTCAGCAACCTGAAGGTTCTTAAAGAAGTTTACAACCTTACCGATATATACTTTTTTACTAGTTGCCTGCGATCCATACTTTTCTGACCATTCTCCTGTTTTTTCACCGAGGTAATAACCACCCCAGAACCCCCGGTTGTAGACAGTTCTTAATTGTGCCGTCCATTTTTCAATATTCTCTGCTGTATATTGTCCATCAGCCCAACCTTCAACAGCTTCATGATAAGTGCGTGTAACGGTTTTAACGTACTCAGCAGATCTTCCACGTCCCTCAATCTTCAATATTTCAACTCCTGCATCAAGTAACCGGTTTAGAATGGGTATGGTCATAAGATCCTTAGGCGACATGATATACTTATTCTCTATTTCCAGTTCTAATTGACTATCAGCATCATTAACAGTATATGCTCTGCGACAAGGCTGCAAACAGGCGCCTCTATTTGCAGATGAGTTGAAATTGTCGAGGCTGATATAGCATTTGCCTGATACCGCCATACATAAAGCACCATGAACAAAAACTTCTATCCTTACAAGTTTCCCTGACGGACCACATATGTTTTGTTGCTTGATTGTTTTGGTTATAGCAGCAATTTGGGCTATGTTGAGCTCTCGAGCCAGGACCATAACATCAGCATAACGTGAGTAGAACTTCACAGCCGAGATGTTAGTAATATTACATTGGGTTGAAATGTGTACTTCAACACCTTTTTCACGGGCATATTCAAGTACAGAAAGGTCAGATGCAATAATTGCACTAACACCACTCTCTTTCGCAATATCCACCATGTGCATCATTTCCTCAATCTCATTATCGTAAATAATAGTGTTGAGGGTTAGGTATGATTTTACATTCATTTCATGGCATATTTGCACAATATGTTTTATCTCGTCAGGAGAAAAATTGCTTGAAGAGCGAGAACGCATATTTAATTGACCTGCACCAAAATAAACTGATCCTGCTCCACCTTGAATTGCTGCCATTAATGAATCAAGAGATCCGGCGGGTGACATGATTTCAATGTTGCCCTTATATTTCATTTAAAGTATGTTAAAGTGTAATTGCAAAACCCATGAAAAATTCTAATCAAAGGAACAGTCATTATTTAACAACTCGTGCAAATGCTGCTTGTTTACCTTCCTGGGTAATGGTCAATAAGTAAAAACCCGATTGTAACTCGCCGGAATTTAATTTTATAACATTATCTGAAACGGTATAGCTAACACTATATTGCCGACCAGTAATATCATGTAATATAACTGATACTTTATAAGGATCATAATACCCTTTGTGGTCAATAAAACATTCAGCATGAACTGGCACAGGATAAACAAGTACATTTCTATTTATCTCATGTTCAGCAATACCAACTGGCCCTCCCCAGATAAGTGAAACGTAGGAAGGATTGTCAATAAAAGGGTTACGGTTATTTTGAACCGCCCAAACAGCATTATTCCGGTCAGTCTCTTTTTCGCTCACTGGGTCTTCAATATGCCATTTTTTCATAAGGTCGAGTGCCCATGGTTTTAACTGTGAGCCATTAACCTGATCACTTCCCGGCCATCCACTGTCCTCCCCATAATAACGGGTGGCCATATAAAAGTATGTTCTAGCAAAATCTCCTTTGTACTCATCAATAGGTTCAAACACAATGCCTGAGTATCCAGGGAAGTTGCAGTTACCCAGACGACTGCCGTTAAGGGATGCCCAGGTAGCTGATCCCACCTCCCCATAGGGGAAATTACCTCTTCGGCCATTTACATATCCATCAGTAGGATACAACTGGAAGAGGTCAGTATACATTGGAGCTTGAGAGTCAAACCAGCTTTTAGGGAAAGAATGCTCTCTATTGTAGCAATCACCTTCACCACTATAGTTACCGCATTGGTCACCTGATGAGAAGTTATATACATAAGGAGGGTTTCCGTTAGGTACATCAGAATACATATCCCACACAGTACCATTTGACTTTTGATCAGTACTCTGGAAATGAGTATGTAGCGAGCTATAACTTTGTGAAGTATGGTTGTCAATAATTGAATGTAATATTGCTTGAAGCTGTGAGCCGGTTAGTCCATCGGCGGTACTATAATAACCTGCCGGAGGCTGTGCCTGCAGAATATAAACTAAGGAAAATAATAGTAAAGAGAAAAAAGGCTTCATGTATCGATTAATTGAGAAAGTAAGTAATAAAGAAACGCAAGGCTACCCCTGCAATCAGCGCTCCTCCAACCATGACAGTAATTCTTAGGAAAGGACGAAGTCCATATTTGCTACCTAGATAAATGGAGATATATGCGGCAATAAAAGTTAGTATGAATGTAATTAATGATGGCATAAGTACACTTGTACCGATCAAACCAAGGCTCAATGCTACAAAGAAGGAGTTGAAGCTTCCTGCAATACTTAAAATCAATAATGTTTTATTTGAGTCGATAAGAACGATTCGCTCTTCAGGCAAAAACCGCATATTCTCTATTATCACTTTTATGCCGATTATAAACATTAAGACATATGCAATAACTATATAAATCCATGGTAAAGCCGATGAGCTGACATTGCCAATAAAAATGCCAAGCGCAATTACCATAGCCTTCACAAAGGCAAGGGCAACAGGCAGTTTTACTGGAGTTTTTTCCTTGAGCTTAGCATGAATGGCAGCGCTATACCAGGTTGTGGCGAAACTTTCAGTAACCAATGCAAGTAATATCAATATCAGAATGAGAGGCACAAAAAAAATTTTGGAACCGCAAAGTTAAGATTTTCTTAGAGTTATATGTTAACTTTGTGTTCAATCGATAATGCTTCTTATGCGAAAAACTAAAATAGTTGCTACCCTTGGCCCTGCCTCAAATGCACCTGAGAAGATCCGTAAATTAATGTTAGCCGGCGTAAATATATTCCGTCTGAATTTTTCACATGGTGACCATGCAACCCATGCTCAAGCATGTGCTATAATCGCAGAATTAAACAAGGAATTGGATTTGAATGTAGGTATTCTTGCTGATTTGTCGGGGCCAAAGATACGCACCGGTGAAATTGAAAACGGTAGCATAACCTTGTTGCAGGGAGATATAGTTTCAGTACTGTCAAGTGAGATGTTATGTAAGCCGGGGCAGATATGCTTGAACTATAAGCATTTTGCTGCTGATGTTCAGCCAGGAGAATATATCATGCTTGATGATGGAAAAATCCTCCTAAAAGCTATCAGCACTGATCATGTTGACACAGTTGAAGCAGTGGTAGTGCAGGGAGGGATATTAAGCTCACGCAAAGGCGTAAACTTGCCTGATACAAATTTGAAACTGCCAAGTCTTAGTGCAAAAGATCTGGATGATCTGGATTTTATTATGAGCCTTAACGTACATTGGGTGGCTCTGTCATTCGTTAGGACAGCAAAAGACATTGAGGAACTCAGGAGCAAGATAAGAGAATATAACCTCAAGGATTATCCTCGGATTGTTGCAAAAATTGAAAAACCTGAGGCTGTTAGAAATTTGGATGCAATCATTAAGGCTTCCGATGCGTTGATGGTGGCTCGCGGTGATTTGGGTGTTGAACTGCCTCTTGAGAAGGTTCCGATAATACAAAAACAGATAATCAGACAAGCAGGCGCAGCCTCAAAGCAGGTTATTGTGGCAACCCAAATGATGGAGGGTATGATTGAGAACTTCAGACCAACTCGCGCTGAAGTAAGTGATGTTGCAAACTCAGTACTTGATGGTGCTGACGCTCTGATGCTTAGTGGCGAAACCTCAGTTGGCAATTATCCTGTTGAAACTGTTGAGACGATGAATAGAATAATCCTGGATGCTGAAGTCCTGGATGACATATATTACAAGACCGGCCATAACCCACCACCATTGGAGAGAACAGTATCCGATTCAATTATCATTGCTGCAGGGGAACTTGCACAACGTATTGATGCGAAAGCTATCGTGGCTATGACGCATACCGGATATTCTGCTTTTAAACTTTCAAGCCACCGGCCCAAGGCTGGTATTTTCATCTTTTCCAGTAGCAAGCACTTATTAAGTACTTTAAGCATGGTTTGGGGTGTTAGGGCAATCTATTTTGAAGATTTCACTAATACTGACATGGTCATGGCCCAGATGCGTGAAATTCTAATCAATATAAACCTAGTTTCAAAAGGTGACTATGTGATCAACATATCAAGCATTCCTATGGGACAACCTGGGAAAACTAATATGTTGAAGCTTACAATGGTATAAAACTTTAGTGCAGCGCACATGCAATTGAGCAGATGCTGATTTTAATATTAGGTATGCTCATCAATACTTGTCCGGCAGCCTCTATTGTTGAGCCTGTTGTAATAACATCATCAACTAATAATACATGTTGTCCGGCCAGCGCCGTATTATCTTTTAGATCAAAGATCTCTTTCACATTTTCCCATCTGCTAAACCTGGCTTTATGTGTTTGGGTTTCTGAAGCCGTAGTTCTGACTAGTGAAGTTGTGTCAACTTTAGCTTTCATTGTGATAGCAAGACCTCTGGCAAACCATTCAGCCTGGTTGTACCCCCTAAGTGCCTCTTTTTTAGGGTGAAGGGGAATTGGAATGATAAAGTTTATGTCCTTAAACAGTGGGGATTGTATCAGTTTCTCACCATAAATTGAACCTATAAAAAGTCCTATTTTTTTGAAGCCTAAGTACTTGAACTGATGAATAAGATGTTGAACTTTTCCACCCTTAGTGAAATAGTAACAAGATGCTGCGGCATTGATGTGAAGTTTACCGACAAATTGATTTGCTACAGGATTGTCGGCCATTAGATGGAAATGTGTTTGAGGAAGATGATACAAGCATTCGGAACATATACACTCTTCATGAAGCAGTAAAGGATTGTTGCAACTAAAACACAGACGTGGGTAGAAAAGCGAAATAACGTCATGAACGCAGTCTTTCAACATGGATTGTTGTATTATGCAAAAAGAGGTTTAGTTGACATAAAATTAAAAGATATTCCTATTCAACAAGCATGCATAAAACTAAAAAGCTCCCTTAAGGAGCTTTTTTGTTTTATTGGTTTGTTTTAGTAGAACATCAAACGGTGATCTTCAATTTCAGATCTTTTCTTGAGTGCTTCGTTTATTTCCCTCTGACTTCTCGTTGTGAATGCATTGGACATCATTCTTTTTTCAGTAGTGTAGTCATCTTTAACAGTTGGGGTGTTAATTTTATCTACAATCAGAACAAACACACCTTGATTGCCTTTGATCGGCTTTGACATATCGCCTTCCTTAAGGTTAAATATTGAGCCTAAAACTTCGTCCTCTTTTCCAAATCCTGGTAAATTGTTTGCACCTAATGATAGGTCTGCTGTATCAACAGACATTGCAAGTGCAGGATAGTTTCTTTCAAGGTCAGCTTTTGATTTAACCTCAGCGTTTATTTGTTCTATAAGCTTTTCAGCTTTCTTTTCACGAAGAACCATTGGTTCAATGAACTCTTTGATTTGCTCAAGAGTAGGAGTGCCCTTTTCACGAACTTCTGTTATGATAGCAACAATATATCGGCCTTCGAGATCAAATACATTAGAAACGTCTCCCTTTTCGATGTCTTCCCCAAAAGTCCAGCGAACAATTTCACGAGCGTTCTGTAAGCCTGGTAATGTGTTTTGATCAGCACTAATACGCTCAGCAACGCGCTTTGTATATTTGTTTTCTTCTACAAGCTTATCATAACTCTCTTGATCTTTTGCATTGGCAGCAAATTGACTTGCTTGAGTATAAATATCCTGCATTGTACGTGAACTTGCTTCAATAGCACGTTTTACAAATGCGACTCTGACTTTCTTTGTAGGCGCAGTTTTTCCGGTGATTTTAATGATGTGGTAGCCAAATTGGGTTTCAACTATAGTTACATCACCCACTTTCCCCTCAAGTACTGCTGTGTTAAATTCAGGTACCATAGCACCATCAGCAAACCAATTTAAATCTCCGGCAGTTTTTGCTGCAGTTTGGTCATCATTAACTGATGAAGAAGCAATCTCGTTGAACTTGATGCTGTTGGTCTTAACAATATTATATATGCTATCAGCTTTGGCTTTTGCCTGTTCTTTGGTGAGCTTGCTGTCGGGGTTTACATTTGTTCCTTGATAACTAATCAGAATATGACTTGCCTTTAAAGAATCAGGTCGAACTTGTGTATCAACTAATCGAGCCATCTGATAAAGGTTATTCTCAATATAAGGTCCAAAAGATGTACCAACTGGTGAATTGAACATTAATGAGTCAAGCTGGTAAGGTAGAGTTCCTTTTTTATACCAGGTACTGTCATACCTTTCATCAGAAACTGAATTAACAAAATCTTTTGGGTTTTCAACAGCTACAAATTCAGCATAAAGAGAATTAACATCCTTGTTGATTTTATCACGATCGCTATCAGATGCAACAATATCAAAACTTACATATTCAATATCCCTTGAAGCTTCTTGCTGGTATTTGTATTTATTTTCCTCATAAAACTTTTTGTAATCTGCGTCTGTGAGAGTTATCAAACTATCAACAATAGCTGTATAAGGCAAACTGAAAAAACGTACTGTTGCCGTAGTACTGCGATTTTTATAGTCACGTTCAGCGAAAGCCTTAGGCACGTAAAAAGCCTTTGAAATTAGGGTGCGATACTTTGAGTTAAGTCTGTCCTCTTTAATAGCTTTTTCTATTGAGAGATAGCGCTGCTTCATTTGTGGATCAACTCTGTCAAGATTCTGAAGAAAATTGACCACAGTTGCTGCGTCAAACTGACCTGTTTGTGGGTCACTGAAACTTTGTCTGATATACTGATGAGGGTTCTTACCTCTCACAAGCTCATCGAGTTCTTCAGTTGTTACAGTAATTCCCAGTTCTGAAACCTGCTCCTCCAAGAGAGTTTCTGACAATACTTGATCCCAGGTTTGCTGCCTGATCTGAAATTGCTCTTCTTGAGTTAGACTTTCCTTGCCTGTATTAATTCTCTGAGTTTCAATGTTCTGTTCAACTCTTTGGTTGAAGTCGGTATAAAGTATCTTTTCACCATTAACTTCACCTATCAGGTTAACGCCTCGTCCTCTTCCTGGATTTCTGTTAGAAAGAAAATCACCAAGTACAAAAGCAGCAAGCGCTATACCTATGATTATGACAAGAAGTCCTGAACGTTTTCGAATATCTCCGATTAATGCCATTTGTTGTTAATTTTTTTAAATAGGGTGCAAATTTACAAATAAACTAATAGGATAAAAATAAAAATCCCTTTGTGGCTATATTTTTGTAAATAAAGGTGATACAACTAATTGTTGCTTATTTGGAACCTCTTATTGTTGTTGTTTCATTAATCCAACATCCAACAGTATATGATTCTCCTTCCTGCATATCACGAAAGAAAAGATCGCTTGTAGGTGGATAATATTTTACGTACTGAGCTATCTTTTCATTTGCCTGTAACTCAACACTTCCATCAACTGACTTTGCCTTAATGTATTTGTCAATAGCAGCCCAAAAAACAGTTTTGCCTCCAAGATCATCTGCATCACACATTCCGGCACTCATCGCATACAGATCACCGATGATGATATAAGCTTTGCCTTCATTCGGATTTAATTGAAGTATTTTTTGAGCTGTGTTTCGCGCCTGACTAAAGTTTCTGTTGTTACTGTGTATACCTGCCAAAGCATATAGTGCTTTGATTTTATCAGCTGGGTCAGTAAAACGTTCTGCTGCTTCCTGCATATAAGCTGCTGCATTGTTCAAGTCGTTATTTTGAATTGAAAGACGGCCCATAAGGTATGCCGACTGAGCACCTGGTTCTAGCTTATGGAGATTTCCTGCAGCTTTATAGAAAAGATCCCCTTCACCAGTGCAGTTTTTGCGGTCAAGGATGGTGGTTATATTCCTTAACAATACAGTGTCATAGGGTGTTTCCTGAAATTTCTTTCCATATATGTTCACCAGGTCAGCGCATGAAGCATGAGGTTCAATTAGAGTTTCGATGTTAGCCTTTACGTTTACCCAATTCGTTAGGGTCTTCTCGTCTGTTGCAGCTTGAGCTATGTTATGCTCCGCAATTGAAATAACCTTATCATAAACTGTAAAAATCTCACTCTTATCAATTGAGTCTATATTTGCTAACTGAATTGCAGTTGTTAGATAGTAAACTAATACGGCGCCTTCTGAAGAATTTCCCTGAAGCTCAACTGAACGTGCAATCCATGGGTATACTTGTGCAGCCATTGAAGGATTGTTTGATAGTGCATCAATTCCTTTACGTCCAAGTACATATCCTTCTCTTCCATAATATTTAATTCGTTGATCATATACCATCATGAGCGTATCTATGAGCCTGTAGCGTATAGAGTCGTTTTTTGCCTCTTCAATTTGGTTGTCAATGATTTTAATTCCATCAATATAAATGTTTTGAGTTAAGCTTGGGCAATTAAAGAAAACCCACCTCCAATGGGGCAATGCATAAGCATATAGTTTTATTTTAAAATACTCTCTGTAAAGAGAAAGCTGTTCACGGCACATTGATGAGTCAATTGCTGTTGGTTTTGTTTGCAATGAATCCTCTGTGGGATTGCTTTGGGCTTTAACAGTTGTGAATTGAAAAACGATTAATAGCAGGAGGAGTAATTTGAGCTTCATACACTTAAGATTTGATCGTGAATAAAATGAAGGGCAAAAGTACAATATTTTATCTAATTGAAACAAATACGTTTGGCCGTGATAGGTATCACTTAATGTTTCAGACCAAGTTAAAAAATATTACTTGCCAAGACGGACAAGCACTTGCTCAATCTTGGATTCAGTAGCTTTGGTTATTACGAAAGTTATATTTCCAATTATAATTTCTTCATTCTCTGCAGGAATATTTTTTTGCATGAAAATGATGTAACCGGCAACTGTTATGTACTCATCTGATTCAGGTAAGCCGAGATTATATTTCTCGTTAAGATAATCAATATCAAGCCTTCCTGATACAAGATACTCGTGCTCATTTAACTGTTTGTCTTCAAATTCTTCAACATCGTATTCGTCTTCAATATCCCCAAATATTTCCTCAAGTATATCTTCTATTGTAAGCATACCTCCTGTTCCGCCAAATTCATCAACAACTAGCGCAACGCTCTTTCTTTCCTTAATGAATGTATTAAGTAAACTGTCAGCTGCCATAGTGCCCGGTACAATAATTACCGGCTTAACTATTTCCGCAATTGTCAATGGTTTAGCAAACATATCATACGAATGGGAATAACCGATAATGTTATCAATAGACTCCTCATATACAAGAATTTTAGAATGCCCTGATTCAGTGATTAAATCAATCAAGCTTTGGATGGTTTCATCTTTTCCAATGGCAACAATTTCATTACGTGGTACCATAAAATCACGAACTTTTATGTTGCTGAGATCACGGGCATTCTTAAACATCTGAAGTTCCTGAAAATCATCTGTACCATGAGATGGCTCAATGTTTGTTTCATTTATCAGGTTATCGAGGTCAAATGTGCTAAAGGTATATTCCTTTTTATCTATGGTCACGCCAAATACAAATCTCAGAATAAGCTCGGATAAAAAAATAAATATTTTGATTACTGGAAAAAATATTAAGTAGACTATAAAAACTGGTATCGCAAAAGCCTTAAGTATGTTGTTAGGGTTTACTCTGAATAACATACGAGGAATTACCTCAGCTATTATGAAATACGCTAGAGCCAGGAGTGATATTTCAATCAAAATTGTTAACGGATGAGAAGAGTATGCCGGATTAATAACTTCTGAGATCGTATATTTAAATAATTGATCAGCATAGATGGCGTAAGCTACTAAAGCAACAATATTACTTAGCCATAAGGTGCTGACGAAGACAGCAGGATTATTAACAAAACGCGATAAAATAGAGGCCGAGAAAAGCTTGCGGCCTTTGTCAACTTCTATCTTAAGTTTGTTGGATGAAGCAAACGCAGTTTCAATACCTGAAAAGAATGCTGATAAAAGTAATGAAATAATGACAGGAGTCAAAGGTTGCATTTAGAAATGATTACTGATACAAAGTTAATGAATAATTTGATCATTGATTTTCATTAACATACATTTCACCTCTTGGCTTTCGTATGCGCCAATGGTAAAATCTTTCATCCGATTGCATACCATCACCATATAAAATCTTATCCGGAGTAGTAATCTTCACAAACACATCAGAGAATACCTTTTTAGTGTTCTGGTTCCATACCAGATGTTCGGTATTGAGTTGCTCTCCTTTTAGATGGTTGATAACAATAACATCTGATTTCGCTTCCATGATTTTTTCAATTTCTTTGTTTATGCCGTACCTGGCTGTAATTTCAGTTCTGATCAAATCTGGATTAAGTGAATCAAAGAAAATAACTTTAAAACCTTCGGGAAACTTTACTGTAGCTCCTTTATCATTTTCATAGCGATATAAAACAGGAGCGGTTAATTTATATTTAAGGTTGCCATTTTCGCTTTCTGCGATAGATACATTTTTGGCATACATAGTGGGTATAGTGTCTTCTGTTATAAAACTCCGTACCTCATCAAGATCATTCTTGCAACCAGGAGTTACAATCAATATCATTAATAAAATAAAAAGTGTAATTACAAGATTTAACTTGTAATTACACCTGTAATCTCGTTTGCCAAAGGCAATATTATTCAGACAGGGTATGTCCACTATTTGGCACCTCTGATAGTTGTTGTTTCATTAATCCAGCAGCCCACAGTATACGATTTGCCTTCCTCTAGTTCACGGAAGAAAAGGTCTTCAGTAACAGGGAAATACCTGGAGTACTGACTGATTTTACTATTGGCCTCATCAGCAATTGAAGGATCAACACTCTTCGCTTTCTGATACATGTCAATTGCAGCCCAGAAAACTGTTTTACCAGAAAGGTCGTCTTCAGTGCACATGGAGGAACTTGCAGCATACAAGTCACCTATAAAGATATATGCCTTACCATATGATGGGTTGAGCTGTAATATCTTCTGTGCACTTGAACGTGCCTGAGGGTAATTACGTTGTTCGTAATTAACAGCAGCAAGCATATTTAAGGCCTTAATCTTATCATCATTATTATCAGCTAGTTCTACAGCCTGATTTAGATAATTAAGGGCATTTGGTAATTGTTTTTTCTCACGTGATAAAGTACCCATGAGGTATGCTGACTTAGCGCCTGGATTTAGTTTGTGTAATCTTTCTGTAGCAGTAAAGAACAGGTCACTGCTTGTGCAGTTTTTTCTTTCAAGCATACTTGTTATCTTTCCCAATAATTCAACATCATCTGGCGATTCTTCGAATTTTTTTGAATAAAGACTTATAAGATCTTCACATGAGGCGAATGGCTCGAATGCAGCCTCAATATTAGCTTTAACGCTATTCCAAGTAGCAACCTTCTTAGGATCAGTCTGATTTAGAGAAAGGTTATGTTCGATGATTGTACTTGCCTGGTCATATCCCTCAACTACGGCAACTTTTTCAAGTTTCTGGGCTTGCACCATCCCAAGGATCGTTTGGAAATAATATGCTAATGTTGCCGATTCAGTTTTATCACCGCCCAACTCAACAGCTTTTTTAAGTGTCTGGTAGTTTTCTTCAATGTTTTCAGGCCTGTAAGTAGTCATCTCAATACCTTTGCGTCCAAGAACATATGCTTCTCGGTTAAAACTTTTGATTCTTTGGTCATACACCAGCATTAAGGTATCGATATAACTATTTCGCAATGCAGGGTCCTTTGATTCTTCTATTCGTGCTGAAACTAGTTTAGCACCATCAATGTAAAGGTTTTGAGAGGAGAGAGGACAATTATTAAACACCCAGCGCCAATGTGGAAAAGCATCTTTGTAATTGTTCTGTTTGTAGAATTCCCTATACAAAGAAAGATGGACAATACATGTTGCTGAATCAGCACCATATTTTGGCCCTTGTGCTGCAGCAGTTTCGGCCTCTTCACCATTCTGACCTACTGCAGATCCTTGTGAGAAGAATCCTAAGGTAACCATGGTCAGAATTACAATTATGCTTTTTTTCATTTTGTCTTAATTTTACAAGTCGAGTTAAACATTCAAGCTTTATTCATATTTCCTTATCACGAACCATCGTTCAAAAATAGAAAGCCCTAATGTGAATTTAACATAATTTTCATTAATTAAGTTTTCTTTTTCTGTACCTCTTGATCCAAATTCAACTGCCATGTTTATAGTTGAGCTTGTACGTGGTAATGGTAATCCTACACCAAAGCTTATGCCAAACTCATCAATTCTTTGACCTCTAAGTTCCAAATATCCGTTCGAATAACGTAAGCCACCTCTATATGTGATGCGGTTGAAATAGCTTGAAACTGTTGATGTTGAAGGATTGTAAAACCCACCAAGCCCGATTTGCATGTTGTTTACCAGAGGTTGTGGGGACGCAATAAATTTAAATTTTTCCCATTGTCTATATGAAAAATCACTTCCAAATAACCACTTATTTCCTTTTCCAAAAGAAAAGCCTGCGCTTATAGATGTTGGTAATGTTATTTTTTCTTTTGAATTCTCGTTATATGCTAAAGTGTCTCTAAAGGTTTCAACATTGATTAGATTTTTTACGTAAGTGTAACTGAACTCGTCTGTTGTAGCATTTATTTCAGTCTGATTAGAAACACTGGCACCTAACGTATACCTATATCCGTTCTCTAAAATCTTATGATACATAAGTCCATAATTGAAAGTAATATCATGAACCTTGGTTGACAAATTAGTTTTGGAATTGAATTTGAAAGCAGTTTCAGGAAATTCTACTGCAGTTGTGTGGTTCATAGTTCCAAACAAATAAGCAATATTAAGACCGATACTCAGGTTTTTAGTTATTTTATAACTGGCACCTGCGTAGAATTGATTTGTTCCTCCACTTCCCTCGTAAATATTGCTGTAGTTACTAAAGATAGTATCTATTTGATTGTCGGTCATTTTATATCCTGTTGCACTATATGGCATCAAACCAAAGCTTGCTTTGAGCTTTCCGGTTACCGGAAATCCGAAGAGTAAGTTCCCCAGTGACGCATAATCAGAAGACTGTGATTGTGTGGTAGTAGAAAGATACGAGAGACGTCCATGCATACTAACATCAAAGACAAACGAGAGAGTATCAAATGCGGAATAGGAAGCCGGATTGCCCGGATTAACAAAAAAAGGATTATAAATACCCTGATTGATACCACCCATGGCCATATTATTTACATGGGTATTTTGAAACAACTCTCCGATACCATACCGTGAATAGGGTGAACTGATACGGTTCTGGCTTAAGGCTGTATTAATGCTTGTAACGGCAATAAACAACAGCATAACTAATGTAAGTTTATTTTTCAAGATTGTATTTTAAAATTAGGTTTAAACCATCGAGCACAAGGTTTTCTGATGCAAAGATGTCACTTTTAAGCTTTTTATCAAAATATATAGCATCTCCACCTGTCAGTATTGTAACTAAATCACTGTATTTATTCTTATATTCTGCAATAAATCCATCCATTTCGAGGATTGCACCTTGCATTACACCCGATAAGATAGACTCGTAAGTACTTGAACCAGTTAGCATATGAAAATTACTTGCTTCATATAACGGTAACCTGGCTGTGAAAGTATTTAAGGCTTTAAACCTGAGGTTTAATCCAGGAGAAATGCTGCCACCGATGTATTCTTTATCTTTATTTATAAAGTCGTAAGTAATAGCGGTGCCCGCATCTATTACCAGAATATCGTTTCCCGGAAACATTTGTGATGCGGCGACTATTCCCGCAAGCCTGTCTTTCCCAAGGGTTTCAGGTGTTGTATATTTGTTCTGAATAGGCACAGGAGTATTATGATCAAGTACAATCCATTTGAATGAATCTAATAAGCGTGTTATTTTTTCGGGTGCATTTGAAACAGAGCTAATGATTGCCCCTTTAATATTATTGGTTTCTTTGAGTAGTGCTTCAGCTTCTGTTTCATTGAAACTACTAAAACTTCTAATCCACCTAATATTATGATTTTCAAATAGTGCCAACTTTATTAGTGTATTGCCTTGATCTATAACTAAAAAGCTGTTGTTTTCTGTGCTATTTAAATCCATTAAACTTCGTTAATCGTTCGCGGATGGTGTGTTACATACATATCAACCATTTGCAAAATTACCCTATTTTAAGCTGTTACGAGATTTTTTTTTAAAATATTTGTTAAATTCAATTTCTTACTTACCTTTGCAAACTCAAACGAGGTATCGTAGCTCAGTAGGTAGAGCAACGGACTGAAAATCCGTGTGTCGCTGGTTCGATCCCGGCCGATACCACAGCAAAAAAGCCGATCACTGATCGGCTTTTTTGTATATAGTTCCTACCAAACTAATCAGCAAGCACAAGCACATGGTTGCTTTCAACCTGCACTGTACCACCTTTAATTTCAATGAAAGTTAATTTATTGTCAGTGTCTTTAATTTTTATGGAACCCTCTTTTAAAGCAGCAACCATGGGTGCATGGTTATCAAGCACTTCAAATGAGCCACTAGCGCCAGGAAACTGAACCAGCGTTGCTTTTCCATTATACACCGATTTTTCAGGCGTTATTATTTCAAGTATCATAAAGTGATATTTATTTACCTGACATCATTTTTTTGCCTTTTTCCATTGCCTCTTCAATGGTTCCCACGAGATTAAATGCTGCTTCAGGATATTCATCCATTTCACCATCTAACAACATCCTGAATCCCTTGATTGTATCTTCAATAGGAACAAATACACCTTTAACACCAGTAAAATGTTCAGCCATGTGAAAAGGTTGTGACATAAAACGCTGTATTCTGCGTGCCCGATGCACTACCTGCTTGTCGCTATCTGACAATTCGTCCATTCCAAGAATTGCTATGATATCAAGCAACTCCTTATAGCGTTGAAGTATTTCTTTCACACGCTGGGCAGTACGGTAGTGTTCTTCACCAACTACGTCAGGAGATAAAATACGCGAAGTTGAATCAAGTGGGTCAACGGCCGGGTAAATGCCCAATTCAAAAATCTTACGGCTAAGAACGGTTGTTGCATCAAGATGAGCAAATGTTGTAGCAGGTGCCGGGTCAGTGAGATCATCGGCGGGCACATAAACCGCCTGGACAGATGTGATTGACCCTCTCTTTGTAGATGTAATTCGCTCTTGCATAATACCCATCTCAGTTGCGAGAGTTGGCTGGTAACCTACGGCTGATGGCATACGCCCCAGCAATGCTGATACTTCTGATCCGGCCTGAGTAAAACGGAATACATTGTCAACAAAATAAAGAATATCACGTCCTCCTGATTTCTCATCACCATCTCTGAAATATTCTGCCATGGTTAACCCTGAGAGTGCAACTCGTGCACGAGCTCCGGGAGGCTCATTCATTTGACCGAAAACCAGTGTAGCTTGTGATTGAGCAAGTTCTTTTCTGTTTACTTTACTCAAGTCCCAACCACCATTATTCATATCTGTTCTGAAGTCATCACCATATCTGATGACGCCTGATTCAATCATTTCTCTTAACAGGTCATTACCCTCACGGGTACGTTCGCCAACACCGCTAAAAACACTCAAACCTGCATATCTTTTGGCGATATTATTGATAAGTTCCATAATGATAACAGTCTTACCAACACCTGCACCGCCAAAAAGTCCGGTTTTCCCACCCTTAGCATAGGGCTCAATTAAGTCAATTACTTTTATCCCGGTATATAAAACTTCCTTCTGGGTTGTTAAATTTTCAAACCGCGGAGGTTCACGGTGTATGCTATATACTTTCTCACGCGATACCTCTCCTAGTCCATCAATAGGCTGACCAATTACATTGAATAGCCGGCCTTTAACATCCTCACCTACCGGCATGGAAATAGGTGCGCCAAGGCTGGTTACCTCCATTCCCCTATGAAGACCGTCAGTAGAGTCCATGGCTAAAGTACGGATAGTACTCTCGCCTATATCCTGTTGACACTCAAGTATAATACTTACTCCATCAGCAGTTTTAATTTCAAGAGCGTCATAAATATTTGGTAATTTATCTTCCTTTTCGAAAGTAACGTCAATAACAGGACCAATGATCTGGGAGATCTTTCCTTTAACAGTTTCAGCCATAACTAAAATTAGAAATTTATTTGGGAACAAATGTAGCAAACAATCTAATGCTGTAATTGTTCGCAGAAGAAAAAAACCTTAAATTGGCTTAGTCAAAGTTGTCATCAGGCATAACATATCATTATAAATTACTGTTGTTGGTTACAATATTCTTACAATATTTCGTACTTTGGCTGCCCAAAGCAATATTCTTAAATCTGATCGTTTATTGTACAATTGATCATAAATAAAAACTCTTGAAAAATGCGAGACTTTAAGCTTACTATTGTGTTATTGGCTGTTGCTCTGCTCATTAGCAGCGCTTCAATAGCATGTACAAATTTCTTAATTACCAAAGGAGCAAGTACTGACGGCTCAACAATGATTACTTACGCTGCCGACTCACACGTACTATACGGCGAACTATACTACCGTCCGGCAGCAGACTATCCTGCAGGTACTATGGTTGACATATATGAGTGGGATACTGGTAAGCACCTTGGTAAAATCAAGCAGGTTCCACATACCTATTTGGTAGTCGGTAACATGAATGAGCACCAATTATCTATTGGAGAAACTACTTACGGTGGTAAACCTGAACTCCAGGACACTACTGGAATAATCGATTACGGAAGCCTTATGTACTTAACGCTGCAACGTGCAAAAACGGCACGTGAGGCTATTCAGGTAATTGGTAGTTTACTTGCTGAATATGGCTACTACAGTTCTGGTGAGTCATTCTCAATTGCTGATCCAAACGAAGTATGGATTATGGAAATGATTGGAAAAGGTTCCCCTGTACAGGTTAAAGATAAAAGAAATCGTACCCGTACTACACATAATAAAGGTGCTGTATGGGTAGCAATGCGTATCCCTGATGGTTATATTTCCGGTCATGCAAATCAGGCGCGTATAACTACTTTTCCATTAAATGATCCTGAAAATTGCATTTATTCTCCTGATGTAATCAGTTTTGCCCGTGAGCGTGGTTGGTATTCGGGAGAAGATAAAAACTTTAGCTTTTCTGATACTTATGCACCTGTAGATTTTGGTGGAGCCCGTTTTTGCGAAGCCAGAGTATGGGCTGGATTTAACAGGGTTGCTCAGGGAATGGATAAATATACTGAATATGCAAAAGGCCATGACCTTACAAACAGGATGCCACTTTGGGTAAAGCCTGACAAGAAATTAAGTGTGCAGGATGTTATGGGACTAATGCGTGATTATTATCAGGGAACAGAACTTGATATGACAAAAGATATAGGAGCCGGTCCTTACAAGTCAATCGTTCGTTGGCGCCCAATGACTTGGAAGGTTGATGGTAAAGACTATTTCCATGAAAGAGCTATTTCTACTCAACAAACCGGATTTTCATTTGTAGCTCAGTCACGTGGCTGGTTACCAAATCCTATTGGTGGAATACTTTGGTTCGGTGTTGATGATTCGTACAGCACAGTTTATGTTCCTATGTATTGCAGCATGACTGAAGTTCCTCATTCTTTCGCCGTTGGCAATGGTTCAATGATGACTTTCAGTGACGACGCTGCTTTCTGGGTTTTTAACCAGGTGTCAAATCTTGCATATACCCGTTATAGTGATATGATTCCTGAGATACAGAAAGTACAGTCAGCTTTAGAGAATAAGTTTGTAGAACATACTGCCGTAGTTGATAAAGCTGCGCTAACACTCTATAATAAAGACCCCAAAGAGGCTGCAAAGTTTCTGACCGAATATTCTGTGAATCAGGGAAACAGTACTGTTGCTCGCTGGAAAGAGCTTTATGCTCACCTCTTTACTAAATTCCTTGATGGAAACATTAAGGTTAAAGACGGAAACAACCAGAATCCAAAAGTTAAGTTCCCTGGTTACGATGAAACTTATTACAAAATGATCATCGAGAAAACTGGAGATAAGTTTAAAGCTCCATCTGGTGCAGGTCACTAATTTAGTTCTGTGGGATATCCTAATTTTGATTCTTACTTTCGATATTTGAATACATTTAACCCAATACCATCAGTCAATAATTAACCGGAGAGGTGCATTTTACAGTGTACCTCTCTGGCGTTATTATAGATTATAAAATTCAATGCTCTTATATTGATTTCCTAATAACCAATTGTCAATCGCATTTCTATCTATCAGACAAACTATTATCTTGACTCTACTATTTATCAAAAACCAGATAATCGTATGCATTACACTGATAATTTGTCAGCACAACTATGGGATTATTTCAAAAAACACATTAACTTTATATTGGCTGACTAATAATCGTCTTCATTTTTTTTGAGACAAAGGAAATAAAAACCTTAATTTTGCGTATCCAATTGTGTTACTTGATCAATTAGATTAACTAGCCACTAATGTTTCAATTTCATATTTACATACCCTGTCAACCTTATGGAAACTCTTTCAGAAAGTAGAAAGACAAATAAAAGAAACCCTCTGATTCTCATAATCGTAATTCTGATAGCAGCTATTGCATTATTGGCGTGGCTTCTATTGTCAACCCGCTCTAAGTTGGGAAATATGATTGAAGAAAAGGAAAATCAGCGAGTTGAACTTCAATATGAGCTCGATTCTCTCATCACAGAACACAATGAAATGAAAGAAGGTTATGGTGCCTTGTCTGATTCATTATCTTCTCAGGACAGCGTAATTCAAGCAAATGCAGTTGAAATTAGGAAATTGCTTGATACCCAGTATGAGTTTTATAAAGTTAAAAAGAAACTCGATAGATTGAGGGTTATATCTCAGGGGTATCTTAAACAGATGGACTCACTCTATAATGTGAATCGGGAGTTGCGTGAAGAGAATGAACAAATACGTACAAGTTACAGACAAGAACAAGAGAAATCAAGCACATTACAAAAGGATAAAGCTGTTCTTACGGAAAAGGTTACACAGGCAGCCTATTTGAAGGCATATAAAATAACGGCAACTGCTGTTAAAGGAAGCGGTGAAAAAGAAAGACCTGTTGATAAAGCAAGGCGAGTGGAAAAGATCAAGGTTTGCTTTACTCTTGGCGAGAACCCATTAATAAGTTCAGGCAGGAAAGATATCTATATTCGGATTGCAGGTCCTGATAATAAGATCCTGGCTCGAGGCGTTGGAGATGAGTATTCCTTTAAATATAAGGGAGAAGTGCTCCAGTATTCCTCCAAACATACCCTCAATTATATCAACAAAGCTATTGATGTATGTGATTACTGGACCAATCGGGTGCCAAATGAAGACATGCAGGTAGGTAATTATGTTGTTACAGTTTATGCTGATGATGAAGAAATTGGTCAAACTACGTTTGAGCTAAAATAATCTTTTATAACTGCAGAGAATTAAAAGAGAAGTTTCTTTGGGGACTTCTCTTTTTTATTTACTCCTGGCATAACTTCTCTTGACTTATAGTGTTAATAGAGGATTTATTATCAGGAGTTTAATCAATGAAATACCTATCACTTTTAGCATCAGAGTTTAGCCATGGGTTCATCATATAGAACCAAAATCTCATTTATAAATTATTCAATGTTAATAAATAGTTAAATTTAAGGAAACATTCAGAGTATATATTGTTTCCTTCGCTATCTTTGCCGCCCTAATTACAAATGCATGGATCAGAAGCTGGTAAATATAATTGAGGGGTCTGTTAAGTTATTCAAGCAGTATGGTTTAAGGAGCATCTCTATGGACGAGATCTCCAGATCTATGGGAATGTCAAAAAAAACTTTATATCAATACGTGGACAATAAGGACGACCTTATTACTAAAGCATTGGAATATGTTATTGAAAAGAACACCTTTAAACTAATAGAAGAGAATGAGGAACTGAATGCAATTGATGTTCTTTTAGAGATTAGCCGGATGGTAAGAATAGAAACAAATGAAATCAACCCAGTCGTTGTCTTTGACCTTCACAAGTATTACCCCATTATTTACCGGAATATTTTCGTAAAAAAGCGCGACATGATCTATAGTGATATCTGTAAGAATTTTCACAGAGGTATAAAAGAAGGTATCTATAGAATTGATCTTGATATTGACATTGTTGCACGACTATATGTAAAGAATTTAATGGAAATACATGATCCAGAATTCATCAATGCTCCTTTCAGCAAGATTTTTCAAGTTATGTTTGATAGTCATATCAGGTCTATTGTCAATAATAGAGGATTAGCATACTACGAACAACAAATTAAACCACAGACAATTTAACTAAACATGAAAATACTAATTAACTACACGGTACTGTTACTCCTGCTCCTGATAGTTCCCTTAGGGACTTCCGCGCAGGAAGCAATGAACTTAAGTCTGAAAGAAGCTCAGGACTATGCTTTACTAAACAGCGCAGAATTAAAGAATGCTGAAATTGATCTTCAGCTTGCAAAAAAGAAAATATGGGAAACTACTGCTATAGGCTTACCTCAAGTGAGCGGTAAGGCAAGTTATCAACATATTTTTGAATTGCCCGAATTGGTAATACCTGAAATGCCACCCCTGCCTTTAGGTGTAAAGGATAATACTACAGTTGATCTAACAGTCAGCCAGTTGGTATTCAGCGGTGAGTATCTTGTTGGACTGCGCGCATCCAGGGTATTCTACATGATATCTGATCAGGCTAAGGAAAAAACGATATACGACACCCGTGAGTCCGTGGCTAATTCTTATGCACTTGTGCTGATGCTTCAAAGTAATCTTGATGTGATGAATCAATCTCTCGAGAATCTAAATACCATGCTGAATGAAATGCGTGAAATGAACAAGCAGGGTTTCGTTGAAATAACTGATGTTGACCAAATAGAGCTCACCACTCTGACATTGCAGAATGGCATAAGCTCGATGGAACGGCAAATCAAGGGAGCAACTGATTTGCTGAAATTTCAAATTGGCTATCCTATTGACAAGGAGATCAATCTAACTGACAACCTTGAAGCAATGGCTGGCGATGTAAACCTTGAAACATTAGTTTCCAATGGGTTCAAGGTTGAGAATAACATTAATTACAAAATTATGGACACACAAGTTAAGCTTAACAAGCTAAATCTCCAGCGTGAACGAAGTACATATTTACCAAGTCTGGCTGCAGTATACAACCATCATCAAAACTTTGATGAGAATGCACTTGACTTTAATCCCAAGGATCTTTTCATGCTATCACTTACAGTTCCAATTTTCTCCAGTGGACAGCGCTATGTTAAAGTACAACAACGAAGCCTTGAGTATGATAAGGCTGTTAACAATAAAATCAATGCGGCCCAGGGGCTTCAGCTTGAATACACAAATGCTCGTAATGAAATGCTGAATGCATACGAAACATATAATAACGTTAAGAAAAACCTTGAACTCACGAATCGTATTTACGATAAAACACTCATTAAATTCAGGGAAGGTTTATCAACCAGCATGGACCTTACTCAAGCTCAAAATCAATTACTATCAGCTCAAAGTGAATACATCAATAACATGAATGCATTGCTTAGTGCTAAGAATAAGATGACCAAATTAACCACCATTCAATAATACAGCGTATCATGAAACTAATACATAAACTACAAGCAATTTCATTGCTAATTTTCATTATTGCCTCATGCTCAAGCCCTTCAGGTAATGCAGATCAAAAGAAAAAGGAACTCGAAGATCTTAAGAAAGAGCGTTCAGCCCTTGATACAAAGATTCATAAACTTGAAGCGGAACTTAAAACCGGTGATGAATTAACTGATAGAATTGTAAGTGTGCAAGTAACTGATGTTGAAAAGGAACCTTTCAGTCATTTTGTCGAAGTACAAGGTAGAGTTGATGGGGAGGATAACATTGGCGTTTCAGCTCAACTGCCGGGAGTAATCACTGCTATTTATGTTAAGGAAGGTGATAAAGTAAGAAGGGGGGAGGTACTTGCAGTAATAGAAAGTAGTGCTATGCAACAACAATTTGAAAGTGCACGTACCCAACTTGAATTTGCCACCAATGTATTCAATAAGCAAAAAGCATTATGGGATCAGCAAATAGGTAGTGAAATTCAATTTCTGACTGCTAAAAGCAACATGGAGACAGCTGAAAAAGGAGTAGCTTCACTTCGTGAGCAACTTGAAATGAGTAAAATCAAGTCACCTATCAATGGTAGTGTAGAAGAGGTAAATCTTAAAGTTGGTCAAATGGCTTCTCCCGGCATGCCAGCTATCAGGGTAGTCAATTTTTCAAGTGTGAAGGTTGTTGCTGACATTGCAGAATCCTATGCAACAAAAGTTAAGCCCGGTGCAAAGGTTATCGTTTCTATACCTGACCTCGGCAAGGACATTGAAGCAAAAGTAGACTTCACCAGTAAGTACATTAATCCTGTAAACAGGACATTTCTTACTGAAATACGCCTGAAACCTGGTGATATTGAGTTTAGGGCAAATATGATAGCAAAGGTTAGGATCAATGACTACACTAACAATGAGGCTGTGGTGATACCTGTTTCAGTGCTTAAAGAAACTACTGATGGAACTTTTGTATATGTTGCTGAAAATGTAAACGGACAGTATCAGGCTAAAAGGCGTATAATTGAAGTTGGTCAAACATATAATGGTAATGCTGAAATCACCAAAGGATTAAAACCAGGTGATAAAGTTGTGACTGCAGGATACAACAACCTGGTAGATGGTCAGCCACTGAAAATATCCTAAACTGACTCCTTTAATCTATCTATGCTATGAAAAACAATAAAATCAAGGAGTTCTTTGCGACTAGCTGGGCTATTGATAACAAAACAAGCATTTATGTTCTAACTATGTTCATAACCCTGCTTGGCATATACAGCTATCAAACGATCCCAAAAGAGCAATTTCCTGAAATAGTTATTCCGACTATTCTTGTAAATACGGTATATCCAGGCACTTCACCTGAAGATATTGAAAACCTTGTAACCCGCCCAATTGAGAAACAATTGAAAGGAATAACAGGTGTTAAGAAAATCACCAGTAATTCACTTCAGGATTTCTCATCAATAGCTATTGAGTTTAATACTGATGTGCCTGTACCTGAAGCTAAACAGCGTGTGAAAGATGCCGTAGACAAAAGCATGGGTGATCTGCCGAATAACCTGCTGGATGATCCTATGGTTATGGATATAGATTTTGCGGAAATACCAATTATGTACATTCAGATTTCAGGCGATTATGACCTGGTTCAACTTAAGAAATATGCTGAAATAGCTCAGGACCGTATTGAAGCTCTTAATGAAATAACACGGGTTGATATTGTTGGAGCGTTGGAGCGCGAAATTCAGATAAATGTTGATCTCTATAAAGCACAGGTGTCAAGAGTTACAATGGGCGACATCGAGCGCTCTGTAGCATCTGAAAACCTGACTATGTCAGCTGGAAACATTACTACCAACGGTTCAAAAAGAAGTATCAGGATTCAGGGTCAGTTTGAAGATATGGAAACAATACGCAATATTGTGGTAACCTCTTCAAGCGGAGCACTTGTGTATTTGAAAGACGTAGCGGAAGTAAAAGATTCATTTAAAGAGCAGGAAAGCTTCTCAAGGCTCTTCGGCAAGAATGTAATAACGCTTAACGTGGTTAAAAAAAGCGGCAAGAACTTACTTGATGCTTCTGATAACATTCATAAAATACTTGACGAAGAACTGATCGATAAGCGTTTTCCAACTGACCTGAATGTTGCTATATCAGGTGAGCAGTCACGATATACCCGTAATACTCTTGATGAACTGAATAATACCATATTGTTCGGTTTTATCCTTGTTACAATTGTACTCATGTTTTTCATGGGACTAACAAACGCTTTTTTTGTTGCTTTGGCTGTGCCACTCTCAATGTTCCTGGCGTTCATGGTAATGCCTGCAATAGGCTTCTCAATGAACATGATTGTAATGTTCGCTTTTATTTTTGCACTCGGAATCGTTGTTGATGATGCAATTGTAGTAATTGAGAATATTCATAGGGTACATCGACACGAACCAAACATCATTTTAGCTGCCAAACATGCTGCCGGTGAAGTATTCCTTCCTATCATGTCAGGTACGCTAACTACCCTTGCACCATTCTTCCCGTTAGCATTCTGGCCTGGTATAGTGGGGGAATTCATGTTTTATATTCCTGTAACCCTTATAATAACCCTATTTGCTTCGCTTTTCGTGGCATATATAATCAATCCGGTGTTTGCCATTTCGTTTATGAGGCATGAGTATGATACACATGATACATCGAAAGATCGCCGAAAAGCAATGTTCTGGATAGTCTTACTACTTGCAGCAGCAGTTGTTGGTTATATAATGTATTTTGCATCGAAAAGCACAACGGCATTCGGATTCGCCAATTTCTTTGTATTCTTTGCAGCTTTGATCATATTGTTCCACACAGTTATCAATCCTTATATCAAGTGGTGGCAAAACAAAGGATGGCCTTCCCTGATCAGGTTATATGAGCGTCAGTTAAGATACTTTATATCCGGAAACAGACCTCAATGGCTGCTTGCAGGTATCATAGGTCTGCTGTTTTTTACATTCTTCCTTTCAGGGGCAGCGGGTATTAAGGTGTTATTCTTCCCTGACAATATGCCTAATAGCATCTTTGTTATGATTCAGATGCCAATAGGGACTGATCAGAGGGTAACTGACTCAGTTACCCGGGTAGTTGAAGGAAAGGTAATGGCTATACTTGGAGAGAACAATCCTGCAGTTGAATCAGTGATTGCAAATGTGGCTCTGGGTGCAGGTGATGAAATGGATTTTACCCGTTCACTTAGTTCAGAGAAAGGAAAGGTAACAATCAATTTTGTAGAGTATAAGTACCGTAATGGTGCAAATACTAATGACTATCTCGATCGTATTCGCAAAGAAATACGTGACATCCCGGGTGCTGAAATATACTCAGTTAAAGAAAGTGGTGGTCCGCCAACCGGAAAACCAATTAATATAGAGATCACTGGTGAAGACCTGCCGGCACTTATCAATGATGCTTATGCCTTCAAGAATTATCTTGATTCAATTGGAATTCCTGGTGTTGAAGAATTGAAGAGCGATTTCCTTGAAACCAGTCCTGAAATTGTCATAAACATTGACCGTCAAAGGGCTAATTCCGAAGGTGTAAGCACAGGCCAAATAGCAATGGAGTTGCGCACTGCGGTTCTTGGAAATGAAATATCCAAATTCAAGGATGAAGAGGATGAATATCCAATCCAATTAAGATACTCTAAAGAAACCCGTGACAATATCAACAATCTGATCAATATTCCTGTCACTTATCGTGATATGAATACCGGGATACTCAGGCAGATACCCCTATCATCACTCGCAACTATCGATTATGGAACCTCCTATGGTGGTATAAAAAGGCAGAATCTTAAAAGAATCATTACATTGTCGAGTGAGGTAACTACAGGGTATTCTCCCAATGATATAGTTCCACAGATCGAGGCACTGGCTGCTGATTTTCCTATTAGTGAAGGTGTTCAGATAAAAATGACAGGTGAACAGGAAGATCAGGCTGAATCAGCTTCTTTCCTCGTAATGGCAATGATGGTTTCACTCGGATTAATCTTTTTCATCCTCATTACCCAGTTCAATTCATTCAGCAAGGCTATCATAATACTCAGTGAAGTTGTGTTTAGCATCATTGGTGTCTTATTAGGTATTGTAATATTTAACATGGATGTGTCAATAATTATGACTGGCCTTGGCATAGTTGCTTTGGGAGGTATTGTAGTAAGGAATGGTATTTTGATAGTTGAATTTACTGATGTGTTACGTGAGCGTGGCTTACGCACCCGTGAGGCTATTGTTCAGGCCGGTCTTACCCGTATAACCCCGGTTATCCTGACAGCAACTGCAACTATTTTAGGTCTTATACCACTTGCGGTGGGATTTAACCTGAACTTCGTTACCATGTTTACTGAACTCAATCCGCAAGTACATATTGGCGGTGATAATGTTATGTTCTGGGGTCCTCTTGCATGGTCAATCATTTTTGGATTATCTTTCGCTACTTTTTTAACACTTGTGTTTGTTCCTGCCATGTATCTCTTCTCCTATGAGAATAAAATACGTTTAAGCAGGTGGAAATCAAACAGAACAGCAAAGCGATTAAGGAAATCTCAAGGATAAAGGACTCAATGTAATCTATGAAATCAAACAGGCTATCCCTGATTGTAAGTGTAATTCTGGTAATAGCCGTTGTTGTCATCAGGTTGACTGATGCACCTGTTAAGATGCTCACCTGGGATGTCTTCGGCTATTATCTTTACCTACCGGCCCATTTTATTTATGATGATACGGCACTAATCAATCATCAATGGCTTGATGATATCATACAAAAGTATCAACCATCACCTACACTTTATCAGTTAGTTGACCTCGATAACGGGTCACGACTTATTAAGTATTCATCAGGGATGGCAGTACTATATTCACCATTCTTTTTCCTGGCACACTGGATTGCACCACTGATGGGATATCCTGCTGACGGTTTTTCATTGCCTTATCAGGTCATACTAAGTATAGGAGGTATCTTGTGGGCTCTGGCAGGAATTTCCCTATTTAGAAAACTTCTTCTTAAGGTTTTCAATGACAAGATCACTGCGCTCGTGCTTGTGTTAACAATTATTGGTACTAATTATTTTCATCTGGTTTCTCTTGATGGAACGTTGCTTACACACAATTACTTATTTACCCTTTATGTCTTACTAATTTTACTAACAATTAACTGGCATTCGCAGCCAACATTGAGCAAAGCTGTTTCTATAGGTATTGTTGGTGGATTGATATCTTTAATCAGGCCCTCTGAAGCAGTCTGTTTTTTAATACCTCTATTGTGGTCAACAGGTACTAAACCAGCATTTAGCAACAAACTCAATTTGCTGAAGAATTATCCGATTCATCCCGCTATGGTTGTTTTTGTTGCATTACTCATCGGATCAATTCAATTTGTTTACTGGAAATCTTTAACCGGTCAATGGCTCTACTATTCATATAGCAATAATCCGGGCGAAGGTTTCAGATTCTTTCCTCCGTATATTACTGAGTTTCTCTTCAGCTTCAGAAAAGGATGGCTTCTCTATACACCTATTATGATTGGATCATTTTTAGGGTTTTATGTCATGTTCAGGAAACAGCGTGAAAACTTACCTGCAGTAATTGGTTACCTTGTTCTTACGCTCTGGATTATTTCAGCATGGACTGCATGGTGGTACGGTGGTGGAAGTTTTAGTTCACGATCAATTATTCCGGCCTATGCATTATTAGCACTTCCTCTTGGTTATCTGATAGTGGAAATAAATGCAACAAGATGGAAATGGCCTGCATTAATTGTGGCATCTTTTCTTGTGCTTCTTAACATCTTCCAGTCATGGCAATGGGAAAAGAGGATTATTGATAAGGAACGTATGACAAAGGAGTATTACTTTGCCATCTTTGGGAAAACAAAAGTTGACAAGGAAAAGCTAGATCATTTATTGTTGGTTGACAGAAGTACTGAAACTGATGAAGTACCTCTGCACCTTGATCGATATAATAGTAAAGTAATCTTTGAAAGTAAACATGCCTTGAGTAACGACACGGTTGGAGCTACAACGCTTAACGCGGCTAATCAGTTTTGCTCCGGACCTGACTTAATGTTTAAACACATCACTTCCAGTGATCATGTTTGGATAAAATCAAGCGCCGAAGTATGGTTACCACTACATTATCAAGGTTCACTACCTAAATTGGTTGTGGCCTTCCATTATAAGGGTGAAGCTTATAAATACAGGGCAGTGACGATAGATGAAAGTAAAGTTGCAACAGGAACATGGTTGCCATTATCATATTGGTATCTGAGTCCGGAAGTCAGAACGCCTGAAGATAATTTAAAAGTATATATATGGCATACTGACAGCCTGCCTATATATGTTAGAAACCTCAAAGTGGAGGCTTTTGAACTTAAAATGTTGTAAATTTGTATTATGATCATGGCTGCACGGATCAATAATTAAAATTATATGCATCAGTATGGAGCATTATAACATTTATATTATTTTAATGCATAGCACCAATAATTAAGAGATATGTTCAATACCCGTAGGATGCGTACACCCGATTGGTACATAGCCTGGACAATGGTAATTCTTCAATTTCTCATGTTGGGTGTATTGTTCTTTACCGGTCCAATTATTCCCGGTAAATGGTGGACCATCATGCTTATGGTTCTGGGAGCTTTCTTTGGCTTATGGGCTATTTATACTATTCGCCTGGGTAACCTTAGCATCTTACCTTATGTAAAAGAAGGCGGCATTATGGTAGCTAAAGGTCCATATCGTTTTATACGACATCCTATGTACACCGGACTGATTCTGATTAGCTGGGCACTTGTGGGTGGTCATTTTACCTATTACAGATTAATAGCAGCAGCCGTGCTTACATTAGCACTTGTTATCAAACTTCATTTGGAAGAAACTTATTTGAAGAAGGCATTTGCTCCATACACTGAATATACAAGGCAAACCAAGAAGCTTATACCCTTTATTTACTAACAAAAAGTAAATATTTAAAGAGCTGATCCAAATTGCTTTAAAAATCGCACGTCATTCTCTGAGAAAATCCTGAGGTCCTTCACGTTAAACACAAGGTTGGTAATACGTTCCACGCCAATGCCAAAAGCAAAGCCTGAGTATTCCTCAGGATCTATGCCGCAATTACGCAAAACAGCGGGATTTACCATACCACAACCAAGTATTTCAACCCATCCGGTATATTTACAAAAACCACATCCTTCACCACCACACAGATTACATGAAATATCCATTTCAGCCGAAGGTTCGGTAAATGGAAAATAGGAAGGACGAAGTCTTATACGTGTGTCTGAACTGAACATTTCCTTGGCAAAGTACATCATAGTCTGCCTCAGGTCAGCAAAGCTTACATTCTTGTCAATATATAATCCTTCAACCTGGTGGAAGAAACAGTGGGCTCTTGCTGAAATCGCTTCATTACGATATACTCTTCCGGGGAAGGTCATCCTGATTGGAGGTTTGGTGGTTTCCATCACACGCACCTGCACACTTGAGGTGTGGGTGCGAAGTAAAATATCGGGATCTGAACCTATAAAGAAAGTATCCTGCATATCTCGGGCAGGATGTTCAGGAGCAAAGTTCAATGCTGAGAAATTATGCCAGTCGTCTTCAATTTCTGGGCCTTCAGCTACAGTGTACCCAATTCGCCCAAAAATGTCAATTATTCGTTTTCGGATGATGGCCAACGGGTGCCTGGAACCTGTGTGTTCATCAGCTGGAAGTGTAAGGTCGAGTTTCTTTTCGGGTTTCCTTCCAACACTGCCAACTGATTCCTTAAGCTGATCAAGCTTTTGTTGAACTGACTCCTTAAGCTCATTGAGCAATTTACCCATCTCTCTGCGTTCCTCAGGAGCCACGTTTTTAAACATGGCAAAAAGATCATTAAGTATACCTTTCTTGCCGGCAAACCTTATCCTGAACTGTTCGAGCTCATCAGCCGACGAGGTGCTAAAGGCATTTATTTCAGACAGGTGTTTTTCAATTTCTTGTTTCATATAATCTTATCGAAGCATAATGTAATCAAACAGTTTACCAGATTATGCTTATTTAACAACGGTGATTTTCATCTTAACATCTTTTACCGGCTTATCACCTGCTGCAGTTTGAACAGCAGCAATTTTATCAATTACTTCCAGTCCTTTGGTCACTTCACCAAATACAGTGTAATCATCATCAAGGTGTGGTGTTCCACCTAAAGTACTATATACCTTGCGACGTTCAGCAGATACTTTTTTACCTGTCTGCTTTTCAAACATATCAATTTGTGCAGGCTGCATTACCATGCCTTGAACTATATAGAATTGTGACCCTGAAGAAGCTTTTTTAGGATTCACCTGATCACCTTTTCGGGCAGCGGCTAAAGCACCTTTCTTATGGAAATGGGCTGGTACGAACTCAGCAGGAATTGTATAACCTGGGTCATTCATTTTGCCTTCTTGTCCGCCACCTTGAATCATAAATCTATTAATTACACGATGGAAGATGGAACCATTGTACCATCCTTGCTTAACGAGCTTCAGGAAATTATCGCGGTGTGCAGGGGTATCATCATAAAGTACAGCGGTCATATTGCCATATTCGGTTTCTATCAATATAGTAACAGGTTTACTTGACTTGGTTTGTCCAAAAGCTGTTATAAAGAACAATAGTGCAATTACTGCCAAAGTTGTTTTCTTCATTGTGTCAGTTATTTTTGATTTGTTTACTTAATTTGCGATTACTCTTTCAATAAATACACCTTCATTGAAATGTCTTCAAGAGGCCTGTCGTTTTCATCTCTTTTAACAGCGGCTATCTTGTCAACAACCTCTAGCCCTGAAATGACTTCTCCGAAAATAGTATAGTTACCGTCAAGGTGTGGTGCACCTCCTATGGTTTTATAAATATCCCGCCTTTCAGGTGAAATCTTAAAAGGTGTCATTAATGCATATTCTTTGTCCATCATGCCATTTAGTGTATCAAGTAAAAACTTGAAACGTACAGGGTCTTCACGTTCATCAGCAGCAAGAAATTCAGTGCGTAAGGCTGCGTTCTCAGGCTTATTCATGATATTTACAAAAATGCGCTGCTTGGTTAGTGAATACTGTTTTTTCTCAACCGCATCAAGTGTACTATCATTAAACAATTTGCCTTGTACTATGTAGAATTGCGAGCCTGATGAAAGCCTTTCAGGATTAACATCATCACTTTCCCTGGCAGCAGCAAGTACTCCTTTTACATGCATAAGTGAAGGCAATATTTCAGCAGGAATATCATACCCGGGGCCACCATTGCCTAGTTCAATACCCGGAGCAGCATTTTTTGAATCAGGGTCACCGCCTTGAATCATAAAACCTTCTATCACCCTATGGAATAAAGTACTGTCGAAAAAACCCTGCTTTGCCAGCTTGATAAAGTTGTTGCTGTGTTGTGGTGTATCTTTATAAAGCTTGAGGTGGATATCACCCTTATTGGTTGATACTACTACTGTTTCATCCATAAATGGTGATTCCTTTAACGCATCATTTGCCGAGGCGTCTGGCTCACGGGTGAGTGTTTGTGCAGATACTCTCAAATTAAGCAACAGTATAAACAAAACAACACCGATATTCTTTTTCATATCGAATAACTTCATAACCAGATAATTCTTGGCAAATTTAATGAAAATTGACTAACCATTCATCTGTCAGTCCTGATGGAGATCACTTCTTTCGTTCAAGTTCATAACAGCTACGACATAACGGCTCATAGCTTTCAGTTTCTCCAAGGACAACCAGTTTTTGATCGTCCGACTTTCTATACGAATATTGTGCCAAATTACCGCAACGAATACATATTGCATGTACTTTAGTCACATATTCTGCCGTCGCCATAAGGGCTGGCATCGGCCCGAATGGTTTCCCTGAAAAGTCCATATCAAGGCCTGCAACAATAACTCTTATACCTTGACCGGCCAGTTTATTACAGACTTCAACAATCTCATCGTCGAAAAACTGAACTTCATCAATACCAACCACGTCAATATCATTGGTTAGCAATAGTATCTGGGTTGCCGAACTTACCGGTGTGGAAAGAATAGAATTTTCATCATGTGATACTACATTGAACACATCGTAGCGGGTGTCAATACCTGGCTTAAAAATCTCAACCTTTTGCCTTGCAATACGTGCACGGTTTAAACGGCGAATAAGTTCCTCAGTTTTTCCAGAGAACATTGATCCGCAAATTACTTCAATCCACCCTCGGCGTTGATGTGAATGATTTGAACTTTCAAGAAACATTATTTATAACTCCACAGATTTCTTCATACTTTTATAGGCTGTTTCGATAACAGTAAATTGCTGATATTGTGCTGAGCATTAGGTCTAATGATCAAAAAAATATCAGGCTGCAATGTACAAAATTTCATTATTGTAACGTTAGTGAAACATTATAACAACTTATTCTGACATGGAAAGAAAACTGAATGAGCTTACAAATCTGGTAAAAAAATTAAATGAACGAATCATAAAAGCCAGTGAGAACAATACAATTAGTGCAATTGAAACTGATATAATGCTCGATCTGCTTCGTCAATGTTATGTTGTTGCTGAACAACTAAAAACTAATGAAAGTTCCCCTGAAAGAGTTACGCTATCGCATGTTGCGCCTGTAGTTCAGGTGATTCAGGAATCAAGAGAAGAGCAAAAAAATAGTGTAGATGAAGATCTTACTGCTCCGATTAAACCTGCCGAAGAAGTAATTTCTACTCAGCTTAAACCTGCAGAAGAAGAAGTTTTCCCTCAAACTAAATCTTCCGAAGAAGTAATTTTTCCTCACACCGAAATAGTTGAAGAAGTTCTTCATCCTAAGCAAGAACCTGTAGGAGATGTAAGTATACCTCAATCAGATTATGTACCTCAAGCTATGTTGCCTATAGAAGAAATACCTGTAATGTCGTTTCCTCAGGTTGAAGTGCCACAAGATGTCAAAGCTGAACCTCAACCTGATACTGACGAAAGTTCAAGTACCAATTTATACAGTGCTGTTGGTGCATTAGCACCAAATATGCCAGAACCTGTTGAGCCACCTAAATCAGACTATCAGAGTTTTGCCGGTAGTTATTCCAGGGAAACAACTTCTGAGAACCAGCCACCAATGCAACATTCACATCAAGAAAGGCAGAATGGTTCATTTAATAATAATCAGAATATTTCCCCGGTAAATAAAAATACAAAACAAACAGGAGATCTGTTCGGTGGACAAACAATTGCTGACAAACTTAAAAAAGAAACACCTTCATTAATTGACAAAATCAATGAGGGCAGGGCTGATCAAACACTTGCCCATAAGATGCAGTTAAAACCTATCAACGATCTTAAAACTGCCATCGGTATTAACGAAAAATTCCAGTTCGTGAATGATCTCTTTGAAGGAAGAATAGACCTTTACAACGATGCAATAACCAGGTTGAATAACTGCGGTTCTGCCCTTTCTGCCGATTCCCTGATGGAAGAATATATGATAGCCCATGAGTGGAAAACTAACGCCGAAGCCTATGTTAAACTAAGAACCTTCATAGCAAGGCGATATCTCTAAACACAGATTATATGAACAATAAGAAACTCATCTTTTCTATCATTTTTTTTCTTTCATTTTCACTATATACATCTTCTTATTTGTCAGGACAAAATATCCAGAAAGCCCGGCAAATAATGGATACACTTTCTTCGCCTTCAATGTATGGCAGAGGGTACGTAAATAATGGAATTGGGATTGCAGCCGCTTTTATTAAGTCGGAAATGGTAAACCTCGGCTTGAATACATTTGAGCAAGGATTCATGCAGGATTTTAATGTAAATGTTAAAACTTACCCGTCCACGGTAATGTTAAAAATCAATGATAAAGTACTAGAGCCTGGCACAGAATTTACTATAATGGCAGGAACTCCGACTGTGCGACGCAATTTTGAAATCGTTATAATTGACTCTTCCGTATTCAAGTCAAAGAGGGCAATTAAGAAATTTAAAAAGCGCGATCTAAGCAAAGCACTGATAATGTACAACCCATCAGAAATGAAAGGTAAATACCAGAAAATGGCTCACTTTATGCTGCTGAATAATCCTTTTAATTGTGCCGGTTTCATTCAGATTTCTGATAATAGCAGTCTTGGCTGGAGCGCCTGGGCTATGGAAGAAATTCTTCCATACCCAATAATGGTTGTAATGTCTTCTGCATTACCTGAAACACCTTCTTCAGCTGAAGTTAATATTCAATTAAAAGCAATCAATGATTATCGAGTTAGCAATGTAATTGGTTACATTCCAGGTAAGTCTCAGCCTGATTCATTTGTTGTGGTAACCGCACATTACGATCATATCGGAATGATGGGAAGTGAAACATATTTCCCGGGTGCTAATGATAATGCCAGTGGGGTTGCAATGATGCTCGATATGGCCGACCATTACAGTAAAGCTGAAAACAGGCTATCGTACAGCATAGTATTTATGGCTTTTGCTGCTGAGGAAATTGGCTTATTGGGTTCTTACCACGCTGCTGAAAACCCTCTGTTCCAACTGGAAAATATAAAATTCTTACTTAATCTCGATATGGTAGGCACAGGAAGTGAAGGTATAACCATGGTTAATGGTGTGCAGTTCCCATTGTTGTACGATAAGATGGTGAGGATTAATGCTGACAACGAATACATTATGAAAGTGGCAAACCGTGGCGAGAGTTGTAATAGCGATCATTGCCCGTTTTATAAGAAGGGTGTACCTGCAGTTTTTATCTATTCAAATGGCAATGAGCACAAGGAATATCATAATGTAAGTGATCAGGCACATAAAGTCCCTTTCTCTGAATATGAGGATATTTTCAGGTTATTACGCGATTTTATAAACCAATTGTAATAAAATCATCAAATCATGGCTAAACTCTTTATTGTGCCTACTCCTGTCGGGAATCTGGAGGATATTACCTTAAGAGCCATCAGGACGCTGAAAGAAGTGGGCCTGATACTTGCTGAAGATACCCGGAAAACAGGAATGCTGCTTAAACATCACGGCATTGAGAATAGAATGCAATCACACCATCAGCATAATGAACACCAGACTGCCGAACTCATTGCCCAACGTATTAATTCAGGTGAAACCGTTGCATTGGTTACTGATGCCGGTACACCAGGTATATCTGATCCAGGATTTCTCCTCATTCGCACATGTGTTGAAGCAGGTATTGATGTGGAATGTCTACCGGGTGCAACGGCTTTTGTTCCTGCATTGGTGGCATCAGGATTGCCATGTGACCGATTCTACTTTGAAGGTTTTCTTCCTCACAAGAAGGGAAGAAATACCCGCTTAAATTATCTGGCAAAACTCGATCAAACCATCGTACTCTATGAATCACCTTTCAGGCTGGCTAAAACCCTTACACAGTTGGCTGAGGCCCTGGGTAGTGAAAGGAAAGCTTGCGTTTCAAGGGAAATATCAAAACTGTTTGAAGAACACAGGCGTGGCACGCTGGTTGAACTTGCAAACCACTATCTGCAGCATGAACCAAAAGGAGAAATTGTAATCACAGTGGGTGCCTGATTCTGTGGTGCTTAAAACCACTGCTTCTCTTTTCCGAAAATTATTGCATCGGCAATTATTGTATTGTGGTCAAAGCCCAACTGAGGAATCAGTTCAATATCAAACCACCTGCAATCAGCTGCATCATCATTCGCTTTAGCATTCATACCCTCATCATTGAGCATGCCAGTATATGCCACAGTAATTGTACGATGTCGTGGATCACGATCAACGTCACCATAGGTATGAAATTGTTGAAGTTCTACTCCTGTTATGCCGGTCTCCTCTTCTAACTCTCTTGCAGCGGAGGTTTCTAGCGGCTCGTCCATTTCGATGAAACCACCCGGAATTGCCCACATACCCTTAAAAGGTGAATTGGCTCTCTGAACCAACAAAACTTCAGGTTTCCCCCCTTTTTTCCTGAATACTATGGCATCAGCGGTAACCGTTGGCCTGGGGAATTCATAAGTATATGACATCAGTTGATTCTTTATTTACTGATAATGAACGATCACAATTTTTTCATGACCTAATAAAAAAGTTATGATTGAATATCTTGTAGAATAGCACTTATCAGGTTGTTAGTGCCAAGCTCTATCTGAAGAATATTAGCGTCGAGCATATAGCATGGAGTTGTGTATATCAAACGGTGGCTATCTTTTACAACTTCTCCATGGGTAGTATCTTTATGCACAGAACCCATCTTTACAACGCTTTTTGCAGTTTCCTTATCACTTCCAATTGTCACTTCTACATTTCCGAGTATTTTCGATAATACTACCGGAGAAATGCACATTGCACCGATTGGCCTCTGCAGTGAAACCATATCCTTAATAGCTTTCTCAACATCAGCATTAACAATACATTCAGGGCCATCAAATGCAAAAGTGCACAGGTTTTTGGCAACACCAAATCCTCCGGGAAGTATAAGTGCATCAAATGACCTTGCCTGGAATTCGCTGAGAGGCTTAATATTTCCACGTGCAATCCGGGCAGATTCGGTTAGAACATTTCGCTTGTCTTTCATTTCCTTGCCTGTAACATGGTCAACAACATGATGTTGCATAACATCAGGTGCGAATATTTCATAATCAGCTCCATGTTTCTTTATTGCCAACAATGTGAGCACTGATTCATGTATCTCTGCACCGTCGTATACACCGCTTCCTGACAGAATTACTGCAAACTTCTTCATATTCTTATATTTTAACTGATTAACTATGTTAACCTCTCTTAAAGGCATGGATAAAATAAACTTTTTCGTCGGTTCAAAGTTCAAATATAAGATATTATAGGCTGTATTAAAAGCCGCTGGCGTTAATTTGTTAATTTTACTTACTCAATAGATTAGGCCAACGAATTGTTAATACTAAACTAACTGTAAAATAAGCTGATTATGTGTGGACGCTTTTCACTTACTACCGACGAACAGCAAATAAATATGTTCTTCGAGCTGGCAGGAGGCAATGCACCTTATGTGCCCCGTTATAATGGTGCGCCCACACAACAATTAGCGGTGATAACAAGTGAAAAACCATTACGGCTGCAACTATTCAGATGGGGGTTGATTCCCAGATGGACAAAAGAAATGTCAAAAATGCCGCTGATAAACGCAAGAAGTGAAACCCTTGATGAAAAACCCTCATTCAAGACGGTATTCCGAGAACGCCGATGCCTGGTTCCTGCCGATGGATTTTATGAATGGGTTCATAATGGAAGAAAACTTCCATATCGCTTTATCTTGAAGGATGAATCATTGTTTGCCTTTGCAGGAATATGGGATTGCTGGCAAAAACCAACAGGTGAAATGATTAATTCATTCGCCATACTTACAACCGAAGCCAATGGTGCAATGCAAGCTATTCATGATAGAATGCCTGTTATCCTTGATAAGGAAAATTACAACGCCTGGCTTGAAAATAACAATACAGAAGTATTGAAAGGTTTACTAAAGCCATATCCTTCTGAAAAGATGAAGAAATACAGAGTACCTGAAGCTGTGAATAAAACATCGGCTGAGGGACCAGAACTAATTATTGAATGTGAGCCAATGGATTTTTTCAATGGCGAGTTATTTTAATGACGGCATAATTGTTGTTCGATTTTAATCAATGAAAATACAACTTAAAGCATGAAAAACTGGATAGTCCTTTTCTTCATTTCATTACTCTTCATAGGCTCTTGTCAAAAATATGAGGAGTATCCTCTCGAACCTCATGTTGAATTTGTTGACTTCCTCATGTTACGTGATGCACAAGGCATTGATCAACGGGGTGTACTTCGCCTGAGCTACACTGATGGAGATGGAAATATTGGGCTTACCAGAGATGACACTGTAGCGCCATATGATTACAACCTATTCATCAAGTACTTTGAGCTTCAAAATGGAGTGTTTAAAGAGATATTCCTCATTACTTCAAGAGTAGTCAATGATACCACAATTGTATACGACACAGCTACTTTTAATGGCCGTATTCCAATCCTTACTCCCGCTGGTAAAAACAAAGCTATAAGAGGTGAAATTGAAGACACTTTGTTTGTGAATAATCCTCTTTCAAATTTCGATACCATCAAATTTGAAGCATACATAGTTGATCGCGACCTGAATAAGAGTAATACAGTATCAACTCCACCGATGTTTGTTAAGAAAAGATAAGACTGCATATAACAACTAACATATTCCCGTTTTTATGATTTAATTGAAAAGGTGGCTTTCTTAAGCCACCTTTTTATGTACATCTATATTCTAGTTTATGTTAGGGTCATCTCTACCTTTTCTCTACCATTTCTCTACCTTTGGTCTACCATTGGTCTACCCTTTAGGTAGAGAAACGGTAGAGAAAAGGTAATACAAATGTAGCGAAATACATAACTTAACTTTAGTTTTTTCGGCTTGATAGATATCTTCTTACATTTGCTTGCAGAAAAAAGTCCCCTTACTATGAAGTATGCTATCCTATTAGCTTCAATGATTGCAGTTCTTTTTAGCAACTGCACAGGTGAAAAACATTTTATTAATGATAAAGACTATCGCAAACAAGTTGAAAAGCAGTTTGAGGTAAGGCGGCAGCTTGCCCATAACAGGGATTCGATGCTATTTGATGTTTTTAATAAGCCACTTACATTGAAGCAGAAAGAGGCTCTTGAGTTTCTTTATGCTTATATGCCATTGAGTGACCTGGCTGATTATAGTGGAGAATATTTTTTAAACCAGGTTGATCTTTCTTTACAAACACTCGATACATTTAACTGGGGTAAGGAAATTCCTGAAGATATCTTCCGTCACTTTGTATTACCAGTGAGAGTGAATAATGAAAACCTTGATACTGCACGTGTAGTATTTTTCAAAGAGTTAAAGGACAGGGTAAAAAACCTAAGCATGGTCGATGCTGCCCTTGAGGTGAATCACTGGTGTCATGAAAAAGTTAATTATAGGGCAAGTGATGCTCGAACATCCTCTCCACTTGCCTCAGTATTAAATTCATTTGGCAGATGTGGTGAAGAGTCAACTTTCACGGTAGCCGCTATGCGTTCTGTAGGTATCCCTGCCCGACAGGTGTATACTCCTCGCTGGGCTCATACTGATGACAACCATGCATGGGTGGAGGTTTTTATAGATGGCAAGTGGCAATATCTTGGAGCCTGCGAACCTGAAGCAGTGCTTAACAGAGGCTGGTTTGATGGTCCCGTTAAAAGGGCTATGATGGTTCATACCAATGTGATAGGCAAGTACTCAGGAAGTGAAAATGTAATTGAACAGAAGGATTTGTATACTAAGATAAATAGCTTATCAGCTTACACAGTCACCCATCCTCTAATTGTGAAGGTTCTTGATAAGGACAATGCACCTGTTGAAGATGCCAAAGTTGAGTTCAGGATTTATAATTATGCTGAGTTTTATCCGATGGTGGTTAATCAGAGTGATAAAAATGGAATAGCACAGCTTGAAACCGGTCTTGGTGATTTGCAGGTATGGGTATCCAAAGATAACGTTTATGGATACTCACATGTGTCAGTTGGCCAGGTGGATACCCTTATTATCAAACTTAACCGCAGCATTGGAGAGGCATATACTGAAACTGTAAATAATGTTCCCCCGGTAGAAAAAGTAGTTGAATCACTACCAGTAGCCCGACAGGAGGAGAATAGCCGCCGTTTGGCAATCGAGGACTCGATAAGAAATGCATATATTGCCACCTTCATGTCACCACAAGAGGCTGAGGCTTTTGCCATTGAACTTGATTTGGACACAGCCATCGTAAAAAAATTGATATCACTAAGCTATGGTAATTGGCGTGAGATCAAAGCATATATGCGACACAATTCTACAAGGCCGCTTATGACAGACTTGTTGGAATCAATAGCAGAAAAAGATTTGCGCGACACTCCTGCAGAGTACCTAAACGATCATTTGTTGAATGTTAATACATTTTTTACACCAGCTGCTCTTGCTGATGGAACTGATAATGTTACTGGCTTGAAAGAAGGTGGACAAATAGATAACGTTGTATTTATGGAGGGTATATTATCTGCCCGTGTTTTGAATGAATTAATCCGTCCTTGGAGAGGATTCCTCCAAGAGAAGTTTGATCGGGCTTTTGCAACAAGGGCTCAGGCTGATATCAGAGTTGTGACTAACTGGGTAAAAGATAGTATCACCATTAATACTACTGACAATTATATGGGATGCCCTTTGTCGCCTATTGGTGTTTATGAACTAAGGATAGCTGATATTAGATCAAGAAATATTTTCTTCGTGGCATTATGCCGTAGTTTGTTTATTCCTGCAAGGATTGACAAGGCAACTTTTCAACCCCAGATCTTCAAGGATGGCGAATGGATAAACATTTCCTTTGAGGCCGATGAAGCCCCGCTGAAAAGCGCAAGGCTTGAACTTGTAAATGATAATTCAAATCCCTTACAGCCAATATACTCTGTCCATTACACACTTCAAAAGTTTGATGAAGGCAGATTTACTACACTTGATTACGAAGGTAGTGGTTCAACTGAAGTATTCCCAGTTAATTTTGAGCTGGAGCCGGGATACTACCTGCTAATGACAGGTCATAGGAGAAATGATGGAAGTGTGGCAATACGATCGCATTATTTTAACCTGAATAACGGTGATAGTTTAAGCCTGCCACTTATACTTCAACCCGTTGACCAGGTGGTGGAAGTTAAAGGTGTTATCGAGTCGGGCCTGATGATTCCGATATCATTAAATAAGAATGTTTCCTTAATGGAACTTGCAGGTGAGCAGGGTTTAATATTGGCATTTATTAATCCGGCTAACGAACCAACGCGACATGTTATGAGTGATATACCTCAGTTAAAGTCAGATTTTGAAAAGTGGGGTGGTAATATGGTATTCGTGGTTCCAGCGTCTCTAAATACAAAGGACTATAAACCCGATAATTACAAGAACATGCCTGCCTTGAGCAAGTTTGCTGTTGACAAGGATGATAAGCTTTTAAAGTCAGTTATGAAATCAACAGCACAAAAGGCAATGCCTGCATTGCCGTACGTAATGTTTGTAAACACAAAAGGTGAAATAACCTTTCTTTCATCCGGTTACAGGATCGGAATAGGGGAGAATCTGCTTAAAGCTGCCCGCTAAGGCTTTCAACGCCTGCTTCTGTCATAAGCTCAACCACTGTACGATAATCGTCAGCATCAAGCTTATGCACATTATTGGCCACCTTGTTATAAGCCATTACCCGAACAATTTCTTCCCTATTGGCATTAGGTACTGCTTCATGAAGCCTTATAGGGCAATCCATCAAGCGGAAAAAGCTTTCAAGTCGCTCAATAGTGAGGTGTACATCAGGTGTGTTAAATATATTTTTGCCCAAATAGGAGATTCTGTCAGCAATTCTGTCTTTCTGCAACCTTAACCAAGCCGGGTAAACAATGGTTAACGATGCACCATGAGGCACATCATAGAGCAGTGAGAGTATATGACCAATATTATGAACACCCCAGTCACCTGATGCCCTGCCTTGCATAGTTAAACCGTTCAGCGCCATTGTTGAAGCAAACATGATCCGTGCCCGAAGTTCGTAATTTGTAAGGTCCTTCAGTAAATCCTGTGCATTTTCAATAGCTTCCTTTATGATTGCAAATACAAAACGGTCAGCCAGTGTTGCTTCACCTTTTCCGAAATAAGCTTCCAGGCAATGGGCTATCAGGTCGGCAATACCGTATGCTGTGTAATTATAAGGCACACTCATGGTAAAAGTTGGATCGAGAAATGAGTGCTTTGGAAACATCAGATCGTGACCATAACTACCTTTTCTTTGTGCTTCATGGTTTGAAATAACGGCAAAAGGGTTCATCTCAGAGCCGGTCGCAGCCAAAGTAAGCACGGCAATCAATGGAATGGCAGTATGCGGAGCAGGTGCTTTTCTACTGAAAAAATCCCAGGCTGTACCGTCATAAGGAATGCTTACAGATATCATCTTAGCTGAATCAATTACACTACCTCCACCAACGGCAAGTACCACATTCACTCTGTTTTTACGTCCTAAAGCCGAAGCTTTATCTACATCCTCAATTATTGGATTCGACTTTATGCCGCTATACTCAAATACCTTTGCACCAACCTTATCCAACTCAAACTTAACCTGGTTATAAAGGCCATTCTGCTTTATGGAATTCTTACCATAAACAAGCAATACTCTATCTCCATATTTACTGATAGTTTTACCAAGATCGTTCAGCACCTGTTTGCCAAAATGCAGGGAAGTAGGATTGTAGGCTATAAAATTTTCCATGAAGGCTATTAAGTTTAATTATACAGTAATTGCATTTACCACATGAATGCTATAAGGTTTAATGATAAGGTGATTATAACTTTTCAATGAACGTTTTAACGCTTGCGGCTTTTCGGTTTATTTGATTTCTGCCGTTCTTTGTTCTTGTTGAAAGGTTTACCTCCTTTATTTCTATCTGACCTCCGTTGAAATGAATTAACAGAAGCAAAGAAATCATCCTTGCCAGTGCCACCATCTTTATCAGCCAGTGTAAAGTCCATTTGCTTTTTTTGAAGGTCAACGCTATGAACTTTTATTTCAATTGGATCACCAAGTCTGAATTCTTTACCTTTATGCTGACCCACTACTTTGTAACTGTCCTCATCGAGGTAGTAGAAGTCATCATCCATATTACGCATAGAGATCATTCCCTCACACTTATTACCTTCAAGCTCCACATAAATACCCCATTTGCTTACTCCTGATATAAGGCCTTTAAATGATTGTCCTATCTTATCCTGCAGGTATTCAGCCTGTTTATATTTAACAGATGCCCTTTCAGCTTCAGCAGCTTTTCGTTCCATATCTGAGCTGTGAGTGCAATACTCTTCATACTCATCTTTGTCAACAGATTTCATTCCGTTTAAATAGCCTTCCAACAATCGGTGGACCATTAAATCAGGGTATCGTCTGATTGGTGATGTGAAGTGTGTATAGTAAGGGAACGACAGACCATAATGTCCAATGTTGAAAGTTGAATAAACAGCCTTGGCCATGGTTCTAATAGCAATTTGCTCAATCATGGCTTCTTCACCTTTACCTGAAATCTGCTCAAACAGGTTATTAAATGATTTAGAAAGCTGTTTGCGCGAGCCGATATTCATTTTATAACCCAACTTGGCAAGGAATTCAGCAAACTTACTTAGTTTCTCAGGGTTGGGTTCATCATGTATTCTGTATACAAATGTTCTGGCATCGTTTTCGCCTCTCTTTTTGCCAATCTTTTCAGCCACTGTGCGGTTAGCCAGAAGCATGAAATCTTCAATCAGCATATTTGCTTCCTTTTGTTCCTTTATATAAGTATCAATTGGCTTTCCGGTTTCATCAAGAATAAATTTAACCTCCTGACTTTTAAAGGCAATTGAGCCTTTCTTGAATCGGTCCTCCCTAAGCTTGGTAGCAAGGTTGTTCAGAACAAGCAGCTCTTCCTTAAAATCGCCTTCCTCCCCTTCAATCATCTTCTGAACTTCTTCATAACTATAGCGTCGGTTACTATTGATGATTGTTTTGCCATACCATTCGCTGTGTATTCTGGCCTGGTCATCAAGCTCAAATACTGCTGAGAAGCAGAGCTTATCTTCATTGGGTCGCAGTGAACAAACATTGTTCGACAGCTTCTCAGGAAGCATAGGAATGGTGCGGTCAACCAGGTAAACAGAGGTTCCGCGCTCATATGCTTCTTCATCTATTGGCGTACCTTGTTTAACATAGTGTGATACATCAGCAATGTGTACTCCAACTTCCCAAAAGCCGTTATTTTTTTTCACCAATGACAGGGCATCGTCAAAATCCTTAGCATCAGGCGGGTCGATAGTACATGTCCATATATTACGGAAGTCTCTTCTGGCTTTTATTTCTTCTTTAGGAATTTCAAAAGGTATTTTTTCAGCCTGTTGTAGGGAGCTTTTTTTAAACTCAAGGGGGAACTCAAAGGAAGCAAGGATGGAATTCATTTCCACATCATTGTTTCCGGGGCTTCCAAGCACTTGGATTATTTCTCCGAACGGATTTTTTGAGCGTTCAGGCCAGTCAGTAATTTTCGCAATTGCTTTCTGCCCGTTCTTTCCTTTGTTCAATGATTCATTAGGAATAAATATGTCATAAGGCATATTTGCTTCATCGGGAATTAGGAAAGCAAACTTCCCGGTTATCTGTATTTTGCCAACGAACTGACTCTTGAACCGTTGCAGAACCTCAATAACTTCACCTTCCTGTTTGTGATCTTTACGCATTGGAAACAAACGCACTTTAACAGTATCACCATGTAATGCATGCCCGGTATTGTTAGCTGAAATGAAGACATCATCACTCAGATCTTTTGAAATCACATAAGCTTTACCGGTTTGTTTCATGTCAACCTTGCCTTCCACAATAGTATGCTGATACTTTTCAGCAACCAACTCGGGGTTGTACTGATACTTACCTCGGTTTAGAGCAATAATTATTCCTGCTTTTTCGAGTGATTCAATGATCTTATTTACAAGTTCTTTACTAACTTTGTCCGATACTCCCAGCATATGGGAAACTTGCCTGAAGTTATAGGCTTTTTGAGGATTTGTTAAAAATAATTCTTCAACCAGCTTAACAAATGGGTTATGAGGTGCTGGGGTTGATTTAGCTGCTTTCTTTTGAGCCATAGTGTTGTAATATATCTGTAAAGGTATAATTTTTCTTTCATAGTACTCAGCACATGTCAACTGTGTACTTATGATTAGTCCTATAACAGTTTATTGCACATTTTTATTAGAAAGGCAGTTACTTTTAATTACTTTGTTGATTAATAGCGTGACAATCTACTCAAGATTGGCATTACACTATCAGGGGATCTGGATCAAAAATGAAGAAAAAGAGAATTCTTATTGCTGAAGACAATCTCATTAACCAGAAAGTAGCAATGCTGATGCTCAAGAAGTTAGATCAGATAATTGATTTAGCTGAAAATGGCTCAGTGGCTGTTGAAAAGTTCAGACGGGAAACTTATGATTTGGTCCTTATGGACTTGCATATGCCTGAGCTTGATGGTTTTGAGGCTACAATGCAGATACGGGAAATAGAGCAAGAAGAAAACAGGCCCGTTAAGGTTAAAATTTATGCTATGACTGCTAGTTCACTGCATGATGAAAGTGAAAATTGCCTGAAGGCAGGAATGGATGGTTACCTGGGTAAACCATTCAGAAATGAAGATGTTATAGCTTTATTGGCGGGTTAATAGCTTTACCTGGAATTGCATCTATCAACTGGCGGGTATATTCCTGCTCAGGTGAGTCATATATCTGATCAGCATTGCCCTGCTCCACTATTTTACCATTCTTCATTACGAGTATTCTATCCGACATGAATCTGACAACTGAAAGGTCATGCGAGATAAATATGTAGGTAAACCCAAACTCACTTTTCAGATCGTTAAGCAAATTAAGAACCTGTGCCTGCACGGAAACATCAAGTGCTGAAACCGATTCATCGCATATAACAAATGCAGGGTTCAATACCAGCGCCCTGGCTATGCATATTCTCTGACGCTGACCACCAGAAAACTGATGTGGATAACGGTTATAATGCTCAGGTGACATATTCACGAGCTCAAGCAGGTCCATTACTTTATTTTTACGCTCACGATATGTCCTAAGGATTTTATGGGCTATAAGTGGTTCTATGATTGCTTGTCCAATAGTTAATCGCGGATTCAGTGAAGAGTATGGGTCCTGGAAAACTATTTGCATTCGCTTACGCATTTCCCTGAGGTTTTTATTGTTTAGGGATCTGACATCATTGCCTTCAAAGTCAATTCTGCCCGAAGTTGGCTCGATTAAGCGCAGAAGTGCTCTACCTAATGTTGTTTTCCCGCAACCTGATTCTCCAACAAGCCCCAATGTTTCACCTTTAAAAACATTGAAGCTTACATCTTCAACTGCTTTAAAGAACTGCCGTTCTTTCTTATACCATTTCTTAGGTAAGGGATAGTGCACTGAAAGATTCTCAACCTTCAGCAGAGGGGTGCCATCATATAGTAATTGATGCCTCGACTTCCTTTGCTCAGGTGATTCAATAATAACCTCCGGAGTACCGGCAGTATTCATGAAATCAGCAACTGTGGGCAGTTTCTTAAGCCGCACATTCATTGAAGGCCTGCAGGCCATAAGGCCTCTGGTGTATGGTTGAGTGGGATGGCTGAAGATGCTGGATGAGCTTCCCTGTTCAACAATTTCACCTTTTCTCATAACAATTACCTGATGGGCTATTTCTGATACAACTCCAAGGTCGTGACTTATGAAGATCAGACTCAGATGTAAACGTTCCTGCAGGTCTTTTAATAGCTTTAGAATTGACTTTTGAACAGTAACATCAAGGGCAGTTGTAGGCTCATCAGCAATGAGAATTTCAGGTGAACAAGCAATTGCCATTGCAATCATTACACGTTGTTTCTGGCCACCTGACAATTGATGAGGGTATGCGTTATAAGCATAAAGAGGATCAGGTAACATTACATCCTCAAAGAGCTTCAGGGTGTGTGATTTTGCTTGTTTTTCAGAGTATTTCAAGTGCAGCATCACTGACTCAGAAATCTGTTTCCCGCATTTCATAACAGGATTCAACGAGGTCATTGGTTCCTGGAAGATCATGGCTATTTTGTTACCTCGAACTTTCCTTATCTCGGCCTTTGGCAATTTTGTTAGGTCAGATGGCATTCCACCACTATGAAACTCGATGGAACCATTATCAATGCGACTCATTTTATCAGGCAAAAGTTGCAAAACAGAAAGGGAAGTAACCGACTTTCCTGAGCCGCTTTCACCCACTATACCAAGTGTTTCGCCTTTATTCAGTGTAAAAGAAACGTTATTTACAGCCTTGGTCCAACCACTTTCATCACGAAAAGAGATGCTTAGATCCTTTACGCTTAGAATAGTATTGTCTTTTTTTTCCGGCTGGTGCATACTTTTACTTAAATGTCTTAGAGCAATGCATTCCTGTTTACATCCTGCTTAATAAAAATAAACAATAATATGGTAAATGCCCATAATGATGATCCGCCATAGCTGAAGAAGGGGAGAGGAATACCAATAACAGGTACAAGTCCTATTGTCATGCCTATGTTAATCATAAAATGGAAGAACAATATGGATGCTACGCCATAACCATATACTCTGCTAAAATCCGAACGTTGTCGTTCGGCCACAATCACTATTCTGACAAGCAGCAATATAAAGAGAAATACAACAATTGTTGAGCCAAGGAAGCCCCATTCCTCACCTACAGTGCAGAATATAAAGTCGGTACTTTGCTCGGGAACGAAATTATATTTTGTTTGGGTTCCATTGAGATACCCTTTTCCAAAAAAGCCGCCCGATCCAATTGCTATCTTTGATTGATTTACGTTATAACCTGCACCTTTAAGGTCGAGTGTTTTTCCAAGTAATACATTTATTCTGGCTTTTTGGTGATCACCAAGCAACTTCTCCACACCTACTTCAACACTATAGGTTAGCGCAATACCAAGTATGACCAAACCAATGAGACTCATGATATTTCTGCGGGTTCTTCTCATAAAGAACATCAGCAAGCCGGCAAGTCCCAATAGCAGAAACACGACAAAAAGAGTACCAGCCATAAGGGTTGAAATTGAAATAAACACAACTAATAGCCCTGCAAGCAGGAAATTACCCGAAAGTCCCATTCGATATAACACAAGTACAAATGAACTATAAACCAGTGCTGATCCTGTGTCATTTTGTAATAGAATCAGCCCTGCGGGTATGGCCATTAGAATGAGGGGTATAATTTTATTCTTTAAAAGCGAAAGGTTTAGATGTTGAGTATTGAAAAACCGTGCAATTGCAAGGTTGGTAGCAAACTTTGCAAACTCGGCAGGCTGAAGAGCAAAACCACCTATTTGAAACCATGATTTAGAACCTGATACCTCTGTTCCAATTCCCAGAACTATAAGCAGCAGAATTATCATGAAGCCATATATAAGATAGGCAAAAGTGCTAAAGAAACGTGAATCAGTTAATAGAATGAGAAGTCCGAGAAAGAGTGAGCTTACAATCCAAATTAACTGCTTGCCATAGCTTTGGGTTATATCAAAAATGCTATTGTAATCCTGATTATAAACTGCAGCATAAATATTGAGCCAGCCAAGAATAACCAGTAACAAGTAAAGCCCTGTTAGTGGCCAGTCAATATTGTTGAATATATTCTTTCGTTCGCGCACTTAAATCAATATAATTTAGATGTAACCATTCTTTCTTCTACTTCCGGACGCTTAATTTCACCTGTAATATACTTTTCCATCATCAGTGATGCTATTGGGAGTGCCCAGGTAGATCCGAAGCCCGCATTCTCAATAACCACAGCTATAGCTATCTTTGGATTTTCAGCCGGTGCAAAGGCCATATAGAGGGAGTGGTCATCACCATGAGGATTCTCAGCAGTACCTGTTTTCCCTGCCATAGTAACGCCCTCAATTTGCGACCATCGTGCAGTACCAAGTGTAGCAACCTGACGCATACCTTCAATTGCTATTTCAAAATGTTTTTTGTCAATAGTGGATACACTGGTTGGGAATACTCTCTTATTCGTATGGTCAGTCCCTATTGCTTTTACTACATGCGGTGTAATATATGTTCCTCTGTTAGCCATAGCTACTGCATAATTTGCCAGTTGCAGGGGTGTAACAAGTATTTCACCCTGTCCAATTGAAAGTGATCTGATAGTCAAAGCATTCCAGCGCCCTTTACCGTATATTTTATCAAATGTTTCGGCTGAAGGCACATTTCCTGAAAGCTCAAACTGTAAATCAGTTCCTAGTTTCTTGCCAAATCCCAGACTCATAACATGGTTTCGCCATGATACATAGTTATCACGAATACTTCCGTGTCCGGAGTTGCTGATGAATGTTTTGAAAACCTGCCAATGGAAAGGATTACATGACTGGTTGATTGCAACATATACATCAAGAGGTGATTGGTGATCGTGCGTGCATCTGATAGGAGAGGAACCTTTACCCTGGCATGTATATCGTGTATCAAGAGTTAGTAGTCCCTCTTGTAAGCCGATGAGATCATTTACCATCTTAAAGGTAGAGCCTGGGGGATAGGTACCTGCCATCGCCCTGTTCAAGAGAGGTTTTACCGGATCATCTGATAATAATTTAAAGTTCTTACCCCTGACCCTGCCTACCAAAAGATTAGGGTCATATGCCGGACTAGAAATAAAAGCAAGAATTTCACCTGTTGACGGTTCAATAGCAACAACACTTCCCATCTTTCCTGCCATCAACTTTTCACCATACTCCTGCAAGTCGCCATCAATACTCAGATAAAGATCCTGACCTGCAACAGAGGCTGTGTCGTGTTTCCCTTCATTATAACTGCCAACTTCGCGATTATGTACATCTACCATCTTGATCTTAAGACCTTTGATGCCACGCAGTTCTTCTTCATACGCCTTTTCAATACCGCTTACTCCAATGTAATCACCTGATTTGTAGTATGGGTTTTTGTCTATAATACCCTGGGTTACTTCCCCAACATAGCCGAACAGATGGGCACCGATTGCTTTTGGATACTTACGCAGCGTACGGGGTTGTACAAAGAAACCCTTATAGCGATACATCTTTTCTTCAAGATATCCATAGGTTTCTTTTGATATTTGTTTCTCGAACAGGCTTGGCTTATACCTTGAATATTTTTTCGCTTTGTTAAGCCTCTCCCTGAAGCCTTCTACTGATATCTGCAATAAGTAGCAAAATTCAGCAGTATCAATCTCTTTAACCTGGGCCGGTAGTACCATGAGATCATATACTGCCTCATTATAAACCAACAACTTTCCATTGCGATCATAAACCAAACCGCGTGCCGGATACTGTGTTACATACCTCAGCACATTGTTGTTGGCAGAAAGAGTGTAACTATCGTCAATTACCTGGATGTAAAAAAGCCGTATAATATATATTGCGCCAATTACGATAAATATAGCTATTACCGTTTGTGCACGTGATACATTTGACTTCTGCGCCATTTATAATTGTCCCCCTTAAAGTACCATGCCAACACCAACAGTATTGTTGGTTGCTTCATCAATAATAATTATAGCCCCTGTGCGTCTGTTTGTTTTATACGAGTCAATAAATACAGGCTTTGTGGTACGGATAGTCACACATGAAATGTCATTAAGCCCAACATGGTGATCTTCAAGATGTTCCATGTTATTCACATTCACTTTGTACTTAACTTCTTTGATCATACAACGAACATCGCGTGTAGTATGCTTTAGTGCGTATTTACTGTTTAACTGGAGAGACTTCTCACTCATCCAGCACATCATTACATCAAATTCCTGTGATACTATTGGTAAGTTATCAGGCTTAACCAACATGTCACCTCTGCTTACATCAATATCATCATCAAGTGTTAGAGTCACTGATTGTGGGGCAAAGGTTTCAGTCAAATTGGTATTGTATGCGTCAATTGATTTGATCTTACTTTTAAGCATTGAGGGTAAAGCCACTACTTCATCTCCGGGCTTGAATATACCGCCTGCAACTCTTCCTGCATAGCCTCTGTAATCATGGAATTCATCCGACAATGGCCTGATAACGTATTGTATAGGAAAACGTGCATCCGACATATTGTGGTCATTCCCAATTTCTATTGTTTCAAGAATATTCATCAAGGTGCCACCTTTATACCATGGCATATTTGATGATGGTTCAACTACATTATCGCCCAGCAAAGCGCTGATTGGTACTATTGAAATATCCTTAAGGTCAAGTTTCTTTCTGAAATCGGCATATCCGGCCATTATTGAATCAAAAACCTGCTGATTGAAATCAACAAGATCCATTTTATTGATACAAACTATGATGTGGGGAATTTGTAGGAGTGACGCAATATAAGAGTGCCGGCATGTTTGTTCGGTTATTCCATGCCTTGCATCAATAAGTATTATGGCAGCATTTGCGGTTGAAGCACCTGTAACCATATTCCTTGTATACTGAATATGACCAGGTGTATCAGCAATAATGAACTTACGTTTTGGAGTAGCAAAATAACGATAAGCAACATCTATTGTGATGCCTTGTTCACGTTCAGCTCTCAATCCATCGGTGAGTAATGCAAGATCAACATGTTCATTTCCCCTACGGATACTTGCCCGTTTAATGGCTTCAAGCTGATCTTCAAATATTGATTTACTGTCGTATAATAACCTGCCTATCAAGGTGCTTTTGCCATCATCAACACTGCCTGCAGTAGTGAAGCGCAATAGCTCCATGTCAAGATATCCTTTGGTTGAAAAGTCAGTCATGTCAATTTTGTATTCCATTTTAAAAATACCCTTCCTTTTTCCTGTCTTCCATAGCAGCTTCTGATCTTTGATCATCAGCCCTACCACCACGCTCAGTAATGCGGGTAGCAGCAATTTCATCAATTATATCTTCAATTGTATTAGCGGTAGAAAGTGTTAGGCCGGTACATGATATATCACCAATAGTACGGCATCTTACAGTTTTCAGCTCGTATGATTCACTGGGTTTGAGTTTCATAAATGGGGCTTTAGCCAACCACTGCCCATCACGGTAAAATACTTCCCTTTGGTGTGTAAAATAAAGGCTTGGCAGGTCAATATTTTCTTTCATAATGTACTGCCAAACGTCCATTTCTGTCCAGTTGCTAATAGGGAATACTCTGAAATGTTCTCCGGGATTTTTCCTGCCGTTAAATATATTCCACAACTCAGGTCGTTGGTTCTTGGGATCCCATTGCCCAAACTCATCCCTGTGTGAAAAGAATCGTTCCTTTGCTCTTGCCTTTTCTTCATCACGCCTTCCACCACCCATAGCAGCATCAAACTTATACTTTTCAATTGTATCAAGTAGAGTTGTGGTCTGCAGAATGTTTCTACTGGCATTCACCCCTGTTTCTTCAACTACCCTTCCTTTGTCAATGCTTTCCTGTACCGAACCTACATACAACACTGCTCCAATTTTATTTACCAGTTCATCACGATATTCTATGGTTTCTTCGAAGTTATGACCTGTGTCAATATGAAGCAGAGGGAAAGGAAGCTTAGCAGGGTGGAAGGCTTTTACTGCAAGATGAGTCATAACAATTGAGTCCTTACCTCCTGAAAACAACAGAACCGGTCGTTCAAACTGAGCCGCAACTTCACGTATTACATATATTGATTCATATTCCAGCTCTTCGAGGTGCGTAAGATTATACTTGCTTTTCATGCCGCTCAATTAAGGGTATTAAATAATTATACAGCTCATTAACCGACTGCTGAGGATTAAGGTCAGCCGTATCGAGCGTAATATCCGGATTTTCAGGTATATCAAAAGGAGCGCTTACACCGGTGAAATCAGTTATCTCACCTTTACGCGCTTTTTTATACATGCCTTTTACATCGCGTTGTTCGCAAACTTCGAGAGGCGCATCCACAAATACGTTGACGATATTATCTTCCCCAACAATTTGCAAAGCCATCTGCCTTAGTTCTTCAGTAGGGGTGATGAATGCACATACTGTAATGACACCGGTTTCAGAAAACAGTTTAGCAATCTCGGCAATTCTTCTAATATTTTCATGGCGATCGTGGAGTGAAAAACCTAAATCACTGCATATCCCCTTACGGGTAATATCGCCATCAAGCATCCTTACCAAATAACCTGAATTAATTAGCTTTGCTTCAAGCCCTGTTCCAATGGTTGTTTTACCTGAGCAAGGCAATCCGCTTAGCCAAATTACAACTCCTCGGCGTTTGCTGTTATTATATGAATTGTCAATTTTCATCCCGGTAATTGTATATTCTCTAAGCAAAATTACGACTATTTCCCTATGCAACCCAAAGTCACTCAAACGGAATAAGCCACTTTGAACTCTCCCATTTAATTAAGCCTAAATCTGTGAAACTTAGTGATTCACAAGGAAAAAGTAATGAAGAACTCCTCATTTCACAAGGAAAAGGCCACTAAAACTGTGGCTTTTTACTTTAGCTTACGGTGGCTTTTTTCTTAGCTTTCTTCTTTTGTTTTCCGGCTACTTCCTGATCATCATCGGTATAATATCCATACCCTGAGCCATACCCGTAACCATATCCATAACCATGCCCATAACCATATCCGTAGCCATAACTGTTGTTATCAACTTTCACATCATTAATGAGGATGGAAATATTCTTGAACTCCCTCTTTTGAATATCAGTGATAATTGTTTCAAAAATTTTCTTGTTGGTGAAATTCTGCCTGGTTACAAATACACTTGCATCGGCGTACTTCATTAATAGGAAAGCATCAGTTACAATACCAACAGGTGGGGTATCAATGATGATAAAGTCATACTCCTGCTTTAAACGGTTTAATAGTTCATCATTTTTAGGAGAAGCTATTAGTTCAGCAGGGTTTGGCGGTATTGGACCAGCAGCCATAAAGTCGAGATTCGCAACGGATGTTTTCTGTATGATCTCTGCTAAACTGCTTTTATTGATCAGATATGAGCTAATACCTTCAGTATTTGAAAGGCTGAAATCCTGGTATATTTTAGGTTTTCTAAGGTCATACCCCATAATCAGGGTCTTTTTGCCATATAAGGCAAAGATGGACGCCACATTCATTGCAGTGAAGGTTTTACCTTCGTTTACCATAGTAGAGGTGATGAGAATAACCTGTTTATCAATGTTCTTAGTGAAGAACTGCAAATTTGTACGTATAAGTCTGAAAGATTCAGCTATTGACGACTTAGGAAACTCAGCAACAACAAGTTTACTGCTTTTACCGCTGTGAATTACATGTCCTAGGATTGGAAGGGAAGTTATTTTTTCAATATCCTTCTTATCCATGATCTTATCGTTTAAATAATCCTTACCGAGTATGAAACCAATAGGTAGTATAAAGCCAATGAGTAATGCAATTGTGTAGTTCAATGTCCTCTTTGGCAGTACTGGAGTCATTTCAAGCGGATCAGCAATATCCAGTACTTCATTGTCAGGCATGTTTGAAGCCCTTGTGATCTGTGCATCTGACCTCTTTTCAAGAAGGAATGTATAAATAGCATCATTAAGTTTGAACTTACGTTCAATACCAAACAGCATTCTTTGAGTTGTTGGCAACTGATTGATTTTGCCCGACATTGCATTTATCCGTTTGTCGATATCACGAATTGCTATATTAGACGTGTTAATGATATTTTTAATATTTTCAGCTAATGTCCGCTTATTAACATTGATACGATCATCAAATGAAGCAATGATCGGGTTTTTTTCCTTTGCCATAAGCCGGGCCTCACCACGCTCAGCATATAAAGTGGTGAGCTCTGTGATCAGTCTGGTTAGTACCGGGTCTTCAATGCCCATTGATGAAGGCACAGTAAGGCCCGTAATGTCGTTTCTATTACTATTCAAATAATCACTCAGGTAATTGTAATACTGATTTTTAACAATAAGCTCAGCTTTCTGCTTCTCAAGGTCCTCCATTCTCTGGAACACTTGTTGCGATTGAAAGTCAAGATCCATAACTTCATTGGTGGTACGGAACTGCTGCAAATCACTCTCAGCAATCTTAAGTGAGTCAGTAATACCAAGCAACTGATCATCAATAAAGATGATTGTATTTGTAGCTATCTGGTTCTTTCTTTCAAGACTTCTTTGCAAATATTCGGTTGTTAACGCATTAAGAAAATCAGATGCTTTCTGTACGTTATTGCTTTGGAGCGATATCTCGACAATTGATGCTTCTCTGTTAATAGGTTCAATTGTGAAAGTACCGAATTCCTTGATGAGGTCTTCTATCTTGTTAAACACAAAAAACATATCACTCTTGAGGTGCTCATCGCCCAGGAAATTTGGATTCAGGATTATACGAAAGTTATGAAACTCGCCTCTTATCTGATCGCCAAATTTGAATGTTCCCCCAATATTAAGAGGCTTATTAATTGGAACCTCTTTTCTCTGCCTGGTGTAATAATAAGATGACACTTTTTCACCTTCTGTTGATAATTCAAATTCCTGGTTGCTCTTGATTTTTATCTTAAATTTTAAGCCTGCAGGCTGAGGATTAAGGGTATCTATTAAAACCGTAAAGGGAGATTCATCATAGAGTTCCCTGACAATAAAATTTTCTTCCTCAAAGTATGAAATGTCGAAATCAAGGGATCTGATTGCCCGGGTGATCAGTGAGCGTGATTTCAATACCCCGATTTCATTTTCAATGCTTTGTGCATTTTTGATATTTCCTAAACCTAATAAAGCCTGGGCATCAAAAGCTGACTTCTCATCTTTGATCAGTATAGTAGTGCCAACTTTATATATGGGTTTTGTATATTTGTTAAATAAGTAGGCTACGGATAATGCCAGCACTATTGCTATGATGAATAAATACCAGTACCTATAAAACTTGAAAAAGATTTGCTTTAAGTCAATGACTTCTTCGTTCAATTCGAAATTATTATTGTCCACAGATCAGCTTATTTAAAAAAGTTCAGAATTAAAAGTGTTGTTGTGATAGTTGATAATACAATAGAATATGGGAATGCTGTAAAAGCAAATGTCTTGCTTTTCAGTGGCTCCACATATACTACATCATCAGGTTGCAGATAGTAACCTGGCAACTCTAGTAAAGTGTCATTTAGCAGATTTACCTTCAATATTTCTATACCACCTGTTTTTGTCTTTCTAATAATCTTTACATCAGCACGATTGCCATATGCTGTAAGATCGCCTCCAAGGCTTAATGCCTGGAAAATATTTAGCCTATCCTGATATACAGTGAATGTTCCCGGTCGTGTAACCTCTCCCAAGACACTAACTTTAAAATTCACCAGTTTAACAGTAATAGTGGTCATCTGATAGAAGTCATCCATGATCTTTTGAAGCTGATCACGCACCTGATTTACCGATAAGCCAATAACAGGTACTTTTCCAATAACGGGGAACCTTATAAAACCTGAATCGTTTACCTGATAACTTTTAAGGTATATCCCCATTTCACTCTGCATTTGGTATTCAGTCCTTTCACTTCCATCAAATGAAGTCATATTTTTTGGGTCAAGACTGGTAACATTGATATAAAGGAAATCGCCGGGTTGCAGCTTGTATGTTGATAGATCGTTTTCGTATGTCGCATTTCCAGCGGAATAGGTACTTTTATTCTGCAAATAGATAGTCTTTTTAGTTGAAATGCAAGAGCTAAGCGTAATAGCTGCAAAAAGTACTAAGAGTAGCAGTGGTGAAATAGTGTTACATGGTTTTTTCATTCGAATGCATTTTTCTTTAATAAAGCAAAATAATAATGAAGGGAATTACTCAATTGCTAGCCGGCCAATTAATTACCTCAAGCGTTACTTTTATGGGTTAGCAAAAGTATTCATTTTTGCTTATATAAAATGAGCTTTGAGCACCTCTCTTTAAAATTAATTCACGACTCTTGCTCGTAAGGTGGCTGTAGTGCATGAAATTACTTCTACATGCACGTAATCGCCTTGTTTATGATGGTCGGCAGGAAATACTATTACTTTATTCTGACTGTTTCTGCCTGACATTTCATCCTTTGATTTCTTTGAAACATTTTCAACTAGTACTTCAAATGTTTTTCCTATGTCCTTCAGGTTGCTCTGGTATGAGAGTTCCTGCTGCAAATCAATTATTTCCTGCAAACGGCGGCCTTTAATTTCCTCATCAATGTCATCCTTGTATTTTTTAGCAGCCAATGTGTTAGGTCGTTCTGAATACTTGAACATAAAGGCATAATCAAACCCTACCGTTTTCATCAGTTCCATGGTTGCAATATGGTCTTCTTCACTTTCTGAGCTGAAACCTGCAATGATATCAGTTGAAAGCGCGCAATCAGGTATTACCTTTTTAATTGTGTTTATTTTTTCAAGATACCACTCACGGGTATATTTTCGGTTCATAAGCTTAAGCATACGGTCACTTCCTGATTGAACCGGCAGATGGATGCTTTTACAGATATTGTTATGCTGAGCAATGGTTTCAATTAAATCATTGGAGATATCTTTAGGGTGTGAAGTTGCAAACCTAACTCTAAGTAGAGGATTTACCAATGCAACCTTTTCAAGCAGCTGAGCGAAGCTGGTGCCATCTTCACTGCTATAGGAGTTAACATTTTGCCCAAGAAGAGTTACTTCTCGAACACCTTCGTTAAAAAGTCGTTGTGCTTCTTCCACAATAGTTTGAGGGGTGCGGCTTCGCTCCTTGCCTCTGGTGAATGGTACTACGCAGTATGAACAGAAGTTTTCACATCCACGCATAATGGAAATGAAGGACGATACACCTTTAGTATGTATTGGACTGATATCAGCATAGGTTTCATCCATTGAGAGGATCACATTCACTGCTTTCTGGCCGGTTTCTGCAATATTAAGTAATCGTGGCAGATCACGATAGGAATCAGGGCCAACTATCATATCAACTAGTTGCTCTTGCTCTAGCAGCTCTTCTTTAAGCCGTTCAGCCATACATCCAAGCAAACCGATCTTTAATGCCGGTTTAAGCTTCTTATATCTTTTGAATTCTCTGAGCCTTGCTCTGATGCGTTGTTCAGCATGCTCTCTAATTGAACAGGTGTTCACAAATATCAAATCAGCATCCCCAATATTCTCGGTAATCTCAAATTCATGATCAGTCATGATGGATCCTACAATCTGACTATCAGAAAAATTCATCTGACATCCATAGGTCTCCATATATAGTTTTCGTTTCTCCACTTGATTGATTAACTTTAATTCATATTTGAATGACTATTATGGCAAGTAGTCAAAAATGACAGCTTGCAAAAATAAGTATTTTTGAACCGCCTCATTATTAATTTGTTGTAAATAAAAATCACAAGTTTGCAAAACCATTCCATTTTTAATGCTTTACTTTGTGCCCGTTTTCAGAAATAAAACCGACGGCTAATTCCTTAAATCATTTTATGTCAAAAAATCTGGTTATCGTAGAATCCCCTGCAAAAGCAAAGACTATAGAAGGTTTTCTGGGCAAAGACTATACTGTTAAATCAAGCTTTGGTCACATCCGTGACTTATCAAAAAAGCAATTGGGTGTTGATATAGATCATGATTTTGAGCCTAACTACGAAATTTCACCTGATAAGCAGAAGTTAATTAAGGAACTTAAGAAACTGGCTAATGAAGCTGATATCGTGTGGCTTGCATCCGATGAAGACCGCGAAGGAGAAGCTATTTCCTGGCATCTGAAAGAAGCTCTCTCACTTGATGAAAAGAAAACAAAGCGCATTGTATTCCATGAAATTACTAAAAGTGCCATAACCCATGCTATTAACAACCCGCGCGGTATTGATAAGAATTTAGTAGATGCTCAACAGGCCCGACGAGTACTTGACCGTTTGGTTGGTTTTGAGATTTCACCTGTTCTTTGGCGCAAAGTAAAACCTGCCCTTTCAGCCGGTCGCGTACAATCAGTTGCAGTTCGATTGATAGTGGAGCGCGAAGATGAGATCAAGGCTTTCAACTCATCTTTCAATTACAGGGTGACTGCTACTTTCATTCTTCAGGAGAGTGGTGGAAAAAATTCGATAGCTGCTGAATTATCAAAACGCTTTAGTTCTGTTGAAGATGCTCAGAGTTTTATGGAAAGGTGTATTGGAGCACGGTATAATGTTAGTGACGTTGAAACAAAACCTGCTAAGAAATCACCTGCCCCACCGTTCACCACTTCAACTCTGCAGCAAGAAGCCAGCAGAAAACTTGGTATGTCAGTCGCACGCACTATGCTTGTAGCTCAAAAGCTTTATGAAAGCGGTAAGATAACCTACATGCGTACTGACTCAGTCAATCTGTCAAATACGGCTATTGACATGGCTAAAAAAGAAATCTCAGGCTTTTTTGGTGATAAATACGTTAAGGTTCGAAATTACACTACAAAATCAAAAGGTGCGCAGGAAGCCCATGAAGCAATACGCCCAACTGATCTGCATAAGCAAAAGGTTAGTGGTGATTCTTCAGAACAGCGTTTGTATGATTTGATCTGGAAGAGAACAATAGCCTCACAAATGGCTGATGCGGAACTTGAACGTACTACTGTAAACATTAATATTACCAATAATTCAAAGGTTTTAGATGAAAGGTTTGTAGCAAAAGGTGAAGTTATTAAGTTTGACGGCTTTTTGAAAGTTTACCTTGAGTCAACTGACGATGAAGCATTAGATGAAGAAGAAGGTTTATTACCTCCAATTAAAACGGGTGATGAACTTGATCTTAAAGAGATGCTTGCTACTCAGAAGTTCACCCAACAACCTCCGCGCTATACAGAAGCAAGTCTGGTTAAGAAACTTGAAGAATTAGGTATTGGACGTCCATCTACTTATTCACCTACCATTTCAACTATTCAGAAGAGAGAGTACGTTGTTAAGGAAGACAGGCCCGGTACTAAAAGGGAGTTTGATCTTATCACCCTGAAGAATGATAAGATAACCCGTGAAAGAAAATCAGAAAATACCGGTGCTGAAAAAGCTAAGCTTTTCCCTACTGAAATTGGCACTTTGGTTACTACCTTTTTGATGCAGTACTTTGAGAACATCCTCGACTACAACTTTACAGCCAATGTAGAGAAGGAGTTTGATGATATCGCGCAAGGCTTAAAAGTATGGAACCAAATGATCAAGGAGTTCTATAAGCCTTTCTCATTGCAGGTTAAGCAAACAATGGATACTTCAGAGAAAGTTAAGGCAGAAAGACTTCTGGGTATTGACCCTGAAAGTGGAAAGAATGTGTACGTGAGAATCGGGCGCTTTGGTCCAATGGTTCAGATTGGTGAGGCTGAGAATGAAGAAAAGCCACGGTTTGCAGGTCTAAAGAAAGGCCAAACCATGGAATCCGTGGATTTGGAAGAAGCACTTAAGCTCTTTGATTTCCCAAAACCACTGGGCATGTATGAAGATGCGGAAATGACGGTTGCCATTGGTCGTTTTGGTCCTTACGTGAAACATAAATCAGCTTTCTACTCATTGGCAAAAACTGATGACCCATCATCCATTGATGCTGAACGTGCTATCCAGATCATTGAGGATAAACGTAAAAAGGAAAGTGAACGCCTCATCAAGCAATTCCCAGAGGATGAAACTATTCAGTTATTGAATGGTCGCTACGGACCTTACATTGCTCAAGGCAAAAACAACTACAGGATTCCTAAAAGCACAGATCCGAAATCACTTACATTTGAGCAAGTGCAGGCTATAATTGGTTCTTCGGGCGATGCACCTAAGAAAACTACAAAATCAAAGGCTGCTTCTCCGGCAAAGAAAACTAAAGCCACTACAACCAAAAAGGCGAAGAAGTAAGCCTGATTTATCAGCAGATATTCCAAACTTCATAAAAATTCCGTACGTTTGAACTTTCAATCATACGGATGGACCTTTCTATATACTTTGAACCTGTACCGGTTAGTGTGACCAACCTTATCACTCCCGGTAAAACCTGCTTAGGTGATGTAATGAGAATCTACCGGCTTGAAGGCCAGTTTCCTCAAACTTCCGATTACGATATAGCTCTTATTGGGGTTCCTGATGACAGGGGAGCAATTAATAACGAAGGCTGTAATGATGCACCTGACGAAGTACGCAAGTATCTTTATGAATTATATCAGGGCGCATGGAAATCAAAAATAGCTGATCTTGGAAATCTGAAGCCTGGTCATTCAGCTACCGATACTATGTTTGCCCTTGCAGAGGTGATGGCACTTCTTATTGGTAATAAGATCTTGCCGGTGATAATCGGAGGCAGCCAGAGTCTTACTTATGCCATGTATAAGGCCTATGAGCAATTAGAAAAGATCATCAACGTAGTGGTTATTGATCCGAGGTTCGACCTTAAAAGTGAAGAAACTACCGACTTGCATTCAAGAAATTACCTCAGTCAGATCATCCTGTTAAAGCCAAACTACCTCTTTAACTATACAAATATCGGATATCAAACATATTTTGTAGACCAGTCAGAAATAGACCTTATGTCGAAGCTTCTATTCGATAGTTACCGGTTAGGACAAATAAATAGTGACTTTAAAGAAATAGAGCCTCTTGTGCGCAATGCTGACATGATATCCGTTGACATGGGAGCTATTAAGTCATCCGAAGCACCCGGTAATGGCAATGCTTCACCCAATGGTTTCACAGGTGAGCAGGCCTGTCAGGCAGTAAGATATGCTGCAATGGGTGAAAAGCTTTCATCAATAGGCTTTTTTGAATTAAACCCTTCTTATGATAGGAATGGAACAACTGCTTATCTTCTTGCGGAGATGATCTGGTATGTTTTCGAAGGGTTTAACCAGCGAAAGAAAGACTTCCCCGCGCCTAACAGTGATGAGTTCATCAAATACACAGTACCTACTGCTGATTTTAAAGATGGTATTGTTTTCTTTAAAAGTCGCAAAACTGATCGTTGGTGGATGGAAGTCATCTGCGGAGATGATAATCAAATAAAGTTTGCAAGTCATTACATGGTTCCATGCTCTTACAAGGATTACCTCACAGCGTGCAACAATGAAATCCCTGACCGTTGGTGGCAGGTTTATCAGAAGTTAATGTAGTTATATCAAGTGGTTTACCAGAAGTTACAATGGTGTCATGAAGTGGTTTATCAGAAGTTAATGTAGTATTATCAAGTTATAACAGTATGATGAAGCAAATTATCTTTTCAATAGTGCTCCTGGCAACACTTGGAGTGTTTGCCTACAGCATGAAGCGATTGTGGTATAACTTTTCACTTACCCACAAATATCCAATTGGCAATTGGGGTGAGCGCTTTATGATAATGCTCAAAGTGGCCATAGGGCAAACAAAGATTTTCAGATATCCTATCGCAGGGTTTTTCCATGCGCTTGTATTCTGGGGGTTTATTGTTATTACTCTTGGAAGCATTGAGATGGTAGTTGACGGCCTAATAGGGCGTGAACGGGTATTTGCACCAACAGGCTGGTTTTATGATTTCGTTACCGCATCGGGTGATATCATGGCTTATGTGATCATCATAAGCATACTGGTTTTTATAGGAAGACGCCTCTTTATTAGGATCAGAAGGTTTTACGGCATTGAGATGAAGCCCAAATCAAAGATCGATGCACTGATTGCCCTTACAATCATACTCCTGCTAATGGTTTCACTTGCCGGATTAAACCTGGCGTATTACCAGATGCATACTGCTGATTATGAAGGGGTTTACCCGATAAGCGCATTACTTGCACCTTCACTATTGGGGGGATTAAATACTCAGGGGTTGCATATCATTCATGAAATCAGCTGGTGGAGTCATATCCTCCTAATATTCCTTTTTGCAAACATTCTTCCTTATTCAAAGCACTTTCATGTATTTACTTCTGTCCCCAATGTATTTCTTACCAGATTGGGACCTTTAGGCTACCTGCAGAATATGCCCGCAATTACTTCTGAAATAAAATACATGCTTTACCCTGAAACTGCTGAAGTGCCCGCCGAAGCAGGAACAGTTAGATACGGCGTTAAGGAAAGCACTGATGTAACCTGGAAGAATTACCTCGACTCGTTAGCTTGTACTGAATGCGGTCGCTGTACCGATAATTGTCCAGCCAACATCACAGGAAAGAAGCTTTCACCCCGAAAGATATTTGTTGACCTGAGGGCACGAATGAAAGAATATGCTGCAGGAACCCGCGAAAAAGGAATGACTTTTGAAGATGGCAAGTCATTCCTGCACACCTATGTTACAGCCGAAGAGCTATGGGCATGTACAACCTGTAATGCCTGCGCCATGGAATGCCCGGTCAACATTAATCACCCTTCACTTATTCTTGACATGCGCCGCTTCATGGTAATGGAGGAAGCAGCCGCACCGGCAGGATTGAACGCCATGTTTGCCAATATAGAGAACAATGGAGCTCCATGGCAATATCCACCTGAAGACAGGTTAAACTGGCTTAATGATCTCAATAAGTAGCATATAACCTGAAGATTTTTAGCAAACAGCCATAAAATATTTAGTACACAACCAGAAGACAACAATGAAAAACATAGATACATATACTGTTCAGGTAATGGCTGATATGGCCGCTGAAGGTAAATCACCCGAGTACCTGTTTTGGGTAGGTTGTGCAGGCGCTTTTGATGCACGTTATAAGAAAGTTACCGTAGCCTTTGCCAAATTACTATTGCACGCAGGTATTGATTTCGCAATTCTTGGAAGTGAAGAAACATGTAATGGCGACCCTGCCCGAAGAGCCGGTAATGAAATGCTCTTTCAAATGCAGGCACTGCAGGTAATTGAGAAGCTAAACACATACAAGGTTACCAAAATACTCACTTGTTGTCCGCACTGCTTCAATATCTTCAAAAACGAATATCCTGATCTTGGTGGACATTATGAAGTGATTCATCACACGGTATTTCTTGAAAACCTGATCAATAACGGCAAACTCAAAGTAAACAAAGAAGTACTGAACCAGAAAAGTATAGTATATCACGACCCCTGTTACCTTGGTAGAGGAAACGACATTTACGAACCGGCCAGGCAAATAAATGCATCTGTTACAGATAAAATTCTGGAAATGCCTCGCAGTAGAAGCAAGGCACTGTGTTGCGGTGCCGGTGGTGCTCAAATGTTCAAGGAAGCTGAACCCGGAAACAAAGAAGTGTATATTGAAAGAACAGAAGAAGCCCTCCAAACCGGTGCTAACATAGTAGCAACTTCATGCCCCTTTTGTATGACGATGATCACTGATGGCATCAAGTACAAGAACAAGGAAGATGAAGTGAAGAATTTGGATATTGCAGAGATATTATGGGCCTCATTGGCTGAGTAATGGAATAAACCAAAGGCTCCTCACCGGCAGCCTGAACCAGACTGCCGGTGTGAAGTATATATAGAGTTGCAATTACACCCCGATTTCACATCGGGATGCAGCATTCTATTCAAGATGTCAAAGAACAAAAATTAGTAGTGAGTAGTGAGAGGTGAGTAGTGAGCTCAATACTCAATACTCATTACTCCCTACTCACTACTGATTTATAAGACAATTTTCATGCAGTTCTGCATGATTCTTAAAATTGACCGCTGTTGTCCACCCCATGGCAGGTTTTGGCAGATTTTTACTGACAAAATCACTGCCAAAGGGGGGACAACATGGGCATTATACTGACAGAGGGTGGACAACAGTGGACACGTGTGGCAGTTCTTTAGTCTAGCAATTTTTATGCAACTGTGCCAGATTTATTAAAATGATACCTTTTGATACCCTGTGTCATGTATTTTGGCAGTAATACACATGACACGAAAACTGACACAAGGTATCAAAAGGAATCAAAGCATGACATAATGGCATCAGGACCCAGCTATTTGATTTATTATTTTCTTTCTTCTTTTATTTATTCTTTAACAATAAGTTTTTTGTAAAATAATTTTACAATTGACCACCTTAAGGTATCAAAGTAAAATAATTTTACATTATATCAAGTCACAGTGACATACAAAGATATTATCATTTGCTCTGAAAATCAGCACATTGAAAGAAAAATGAAAAATAAGTACTTTATTCTTTAAAATACTTTAGAAAATATTTGGAATCTCGATATTTTTAACAGTAAATTTGAGGTATTGCTTTTATATTAAATGTCGTAGAAGAGAGATATCCCTAATACAGTATGAAGATAAGTTATTATGCTGGTTTTATTAAAGTACTATCTACCGATATGTTGCATATTGATGGGGGGGGTAAAGAGCAGATAATCAGTGCATTAGCATTGATAGCTTTCCCTTCTTTCCAATCAGGTTATTTAAAGAGGTTCCCTTAGGTGGTGTTATCATTTTGCAGCATTAAAATGAGTACACTCCTATCCCCCTGAATCAGGGATTTTCTCTCCAATTCGTATGTCATAAAATTTATGATCATTAAGATCGAACAAAAAAACAAAAAATCATGAAAAGATTTATTTTGATTACCGGATTATTTTTGCTTACTTTGAGTGGGTTTAGTTAATGTTCAGCTCCAAAATGGGGCTGCCAATTGTGTTTATCCTCAATCTGAAACTGTGTATGTTGTACATGTTATGATACATCAAAACTTTCAGCTTGTTGCCCAAAACACAGTTATAACACAAAATACAAGTAACGATCTTGTAAATGTACCTCTTCCACAATTTTGTACAGGCGATTCAGGTCCATATCAAATTTTAGTTGAAGCAGCAAAAGTTGACATCAATACAAAAGAGGAACTCTGCAGAGATAAAACTACAGTGCCGAATGAATACACTTGTACAGATTTTAGTGGTGGAAGTCCCGATGTTGATCTTATCTTTAATAATTAAGTAATGAAACAGTTAATTACCATTGGTATTATTTTCCTTTTCTTTATATTTGAGGCAACTAGCCAAAATCAGGCAAATATCTGGTACTTCAGTTACAAAAACGGACTTGGCTTTAATTCAGGTTATCCTGAAGTCCTGACTGATTGCCCAGATGATCTATTACGTTCAACATGTATATCAGATACCAATGGTAACTTACTTTTTTTTACTAGTGCATACAAAATATGGAACAAGAACCTAGAGGTTATGCAAAATGGCTCAGGTTTAAATGGTGATGGCAGTTATCCCAAGCAACCGGTCGTAATCGTTCCACACCCTGGTAATCAATTTAAATATTACATATTCACAGTCGGAGGTTATGGTTTGCCGGTAGGCCTCCAATACAGTATTGTTGACATGACATTGGATAACAACAATGGAGCTGTAATTGAAAAGAATTCTGTTGTTGAAAAAGGAGTTTGGGCCCGTCAAAAAATTACTGCCGTTAGACATTCAAATAATACTGACTGGTGGATAATAACACGTTTATACCATCCTATTGATCAGGATCAGTTTGCCAGTTTTCTTCTTACTTCTGAGGGAATTAATACTATTCCTGTTCTAAGTCCGGCTATTGAACCACACAATCCTGGACTTACCGGTCAATTAAAAGTTTCCCATGACAGAAAAAAAGTAATATCTGTAGAATCAGTCTATAATTCAGCTGTTAATGGACGATTTGATGTATGCAGTTTTAATGCTTCTACAGGAGATATCACGCATTTATTTTTAATAAAGGAATACCCAACTGAAGTAAGCCGCTTTGGTATAACAGGGATGGAAATATCACCTGATTCAAAATTACTATACATTTCATTTCATGACCACGATATTGTACCCTATGTAACTTACAATTATATTTATCAATACGATTTAACCAAAACAGATTCACTTGCATTCCTGAACTCAAGAATAGCCGTTGATACATTAACTCGATGCAATGACCTGCAGCTTGCACCCGATGGTAAAATCTATGCATCAACCTATAATGAAGACCCAACTGTACCACACAGATACTTAGATGTAATAACAGATGTATGGAAAAGGGGACCTGATTGTAACTATTTAAGAGATCAGGTTGATCTTATTGTTCCTCAAGCTTGGGGGGCTAACCTTCCCTTTTTTATTTCTGAGCAACTCTACCGTTTTATCTGGAAAGGCGGCCCCTGTGCCAAAACTACCTTCACCTTTCGCCACCGCTTTATCCCTGAGCCCGATAGCATAGTATGGAACTTTGGTGATGGCACAACTTCAACAGTTTTTAATCCAACCCATATATTCCAATCAGGCGGCAATTATGAAGTGCATGCCCATGTGGTATATCCTGATGGAAGGATTGAAGAGACATCAAGGGAAGTGGAGGTACTTGCAGTACCTGAGCCATGGCTTGGGAATGATACACTGATGTGTTCTAATTCAACAATAGACCTAAATGCAGGGTCGGGCTTTACCCAGTATGTCTGGAACGGGCAATTCCCACCGGGGAACCAGTATTATACTGTGACAGATACCGGATATTACAGCGTCAAGGTTAAAAACGATGTGAACTGTTATGGTTCTGACACAATACATATTAGCTTCCATCCTCAGGTATTCTTTGATGATTCACAACTGGTGATATCTCCAACCACCTGTGGCAATAATACCGGTGCAATAAGGGGAATACAGGTAGGAGAACAGGCTACTATTGAATGGCATGACATCAACGGCAACCTTATTGATACATCCATTGATATTGATTCTCTGGCTGTAGGAAATTACTTGCTGACTATTACAGATACTACAGGCTGCACAACACAGATTCCTGCCTATACTGTCAATAGCACAGACTTTAACCTCGTATTCCAGCCAGTACAATTCAAAAATCCTTCATGCGGACAAGCTAACGGGAGAGTTGAAATTATAACATCCGTTTTTAGTGATTTGCTGGAGTATTCACTTGATGCTGGAAATACCTGGCATGCTAATAATGGCATCTTTTTGAATGTATTACCCGACACTTATTATGCATGGGTAAAAGACCGTGAAGGTTGTGTAGCTGCTTATCCGGGCAATCCAGTAATACTACAGGATACTGGCGGTCCGGTGGTGACTTTTAAAGATTCAACAAATGCAACAGGTAGTAATCCGGATGGTTCAATCACAGTCATTGCAACAGGTGACAGTTTAAGTTACCTTTTGAATGGAATTACATTGCAGGATACGGGATATTTTACAGGCCTTGTTTCAGGTGATTACACAATACTTATCACGGATAAGTACGGCTGTGATACAACTGTTTTTATTACAGTTGAAGAGATCTCAGGACTATCCTTGTCGGCAATAACCCAAGGCGAGAGAAAGTGCTTATACCAGATAGCCACCTCGCCTGTGAAGGTGAGTAACCTGAATGGAGTTAAGTACTTCAGGGCAACCATACTCTATAATGAACAGAAAATCACCTGTACCAACCTGATAGAAAAAGCACTGACCGATATGACAGGGACATTATACCCGGGAAAGATAGTGCTTGAATGGCATGGCAATGAACCACTTGGAATAACCGATACGCTTGTGATTGGAAAACTGTTGTTTGAAACAAAAGAAGCTGGAACAGTTGATCTAAGGTGGGAAGCAGATACTGTAGCAACAATATTCACAGATGTTAACGGGAATGAAATTGATGCGCATCTTGAAGTTAATAGTGACATAGAAGTAAGTAATCCACCAACAATTATATCATCGGGTGACATGGCACAGTGTGAAAACAGCCTGATTATGATCTCAGCCTTCACTTTTAATGGAATAGAGCCTTATACTTACGAGTGGACAAAGCCAAACAACCAAACTGAGAGTAATTCATCATTTATAATATTCAGTTTAAAACCGTCAGATGAAGGAGAGTACACTGTAAAAGTGACTGACGCCTATGACTGCATTGCTGAAGACACTCTGAAGATAAATGTAGTCCCTAACCCAACAGCAGGTTTTATCAGTGATACCCTTCCATTTATTGATCAATACCGATTACAGGCTACAGCAGGTTATGCACATTACCTATGGAGCAACGGCGATACTACCAGTTACATTGATGTAACTGAAGAAGGAACATACACTGTAATCCTTAAAACAGAAGAAGGCTGCACCGATTCAAGCACGGTGGTAATGAAAAAGATATTGGTACTTGATTTACAAGTCCCCTCAGCCTTCACCCCTAATGGCGACGGGCTAAACGATGTGTTCAGGCCTGTAATGAATACAGATCTTTTAAAGCAGTTCTCAATGGTGATTTATAATAAATGGGGACAAAGGATATTTGAAACCTATGATCCTATTGAAGGGTGGCAAGGAAAGAATGCAGCCGCAGGGGTATATAGTTGGATGATAACTTATGAGGATCAAATTGGTAATATCAGTCAGGCTAAAGGAAGTGTTGTTTTGATAAAGTAGTTTAACAAATATTAGAATGGCGATTTTATAACCACATTGAACAGTTTGAGCAATATTGAATCCCGAACCTGCGGGAAACAATATTGAACTATATTGAACTACCTTGAACTATATTGAACTACCTTGAACAATTTTAAGCCTTCTGGTTGTATTTCCTTTTTTCTTAATTTTGCCCCCCTATGGCAAACAACGAAGAAGTATTCAAAAAAATAATATCCCATGCTAAAGAGTATGGGTTTGTTTTTCAAAGTAGTGAGATTTATGACGGCTTAAGTGCTGTTTATGATTACGGTCAAAATGGTGTTGAACTCAAAAACAACATCAAGCAATATTGGTGGAATGCCATGGTTCGATACCATGAAAATATAGTCGGCCTTGATTCGGCAATATTTATGCACCCCACTACCTGGAAAGCTTCAGGTCATGTTGATGCCTTTAATGATCCTATGGTGGATAACAAGGATTCCAAAAAGAGGTACCGTGCTGACGTGCTTGTGGAAGAATATGTTGCTAAGATAGAAGACAAAATTAACAAGGAAGTTGAAAAAGCGGCTAAGCGTTTTGGCGATACGTTTGATGAGAAACAGTTCCGTGAAACCAACCAGCGCGTTCTCGATAATCAGGTAAAAATAGATGAGGCAAAGTCACGGCTGTATAGCTCACTTGAAGCCAACAACCTTGAAGATGTTAAAAAGCTGATAGAAGACCTCGAGATAGCATGTCCCATATCCGGCACCCGCAATTGGACAGATGTAAGGCAGTTCAACCTTATGTTCTCCACAAAAATAGGTTCAGTTTCTGATGATTCAAGTGTTATTTACCTTCGACCTGAAACAGCGCAAGGGATTTTTGTAAATTTCCTGAACGTGATGAAAACAGGCCGCATGAAAATTCCTTTTGGCATTGCCCAGATCGGTAAGGCTTTCAGGAATGAGATCGTTGCACGCCAGTTCATTTTCCGCATGCGTGAATTTGAACAGATGGAAATGCAGTTCTTCGTAAAACCGGGCACTGAACTTGAATGGTTTGAATACTGGAAGAGTGCCCGTATGAAATGGCATCTGTCACTTGGTCTGGGAGAAGAGAATTACCGCTTCCATGATCATGAGAAACTGGCCCATTACGCTAATGCAGCAGCTGATATCGAGTTCAACTTCCCTATTGGCTTTAAGGAGCTTGAAGGTATACACTCCCGTACTGATTTCGACCTGAATGCACATCAAAAGTTCTCAGGCAAGAAACTGCAATACTTTGATCCTGAGCTTAATGAAAGTTATGTGCCTTATGTGGTTGAAACCTCAATTGGTCTTGATCGTACATTCCTCGCCTTGATGAGCAATGCATTTACAGAAGAGAAACTTGACGACGGTACTGAAAGAGTAGTTATGAAATTCCTTCCTGTTCTTGCGCCAATTAAAGCTGCCGTGTTGCCGCTTGTTGCCAAAGATGGTTTACCTGAAAAGGCCCGTATGATAATGGACGATATCAAGTCGCAATTCATGTGCCAGTACGAGGAAAAAGACTCAATAGGCAAACGTTACCGCCGTCAGGATGCCATTGGCACACCATATTGCATCACGGTTGACCATCAAACACTTGAAGATAATACTGTTACTATTCGTGAACGCGACAGTATGAAGCAGGAGCGGGTTAATATCAGCGAGGTCAGGGATATCGTTTATCGCAGGATTAAGGGTTAAGCAATTAACTCCTCCGGGATTATTATCTGCATTCTTACTGTTGAAGACTTCTTTATTTCGGGACATTTGCTGGCAATCGTAAGGATAACCTCTTATTTTTTTAAAGGCTCTGTTAAATGATCAAACGGACTCTATTCTGAAACCTTACAGGCTATAACATAAACAATTACGGGTTGTAATTTATATACCTAAGTGTAGGAACTTATTATCCTAAGGCTCTTTAATTACTAAGGCGCATTAACCCTTTTAGGATTCTGATCAATGAAATTCTTCCAGCCACTGAATTTCTTTTCTGAGCTGCTGTTGTCGTTTTGCAGGTAATGGCATATCGCGGCTGCAATGGCATCAGTGGCATCAAGTGGAATGGAGGCTATTGGCATGTTGATGAGGTTCTTTAGCATGGCAGCTACCTGCTCTTTGGAGGCGGCACCCTTTCCTGTGATTGACTGCTTGATCTTTCGTGGTGAATACTCAAAAATTGGGATATCCCTGTAAAGGGCTGCGGCCATCGCAACACCCTGTGCCCGTCCTAGTTTGAGCATTGACTGAACGTTTTTCCCGAAGAACGGAGCCTCAATAGCAAGCTCATCAGGATGATACAGGTCAATTAATCCAAGCACAGATTCAAAGATCTTCTTGAGCCTTAATGCATGGTCTTCTTTGGAATTGAATTTGAACACATCAAGCGTGATCAGCTCAATTTGCTTACCTTTAACGGCTATTAATCCGTAGCCCATCACCTGTGTACCGGGGTCGATACCCAGGATGATCCTTTCGCTATGCATATATTTTTGTTATACTAAACCACATGGCTCTTACGGCAAAGGTAAAGAAAACCATTAATAACGGATTGCGATTTATTATTGCTTTACTGGCTTTATGGTTTATTTACAGGCAGGTATCTGATCCGGCTAATGTGCAAGCCTTTACTGATTCCTTAAGTGGCAGGCTTGATAGCAGCAATTTTATTGCATTGATAATAATTGCAGTGCTTTTAATGCCAATCAACTGGAGCATTGAAGCTTATAAATGGCAACTGCTTATCAATTTCGCTGAACGGGTATCGTTTAAACAGGCACTGATGTCAGTTCTTTCAGGCATTACCATGAGTCTGTTCACTCCAAACCGGATAGGTGATTTCCTTGGCAGGCTCCTCACCCTTAAACATGCTAATCCACTTAAAGGGGCATTCCTAACCATCGTAGGAAGTATCAGCCAATTGCTTACAACTTTACTAATGGGTATGTTTGCCTTGTGTTTTTACATCCCTTATTACCACGATATTGAACATGAAATACACCTTGGCGGATACATTTTGATAGTAGTTTTGTTAATAGTGACTGCTGTTGTAATGGTATCAATGTTCTTAAGGGTTTCGAGGGTGGCAGGTTTGACAAGGGCTTTTATCAGACCCGGCTGGCAGAAGGTGCGGGGTTACCTGAGAATCATGCGGCGTTTGAGAAGGCGGTTACTATTAAAAGTACTCGTGTTAAGTGCGGTGCGTTACATGATCTTCTCAACGCAATTTTACATTCTGCTTCTGGCGTTTGGCTTTTCAATACCCTGGTTCCATGCATTTATTCTTATATCCATGACCTATTTTGCCATGACGGCTATTCCAACCATAGCACTCGTAGATCTGGGTATCAGAGGTTCAGTGGCAATGTATTTTCTCGGCCTTTATTCTGTTAGTAATGTTAATGCAACATTGGCAATTCTGGCTGCCACAACTTCAGTATGGGTTATAAATCTTGCTTTGCCTGCAGTAGGAGGGATGCTTTTTATATACCGCTTGAAATTAATCCGGAAAGTGTGATGCCCGTCTTTATCATAATAGTGAGTGTAGTCATCCTGATCTCGGTCAATTACATCCTCATTGTCAAAAAACTTACAGAGGGCTTCAATAAACTTCATAATTCAAAAACCGGCAAAGAAGAAACCGGGGCTTTGAAACAGCCTGCAATTGGAATGGCAGATGAAGCGATTGTTAAAAAAGTGGTTGACAAAAAGATGATCAGCATCATTATAGCAGCCCGGAATGAGGAACGAAACATAGGCACCTGTATTGAAAGTCTTCAAAAGCAGGATTATCCTAAGGAGTTGTTTGAAGTCATTGTGGTAAACGACCAATCGGAAGATGCAACTTCCGGCATTATCGAGAGTTATGAGCAGTTAAATCTTATTGACATTAAGCAGCTCATTACATTGGGTGAAGGTGGAAAGAAAGCGGCTATAAGTTTAGGAGTAAGTAAAGCTAAAGGCGATTTTATTTTGATTACCGATGCTGATTGTTTGGTTCCCCCTACATGGATCAGTGAATTCAACAGATGTTTCAATGAAACTGAGGCACTATTTATAACCGGACCTGTGATGCTTAAACCGGAAACAGGTTTCTTTAACAAGTTTCAGTGCCTGGAGTTTAACTCGCTGATAGCCTCAACTGCAGGGTACATTGGCATTAATAAGCCTGTAATGTGTAATGGTGCAAACATGGGATACTCCGTTTCAACATATCAGGAGTTATTATGTGCTAAGTCTGATAAACCTGAGCAAGCTGATATCCTCAGGAGCAATATCACTTCAGGTGATGATGTATTCCTGATGCTTTCTATGAAACGGAAATTTGGTGCTGAAAGCATCACCTTTCTTAATTCTGCCTCTGCAATTGTATTTACACACACTCAGCCTGATATTAAGCATTTCATTGCCCAAAGGATCAGATGGGTTTCAAAAAGCAACGGCTACCGCGACCATGATGTGATAGTTTCTGCAATATCAATTTACAGCTTTAATTTGATATGTTTCTTACTGATACCGGCAACACTGGTGCTTCCTTTCTTCAAAACGACAGGTAATTTAGTATATACGTTAGCAATATTCCTTCTTACCGGACTACTTTTAATAGCAAAAACAACTGTTGATTATATGCTTCTGGCGGCTTATTCAAAAGTATACGGACAAAAACAGCTTCTGAAATTTCTTCCAGTATTTGAGTTTATAGTAATTGCCTACACCACAATGATTGGAGCATTGGGCGGTTTTATGCCGTTTAAATGGAAAGGACGACTTTTCAGGAAGTAAGGTTAAAGCTACTTGCAGTTTTTTGCGACTTTATTATAGCCTCAGCAAAATGTAAATCAAGTGGAGTTGTTATTTTTATATTTTCTTCACTACCCTTGAATAGTGTAATGGGAATTCCCATTTGCTCAACAAGGGCGGCATCATCAGTAAATGAGGGTAATCGTGGCGAATTATATACCTTCCTCAAAATAGCAAGCGTAAAGCATTGAGGAGTTTGCATTGATTTATACTTGTCTCTGTCAACATGCATACTTTCATTACCTTCAATTTGACGAAGTGATTCACGAATATCAAGATATGGTACACCTGTTCCATATTCCTGTGCAGTATCAAATGCCTGGTTAATGGTTTCAGTTGAAACAAATGGGCGAACTCCATCGTGAACTGCAACCAACGCCTCGGTTGCATCAATAACCTCCAGTCCATTCCTCACCGACTGCGACCTGAACAAGCCTCCTCCAACTACCTTGTGTGGCACATTGAAGGAGTAAGTATTGCAGATGGTTTTCCAGTACTCAATAAAAGGGATAGGAACAACAACTATGATGTTTTCTATGCCTGCCTGGAAGAATGAGAGAATTGTGTGCATCAGCACTGGCTGATTATCGAGTAGCATAAATTGTTTTGGTATGGCTGAGCCCATTCTGACCCCAGATCCACCTGCCACTATAATTACGTATTTATCCACCGATCTTGTAGTTTTGGTTGCACTTAATGTTAATTTACTAATTCATCCCCTTCTGTGATTATTCTCATAAAAAAGCAATCACAGCCTTTTAACATTTTATACAACACAACCAACTTAAGTTGGTTCAACCAATATTGAACTATAAAATGAGCATGGCGTCGCCGTAAGTAAAGAAGCGATATTTTTCCTTAACAGCCTCTTTATAAGCCATCATCAGAAAATCAAAATCTGCAAAAGCAGAAGTCATCATAAGCATTGGCGACTGTGGCATATGGAAATTAGTGATCATACTCGATGCTATACTGAAATCATAAGGCGGGAATATAAATTTATTTGACCATCCTTTATAAGGTTTCAACATACCTGCAATAGATACTGAGGTTTCAACAGCCTTCATGGTAGTAGTACCTACAACACAAACCTGTTTGCGGTTATTTTTTGCTTTATTAACTATATTGGCAGCTTCTTCCTCAATAATGAGCTCTTCTGAGTCCATTTTATGTTTTGTAAGATCTTCAACATCAATGGTCCTGAAATTACCAACTCCTGCATGTAGGGTTACATTAGCAAAAGTAACGCCGTTGAGTTCAAGGCGTTTCATAAGTTCCTTGCTGAAATGGAGGCCTGCGGTAGGTGCAGCAACAGCACCTTCTTTGGTTGCATATATAGTTTGATACCATTCCTTATCTTCGGGCATTATATCGCGAAGCGCCTGAATTTCTTCAGGTAATGGAGTCTTACCTAATGTTTCAATAGTCTTTTTAAACTCTTCGTAAGGTCCGTCGAAAAGAAACCTCAATGTTCGTCCGCGTGATGTAGTATTATCAATTACCTCGGCAACCAAGGAGTCATCATCACCAAAATATAGCTTATTGCCTATCCTGATTTTCCTTGCAGGATCAACCAGCACGTCCCACAAACGGGCTTCAGCATTAAGTTCACGTAACAAAAAGACAGTGATTTTGGCACCTGTTTTCTCTTTTTCGCCTGTTAATAGTGCCGGGAAAACCCTTGTATCATTCAGTACCATAACATCGCCATCACCAAAATACTCAAGTATGTCAGTAAACATTCGATGCTCAATAGTACGGGTCTTTCTGTTCAATACCATAAGTCGTGAAGTGCCCCTATTTTCAGTAGGTTGCATCGCTATAAGGTCATTTGGCAGAGAATAACGGAATTGTGAGAGTTTCATTCCAGGGAAAAATTAGAGTTAGGTTGTATTTAAAGTTATTGATATAACGTAAATATGGTTGGGTAAATTATAAAAGTATACTAAATTTGCACTTACATTTTCCCAACCTGATCATATTTTTTTTGTAAGTACGTAATATACCTAAATTTAAGGGGTGCAAAATTAACACATTTTTGCCTAAAAATCAAGCATTAGCCCTTATTTTTTTCGACGTACAGTATTAACCCGCGCAAAAAGTAAAAAAAACATTGTACCTTTGCACGCTTAAAAGTCAATTATTTAACCCATTAAGCACTCTTGGTGAATGGCAACAGAGGTTAACATTTTCTCGGGAAGAGCCACCCGTTATCTGGCTGAACGGATTGCAGCAAGTTACGGTAAAAGACTAGGTGATGTGCTAATTACCGATTTCTCTGATGGTGAATTCCAACCTTCATTTGAGGAAAATATCAGAGGGAATGACCTTTTTATTGTTCAATCTACTTTTGCTCCAACCGATAATCTTTTCGAATTACTCTTAATGATTGACGCAGCAAAGAGAGCTTCAGCAAGGCATATTATTGCTGTTATCCCTTATTTTGGCTTTGCTAGGCAGGATCGCAAGGATAAACCCCGTGTTTCAATAGCTGCAAAACTGGTAGCAAATCTGTTAAGTGCGGCCGGTGTGAACAGAATAATTACCATAGACCTGCATGCCGACCAAATTCAAGGTTTCTTTGACGTTCCGGTTGATCACCTTTTCTCGTCCTCCATATTTATCCCTTACATCAAACAGCTTAATCTGCCAAACCTAACCATGGCATCACCTGATACCGGTGGTACCCGTAGAGCTGCTGCTTATGCTAAAATACTTAACACTACATTCGTTATCTGCTATAAGCAAAGGCTGAAGGCCAACACTGTTGATACCATGGCCCTTATTGGCGATGTTACCGGCAAGGATGTGATTTTGGTTGATGATATAATTGATACAGGAGGAACCATCTGTAAAGCTGCTAAGCTTATGATGGATAATGGAGCCGCAAGTGTTCGTGGTTTCTGCACGCACCCACTCCTTTCAGGCGGTGCGGTCGAAAAAATTGAAAACTCCGCTTTTACCGAAGTCGTTGTAACTGACACTATTCCATTAAAAGTACACAGTCCAAAGATTAAAGTACTAAGTACGGCCGATCTGCTGGCTGATGTTATTGGCAAAGTGCATAATTATGAATCTATTTCAACGTTATTCAAGTTCGAATAACATTCTTATAAACCAAATCAAATAAATTAAAAATGAAAACAGTATCATTGAGCGGTTCTCTTCGCGGGAACGTAGGGAAAAAAGATGCTAAAGCACAACGCGTTGCCGGCAAAGTACCATGTGTTATTTATGGTGGTAAAGACCAGATCCACTTTACTACTGATGTCGTTAATTTTAAACCTATCCTTTACACACCGGCAACTTTTCTTATCAACGTAACCGTTGAAGGTAAAGAGTATCTTACAGTATTGCAGGATGTACAATCACACCCCGTTACCGATAGTATTCTTCATGTTGATTTCATGGAACTGGATCCCAAAAAACCGGTTATCATTTCTGTACCTATCAGGGTTACAGGTACATCACCAGGTGTGCTCCGTGGAGGTAAATTGATAAAGAAATTCCGTAAGCTTAAAGTAAAAGCACTGGTTCAACATCTACCCGACGAAATTGAAATAAGTATAAATGATCTTGACCTTAATCAGTCAGTGAAAGTTAGCGATCTTAAGATAGACAATGTTGAGTTTCTTGATATCAAGAATGCAATCATTCTATCAGTACAATCAACACGTAATGTTGAGCCTGTTGCTCCAGGAAAGTAACCTTTTGCAATATTAATAATCACTTGTAAAGGCGTTGCTTGCAACGCCTTTGCATTTTTTATATGACAAGTAACGAATCTCATAAACAGTACCATTGCAATGAAATATCTGATAGTAGGTTTAGGTAATATTGGTGATGAGTATGCTAATACACGGCATAATATTGGTTTTATAATTGCTGATGCCCTTGCTGCTGACCTTGGGGTAAAGTTTGTGACTGACAGGCTTGCTTCAAGAGCTGAAGCACGTTTCAGGGGAAAAACCATTGTGATCATTAAGCCAACAACCTACATGAACCTGAGCGGAAAAGCATACAAATACTGGCTTACTATGGAGAATATTGAAGTTGAAAATTCACTTGTAATCGTTGACGATCTTGACCTTGATCCCGGAGTACTAAGATTAAAGACAAAAGGAAGCGGAGGTACACATAATGGTCTTAATAATATTATTGAAATGCTGGGCAATAATGAATTCCCGCGTTTGAGGGTAGGCATTGGCAACGATTTTGCACGCGGTTTTCAGGTTGACTATGTGCTAGGCAAGTTCACAAAGCAGGAAGAAAAACTTTTCATGGAACGGATACCAGTTGCTATTGAAATGATTAAGAGCTACATCCTCTCAGGTGCTACCAATACAATGAATGCCTTCAATAATAAGTGAATCTACTTCCTGAATAAATCCGCAATCCTTACTTTAATTTCTTCCTCCATTTCATCCCTACCGAAGACTATTGATGGCTTCAGGTATGTGGATTTATGTTGTGATTTAAAGAGTTCTTCACCACCACCTGTAATATTCAGCATTATGAGAGAACCGGGTGAAACAAGTCCTGAACGTACTGAATTCATCAATGAAGCCGTAGCCACGGCCGCTGCCGGATGAATATCAATTCCTTCCTGTTCTTTAAAGATTGCAGAAGCTTCGCGCAATTCCTCATTAGTAACTGCCAGCACATCACCATTAGTGTCGCAAAGGGCATCAAATAACCCTCCATGGATTGAATAGGGAGGTCGTCGGTTTGAAAGTACCTTCGCGTCAATTTCAAGGGTTTGCAAACGGGCAGCTTCATCATCCATTGGCAATAATTGACGCGATCTTACTTTCCAGGCATCATATATTGGCAGAAATGGCACATTCTGCGATACTATAAGGCGCATTTTATTAGAACCATATCTACCATCCTGTATAAGACGTAAATTGGCTTCCCAGGCAGCAATGGCTCCTGTACCGCTCCCTACTGCCTGAAAATAAAAATCAGGTATCTTGCCAATGGTTGACACTGAGCATAGCACTGTAGTTCCCATCCCATCTCGTCTTGCAACATTTTTAGCACCTCCCTCAGCAGTATAGCCTTCCATACCTGCTATTATATTACTTAGGTGGATGGCATCAAAGTAATCAGTTCCCGGAGCTGAAGCAATTAACTTCACGCATGGTGAAATAGGTTTTTCAAACCATAAGGCATCGAGGTAATCATAAGGTACACACAATACCAGGGGTATATTATTTTCTGAACATACTTTTGCAAAGGCACGGGCAGTGTTACCTGCTGAAGCCACCACAAGAATCTTGCCTGTATGGCCTTTCAACCGGCTGCATACTGAATAGGCCTCTGTTTCCTTAAAGGAACATGTATTCATGGATGCACCCCTCAAAGGCCAATAGCCATTGAAGGTAATCCACAATTTATCAAGCCCCAGGTACGAGGCAAGCCCCTCACTTCTGTATGTAACCGGAGCGGCTGATCCCTGCAGATGACCTTTTAAGGGCAACCACCCTGCAAATCTGAATAACCCATCGGCATCGTCACGTAGGTTGAGCATGTTATCTCTATAAACCGATCTTAATAGGCAGCTAACGTGCTCGTCAGGAGCATCCAGTAACCACCCTGTATCTTCATAAATCTTTCCTGTTCCTATGCTTTGTAGTAAATATTCAGTGGTGAATCTATCCATTCTTCAGTGTTTTATCCGGCAAATTTAATTAATGAGTTGGTGACACAAACATTTTATTGCCTTTATTAACGAAAAATGAGTTGTGGGTAGTACATAAAGTGCGTATTGTGAAATTTCGCATCTTTGCAAACCACAGATACTTAATTATATGCACGACGACCTATTGTTACTTGATTCCATTCGCCTGAACTTCAGCCCGGCAAGTTTGCATATCATGAACATAGCTATTGGGTTTATCATGTTTGGAGTTGCACTTGGCATTAAGTGGGATCAATTAAAGGACATTATCATGAGCCCTCGAAAAGTAATCATAGGGCTTGCAAGCCAGTTTTTGATATTACCTGCAATCACTTTTATAGCTGTTATGGCATTCGGTTCATTTATTACTCCTTCGGTAGCTTTTGGAATGATACTGGTAGCATCGTGTCCGGGTGGAAATGTTTCAAATTTTATTTCAAGTGTGGCAAGAGCCAATGTGCCTCTTTCAATTAGTCTCACTGCTGCAGGTACCGTTTTAGCGCTGATCTTCACACCGCTTAATTTCGCTTTCTGGGGCGGCCTGTATTCGGCTACATCACCTTTGCTGCGCCCTATTGAAATAGATCCTTTAGATATGTTTCGCACAGTCACTATTCTATTGGGCATTCCTGTAATTGCCGGTATTATTTTTTCACAAAAATTTCCGTCTCTTACCCAGAAGATCAAGAAACCTATCAGCCGGATTTCTATTATAGTATTTATCCTTTTCCTGGTTTTCGCTTTTCGTAACAATTATAGTTACTTTATCGAATATATCGACTGGATTTTGCTGATTGTGCTTGTTCATAACGCACTTGCAATTATGTCAGGTTATGTGTTTTCATCATTTTTCAAGCTAGAGAGGAATGATAAACGGACAATAGCCATCGAAACAGGAATTCAGAATTCGGGACTTGGTCTTGTTTTATTGTTTAACCCCCATATTTTCCCGCATGATCTCCAGATGGGTGGAATGGCATTTATTGCAGCATGGTGGGGCATTTGGCATATTTTATCAGGCCTTTCACTTGCCTCTTTGTGGGGAAAGTTCAGGCGGGTAGAGGATTTACCAACCTGACAAGATCTGGGAATTGAAAAAGCAAAATTCACACTTACTAAATGAAGTTGGCCTAAATAAACCCTGGCATAAAACTAAGCTGGGATATAGGCTCCTCTATAAGTATGCCCGTTTTGCATTTAATCTGTTTTATCCGGTAATTCATATAGAAGGACGGGAAAATATTCCTGAAGGAAAACCTGTAATATTTGCTGCCAATCACCAAAATGCGCTGATGGACGCGCTTGCTATGTTGTTTGCAGCAAACAAGCCGGTATACTTCCTTGCCCGGGCAGATATCTTCAAGAAAAAGAGGGTGGCAAACATCCTTAAATTCCTTCAAATGATGCCTGTTTACCGTTTGAGGGATGAAGTTGATATTATTGAAAAGAATGAAACCACGTTTAAACAAACCGCTGCAATTCTCGCTTCAGGAAACTATCTTGGTATACTCCCCGAGGGAACGCACACACCAATAAAGCAACTTCAAACTCTTAAAAAGGGTATTTGTAGAATAGCCTTTGAAACCGTTGCCCAGGCAGATGATAATGCTGATCTGCATATTGTTCCGGTAGGTCTTGACTATAGCGATTACCATACACAGGGAAGCAGCTTAGTTGTAATCTTTGGTAAATCAATTCCTGTTACTGATTTTTTGGGTGTATATCATGAGAACCCAAACCGTGCTGTCACACTCCTTCGTGATAAGTTAGCAAGTTCACTGAAAGAGATTATGATCGATATCAACAACCAAGAGGAATACTACTTTATACACCAGACCTCTGAACAGATAGCAGATAATTTTTTGGCTGTTGAGGATAAGAAACATCCAGAAAAATTTATTTGGCAGCGTTATAAATTGATTAAACAGGAATCAGAAAGATTACTTAGTCTTCTAAAGCACAATCCGGTTGAATACAATAGATTTAAAGCAAGCCGGCTTTCACTGAAAAGTTTAGAATATACCAATGGAAAAGGTTCCGGAGGATCTGGAGTGGACCGGCCTTTGTGGCAGGTATTGTTTTACAAGATTATCACCGTATTAGCTTTACTTATGAACTTTGCACCTTTTGCTCTTGCAGGGTGGTTTTCTAATCGGGTTCAGGATAAACAGTTCATAGGTAGCTTTAAGTTTGTAACATCACTTATTCTCTTCCCTCTCTGGTATATGTTGATGTTTATTATCATTTTAACCACTGTGGGCATCCTTCCTGCCTTGATATCGGTTGCAGCAGCTTCACTGTTTGCGCTCCTGAAATTAAAGTACACCAATTAAATCGCAGCATAATTTACACTTTTTCTTTAACCGGATTGCCACCCGCGCAGTTAGGTGTTTTCGCCATCCAATTTTTAACAGAATCTTTTTTTTACATTAACATTACGGATACAATATAAATACATTTTCTCTACCCATTCTCTACCCCAGGGGTAGACAAAAGGTAGAGCAAAGGTAGACCAAAGGTAGCCCAAAGGTAGAGAGGAACTGTATGAAGCAGGACTAGAAGGCACAAAAAAAGAGGGGAAACCTGGTGTTTCCCCTCTTACTAATCGTTATACTTTTTTCTCTGTGAAATTACACTCTTGCAAGGTCCACAGTAAAGTGCCGCATTATAGGTGCTTCATTTACAATCTTTAGTCCGCGGGTAATGGTATCGCTTCTCTTGTAAACATTTCCAAGCGCAACAGCTACATATTCCATATGGTTATTAGTATAAACACGTCGTGGTATGGTAAGCCTGAGCAGTTCAAGAGCCGGGAATCTGTTTTCACGGGTATCAGGGTCGCGGTCAGCTAACAATGCGCCAATTTCAACACCGCGTACACCACTTTCAAGATAGAGTTCAACAGCCAGGGTTTGCGACTGGAACTGTTCTTTTGGAAGATGAGGAAGAAAGCGTTTTGCATCAACGAAAATGGCATGTCCGCCAAATGGCTGTTGCACAGGCACACCATACTCCAGTAATTTATTACCGAGGAACGCAACCTGATTAATGCGTGTTTCAAGATAATCAAATTCAGTACCTTCATACAACCCCTGGGCAAGCGCATTCATATCACGACCTGACATACCACCATAAGTGATATATCCCTCAAACATGATATTGAAAGTTGATGCTTTTTTATACAGAGCTTCATCCCTGAGGCCAATAAATCCACCCATATTTACAATCGCGTCCTTCTTACTGCTCATGGTCATTGCATCTGCATAGCTGAACATTTCAGCAACGATCTCCCGTATACTTTTATTGGCATAGCCTTCTTCACGGATTTTAATAAAGTATGCATTCTCTGCAAAACGGGCAGAATCAAAAATGACCATAATGCCATACTTATTTGACAATTCCCTTACAGCACGGAGATTAGCCATTGAAACAGGCTGACCACCTGATGAATTACATGTAATTGTAACTACAGTAAACGGAATTTTCTCCTTTGGAGTAGATTTGTAAACATCCTCAAGCTTATTCAGATCAACATTACCCTTAAAAGGATGTAGAAGCCTGGTGTCAAAAGCTTCGTCAATTGTGCAGTCAATAGCACGGGCATGACGAAATTCAATATGCCCTTTGGTCGTATCAAAGTGCGAATTTCCCGGGATGATATCACCGGGTTTAACTAAGGCTGAAAAGAGTACGTTTTCTGCCGCTCTTCCCTGATGGGTTGGTAAAAAGTACTCAAATCCAAGTATATCCTTAATGGCATTCTTCATTTTATAGAAGGATGATGCGCCGGCGTAACTCTCATCGCCTATCATCATCTCACTCCATTGCTTATCACTCATTGCACCTGTACCGGAATCGGTTAGCAGGTCGATGAATACTTGCTCACTTTTAAGCTTAAATAGGTTGTAATTAGCTGCTTTGATCCATTCTTCACGTTCAGCTCTTGTACTGCGGTGAATTGTTTCCACCATTTTTATCTTGTATGATTCTGCGAAAGGTAATTTCATTTTGACTGAGATATTGATTATTATTTGGAAAGTTAAATAGTGCATCGGGAGGGTATTATAACACCCTCATAATGAATCAATATCCGTCGCGATTCTTCAAATTGCGAAAAATTGATTTGTTAGTCAGCCGGAAAGAAAATGTTCTAATTGTGCAAGTCATAATGTGTCAAAAATAAGGCATTTTTTAAATGCACAAAATAATTCAGCAACAAATAAAGGAACTGTTCCTAAATAAAACAAATAATTCACATAAACGACTAATTATGAATTATTTAAGAAAAGAGATTTTTTTACTTTTTATGGAGAAATGGAGTTTCCAATGAACTTCAATCCTTATACTTACTTGTTAAGTATTATCCTGAATGTAGTTTCCTTGAATGGGATGGATGATTTAACGAATATCCTGCCTCCATGATTATCCCTGATGATACGCTCTGAAAGGGATAAACCCAGCCCCCAACCGCGTTGCTTACTGGTAAACCCTGGATTGAAGATGGTTTTGAACATCTGTTTTGGAATTCCCTTGCCTGTGTCGGTTATGTCAACAGTAACTGTTTGTTCATCTTCAACAATATTAATTGTGATCTTACCTTTACCCGACATTGCATCAACAGCATTTTTAACGAGATTTTCTATTACCCAGTCGAAAAGCTGATAGTTGAGCTTAGTAAGTATTATGGCATCAGCAGGAGGATTGATCTCGAAAACAACCATTCGTGAAGTTCTTGTTTTCAGATAATCAACCGAGTGATATATAACATCAACTATGTTCTCGGGCTTGAGGTTGGCAATTGAACCGATCTTTGAGAAACGTTCAGTTATGGTGCTAAGCCTGTTAACATCTTTCTGCAGTTCATCTATTGTATCCTGATTAATGTTCTGGCCTCTCAGGTATTCCACCCATGCAATCATTGACGACAGCGGGGTTCCCAATTGGTGTGCAGTTTCTTTTGCAAGACCAACCCAAACCTGGTTCTGTTCTGAACGGCGGGCAATACTGAACAGTAGATATGACACGAGCAGAAATAAACTAACAATGGCGAGCTGTATGTAAGGGAAAAAACGTAATTGTGTGAGAACGTATGAGTCCTGGTAATAGATAAAGGTTTTTTGTCCGGTTATATCAATTTCAATGGGTTCATTGCTGCTGGCCATTGATTGAATTGTGTTCCTTACAAATGCTGAGTCTTTAATCAGTGTGCTGTCAATATTGCCATACTGAATGATATTGCGGCGGGTACTATCAGTAATTATAACCGGCACAGATGCAGAATTATCAGCTACTTCTTTGAAAAACGACTGAACAAGGTCGTTCAACACTACTTTCAGGTCGGAGAATAGTTTGGAGTCTTTATAGTAAAAATATATATAGTTTCCTGAATAATAGTCCATTACAATTGGAGGGTATGCAGAAAACTCCTCAAGCAATGCAGGGGTCATAACAGGGACTGTATCAGGATCAAAATTTACATTTTTGGCTTCCCTGATATTGCCCTCATTATCTGAGAGTATTACCGGTATTGAAGTGTTGTTTGAGATAATCTTAAGGTAATAGCTTATATCGTCGTCAATATCTGACTGTACTGTTTTAATAGTGGCTTCAGCCAGCAGTTGAGCACGCTCCTGCTCTTCGGCGCTGATTTGTTTAAAGAATGTTTCAGTATAGTTTACCAGGCGGGCTCTTTGTTGTATTGCATTTGCCCAGGTTGTGATCTTTCCTCGCTCGTCTTCTGCTATTTTACGTACAAGTGAATTGGTATACCACAATGAAATGCTAACAATTACCAACGCTATAACAAATAACCATCTTTTCCAGGTTTTCTTCTGTTTGTATATGTCAGTTGCTTTAGGCCGGAAAATGGAGCGTATTTTCATTCAGTGCTTTACGGTTCTAACTACAAATATAAGGCGTTATTTAGTTTCATCCCACTCAATCTCGAATTCAACAGGTTTAACACCGGTTGAAGGGCTTACAGCAGGATTGTCCTTTGTATCTTTCTTCCCAAATTCTTTTTGAATGACATCTCTGAATACCTTTTTCTCATTTTTGAAGTCGTCAACTATTTTACCTTTAACTGCTTTGGTGTCATATTGCACTATTGGGTCATTTATTGGTCCGCTCAGCTTCAGGAACAGGCGTGGCTTTCCGTACCCGTCATCTTCAATATATTTGACTTCTTCAACATTTCTTTTCCTTTTGGCCCTAAGCACATCAGAAAGCAACATGTTAACATGGTAATCAATATCATTTCCAAATGTATGAGTTCCATACCCAGCCAGATCAAGGGCTGATGACTTGATCTCCATGCGGGGTATCAAGACTGTTTTGCGTGTTATTTCAATCCGGTTCCTTAAAGTTTCAAACCTGACATTTTTTAGTTCAGATGCATCAAGAAATCTCGATAAAGCCTGCAGAGGCTCAAAATCATTAAGTTCACCGTTTCTTATCTCCACATCGGCAATTGCCTCAATAGTTTCAGTGTTTACACTAAAATCGCTATACAGATTTGTGGCGAAATCTACTGAGGCATTGGAGGTGCCTTTCAGATTACTGCTAACTATGCTGTTTTGACCGAATTCATTGAACTGGTAGAAGAATTTAGTAATGTTCACATCTTTGAACTCAGCTTTTGTAACAATACGTGCCTTATTTCCATAACGCCCATTTATCAGACCGTTGGCAGTAATTGAACCGTCGAGGGCATTAATGATAATATTCGATCCTCGGAGTATATCGTTCTCAAGCACAAAAATACCAGTAATGTCATTGGTTATAAGTTTTTTATAAGTAAGCGAGTTAACACTTAGCAGTACCTTGAATGATATATGGGGAGGAAACATGCTTGTTGATACTGATGGATTTGTTTTTGTACCAACAAGAGCCAGTATATCTTCCAATATTAATTTCCCTGAAGAGAGATTGAGGGAAGCATATATATTTTGTTTTTCATTCAGTAGGTGGCTAACCAGATTTTCAATGTAACCGTTTGCTTTTAAATCAGATGTTCCAATGGTACAGGTTAGTCCGCTGAAATGGAGCTTATTGTCATTGAATTCTATGAGTCCGTCAATTTCACTGATTCGGTTTTTATTATACTCAAATCCGGCATTCATTAATGAAACCTGGCCGGTTAGGTTTTTGTCTATCCGGGTACCAGGTTTAAATTGACCGTTATAATTTAAATCAGCTATCAATTTCCCCTTGAAGTCTTTTATTTCTGAACTTTCAATCAATGAGGCAAATTCTGAAGCGTCAGCCTGTACACTCAGCGCCATGTTCACTTGGGGGTCGTTGAAATTCCTTATCGTGGTGCTACCCTTTACTTTGCCTGTTTTTATGTTCCCCGTAAATGAGGTAAGATTCAGCACTTCTGAGTTTGCTAATCCTTTATAAGTAAAAGTGCCACTGGTGTTTATGTCTTTAAGTGCAAACTTTTTCGAAGTATAGTCAAACTTACCGCCTGTTATATCAAAAGTTGTGGTGACAGCCAAAGCTGATATGCGGGTAACAGGACCTTTTAATGTACCTTCAGCTTTGATTCTTCCACTTACATCATAACCTGCCAATACTTTAGCTAATCGCTCAGGAATAACTGCAACAATGTTTTTTACTTCTGAATTGAGGGAAGTAATTTTAAAATCAACTGTTGGTATAGAGCCATAATTGTAGTTGCCATTAAACTTTGTGCTTATGCCGGCGAAAATTACATTTGACTCCCGAAAGTCAAGATCTTTCCTGAGGGTATTTATATCAACCGAAGATTCAATAGTAGCCTGGCCCTGAGGTAGTACTTTTTCCCCGGCAATTATCAAACGTTCATTAAAGCAATCACCCTTAAGTTTCATCAGGAACTCATCCTGTTGAATCGATCCTTTAATAAGCATGTCACTCACAGCTACTGCTATATCATCATTGCGTTTGATATTTCTGTAATAAACCTTTGAGGATGTTAATGTAAGGCGTTGTATATTGAATTTCACTGATTCATTGCCAGAACCTGTTGATTTCTTCCAAATGTTATAGTTATTCCTTCCCTGCTCATCCTCATATATAGTAAGTGATGCATTATGTATTGCAATACTATGAATAGAGTACCGTCCGGTAATAATATTAATCAGGTTAAACTTGAGGGCAATTCTTTCAGCATGCAATAGTCCGGGGGCATTTATAAGATCAGCAGGAGGCTGCATTGCTGTATTTGTAAGTATTAATGAGGCGTAAGGGAAGGAACGTATTATACTAATTTCTGTTCCGTCTACTGTTGCTTTAACGGCCAGATGCTTATTAAGCTCTCCAACTATTAATTGTCTAACCTTGTCACCATTGAAATATTGGAAAAGTAGAATTGATCCAATTGCAACCGGTATAATAATAACCAACACCAATAAAAGCTTCTTCAGAATTCTATGCTTGGTTTCCGGCATGAGTGCAGATAAATTTACGTTTTAGTAACGGCATTCGCAGGCATTAATTGCGTTATATCCAGAACAGCTTTTACAATACCATCGGCATCAAAACCACATAGTGCGTATAAATGATCAGGCTTACCATGTGGAATAAAATCATCAGGTATACCCAGCATGGTTATATGTCTACTGTAATGATGTTTAGTCATAAATTCAAGAACTGTATTTCCAAACCCACCTTTTAAAGTGCCATCCTCTACTGTTATTACTCCCCCGTATGAGCTAAAGACTTCATGCAATATCTCCTCATCAATGGGCTTTAGAAAACGCATGTCGTAATGCGCTGGTACTATATTTTTTTCGGCCAGAATGCTGATAGCTTGTTTCACAAAATTACCGGGATGCCCTAAGCTTAGGATTGCAATATCTGTGCCATCAGACACATGCCGGCCTTTTCCTGTTTGTATTTGTTCAAAGGCACGATGCCAGTTTGTACTGGCACAACTCCCTCTTGGATAGCGAATAACATAAGGTCCATTACCTGGTAGTTGTGCCGAGTACATTAAGTTTCGCAAATCCTGTCCATTCATTGGAGCTGATATGGTTAAACCGGGAATTGCATTCAAATAAGCCAGATCATAAGCACCATGGTGTGTAGGACCATCTTCGCCAACAATACCAGCTCTGTCAAGACAAAGTACTACTGGCAATTGCTGCAGGGCAACATCATGAATAATCTGGTCATAAGAGCGTTGCATAAAAGATGAGTATATATTGCAGTAAGGAATCAATCCTTCAGCAGCCATACCTGCTGCAAAAGTTACCGCATGCTGTTCAGCAATACCAACATCAAAAGCCCTGTGTGGCATTTCATTCATCATCAGGTTAAGAGAGCACCCGGTGGGCATAGCGGGGGTAATGCCTACAATCTGTTCATTTTCACGGGCCAACTCAAGAATTGTTTGCCCAAAAACATCCTGATATCTTGAAGGTGAATTTTCAGGTGTTGTATTAATAAGTTCGCCTGTTTTCTTATCAAATTTCCCCGGGGCATGATATAGTATCTGTTGTTGCTCAGCTTTCTCAAAACCTTTACCCTTAACCGTAATGACATGCAACAGCTTAGGCCCAGGAATATCTCTAAGGTCGTGAAGCAACTTAACAAGTTTAATGACATCATGTCCGTCAACAGGTCCTAAATATCTGAAATTGAATGCTTCAAACAGATTGCAGTTATCAAAAATTGTTGATTTAACTGCCTTTGTCAATTGTTTTACTACTGAGCGGGAGTTTGAACCGTATCTTGTGTTGCCTCCCATCATGTACCATACTTTATCTTTAAGCTTCTTATAAAAGCGGGAGGTCACAATATCAATAAAATACTCACGTAACGCGCCAACGCTTTTGTCAATAGCAATGCCGTTATCATTAAGTATTACCAGCAAATTCGTATCAGAAATGCCAGCGTTGTTAAGCGCTTCCATAGCCATGCCACCGGTTAATGCACCATCACCAATAACTGCTATATGCTGCCGGCTGTTGTTGTTCATCAGTTTTGCGGCAGTGGCCATTCCTAACGCTGCAGAAATAGAAGTTGAAGCATGGCCAACCCCGAAAGCATCATAAATGCTTTCCTGCATTCGTGGAAACCCGCTGATTCCAAACGCTTTTCTTATTGTTGAGAACTGTTCACGTCGACCGGTGATGATCTTATGAGCATAAGCCTGATGTCCAACATCCCATATTAGCTTATCATCAGGCGTTTCAAAAACATAATGTATAGCAACAGCCAGTTCCACCGCACCAAGACTGGCACCCAGATGACCGGGGTTAGTTGAGCAAACTTCAATGATAAATTGTCGGATTTCCTTGCATAGTTCTGGTAGCTGAGCTTCAGCCAGTTTACGCAAATCATCAGGACTATTTATTTGTTTTAAGAGAGCTCCAATACCAGGTGACATGATCAAATATTAATACCGCAAAGTTAACGCCAAAATGTGTTACTTTTGCCCTGTTAATTTATCCATCAAGGAGGATACATGAATATAATTATTGCCGGCGACGGAGAAGTTGGATTCCATCTGGCTAAAATGCTTTCCGGTGAAAACCACAATATTACAATTGTGGATCCACATCAGGAGCTCCTGAAACTGATTGAAACCCATACAGATCTTCTAACCATAACAGGCGATTCTTCTTCAATTGAAGTGCTTGAACAAGCCAATGTGAGAGGGGCTGATTTGTTGATTTCAGTAGTGCATGATGAAAAAATTAACATCACTACATGTGCCATAGGCAAAAAACTGGGTGCACGCCGTACAATTGCCCGCATTAATAATGTAGAGTACCTGACCAATGAGAACCGGGAACTAATGCGATCATTAGGCATCGATTCAATGGTTTGTCCGGAGCGTATTGCTTCAAAGGAGATTGTTAAGTTAATCAAGCAACCCGCAGCTACTGAAATATTTGATTTCACTGATAACAAACTCTCACTTCTACTTATCAAGCTTGACGAAAAGGCTTTGGTTCTAAACAAGAGCTTAAACCAAATAGCTTCAGAAAACCCCAAGCTCGACTTCAGGGCTGTTGCTATTCATCGAAATAACAAGACAATTATTCCTAAAGGTGATGATGTTTTCAAGCTAAATGACCTTGCCTATGTTATAACCAAGCCTCAGGGTATTGATTCATTAATGCGCTTAGGTGGGAAAGAAATTGTTGAAATAAGAAATGTTATGATTGTAGGCGGTGGTAGGATTGGCAGGAAGACTGCACAACTGCTTGAAAGAGAAATGAACGTTAAGCTGATTGAAATGGATAAGGATCGTGCCTTTGACCTTATTGATCAGCTTGAAAAAACGCTCATTATCAACGCCGATGCGCGTGATATAGAGCTTCTTGAAGATGAAGGCATAAGGAATATGGATGCATTCATCGCTGTAACTGATGACTACGAAACCAACATTTTAACATGTTTGCTCGCTCAGCGCTTTGGGGTGAAACGAGTTATACCTTTAGTTGAGAATATTGACTACATAAGCATCTCACAGAGCATTGGTATAGAAACTGTTATCAATAAAAAACTCATAACTGCATCCTACATTGTGGGATTTACAATGAACGCTGATGTTAAATCAACAAAATGCCTTAGCGGTGTTGATGCTGAAGTATTTGAATTTTTGGTAAAACCAGGCTCTGTTGCCACTAAAAAGCAGATCAAACAACTTGATTGTCCCAGAGGAAGCATTATCGGCGGCATCGTTAGAGGAGATACCAGTTTTATTGCCATTGGCGACTTCCAGATAAAAGAAGGTGATACGGTTGTTATATTCGCATTACCCGAAGCTGTAAGCAGAGTCCAGAACCTCTTTAATTAATATCAGTATAGCATGAGCACTATTCGTGATATAAACAGGTATGCTATACTAAAAGTGCTTGGAGTACTGCTTATTATTGAAGGTCTGTTTATGTTGTTAAGCCTTGTTCCTTCAGCATGGTATGACCAACAATGTTTATCAAACCTTAAATTACTTGATCCAACACACGATTTCCTTCCGTTATTAATTTCAGGTGTGATTGCTCTAACTATCGGAAGTTCACTTTATCTGTTTAACCGAAATCTTGATCAGAATAGTATTGGCAAGCGTGAAGGTTATATAATTGTATCTTTATCGTGGGTGGCAATCTCTATATTTGGAGCCTTACCATTTATGTTAAGTGGCGTGACCACCAACTACACAGATGCTTTCTTTGAAACCATGTCAGGGTTCACCACCACAGGTGCATCAATCTTTTCTGATATTGAAGCTTTACCAAAGGGCATACTCTTTTGGCGTGCTCTTACACAATGGATAGGAGGTATGGGAATTATTGTACTTTCACTGGCAGTGCTGCCTATTTTAGGTATTGGAGGAATGCAGTTATTTGTTGCGGAAGTTCCCGGTGTAACACCCGATAAGCTTACACCCCGTATTACACAAACTGCAAAGAACCTATGGGTAATATACGTTGCATTGACATTATTCTGTACTGCCTTTCTTATATTCGGAGGGTTAAGTATTTATGATGCACTTTGTCACTCTTTCACTACATTGTCAACCGGGGGATTTGGCACAAAGAATGACTCTGTGGCTAGCTTTTCACCATATCTGCAGATGGTGTTGATTGTTTTTATGTATCTGGCTGGTATAAATTTCTCGCTCCACTTTTTCGCGTTAAAGCGCAGATTTAAATACATTTTTAGTAATGAAGAACTAAAGAATTACACCTATATCATATTACTATCTACGGTAATTATTACAGGGGCACTGCTCATTCTGAAAAATGTGGCTTTTGGTAAGGCACTCATTGATTCCCTGTTTCAGGTTGTTTCAATCATAACAACAACTGGCTTTGTTAGTGCTGATTATCTTACCTGGCCAACGTATGCCTGGCTGATCATATTTCTGCTTATGTTTATTGGTGGGTGCGCAGGTTCAACTGGTGGAGGGATAAAGATTGTAAGAATTGTATTATTGTTTAAAAACAGCAAGCTTGAGTTAAAAAGGCTTATTCATCCACAGGCATTGATACCGGTTAGGTTGAACGGTAAATCTATTCCCCAGCATATTATATTCAATGTTCTGGCTTTCTTTTTAATCTACATAGTCATTTTTGCCATGGGCTCATTAGCCGTTTCAATGATGGGTCTTGATTTTGAATCATCAATAGGCGCAGTTGCTGCAAGCCTTGGTAATATTGGACCTGGAATAGGCACTGTAGGGCCAGTATTAAACTTTTCACTTGTGCCTGATGCAGGAAAGTGGCTCCTTGCTTTTTTAATGCTTCTTGGCCGTTTGGAATTGTTTACAGTCCTCATTCTTTTTTCTGCAGCATTTTGGAATAAGTAGTAAAAAATGCATCAATTCTTATTACCTTTGATTTAATCAATCATTAAGTCATGTTCTTAAAGATAATCAAGACTTTACTGCTATTTATTTTTATAGTAGTTCTGTTGTTTGCCGGTTTCCTGGGGTGGCAAACATACTTTGAATTTAAGCCGGCAACTGAAGATGTGCTCCTCCTCAATACCGAAGCTCCTGCTATTAATGATACTTTGACGCTGGTGACATGGAATACTGGATATTCAGGACTTGGGGCCGACATGGATTTCTTTTATGAAGGTGGCAAAATGGTACGTCCGCTACATGATCAGTATGAGAAATACCGGAATGCTGTATTGAAAAGGATAATTTCTTTTGATACAGCAGCATTCATACTACTACAGGAGGTTGATACACTTTCACGGCGGAGCTACTATGAAAACCAATTCAGGTCAATTACTGAAAGTATGCCCGACTTCAGAAGTTACTTTGGCGTAAATTACAATGCCTGGGTACCTGTTCCTCCTAAGAGTCCAATGGGCAAGGTTAGAAGCGGATTAGTTACATTAAGCAAGTTCCCGCCCTCATCTGTGAAAAGAGTTTCTTACGAATCGTCATATAGTTGGCCAATGCGCTTGTTCCAGTTAAAGCGCTGTTATCTGGAAACACGTTACAATACCATGGATGGAAAGGAGCTTGTGCTTATTAATACGCACAACTCAGCATTTGGCGATGCAGCTACTCTGAGGGAAAAAGAATTAAGTACCTTGAAATCAAGAATGATTGATGAATATGAAAAGGGCAATTACGTGATAATTGGTGGCGACTGGAATCAAAACCCTCCTACATTTGATTCAACTGTTGTTTTAACAGTTTACAAATCAAAAACAATAAAACCCGGTATTCCTGTAGATTTCACTCCTCAAGGGTGGAAATATGCCTACGATCCATTGCATACGACTAACCGCGATGTGAACATTTCGTATAAGGAAGGGGAAACTGTTACAACCCTGATTGACTTCTTTGTCTTATCACCAAATGTAAATCTTCAATATGTAAAGACTGTGTTAACAGGTTTCTCTGAGGCTGATCATCAACCTGTTGTAATGAGGGTTGATATTTAAAGGTTAAAGGCGACAGCGCTTTTCTTTTAGTTTACTTAAACGATTCATTGTAAACAGGCGAATTATGTTTTGACTATTAGTCAGATAGTGGATAGTTGTTCTTTTGTAAATTATCAGTTTTAGCAGAGATGTTTTATGGCTAATTGTCAGATGTAAAACAAATCAGAAGCAATACCATCAGCTAATAGCTTGCCTTGATTTGTGAGAGTGAATTGATTATCTGATCTTTCCAGAAGTGCCTGATTAATCCATTTTACTGATTGTTCAATAAAATAGCTTTCGTACTTTGTTCCGAATTGATTGCTAATTACACCTGAATCACAACCCCACATTGTGCGCAATCCGGTCATTACATATTCATTATACCTGTTTGTGATGGAAAGTTCTTCGTGCTCAGCAGGGATTACATCATTTTTGATAGCATTCAGGTATTCATTAACTGATGATACATTCCACTGTCTGATTGAACCACTGAACGAATGTGCTGATGGCCCAAACCCTAAATAGGTGGTCGCTTTCCAATAGGAGAGATTATGCCTGGCAAAATGACCGGGCAGGCAGAAGTTGGATATTTCGTAGTGAAGGTAATTGTGATCATGCATGAATTGCATGAGTATTTCAAATTGCTCTGATGCCTGCTTTTCGTCAACGGGTTTTACTTCTCCTTTTTCAATAAGATTAAATAGGGGAGTGCGTGGTTCAACTGTAAGGGCATAAGCCGACAAGTGTGGAATTGATAAACCTGCAAATACTTCCAGATTTTTGATCCACTGCTCGTTGCTGAGCGTTGGAATGCCATAAATAAGATCGATAGTAAGATCAGGAAAGCCATGTTCCCTTGCAAGTTGGATGCAATTTAAAGCTTTTTCTGCTGAATGTACCCTGTTAAGATATTCGAGGTCATCATCCCTGAATGACTGAATACCGATGCTTAGCCTGTTGATTCCTAATTGTTTCCAAAACAGAAGGTTGTCAACAGTAATATCATCAGGATTGGCCTCGATTGTTATTTCAGCATCCTTTGAAATATTATAGTTGTGGTAAGCAGTGCTAAAGAGTTTTTCAAGCAGTTGTTTTTCCAGCAATGAAGGTGTCCCTCCGCCCAGGTAGAGGGTTTCAATAGATTGCACTGAAGCAGGGTAAACAAAATTAGAAGTTTGCTTACCAGTGTTGTTTTCATTGTCATTAGTTTGCTTACCGGTAATATTTTCGATGTCAGTGGTTTTCTTACCGGCAGTATTCTCAATGTTAGTAGAATGCTTACCGATAGTTTTTTCAATGTCAGTAGTTTTTTTATCGGAAGTATTTTCAATGTTAGAAGTACGATTAGAAACTGGTTGGTCCTGAATATATGAAATACCCTGTTGATTGATATTATTTGAAGCCCTGATCTCCATTTCACGACAAATTGCAGCAATCATTTCTGGTGCGCTTTTACGGGATACAACTGAAAAGAAGTTGCAGTAGCTGCACTTTTGCCGGCAGTAGGGGATATGGATATATATGCCAGCCATGGTAAATTAGTCTTTACCGGTTACAATGGTTACACAGCGGGGCATAATTTCAAACGTCATAGGTGTATGACCCAGTGATTCACCATCTGTTTCAAGATAAAGCGGTGGATCGGACTCAATCTTAACCACCTGCCCGCGAAATTGCTTGACCTGTTGAAGCTTTACATAAGATCCATCATATAGTTTCGTCACATTACGTATAACCGTCATACGGCTTACACGGGTGATCAATGTTATATCGAAAAGTCCATCGTCGGCTATAGCCTCAGGAGCCTGCTTCATCCCTCCACCATTGAACTGGCAGATGGCAACGCTCATGCTGAAGATATCCTCATTTACAGGCTTACCATCGATAATCAGGTTGGTTACTACCGACTTGAAGACAAGTAAGCTGGTAAACAGGTTGATTACGTAAGAGAAGGGGCCACTTTTCCCTTCACGTTTCTGCTTGTTGGTCTTTTTGGCAACTATAGCATCAAAACCAATACCTGCCATATTAATGAAATACCTGTCATGGTTTTTTTCATCCGTTGTATAAGTAACCTTACCAATATCCTGCCTGAATGTTCTGCCACGGGCAATAATATCAATAGCTTGCTTGTATCCCGGAAGGATGTTAAATGATCGTCCCCAGTCGTTACCTGTGCCAACAGGAATCATTGCAATAGTAATTTCGTCGGGAGCAAAACGTTTTTGACAGAATATGCCGTTTATCACTTCATTGAGTGTTCCATCGCCTCCTACAACTATTATCTTGCGGAAACCTGCTTCAATGTATTTCTTCGAAAGTTTCACAGCATGGTTGGGGGCATCAGTAAAAACACTGGTAAAAGAAAGTCCTGCTTCAGTTAGTAACCGGGCAATTTCAAGCCAGTCCTTCTCACCTTTGCGCCTGCCGGCATTAGGATTCACAATTACAAACCACTCATTACCTGATACCTTCATGCAGCTATTTTTTCAAATTAGTATTTAAAACCATCGCAACAATCTTTTGTTGCACCTGATCAACAGTAATTGACTTCATGCAGTCACACTCATTGAGTTTCCTGCACTTCTCACATTCTATATCCTTTACAATATATGCTGCACTTGTGCCTAGCGGCGCCCATCGGCCAGGATGCATTGGCTTGATTGGCGGATAAAGCCCAACTACAATCTTGCCAAGCGCTGAAGCAATATGCAATGGACCTGTTGAGCCGGCAACCAGAACATCGGCTGAATCAATGAATTCAATAAATTGGGATAGACTGAACATGCCCGTAACATCGCTTACATTGCCTGCCAATTCAAAGAATCCTTCTTTATGAAGCATATCACCTTCGGCGCGGGTTCCAGTAATAAAAACCTTGAATCTCCTACCATTAATGCCTTGAGAATCTTCAGTAAGACACTTGGCCAGACTTGCATAATTATTTAATCCCCACTCACGGGCGCTCCCTTTTGAGCGGGGGTGAAGAATAACATTGATGAAATTATGATCCATGAAACCTGCAACAGATTGGCCCGTGAGTTTTGGTGCGCTAAAGCCATATAAAGCAGATATTTCGTTAACTGCAGGGAGCCTGAATGGATTCTCCTCTGATTGGCCTTTTTTTAAAACCGGGGCTGCAAGTTTGATATTCAGGATAGCTTCGTGGAACTCAGAGTTTTTGCGTGAGAGCGGTACTAAAATATTACAATCAAGCCAATGATACCATCTGCCGGTACTGCCAAGTCTGTTTGGAATGCCTGCTGTTACAGCAAGGCGTGATATTTGCCTGTTTGGGAATACATGGATGATCAAATCAGCACCTAGGGCTCGTAACTCCTTAGCTGAATCTTTATCATTAAGTTCTTTAAGATCCTGCCAATCGATAAATTCATCCACATGGACACATGAACTTATAATATCACGAGTGTATGGCATACCAAGAAAACTGAGCCTGACATCGGGAAAGCTTTTTTTAATTAAACCAGCAAGAGGTAATGTGAGCATCACATCCCCAATACTGTCAGTGCGGCTTAAAATAATGTGTTTAGGCTTCATTTAATCGGTAGTTTGCTGTGCTTCAGTGTCCCGGTTATCGGGTTCTATGTTAATCTCATCATTAGAAACCGGCTGCTTGTGAAGCTGGCGCAATTTAACGTACTTCATAAATGTTGCAAAAGCTGAAATGGCTGATATTACAAATCCGGCATAGCCATCAAGGAAACCGGCACGGAAAATATAGTCTTTCTTGAACTTAACAATAGGACTAAAGATGATCTTTAATATTGATCCTTTTTTGTTTTCCTCAAATGCTTTAAGAGCTGTAAGATCAGTAAATCGGTTGGCTTGGGCAATATGATCGGAAATAGTATGATAAGAATAGTGCAAAATATCGCCTTTAAGGTGTTCAACCGGTGAGCCATTCTTCAATTTTATGGACTCATGGATTAGATTACCACTCCATGCTCCTTCGTCATAATTGAATAAACGAATCTTTTTATCTGGATACCAGCCACCATGCTTGATCCATCTGCCACAGTAATTGGTGAGGCGATTCATGCTATAAGCCTGTGATTTCTGATTAGCCAGTACATCCAGAATGCTATTTCTTAATTCATCTGACAAAGCCTCATCAGCATCAAGTGATAAAATAAGCCTGTGAAGGGCAAGACTATTTGCATAATTTTTAGTTTCTGTATACCCTAGCCACTTATGCGTATGAAATTTAACGCCAAAAGACCTGCAGATTGATTCAGTAAGATCAGTTGATCCACTGTCAACAACTATAATATCATCGCTCAATCCTTCAACAGAGCGAAGGCATCTTGCAATGTTTTTCTCTTCGTTCAGTGTTATAATAACGACTGACAGTTTTGCCATACTGCAAAGATAATTGATTTAAGAGTTGCGTGTAATAATGCTACGGTTCAGCTTCCAATGCCCTGATCGTAAGTAAAGATATGAAAGTAAGCCCATGATCAGGAAGTATGATATTTCAGCAGTCCATACCAGGTGAATTGGCAGTTTAAAGGTAACAGCCAGCAGATAGGTAATTATCAGGTAAAGACCTATGGTGATTGTTTCAATGATCAATGCAACTTCTGTACGCGCAGTGCCCGATACCCCGTTGAACAATATATTTGAAAATGAAAAAAGAGTTAATGCCGTCATTATTACATAAAGCACTGGTACAGTATCGTTTATGAGCGAATAATCATTGGTATATACCCCTATCAATAATTTGGGTATGAATACAAAAAGCCCGACAATAGCAGCACTCATAACAAAATTCATGAGGGCAACTTTTTTGATGGTGGGAATTACATAATTGCTCTTACCTTCTCCAATAATGTTGCTCACCAGCGTGTTGGTGGTTGAGCCAAAGGCAAATACAGGGATCATGAAAACTATATATATGCTGCGTATTATATTGGAAATAGCAAGTTCCCGTTCGCCCATCTTCTCTATGATCATGAAAAATACAAACCATCCTGCCAGAGAGAGAAACATTTGTATCATAACGAACACTGATATGTTAAATGTAGTCTTAATTACGCTCCAGTCAAGTGGACCAAACCTGAAGAGATTATACTTTTTTAGGTCAACCACTTTCAAAGTATAGGTGAAGAAGAAAATGGCTGAAACAGCTTCAGCAATAGCAGAGGCGAGTGCTGCACCTTTGATGCCCATTTCAGGGAACCCGAAGTTGCCAAAGATCAGGCAATAGTCGAGAAATATATTAGTACCTGCCAGTATTATGGCATTATAAGTTAAAACTCGGGTACTGGTAGTACCAATGTAAAATGAGCGGAGCAGTATATTGCCAAAGGCGAAAAAGATACCATATATGCGGTATTGCAGAAAATCAGTGCTAGCCTTGTAAATTGCATCCGATGCGATTAATGGCCTGAGCATTACCGGCGCAAAGAAGAAGATTATAAGGAATAGTATAAGGCCCATTCCTCCCAGGAAATAGAGGCTATTGTCAGTAATGCGGCCTATCTCATCATATTTTCTTTCACCATTGCGGCGGGCAATGAGTATCTGACCTCCAATACTAAAACCGAAGCCAAGCATAAATAGTGAAATATAAAACAGGCCAGCAATTGCTGAAGCACCAAGTTCAACTTCACCTACACGCCCAAGAAATGCAGTGTCAGTAACATTTACTGCATTCTGTGCTATCAGGCTTAGTATGATGGGATAGGAGATAATCCAGATCCGGTTATATCCCGGTGTCTTGCTTTCGGTCATGATTTTGCAAAGCTAGTGGTATTTGCTCATATAACGATTCAACATGAAGGTATAGCTTTGAGCAGTTGATCAATTTGAATTAAAAAGTAAAAGGTGTATATTAATACACCTTTCACTGATTCAAACTAATCACCAATCTATTAACCAACCTTTATCTTTGTATGTCAGCAACAAAACTACTGACACTCCTATGGATTATTCATCCATTCTTTTTTATCGTTTGCATCTGAAATACCGACTTATTCTTTATTTGATCAACCATTCTCTTTAAGAGACATTAATAGTATTTCAGATTTTCATCAATAGCACTTCATGTGTTACTAAAATATTTTTGGATTGGCTTGTACAAAAAGGTCAAAGCTAATATTTATCTCATCATTTACTCTTATAAGCCCAAGCGCTGTTACCGGCGATTCAATGTCAAAATCTGACATATAGAGTTCTTTTTCACCTATAAATCTATAAGTGTTTAATCCTGTTTTTTCCCAATGGACTATAATATTGTCAAGTTTACTGGTTCCATTCAAACTAATGGCAACTTCAGCTTTGAATTTACCTTTATTCGACCTCAGTATTTTTGACATTCCCATCGGCTCTGCGCTAAGGAGTTCAACATCAATGGTAGGACTCTCTTTAACATTGAGTGTATTGTAAAAGTCCTTCGTTAATAAAGGGTTCTTGCAATCGAATGATTTGATATTAATCTTCAGCACCGCATTGTTAAACTTTATTGTTTCTTCTTCATCTTCAGTATGAATGATAATAAATCCATTTGAGAAATTATCGTAGGTTGTACATTCAAACCTGTTGACATTGCTGGATCCTGATAAAGAAAGTGAACTCTTCTCAATTATGGAATAATTAACCCTGTTGCTGCTGGCCGGAGCAATATAATTATCCTTGTTCCAGTAGGCCGGAGTAAAGTGATTCACACTGTTGCTGGTGCCAGGAGTAATATAATTATCCGTATTCCTGTTGGCGGTAGTAAAGTGATTCACACTGTTGCTGCTAACCGGAGCATTAAGATGTAGAAGAATTACCAGTAGAGCGTTTAACAACATGGTTTTAAGTTTTAAAAAAGGGAGCCCTCAAAGCTTCGAGGGCTCCTTTTTGTTATTTCAAATTAGAAAGCAATTGCAGCTTCAAGCATGAGACCATTGAACTTTAGGCCGTTCCTATAGTCAGTTGCCCTGAAGTCATTATAATTCTGTGCTACATACTCAAGTTTAACGAGCATGTTTTTGGTAGTGTACCATCCGGCTGACAGCTGTATACGATCAACTGAAATATCGTCAGTATACCCCTGAAGCTGACCGGTTACAGTGTTGTAACGAGCACCGAGGAAAGCTTGTTCCCTAGGGAGGAAGCGGTAAACCACCTCACCTGCAAGTTGAGTGAATTTACGTGTGGCAGGATCAGGTACCTGAACGGTTGAACCCTCTGAACCGCTTGCCATTTCATAAGTTCCAAATAATTCAAGTCCCATAAATTTAACGAATGGGTTGATGCTAACAGCGGTAACTTTCTTGGTTAAACCTGGATTGATTTGACCAGAAGTAAACTGAGCGGCAGGAGCTGAAAGAACGAAAGCATTATTCTGTACAAATCTTTCCTGCTCAGCTACCATAAAGTAACGTGAACCAGTTCTGTCGCCTGCATAGAGTGTATTCCTGGTTGTTCCTGCATTAGCGTAAACGCTACCTGTTAACCTGAAACGGAGGTCGTTGGTAAGCTGTTTATCGAAACCTGCTTTAGCAAGGATTGAAGGATTTTTTTTCAGTACATCACCATTAGGCAGATAAGCTTCTTTAACATCACCATTGATGATTCCACTGGTCATACCTCCCATAAGAAATACGCCATCAACAGGATAAACGTAAACTTCACCACCAATCTCTGTAGTGAAAGCGTCCATAATAAGGTTTCCTACGAATGCATTGTGTATGGTATTACCATTGTCGCTTCTGCGGAATTGCTGATCGCCGTAATTGATTCCAAAGTGACCAATTTTAACGGTTACATGATTTGCGAACCAATCAGGGTTACCAAACATAGGAAGTTTGTCAATTTGAATATATCCACCTTTTACCCAAAACTCAGGATGGTGGCGTGATGACATGTAATTTTCAAGTGCTACGCGTATACCGTCTTCCAACTGAATATCAAAACGTAAATTAGCGGCAGCAAGGTTGAAACCTGGTGCCAATGGATATAGTTTATTGGTATTGAATCCTACACCATTGATGGTATCATTCTTCGCTGTTGCGGTGTTTGTATGACTTAATGATTGATATTGCTGAGTAAAAGCACCACCGATCTTAACTTTAAGACCATCAAATGGTACAGTATCAGCTTTTGTTGTTTCAAATTTATTAACTCCGGTTTGATCGGCAGGCCTCATATAATTGATTTTCTGTGAAAAACCTGCGATGGTGAATACTACTAGGAGAGCAGTAATTGACATTTTAATTTTCATATTCATACTATTTATTACTTAAGGGTTAATTGGATTAGATTAGACTGTTTTTAAAACTACTTTGAATGTTAGAGTGACTTCATTACCTGTAGTCATTGTGCCAAGCATAGCTGTTGGAGGATCTACTTTGTAATCAGTCATTTTTAATTTTTTTGCACCGGTGAATTCTATGTCACCGTTTGGTAATACTTTTCCTAGCGCATCAACAGTCACATTTTGCGATGTGCCTGCGATAGTGAGTACGCCATTGGCAGTTATCTTGTATGCACCTGATTTCTCACTAACGGTACCACCGGTTGATTTGAAAGAGATGTAAGGGTTTTTCTTGGCTTTAAGGGCTTCTATAATCTTTGAATTCATAATATTCCCCTTTGAGCTTTTCAGTGAATTTGCATCAACTTTTAGTTCCACTGCATTAATTGAGGCTATTTTTCCGTCGTCTACATTAACTTTGAAACTTCCGTTAGCTTGCTCAGCACTTGCTGTCCAGTCATGCAGGTTTGATGTGCCTTCAACTACAATGCTGTGCGATTTAACCTGGTAAGTTTGTTGTGCCAAAAGAGGAGAGGACAATGCTACTCCCAGTATTATGATTACTAGATTAAGGGCTGTTCTTTTCATTTTTCTTAAATTTTAATTGGTTTGGTTAATAAATTCCACATTTTCAGTTAATTACTGACTCTGTGTCCCACCTATAGCAAATGGTAGGCCAATCATAAAAAAAATGTTAAGTTAAAATGTGTAACCCCTTGATAAACAATAGGTTTATAAACATTTGGGTTATTGTGAAGTTTCATTGAAGTCTATAAAAAGCGCCGACCATTCGTCGATTTCGACGAAATCTGGTCTATTTAAAAGCTTCAAGGGTAAAAAGCGATGAAATGTTACTTTGTCTTATGCTGCGCATTGCATCATTACTCAAATACAACCGGGCATTTAGGCTGATTAATGAAAGTATATGTTCAAAAGCAAATGAACATATAAAGTGATTCAGGGGAGATGATATACTGACTCAGCTGAATTTATGCACTGAATCAGGTGAGTTTATGCAGTGTATCAGGTTAATTTATTCACTGAATCAAGGGAGGTAATTCACTGAATCAGGGGAGGTAATTCAATGAATCAGTAGAGTGATATGAACAGATTTAAATGGCTGTATCTAATCCCCTTCAATACCTAGCTTTTCAATCCTGGATTTAAGCGTAGAAGCAGGGACCTGCAGAATGGTTGCAGCTTTTGCTTTATTACCTCCTGAGCGAAGCAATGCATCACGTATAGCGTTTGTTTCTACTTCACGAATGATCTCATCAAGCGCTTTATTCCCAAAATAGAAGCAGTTGTGTGGTTTGCCTGGAAATCTAACTTCAATGGGAAGTATCTGCTTATTGATTACACCATCCTGTGCCAGCAGTACCAGTCGTTCCATCAGGTTCTTTATTTCACGAACATTTCCATGGAATGGATAACGCTTTAGCAGTTCAATAACATCATCATCTATAGATATTTTGGCACCATCAGAGAAAACATTAACGAAATGCCTTGCCAGTAACTCAATATCACCCGGTCTTTCTCTAAGGGGTGGAAGATTGATTGGGAATACATTTAAGCGGTAGTATAAGTCTTCTCTGAACTTGCCTGCAGTAACCATTTCTTTTAAGCTTTTTTTGGTAGAGGCAATTACCCTTACATCCACTTTAACAGTTTCATTACCCCCAACACGTTCAATCTCACCTTCTTCAAGCACTCTGAGCAGTTTCACCTGCAAGTCGTAGGGTATATCATCAATATCATCCAGGTATAAGGTGCCATTATTAGCAACCTCAAACCGACCTGCTTTTTGTTTTTCAGCTCCGGTAAAAGCGCCTTTCTCATGTCCAAAGAGTTCACTTTCAAATATTTCACGTGATAGTATAGCACAACTTACTTTGATAAAAGGCCCTCGTTTTCGATTGCTGTTGAAGTGGATAATATTTGTGAGTAGCTCTTTTCCTGTTCCTGTTTCTCCGACAATAAGCACGGTGGTATTTTTTTCTGTAATGATCTTAACCAGGTCAAATACCTGGCTTATTGCACTATTTGCGCCCACAAATGACGATAAGTCATATTTTTTGTTTACCTGAACCCTTAGCTGCTTATTTTCAGCTTTGATCTCTTTGAACTCTTGGATCCGCTTGATTACCAGTAGTAATTCATCAACATTAAACGGTTTCGTTAAATAGTCGTAGGCGCCTAGTTTCATGGCATCAACAGCAGTTTGTATTGAACCATGGGCAGTCATAAGAAGTACAAATATATCAGGGTTTATCTGCTTGATCTTTGCCAGGAATTCGAGTCCGTCCATGCCCGGCATTTTCAGGTCAGTGATGATTATATCAACATTTGAATCAGTTTCCCTAAGATGCTGAAGTGCAGAATTGGCCGAAGAGAATTCCCTAACCTGGTACCCTGCATCTTTAAGGTCATCTGCAATAGTAACCCTTACTATTCTTTCATCGTCAACTACAAATATTTTGAGCATTATTTTTTCGTTTTTCAGGAATTAATTGAATCAGGCAGGATAACTGTTACTCTGAATCCTCCCCCTACCTCATTTCTTCCGGTAATCTGGCCATGATGGTTCCTGATGATGTCTGAGCTTACAGCTAATCCTAAGCCGGTACCCTGCTTAACTTTCTTTTCAGTAAAGAAGGCATCAAACATCAATGGTATTTTTAGTTCTTCAAGTCCTATACCGTTATCAATAAAATCAATTATTATGCTTTGATTTACTTTGCTGATTTCAATTGCTATGACCCCAGCATGATCATCCGCCACTAGTTTCTTTTCATTAATAGAATCGATACTGTTCAGTAGCAGGTTAACAAAAACTTGTTCAAGGTGATTTGGGCTTCCGGCCATGTATATTTCATTTGACTGAAAATTGCGTTTTAACTCAATATTCGATTGTCGCAGTTGGAAACTTATGAGTGAGATGCTGTTTTCAATATGCTGTATCAGGTTTATTTGGCTGAGGTTCATTTCATGCTTACGCGAAAAGTCAAGCAATCCTTTTACTACATTGCTTATTTTGTCGACAGCTTCCGACATCATGCTAATGTATTCCTTGTTCTGATTGATATTATCTGGTTTCTCCGATATTCGGCGCAAGCAATTACTCATGCCGGCAAGCGGATTGTTTATTTCATGTGCCAACCCGGCAGCCAGTGTTCCAACTGAAGCAAGCTTTTCAGTTTGAGAGATTGATTCACGGGTCTTTTCCAGTTCTATATAAGCAACATTAAGTCTGAAGAGCATTTCATTGAAAGAGTTGCCCAGTACATCAATCTCATCTGTCATGTTGAAAAGATTCTTCAGTTTAAGTATGAGGTTGCCGGTTGGTGGGTTAATGTTATAATCGCGTGATTCTATTGATCGTAAATTAATTTTAGAAACCTGGTAACTCATGTTCTTTACCGGCTTGGAGATGATATACGACAAAAAGAACGCTGCCACCAAACCCAGAACAAGTAATCCCAGACCAAGCACAATAAACATTCGTGACGTTTGTGAAAGTTGTTTGTCAATTACATCTTCACTGAATCCAACTCTGAGAGTGCCAAGCCGCTTGTCAAGAATCGGCATCGCAAAATCCCTGATAACAGTATCATTACGCGATAGACTGTTAATTATCTTGATTCCGGAGGTAATATCCTTATCCAGGAAGTTTACATTTATCAGGCTCTGAGGTGGCGTGTCGTTAAAAGTATGTGCAATCACCTTATTATCTGGCGAAACAACAATAAGGTATTTAATATCAGGATTAACTGACTTTGTTCGCTGTAGTACTTTATTTACAGTGCCAAGTTCATTGTAAAGCATGGGGTCAACCAATTGCTTGGCAGCCATTGAACTGATGCTCAGTCCATTCCTCTCAATCTGGGCTTCAAACGTTCTGTATACCTGGTACCTGATAAATAAAAGGTTGAGTGTGCCAAATAGAATCACTATTACGGATATAGCAATGGCAAATTTCCAAAACAGCGGAAGTCGAACCTTATTTAGAGGATAGTAGCTTCTTCGTGGCATTGCTTCTTTCGTTTATATCATTGATATCATGGTACATTGCCCTGATTCCATCGTACAAAGTATCGCTGTCACTAACAAATCTGTTGAACATCAGGTTTCTTAATATATCTCGGCCTTCTTTGCTTTTAACCATATTTGTGAGTACACTGTGAATGTCCTTCCGCAGAAGACTATCGATTTGCCGTGAAACAACTATCGGGGGCATGCCAAATGGTATGCTTTTTTCAATGATCTTAACATTCATGACCATATCTGGATGCACCTGCTTAACATACTCATATACAAGACTGTTAACTGATGCGCCGTCAACAATACCCCTGCTTACCAGTTCAATTGAATTATCATGTGCATTTGAAATGTAAGTTTCGCTGAAAAAATCCTCAGGCGTGGTTTCAAGGTCATGTAACCGGTGCATTGGATAATACATACCTGTATTTGATAGTGAGTCAGGAAAGACAAACTTCTTACCCTTCAAATCATTAAAACTTTCAATCGGGGAATCTTTTCTTGCAATGATATAGGCATGATAGTATCGCTGGTTATCTCTTTCCGGAAGCAGAAACAGGTTAAATGCAGAATCAGTTGCTCCTGCAACATATGCACCGGAACAAATAAATGCCATATCTATTTTGTTTGCTTTAAGCAAATCATTTACTTCCTTGTAAGTTTTTCGCTGTACCAGCAATATTTGTTTACCTAAACCTGTCTCCATATAAGTAAAGAGATCGTTGTACTTATCAAATGTCTCTGCCGGAGTAGTCATAGATGCAACTGCTATACGCAGATAATCGGTTGTGTCCTCTCTGGTTGCAAGATCACTTTTATTTGCTGATGTATCATCATAATTGATCCAAACTGTTTTATTAGGATCAACCCAACTATCAGAACAGCCGGTTAGTATTATCAGAATCAGGTAAAAAATAGATTTCATTGAATTAGTCTATCGTAGTGTAGCATTGAGAATAAAAATAGTGTCCTGCATCAAGGCAGTGCATAAGGTACTAGCACCTCACAGTAAAACGCTGTAAGCACCAATTTCTTTTACAACTTGCATAAAACCAACAAGTAAGGAATAAGTTTCACAAGGGCTGACCCCAATAAGGCTGTCCGCTTAATTTTGCTAGGTAATAAGCAACTTAATGGTGATGGACGTATGTTTTTTTGAATTAACTTTCAATATATATACTCCGGGAGGCAAGTGTGGAGTGAATTCATGAGAGCTATCTACTAATGTGTATTTAACCCTCTCCTTGCCCGTGATATCAAATATAGTCATATTAAAAGGACCAGATAAACCCGTGAGCATAAATGGATTGCCCGACAGTACAGGATTTGGATTTGCAATTACATTTGCAGCAGGTGTAGCATCATCAGCACTAACATTAAGCATTGGTACTCTTATAAATTTAGGCCTATAAGTGTCAGCATCCATGCGATCACGGCCAATATCCATACACTGCGATGGACAAATATATGGCTCAGTAGTATCTACTACATCATTTAGATTATAGGAAACAAGTAATTCGCCATTTTCTGTGAAAGAAGGATGAGCCTGCGCGTTGTAGGTTAATGTATAATGGCCATTGAATTGGTCTTCAATAGTATAAACAAGTTGCTTGTTTCTGAATGGTCCCCAAGGCTTATCACTTTCAAGTATATAAATTTCTCGTCCTAATCCACAGGTTAACAGCCCATTTTCCTGAGTCAATAAATAAAACTTATTATTCATCTTAAAAACACTGAACCCGGGTGATACATATTCATTGCTCACGGGTGCTGCTGCGTAAGGATTGTATGACCAACCACTTCCAGTGTAAAACTGATAAGGGGCAAGGATGTTTGTGCCGATTAGCGTTCGTGCAACAAAAGGTTCCCATACAATCCAGTCAACTTTATTTCCATAAATATACCGATATCCACTGGCTGTATCAGTTATTATGGCCCTTCCCATTAAAATCCCTGCATACTCTGGAAGCGGATAAATGCCATTGATCTGTAACCCGGGAAGTTGAAGCTTTGCAACATACACCCCCAGATTATCCATACTTGCGTCATCAATTTCATCAAGGTAAATATATGCCGTATCAGCATCAGTAAAGCCATGTCCCGGCCATAAGATAGCAGGATCAGAAGGACCAAGTTTGAACGTTGACCTTAATACACCCGATTGTCCTTCATCAATGTAAGTAGTTAATACTGAGGGATCAATAGAATCCTGTACTACCATACAATTCCTTATTTGAAAAAGACATGAGAGCGTATTGTTTACTGTGTTCACATTTTCAAGATAACTATCGCCAAACAACCAAATAGTCCTGCCATCGGGCAGTGGAACGGAAAGTGTGGCATCACCTGCCGTCCAGCCACCTGAATTAAGGCGGAAATACTCAGTGAAGACTGAATCATGGTGCCCAGTTAAAAACTGCTGAGCTTTTACTTTTGAAGGGAATATTAAAATTGCGGCAATTGCAAGGATTGTAGCTGTTCTATTTATGGTGATCATAGATTTTAATTTACGCCGTAAATATAATTGAGTTTTTCTGTGTTTAGTTAACATAGTTCTTTAATCAACTTATGGAAAAAGCAAAGCGTGGTGCAAAAGCAATACCACGAATCAGGGATGCAACCTTGCATTCTGTTACGAAGCTCAGTGATAAAACACTTCATAAAAAAGAAGAAGCAGGCAATTTCCTTACTGATATTGCAAATGCGTTTCTATTTGTAAACCTGGTAATCAGGGAAACATTTTCCAGGGAATTTGAATTCAAGGAATTCCTCAGGCAATGTTATATGATCGGCAATAAGACTTTGCCTTTAATATCTGTTACAGGAGCAATTATGGGGCTGGTGCTTACTATACAGTCACGCCCTGTATTGGTAGAATTCGGTGCTGAATCAATGCTTCCGGGTATGGTGGCTATTTCGCTAATCAGAGAAATGGGGCCAGTTATCACAGCACTTATTTTTGCGGGTAAGATAGGCTCGGGTATGGGAGCTGAATTAGGCTCTATGAAAGTAACTGAGCAGATTGATGCCATGGAAGTATCATCAACCAACCCAATTAGGTTTTTGGTGGTTACCCGGGTGCTTGCTGCAACTCTGATGTTGCCTTTATTGGTGCTTTACGCCGATGCATTGGGAATTCTGGGAAGCTGGGCTGCTGCAAATATCAAAGGTGATGTTACCCTTTCACTATTTTTCAGGCAAGCTTTCAGTTCAATTGATTTTATTGATCTAATACCTGCCATCATTAAAACTTTCTTCTTCGGGGCAGTAATTGGTTTCGTTGGCACCTATAAAGGTTACAATGCTGGCCGCGGAACCGAAAGCGTGGGGGTTGCTGCTAACTCCGCTGTAGTGCTTGGTTCACTGTTGGTGTTGGTAGTGGATATGATTGCAGTTCAAATAACTGATATGTTCGTATGACAGAAGCTAAAAGCAGTAAGCCAAATCATCAGGCAAAGGAGAATAAGAATCCTGTACTTGAAATCAGGAATTTGAAGATTTCATTTAACAGGAAAGCTGTGCTTTCTGATACCTCCCTTACGCTGAATGAAGGTGAAAATCTTGTAGTACTCGGCAAGTCAGGTACTGGAAAATCAGTCCTGATCAAGTGCATTGTTGGACTTCTCGTTCCTGATTCAGGTACTATAAAAGTATTTGACAAGGATATGAGGTCACTAAATAAGAAGGAATTTAGTGAAATGCGTCAAAAGATTGGCTTCTTATTTCAGAACGGCGCTTTGTATGATTCAATGACCATAAAGCAGAATCTCGAATTTCCACTTGTGAGGTTAATGAAAGAACTCTCAAAAAAGGAAAGAGAAGAAAAGATAATTAAGGCGCTCGAAAACATTGGATTACCCGATGTACTAAACAAAATGCCGTCTGAACTTTCAGGCGGTCAGCGCAAAAGAGTTAGCCTGGCACGAACAATTATTGTTGATCCGCTGATCATGCTCTATGACGAGCCAACAACAGGACTTGATCCAGTGACATCTGATGAAATCAGCCAGCTTATCAATGACATTCAAAAACAATTAAAAACTTCATCAATCATTATTACTCATGATCTACGATGCGCTCAGCAAACTGCCGACAGGATTATGATGCTTGATGAAGGAGTTATACATATGGAAGGAACAATTGAAGAATTTGAAAATTCAGAGGACCCACTAGTAAAATCCTTCTTCACGGCTAATATTATTTAAACATGGAAACGCACTCACAAAATTTTAAAATCAGGCTAGGACTTTTTATTCTTGGTGGACTGGCTTTATTGGTCATAGCAATCTTCATCATAGGAAAGCAGCAAAACCTTTTCAATCCTGTATACAAGCTTACCACTGATTTTTATAATGTTAGTGGCTTGCAGGTAGGTAACAGTGTCAGGTTTTCAGGAATCAATGTAGGTACTGTTGATAACATCAGGATAGTAAATGATTCAACTGTGCGGGTTGATTTACTGATTCAAAAAGATGTTCAAAAATTCATCAAAGCCGATAGCGAAGTAGGTATTGGCTCAGAAGGACTGATTGGCGACAGGATTATAATCATTTCTCAAGGCAGCTCTGATTCTCCAATTGCAAAGGCAAATCAGCGCCTGTATTCAAATGAGCCTGTTGAAACTGATGCTATCATTGAAAGTCTGGAAATTACTGCCTCATACGCTGAAGTAATTGCTAACGAAATGGCCGAGATTATGATCAAGATAAATAGCGGACAGGGAGCCTTGGGTCAATTAATACAGGACTCTGCTTTTGCTGTGAACCTAAACCAAACAATGTTAAACCTGCGTAAAAGTTCTAAAGGGTTAGAGCAAAATATGGAAGCGGCAAAAGATAATTTCCTTTTGAAAGGTTTCTTCAAAAAGAAAGAAAGAGAAGCTGAAAGAAAGAGAAAAGCAGCTGAGAAAGCTAGAGAAGAAGAGGAGAAAGCAAAAGAAGAAGCAAAAGAGGAAGAGAAGCCTAAGTAGGAATTGAGCATCACCAATGATGTCAAATAAACACAAAAAAATAAAACCAGGTAAGAAATGTAAGTGAAGCTAAAATGAAACCCCAATTATGGGTACTATACTCATTATTCGTAATCTATTCTAAATAAGCTCATAAGCAGAAATGTGAATATATTATTTCTATATTAGCGCCAAAATCTTAACTATGCAAAAGTTCTCTACACTCGCGGTAATACTTTTACTGATATTAATATTCCAAAGTTGCTACAAGGAAGAAATCTATGAGGAGAATCCATTCCTTATCAAAAAGAGGGTATTGGTTTTTGATACTTTAAAACCTTTAAACCCAAGCATTTTTATCGGCGACACGGCAACTATTGAAGCTACAGCTTCAGGTGATTCTCTGAAATTTGAGTGGACTGCTGAAGAAGGCAACATACTTCCAAATGGCAATACAGCTAAATTTACTTCTTCAAACCCAGGCAATTACGCAATATCATGCAAGATTATTGATAATTATGGCAATGTTGAAAGCAAGCAAGTTTTTTTGCTCGTTGCAACAGAAATGATTTTCTCTGAAATAAGCATTACAGAGCCGCTTGTTCCCATAAACTACACCACAAAAATAGCTGCCAAAGCTTCGGGTGAGGGCATTGAATACACGTGGAGTGCTCCATCAGGACAAATAACTGCTGTTGGTGATTCAGCGTTTTTTACTGCCGATACTCCGGGTACCTATAATATAAGTTGTACGGCTACTGATAAGTATGGCATGTCAATAGAAAAACTGATTGGTGTGGAGGTTTCTGATTTATTTGTTTACAAGGCACTTACAGCATCTCCAATGGAAATTAAGGCAGGCGATTATTCCGAAGTTACAGCCAATGTACTGGGAGGTGAAGATTGCACCTATGCATGGAAAACATACCCACCGGGCAATATCGTTGGAACAGGACCGAAAGTTTTATTCACCATTTGCCATGCCGATCTTTTTCAGGTGTCATGTATGGTAACTGACAGAAATGGAAACTCAATGACTCAATCAGTTTCTATTAAGGTCAACTAACTTATTCAATTTTTATTTAGTTCAACTTATCAATGAAGCAACTATATCTTATTGCTATCCTGAGTATCATGTTTCTTATTCAGGATCTTAATGCCCAATGCTGTTCAATGGGTAATCCACTTGCAGGTTCAACCTATTCAACCGATGCGGTTAAAGGGCAGTTTCAACTAAACGCCTATTATAAACATGGCTATAATGAAACCTATTTCAGGAAAAACGTGCGTTTAGTTAATTATGGCATTTACAGTCACTCCGGATATGATTTTACCGGCCTGGCATTGTCATATTCAGTCACCAACAGGCTTACTATTGAACATGAAAACGGTTATTATTTAAAAAAAGAGGTTCGTTACCTTAATCCTGAAATTGATGCATTGGTAGTTAATGGATATGGATTATCAAACGGGCTTTTGGGGTTCAGGTACCTAATTTTTGGAGGTAAACCCGGTGCATTCAATATTTCGGCCGGTGGAGGTGTTAAATACCCGTACTCAACTGAGATGTTCACCTATGAGAATGTTGAACTACCCATTGAATTGCAGCCTTCAACACGTGCATGGGGAGTAATGGCCCAGATTTTTATGTCGAAGGATATCTCACGCTTTAAGCTAAATATCAGTCACCGTTCTGAATTTAACCAACGAAATAAAGACGAATACTTATATGGTGACATGCACACATCTGCTGTGTCAGTATCAGGCAAGATCTTCAAAAACTTTTTTGCCCAATTGGGTGTTCGCAATGAATTTAAGTTAAGCGATAAAACCCCAACCAATGCTAAACTTGCTTCTGAAGGCAGCAACATGGTAATAGTTGCTCCCAAAATAGGATACCAACTCCCGGCTGGTTTCCATGTATCCGTTTTTGCTGATGTGCCTGCCTATAAGTACTATTTCGGTGAACAGCTCAGCATGCAGTATGCAGTAGGTATAAGTATTGCAAAAAGCTTTAACCTTCTGAAGAAGAGCTAATACCCCCTGACTTGGTTTTTTCCTGATGCTAAGTCAATTTATTCAGCTTATATAACTTACTGACTTTTCATTCATTGAGGTCGTGAAGGTCTTGAATTTTTCTTAGAAATTCTGTGATATTCACAGTTACTTTTAAAGCTTTTTAGGATAAATGATATGTCCTGTAAAATCACAGATAGATGAGAAGTCTCTATAAGCAGTTTCTATGTTTAGTTGCTATATTGTTGGTAGCAGTGTTCTCATCCTGTGAAAAAGAAAATCCTGATGCTGAATCATCCAAACTCATACTTAAGTCACAGGAAATCACTGCACTTTATTATGAAGAACCAGAGGGGAGGTCAGATCATCATGAAATTGTACCATTCAAGATTTATGTAAAAGGTGGCACACCCGATCGCCTTAAGGGTGATTATATTTTTAAAGTCGCTAACGGCTCAGTATTGCCTGAAGGAATGCAGCTTGATACACTCACTGGTGTTATCAGTAGCAATGGCCAAAAAATCAAAACAAAACAGGAAACAATAGAATTTGAAATAGAAGTGACTGATGGTGTCAGGAGCACCACAAATAAATTTTTACTTAGATCAAAAACTATTAAAAGGGGAAGTAAGAAACCATTTCCGGTTTTACAATTCAGTTCCCCTGAAACGCGTTTGGTATTGTATAAAAAGAATAGCTTCTACGGCGTGTCACTCACCATGTTAGGCGGTACCCCACCTTATTACTTCGAACTTATTGATGGTTCTTCACTTCCGGGTGAATTAACACTTAATTCTTCAAATGGCGTCATCTCAGGTAGCATCAGTGATATCCCATCCGGTAGTTATAAATTCCATGTGCAATGCATTGATTCCAACGGAAAAAAGGCTGTTAGTCTTTGCACGTCCCAGGATTACGAGGAGTTTATTTTAATTGTGCGATAGATACTGGCATTCAGCACTCACCTCCCCCGCATCATGTATCAGGAAGGTAAGGGACTTTTGCTGGATTCTGAGAGAGGGGCTGAAAAATCCAAAAATTATATGTACTTTTGCAGCCCTTTTCAGAAAGGGTCAAATCAGTATTTAAATAGCAGATAATTAAATGATTACAGTCTCTAACCTGGGTATTCAGTTCGGTAAGCGGATTTTATTTCAGGATGTCAATATCAACTTCACACCCGGCAATTGTTACGGTATTATTGGTGCCAATGGTGCAGGCAAATCAACGTTTCTTAAAATGCTGTCGGGTGAAGTTGAAAACACCAAAGGCACTGTTAGCCTCGGCTCTGGTGAACGTCTTTCTGTACTTAAACAGAACCACTCAGAGTTTGATGAACACACAGTATTGTCAACCGTACTTATGGGGCATTCACTTCTCTGGAAAGTAATGGAAGAGAAAGATGCTCTTTACTCTAAATCTGACTTTACTGAAGATGATGGCCATAAAGCATCAGAGCTTGAGGAGAAATTTGCTGAGATGGATGGGTGGAATGCTGAAAGCAATGCCGCCAGTTTACTAAGCGGGTTAGGGATAAAAGAGGAAATGCATAATGAACTTATGCGTAACCTCGATGGTAAGGATAAAGTAAAAGTTCTTCTTGCCCAGGCGTTGTTTGGAAAGCCTGACAACTTATTGCTTGATGAGCCAACCAATGACCTTGATTTCGATACCGTTTCATGGCTTGAAGGTTATCTTGCCAATTTTGAGAACACTGTGCTCGTAGTATCTCACGACAGGCATTTCCTTGATTCAATCTGTACACATATAGTTGATATTGATTTTAATAAAATTCAGCTTTATCCAGGCAATTATACGTTTTGGTATGAGTCGAGCCAATTGGCTTTAAGGCAGCTTCAAACTCAGAACAAGAAGGCAGAAGAGAGAAAAAAAGAATTGCAGGATTTTATCAGGCGGTTTAGTGCCAATGCTTCAAAATCAAAGCAAACCACAAGCAGGAAGAAGATGATTGAAAAACTCAACATTGAGGAGATCAAGCCTTCTACCCGTAAGTACCCGGGCATTATCTTCACACCCGAGCGCGAACCCGGTAATAACATTCTGGAAGTGAAAAACCTCACTAAAACAGTGAACGGCGTTACGCTCTTCAAAAATCTATCCTTTACTGTACAAAAAAACGATAAGATCGTTTTCCTTTCAAGGGATACCCGTGCAATGACTTACTTGTTTGAAATACTAAAGGGACATGAAGAGGCTGACGGTGGCACATTTACATGGGGTCAAACAATATTAAAAGCCTATCTCCCACTGGAGTACGAAGAACTCTTCAAATCAGATATCACGCTCGTCGACTGGCTTGGTCAGTTTTCTACTGATACTACAGAACTCTACCTCAGAGGCTTTCTCGGAAAGATGCTCTTTTCAGGAGAGGAAATATACAAGAAAGCGAATGTATTATCAGGGGGTGAAAAAGTAAGATGTATGATTGCCCGTATGATGATACGCAATGCAAACGTGATGATGCTTGATACACCTACAAACCATCTTGACCTTGAGTCTATACAAGCCTTTAATAATACACTTATTAAATTCAAAGGAAATATCCTCATGTCATCCCATGACCATGAATTCATTCAAACCATCTGTAACCGGGTCATTGAAATGGGGCCCAAAGGTATGATCGATAAGTTAATGGAGTTTGACGATTACCTATCTGACGACAAACTCAGAGAGCAAAGAAGCAAATTATATTAAATACAGCTCTTCTTTAGCTACCTGCGGGTTAGGTAAGGTTCAAACAACATATTTATGTGATCACGAAAAGATAATTCTTAAATTATTGAAAATTAATGCTTACCTTGCACGAAAATAGAAAAGGTGAGAAAAAATAAAAGTGATTTGGGAGTTAACGGTAAGAATACTCATAACGTTATTGATACATCCTGTGGATCCCTTAGAGGCAAATTCCCCGTAGTACTCGACGGAGGTAAAACTACAATCTATATTTCCGACAAAAGCAGAGAAGCTGAAATCATCGAAAGATATAATTCAAGGACAAGAAGGTAGAATCTGCTGAAAAAAATGTTGTTCAGCAAATGCCGACGCATAAAGTTAGGTAAGGATAGTCAGGATATCCTTATTACAATATCGTAAGAATCGATTAGTATGAGTTGTCAGGTGACACCCGGGGGTGTTGTCCGGCAATTTCTGCTTTGTTTTTAAAAAACAACAGCAAGGCTACAACTATGGCTGATATGATCAGCATATAATCCTGATAAATTCCAAAATTAGTCACGGCTCCGAGACTGATAATTGCCCAAATAAAAGGTATTATCATTGAATACCATCTAATCATTGTAGTTGCAAGTGCAAAAAAGCCAAATGTAATTATTACTGTCGGGAAAGGTAAGCCTGCTGAAATAATATGAGGTACTGATCTTTCAATGAGCCATCCTATTAAAGGATAGATCAATAAGCCAAAAATAACCAGGAAAGCACCAATTCCACCACTAAAGTTGATGTTAAAACTGAATGCCAGACGTTTGAATGCAAATGTATCAAGCAGCAGGAGTATGCCCTGGATGATAAAAATCATCCCGAACACCATTGCAGCCTGATTTATAGGGCTGAAATATATAATCTGGTATACAATTCCCGCCCACAACCAGATAAAACCGAGAAATGCTCCTATAAATTTATCCTTCAGCCTATGCTTATATTTTAGGAGGAGCAATGCAATAAATCCTAGGGCAAGAATCACTATTTGCATTGGAAAAACTTCTGTGTTGTATGCTTCGAACACAGAAAAAAACTGTTCTTGGGAGAATGGCGTTTTCATGATTCAAAGGTTTTTTGAGATTATATAGTGTAAAGTTAAGAATAAAGATGCATTGGCTGTGAATTGATTATCTACAATCATTGAATGATGCATCTTAAAGTGCTGAAAGCCTTTAATTTTAAGAATTCCCGATAGAGAAGAGTATGATATTTATTTTATTCAACATAATATTGACCAAGTATCAAGCTAATTTCAACCTTGTATATTATACTTACTTTAATAAAGGTATAATAATGTTCCTATAAGGTTGTAATAAAGTTGAAGTTATTGGATCAACAATCGAATTGCATTGCTTTTTCAGAACTTCCTACCAGATATCTTTCATATCATTACAGGATGAAGAATTATTTATTTATCTTTATTTTCCAAAACCCAACTGATCGCAAAAAATGGAAATCAATCGCATATTTACCAATAACCAGTCGTGGATCGACCAGAAAATTAAGTCTGATCCACAATATTTTGAGAAGTTATCTAAAGGTCAATATCCTGATATCCTTTATATTGGATGTTCCGATAGCAGGGTAAGTGCTGAGGAACTTATGGGGGTGAGCCCGGGTGATGTATTTGTTTTGCGAAATATTGCCAATGTTATTCCTAATTCTGATATTGGATCGCAATCGGTGATCAGTTATGCTGTTTCCTACCTAAAGGTAAAACATGTGGTTGTGTGTGGTCATTACAATTGTGGAGGTATTAAGGCAGCAATGGAATCAGCTGATATGGGCATCTTGAATTCATGGCTTAGGAATATAAGGGATGTTTATCGCCTTCATAGGGCTGAACTTGATGTAATAACTGATGAAGAAGAGCGCTACAGAAGGCTTGTTGAACTTAATGTTCAGGAACAGTGTGTGAATGTGCTAAAAACAGCCGATGTTCAAAGGGCTAACAAGGAGAGGAATTTAAGTGTGCATGGATGGGTTTTTGATTTGAAAACAGGCGAATTGAGGGATCTCAAAATAGATTTTAACAGTATTTTGAGTGATATAAAGAAGATTTATAAAATTGTTTAGGGCGAGTGTGAATTGGATTTTTATATTGTTTATGGCGAGTGGTACATGGATTTCTATCTTGACACTTTCAAATTATGTGTATTTTTACCCGTTGTTAGGTCGTTTGATAGTAATTTAACTAATAATCAGTCTAAACTCTACGTTAATGCCCATACTAGGTTCAATTATCAAAGGAGCTATTGGATTCCCAAGCAAGATTCCACTTGAGAAAATCATTAAACATAGTCCTGTAAAGCAGCAGGAAATTACGCTCAGGAAGCTGATTAGTAAAGCTCAGTACACATCCATTGGTGAAGCGTATGATTTTGGAGATATGCTTAAGGAGAAGAATCTTATCAATAGGTTCAAAGCTACAGTGCCAATTAATGATTATAATTCCATTCATCGGAAATGGTGGTACCGGACTCTTCATGGCGAGTCATATGTTGCATGGCCGGGTAAGGTAAAATATTTTGCTTTAAGCTCTGGCACCAGTGAGGCTACCAGTAAATATATACCGGTTACGGCTGATATGCTTAAAGCTATCAAAAAGACAAGTATAAGGCAGATCTTTTCATTGGCAAAATATGATTTTCCGCCTGAGTTTTATGAGAAGGGAATTCTTATGCTTGGTGGTAGCACCCATCTATTATTTAATGGAACATATTATGAAGGTGACCTGTCAGGCATTACCGCAGGAAATATTCCTTTCTGGTTTCAGCACTTCTATAAACCAGGTAAGCGAATATCAAAAGAGCGCGACTGGACTACCAAACTGGATGAAATTGTAAGAAATGCCAGAAACTGGGATATCGGCGTAATTGTTGGAGTGCCTGCATGGTTACAGATACTGATGGAGCGTATTATTGCATACTATAAAGTGAATACTATCCATGATATCTGGCCAAACCTTTCTATTTATGTTCACGGAGGTGTATCATTTGCGCCATATCAAAAGACATTTGAAAAACTACTGGCCAAGCCAATAACCTATATTGAAACATACCTCGCCTCTGAAGGCTTTATTGCATATCAAAGTCGTCCAAAAGCAGCAGGTATGCAACTTGTATTGGATAATGGGCTTTTCTTTGAGTTTATTCCATTCAATAGCAATAACTTTGATAATGAAGGCAATGTAAAGGATGATGCTACTACCATTACAATAGGCGAAGTTGAGGAAGGAAAAGAATATGCACTTTTATTGTCATCCTGTGCAGGCGCCTGGCGTTACCTCATTGGTGATACCATTAAATTCACCTCCAAAGAAAGATCAGAAATTATCATTACGGGTAGAACAAGGCATTTCCTCAATCTGTGCGGCGAGCATCTTTCACAGGATAATATGAATCGCGCTATCCAAATGCTTGAAGAACAGCATAATGTTGCAGTACCAGAATTTACTGTTGCAGGTATTGAACATGGAACAATGTTTGCCCATAAGTGGTATCTTGGTATTCCCGGCGACTATAAGGCATATGATCCTATAGTTCTCAAAGAGCAGCTTGATAACAACCTGAAAGCCCTGAATGACGATTACCGTGTTGAAAGAATCGCAGCCATTCGGGAAGTCATTGTTGAGGCATTGCCACTTGACTTATTTTACAACTATATGAAAATTCTTGGCAAAGAGGGTGGCCAGAACAAATTTCCGAGGGTTGTTAAAAAGGAACAACACAAACGATGGGAAGAATACCTTGATGATAATTTCAGGAATAAGTAAGCTACTTTATGAATCCATTGATTGAAGGTATGATTCTGGGGCTTACCCTTTCTGTTATGCTTGGGCCCGCTCTGTTTACGCTTATACAAACTAGTATTCACAGAGGTTTGTACAGGGGGATTATACTGGCATTTGGCATTTTCCTTAGTGATCTAGTACTCGTGTGGTTCTGTTATCTTGGTGCCGCACAAATCTTTGGTGACGAAAGAAATGGATTACTTTTTGGAATTATTGGTGGGGTGATTTTAATTGCTTTCGGGGTAGTTACATATCTGAGAAAGGTACACATAGCAACTGATGAAATATTATTTAATGTAAAGAAACCCGGCCCAATGACTTACATTTTTAAGGGTTTCTTCCTGAATTTCGCCAATCCTTTTGTATGGCTATTTTGGGTTTCAGTGATGGTAACGGTGAGCGCGAGTTATGGGGCAGAGTCATTTTCAGTACGACTCTTTTTTGCCGGTTCGCTGATAACTATTTTATCCACTGACCTGCTTAAGGTTTTTGTAGCTAATCAACTCAAAAGGCACCTGAAGCCAAAGTTCCTCATTGCCCTTAATCATTCTGTTGGATTGTTGCTGGTGGGTTTCGGGATATTTCTGGTAATCAAGACATTTCTTAAGTTTTAGTTTACCTCTTCCTCAATAATCCAGGCTTTTTTGGAAGCTGCTTCAGTCGTTTCGCCAATGGTTATATCCTTGATGTTGATCTGGATCTCTTTTTTATTGTTCCATTCGTTTTCCTCAATGTGATAACAAATGTTGAAAGGTTGTCCTTTCATGATATAATTAAAGTGATCGCCTAGCTGGAATCCTATAGCGGGTATAGGGTTTGAAGCATATTCCATGTGACCGAGGGTTAACTTAAGATGCTTGTTTTTTAACAGACGGCCATTTCCATTATCCATAACACCATCAGTTTGGAAAACCGGTGAAGGATTACCGGGACCGAATGGTGCAAATTGTTTAAGGATCCTGATGAATTTAAAGTTAATTTCATTCAAAGTAAGTTTGAGGTCAATTTCTACTTCAGGAATGAGCATTTCCTCAGTGATCTTTGAAGCAACTACACGCTCAAACTTATCAATGAAAGCATCAAGATTCTCTGGCTTCATTGATAATCCTGCGGCATATTTATGACCCCCGAAGTGTTCAAGCAAGTCGCTGCATTCATCAATGGCATCGTAAATATCAAAATCTTTGATTGAACGGGCTGAGCCGGTTATAAATCCATTTGATTGGGTGAGAACTATGGTAGGCCGATAATACGTTTCTATCAATCGTGAGGCTACAATTCCAATTACTCCTTTATGCCACTCTTTATTAAATACAACCGTTGAGCGTGAATCTTTGAGCCGGCTCAGGTTTTTGATATTATCAAGTGCCATATCGGTGGTATTCAGGTCAAGATCACGCCTTGTTGTGTTAAAGTCGTTGATCTGGTTAGCAAGCACTTCCGCATCCTGCTCATTATCGCAAATTAGCAATCGCACAGCATTTTTGCCACTTTCAATACGTCCTGCTGCATTAATACGTGGCCCGATCAGAAATACGAGGTCTGAAATAGTCAAATCCCTGCAGAAGTAACAGTCGGCAGTTAATGAAATATCCCAGTCATCATTTGCTACAGATATATGATCAGGTTTTCTGACGACATTGGCATATTTTAGAATAGCTTCGAAGCAAGCTTTCGGACGGGTGTTGAGTAATTTCAGTCCGTATGCTGCCAATATCCTGTTTTCACCTGTAATAGGCACTATATCTGATGCAATACTCACTGCAACCAGGTCGAGATATTTCTTCAGCGAAGCAAAAGGTATTCCTTTACGTAAGGCAATGGCTTGTATGAGTTTAAATCCAACGCCACAACCAGATAGCTCTTTGAAAGGGTAGTTGCAGTCATCGCGCTTTGGGTCGAGCACAGCAACTGCACCTGGTATCATATCACCCGGACGATGATGGTCGCAAATAATGAAGTCTACACCGAGTTGATTGGCATATTCAACTTTTTCAATAGCTTTGATCCCACAATCGAGTGCAATGATCAAACTGAAATCACCATCCTTAGCGAAATCAATGCCCTGTTTTGAGATGCCGTAACCCTCTGAATACCTGTCGGGAATATAAAAATCTATCAAATCTTCATGCACCCCGGCTTCCAGTAGGAAGGTATAAACCAATGCAACGGCAGTAGTCCCGTCAACATCATAATCACCGTAAACCAGTATTTTTTCCTTATTTTCAATAGCTTTATTGATCCTGCCAACCGCAACATCCATATCCATCATAAGAAAAGGATCGTGCAGATCATCCAAATTAGGCCGGAAAAATGACCTTGCCTGCTCAAATGTGTAAATTCCACGTTGTACCAGCAATTCGGCAACAACCTTACTCACATTCAATTTAGTGGATAAATCACTTACTTTCAGTTCGTCACCTCTAGGTTTAACAACCCATCTCTTATGCATCTTACTATATTTGGAGGGTAAAAATAGTGATTCTCCCCTGAAAGAACTAAAAATTTTATAAACAATGTTATAGAACTCGAATTGCGCTGAAATACCTATGATCAGAAGGATGACCTCATTGCTTCAACGGGATCGAGGCGCGAAGCTGATAGTGCAGGTATAAAACCAGACACCAGTCCAATAATTCCTGATACAGATATGCCAAGTATTATATTGCCCGCAGTGAGAATAAGAGGCATATCAAAGAGCAATGTGATAGTGGTTGTGATTATGAATATCAATAGCAATCCAACAATTCCTCCCAGAATGGATAAGAAAACTGACTCAAAAAGGAACTGTTGCAGGATAAATGAATTTTTGGCACCCATTGACTTTTGAATTCCTATTTGAGCAGTTCGTTCTTTTACTGAAACAAACATGATATTAGCAATACCGAAGCCTCCAACTAAAAGTGAGAAGCCACCAATGATCCAGCCTACCATACCTATGACTCCAAAAACTGCATCAAAGCCCTGATTCAGGATCTCTGATTTATTAATAGAAAAATTATTGTCAGAGCCGGGCTTAAGTTTCCTCACCGACCGCATGATGCCTGTGAGTTCGTCGGATAACTCATCGTTTGATACCAGAGGCTTTGCTTTTACGATTAGTGAGGCACCTATATTTTCGGATTTCAGGTCAATGAATGCCCTTGCAAAATTAACCGGCAGCATAACCATCCTGTCATTTGAATTTCCAAAACTTATTGACCCTTCCTTTTTAAAAACGCCAATGACCTCTACTTGCCGGTTAAAGGTTTTAATTTTTCTTCCTACGGGCTCACTGGTTCCAAAAAGAGATGTAGCAATTTCACTCCCGATAATAGCAACTGGTCGGCCACCAGCTGATTCATCGGAGGTGAAGTAACGGCCCTCCGCTAGCTCAAACGTCATAACCTCAGGATAATCATGTGACACTGCCAAAATGGTGCCTGACAATGATAAGTTCCCATGCTTTACCTTCCTGGTAACACTAACAAGATATGCAGAAGCTTCAGAAGCGACACTTCGCCTTTGAATTTCATTTAATTCTGCTAAACTTGGTTCAGGACGTTTTATATAATCCCACCAAGGGTAATCACCACCGAATGCCCATGGCCACTTGTCGATAAACAATACGTTACTGCCTAGTGAGTTCACACTATTACGGATGGTACGTTCTATAGAGTCAAAAACTGTAAATACTGAAATTATTGAAAAGATACCGATAGTTATACCTAAGAGAGAAAGGAAAGTCCTCACCTTATTTACAACAATGGCTCTTAAAGCGAAAATATAGCTTTCGCGTACTAATTTTAGTGTACCTGAAACCTGTTTCATGGTTTGATTTGATGAAGTAAAATTAGTGAAATTAATTATGCACTCTTTCCTATTTTATCCTACAATATAATTTGGATAATGGCTGAAAATTGAATAAAATTGCAATGTGGAATTAGTGTATGGTTGCCTGGGTTAAAAAGTTATTTTTCAGCACTCTGCATATCACCAATACTTGAATCTCGTTTTGTATTTCCTTTTAACAAACAGTATGAATACCGTAAAGCCAATCAGGAAAGCCCTCATCAGCGTATACTACAAAGAAGGGCTCGATACAATCATAAGTACATTGCATCAAAAAGGTGTTGAATTTTATTCAACCGGGGGTACCTACGACTATATTACTTCACTTGGAATAGGATGTAATAAAGTGGAAGATTTAACTGGTTACCCTTCAATTCTGGGCGGGAGGGTCAAAACCCTTCATCCCAAAGTTTTCGGAGGTATTCTTGGAAGACCTGACCTTGAACAGGATAAGGTAGATATGCTCGCATATGAAATTGACACTTTTGACCTCGTGGTGGTTAATCTGTATCCTTTTGAACAAACAGTAAGCTCTGGTGCCAGTTTTGCTGAAATTATTGAGAAGATTGATATTGGCGGAATCTCCCTCATCAGGGCAGCTGCTAAAAATTACCGTCACGTTCTCTGCATCTCATCTGCCGATCAGTATAACAGCTTAACAGAAATAGCAAAAAGAAACGATTGCAGCACCTCTTTAAATGAGAGGCTTGAATTTGCCGCACAGGCATTTGGGAGGTCATCATCATACGATACCGCCATTTCAAATTACCTGAGTTCACAAAATATACAATCTTCGTTAACAACGAATGACCCATCAAATGAAAGAGGGCCTGCTGGAGTAAATGAAACTGAGCATTCCGAAGTAAATGAAACAAGGCATTCCAAAGCAAACGAAACAGGGCATTCAGGATTGCTAAGTGACATTCTGATAAATGGAACACCAGTTTCATTACGTTATGGTGAAAATCCCCATCAGAAAGGAACTTATATTGGAAATTTGGAGGAGGTATTCACGCAATTACATGGAAAAGAGTTATCGTATAACAACTTGCTTGACCTGGAGGCAGGGATTAGTTTGATCAGAGATTTCGATGAAACTACTTTTGCAATACTGAAGCACAACAATGCCTGCGGGATAGCAAGCAGGGATAATGTTACTGATGCCTGGAATGCAGCCCTTGAAGCTGATCCGGTTTCAGCTTACGGAGGGGTACTGGTTACCAATACATCAATAGATGAGATGGCCGCAGCAGAGATCAATAAGATTTTCTTTGAAATAATACTGGCTCCTCACTATGAAAAAAAAGCGCTTGAAATTCTCCAGACTAAGAAAAATAGAATAATTTTGCAGGCCAAATCATTTGATTTTCAGGATCAACAGTTTAGAAGCATCCTTAATGGAGTACTTGTTCAGGATAAAGATCTGAAGACTGAAACTTTGGATGATTTAAATATAATCACCCTTAAAGAACCGGATGCCGGACAAATGGAAGATCTGATCTTTGCCAACAAAGTAGTGAAACATAGCAAATCAAATGCTATAGTTCTGGCAATGAACAGACAGTTACTTGGCAGTGGTATTGGCCAGACCTCCAGGGTTGATGCATTACGACAGGCAATTGAAAAAGCAAATTCATTCGGACTAAATTTAAAGAATGCTGTTATGGCTTCTGATGCTTTCTTCCCGTTTGCTGATTCTGTTGAAATTGCCCATAAAGCAGGCATTACAAGTGTAATCCAACCGGGGGGCTCTGTAAGAGATAATGACACGGTTGAGTATTGCAACAAAAATGGCATAAGCATGGTTTTTACCGGAATACGACACTTTAAGCATTAAATGTTTTAACCCAATAGATTTTAAGCATTAAGAGTAATTTTTTTCTATCACATTATTGAAACAAAAAATATAAAATGGGACTTTTCTCCTTCATGACCAAAGAGATTGCAATGGACCTTGGCACCGCCAATACCATCATTATATACAATGATAAGGTAGTAGTGGATGAGCCATCAATAATTGCAATAGAACGGAACACAGGTAAGATTATAGCGGTTGGTAAAAGGGCCATGATGATGCATGGTAAGACCCATGAGAATATTAAAACCATCCGTCCTTTACGCGATGGTGTTATTGCTGATTTTCAGTCGGCTGAATATATGATCAGGGAGCTGATCAAAATGACTGGTCCTACAAGAAGTCTATTCCCACCAGCATTAAAGATGGTTATTTGCATACCATCAGGAATCACGGAGGTGGAAGAAAGGGCAGTTAAAGATTCAGCTGAGCAGGCAGGTGCCAAGGAAGTAAGGCTGATACATGAACCTATGGCAGCGGCCATTGGAATTGGTATTGATGTACTTGAACCTACCGGCAATATGATCATTGATATAGGCGGTGGAACCAGTGAAATAGCTGTTATTGCGCTTGGTGGTATCGTTAATAATAAATCAATCAGAATAGCCGGCGATGACTTTAATAACGATATTGAAGAATACATGCGTAAGCAGCACAACATCAATATTGGTGAGCGCACTGCCGAAGCTATCAAGATCAATGTAGGTGCAGCCATTACAGAACTTGAAAATCCACCACCTGATTATCCGGTACATGGACGCGATATGCTTACCGGTATCCCAAAGGAAATTTATGTCAACTACAGTGAAATAGCTCATTGTCTCGATAAGTCTATAAGCAAAATAGAAGCTGCGGTACTAAATGCCCTTGAAATGACACCCCCTGAATTGTCGGCCGATATATACCGTACAGGTATTTACCTTGCTGGTGGTGGTTCAATGTTGCGAGGACTTGATAAACGATTACACCTGAAAACTAAACTACCTGTACATGTTGCCGATGATCCTTTAAGGGCAGTAGCAAGAGGCACTGGTATTGCACTCAAGAACTTCAATAAGTTTACTTTCCTTATCAAATAGTTCTTTATAGGCTGAAGTAAACACTTATGCGGCATATTCTGGCATTCATCTGGAAGCATAGCTTCTTCTTTCTGTTCCTGGTGCTGGAAATATTATCAATTGTACTGTTGGTAAATCAGAGCTATTATCAGCGTGCAGTAATCACCAATTTTACTGACCGTATTACCGGAAGGGTACTTGAATCATATTCATCAGTAACGGGTTATTTCCTGCTACGTGCAGAAAATGAGCGACTTGCCTCTGAGAATGCCATATTGTGGCAGCACGTAAAGCAGGGACAGCTAACTACTGACACACTCTCAACACTATTGGTTGATACGCTTAACAGGCAAACTTACCGGTATATGGTAGCTAAGGTTATTAGCAACTCAACCAATCATCGCAATAATTACATAATGCTTAATAAAGGCAAAAGCCATGGCATAGAGCCTGACATGGCTGTTATTAATCCTGAGGGCATTGTTGGTACAGTGGTTAGTGTTTCAGAGAACTTTAGCTGGGTTATGTCAGTATTGAACAAACACTCAAAGGTTAGTGCCCGCATAAATCGATTGAACCAAATGGGTACCGCCTTATGGAAGGGCGCCAACCCTGAAATTGGCAGTTTAACTGATATACCGGTGCATGTGAAGGTTAATCAGGGTGACTCCATTTATTCAAGTGGTTACAGTTATATTTTTCCTGAAGGCGTGATGGTAGGTGAGGTCATTGATATCAGGATCAAAGAAGGGGAACACTTTTATGATATTGATTTCAAGTGGGCCGCTGATTTTAACAGCTTAACTTATGTATACGTCGTTAAAAACCTTTACCGTGAAGAGCAGGTGGAATTAAGTAAACAAGTGATAGATGAATAGATCATATACATACATTGCAGGTAGGTTTATTTTGCTTGTTGCCGCACAGGTATTGCTAATTGACCACATGCAGTTGGGGGGATATATCAATCCACCGGTTTATGTACTATTTATTTTGTTATTACCATTTCAAACACCCGGATGGGTGCTGTTGATCTCCTCTTTCCTGCTCGGTTTATCAGTAGATGTGTTCAGCAATTCAACGGGCTTACACGCTGCATCGTCAGTATTTATGGCCTTTATGCGTCCACTTATCATCAGGGCTGTAGGTGCACCGGCAGATTACGAAGGGCATCTTGACCCCGGTATTAAGGATATGGGGACCAATTGGTTTTTAGTTTACTCCGGTATATTGATTTTGATGCACCAGATGGCTTATGGAATTCTTGAATCATTCTACCTCAGGGAAGCAGGCATAATAATACTTAGGGTGCTATTAAGCTCAATAGTTACACTCATAATTATAGTTGTTATTGAATATCTCTTCACCGGAAAGAAGAAATAACTTAGATAGCAAGGCCTATGTTTGTGAGGTTTTTGTTAGTAAACCCGTGCTTTTCTTTTTAAGTAAATAAACTGTGAGTATTGGCCATATTAGTTTTAATGCTATTTTTGGCATCTTAAAAAACTACATTATGAAAAACCTGATCCTGTTATTATCTCTTATAGTCACACTATCTGCCTGCGAATCACGCAAGAGCAACGAATTCTCCATTAATGGTAAAATTGAAGGAAAATTTGAAGGCAATGTCTACCTGCAGAAAAATAAGGACGGACAATTTATGATACTTGATACTGCTGTAGTTGAGGATGGTAAATTTAAGTTTAAAGGTACTATTGAACAACCTGATATTTATTATATTGGAATTGATGAAGGGCGTTTTGTTAGCTTCTTCAACGAACCTTCAGATATAAAGATAAAGTTCCATATTGACAGTATCACTTCACCTGAGATAAAAGGATCAACCTCTGACGATGAATATAGAACTTACATGAAGTCGCTTGACAAGCATAAATCAGCACAAATTGGCATTTATACCCGTTACAATGAAGCTGCCCGTAATAACGACACAGTGCAGATTAAATCCATTGAGGCTGAAATGAACGAGCTTGATGCAGAACACAAGGCAAATATACTTGGCTTTATTAAAGATAATCCAGCTTCTTTTGTATCTCCATACATTGCAATGCGTCATTCATACGAACTTGAGCTTGATGAATTGCGTCAACTAAATACTGCGCTTGACCCTAAAGTTAAAGAATCACCTTTTGCAAAAATGCTGGCTGACAGGATCATGGTACTGGAAAACGTTGAGGTTGGTAAACAAGCACCTGATTTCACCATGAACGATACTCAGGGAAATCCAGTAAAACTTTCCGACCTTAGAGGTAAAGTATTGCTTGTTGATTTTTGGGCATCATGGTGTGGACCTTGCCGTAAGGAGAATCCAAACATTGTAAATGCTTATAAAAAGTTCAACAATAAGGGGTTTGACATACTTGGAGTATCACTTGATAGGGAACAAGATAGCTGGCTAGCTGCTATAAAAGAGGATAATCTTACCTGGACACATGTATCTGATCTTCAGTACTGGAACAACGCTGCCAGTAAATTATACGGCGTAATGTCGATTCCATCAAATGTGCTGCTTGATGCCAATGGAGTTATCATTGCCCGTAACTTAACTGGTGAAGACCTTATCAAAAAACTGGAAGAAGTACTTCCTGCAGTTTAGATTTAATCAGAGGACTTGAAGTCAATGCTTGCAAAACTAAGCTGAAAAATTTGCATTGATGCTTATGACACTAGATATGAGTATGGCTGTTGAAAACAGTTGTATTACAGTCATACCTATAGATATTTAGCTAGCCTGGTGTATTATCTTTTACTGGCAAAGAAATCGACGATTAGCTTCTGGCATTCATCAGACATGATTCCACTTAAAACTTTGGTTTTTGGATGAAGCAGTTTATCGCTTACAGTAGTGTAACCCCGTTTAGCATCATGGGCACCATACACCAAACGGCCTAATTGCACCCAGTAGGCAGCTGCTGCGCACATTGGGCATGGTTCAATGGTTACATAAAGCGTGCATTCATTCAGGTATTTACCGCCAATGTTGTTTGAAGCTGATGTAAACGCCTGCATCTCTGCATGTGCTGTGGCATCATTGAGAGTTTCAGTTAGATTATAGCCCCGGGCTATTACTTTGCCGTTTGCAACAATCACTGCACCTATTGGCACCTCATCCTTATTTAAGGCTTCAAGAGCTTCCTTATAAGCTAATTTCATATACATCAGGTCTTCATTCTTATCTTCCATACTCTTCATTTTAGTATTCCATATTATCCATTATTGACTTCATCCAATCCGGTCTTATATCCTTTACGTTGTTTTACTATACAGGTTTCATTCTTGCCTACATACTTTTATTGACTTCATCCAATCCTGTCATATATCCTTTTCGTTGTTTTACTTTGCAGGTTTCATTCTAGCCTACATACTTTTATTGACTTCATCCAATCCTGTCATATAGCCTTTTCGTTGTATTACTCCGCAGGTTTCATTCTAGCCTACATACTTTTTATAGTTGTATTCTGTCTTTTCCTTCTTGTTTCGAGTAACATTCCTTCTTGTTTTTTATGCCTAAAAAAACAATTGAGCAGTTAAACCTAAGCAAACCTTTGTAAATAATTATTTTCATTTCTGAGAACACTTATTTAGTATTATTGTTATTAAGGCTTGAGTTTTATGAATGCGTTAAACATTCATACATTGACATTTAGTTTACAAAACACCTTCAATCATTGGCGAAAAAGTCTTATACTTGCATGCTCAATTTATCATGCTCTAATTAGAATCCGTTTAACAGTAATGAGGAAATACATCTTATCATTAATATTGATTATCAGTGCATTAGCTTCACAAGCAGCGGATCCTGTTGTTAACGGTCACGAATATAGCACAAATCAATCAGATGAACATACTGAAGATTTCAATGCAGGCCATTTAATAATTGATCACATTGTTGATACCCACGAATGGCACATAGCTACGTTTGGACATACCCACTTTACCATTCCGCTTCCTATTATACTGCTCGACCAAGGTAAACTGGTCACTTTCATGTCGTCACGTTTCAACCACGGCCATTCTGCCTATATGGGGTATAAGCTTGAAACAGAAAGAAACGCTAATAAAGGAAAGATTGTGAAGGTGCTTCCTGGCACCATGACAACGGATGTAAATGCAGAGAAACCTATTGACCTGTCGATCACAAAAACAGTTGTTGGAATTTTCGTGAGCTTTCTGGTTTTGATACTTCTGTTCTTTGCTATTGCCCGTTCATACGTTCGCAATGCAGGTCATGCTCCTAAGGGAGTGCAGTCAATTCTTGAACCACTGATTTTATTTGTGCGTGATGATATAGCAAAACCATCTATTGGTAAGCATTACAACAAGTATATGCCATTTTTGCTTACAACCTTCTTCTTTATATTTTTTAGCAATCTTATAGGTTTGGTTCCCTTTTTCCCGGGAGGTGCCAATGTAACAGGTAATATTGGCGTTACCCTTGTTCTGGCGCTATTTACTTTCATAATTATTCTTGTAAAGGCAAATAAAAACTACTGGGTGCACATTTTTAACCCTCCTGGTATTCCCTGGTGGCTTAAATTTCCTATTCCACTTATACCTGTTATAGAACTAGCAGGTGTGTTTATAAAGCCTTTCGTATTGATGGTCCGTTTGTTTGCCAACATAGCCGCAGGCCATATTATTGTACTCGGTTTTATAGCATTGATCTTTATATTCGGACAAATGAGTACCGCCATGGCTTATGTTGTAAGCCCGGTATCTATTATATTTTCAATATTTATAAGTCTGCTTGAACTGCTGGTAGCATTTATCCAGGCTTATGTATTCACCATGTTATCGGCACTATACTTTGGGATGGCAACCGAGGAGCATAGTCATGCTGAAACGCATTAATTATCAACGTAAATTCAAATAACCCTTTAAATCAATTCATTATGACACTACTTACATTACTGCTTCAGATGGCGAATGACGTGGTTTCCGTTGCTACTGATCTGGCTCCGGTTGCTAAGGCAGGCGCATCAATTGGCGCAGGTATTGCTGCAATTGGTGCCGGTATAGGTATCGGTAACATTGGCCGTGGAGCTTTAGAGTCCATAGCAAGGCAACCTGAATCAGCAGGTGACATCAGGTCAAATATGATTGTATCAGCCGCTCTTATTGAAGGTGTGGCTTTCTTTGCAATCGTGGTCTGTTTGCTTGTTGTATTCGTTTAAGGAAAGCAATTATACCGCTTTAACGGTTGGTTAAGGCGGTATAGTTTCATTTTTGTCATTAATTAATAAAAGGAAAGAAATGGAATTAGTAAGTCCCGGTATAGGATTGATCTTCTGGATGACAATTGCTTTCGGGCTTTTGCTCCTTATCCTCGGCAAATTCGTTTGGCCACCTATCATGCGTGCATTACATGACCGTGAATCGGCTATTGAGATGTCACTGCATCAGGCTGAGGCTGCCAGGCGTGAGATGGAAACTTTGCAGTTCAACAATGAAAAACTGCTGAAGGAAGCTAAAGAAGAACGTGATGCCCTGATGAGGGATGCTCGTAAAGTGCGTGAAAAGCTTATTGAAGATGCACGTGAAAAGGCATCTATTGAAGCTGAGAGGATTATTGATTCTGCTAGAGAGCGCATTGAGCATGAGAAGATGGCCGCTATTACCGACCTGAAAAACCAGGTGGCCAACCTTTCAGTTGAAATAGCTGAAAAACTTATAGGTCAAGAATTGTCAGATCCGGTGAAAAACAAACAGTTTGTTGAAAAATCACTGGGGGAAATTAAACTGAACTAACCTATGAGTAATCACCGTATCGATCTTCGTTATGCCACTGCTCTATTCGACTTTGCTGTTGAAAGAGACCAGGTTGAACAGACTTATAACGACGTTCAGTTGATAGCTGATATTACCAACTCAAGCAGGGAGTTAAGACTTTTGCTTAAGAGTCCGGTGGTATTCAGTGATAAGAAAATGAAAGTGCTTCATGAACTTTTTAAGGACAAAGTGGGCATTGTTACCTACACATTCATGAGTATTCTCCTTAAAAAACGCAGGGAAGAAAACCTGCACGGGATTGCAAATGCATTCATTGAAATTTACCGCAGGGAAAAGGGAATAAAAGTCGCGCAGGTTACTACTGCAACACCTCTTGATAAATTACTTAAAGATCAGTTGATCAGCATACTGAAAAACCAGACTAATGCTGAAATCATTCTCGAAGAAATTGTTGATCCTTCTATCTTAGGTGGGTTGATCGTTAAAATTGAAGGTGTTAAATTTGATGACAGTATAAGGAAGAAAATCCAGTCGCTGCAGCAGGAGTTTAACGTAAATACTTATAAAAAAGGATTCTAATAAATAATAGTATATGGCAGAAATTAAGCCGGCTGAGGTATCAGCAATATTACGACAGCAACTTGCAGGTTTTAAATCAGAAGCTGAACTTGATGAAGTAGGCACAGTGTTGCAGGTTGGCGATGGAATTGCCAGGATATTCGGTTTATATAATGTACAGGCCGGTGAACTTATCGAGTTTGAAAGTACCGGAGTAAAAGGTATTGTACTTAACCTTGAAGAAGATAATGTTGGGGTGGTGATGCTCGGCGACGCTAAGGGCGTTAATGAAGGCGATCAGGTTAAACGCACCCGAAAGATTGCTTCTATCAACGTGAGCGAAGGCATGCTCGGCAGGGTTATCAATACTGTGGGTGAACCAATTGATGGAAAAGGCCCGATTGAAGGTGAATCATACGAAATGCCGCTTGAGCGCAAAGCTCCGGGTGTTATATACAGGCAACCTGTTAATGAGCCGCTACAAACAGGAATAAAGGCTATTGATGCTATGATCCCTATTGGCCGCGGTCAACGTGAGTTAATTATCGGCGACCGTCAAACAGGAAAGTCAGCAATTGCTATTGATACAATCATAAATCAGAAAGAGTTTTACGATAAAGGTGAGCCAGTTTTCTGTATTTATGTGGCAATTGGACAAAAGGGAAGTACCGTTGCAAACATTGTACAAACCCTTGAATCAAAGGGTGCCATGAAATATACAGTGGTTGTTGTGGCAACTGCTAGTGATGCCGCTGCTATGCAGTTTTACGCTCCCTTTGCCGGTGCTGCAATCGGTGAATATTTCAGGGATACAGGACGCCCCGCACTGATCATTTTTGATGATCTCTCAAAACAGGCTGTTGCATACCGTGAAGTTTCTTTATTGTTGCGTCGTCCGCCAGGACGTGAAGCTTATCCGGGTGATGTATTTTACCTGCACTCACGCTTGCTTGAAAGAGCAGCAAAGATCATTGTAAGTGATGTTATTGCTCAGCAAATGAATGATTTGCCCGAGTCAATCAGGCATAAAGTAAAAGGTGGTGGTTCATTAACTGCATTACCAATCATTGAAACACAGGCGGGTGACGTATCTGCATACATTCCAACCAATGTGATATCAATCACCGATGGACAGATATTCCTCGAAACCAACCTGTTTAACTCAGGTATCAGGCCAGCTATCAATGTTGGTATCTCGGTATCAAGGGTAGGGGGTAGTGCACAGATCAAGTCAATGAAGAAAGTAGCAGGATCTTTGAAACTTGACCAGGCGCAATTCAGGGAACTTGAGGCTTTCTCAAAGTTTGGTTCTGACCTCGATGCAATCACAAAGTCAATTCTCGACAGAGGTTTCCGTAATGTTGAAATTCTTAAGCAACCACAATATTCACCATTGCCGGTTGAACAGCAGGTAGCAATTATTTTCTGCGGATCGAAAGGCTTGTTGCAGAAAATACCTATTGAAAGAGTGCATGATTTTGAAATAGAATTTCTGCATTACCTTGTTGAGCACAAACAAGCCTTGCTTGAAACGCTTAGAAAAGGCAGCTACACGCCCGAAGTTGAAAGTGAACTTGAAGCTGTAGCAATGGAACACATCAGGAAGTATGAAATTTAAGAGGTAAGTACAGCAACATGGCCAGCTTAAAAGAAGTAAGAAACCGTATAGCTTCAGTAAAGTCAACCCAGCAGATTACCAGTGCCATGAAGATGGTTGCTGCATCAAAGCTTAGGAAAGCTCAAACTGGTATACTCCAGTTAAGGCCCTTTGCCCAAAAGCAGCAGTTGATGCTTCAAAACCTGAGCGCAGGTACTGAATCAGGTTTACCAGGCGGGTTGTCTGAAAAGAGAGCGACAAACCGGATACTATTTGTAGTCCTTTCTTCAAACAGGGGTTTATGCGGGGCATTCAATTCTAATGTTATCAAGCAGGCCAATATCGATTCCCGGTCAATTATTGCAGCTAACCCCGGATCTGAAATTACCATGATCACTATTGGCAGGAAGGCGTCAGAGTACTTTGCCAGAAGCAGTTTTAAGCTCGCTGAATCGCACGACGATATTTATGATGAGCTTACATATGGCCGGGCATCGCAGCTTGCTGACCACCTGATAGATCTCTTTACAAAGAAACTTTATGATAAAATCTACATAGTTTATCATCAATTTAAGAATGCAGTTGTTCAATATTTGGTAACAGAGCAGTTTTTGCCTGTTGAGCCTATAACAAGTGAGGAAGAAAATGGAGCTCAGTCAGAGTACATTTTTGACCCTTCAAGAGATGAGATACTTGAGTCAATTGTGCCCCGTATATTACGCACACAATTGTACAAGGCTTTACTTGATTCATGGGCATCAGAGCAGGGTGCTCGTATGACTGCCATGTCGCAGGCTACAGACAATGCCCAGGAACTACTAAAAGAACTGAAGCTAACATATAACAAAGCTCGTCAGGCAGCTATTACCAACGAGATATTGGAAATTGTAAGTGGTGCAGAAGCACTCAAAAATAATTGATAAAAACTTTAAAATCTATGGTATGATCTCAAAAAAAGTAGAAGAAGCTATCAACAGGCAAATCAAAAATGAGGAGCACTCAGCAAGAATCTACATGGCTATGGCTTCATGGTGTGAAACTAAAGGGCTGAGAGGCGCAGCAGCCTTCCTTTACAAACAATCAGACGAGGAACGCATGCACCAATTGAAATTTGTTAAATTCCTTAACGACCGTGGAGGTTATGCACAATTGCAAGCGCTTGATACTCCCAATGCTGAATATGCATCAGTTCTTGAAATTTTCCAGAATGTGTTAAGGCATGAAGAGTATGTAACCGCCGCTATTAATGAAATATATGCAATCACAATAGAAGAAAAGGATTATACAACAGGTAATTTTCTACAGTGGTTCATTAATGAGCAGATTGAAGAAGAGAGCACAGCTCACACCATCCTCGACAAAATTAGCCTCGTGGGTGATGATAAAGCAGGGTTATTTCATATTGACAAGGAACTAGAAGCAATGGCTGCGGCTAAAACTGTCCCTGCTTTGGTTTAAGTATCAAGCCAAGAGGTACGCTATTAAAGGTTAAGAACCGAGAATGCGCAATCTTAAACTTCTTAAATGAAATAGAAGAAGCTACTCAAAAAAGTATGCTTCTTTTTATTTTTTTGCCTTTTTTCCCTGTATTTGCTTTACTAACTGATCATAGTACTGCTCACCATATTTTCTAATAAGTGCCTCTTTGAGGAACACATATGCCGGAACATTCAGAGTCTTACCATATTCAACGGCGGGCCGGCAAATGTGCCACCGATGGTAATTTACAGCCTCAAAGTCTTTGTACTTGCTCAATCTAACAGGATAAAGATGGCATGATACAGGCTTGCGGAATTTTGTTTTTCCTTCTTTCCAGGCATTTTCAATTGCACAAAGAGCAATGCCGTCATCATTGAAAACTACGTATGCACACTCTTTCCCATTAACCAGCGGTGTTACATAATGCCCTGCTGCATCAAAATCAAAAACACCAGAGCGTTTTATCTCATTCACACCTTGCTCACGCATAAAGGGAATTATGTTATCGATCTCATCCTCCAGAATGGAGATCTCTTCTTCTTCCAGTGGAGCACCGGCATCACCTTCAACACAACAAGCTCCTTTACAAGCCGATAGATCACAAACAAAGCATGCACTCTTAAAATCGTCAGAAACTATAGTATTTTCAATAATTATCATGGAGCAAATGTACAGAATTTATAAACAGGTGATTCACAGCAGGTAAGCTAACATTGTTTTCTGACCCACCTAATATTGTTCTCTGAACCGATTAACTTTGATATCGGACCCGGTTAACTTTGATATTTGACTCGGTTAACTTTGATATTTGACCCGGTTTACTTGATCTCTGAACCGTTGTTGATCAATTTATCAGGAGATACAAAACTTAGTTTTCCGTCGTGGTCTTCAGCCATTAGGATCATACCTTGCGATTCAATACCTTTCAGGTTTCGGGGTGCAAGGTTTACAAGTATGGTAACTTGCCTGCCAATGATATGCTCAGGCTCATAATGCTCAGCAATGCCTGATACAACTGTACGTTTGTCAATGCCTGTATCAATAACAAGCTTCAACAATTTCTTTGTTTTTGCAACCTTTTCAGCAGCTATAATGGTGCCTATACGAAGGTCTATTTTGCCAAAATCATCAAACTCAATAACAGGTTTACCGGGATTTACCTTTGCATTTTCAGCTTCATTTGACTTTTTGGTATCCAAAAGCTTTTGTACTTGTTTTTGGATGGTTTCATCTTCAATCTTTTCAAAAAGGAATGCCGGTTGATTAAGCAAGTGTCCTTCAGTTAGCAGGTCATGGTTACCTGCTTTATCCCACGTACTTACCTCAAGATTGAGCATTTCAGTAAGCTTAGTGGCTGTAAATGGCATGAAAGGTTCACATAGAATGGCAAGATTAGCACAAATTTGGAGCGCTATATTTAAGTTTGTTTTTACTTTCTCAGGATCTGTTTTAATGGTTTTCCATGGTTCAGTGTCTGTAAGGTACTTATTACCTAACCTCGCCAGATTCATAAACTCATTAAGCGCTTCCCTAAAACGATAATGCTCAATGCTATAACCAATCTTTGCAGGGAAAGCTGCCATTTCATCAAGCACCTGCTTGTCGTGCTCATCTGTTTTGCCTAAAGCAGGTACTTTACCATCGTAATACTTATGGGTTAAAACAATGGTACGGTTTACGAAGTTGCCAAAAATGGAGAGCAATTCACTGTTATTCCGCGTTTGGTAGTCACGCCAAGTGAAATCATTATCCTTTGTTTCAGGTGCATTAGCTGTAAGTACATAACGTAAAACATCCTGTTTACCCGGAAATTCCTCAAGGTATTCATGCAACCATACCGCCCAGTTTCGGGAAGTAGAGATCTTGTCATTTTCAAGGTTAAGAAACTCATTGGCAGGCACATTCTCAGGTAAAATATAAGAGCCTTCAGCTTTGAGCATTCCTGGAAAAACTATGCAGTGGAACACTATATTGTCTTTGCCAATGAAATGTACCAGCTTTGAGCTTTCATCTTTCCACCATACTTTCCAGTCGTTTCCTGTTTGTTCTGCCCATTCACGTGTAGCGGAAATATATCCAATTGGAGCATCAAACCACACGTACAATACCTTACCTTCAGCACCTTCTATAGGCACTTGCACACCCCAGTCAAGATCGCGGGTTACTGCTCGTGGCTGAAGTCCTGTGTCGAGCCACGATTTGCATTGTCCGTATACATTGGCTTTCCAGTCATCTTTATGGCTTTCTAGAATCCATTGCCTCAACCAGCCCTCATATTTATCAAGCGGTAAGAACCAATGTTTTGTTTCACGCATTACCGGTACGCTGCCGCTAAGGGCCGATTTAGGATTAATAAGATCAGTAGAGTTTAGTGAAGTTCCACAATTTTCACACTGGTCACCATAAGCCCTTTCATTGCTACAATGCGGACAGGTTCCAGTGATGTACCTGTCGGCAAGGAAAGTCTGGTGTTCTTCGTCATAATATTGATTAGAGAACTTCTCAATAAACTCACCTTTTTCATACAACGTTGTAAAGAATTCTGATGCAGTTTCGTGATGTATGCGATTGGAGGTTCTGGAATAGATATCAAATGAAACTCCAAACTCTTCAAATGACTTCTTAATTATTGTGTGGTACTTGTCAACTACCTGCTGCGGTGTTATTCCTTCCTTTCTGGCCTTGATGGTAATAGGGACACCATGCTCATCTGAACCACCAATGAAAACAACTGATTCACCTTTTGAGCGCAAGTACCGGGCGTATATATCAGCAGGCACATATACACCGGCAAGATGACCAATGTGAATTGGTCCGTTTGCATAAGGCAGTGCAGAAGTTATTGTATATCGTTTGAAGTTCTTATCATTATTCAGGGCCATTGTCAGGTGTTTTTTATGAAGTTGCAAAGATACAGGTTATTAAAAAATACAGGGGCAGAAATATTCTGCCCCTGTAATATTGAATTTTATAACCGGTCAACAAGCCTTAGTTACGATCAATGCAATTTAAATCCTCAAATGCAATCTTCAGACGGTTGATCATAGTCTTCTGACCTTCATTAACCCACTTACGTGGATCGTAGTATTTCTTATTTGGTTTGTCGTCACCTTCAGGATTACCAATCTGGCCTTGCAGATATCCTTCATTCTTTTTATAATATTGCATTACACCCTCCCAGGTAGCCCATTGGGTATCAGTGTCAATATTCATTTTAACAACACCGTAGGAAATGGCTTCTCTGATCTCTTCGCGGCTAGAGCCTGAACCTCCATGGAAAACAAAGTTTACAGGTTTGGGTGCGGTGTTTAGTGTTTTTTCTATATGTTCCTGTGAGTTTTTAAGAATGACAGGCTCCAGTTTAACATTTCCTGGTTTATATACACCGTGTACATTTCCAAATGAAGCTGCAATAGTGAACCTATTACTTACCTCACTCAATTGGGAATAAGCGTATGCTACATCTGATGGTTGTGTATATAAACGTGATGATTCAACACTTGTATTATCAACCCCATCTTCTTCTCCACCGGTAACACCAAGCTCTATTTCAAGCGTCATCCCTATTTTACTCATGCGCTCCAGGTATTTTTTGCAAATACTGATATTCTCTTCCAGTGGCTCTTCTGATAAATCGAGCATGTGTGAACTGAAAAGCGGTTTACCTGTTTCAGCATAAAACTTTTCACCCTCATCAAGGAGACCGTCAATCCATTTCAACAGTTTGTGGGCTGCGTGGTCAGTATGGAGAATAACTGGAACCCCATAGAGTTCGGCAAGCAAATGTACATGTCTGGCACCTGAGATTGCACCGGCCAGAGCTGCACGTTCACCGTCATTATTAAGGAACTTGCCGGCATAAAAATGAGCTCCCCCGTTTGAAAATTGTATAATTACTGGTGAGTTTACTTCTTTAGCAGCCTGCATCACAGCATTAACCGAATCAGTGCCCACTACATTAACTGCAGGTATTGCAAAACTATTGGCACGGGCTATCCTGAACACTTCCTGCACGTCGTCACCAGTTACAACACCCGGTTTTACTTTATCAAAAATACGATCTGACATAATTAATTTTTTAAAAGATGGATTGGTTTCCTTTATCTTCGCAAAGATAAACAACTTACCAATATGTTAGTTCATAGAGGTAGGGGCGCGTACGTTCCTGTTAATGCCAACACACTGATACTATGTCATTTGAACTTAAAATAAAGGAACTTATTGCCGATAATTATTCAGGTTCGGCTGCTATACTTGATAAACTTATCAAGAGTATTCAAACTTACATTAATACCCATGATATTGATACTTCATACCTTAGGGAAAGTCTGGAAAAAGTAGGCCGTAGCTTTCCTGACCTGGCTGTGGTGCATCACTTCATGCAACATTTCTTTGAGTTCCTCGACAGGCTTGATGAGCATATACTGCCTAATCCGCGCATGAAGTCGCGTATAGAATTTTTTATTGCAGAATATACCAGGGAATGGGATGAAAGTATTGACTTTGCCGCTGAAAAGATGGCCCGACTGGTGCAGTTTTATGGGAAAAGGATTCTCTTGCATAGCAATAGTTCAAGCATACATATCCTCTTCAAACACCTTGCTCTCAGGAAAATCTTTCCTTCAGTTTATCAAACAATGTCGGGGCCGGTTTTTGAAGGAAAGATTCAGGCTGGCATTATTGCCGACATGGGTTGCACTGTTCATTTCATTAATGAAGCTGCAATAGGAAGGTTCATTAATGAAATAGATTTTGCAGTGGTTGGGGCAGATAATGTTTTCACTGATGGGTTCACCAATAAAATAGGTACATACCCTATTGCATTGGTTTGCAAAGCAGCAGAGAAACCATTGTATGTAATTTGTGATTCACGTAAACGGTCACCGGTTGATTACGCGAGCCGTACAAATGCCATGTTTGAGAAAGAAGCTCCTGAAAGTGAGGTGTGGGAAAAAGCTCCTCAAACAATAAAGCCAGTAAATTATTATTTTGAGTTTACACCTCAAAACCTGGTATCTGCCTATTTCTTTGAGGACACGTGGATCAACCTTGAGAGCAAGTGATCGATAGATAAAATCCGACCAGCAGTAACCAAATGGCTGGATAGAATTTTACTCCTAATTTATTCAGTTATACCTAAACGGTCGAGAATAAAAGCCAGTTCAAAAGCTGTTTCCCTAAGCTGATCAAATCTGCCGGTAGCACCACCATGACCTGATTGCATATTGGTACGAAGCAATAACAGGTTGTTGTCAGTTTTATATTCCCTGAGTTTGGCTACAAATTTTGCCGGCTCATGATATCCCACCTGCGAGTCGTTCCATCCCGCTGTAACAAGCATGTTTGGATAACTGTATGCCCCTATGTTATCGTAAGGTGAATATGAAAGCATGTAATCATAGTACTCCTTGATGTTAGGATTGCCCCATTCTTCATACTCCTGCACAGTTAAAGGCAAAGAAGTATCAAGCATGGTGTTGATCACATCAACAAAAGGCACAACTGCCACCACAGTATGGAATAGATCAGGCCGCATGTTTGCAACAGTTGTTACAAGTAAACCTCCTGCACTGCCACCCATAATTGTTAGCTTGTTTGGCGAAGTATAACCCGCACTTATAAGTTGTTCTCCACATGAGATGAAGTCAGTGAATGTGTTCTTCTTATTAAGCAATTTGCCTTCTTCATACCAGTTTTCACCCATATCACTTCCACCCCTTATTTGCGCAATAGCAAAAACAAAGCCTCTGTTTATCAAACTGTAGAAAGAAGATATAAACCTTGCATCGGAAGTTGCACCGTAAGCGCCATATGAATAAAGAAGAGCAGGATTATCACCGTTCAGTTCAACCCCATTTTTATATATCACTGACATTGGAATCAGGGTATTATCAGGTGCTGTAGCATATATGCGCTCAACCGTGTAATTATCGGGATCGAAACCACCGGGGATTTCGGTTTGCCTGATTACTTCACTGATACCTTCAATGGGTTCGTATTCATAAACAGTTGTGGGACGGTTAAGTGAAACATAACTGTAACGGAGATGTGTTGAATAATAATCAGGCAGCGGTATAACTTCAACTGTATAAACAGGCTCTGGGAAATTTATAGTCTTCTCATAATCATGTGTAATACCCCTTACAATAATCTCCACCAGTCCATTCTTTCTGATCTGAATGGCATAGAAATCATTAAAAACATCTAAATAGTCAATTCTCACCTGCTCATCATGTGGTAAAACTTCAGTCCAGTTGGCCTTATTTTCAAAGCCTTCAACCGGTGCTTCGAATAATTTACCATTGAGGCTTTCCTTGTCTTTATACTGGATAAAGAATTTCTCTTTATGATGGTACACACCATAGTCTACATCCTTAACTCTGGGCATAAACACCTTAAATTCGTCAAATGGTGTGTTGGCATTTAACATCAGGTATTCAGTGGTGGTAAAACTCGAAGAGGAGATGAAGAGGTAATCACTTGTTTTACTTTTTTGCAAATTAACGATAAACAGCTCATCAGTTTCTTCAAAGACCACAATGCCGGGATTGCTGCCAAACACATCATTCCTGTATACACGCCATGGGCGCATAGCTGAGTTGCACGTAGTATAGAATAATGTGCGATTGTCATTAGCCCATTCTACATCAACCACCATGGTGACTTCAAAGCCCGAAAGCTCCATGCCTGTTTCGAGGTCGCGAACCCTGAGCACAAATTCAGCATATGAACCAGTTTCATTGGTCAGGTAAGCTGCATAACGGTTATCAGGGCTGATAGAATAGTCAGCAAATAAGAAAGCTGATTTACCTGAGGCCATCTGGTTAACATCAAAAATTATTTCCTCGTTAGCTGACAAAGTTTCTTTTTTCCGGCAATAAAGTTTATATTGCCTACACTTCTCGGTACGAGTATAATAGTAATATCCGTTACTAAATACAGGTGCTGATTGATCATCTTCCTTCAAGCGCGCCTTCATTTCATCAAATAACTTTTGCTCTAAGGCAGCTGATTGTTTAGTTACCTGATCAGCATATTCGTTCTCAGCCTTAAGATAGGAGATCACTAAAGGGTTCGACCGTTCTTTTAGCCATGAATAATTGTCAGTACGTATATTATTGAACTTACTGAAAACTTCAGCCTTTTTAAAAGCAACTGGCGGGGTCAGAAAGTCTGACTGTCCCTTTACTATATTATAACTTGTATTAAATCGACCTGCAACCGTTCCAAGAGCGGCAGCGGGGACATAGCGCAAATTATGTTTTTTGATCATCCTTTTTATTTAGTTGTTCTGTTAACGTGCTGTATTTGATTGAGTTGCAAAATTACACATTAAAACAATATGGTAACACGATAAATGTGGAGATTTCGAAAATTTACATTAAGATTATGAAACATTCCGTTTTTGGGGAGTGAAATATAACTTCATTAAGTTGATCTCTACCTTTCCTCTACCATTACTCTACCTTTCCTCTACCTTTTGTCTACCCCTAGGGTAGAGAAAGGGTAGAGGAAAGGTACTATAAATGTATCCATAAATAAAACCAATTCCATTTTTGAATATTTTGCTAAAATATGCCCGATCATAATTCCTTATCACCTGTGTTTTTACTTTTCTGCCTGTGAATCATTAACTTCGCTATCTTTGCAAGCTAAAAAATTTATAATGACTGCGATGAAAAGATTTTCGGGCGATAAGCCTGAAAAAAAAGGTCCTTCTAAAGGACGCCCGGTTGGGAAACCCGGCAGGCCACGTAATGACAGTCGGAATTCCGACAGATCAGAGGGCAAAAGTGAGAACGACAAGCCATTTGTACGACGTGAGTCGTCATCAGATGGTGGTGAAAGAAAGCCTTACCAAAGAAGAGATTCTGATGGTGGTGAAAGAAAACCTTACCAAAGGAGAGACTCTGAAGGTGGCGAAAGAAAGCCATACCAGAGAAGAGATTCGGATGGTGGCGAAAGAAAGCCATACCAAAAAAGAGATTCTGAAGGTTCAGATAGAAAGCCATACCAGAGAAGAGATTCAGAAGGTGGAGAAAGAAAACCATTTGAAAGAAGGGATTCTGAAGGTGGTGAAAGAAAACCATATCAGCGCAGGGATTCAGAAGGGGGTGAAAGAAAACCATACCAGAGAAGAGATTCAGAAGGCGGTGAAAGAAAGCCATTCGAAAGAAGAGATTCAGATGGTAGTGAAAGAAAACCATATCAAAGAAAAGATTCTGATGGTAGTGAAAGGAAACCCTATCAAAGAAGAGATTCGGATTCTGATGAAAGAAAACCATTTCAAAGGAGAGAATCTGAAGGTGGCGAAAGGAAACCATACCAGAAACGTGATTCTGAAGGTGGAGAGAGAAAACCATACCAAAGACGAGATTCAGAAGGCAATGATCGCCCATGGGACTCAGAAAAGAAAAGTTCATACAGAGGCAAACCCCGGTTTTCAGATGACAGAAAGGATGATGGGGATCGTAAACCATTCAGACGTGATTCAGGCATTGCTAAAAAAGCCCCTTCCAGAAAACAGTCGAGTGATGATGGCACTGTAAGGTTAAATAAATACATTGCTAATGCAGGTGTTTGTTCACGCAGAGAAGCTGATACAATGATTGAAGCTGGTGCTGTGACTGTTAACGGTAAAGTTGTTACTGAACTGGGCACAAAGGTTTCACCTGATGATAAGGTGCAGATAGGTAACGATACTTTAAATCCACAAAAGAAAGTGTACTTGCTGCTCAACAAACCTAAAGGTTATATTACTACGGTTGACGACCCACAGGAACGCAATACTGTTATGATGTTAGTAAAAGATGCCTGCAAGGAACGGGTTTATCCGGTTGGAAGGCTTGATCGTAACACTTCAGGTTTATTACTCCTCACCAATGATGGTGAAATGGCAAAAAAACTTACCCATCCAAGTCATAAAGTCCGCAAGATATACCAGGTTGAAGTTAATAAGACTTTCTCAAAGTCAGACATGGTGCGCTTAACTGAAGGAATTGAACTGGAAGACGGTATTATGGCTGTTGATGAAATTGCCTATACGGGTTCGGGGGAGGATAAGAAAGTACTTGGAGTTGTTATACATTCAGGTAAAAATAGGGTTGTACGCCGGTTGTTTGAAGCACTTGAATATGAAGTGGTTAAACTTGACAGGGTTGCATTCGCAAACCTCACAAAAAAAGATCTTCCCAGAGGACGCTATAGGTTCCTTTTAGAAAGTGAGATCAATATGCTTAAAATGATATAATTAGTGATTAACTGATATTCAAGGGTTAGGTTTTGCAGTCTCTAAATTCTTAACTTTTTCTGCTCTTTTAGATTTTCTAGATTACGTAGTATTCACATAAGTATTTTCAAGGTGTAATAGTGTTTCAGTCATTCTGAAGTCGATTACACCTTTTTATTTATGTATAAAATACAAGGCAATTTTTGTAATTACATGATAAACAACCTGATACGGAAACCATTATTATGTAAATGTCGTAACCATTTATCAATTTCTGTATTTTTCAAGTAGGGCAAATAAATTGTCAGTACGTAAAAACACGTATTGCAAAATCATCATCCTCACCTAAAAAAGTAGTATTTTAACGTATTGTGCTGCCCAACTCTACGGAATATTTTTGTAGCCATCAAGTTATGCATCGTTCATAATACGACATCGGAATTTTTGGGGGAAAAGACCGGGTCAGAAAGTAAGATGAATGATCTCTTCCAATATACGGAAGGTAACAAAGGGAAACAAAGTATTAACTCATGGCAGGATTTTACAGAGGCTTCACCACTGAAGCAATAAATTACTCAACTCTGAATTTTCAGGATAGCAATAAATATGCTTCCTCGTTTGTGTTTGTAATATTCAATCACAGCAAAGCCCTCCATGAAAACCATTCAGCATTTAACTATTCTATTAAATAAAAAGTACCATGAAAACTTTTTTACTTTATCCATTCGCAAAAGCTAACAGCATAACAAGATTACTTGCTGTATTCGTGTTAATGATAGCTTCTGTAGTATTCAATCAGTCAATAGCACAGGTTCCGGGGATCGCTAACATATATCCACCAACCGGTGGCTTTGAAATTGAGGGCGATATGACAGCTACACCTTCAGTTGGGGACTGGCTACAGGGCACTGGTGCTCCAGGTGGATTTGTGTTAAATGCTGACGGAAGTCCAGTTAACCCACTAATGACATTTCACCTTGTAGATGCATACTCACCTGCACTTGATAATGTATTTAAGGGTGGCAAGATCTACGATAATCCAAACAATATGGTTTGGGAAATGCAAACTGCAAATGGTAAAAGTGACATGAATCATGGTATTCTGCATTTGACTGTAGATAGTTATACTGGAGAGCAATGGGCTATTTTCTCTGCTGACCGTAAAGCCGCAAGCGGAGCATCCTACCTTGATTTTGAATTTTTACAGAACAGTGTAATAAAAAATGCAAACGGAACATTTACCAGTACAGGTCCTCATGGGGGAAGAACTATAGGTGACTTTATCATTACAGCTATTTTTGGAAATGGTAGCACTACCTTCCAGGTTTGGACATGGCAGGCTGTTGGATCAGGTTACAGCTACGTTGAATTCACAGGTGACCTCACCGGTATTGCTTATGCCGCTGAAAATACTTCTCTTATTCCGGTTTCATATCCTGTGTTTGGTCAAACAGGTTATGTTCCTAATACTTTTGTTGAAGGTGCCATGAACCTGTCGGGTTTTGTTGGTTTGGCATTACCTTGTACAAACACTGCAATCAATACTTTATTTATTAAGACTAAAGCTTCAGCATCAGTTGAAGCAACAATACAAGACTTTATTGACCCTATCCAGTTGCAGGCTCTCACTATAGGCTCAGCTAATGCAGGTGACGATCAAACACTTTGTGATGAAGGTGACTATACTTCCTTTATGCTGAACGGAACAGCAACAGCAGTTATGAATTATTGGGTTTCTTCAACTACATGGAGTGTGGTTTCATACACTGGAACACAGGCCCCTGTGATCATTAATTCAACTACTTTAACACCCGAAGTAAGGGTATATGATGGAACCGCTGTTATAGAGCTGACAGTAGAAACAACCAATGGTATTGAAACTTGCCAGGTTTCGGATCAGGTTTTACTTACCGTTGCATCTAAGCCGATTTCATCCTGGATTTCTCCTCCAGGCAACATAACACTATCATGTGCTGCTGCCGGAAACATTTCTCCTGTATCACTTTCATATTCTAATGGTGTAACGGGACAATGCAGTAGTTCAGGTTCAGTAATGGGTGTGATTACCGGAACTTATGATGAATGCGGGGGTACATTACTCCAAACATGGACATTTACTGATACATGGAATCAAACAATAACTCATGTACAAACCATAACAGTTGAGCCTGCTCCACAGGCGCAGTTTGCTAGTGTTGAGCCTATCACTATTACATGTAATGAAGCTACAACATTGGCAGCCAGCAACTTAAGCTATACCAATGCTGGTTTAGGCGGATGCCTCATAGCAGGACAGGTAATGGGAACATTAGTTTCTGATTATACTGAATGCGGAGGAACAATCACACAGAACTGGACATTCACAGATGACTGCGGTCGTACAAGCACCAGCACACAGGTTATCACTGTTACACCAGCTCCAATGGCTGCTTTCACAACTACTCCTTCTAATATTACCATAAGCTGTGATGAAGCAGTAGACTTTGGATCAAGCACCATTAGCTACACAAACGCTGGTTTGGGTGGATGCCTAATTGCAGGTACAGTTACAGGTGTTATCACTGGATCATACACTGAATGCGGAGGTACACTTACTCAAACATGGACATTCGTTGATGATTGTGACAGGCAGATCCAACATGTACAAAGCATAACAGTTGAGCCAGCTCCACAGGCGCAGTTTGCAAGTGTTGAGCCTTTCACTATTACATGTAATGAAGCTACAACTTTTGCAGCCACCAACTTAAATTATACAAACAGTGGTTTAGGTGGTTGTCTAATATCAGGACAGGTAATGGGAACACTGATTTCTGATTATACTGAATGCGGAGGAACAATCACACAGAACTGGACATTCACAGATGACTGCGGGCGTACAAGCACACAAACACAAGTAATCACTGTGTCACCAGCTCCAATGGCTGCTTTCACAACTACTCCTTCTAATATTACCATAAGCTGTGATGAAGCAGTAGACTTTGGATCAAGCACCATTAGCTACACAAACGCTGGTTTGGGTGGATGTTTGATATC
>JAEZDY010000010.1 GCA_023417935.1 Bacteroidota bacterium
TGTCCCTGTTAACTATTCAGAGACAAGAACAGATGGCAACTGTCCTAATAATTATACGCTAACCCGCACTTGGACAGCAGCTGATGATTGTGGTAACTCTGTAACCGCTCATCAGTACATCACTGTCATAGATAATTTAGCACCTTCAATTGTCGGAACTCTACTATCCTTAAGGGTAATTCAAATTGAAATTCCACCAGTTGCTACAGATGTAGAAGATTTAGCATCATTAGGCCTAGAAATTTCTGATAATTGTACCGTATATAATGATCTTGAAGTAAGTCATAATGATGTTTATTCTACTGAACTTTGTCCACAAACAATTACAAGAACCTACACCATCACCGATGCTTGTGGCAATTTCAGTGAAACTGAGCAGTCTATTATGATCCTCAACGAAATCGACATCGAATACACTGGCACCACTATTAAGTCAACTGTTAATAGTTCAGCAACTATTGAATTGAGTGCTATAATAGATATCGCAAGTTTGAATGATTGTGGACTATCACCAGGTTGTATTTCATTCACATTAACCCCAACTATGCCGGGTTATTCTGAAATATATGCAACAGGATCATCAATTACTACAATAATGAGTGGTGCTATGTATCGCGTAGTTGCTACAGTTGATCCTATAACTCTTGGCTCAATCGAGACTCACAGAATTTACAATATTGTGGTTTCAGCTCTTGGTACAGGTGATTGTTATTATGATGGTAGTGCCACATCTGTATTGACTATTTACAAACCGAATGGTGAGATGGTCACTGGTGGTGGTTACATAGTTCCAACTCAATCAAGCGGTATGTATCCTTCACCTGAAGGTGAAAAGTGTAACTTTGGTTTTAATGTTAAAAACAAAACCAATGGTATTCAGGGTGAAGTGAACTATAAGTTTGAACATGACGGACGTCAATTCCAGATCAAATCATCAACCTTCTCTTCATTAGGTGTTACTTTGAACACTCAAACAGGTGAGAAGAAAGCTGAATTTGTAGGTACTGCAACCCTTACTGCAAACAAACCAACATGGTCTTATGATGGAACTCTTACACTGAAAGTAACCATGACAGACAATGGAGATCCGGGTGCAAATACACCAAACGATTTGATTGGTTTCACCTTAACAAATGCATCTGGTGATATCGTTTACTCGAGTCAATGGACAGGTCTTTACACAGAGGAGTTGCCAGTTAATGGTGGAAATGTTGTAATACATAAACCATTTACTTACGCTGATGAGATTGACACACCTGAAATTGGTACTTCTCAAACCACCTCCCCACTCACCGTATACCCCAATCCAACACGCGATAAGGCTACATTTAAGTTTGTGCCGGGTGTTGATTCAAGGGCTACGTTGCAGGTTTATTCTGCTGATGGTGTGCTGGTTGAAACATTGTACGACCAGAACGTGGTTAATGGTAAAGCTTATGAAATTGAGTACAGGCCAGCAGCTCGCAATTCAGCGATGTTCATCTACCGGTTGATACTTAACAATGAGGTTTATACCGGAAAGCTGATGTTCCAGAAATAAACACCGAAGAGGTGAATGTTAAAAAAGGTGGAAAACGCATGTTTTCCACCTTTTTTGTGTAATCAACCTCACCACTCACCACTCACCACTCACCACTCACTACTCACTACTCACTTACTCACTACTCACTACTAATTTAGGTTCTGAGCTTTAGTGGGACTTATAGGACCTGTGGGACTCATGGGACAGATTTGCTTTGAACAACCTTGAAAAATCTTGAACAACCTTTGAACAACCTTTGAACGCCGAAGGCTTTGAACAACTTTTGAACAACTTTTGAACTACCTTGAACAACCTTGAACAATCTTGAACCTAACTCTCAATCAGCCCCCTATTAATCGCATACTTAATCAACCCAACGATGGTTTTGGTTTTGGTTTTGATAAAGATGTTGCGGCGGTGGGCTTCTACGGTGCGTTCGGAGATGAAGAGCTTTTCGGCGATTTGTTCGTTGTTGTATTCTTTGGCTACGAGGGTGAGTACTTCGGTTTCGCGGGCGGAAAGGGTGGGCTTGCCTTCTTCGGGGAGGTCGGTGAGTTCTTGTGGGAGGCCCAGGTTGTTCATGATGATATGCTGGGTGTCGTGGCTGAGGTATTTGCCGTTGGCGTGAACTATGCGAATGGCTTCAACCACTTCGTTCATGTTGGTGCGCTTGAGCACAAACCCCGAAGCGCCGGCTTTTACCATTCGGGTGATGATGGAAATATCATCGTGCATGGTGAGGGCAATGATCTTCACCGACGGGTAGAGTGCTTTAATCTTTTCAGTGGCTTCAATGCCTGATCCGCCGGGCATGTTGATGTCCATGAGGATCACATCGGTGGTGTTGTGTTCCAGGAAACTGAGGGTTTCAGCCATGGAGTTGGCGCCGCCAATAAACGCAATGTCGTCCTCATATTCAAGCAACGATTTGAGTCCGTCGATCATAAGTTGGTGATCATCAACAATTAAGACCCTGATTTGCTCGCTCATAACTCTGATTTGCCCGCTCATAACCTTGCTTTGTTCATTCATAACCCTGATTTGCTCGCTTATACTTCATTACGTGATAATGGAATTAATATACTAATGATGGTGCCCCGCCCGTGACTGGAATCAATGAACAGGGTGCCGTTAAGATTGTCGATGCGCGAACGCATGTGCGACAGGCCAAAGCTCGAGTATTCATTGATCTCAGCGGGGTTAAATCCCTTGCCATTGTCCTCCGCCATAAGCGAAATCTCCTTGTTATCAGCAGTTACCTGAATGAATAACTTGGTGGCTTCGGCGTGTTTGATGGTGTTGTTGACTATTTCCTGGATGGAATGGAAGAGGGTATTTTCAATAAGGTCGTCGAGTTTGCCATTCAGGCCAAAGGTATCAAAGCTCATGGCAAGGCGGGTACTTTGGTTTACCTTGTCGGATATACTCTTCAGCGCCCCTTTGAGCCCCTGTTCGGAAAGCAGCGATGGTGCAAGGTTGTGCGAGATGTTGTGCACTTCCGTGAAGGCATCGTCAATACTTTTCATCAGCGATTCGAGCAGCTCGCGGCGTTTTTCTTCAGCTATATCCTTGCGTTTATGTAGTACCCCTGCATACAACCCTGCCAGTGATAGAAGATGCCCGAGGCTGTCGTGCAGCTCCTGTCCTATCCGCTTGCGTTCACGCACTTCGGCTTCAAGTGCAGCCATCGATTTCTTGCCTGTAAGCTCGATCACGGTCTGTTGAAGTTTCACTTTCTGGCGATCGCGGTGATTCAGATACAGCAGGTAGAGGCCGGTGAGGAGCATGATGAAGGTGAGCGACAGGAAGAACAGCAGGTTGTTGGTTTTGCTGATGGCCAGCTCTTTCTTTTCCAGTTCCAGTTTCTGCATCTTGTTTAGCTGGTCGAGATGATTAAGCTCAACGTCATACACCTGGTGGATGATGGTTTGATTCACCACTTCCTGCTGGGCAGCCACGTGCTCCTTGAAATGCATGAGGCTCTTGCTGTGGTTGCCTGTTTTCTCATAGATATCTGAGAGCACTTCATGGGCACTGCTTTTGAGCGTGAGGCTGTTTTGCTCTTCGGCATGAGCCATCACATCATAGGCAATTTCAGAAGCTTCGGCAGTTTTATCCATCCTGAGCAGCACACCTGCCAATCCGAGCCGTGAAGCCGCAAGCTGGTAGGTGAGGTTGGCTGATTCGGCTATATTGATACCCCGGGTATATGATTCGTATGCCCTTTTGGGTTCATCGAGTTTCAGGTAAATATTGCCCATCAATTGGTAGGAGATGCACAGTCCGTATTTATTATTGACCTTTTGCGATAAATCAACTGCCCTGTTCAGATAGCTGAATGCCAATGGCGAATTATCTTCTGAAAGATAGCTTAACGCGATGTTATTCAGCACTGAAACTATGAGGATGGTATCAGACGGGCGGTGCAATGAATCGAGGGACTCATTGAAGTAAGTGCGTGATTTCTGAAAATTCTTCAGGTTGAGATATACCAATCCGATGTTGTTAAGTGCCGCTGATCGCTTCTCGCTGTTACCGGCCTTTTCATAGTAATTCAGTGCCTCAGTAAGATACAGGTAAGCAGTTTTATAGTTGCCAATTTCATTGTAGATCACCCCCAGGTTGTTGTTAATATTGCCAATTTCAAACCACAGCTCCATTTCACCCGCAATGGCCAGTGCTTTCTGGTAGTGGCTGATGGCCTCAGGGTAACGGGTTTCAAATACATACGATGAGCCCAGGTGTTTAAGCAGCGTAATCTGTGATACGCGGTTTGATTCATCCAGCGTATCGAGTATCAGCAATATCTCCTTCCGCGCCATCGATGGATTCACGTATATCAGCTTGTGGATATCGTCATACAGAACTTCAGTTGCTTCACGCGATGTGCCTGATTTCTTCTGTGTGGATGCTTTACGCGAAGGGCCTGAATCATTGCAGGAGATCATGCCAAATGACAAGTAAACCATGACGACAAGCATAAGCAGCATCCTCCCCTGCACCAGTTTGTTTGGTGACGACAGGGTACAGGACTTACAGATATGCAGTGGTGCGACAGGCATTGATTACCAGTTTATCTTAGTTAATGCAAAACTATATCATTATCAGTAAAATTATACAGAGTAGCAACTGATAATGAATAAAATAGGCATTGACACTACCGTGCTGTAAGTGCTGGCACTTAGTGATGCAATATGAAAAATAGCATTCAATACCAATTGATATCCGTGCAAAATTGGGTTTACTTTGTCAGCATCGTATTTACTAAAAATCAAAGACCATGAAAAGACTTTTTACCACTCTGTTTATCCTGTCATTTATCAGCGCAAGCTTTATAAGTGCTTCGGGTTTCGCTCAAAATGCGAATCGTGAAGTGATCATGTTTGAGGAATTCAACTATACGATAGGTGAGTTGCCTCCCGGATGGGTAATTGACGCTGAACAACCTCCACAGTGGGCGGTTACCAACACTGCTTATGCAGGAAGCACAGCGCCTGAGCTTACTATGAATTTTAGCTTTGCAGCAGGGTTAAGCCGACTGGTTTCAGCACCTGTTGATGTTACGGGTTATACTGACCTGAAGCTTAAAATGAGACAGTATCTTATCAATTATGAAATGGATTTTGGTGAGGTCATTGGCATTGACATTACTTTTGATGGTGGCGCAACCTGGCAAACGCTCTTTGAAAGGACTATAAGCACCCTTAACATTGCCCCGCAGGATTTTGAGTTTTATTTCACTGTGCCTCAGAATGCTACTGAGCTGCAATATGCGTTCCGCTTTGAGGGCAATAACTATGCAATTAACATGTGGCTGATTGATGATGTAAGCCTCGAAACCGTTGCCGGAAACGATCTTGTTGCGGCTACTTTATCGGGCAATACCACCCCTGTTGAAAATGTTGAAAGCAGCTATACTGTTGAAGTTGTTAATGGTGGCAGTTCCATGCAACCGGCTTATACGGTTAAGCTAATGAAAGAAGGCGGTGTTGAATTGGCATCAGTAGCCGGCGAGCCAATTATATTCGCTGAAATGCAATCATATACTTTAACATGGACGCCTGATGCAGAAGACCTTGGCAACAGCTATTTATATGCGGTAGTTGAGTTTGCCGGCGATGAATTGCCTGAAAACAATGTATCAGACAGTATGGTAATAGTTGTGCAAACAAGCGATATTGTTCCGGTTGTGATTGGCGATGGTGAAATACCAATGTTTTCATTACCCTATAATATGTTCCCTCTGCACAGTCTGTCACAAACCATCTACTACCCGGAGGAAATCGGCGTAAGCGACCGTTATTTAAAAGGCATACTTTACACCAGTCATTTTGATTACGACAAAGAGGGCATTCACTTACAGATCATGCTGGGTGAAACTGACAATGACAATGTGATGGATAACTGGCTTGATCCTTCAACATTTACACTGGTATTTGATGGGTTGGTGAATTTTGGCAAGGGACTTACCGAGACTTTTATACCTTTTGATAACGACTACCTGTATACTGGCCGCAACCTGGTGGTTTACTCTGCTAAATCATTTTCAGAGCAGGTGTTCCTCACGCCATTCATGGCTTCATACGACTCTTTATCGAGCCGTTCACGTGCAGCCGACAGGGATTCAGAGCCATTTAACCTGATGAGTCCGCCTGAGTTTGGATGGTCACTTGATTACTATCCGAACATCACCTTGTTCTACTCCACTGATCCTACTTCAGCCGGCAACATATCAAATGATATTTCACTACAGGTATATCCAAATCCGGCGAATTCAATGCTGTACATCATGGCAGAAGAGAAGATTCAATCAGTAAAAGTATTGAATACCCTGGGACAGGAAATATACAACCGTTCCACCACTGGTGATATGAACGAGATGAACGTAAGCTCGTTCAACCCGGGCATTTACCTGCTGCAGGTGTATACTAAGAAGGGAATGGTTACTAAAAAAGTGAGAATAAAATAAGGTAACTAACACTGCCATACTGTCATAAACTTGTCCGGGGTTGTCCACCCTTGTCCCCCCTCTGTCAGTTGGGGAGAACTGACAAAATTGGCAAAAAGACTGCCATGGGGGGGGCAACGGCGGACAATTTCAGGTTTTTGTGATTTCAGCATCATAGTTGTAATAACAGGGGTAGGATTGATTTGCAACGGCAAGATCAATCCTACCTTGTTATTTGACATCCTGATACGAATGCTGCAGACGATGAGATATCGTCTTGCAGTTTTATTGTTGGGGTTTTTAAGATTATGAAGATTTAGCTGTAAGTTGGATGATATATATCAATTGCAGTAGTGCGCAGTGCATTTTCGTTTATTATTGCAATCGAATAATAACCTAACCCCCCTGACATGAAGAAGTTATACATTATAGTGCTAGTGGTATGTGCATTAATGACGGCAAATGCCCAGAATTACCAACTGTTTGATGCTGCATCTCAGAAGGTTTTCACCACATACCCTCAGCCGGGCAATACTTTCAGCCTGCATTTTGAATCAGTAGATGAGAGTGGTTCTAACACGGTTTATAATCCATATATGGGAATTGCAGATTTTGAGATCACAACTGCTAATTGCCCTTTGATCACCAGTGGTTATTGTTTTCCTGAAACGAAACCAAGCTGGGCAGGTAACATGGTTAACCTGAACAATGCTACAGGAATTTACAGTTTTGAAACCAACGAAGGCTTTACTGTTAACCTTGATATGAATACCGGTGAAACCAATACACTTTTGTTTGAAGATGCAGGACAACGTTTTATGCTTCAGGCAATGGATGAGACCTTTGAAAATGTACTTGGGATATATGATTCGGTGAAAAACCTTAAGGTATTGCATACAGACCTGCAGGGAAATGTCATTAATTCAGCACTCAATAACCTCATCCTGAAAGCTGGCAAAGAACTGGGACTTATCACTTTCTTCCGCATTGATAGCTTTCCGCAGATTCTTCAGCCGGTTACCCTTATGGGTTTGAACAACCCTGCTGCCGGGATTACACAACTTACATATGCTGACTTGTACGATTACCAGCCGGGTGATGAAGTACAGTATAGTGAAAGGAGCCTTGCAGTTACCTGCCACACTGAGGTAAAGTATCACAGATACACAAAACTTACTTACCTCGAACGGGAGGATACACCTGATTCAATCATCTATACTTGTTACAGAAAACGATTTGATGCCGATTCAACCGAAGTCTTTTATGACACAATTATTACAGCTTGGAACAGGCATACAGTGGTTGCCCAACTTCCGTTTGATTATAATAGCCACAATGATGTGCTGGCAAGGAAGACGCTCTCCTATATTGATTATTGCGGGCAGCCCATGCTGACTTATACCAACACATCACTTTTTCTGGATTATTGTGAAGAAACAGGATGCTGGGGATCAACAGATACCCTTGGAGTAGCTTTGGAACATTCTGAGACTTCAATTGCAGGCGTTGGCAGATACAGGTACACTGCATCAGAATTCCTGGAAGGTACAACCCTTGTATATAAATTTGAGGTAAACTACTTTAAGAAGGGAATGCAAACTTGTGGGTCAGAACAATTTGTTGTAGGTACAACAGGTCAAAACGTACCGGCTAACAGGTTTGTAATTTCTCCTAATCCTGCAGGAGAATACTTTTCAGCCTTTTCCACTGGTAATGCATCAGGCAACATGCGTGTTATCATTTTGAATTCAAATGGACAGCAAGTTAAGAGTATCAACAACTATGTTTCCGGTGAAAAAATCTATACTTCAGGCTTGCAAAAGGGAATGTATTTTGTAAGGCTTATCCAAGGCAATACAGTGATGACGAGTAAAGTAGTTGTCTATTAACATCCCGCCCCTGTATATAGTTGGTAATGAAAGGATGTAAAACCACCAGTATGAGCTGATACTATCTATTTTAGTTTTTCCAGTATCTTTTTCCTTAGTTTGACTGTTTCTGTAACATCCGCCTTTTCAGTTTCGCCTTCTTTTATCGCAAGATCAGTGTATGTAAGTGCTTCGTTATAATTACCTGTTTTGTAAAGTAAGTGGGCATATGTATCAGTATACATCCATTGATGATGGACTTCAACGACAGCTTTCATTATAGTTTTGACCTGGTTAAGTGTTGTTTGATCTTCGCATTCTTCATACATAGTCCAACAATTGTTGTTGAGGGACAATGGATCATTTACACCATTTAGTTCTATTAGGTTATTAAGCTGAGTAGTCATGGCCGGCCAATCCTTTCTAGCCTTAGAGTATGCTACCAATAATTCAATTCTGTATTGAGCAGGCCTGTCTAAGTAATCAACCAATTTCAGTGCTTTTTGGAGACTAAGTGAGTCATCATTTTTGATAGCTTTGTTGAGTTTGCGGTCAATGATGTTCATAACGAAAGTGGCGGTTTCATCATTTCCATAGATTTGTTTAAACTTGTTATAATGCTTGAATACAGAATCTTCGAATTGTTCAGGATTAAATTTTAATAGTACTGACCAACCGGCTTCAGAAAATAAATCAGCTTTTGAAAGATATGCGTTCACAGTACTGTCAGATGGCCATCGCCTGCCTTCCTTGTAAAAGGATGCATTATAAAACTCAGGAAAATCAATATTGAGATCGTGTGAATTATATCCAAAAACCTGTTCTTCATTTGTATTGAGGCATTCGTTAAGAAAATGGAGGTATTTTTCACTATCGGGAGTGTATCCACCAAATCTACCAACAAGTTGACCTGATGGATTAAAAACAAGGGTTGTTGGGAATGCCCAAACCCTGAATTTCTTTGCCAGGATAATGCCGGTTGAATCCTCAAAATCTATCTTCACCGGGATGAAGTTGTTATTGAGCAATGATGCAACAGAAGGTATAGTTAAAAGTTTCTTGTCCATCTCACGACACCAACCGCACCATGTAGTATAGGCATCAACGAAAATAAATTTACTTTCAGCCTGTGCTGCTTTATTAGCCTCATCCCAGCTTAGTTTGCGGAAGTTGACTTTCTGTGCATGCAAACTTGGAGTGACGAAACAAATGGTTAAAAAGAAAAATACCGTTTTCATCATTTAATTTTTAAAACGCAAATTTAATAAAAAAATGATTCAGCTTATCAAGGGCATAGTTTTTACAAACTTACATGACTGCGGAGCTCAGTGATGAATTAATGGAGCAAGCAATGCTTCAGAACGATTACTGCGCAATATTATTTTTGGTAATGTTGTTAGTTGTTAGTAATACTTTTTGTAACTTAACCTCCAACTAACTGAAGCTTATGCAAAACAACATCAGGAAACCTTTCCAGGTTAATTTGAATCTTAATGTGAGAGGGCTGGAACCATCTTCAACACTTGCAATTAACGAGCGCAGCAGGCAACTTATCAAGGAGGGCAAGGAAGTGTTCAGGCTGGGGCTGGGGCAGTCACCTTTTCCTGTTCCAGAAGAAGTGGTGGAATCGTTAAGACAGAATGCCCATCAGAAAGAGTACTTGCCTGTATCAGGGTTGCCTGAACTAAGGGAAGCTATTTCAGAATTCAATGTGAGGATGCACAAGGTTGACGACCGGCCTGAGGATATACTGATAGGTCCAGGCTCAAAAGAACTGATATTTCTGTTGCAACTGGTATACTACGGTGATCTTATAATACCCACACCAAGCTGGGTATCATATGCACCACAGGCAAAGATCATTGGCCGCAATGTTCATTGGGTACCTACCCAGCATAGTAATGACCTGAGGATGAGTCCTGATATGTTGGAGGAAATATGTATTAAAGATCCTGATAAACCACGGATTGCCATTCTGAATTATCCTTCCAATCCTACAGGTGTTACGTACCCGATTGAACGGTTGAAAAGACTGGCAGAGGTAGCTGCTAAATACAATGTAATATTGGTATCGGATGAAATATACGGGTTATTACATCACAACAACCAACATGTTTCAGTTGCAAGGTACTATCCTGAGGGCACTATTATAAGCAATGGGCTTAGTAAATGGTGTGGTGCAGGGGGCTGGCGGCTTGGGTTCTTCTCATTCCCGTCAGGCCTTCGCTGGTTGCGGGATGCCATGGCCATTGCAGCCAGTGAAACTTTTACCACAACCAGTGCTCCTGTTCAATATGCTGCAGTTACTGCATTTAAAGGGGGGCCATTTATGGATGATTACCTCACAAAAGTCAGGAAGTCGTTGAAAACTATCCTTAAATATATTATGGTGCGTTTTGACTTATTGAAAATCACCTACCCTACACCACAGGGTGCATTTTATATTTTCCCTGACTTCGGATTTTACAGTGAATCATTACTTCAGCGCGGCATTACAACCAGTAAAGTATTGTGCAACAGGCTGCTTGAAGACACTGGAGTGGCAATGCTGCCAGGTTCTGACTTTGGAAGGGATCCCGCTGAACTTTCCGCACGCATTGCTTATGTTGATTTTGACGGGCGTGAAGTACTGGAAGCATCAGAGGTGTTGTTTAATGACGAAACAAATCATGAATACTTCGTTGAAAAGCACTGCCCTAAATTGGTGCAGGCTATTGAACGTATTGGAAACTGGCTTAAGGGTTAAATCTCCATTTACTCAAGTTCATCAATTATAGCTTTCAGCATCTCAACAGTAAGCGGCTTGTTTTTGAATTCAATGATCTCGTTATCAAAGCTATCCTTAGCCTTATGCACATCAGCCGGGTTAAGTGAACTAGTTAGCATGATCACAATCCGAGTAGTTAAGTGATCAAATAAATCAATTTCACGTGCTTTTTCGAGGAATTCAAAGCCATTCATACCCGGCATATTAATGTCGAGGAATACGAGATCAGGATATGGATGGTTTTCTTCCTTTTGCCTGCTTTTCTTAAAATATTCTATGGCATCCTCACCCGAAGTAACTGACTGTACTTCAATAGATGGGTCGTAATTACGAATGACGAAAGTGTGAATGTAGTTGTCGTGGATATTGTCGTCAATGAGTAGTATATTCTTTAATTCTTTCATAGGGATGTAGAGTTTGCTTTAGGTATGGTAAAAAAGAAGGTAGTGCCTTCACCGGGTGTTGATTCCACCCAAATACTTCCTTCATAGAGTTCAACGATCTTTTTGCATGTAGCAAGTCCGATACCGGTACCGGGATATTTTTCTTCAGAATGCAGCCGCTGGAAGATCAGGAATATTTTATTTAAGTGGTCGTTCTTTATGCCTATTCCGTTATCACTGATTGAGAATTCCCAAACATCAGTTTTATCCTCACAATTTATTGAAATAACAGGTGGTACCTGGGGGCGTTTAAACTTAATTGCATTGGCTATCAGATTTTGGAAGATTTGTTTGATCTCAACTCTACTAGCCGTAATTTCGGGTAGATTTCCTGACCTTATGGTTGCGTTATTTTCATGAACAACCATTTCAAGATCAGAAATAACATCTTTTAACACTTCATTGCAATCAACCTTTTCAATAATACGGTTTCTTCCTATGCGGGAGAAATCAAGAAGCTCCTTTATAAGAGCCTTCATTCTTTCAGTAGATTTTGTAATGATACTCAGGAATCCTTTGGCTTCATCATCAAGCACATCAGTAGCCTTTAAATTCAGTATCATAACATAGTTGGTTATATTACGGAGTGGCTCCTGGAGATCATGTGATGCGACATAGGCAAATTGCTCAAGCTCCCTGTTTGACAGTTCAAGGCGTGAGGCATAATCTTTCAGTTCGAGCGCTGCTTTCTTTTGAGAGCTGATATCGCGAATAGCAGCTGAAACAAGAATTCCATCTTCCAGTTTTAGAGGGCTGAGGCTGATCTCAACGGGGAATTCAGTACCATCTTTCCGTAAAGCGTACAGTTCAAGGCCGGCACCCATCTCACGCACCTTTGGATCTTCAAAATAATGGTTCCGGTGCTCCGTGTGTCGGTGGCTGTAGTTTTGAGGAATAAGTCGTTCAACCAATTCTCCTATCAGTTCGGAACGGTCGTATCCAAAAAGTTTTTCAGTTTGAGCATTCACAAGCACGATCTGTCCAAACTTGTTAACAATCACCATAGCATCAGGTGCCGATTCAAGTAATGCCTGAAACTTTCCTTCTGATTTTTTCCTGCCTGATAAGTTTCGCATTACTGAAGTTATTCCAATTATCTTTCCATCCTCACTCTTAAGCGGAGAAAGGCTGACTGATACATAAATGGTGTTTTTATTTTTATCGATTCGCTCAGTTTCATAATTTTCAACCTGCTCACCCCATAGTATGTTCTCAACCAAGCGGTTTTCCTCATTAGCGTTAACTGCAGGTACGATTATGTCAATATGATGCTTCTCAAGCTCACCGGGATTAAACCCGAATAAGTTAGCAGCTGCTTCATTTGCGAAAAAAATTTGTCCGTTAAGACGTCTGACTATTACGGCATCAGTAATTGAATCGAGTACTTTAGAGTGCAACGACGGAGCAGTCGGAAGCGAATCCATTAATCTTCTATTAGGGGTTAAATCGCTGTTATTTTTACATAAACAATAAAACCTTAAATATGTTAATGGGGGTTTCTAAACTTTTAATTGAGCACTAATAAAACAGGAAATCCTTACAGGATAGTTACAGGTTATACTTCAATTCAAGGAATACCATTCTGCCGGGTGCAATTAAATTGCGGGAGTCAACGAAGTCATTGTTCAGAAGATTATGTACCATTACAGAAGCATGCAGTTCTTTGTATATTCGGCGCCACAATTGAAGATCGATAAAATAATAGTTATCAATTTTCTCAGTATTCACATCATTAATCCATTGGGCACCTTTATAGTTCAAATTAACTGAGGCATTTAGAAACTTATTTTTCCATACTGCTGAAGTATTAAAAATATCAGTTGGCTGGTATACAAGTTCTTTACCGCTCAGTTCATTTGAGGTTTTATCAGAGCCGAATTCAATAATGTTGGTGATAATGTGATTATATGCAATCTGCCATGATACATTTTTCAGGAGGTTCATCTTTAATCCGAACTCTGCACCATACAATTCAACTTCGCCGATGTTGCTCTTTTTCATTATTGGTCGCATCTTTCTGTTAAGCACAATAGAGTCGCCGGTTGAAATGTTAGCATGATAATCATTACCGACAGAATAGTATAGAGAAGATGAAACGCTGAACCTTTCGTTTATGAAGATATCAGTTCCTGCTTCCAGGTTATCAAGGAATTCAGGCTTAAGATCAGGGTTAGCTATTTTCATACCACTTGATATACGACCTGTGCGACACATATCATCAAGTACCGGAGCCCTGTATCCTTTGCTATAACCTGCATAAAGCCTGAGTGTTTGTGGTTTGTAATATTGCACTGACAATCGTGGGCTGAGAGCTGAAAAATCTGCTGAAGCTAATTCGCCTGAAAAGTCGCCAAGGAATTCAGTTTCTTTGGTCGGGTTTTCAACTATAAAGGCACCATCATAAAATCTTGCCATGTCATACCTTAGTCCGGCCAATACACTGAATGGAGTTTCTTTAATATTGATCGCGTCCTGAATATAAATTCCTGACAGTGTCATTTTTCCAGCATTAATTACCTTATCCGTGGATGTTACGTAGTTATCGGCTCCATCCACTGCCCCGTACCGTATGTCAATACCCGTACTGACTTTATGATTTTTAGCAGGCGAAAAGGTGTAACCTGAGAGAAAGCCGGCATCATCACGCATTGAGAGTACATCATATCGTGATATTGTACTATCCTTCAAACTTTCCCTGATGTTATTATAGTTCTCACGCTGAGAGTAAAGTGTAATTTTAAGTGAGCGCGCTTTGTCAAATTCTGCAGTATATGCAACACGACCACTCAGGACTTCATACAGATTAAAGGCGCCTTTGTTGGAAGCAAGATTTTCATTCTCAAAACCATAACCTATGAAATCAGAGCCAGTTCCACGTTGTCCGGAGTAATAATTTCCCACAGCTTCTATCTTTTGGTTTTTCTTCAATTTATAGCCAACCTTGGCGCTGAAGTTGTACTCATCGAGGAACGCTGCTACTGAATACTCATCAATTTCATCAGCCGGTGTAGTAATGTAACCATCACTGGTTCTGTATGATCCACCGGCTGACCAGTATATTTTATTCTTCAGGCCTCCAAGCATGACACGAGATTGAAGGGTAGCGAAAGAACCAATACTCTGTGAAATGGATCCTTGAAAAGGTTTTGAAGGTGTTGGTGTTACGATGTTGACAACACCTCCCATAGCATTACCTCCATGTGTGGTTGATCCGGGTCCTTTTAATACTTCAATCTGGTTTATATCGCTTGGTGATAAAGCATTCCAGTTTACACTACCACCATCACTTTTATTCAAAGGCACTCCGTCAATCATGATCAACATTCTTCCGGCTTCATTACCCATGCCACGCATTGAAATATTACCTGATCCAAAAATTGAAGCACCCCTGCTCACATTGATACCGGGTACCAACATCAGGAAATTGTCGGTTGATAATGATGGCATACTTTCAATGTTGGTTTTGGTAATCAGGTCAATGCGCTGAGGCACATCATAAAGATGCGCATCAGTTCGGGTTGCAGTTATTACTACTGTGTTTAGATTTACTACCTCTGTTTCCTGAGATTTAGCATAAGAGAAGATACAAAGTGTTACCAGAAAAGCATAAATGTGTTTCATTCAGATAAGGTTGTTTTTGGTTAATTATTAATTGTATTGAGGATTCAGGTTGTTGGTTAATAACTATTTATATAGACTTGCATATTTTGCATAACGCTTATTAAAAAATTTACTCTACAATTTTATTCAGTTCTTCGAGCATTGATTCGAATTTCAGTCTGATCTCAGCATCCATTTCATCATAAAGTTTATCGAAGAATTCAACAATCTTTTTACCCTTTTCAGTTAGAACTGTTTCTCCGCCTTTTACTCCTCCCCTGCTCTTTTCAATAAGCGTGAATCCAAGTTTGCTCTCAATAGTCTTCAGATTTTCCCAGGTTTGCCTGTATGCGTATCCCATTTCTTCAGTGGCTGCTTTGAGAGAACCGGTATCTCTGATTGCTTTTAGAAGTTTCCACTTGCCCTCACCAAGTATATTAACATTGTTGTTTGTTTCGATCCAGAACTTATAATTCAGCCTTAGCTGATTGTTCGGTTGATTGGGAGAATAAGTGATTGGCATTGGGTTGATCTTTCATTGCAGAATATGATTTCCTTTTCTAACTTTGCCGAGTTGCAAAATTATCACAACGCAAATGTAAATCAATTTTCAAACATGCAAAATAAAAATATACTATATGGCGTAGCACTGCTTTCAACTATGCTGTGTGCTTGTTCATCAGTTAAGCAGACTGACGCAATATCAGGGGCAACGAAGTTAAATCACAAGGGTGGTAACAGTTTGTACCATCGAACTGAAGAAGTGCCTATGAAAGCGGGTCAATTAATTATATCAGGAGAGGTAAAGCAGAACGGTGAAGTTGATTTTTCAAAGTTTTATAAACGGGAGGTGTTCGTTAAGGAGTGTCTGCTAAGCAGGGCAAATGAGCCTGAATTTACAGGTGCGTTTCGTTATTCAGGCTATTCCTTGTTTGATTTGCTGAATGATTATATTCTGACTAAAAAGAATTCAGATGAGTTTCGTCCGGAGATTGACGCTTATATAAAAATTGTAAACAATAAAGGTGAGTCGGTTGTATTTAGTTGGTCAGAAATCTTCCACACCATGAATCCACATCAGGTAATCATTGCAACCGAAGTTGCACCAATTAAACCTCACAGGATAGAAGTGAATTGCTATATAAGCAACACTTGGAAAGTGGTAGCATCCAATGACCTGTTCTCCTACAGAAACCTGGAGAACCCTGTAAAGATCATTGTTGGTTCGTTTAATAAAAAGCAGTACCCTATTAACAGGGATCTTGAAACTGTGTATTCGTCTAATTTGTTAGTTGTATTTGAAGAAGCTGACCCTAGTTATTCCGGTAAGGGATTCACAGTTTCACAAACAGTTGCAAGGGAAAAACTTACAAGGTACCATTCCACCTTTTACGGTATGGGCATGGGCTATCACGCAAAGTCAAACTTTGATGGCATATTGCTGCACGAAGTACTCAACGATTCAATTAATCTCTTGGATGGAGTGCTTATAAAGAACGGGCTTGTATGCTTTGCAGCAGAAGATGGCTATCGCACCATCTTTAGCTTCAGTGAACTTTTTAACCGTACTGACCAGGTTTTCCCGATGCTCTCAATAACAGAAAATCAAGGTGACGGAGGCTATTTCAGAATATATATGCCAACAGATTTTTATGCTGACCGGTCAGTTAAGGCGCTGAAAGAGATCTATATTTTTAGGGAACTTTAAGATTCTGAGCTTTGTATGGAATAGGTGCCTTTGTGTTTTAATTTATATTTGCACTTATGAAGTTAAAGCTCACGTTCCTGGTAATAATCCTGTCAGCCTTCTCGGCAACAGCCAATATCAATTACATTGAAATCCATAAAATACCCGGATTTGAAAAGCATGTTGACAGGTTCAGCTTCCTGATTGGTAACCAGGGATTTTACAACCACTGGCAGCCGGTGTGGAAGTTTGAAGTAAGCAAGGAAAGCGTGGTTGATGAACTGGAGGCATGTTTTGAAACATTTGCGGCTTTACCTGACAGCAACATTGAGGTGTGCCTGCTATTAGGAGATATTGCCCACTATTTGTACAATCTTGATGAGCATTCATTTCATCAGCAAGCTGTGCATTATTACACGCGAGCCCTAGAATTGACACCCTCCGATTACCGTGCCTTGTGGTTTATGGCAAATCACTTTGCCTTGTCAGGGGAACTTGCTTACTCCATAGAGTTGTATCAAAAAAGCCGGCAGCAATTGCATGAAAATGAGCCTGCTGCTTTTTGGGAAGATTACAGTTTTGCCACTGCGCTGGCCAATATGCCTTCAAATTGCCTCTATGCAATGGACAAGTCGAAAGCAATTTCAGGAGAGCGGGGCTATTTTGAGATAGAACTTGGAGAATCAGTTTCTGGCAGGATACTTCCTGTTAGCAGCGATTCAGCTTATCGCTTTGATGATATATGGACTGTAGCAGGAGAAGACACACTAAGTTTTGTAAGCCGCCCCCTGGGAATGAAGGTAATGATTGATACTAGCTGGCAGATTCAGCTTTACGATTACTCAGACAGGAAGTCGGCTGTGATGTTTTCGCCTCCCTCGATTACCAGCACCAACGGTAGCGAAATAACCTATACAATTGCGCTGATTGCGAGGGTAGCAGAGCGAGATGTTGTTTTAAAGGAGTATGTTGAGAGTTTTATTTCAGAGTATCCTGACAGGAATGAGTATGTCCTGACGAATAAGTACCCCGGCATCCTTTCATGGGAAATGAGGAAGAGTGATATGTATGCGGAACTTGGAGGAGCGCACCTGCATATGGCCGGCATAAAGAGAACACGCCCTGAATATCCCGGCCTGTTGCTGGAAGAACCTACCATAATGCCACTCTCTAATGAATTAGAATATTTTCGCGCATCCTCAAGCCTCGACAGGTTTCATGGTGATATTATCTACGTATTTATCCTCGATGCCTGTGAGGACATATATCCTGAAGCCCTTAAGGTTTTCAGGAACTTGCTCGAAAACCAAATAATTCTGGAATAAGGTTCCTATCCAAATAAATATCATTTCCTGTTACTCGAATTGATCATTTCATTTATGGATTGCAGTAAACTCCCTGGCTTGAAAATTACAAGAAATCTATCAGTTTAATAACTGATTTTCAGTTTTTTGCATTAAATGAATTCTTTACATTTTATAATTATATTTGTAAAGTTCAACTCCCACACAATGAAACAAAACCTTTACCGCTCGTTCGTAACAGTTGCCCTAATACTCCTGGTGACAACAACCGGTATTTTCCTGTTTAACGCGCATAGATCACAAAATAATAAAGACATTAAAAGCCTGGTTTCATCCGCTGATTTGAAAAACCATCATATGCTCAACAGGGTTAAAGCGCCTGTTGGACCCGGCATGCTACCTTCAGACTGGATGGACAGGCAACGGTCATATCCCCATGGACAGATAAAAACTGAATGGTATCTTCAGGCAGTGCGTCATGCCCGTGATATGCATGCAACCGCAACTAAAAACAGTGATGTTAACTGGCAATTTGCAGGTCCGTTGAATATTGGTGGCAGGATTACAGATATAGAAGTTCCTTCAGGTTCATTTTCAACCATCTATATTTCAGCTGCCAGTGGTGGTATTTTCAGGACTACCAATAATGGTGCAAACTGGGAAAACATATTTGATGATGCTGCTACCATTTCAGTCGGCGACATAGCCATTGATCCGGCTAATCCCGATATTATCTGGGCAGGTACCGGCGAATCAAATGCCTCAAGCCAGAGTTTCAGAGGTGATGGGATTTACAAGTCGACAGATGGTGGTGATACATGGCAGCATTCCGGCCTGGAAGAATCTGCCTATTTCGGTCGAATTATAGTTGACCATTCTAACTCAAACAGGGTTTTTGCTGCTGTATGCGGCAATTTGTTTACACCTGATGGCAACCGCGGAATATACCGCACAGTAAATGGAGGCAACAGCTGGGAGCGCGTTCTCTTTGTGAATGATTCTGTGTCGGGTATTGATATTGTGCAACACCCCACTGATCCGAATATTTTATATGCTTCAATGTGGGAACGCATGCGCGGGCTCAATTACAGGCGCTCATTTGGTCCGGGCTCAGGTATCTGGAAATCAGAAGATGGTGGGGATTCATGGTTACCCTTACAAAACGGCCTACCAAATGATAATACTGTTGGAAGAATTGGACTGGCCATTGCGCCATCATCACCTTCAACTGTTTATGCATTTTTTGATAACCAATATGAGGTAGCGGTATACAAGACTCAAAATGCAGGACAGAACTGGACACGCACCAATGATGGAGCCATACAGGGAATGAACAGCTCTTTTGGCTGGTACTTCGGGCAGATAAGAGTGCACCCGACCAATCCAAATATGGCATGGGTGCTTGGGGTTGACCTGTTCACGACAACAAACGGAGGCAGTTCATGGACGCAGTTAGCAGGGTATTATAATATGGATGAAATACATGTTGATCATCATGCCATGCATATACACCCTGTTACAGGCAGGGTGCTGGAAGGTAATGATGGTGGGCTATACTCAAGTGAAGACCTGGGATTTAGCTGGAGCAAGATCAACAACCTGCCATTAACACAATTCTATGATATTGAAACTGACTGGTTAAGACCTGAAAGAATTTATGGAGGCACACAAGACAACAATACGGTGCGAACGCTCACAGGTAATCTTAGTGACTGGGATGCCATATTGGGAGGTGATGGGTTTTACAGTATGGTAGATTATACCAATTCGAATATTATTTATGCTGAATACCAGTGGGGTGGCCTCAATAAATCAACCAACGGCGGCAGTTACATGTACTCAATAAACGATTACTGGTCATCGGACAGGGTTAACTGGTCGGCACCTGTGATCATGCATCCACAAATACCAACTACTTTATATTTTGGAACATACAGGGTATGGAAGTCGACCAATGGGGGCAGTTCATGGACACCAGTTAGCGGTGATCTGACCAATGGTGACGATGGCAGCACCTTCCATACAATTTCAACACTGGCCATTTCTCCTATAGATCCTAATAAAGTGCTTGCCGGAACTGATGATGGTAGGGTTCATATAAGTACGAATGGTGGTACTGTATGGAGTGATATAAGTGCCGGTTTGCCCGACAGATGGATTACACGGGTTGCCACTGATCCGTTTGATGTGAATACCATTTATGCTACCTGTTCAGGGTTTAGATGGGATGAACCACTGGCACATGTATTTAGATCAACTAACAATGGATTATCATGGGAATCAATCAGCAGCAACCTGCCTGAATTGACCGTGAATGCCTTTATTGCTGACCCCACAAAACAGGGCAGGTTGTTTGTTGCTACTGATGCAGGTATGTTCTGGTCAAAAGATGCCGGTGCTGAATGGAAGAGTTTGAATGCAACACTGGGGAATGTGCCGGTAACGTCAATGAAGATCCATGCAGTAGAAAACTTCCTATTAATTGGAACCTACGGGCTGGGTGCCTATAAACTGAATCTTGCTGAACTAAGTGTTGGTACAACTAATATAGATTCAAAGAACCTGGCTTTTTCTATTACAAACGCCTGGCCCTTACCTTATAATTATTCCACGGGTCAGATGTTGAATTTTAATATTCAATCACCTCAGCAAATGAAGGTAACGGCAACAATCACTAACTTAGATGGCAAAATCATTTTTACAGAACATAACATTATACTTGAAAAGGGCCCAACTACTTACCGATGGAACGGAACATCAGCTAGTGGAGGCAAAATAAAGCCCGGTGCCTACATTTTAAATGTATCTGCACAAGGCAAAAGAGCGATCTATAAATTTATAATTGTCAATTAGAAATAGTTGTCAAAGCATCTGTTTCCAGATTTATCCAGCTTTGAATTAATAGCAGTAATGTTGTTGAGTTTCCCCCTTATTACAAGTAATTTCTGCTTTGCATTACAGGTAAGAGTATTGTAATCGTGGCGCCTTCGTTTAGTTTACCAGAAGCATAAATTTCACCTGAATGACGTTCAACAAGTTTCCTGCAGAGTGCCAGACCGAGCCCTGCGCCTTCATAATGGTCCTTTGAATGCAACCTGAAGAAAGGATCAAATATTTTTTCAGCATATTCCTGGTCGAATCCTATACCATTGTCAGTAAAGGTTATTTTAACATAATCCCTGCTATTATGCCGTTCTCTTTCAGATGTAATGCTGATTGTTAGTGGCACAGAGTCTTTTGAAAATTTAATGGAGTTGTAAATAATATTATAAAACACCTGGTAAATAAGCACCTTTGCGCCTTCAAGGTGAAGCATATCGCCTATTTTGAACTTTACCTGCTTATGGTGAATGACCACTTCCAGATCATTTATGATATTTTTAATCACTTCACCAAGATCTATTTCAGATATATCCTGTCGTGATTTATCACTGACTGAATAATTTAACACCCCTTCGATCATTGTGTTCAGCCGGTCACTTGCATTCAGAATCTTGGCTAATAACCCGTCGGCGTGCAATGAAAGTTCATCATGGTATTCATTTCTAAGGAAGGATGCGAAAGTTTTTATTTTCCTGACTGGTTCTTTTAAGTCGTGACTTGAAACATGCATGAAATGGATCAGGTCAGCGTTTGCTTTTTCGAGTTCTAAAGTTCGCATTTCCACCATAGCCTTTAACTTTTCAGCAAATTTCTTTTGGGCATTTTCTGATTTATGCCGTTCAGTTATATCAGTAAATAGCATGGCAACTTTGCGGCTGCTGTTGTTGCCTATCCTAAAAGCATAAACCTCAAAAGTAATGTCAAAGGCATCAGAGTGCTGAATGAAAGTTTTACTCTCACCTGTGAGGGCCACTTCACCATACATCCTGACCCAATAGTCCTCAAGATTGGGCACAAGTTCATAAGCTGTTTTACCAACCGCATTCGCAATACCTGTTATTTTAACAAATACTGGGTTAACTTCAAGAAACCTGTAATCAACCGGCTTATTTTTCCCATCAAAAATAAGTTCTGTGATTGCGAATCCTTGATTCATTGAATGAAACAGTGCTTTATACTTTGCTTCATTTTCACGACTGGCATTTCGTGACCTTACCAGTTCAGAAACGTCAGTACCCACAATGACAAGGCCACTGGGAGTTCCTTTGTCATCGCTGAATACATTGATCCAGGTATTTATATAATGAACTTCTTCTGTTTTTGATTTATTATTACCTGAATGGCGACCTATTAATATGGGTAACTCTACACCTTCATATGGTTTGCCCGTATTGTAAACTTGCTTCAAAATGTTCATGAACCCATGTTTGGCAGGTTCCGGAAGAAGTTCAGTCAATGATTTACCCTTCACCTCTTCCCATTCCATGGTAAGCATATCCAATACTGGCTTATTGGCCATCTTGATGATGAATGTTTCACCATGCAACACAATAATCGACATCGGCGACTGCAATATAAGATTCCGAAAGTCAAAATCTCCCAATATGAGATCTTTGAATACAGTGTTCAACATAGTTGTCAGATTTTACTGAGAAAATATGCTGTATTGTGCTGTATTTAAGCATATTACTCCCGACAAAGTAACACATTAAACCAGCATTATGTTGAGTTCATGACATATTGGTATTCTGCTCAGATTGCTTAATTGTCATGACAAAATCGGTTTTAAATTGTTAAGTCTCCGATAATTTTATTATATTTGTAATTCTTAGTGCTGTTTTACCCCCTCCAGGAAGGTTCTTACCTTCATTTTTTTTGACAGCCAAAAGTGGAAAACTATGGCATTTATTACAATGAATTTACCGAAACTCAAAGCTAACTTTGAGTACCTGAATAAACTATTCAATGATAGAGGTATCCGATGGTCAGTAGTATCAAAACTACTCTGTGGTAACAAAGATTACCTTGAGGAACTGCTTACTTTTGACATTAAGGAAGTTTGTGATTCAAGAGCATCAAATCTGAAGGCTATCAAGCAAATAAGGCCGGATGTCATAACTATTTACATCAAGCCTCCTCCAAAGCGATCAATCAAGGCTGTAGTACAGTATGCTGATATAAGTATGAATACTGAGATTGAAACTATTAAATTGCTAGCCGAAGAAGCACAACGCCAAAACAAAGTGCACAAGATCATTATTATGATCGAGCTTGGCGAATTGAGAGAAGGGGTCATCAGAGATGAACTACTTGATTTTTACAGTAATGTGTTTCAAATCAGCAATATTGAAGTGGTTGGAATTGGGACCAACCTGACATGTTTATATGGAGTGTTACCAAACCATGACAAGCTCATACAATTGAGCCTGTTTGAGCAGTTGATTGAAGCAAAATTCAACAGGAAAATTGAATATGTTTCGGGTGGATCATCAGTTACGATCCCATTGATATTCCAGAACCTGCTACCCTCAGGCATTAATCACTTCAGGGTTGGTGAATCACTATTTCTGGGTACTGATGTTTATCATGACACTGTGCTTGAAAGTATGCAACCTGATGTATTCATTTTATCCTCAGAGATCATTGAATTGATTGAAAAACCTGTAGTACCTATGGGTGAAATGGGCACTAATGTTGAAGGTCATGCGATAACTTTTGACGACAATTTGTTGGGGAGTACCAGTTATCGTGCAATTATTGATATTGGGTTGCTGGATGTTGATGATAAACAACTTTCACCAATTGACCCCAGCGTATCAATAGTAGGTGCAAGTTCTGATATGTTTGTAATCGATCTGGCTGATAACCCTAAACAATATAAAGTTGGTGATTTGCTGAAATTCAGAACCAACTACCTTGGCACTGTGAGGGTTCTGAACTCTAAATATATTGACAAGCGTATTCAGCGATAAATACGCAATAATGTTAGAAGAATAAAATAGTATAGCCGCAAGGCACAAATTGACTTTTACAAATTGATTAACGCCGCGAGGCACAAAATTAAATACTTATGGTACTTACAAAGTTTTATGACGAGAGAACCCGTCCGGGTATGGAAGAAAAGAAAACAATAATTGAATTCCTGTTCAAACATCTTGAACAATATGGTGACAAGAAGGAAGATATTGAGAAAGCTGTAGATTTTGCCCTCAAGGAATCGCAGTCCTTTGGCGGTTTTGTTTTGGTGGGTTCAGAACATGATAAAATAGTAGGAGCGGTTGTAGTTAACAAAACCGGGATGCAGGGTTATATTCCAGAAAATATCCTGGTTTATATTGCCACACACAATCAACTAAGAGGAAAAGGCATAGGCAAGCAGCTGATGCAAGAGGCTATGGATCATGCTGAAGGCGCTATCGCCCTGCATGTTGAACCTGATAATCCAGCAAAAAAACTATATGAGAAACTTGGTTTCACCAATAAGTATTTAGAAATGCGATTTGTGAGGTAAATAATTTTTGATATTACTAAATGTTATTTCAATATGAATCAGGTAGTTGTGAACGTTCAGGAATGGCTTATCCTATATGGCATCAAAGCCATAGCAGCCATAGCAATACTTCTTTTAGGCTGGCTTGCAGCCAAAGGCATACGGCGAATTACGCGGAAAATCCTTTTGAAATCCAAAGTTGAAAATACGCTGGTTTCTTTTATCACCGGACTGGTATACATCGGTATTCTTGTGATTGTGGTAATAGCTTCGCTAGGACAACTAGGTATTGAAACAGCATCATTTATTGCTGTATTAGGAGCTGCGGGACTTGCGATTGGATTAGCCCTTCAGGGATCATTATCAAATTTTGCAGCTGGAGTATTAATGATTCTTTTTAAACCTTTCAAGGCTGGTGATTATGTTGAAGCCGCCGGCACCAATGGAGTTGTTAAGGAAATAAAGATCTTCACCACAGTGCTAACATCACTTGATAATAAAAAAGTAATTGTACCTAATAACAAGATAATGAGTGACAACATTATTAACCATACAGCCAATCATTTAAGGCGAGTGGATATTGTTGTGGGAGTAAGCTACAGAGATGATCTTGACAAGGTAAAGAGTGTGCTTGAATCAATAATAGCTGCTGACGAGCGCATACTTAATGACCCAGCTCCAACAATAGGAGTAAGCGAACTGGCTGAAAATAGTGTTAACCTAATAGTGCGCCCATGGGTTAACACACCTGATTACTGGCCGGTTTTCCTCTCACTTCATGAGGGAATCAAGAAACGTTTTGATGCTGAAGGAATTAGTATACCGTTCCCTCAAAGGGATATTCATCACTATAATCAATAAAATGAAATGAATACTTTATTCTTCGACTCCTGGGAATCAATATTCAGAACAGTCATTTTAACAATCCTGGCATATATAGCAATGGTACTTCTCCTGCGAATTTCAGGGAAAAGGACTCTTTCAAAAATGAATGCATTCGATTTTATCGTAACCATTGCACTTGGATCTGCACTTTCAACAGTTGCATTAAATAAAAATGTATCACTAGCTGATGGGGTGCTGGTTTTTGTAATTTTCATTTTTCTCCAATTTACCATAACCTGGTTATCGGTCAGAGTGAGCTTTATAAAGAAAACAATCACCAGCAGTCCATCTCTGCTACTTTACAGGGGAGAATTCATGAATGAAACAATGAAGAAAGAACGAATCACCATCCAGGAGGTTTGGGTTGCTGCCAGGAAAAAAGGTATAACCAAAATAGAGGATATAGATGTAGTTGTTCTGGAAACAACAGGTAACATCACAGTAATACCTGTTGTGTCTTCCGTAACAGATGCAGCATTGAAGGATGTTAAAATTAACCCTTAATTGTTGAAACTTTCTTAGATTAAGTTAAACCATCTTCTTTAAATTCTGTTTTTATGGTTGAAATATTGATGATATGGAGGACTCATTAAAAAGCAAGACAAGTGCTTTTGAAACTGACGAAAATGTTACACACCTTCAAAATAAGCTTGCAGAGCTAGAGCAGCAAAATTATCTGTTAAGAGCCTCTGTTAAAGCACATGAGGATATGGAAATACTCTATCGTGCTGTTACTGAACAGGCTAACGATGCCTTCTTTATCCATGATGTGCAGGGAAAGTTTCTTGAAGCCAGTAATCTGGCGTGTGATAACCTTGGTTATACAAGAGATGAATTGTTATCGATGCTTGTGACTGACATTGAAATGGATATCACCTTAGAAAATGGCTTGACTAAATGGAATAGAATAGAACCTGGTCAAAGATTCACATCAGTAGGCCATCATAAGCGTAAAGATGGCACTATTTTTCCGGTTGAGGTAAAGTTTGGTTGCACCATATGGAAATCAAATAAGGTTTTCGTTGGATTTGTTCGCGATACAAGCGAACGCCAGAATGCTGAAGCAAAGATTATTGAGAGTGAAGAAAAGTTCAGGAGTTTCTTTGAAACATCCAATGTTGGAAAATCTATTACTATGGTAACGGCCGGAGAATTGTATGTAAATCAGGCATTCAGTGATATGTTAGGATATACACGTGAGGAACTGCAAGGAAAAACATGGCAGGAAATAACACCACAGGAGGATCTTGAAGAAATAGGGAAAGTACTTAATCCGGTATTAAGTGGTGAAAAGGACACAATTAGAATCATAAAACGATATATCAGAAAAGATGGTACTTTTATATGGACAGATGTAAGTGGAAGGCTTAAACGCGATAAGGAAGGAATGCCTTTGTACTTTATAACTACCATTATTGACATCTCGGAGAGGATGAAAGCCCGTCAAGATTTAGAAGTCCTTAATAATGAATTAGAAAACAGGGTAAAAGAGCGTACCAGTCAGCTAGAAACGGCTAATCATGAACTTGAGGCATTTACATACTCTGTTTCACATGATCTCCGGGCTCCGTTGCGAACAATAAATAGCTATGCGGGCTTGTTGATTGATGACCATGCGGATCAATTGGATGAGAAGGGTAAAAGATTCCTTTTCGCAATCAAGAAAAGCGCCTCAAGAATGGATCGCTTGATTACTGATTTGCTGAACCTTTCGCAGGTTTCACGCTCAGAACTTATGCCTGAAATGGTTGATATGCGGGAGTTGGCCGAAACCCTTTATTACGAACTGACTACCGAGGAAGAACGAAAAACTTTTAAGTTTGAACTAGAGGATTTACCTAAAGCGTACTGTGACGCTTCATTAATAAGGCAGGTATGGCAAAACCTTATTGGTAACGCTTTAAAATACAGTGCAAGGGCATCTTTAAAAAAGATCAAAATTTATGCGACTGAAGATAAAAATGATATCACCTATTACACTAAAGATTATGGTGCAGGTTTTGATGAAAAGTACAAACATAAACTGTTTTTAGCCTTTCAACGCCTGCATAGAACTGATGAATTTACAGGTAATGGCATTGGTTTAGCAATAGTAAATCAGATTATTAATCGCCATGGCGGTGTTGTGAATGCCTTCAGTGAGGTTGGGGAGGGTGCTACATTCAGTTTCACCTTAAAGAAGCCCGGTTATAATAAGCAGAGGAAATCGAAAAGTATTATTGAAATACCCCTAAGTGTTAAGAATGAGGTTCCTCCAGCACTCTAGGCATCAAAACGTCCTCACCGGGTTTCAGCTGAAGTGAGGTTGGTAGATTCTAAGCAAACAACCCCCACTGCAATGGATCATTTCCATAATTAATTGTATTCTGTGCTTTCGCATAGTTATATTCCATAACCTCATCACCATCATCAACAAGCACGGACACCAGTTTGCCACTAGTGGGGTCTTGAAGCACTGTTACTATGCATTGAGAGTTTTTATAGTCAACTGTTAATAAACTGCCTAATATACCTATTGAGTTCATATTGTAGATTTCTGTTTAGAATGTTGATCTGACCTTCAGACTATAATACAACACAGATTATTATATAATGTTGACAAAATGTTACATAATCTGCACTTTTTTTAAAAAATTCACTCTAATTGTCTTACTTCGACCAAATTCAAAACAAAAGTTATAGACTATTTCGCGCTTAACATTTGATTAACAATGTGTTAAGAAGAATGTTTGCTGCTCAGAAGGTCATCAAGATTTTGTAGCCCTGCTGTAAATCCTTCCTGGAAGCCCATTTGAAGATACCTATCGAGGTCAGTTTGTTGTTCGAAGTCAATTTCTATGTTCACCAGTGTACCATTCAAGGTCTCAGTAAAGCCAACATTCCATGATGATTGAGGAAAATCAGTGTTAATATTACCCTGTTCATCAGTAAATGCATCGTGACCAATGAAGCCCCTTAGAGGCGTTACTGACTGGTAATCGGCACGTGCCCATGACTCGGCTCCGTCAGGTCCTACCATAGCATAGAGCCAATAGCCACCTTCACGAAAATCCATTTCCTTTGTTCTTGCCTGCCAGGGCTTTGGTGCCCACCATTTATCAAGTATATCACTGTTTGTCCATGCGTCCCATATCGTTTGAAGTGGGGCTGAGAACTCATGTTCTACAATAACTTTACTATTATCTCTGTCAATATTAAATGACTTTTGAAGACTGGTTTTCATGAGATTTATATTTATGTTAAACAATAATATCGAGCGCATTAAAGCAATTCATAAGTGATTTAAACAACTGGGATGTTATTTAGGTTGTTGAGTTCAAGGTTGGTCAAGGGGTTCAAAGGCTACAAGAGTTTAAAATTGTTCAAAGGGTTCATATGGGATAGGGGATGTATTTTGATTGCAACAATACACAATACATTTCTGTTTTTATTCTCAAAAAGACCCTTATTCAAATGGTTTTCATTGATTATTAAGACCCTTATTCAAATGGCTTTCATTGATTATTACAAAGTTCTTGGCGTTGATAAGAAGGCAACGGTTAAAGATATTAAAGCAGCATACCGTAAGCTGGCTCGCAAGTATCATCCCGACCTCAATCCCAATGACGCTGAGGCAAAGCGAAAGTTTCAGGAAATTAATGAAGCACATGAAGTGCTGAGTGATCCAGCGAAGAGGAAGAAATATGATCAATATGGAAAGGACTGGAAGCATGCTGACCAATTTGAAGGCGCAAGGCAGTCGCAGAGACAATCAACTCAATATGGACAACAATCAGCCGGCGGATGGACAGACTTCGGAGGTTCAACAGGGGGTAGCGGATTCTCTGATTTCTTCGAGTCATTCTTTGGTGCCGGGACGGGTGCCGGGAGAGGCAGGCAGGTAAAATTCAGTGGCGAAGATTATAATGCTGAATTGAAACTTGAACTTGAAGATATCCTGAAATCGCATAAGCAGACACTTACCGTAAACGGGAAGAAAATAAGGATGACCATCCCAGCCGGTATTGAGAATGGTCAAACCATAAAGATTGCCGGTCATGGAGGTGAAGGCATTAATGGTGGGCCAAATGGCGATTTGTATATCACTTTCTCGGTAGCTAATCATTCTAGATTCAAAAGATCAAAAAATGACTTGTATCTCAATGTTGAAATCGATCTTTATACTGCAGTACTCGGGGGTGAAATCACAGTTGATATGCTCGATGGAAAAGTTAAACTCAACGTAAAGCCTGAAACCCAGAATGGGAGCAAGATCAAGTTAAAAGGGAAAGGTATGCCGGTATACAAAAGCGAAGGTGAATATGGTGACTTGTATATTACCTTTTCAGTCAAACTACCAACCAATCTCACGGAAAAAGAAAAAGATTTGTTTACTCAATTATCGAAGTTGTAAGTGATGAAAACGAGAAGAAATTTAGTTTCCATTGAAGATTTCTGCAACAGCTATAATGTTGAGCTATCCTTTATACATACTTTGAACGAAACCGGCCTTATTGAAGTTAAAGATGTGGAAGAGAATCTTTATGTTGACATCGGGCAATTACACCAACTGGAAAGAATAGTAAGGCTGCACCATGATTTAGAAATAAATCTGGAAGGAATTGAGACCATTATTCATCTTCTTCACCGAATTAATGGATTACAAGATGAGATAACGCAACTCAGGAAAAGACTAGAGCTATATGAATGAGATTATCTGCTTGTTTCCAAGGTCTCTAAAAAGCACTCATTATTAAATGAACAAGTTATTCCTTTAACGGTTAAATGTACCCGAAATATATACAGGACGTAAATCTATTAATGATACGACACCGTAAATCTAACGATACCACGCCGTAAATCTAATAATACCAGGAAGTAAATCTAATAATACCAGTAAGTAAATCTAATAATACCAGGAAGTAAATCTATAAAATATCAAACCAGGAAGTAAATCTATAAATGAAACCAACAATACTAATGGCCCTGTTGACCTTATTGGTTACAGGACTTTATGCTCAGGTTGAGCATTTACATGAAGATCACGAACATCACGACCATAAGAATGAGATTGCATTATCAAACGGACCGGCTTGGTTTCTGCATGAAAAAGAACTGGCATTTGGCGTTCATTTTCATTACCTGAGATCAATTCATGATAGCAGGTTTAGTATGGGGATTGCCTATGAAAGGATCTTTGATGATCATGGTCATAATACCATTGGCCTGGCTTCTAATTACAGGATAACTGAATATTTAAACTTTAGCATTTCACCCGGTGTGGCTTTTGAAGATAATAATGGAGAGCCAAAACTCGCAATACATTTTGAAACATCCTATGATTTCCCCCTGGGATCTTTCCATCTCGGCCCGGCATTTGACTTTGCCTGGGATACTGAGGATAGCCACATAAGCGTTGGGCTGCATATTGGGTATGGGTTTTAATGCCCATCCAGCCTCATGAAAATCGCTAATTAACAAGTCCCGCTTTCTAAGCTTTATTAATTTCCCTGAATGTGTCCTAAGCCTTACTTATTGCTTTAATATAAATATTTAGAAACATCTTAAACCAAGGCAGTTTTACCAATAATGACCGGTAAATGATTATCCCTGAAGCAGCGCATGCTACACCAAGGATAACGTCAATAACATAATGATGACTTGAATAAACCGCTGCAAACCATATACCTGTCATAAAAAGAACCAGCAACCATATAACTTTACCTACCCTGGCCACTAAACCGTAATAGAGTACAACTACAGGATAGGCGCAGTGCAGTGATGGCACAGCAGCGAAAACATTTGAATTACGGGCATAAAGAGAACCAAATACTGGGATACCCAGTAACTCATCAAACCGCTCAAAGCCTGCTGTATTTCCCGGAATACCTGCTTTAAATTCAAAACCATATAAATCAACATACCAGGGAGGAGCAGCAGGGTAAAGGTAGTAGCCTATAAATCCTAATATATTTACAAGCAAAAATGTGAGTGCGAAGTCCAAATAAAGCGCTTTGTTCTTGAAATACAGGTATATACCAAAGGCTATTGGCACAGGCATCCAATTGAGATAGAAGAAAGCACTCAGAATATCAAGAGATACTGTGTGGTTTACAGAGAAGTATTCATTGGGTATAACTGCTACTCCTTCATTCACAAAACCAAAAAGCCGTTTTTCATGGAAGTATATCTGTGAAATATCAACTTCGTTGAAAAGGTAATTTGGGAACATCTTCATAATGTCATACAACATGGCAAATACAACAAAAACCGCGAGGGCCAGCATAAACCTACGGGTTTGGCTACTAATCCAGATAAAAAAGTTATAAATGATTAGTGTGATGTAGTGTTCGGGACCTAAAACCGAAAATTGGTAAATCAGTAAAAGATATAATACTGATATTGCCAGAGTAATAATACAGGTATTCGAAACACGATTCATAGTTATAGTGTACAATATATCTTCAGCCTTTGAGCTTATCACGACTTTTCATAAGTCTGTTGATTGCAGTTATGTTTGACAGTATGGCAACCAGTACCATGGGTACTGTGAAAATAGCAATGGTTTCAATTACACTAAAGCCATCGAGGTAAAATTTTTGATTGCCACCTGTACATGTTGAAACAACACCACAAATTATTCCCGATATACTTATTGCAATTATTCTTTCAGGGCGCTGCATTAAACCACCCTTACACTCCACACCCACACCTTCAGCACGTGCCCTCACATAACTTACCATCATAGAACCAATCAGGGCAATGAAGGCGAAAATTGAAGTCAACAGATAACTCTGAGCAACCAGATAATAACAAATACCAAAGAACATCAATAGTTCACTGTACCTATCAAGTACAGAATCATACAGCGCACCGAAACGGGATGACATGTTGCCTTTGCGTGCAACCTGGCCGTCGAGCAGATCAAATAAACCTGCAAAGAGAATAAGTCCACTTCCCCAGCCCAGCCAGGAGAGGTCATCAGGATGACCAATTTCACCTCCAACAATGAAAACAACAACAGCTATTATGTTGATGATCAGTCCGGTTGTTGTTACTACATTGGGAGTTACCCCTGCTTTAACCATGAGGGTAACAACCGGATCAATGATTATGTAGATGATTTTTTGTGCTTCGTCTCTTAGTTTCATAAATGTCACCATTAAACTTTTACTTTCTTATCAAAGTGGTTAATTACAAAAACAAACCTTCTTTGCATGGTATAGTTGAAGGTCAACCCTATCATAAAAGCGGCAATAATCTTTGAAATGATGTAATTCAAATGCAATGAACCTGTAAGCAGGAATACTGCACCAATGTTCAATAGAATACTTCCTCCCCATATTACAGTGTATCGGAAGGCTTGTTGATGGCGTGGGCCTGCAGCTTTGAACACCCAACGCCTGCCGAGTATAAAATTTGCAATACCTCCAAGTAATGCACCTACTGATGCACTCAATAAATAACCCAAACCACATGCTTCCTTGAAGAAGATTGTGAAAGTGAAATCAACAAGTGTGGCAATAATGGCTGAAAGTTGAAACCTGAATAAAAGGCTGAAGAACCGCTTTGTCATAATTTCATTGAATAATTAAATTAGCATCCGTTACTTGTGGTTAAGCAATATCTACCTCAGTTACCCTCAATTACTATGTAAATAATTAACACCGGCTCAGAAATATCTTAATTCAGGCACTAAATACAGCAAACCATGTAATATCAGGTTCGCATAAACACCTGCAAGAATATCGTCAGCCATTACTCCGCTACCTCCTGGTAGTCTTTCAGCCTTTCTTATTCCAAAAGGCTTAAAGATATCAAAAAAACGGAATAGCACAAATGCCGATATAATAGCAAACCAACTTGTTCCTGTAAATAGAAGACTGATCCACATACCTGCAGCTTCATCGATCACTATTTTTGAGGGATCTTTACCCCAATCTCTTTCTGCAATGTTAGAGCCGATGGTACCTAATGTTGAAAAGAGAATTACCATTAGAATCAGCCACAAATCAGGATTTCCAGTAAACTTTAGAATCAGGATTGCCGGAAGCAATGCACCCAATGCACCGACTGTTCCCGGAGCTAGTGGGCTATATCCCAATCCCCCGAACGTTACAATTGCTTTCCAGAATATGTTAAATTCTTTAAAGGAAGTTGAGACACCTGCACTATTTATCCTCATAATAATCCAGGCCGAGATGAGTAATCAAGTCCTCATTCTTAAGATGCCGTAAGGTATTTTCCAATTTCATTAGTTGCCTGAAAAGATCGTGTATAGGCTTTAGTCCTTCAGCAGCCTGTGGAGTTTTAAAGAAGAACGACATCCACTCCTGTATTCCGCTCATACCGCTTCTTTTTGCCAAATCAAGCAACAGCGCCAGATCAAGTACAATAGGTGCGGCCAGTATTGAGTCACGACAGAGGAAATTTATCTTAATTTGCATCTTATAGCCCAACCAACCAAAGATGTCTATATTGTCCCAGCTTTCTTTATTATCGCCCCTTGGCGGGTAATAATTGATGCGAATTTTATGGTAAAGGTCGTTATAGAGGTCAGGATTAATTTCGGGCTCAAAGATATTCTGCAGGCTGCCCAGCTTTGATACTTCCTTTGTTTTGAAGCTTTCAGGATCATCAAGTACTTCACCATCACGATTACCTAGTATATTGGTTGAGAACCAACCTTCCACGCCCAGGTTCCTTGCTTTTAAGCCGGGTGCAACTATAGTTTTCATAAGCGTTTGACCTGTTTTGAAGTCTTTTCCGCATATAGGCACCTCCATTTTTTTGGCTAATTCAGTCATTGCCGGAAAATCACATGACAGATTTGGCGCACCGTTGGCAAATGGCACGCCTGATTTTATAGCCGCATAGGCGTATATCATACTTGGTGCAATAGCGGGATTGTTGTCAAGCAGTCCATCTTCAAAGGCATCAAGGCTTTGGTGTACTTTACTTTCCTCAATATATACCTCTGTTGAGGCACACCATACCATCACAAGCCGTGAGCAGTTGTTTTTAGCCTTGAAGTCACTGATATCTTTCATTAAAGCAACAGCCAGGTCCATCTTCGATGCTGCTTTCTTTACATTCACACCGCTAAGATTGTGAACATAGTTTCTATCAAACACGGCTTTCATGGGATTAATTGCTGACATCTCTGATTTTAACTCGGTTAGCAATTGCTTATCAAGCACACCTGCCTTCATGGCTGCCTCATATGCGTTATCCTTAAAAATATCCCATCCTCCGAACACTATATCGTTCAGGCTTGCCAGTGGCACAAATTCATTAATTCTTGGGTTTTTACCCTCAGTCCTCTTCCCTACCCTGATATGACCCATTTGGGTATAAGAACCTATTGGTGTTGATAAACCTTTTCGCACTGCAAGTACCCCAGCAATGAAAGTTGTGGCTACAGCTCCAATACCTGGCAATAAGATTCCAAGTTTGCCTTCTGGTTTTTCGATTTCAATTTTCATAGTAGAATATTATATATTATTTTCAATAGGAATTATTTGTTCTCGTTTTAAAGCATGAAATATCATTCGTTCTAAATTTGTTCTCATTTAAATTATACAGTATCATCCGTTTTTAATGATTATATCCAGCCCTCCTTCTTGTACCATTCAATAGTTTCATTCATTCCTTCAAAGAGATCAAACTCTGGTTTGAAACCAAGGTCCATACTAATGGGGTTGCTATCATAAACCCAGTTAGCTGCCGCTAATTCAGCTATCTTTTCACGGTTAATTAAAGGTGGATATTTAGCTAAACCGGCAATTATTTCATTTGCCCCCCCCAGAAATATCGCCAGTTTTAATGGTACTGGTATGTGGATTATTTTTCGTTTCAGGCTTTTTGAAACTGCCTTTCCGAAATCGCGATGATTATACCTTTTCCCATCAGAAACAAACCATAATTTATTGATAAGCTTTGATTCTAAAGCATCAAATACCACTCGTGCAAGGTCTTTCACATAGATAAAAGAAAGCGTCTGCGGTTTAATGCCAACCTTGAAATCAATACCTCTACACAAAAATTTCACAGCTTTTAAAAAGTCGTGGTCACCCGGACCATATACGGCTGTTGGCCTTATGATGATGAATGTCAATTCAGGCATACTGGTAATCAACTGTTCAGCCGCCAGCTTACTTCTTCCGTATTCAGTTAAAGGTTTAGGAATACTTATGTCATTTCCCCTTTGATTGGAATTACCATGACATGATCCTTGCGCGGCAATACTGCTTATGTAGATGAACTTTAGTGGCAGCCCGGTGGTAGCTTTTAACCCTTCAATTAACCTGAGAGTGTTGCCATAATTAACTTCAAAGTAATCAGCAGCCCTTCTGGCCTTTGTTACGCCGGCATTATGAACTACATATTGGAAAGCGGGTAAAGTGGATAATTGCTGGCTGGTTAATTCTTTATCGTGAAAATCAAACTCAATAATATGGACATTCTTTTTCCTCAAGATTGTAGTATTGGTTGATTTTCTTACAGCAGCGTAAACATTGTAACCACGATTAAGAGCCTCATCGGTGAGAAAACTGCCGATAAAGCCACTAGCTCCGGTTATCAATATGGTTTTACTATTCTGCATCAGTTATTAAAGCTTTACCGAAACATCTTCTTCTTAAATGTTGCCTGTGTTCATAATCCCTGAACATGAGATATGCTGCAGTGTTTGTTTCCAAAGCGTGACTTGATACAGCAGTTTTTACACCATTCTCAATACATGACTTCATAATTTCAGCAAAGAAAATAGCAGGCAAACCCTTGTTATTATATGCAGGTTTTACACCTTGCAGGAACAAATCGATAGTGTCATTTTTATAAAGTGCTCTCAGTATGTGTACAAAGCCAAAGGGGTAAAGCTTGCCTTTTGCTTTGATCAATGCTTTTGAAAGCGAAAAAATAGCAATGGCAAACCCTGCAACCTCATCATCTTCATCAATAATAAAGCAGACATACTTTGGATTAATGATTGAGAAATACTGTTTTGTATAGTACTTAATTTGCTTTGGAGTTAGTGGAACGAAACCATAAAGGTTGATAAATGAATCATTAAGCGTTGAGAACATCTTTGAAACATAGGGCAAGAGCTCCTTTGTTCTTTTAGCCCTCAGGATCCTCAGCTTATACTTTTCCTTCACAATATCAGCTATCCTGATGATCTTATCAGGTACAGCATCCGGAACCTTTATTTCAAACTGCACCCAGTCGACTTCTTTGCCGTAGCCTAACCTTTCAAGATGTTCAGGATAATATGGATAATTATAAAGAACAGCGTGTGTGGCAATTTCATTAAACCCTTCAATGAGCATACCCTCAAGGTCCATATCAGTAAAACCAAGAGGCCCATGCACGTGTGTCATACCCAGACTGATTGCCCATTCTTCAACTGTTCGCAGCAATGCCGCTGAGACCTCCATATCATCAATGAAATCAATCCATCCAAAGCGAACGAATTTCTCATTGCGTAGATTATTGCTTGATTTATTACAAATTCCAGCAATGCGACCAACTGCTTTTCCTTCTTTGTATGCCATCCAATACCTGGTATCGCAGTAGTCAAAGGCTGGATTTAAATTTCTGTCGAGCAGTCCTTTTTCAATCGAGTGCAAGGGTGTAACGCGATAAGCATTGCCTTTGTAAAGGCTGTCGGGAAACATGATAAATTCTTTTAAACCTGATCTGTTGCTAATTTCCTTTATTTGAACCATGCTATCGGATTAAGGACATACTAAAGGTATAAAAAAAACACCTTCGATCAATTTTAAGGACATACTAAAGGCCTTCTGTCATTCCTCAAGACATACTATAAATCTTTAGTCAATCTTAAGGACATACTAAAGGTATGAAAAAAAAGCACCTTTAGTCAATCTTATGTTTAATAATCCAATATTTGCACTTAAAACAGCATGTCCAGGTGTTAATCGACCTGGAGTGTTATACTTAAAATAATCAACTTTACAGTGCATGTTGGCTGATAAGATCATATCGTTCAATAAGTCGCTTGACTTCACGGGTAATTTACCAGTCGGGATCAGAATTATGAACCCCTTCAGGGAAAGTGCTGAAGCTTTAAGGGTATCAACCTTATTTTACCGTAAATACTTCAATGACAATGAACCAAGACACCTTATTCTCGGTATAAACCCGGGAAGATTTGGTGGAGGAATAACAGGCATTCCTTTTACTGACCCTAAACGCCTTATATCTGATTGCAACATTCCTTTTAGTGGCACAATGGCCCATGAACCGTCGTCAGTGTTTGTGTATGAAATGATTGCTAAGTTTGGTGGACCAGACTTGTTTTATAAAAAATTTCTTATTAGCGCAGTATCGCCTTTAGGCTTTACATCTTCTACCAAGTCAGGCAGGGAGATAAATTATAATTATTACGATAGCAATGAACTCCAGCTGGCAGTTCACGATTTCATCCTCGAAAGCATGAACCAGCAATTAACCTTTGGCATTAATGCCGATAAATGTTTCTGTCTTGGAACAGGCAAAAACTATAAATTTTTAATGCGCCTTAATGCAGTGCACCGTTTTTTTAAGGAGATCATACCTCTTGAGCACCCTCGGTATGTTATGCAGTATAAGTTGAAAACCAAGCACGAATATATCACAAAATATCTGCAGGAATTTTATAGAACCAATGGGCATGCAAGGAAATAATTAAGCTATTATGCTACTTTACTTATCTAAGCAGTGAAAAACAAAATGTTGCACCTTTAGAGGTATTACTTTCTGCCTTAACGCTGCCTCCATGCAGGTTGATAATGCGTTGTACTATTGCAAGTCAAACACCGGTATCTGGAAACTCTTCAGCTGAATGCAACCTTTCAAAAGCCTTAAATAATTTTGTTTGGTACTTCTCATCAAAGCCTGCGCCATAATCTTTGATACAGTAGAAAACCTCGTCAGAATTTTCTTTACAAAAAACCCTTATCTTTTTGATTGCTGACCTTGAACTGTATTTGAGTGCATTTCCTATCAGGTTTTGCCATACCTGCTTTATCAAAGCTGGATCGCATGACACGTTTGGCAACGGCTCTACCAAAAAATCAAATACTTCCTTTTCCTCATCAGTTGCTATTTCATTGTATACTGACTTCACCATTTCAGTCATTCTAACATCTTCCGGCTTTATCTCAGTTTTTGAAAGATGTGAAAGATTCAACAGATCAGTGATCAAACGATCCATACTGGTTGCACTTTTCCTGATTTTCTCCAGAAACCACTTTCCTTCATCATTAAGCGATTCCGAATGGTCAGCAATAAGGAATGAGGAATAATTATTAATCTTTCTGAGTGGCGACTTCAAATCGTGTGACACGGTATAACTAAATGCTTCAAGTTCATTATTAGCTGATTCAAGTTCAGCAGTTCGTTCTTTTACCCGTTCTTCAAGTTTTTTGTTAAGCGCCTCAAGTGCAGCTTCGGCTTTTATACGCTCGGTAATATCAATAACAGTTGTCACAAAATAAAGAGGATTTTCATTTTGGTCACGTTTTATTGCAATACTAACATCTGTCCAGATTATAGATCCGTCTTTTTTAATGTAACGTTTGTTTAATCTCTCAGCATTTTTTTCTCCCTTTATGAGCATTTCCAACACATTTCCCATTGCTACTATGTCCTCTTGCGGGGCTAGATCTGACCACCGCTTAGTTAACATCTCTTCTTTTGTATATCCCAGCATATCACATATAGCCTGGTTCACATTGATCTGACCGTTTAAGTATGTTACAGCTTTACCCGCATTTGTGGCTTCAAATAAACCTCTGAATTTAGCTTCGCTCTCCCTTAGTATTTCTTCCGATTTCTTCCTCTGTGTAAAGTCTAATATAGAACCAAAATATCTTACTGCTTTACCACTTTCATCATGATGAATATTAACTGTGGGTAATAGATAGTGTATGTCACCATTTTCAGGATTAGTTCGAAAAATATTAGTTTCAGGCGATTCACCTTTTGACATTTTCTCAAAAACATCAATGATCAAATGCCTGTCCTCAGGATGAATAGCATTTATATATGCTTCAACAGAAGGGAAACCATCAGCTGGATCTAGATTTAGTATACGGTATAGATTTGGCGACCACCAACCATTGCCGGTTGTTAAATCACTTTCCCAGCTACCCATGCCTGCAAACTTCTCAGCTTCTTCAAGTCTCTCCTTTTCCTTTCTTATATTTTCCTCCGCTAACACCTTTTCAGATCTGTCGCGCACTAATACTAAAAAAATGCGTTTGTCCTTCCATTCAGCTGAACCAAAACGGATATCAACGGGCATGATGGAACCATCTTTTCGTCGTTGCCTGCCTATGAGGGAATATCGCTCCCCATGTTGTATTTTATCCCACTCCTTTCTTGCCTTCTCCAGATTGAAATCCAGCTCAATGTCAGTAACTGACATAGTGAGAAGTTCATCTTTGGAGTAACCAAGACTTTCACAAGCTTCTTGATTCACTTCAATGAATTTACCATTATAATCATGCACAAATAAAGCATCACTGGCCTGTTCAACCAATGCGAAGTATAATGATGCATACTCCTCAGCAAGTGAGTGTGATTTCTAGTACTGCAGAATTTGTTGTTCAAGTTCAGATACCCTGTTCCTGAGTTTCTCGCAGTCATTCCCGTTTGCATTGAGTTCCTCATTTCCCATAAACAACACTTCTTCGGTCTGAAATTCTGAATTTATTCCCTTTGTTCAATAATCTCAGGTTTCTGCGCAAAAAACTGTGGTCATTTGCACAACTTGTTAACATTAAGAAAATTACATGATATAACATAGTAACTTAATTAAAAGTTGCGACAAAACCTTTCTTATATTTGCAGGGAAACAACCACCACCAAATGACCAATAAATTACAACCTGAATTACTTCCTGTAGATACTAATAATGCTACATTTAAATCAGAGTCAGAAAAATTACAAGAGTTTTTTAACGACCCAACAATGGATGTGGAACGCTTTATAGAACAACAGGAAATAAAGCACCAGCTTAGCCAAAATGCTTAGTGCTTTATTGTCAATTTTCCACTTTTTCTTAAAAAGGGCCCATCAGCTAGCTTGTAGTAATACACTCCATCATTCAGATGCCTGAGCGATATCTTTGAATTATTGCTTACCCGTTTTTGGAATACAAGGATACCTGCAGTATCGTAAATTGAGAGGTTAAGTGTTATGTTGAAGTAATTCCAGGCTATGGTCAAACTTTCACTCAAAGGGTTCTGATATATACTTGAATTTGGCGTTGATGCGTCAACGGATGTTGTTGCTGGTTTCTTTTCCGGGAGTTCAGATATAAGGCATGTTCCTGTGTTATTAACTTGTGCAAAAGAAGTGCTTACGAGGAAACTAATCAGGGCAATGGTAAAATAGCTCTTCATGATGAATTAATTTTTTTGAAGCTGCAAAACTAATTTAGCACATTATTGCCAAAAAAAACAAATGGATGAAGGTGTAAATCTATGCGCTGAAGGTGCGATATGCTATTATGATCACTTTTGATGAGTTTTCATAAAGTACTTCTCCAGCAATAAAGTTGCAGCCTGGTATGGACTGTGGGTCTTTTCATCAATCATATGCTCTGCTTCTTTAAGTAGTTTCCTGATGGATGAATCCTGGTAGAAATGATCGTAAAGTTTATTGTTGATATACTCCGTCATAATCTGCCTTGACTGAAGCGCTCTTTTGGTTTCAAAGTATCTATTCTCTTTGGTAAACTCTACATAGTTAAGCAGCATATTCCATATATCGTTTATTCCCTCATGGGTAACTGCTGAACAAGTGGCCGTTTCAGGTCCCCAGCCTGAATCAGGTTTAGGGAAAAAGTGCAAAGCATTTCTAACCTGGTTTTTGGCTATTTCAGCTTTTACTTTATTATCACCATCGGCTTTATTTATTGCTACTGCATCAGCCATCTCCATAATTCCCCTTTTTATGCCCTGCAATTCATCACCGGCACCGGCAATCATCAATAATAAAAAGAAATCAACCATCGAGTGTACTGCAGTTTCTGATTGCCCCACTCCTACTGTTTCAATAAAAATAGTATCAAACCCGGCGGCCTCACATAGTATCACTATCTCTCTGGTCTTTCGTGCGACTCCACCTAAAGATCCTGCACTGGGTGACGGGCGTATAAAGGCATGAGGGTGAACCGATAATTCCTCCATACGGGTTTTATCACCAAGTATACTGCCCTTTGAGCGGGCACTACTGGGATCAATTGCCAATACAGCCAGTTTATGTCCCATAGAAGTTACATGTAAACCTAACGCTTCAATGAAAGTACTCTTCCCAGCGCCCGGAACACCAGTAATTCCAAGCCTTATTGATTTACCCGAATATGGAAGACAACGTGCAACTACTTCCTGGGCAATTTGCTGATGTTCAGGTAGCGAGCTTTCCAGTAGTGTAATAGCCTGACTAAAAATAGTACGGTTGAAATTGGTTATTCCTTTGAAATATTCTTCAGCCGTCAATAAACTCCTCCTGTTCTTTTTCATCGCATTCACAGCAGATTCATTTATTGACGGAGGCTGCGGAATTCCTTGTCTCTCAGTTAATGCCGAGGGCAGTTTGTTATGATCCTTTCCAGGTTCAGCCATAGTTTAAGCGTTTAAAGCAAAGGTATTAAAAAAGACAAAAGTACTGATTACCCTAATTAGCAAACGGAGGATTAAAAATTCATCAAACCGATAAACTAGCCCTTAAAGTAATTCTGCTTTAGGTCGACCCATACAATGCAACTGTAAAGTTGGTGCCACCAATCCCGGATTTAATGCACTCAATTGGTTGGCTTAATCTTGCCTAATTCATTTTCGGATCGATCACATTATTGATCTGGCTTATAGCAACCTTGGGTTCGAGTCCTGCAAAAAGAACTGCCATAATACCGGGGAAAAAACGATCCATCATATAAAGTGCATTATATAAATGCTGCCTGAACTCAGTTTCAGGCTCATTTTCATTACTATAAAGAAATGATGATTTGAATCGTAACTCACCATCATCCATATCCATTTCAAAGCTTCCCAGAATTAGTCCAAAATTGGCCATGGTGATAAATTCTGCCATTCGTTGCCTTCCTGAACTCGGAATATTCACCGGACAAATAATAAATACCGCAACAATTTGGTCGGGAATCCTTATATCAATAATGCAATCAGTTTTTGTATTTTGTAATGCTATTGCCAACTTTAATACAGTCATAATAGGATTTTCAACCAGTATTTGGTATTCATATCCCATATTATCTATAGCATTACTAATTGTATTTACCATAAGTAAGGGGGTTTCTCTTGTTAAATTCAGCAGTGTTGTTTAGTCTATTAACAGTAATCCCCTCAGCCAGCCGACGCCTTAGGTTTTTAAATATCTCATCAACCATAGAAGTTAAAAAGCCAAGTTTTTGAGCAATCTTGCGAGCTTCTGCTTCTTCCTGATCGGTCAGCTTATTATCAGCAGCAATCAGGTCGAGTATATCGTCAAACAAAATAAAGCGTTCAACTTCACTGGTTGGCAGTTCAGGTTCCCAATCAGGATTTGATTCGATTATATCAATAACCTCATCCTCCTCTAATTCAAGGCGTCTTCCAACCTGCCTTATAAACTCAAGCTCAGTGCTATCAGGCTCATTATCTGATTTAGCGAAATAAACCAGTATTTGAAGGTATCGTTTCTTATTCATAAAATATCTAACAATTAAAGGTACGTTTTGGCTGATAACTAGATGCATCAATCAAAGCAAATATTACATCATGTTAAATATCAGCACTTTATCAAAGCGCAGACTTTGTAAGGATTCATCTCATTTTTCTTCTGCCATAAGTGATTTAAGCTCATTAAAAGTAGGTTGCGAAATAAATAATTTAATCTATTTTTACAACTTAAAAAATTATACCCAAAACTGGTATTATGACAATTGGAATACTCAAAGAAAATGAAGGTGAGAACAGGGTAGCCATGCTCCCCGAGAGTGTTGCCACGCTTGTTAAAATGAATGTAAGCATGCTTGTGGAAACTGGCGCTGGTGAGCGTTCTTTCGCTACTGATGCAGAATATGAAGCTTCTGGTGCGAAGATCATGCCAAAAGCTCAAGTGATAGCAGCATCCGATCTGTTAATTAAAATTCAACCGCCTACATCTGAAGAAATTGCGCTGTTTAAGAGTGGACAGGCACTGATGTCAGTGCTCAATCCTTATTTCAACACTTCACTGGTAAAGGAACTGGCTGACAAGAAGGTCACTGCCTTCAGTATGGACATTGTTCCGCGTACTACCCGCGCCCAGGCAATGGATATCTTATCATCTATGGCTACAGTTGCAGGTTATAAGGCTGTACTCACTGCTGCAAATTCACTGCCAAAGTTCTTCCCTATGTTCATGACTGCTGCGGGCACTATCAAGCCTGCCAACATGCTGATTCTTGGAGCAGGTGTTGCAGGATTACAGTCAATTGCCACTGCACGTAAATTGGGTGCTGTGGTTTATGTATTCGATGTGAGGGCAGCTGTGAAAGAGGAAGTTATGGGCCTTGGAGGTAAGTTTGTTGAAGTTGAAGGTGCTATCGACGATAAGTCGGCAGGTGGATACGCTGTTGAGCAAACCGAGGAGTTTAAAGCCCGCCAGGCAAAGTCAATACATGATCAGGCAGTTAAGTCTGACGTTATTATTTGTACAGCACAAATTCCGGGTAAGCGTGCACCATTGCTCATAAAAAAGGATACGGTTGAAGCGATGAAGCCAGGATCAGTTATTATTGACCTTGCTGCATCAACGGGTGGAAACTGCGAAGTTACCAAGGACAACCAAACAGTAATTCATAATGGCGTGAAAGTAATTGGAAATTCTCAGCTTCCCACTGATATGCCTACGGATGCAAGCCGCATGTTTGGCAAAAACATGATTAATTTCCTGAAACTTATTATTACCAAGGAGGGTTCAATGAACCTCAACTGGGATGACGATCTGGTTAAAGGAACCGCTGTTGCCCATGATGGTCAGATAGTAAATGATCGCGTTAAATCATTAATGTAGATCACAAAGAGTTGAAATCAGGCAGTGTCCTGTAAACTTTGAAGATTTTAATATTCAAACACACCAAAATAATATGACTGAAATTTTACAATTCTTCTGGGACAATAAGGATTTGATATTCATCATCATCCTTTCTGTTTACCTGGGTATAGAAGTAATCTCACATGTGCCTGCAGTGCTTCACACTCCGCTGATGTCGGGCAGTAATGCCATACACGGGGTTGTTATCATTGGCGCCATTATCGTTATGGGACATGCTGAAAGCACATTGGCACTTATTCTTGGTTTCGTGGCAGTTATCCTTGGAACCCTCAATGTTGTTGGAGGTTTCGTTGTTACCGACCGTATGCTTGAAATGTTTAAGAAAAAGAAAAAATAGAAGAAACCCATGAACGAGATATTTACAATCCAAAATTCAATACTTGAGATTTCATACCTGGGTGCTTCATTGCTTTTCATTCTAGGACTCAAGAAACTCAGTCATCCGCTTACTGCCCGTGCAGGTAATCTCTGGGCAGCAGCAGGTATGACCGCCGCAATCGTTTTTACCATACTATTCCACCAGATGGATGGAAAAGGTATAGGCAATATCCCCTGGATTCTTGCCGCACTTGCTATAGGTTCTTTTATCGGATGGTATGCCTCAGTGAAGGTAAAAATGACAGCCATGCCCCAAATGGTTTCCATATTCAATGGTATGGGAGGAGCTTGTGCGGCATTAATTTCACTCATGGAATTTCCTCATCTGCAAGATCAACTTGCAGCCGCAGGACACACTCACATGCTTACTGGCCCTGCCATTGCAATTTTACTGGGACTCATGATAGGTAGTGTATCATTTGCTGGAAGTATGGTTGCTTTCCTAAAACTGGATGGACGTTTGGGTGATATCAAAACCCCTGTATTAAGGATCGTTAACCTTAGCTTCCTGATTGTTTTATTGGTTGCTCTCGTGGTCATCATGTATATGCATCCTGTAAGTGGCAATAACTGGCCTATTTACTTGTTTGCACTGGCAGCTCTTATATACGGAGTTACTTTCGTAATGCCTATTGGTGGTGCTGATATGCCCGTAGTAATATCATTACTCAACTCATTTACCGGCGTTGCTGCAGCCATGGGAGGATTCCTCTACGATAACCAGGCAATGCTCACAGGAGGTATCCTTGTTGGATCAGCAGGTACAATCCTCACTATTCTTATGACCAGGGCTATGAACCGCTCACTGTTAAATGTAATCATTGGAGCTTTTGGTGTTGCCTCAGGATCAGGATCAGAATCAGAAGATCAGACTGTAAAAGAGATTTCGCTTAGCGATGCAGCCGTATTGCTTAGTTACTCACAGAAAGTATACATTGTACCAGGTTACGGACTTGCTGTTGCTCAGGCACAGCACCTTTGCCACGATCTTGATAACCTGTTATCAGACAAAGGCGTAGAAGTAAAATATGCTATACATCCTGTTGCCGGACGTATGCCGGGCCATATGAATGTGTTGTTAGCAGAAGCTGATGTTCCATATGAAAAACTTGTGGAAATGGAGGATGCCAACAATGAAATGAGCAATACTGATGTGGTTATTGTCATTGGTGCAAATGACGTAGTAAACCCTGCAGCTGAAGAAGATCCAAGCAGCCCTATTTATGGTATGCCTATCATCAGGGCTCAGGATGCTCGTAACGTCATCGTTATGAAACGAAGCATGGCAGCCGGCTATGCAGCTATTCCAAATAATCTCTTCTTTCATCCAAAAAACCGAATGCTTTTTGGTGATGCTAAAGCAACTTTGCAGAAGCTCGTTGCCGAGATAAAGAGTTTATAGGTTAAATAAGAACTTAACCAAAAGGAACAGGTACCAGCCTGTTCCTTTTTTTTTGCGTACACTTTAATTAAGTAGTAATCTGATTTTAAGCTAAACCAAAAAGCATCATAAATTGCTTTTCTAAGAATAAAATTTGACAAACTAACATTCAGTTTCAATAATTTTATACCTTTGCACCCTCAAATTAAATCTCTCCGTAGCTCAGTTGGTAGAGCAAATGACTCTTAATCATTGGGTCGAAGGTTCGAGTCCTTCCGGGGAGACTAAAGGAAACCACTTAAGATCATCGTGATCATTAAGTGGTTTCTTTTTTTTGTAGCAATCCCATCCTTAAAGCATAAAAGCTAAACATTTTCCTTCCCTTACATTCTCTTTACGAAAGAAACTATTAGGCACTTGGCTCATTCCATCAAAAGGAATATCACTCATTACTGACTTTTCATCAGCCGGAATTTATGCCGGTTTCGTGCAATCTTTCCAATATCTTTGATTTAACGCTATCTCACAGGTATGTTATTAGTATGTCATCTCTATATTAAACATAGACTTGACATAGACTTGAGATAGAGATGACATAGAGATGACATAGAGATGATGGTAATGAAGCACCATTAAATCGTTAATCTATTGAAACTTTAAAGGAATTCCATTGATAAAACATCTAAATACGTTTATAGGCTGGAAGATGACTAAGATCATTCCAGCTTTATAAGATAGGATAAAGAATGTAAATTTCTAATGGTTGGATTTCAACTCCGCACGGCATTTATTGCAGAGTTGATGGCTTTTTTGATCGATATCCTCCACATAAGTACTCGACCGCATAACGCAGGTTGAGTTATGGCAATGGATGAGGCCAAAGGTATGGCCAAGTTCATGAATTACTTCCTTACGGAATCTATCGAGCAGTACCTCATCATTTTTGGGTAAACCGTAAAGCTCATTGCCTAATCTGTGAATTGAAGCAATACCTGCCCGGCCGTTCAGGAAAGCCTGCCCATATATGTAAGTAAGAATGGGTATAAATAGATCAACGCTAAAGATGGCCATTGTTTTTGACCCATCAGAGGCAAACTCTTCATCAATTTTATAAAGTAGATTATTGCCATTGTATTGCCTGCGTGAAGGGTCGTAGAATTCACTTAAGTCCATGTATCCGGTCCTCACTACAACCGGTAGGTAAAACTCACGTTCTACATCCACGGCAATATCATTAGGTAGCACCTTTCCGGAATATCCAAAAGAAATTAGGGTGATATGATCCGGATCCATTCGCTGCTGTTTTTAGTTGATGCTTCTGGCTTTATTTGACTGGTTTCAGTTCATATTTTTTGATCTTGTTGTAGAGTGTTACCCTATCAACTTTTAATGCTTTCGCTGAGGCTGATATATTCCAGGTATACTTTTCGAGTATCTGAGATATATGACTCTTTTCAAGATCATCAAGACTCTCAAAAGCCGGACTAACTGATTCCTTCCCAACAGGCAGGTCCTTTAGTGTAATCCGCTTACCATTGCCTACTACAATAGCCCTTTCAATCATATTTTCCAGTTCCCTGATGTTACCTGGAAAGGGGAACTCCTCCAGCCTCCTTAAAGCCTGCGGGTCAATTGTTATTAGTTGTCGGTTCATGTCGGCACAATACTTTTTAATGAAGTATTCTACCAGCAATGGAATATCTTCAACACGCTCGCGTAAAGGTGGTACATTAATATTCACAACATTCAATCTATAGTATAGATCCTCACGGAATGTGCCTTTTTCAACCATGGTTTTCAGATCGCGGTTGGTTGCACAAATAACCCTGAAATCAGAGCTGATCTCTTTATTTCCGCCAACACGCACAAAGGTTTTTGATTCGAGCACTCTTAATAATTCAACCTGCATCTTAGGTGAGATTGTGGCTATTTCATCGAGGAAGATGGTTCCACTGTCGGCCATTTCAAATCTCCCCTTTCTATTGTATACTGCCCCTGTAAAAGCACCCTTTTCATGGCCGAACAATTCACTTTCAAGCAGGCTTTCAGTAAGTGAGCCACAATGTACACTAACCATTGGAAAGAACCTACGCGCAGAATTGGTATGGATTGCCCTGGCAACAAGCTCTTTTCCTGTACCGCTTTCACCTGAAATAATCACTGAAGCATTTGATTGGGCAACACTTTCAATTTGCTTGAATACCTTTTGAATGGCTTCACTCTTTCCAATCATATCCTCAATGTTCTGTAGGGAAACTACCTTTTCCTTCAGTATTTCATTTTCTTCTACCAGGGATATCTGTTTTGAGGCATTCCTGATTAGATGTGACAGGTCATCAGGGTCGAAAGGTTTGGTAACATAGTCAAACGCCCCATCCTTCAGTGCCTGCACCGCTGTATCAACTGTGGCAAAAGCTGTAATGATGATTACAATTGATTCCGGCCTCAGTGACTTGATACGTTTAAGTAGTTCAAGCCCATCCATGCCGGGCATTTTGATATCAGCAAGTATGATATCATAACTATCAGCTTCAAGGATTGCCAATGCCTTTTTAGCATTCTCAGCGCATTCAACCTGATAACCGTCTTCTATAAACCAGTTGTACAATGAGTCTCTTACTGACTCTTCATCGTCAACTACAAGTATTGATTTTTTCTTTGCCATGATGATATTGCATTATGACTGACTTAATGGTAGCGTGATTGATATTGTTGTTCCTTTTCCGCGTTCGGAAGATACTTCAATTTTGCCTTTATGGCTTTCAATAATTCCATGAACAATTGACAGGCCCAGCCCTATGCCATTAGTACTTGCCTTGGTTGAAAAGAAAGGCTCAAACACATGGGGTATGTCCTCTGTAGCAATTCCAATACCGTTGTCTGTGATTGCAATTATCACATGTTCTTTATCAGGGTTGGTAGTGCTGAATATTATTTCACCATTTTCTGACACCGCTTCACCTGCGTTAACAAGTATGGCAACACAAGCTTGCTTGATTCGGTTGGGGCTACAATTGATAAGGTCGTGCTTTGCTGAAAAATCAGTGATGAAAGTAATATTGGCGATCTTCATCTGATGGGTCATCAATTCACATGTATCATGCAATATTTCATGCAAATGCCGGGGCTCAAAGTCGTTCTGGTCTTTTCTTGAGAAGTCAAGTAAACCTTTTACGATATCACCACATCGCTTAGTTTCACTTTCAACCAGTCGTAGATGCTTAAGCATTGCCTCTTTCTTCACGGGATCAATATCCTGGTTGCTGAGTTGCTTATGTATCAGTTTGGTGTAGATGAGTATGCCTGACAATGGGTTATTTATTTCGTGGGCAACAGAAAGCGACAACCTGCCCAAAGATGCTATCCGCTCAATGTTTATAAGCTCATTCTGTGCCTGGCCTAACTCTTCCGATTTTTTCTGCACCTTATATTCAAGCTGCTGCGACCAATTTTGGAGTTCGTTGGTTGCCGACTGGAGGTTGTCGAGCATATTGTTAAAAGCAACTGACACCATGCGCATATCTGATAGTTGGTTTTTAGGCATTGCCAGTCGCATTGTCTTATTGCCATTTGCTACTGCAATACTTGCATTGATCAAAGCATGCAGGGGGGTTTTGATTTTCTCACGGGTAAAAAATATCAGGAACAAAACCAGTAATATGGTCATTATCGCAGCCATCAGAAAATAATCAGTAGTTGATTTTTCCAGTGCCTCATCAAGCTCCTTAAGTGGCATTTTGATAATTAGCGAGCCGAGTACTACATCATCTTTATTATGGGCATGGCATGTGTTTTCATAACATGATTTACTGTTGAGTATAGGCGACTTTATCATCAAATACCTATTCTCACTATTGTTATGATTCATACTGCATTCACTATCCATGTCGATGATCTTATAGGATTTCTCATCGAAGGCAAACATGGTTGAAAAGTTACTATGGCAGCTTTTACAGTTGGGATCATTGTGTTCCAGTGTATCATTCAGGATAGATGAATACACAAGATTATTATTCTGGTCATACATGTTAACATCCTCAATACCTGATAAAGTATTGATAATATCAAGTGTACTTTGAAGTGATCGGCGGTCATTCTCGAGCATTGAACGGTATAACGCACCCTCAACCAGGTAGCCAACATTGTTTCCGTTTTCACGTATAACCGAACGCATATACTCTTCATTTACTGATCGGAAAATGATACCAAATACAATGAAGAGGAAAAACAAGGATATGGTAATAATAATGACTACCCGACCGTATATTGATGATCGGAACTTGACGTACCTGCTGATAAGTGGACGGCCGACTCCGTTGTGGACAACTGTTTTCTTTAACCAATTCATGATGATAATCCTATTTCAATGTCAATGGCTAAATTAAGCTTTATAAGCTAATGTTAATCAAATAACAGTCAACAAATTTTCTTAATCGATCTTCTTGTTTTTCTATCAATATTCCATTGTTTTAAGAGCAATTAAAGCGATGTGGAAACCACATCGCTTTGCAAACTAATCTGCCCGAAAAAGGGCACACACTAATTTTTAACTCTTCGTATTCAGGAAATTATGTTGGAAATCCTGCCACACGATTTCAGGCAATTCTGACAAAGGTTGATCGCGCAGTTCACCGCCGTCCTGCAAAATGACTTTGGCCGGATCGGGAGAATACTTCGCCATTGAAGCAGCCAGAAAATCCTTAAACCTTTCAAGCTCCTTTTCTGACCAGTTCGTAGCTTCTGCTGCCAAATAATAAGTGTTTGTATCAGCAACCCAGTTAAATGGCCTCATCTTGTATATCCAACCCATGTTATACGGGTCTTCATTCATAAGCTCGGGGCTGTTAATGATAGCAGAATTTATTCCAATTACTTCCCCTGCAATAGGAGCCACCACTTTAAGGTGTTTCCCCTGGTGGTCAATTTCGGCAATCAGATCGCCCTTGTTGATTGTTTCACCTGGCTTTCTGAGGTGGTTAAGCTTAACCTCTCCGGTAAGATGCAGGATCAGGTCGTCGAGTCCAACTTTCGCAATACCGTTTTTCTCAAGATGCGCCCAGGTATGATTGCTGCTGAAGAATAATCCCTGTGGGATTCTGAGAGCACTGGCAGTAAGAAAGCCTAGTGTTTTCTGCATTTGCTTTGTTAACTTCGATTGTTTGTTCAAAATGAACCAGAAAGGGATGAGTATAGCAAAGAATGCAATGATTGCCAGGTACTCCAATCCTTTCGTCTCGAAAATGTTATTGTAAGTAAATCCGTCCATGTTTTGTGTTTTAGGTTGATCTGGTTTAAACGACGTTAAAACGGGATCAACTGGTTTATTTATCTTCTTTAACCCCTGGATTAAATGATACCCACTGGTTTATTTATCTTCTTTAACCCAAGCAGGTGAATCACTGAGTACCGGCATACGATTGATCACCCAGCGGAATATCCATATTTCAGTAAATATTACTGCCAGGGTCACTACAATTTCCATCCATGAGGGGTAGTACTGAACAGCAGCATCCCACCTGAAACCTATTACAGTTACATTAAGTCTGTTGATTATGATACCAACCATTGTTATGATAGAAGCAAAGCGAACCAGGAATACATTGCTGGTGCGATAACTGTGAATGTACATGAACATAGGTATGAGCACGAAGCCGATCATTTCAACCAAATACCAGTATCCCATGGGGGTATCAAGCAGATCCCACCGTTTGTTGTGGATAAACACCAGCAGTTGAAGGAAAAAGTAGGCAAACATAGCTCCGGCACATATTTTGGCTAATCCTGTTAGTATACCTTTTTGTGCTTTGTGGTTTTTCTCACTAATCTGTTTAAAGAACACCTTGTGGCTTATAGAACCTTCAAAAATAACCATCGAGAGGCCGGCGAAGATGCTTGAAACCAGGAACAGGATTGGAATGAATTCAGAGTACCACAGCGGGTGGATTTTATCTTTTGCCATTAGGTACAAAGCACCTAATCCCGATTGGTGTAACGTTGAGAGGGTAATACCAAATATAACTGCTCCGATGGTCATTGCCGACAAAATTTTCCTTGCACGGCGTGAACCTATCCATTCAGCCACAGCTGGCGAAAATTCAATGAGCTGTGCTAACATGTATAGCAAAAAATGCCATGCTACAAGGAACAATACTGAGCTGGTTCCAAAACTGTTGCCAATGATAGGGTTAACAACATTCCATGGTTTTCCAAGGTCGAGCAGCAAAGCCCCAGCGTAGAATACATAGGCAAGAAAGCCATTAAGCACTGTTACCCTAACAATAGAGTGATACTTGTGCATTTTAAGGATGTAAACCATAAAAGTAACCACATAAGCACCTCCGGCAAATGCAACCCCGGTAACAACATCAAAACCTATCCATAAACCCCATGGAATCTCCTGTGTAAGATTTGTAATGGCGCCGATACCATAAACAAAACGTATCACGATCAGAACTAAACCCAATAACATTATAGGTATAGAGATAATGTTAAAAGGGGTAAGCCATTTACCTTTTGGCTTTAATTCTTCTTTCAAAAACTGCCAGACTGATCTCTGGTCAATGTTCTTTTCAATTGCAATAGCTGATTTATTCATGGTCTTCTTCTTTAGGTTGGTTGCTTTTAGTTGCCTCATGTATTGCTAGTAACAGTGGAGGCAGTAGTACGAAAACAGATGGTACAGAGTACAGGAAACCCTTTGATAGCTCGGGATATGATGTATTCTGCAGCTTTGTGTTGAATCCGAGTTCCTCAAAAGGAACAGGTGACAGGTATAAGAGTCCGGTTCCACCAGCTACATCTTCACCATAAATTTCAGGGTAATAAAGCTCAGGATCGTCTGCAATACGCTTACGTGCTTCGGCTATCAATTCCCTGCGGGTTCCAAATATTAGCGCATCACCGCAGCCTTCAGCACATGCGGGTATTTCACCTTGCATGATACGGTCGTGACACATATCACATTTCAGGATTCTTGGATTGGCACTGTGATACTCAAACTTAGGCACATCAAACGGACAAGATACCATACAATAGCGGCAACCCATACATTTGTCCTCTCTCCAGATTACAGGTCCTTCTTTGGTTTTATACATAGCCTGGGTAAGGCAAGCTGCTGCACAAGCGGGTTCATTGCAGTGCATGCATTGGTTTCTCACATATACTTCATCCTTTGAAGTAGTATAGCCGTTGATGACACCACGGCTGGTTTCGCTTGTTTTCCTGATTACGTCAAGCTCTATTTCTTCAGGCTCAGGAAGTCCATGTGCCTTTGCACAAGCCTTTGTACAACTCTGGCACCCGATACACATGGTAGCATCAAACAGCATTGCATTAAATTCAGTTTGATCACCATCATTGGTTGTTGCTCCGAAGCTTTTGCCAACGGCAAGGGTCATTCCAGCAACACCCATTGTTTTTAAAAAATTACGCCGGTCTATACTCATGATTCTGTTTTTAGTGTTGAATATTATGGAATATGGATAGGTTTATTTTGATGTGTCGAGGAACCTTGTTTGAAAGTCTTCCCAAACTTGTGGTTCAAGGTCAGCAAGTACATTATCAGTAAGCTCACCTCCATCCTGTAGTATGATGTGTGCATAGGCTGACGAGTTGGTGCGTACGGATGCTGCAAAGAAATCCCTCAGGCGTGAAAACTCATCACTGAGCCAGTCTTTGTAACGATCGCCCATGAACAGGAACTCAATTTCTCTAAGCCAGTTCTTAGGTTCAATCATATAAACCCAACCTGCAGTATAAGGAGCGGAGTTAATGAGTGAAGAATCAATAGCCAGTGCCTGATTATACTCTTTGATAGTTCCTGTTACCGGTGCATAAATATTAAGCTGTTTACCATCTTTTATTAAGGTGAGTATTGCTTCTCCTTTTCTCACATGCTCACCTGGTTCTTTCATTTTTACCCTGGTAATATTGCCGGTTATATGTTGAAGGAAATCATCCACACCAATTCTTACCACACCATCTCTTTCCATAAATGCCCAGGTGTGCGATTTGTCGAAGTATAATCCTTGTGGGGCTTTTAAAGTATTCTCATTTAAAGCATTGGTTATCACAATGTTCTTATCCGCTCCTATTACACTTTTGCTTGAGAAAATTCTGTATACTAAAGTTAATATAACGCCTGATATAACCAGTCCTCCTATAATAAAGAGCCAAAACGATGATCCCTTTGTTTGAGTTTGTTCTTCCAATGCAAGGTTTTTAGCTAACAGAGCATCAGTGTTTGCAGTGCTTTCCGTGCTTGCAAGTGTTGAATATCCATTGAGGTTTAAAAACTGCTGACCATCTTTCATAATCCAGGTTAGGAATTCGAGTTCTGAGTTATTAGTTGGTTTAGTAGTTGAAACTGCATAGATATTATATATCAGTGCTGAAGGATATTTTCCTAACCATACTCCTCTAGTGAGTACACTCAAATCAGTGTAAATATTCTCAAAACTATCAAGTCGGCCATTTCCGTTCTTATCTATTGGAAGCAAGGAGATATTTCCTATTAAGCTATCGGTTTCCGCTTTCATAATATTATTGAGATTGCAGAAACCCACAGCAAAAATATCGCTTTGAATAGCTGCCAGCAGCTCTTCATCACTTCCTACCATAATTCCGCTTATCAATGATGATTCTGAATTAGTAAACCTGGCTAAGGCACCGGTTACTTTGTCATTGCCAGTATAATAAAAATGCACGGGTTCACCCGGCTCAAGGTTAAGCAAACTGCCCCAGTTGGAACCTTCAGGATCAATAACGAGTTGGTTGAACTTTTCACTTGAAACACCAGTACTCAAAACCTCTTTTAGCATTGGGTTATTCGAATTGAATACAGGCACAACAGCACTGCGACCAACAGCCATCTTCCATATTGCACCTTCAGTATTTGACTGATCGTTTAAACCTGATACTACGTAGAGCTGATTTTGAAGAAGTGGCTGCCCATCTGTTGCATCGGATAGTGTGATATTAACAGCCGGATAAAGTTTGCCAAATTCTGTAGCCCAGTTAGATATTAAATTATCTAACTCAGGAGTACAGGCAATATTCAGGACTCCTGAAACTGTGTTCGTAGCTTGGGCTCCCTCCTGGTCTGTGGCACCGTTTGTTGCATTAACTGTAGTATTCAGCAATGAGAACAACAGTACAATGAGAAAAAATGGAAAATTTTTCATGGTATTTGTGATTAGTGATTGTTTTGAAATTTCGCTCATAATATAAAGTTGACATCGAACTATAGTGATGTAAAAAGGCGGTTTCCAATAACAATGCCATAGGATAAAACAAGTCCCAACACGCTGTTTATCAAGTCTTTCCGAAAGCTAATGTTTATCTCTTCAACATACCAGTTGATGAGTTTTTATACAGTTTAATATTGAAATTGATGCTAAGTACTGTTTTTTAGCTCTTTAGGTGTTTTGCATATTTTTTAAACAGTGTTGATTTTCGCAACACTTGCCAAAGCCCTTATTACTGATAAACTGCGATTTTAGTCGTAAACCCGAAATATTATTAGTAAATCACATTATTTTACCATTAAAACTTACCCGGTATCGTATAGAACTATCTACAACTTAACTTTTGGAGAGAGAACAAATCCATACAGGTTGTTTACAAAAGAATATTATCTTCGCTTTCTGAAATCCTAAAAACTCTTGCTTCTAAACTTGTAAAGCATTACAGGGTTTTACTTTGCAATTATTCTATCTTTCATTAGCTGGCCATATATGACGACCAACTCCAGAAGTTCACTTTTATCCAGATTTCTTAATTTAATTGAAAGGGGTGGCAATGCACTGCCAAATCCTGCAACCTTGTTTGCATCATTTGCAGTAGGTGTGCTAATACTTTCATTTGTAGGATATATCCTTGGCTGGCAAGCAATTCATCCGGCTACCGGTGAAACCATAAGTGTTACGAACCTATTATCAAACGACGGTTTCAGACGAATTGTGCTTGAAATGGTTGAGAATTATACAAGTTTTGCACCATTGGGAATAGTAATGGTTGCTTTGCTTGGAATAGGTATTGCCGAGAGTAGCGGGTTGATTGGTTCAGTTATACGGCTGCTGGTATTAAAATCACCTGCAAAACTTTTGACTTTCGTAATAGTATTTACCGGAATCCTTTCAAATATTGCGAGTGACCTGGGCTATATTCTGGTTATTCCCATGGCAGGTATTATTTTCCATTCAGTTGGCAGGCACCCGATAGCAGGAATGGCAGCAGCCTTTGCAGGCGTATCAGGTGGCTTTAGTGCTAACTTGTTTATCGGTACTATTGACCCATTAATTGCAGGTCTTTCAACTGAAGCAGCCAGAATTCTTGATCCGGAATATTATGTACTACCCACAGCCAATTACTATTTTATGGCTGTGTCAACTGTTTTATTATCGTTACTTGGCACCCTTGTTACTGAAAAGATAGTTGAGCCAAGACTTGGGAAGTATGAAGGTGACGTGAAACCTGAAGTGATGGAACGACTCTCAGCGTCTGAACGCAAAGGACTTAAATGGGTTATGGTGACTGGAGGTGCGTGGATACTATTATTTGCTATAGGATTAATACCTGATCATGGATTCTTGCGTGGAACTGATAATACAATATTACACTCACCTCTGATCAAAGGATTCATTGCCTTCCTGTTTTTTATGATGGCAAGTCTTGGTATTGTGTATGGGTTTACCACTAAAAAGTTTAAGAGTGACAATGATGTAGTAAAAGGCATGAGTGATTCATTTAAAACACTCTCTTCCTTCCTGGTATTAGTTTTCTTTGCTGCACAGTTTGTCGCTTATTTTAAATGGAGTAATCTTGGTTTGGTTTTGGCTATAAAGGGCGCAGGTCTGCTACAGAGTGCCGACCTGGGGCTGGTATCACTTATTATCTTGTTTATATTGCTCACCGGTTTTATTAATCTACTAATGGGAAGTGCATCGGCCAAATGGGCTATCATGGGCCCGGTTTTTATTCCGATGTTTATGCTGCTTGGATACTCACCTGAGTTATCGCAGGCAATATTCAGGGTTGGTGATTCGGTAACCAATATCATATCGCCTATGATGAGTTTCTTTGCCCTCATTATTATATACTTTGAGAAATATCAGAAGAATACCGGATTAGGAACGCTAATTTCCACCATGATGCCGTATACTATTGTATTTACCATATTCTGGACAATTCTGCTGATTGGATGGGTGATGCTTGATCTGCCTCTGGGTCCTGAGGCGCCAGTGCATTATGTTAGATAATTATTGAACTGGCAGAGAATTAAGTCAGACTCATGTGAGATTTGGACAGATACTGCTTTATACTCATTAGCAGCTTCTAAAAATTAAACAATAGCAGTGTTGCTCTGTTTCATTGTATCAAAATTGAGATAATGATTCTAGAGAACCGCATAAATAAAGAAATTTTAAAAGAACGGCTTAGAAACGAAACTTTTAAAAGGCGAACCCTGTCATTCTATAGATATGTTTCTATTGAAAACCCTGTTGCTTTCAGGAATGACCTTTATTTTAAATGGTTTGATTTAAATTGCTTCGGAAGGATATACGTGGCACATGAAGGCATCAACGCACAAATGAGTGTGCCCGACCATAATCTCAATGCTTTTCTTACACAAATGGAATCTATTGAGGAATTAAAGGGAATGCCAATTAAATATGCTATTGAGGATGATGGTAAGTCATTCTACAAGCTTACAATTAAGGCACGCCCAAAAATTGTTGCTGACGGTTTGGATGATGACAAGTATGACTTCAGCAGGGTGGGGAAGCATCTTTCAGCGATTGATTTTCATGAATTAGCTGACAATGGCGATACGCTGGTTATTGATATGCGTAACCACTATGAAAGTGAGATAGGAAAATTTAAGAATGCAATATGCCCTGATTCTGACACTTTCAGAGATTCTATAAAGCTGGTTATTGATGAATTCGGTAATCAAAAGGACCGGAAAATACTACTTTACTGTACAGGAGGCATACGATGTGAAAAAGCAAGTTCAGTTTTGATTCATCACGGGTTTAAAGATGTGTCGCAGTTGTATGGTGGAATAATTGAGTATGCTCAGCAGGTAAAACACTTAGGGCTTGAATCAAAGTTCATTGGTAAAAACTTCGTATTCGATGAGCGAATGGGTGAATCAATTGACGGTCAGGTAATTTCCAATTGCCATCAGTGTGGTAATCTGTGCGATAAGCATACTAATTGTGCAAACGATGCCTGCCACATCCTATTTTTACAATGCAATGAATGTGCCTCAAAGTATGCTGGCTGCTGCTCTAAGGAATGTCAGGATTTAAAGTATGTACAACCTGAAAGCGGATTTAATTTAAGAGTTAATAAGAGACCGAGGTACTTTAAGCGGAAGTTCACACAGGTGTAGGGAGTTTGTGGTTCCTAAAATTTTATAAGCAGATACTAAATGAAAATCCTCTTAACTGGCGCCAATGGCTACATTGGTAAAAGATTGCTACCAGTTTTACTTGAGCAGGGACATGAGGTTGTATGCTGTGTCCGCGACCGGAAGCGGTTCCCGGTTGATGGCTTATACGCAAGTCCATTGATCTCAGTAGTTGAGGTTGATTTTCTTAATTCTTCTATAGAAACTACCTCTGGGATCATTCCTGCTGATATTGATGCTGCATATTACCTTATTCATTCAATGAGTGACAATACTGACAATTTCTCAAAACTGGAAGAATTATCAGCCCGGAATTTTATCAGGCATATGGTGCGCACAACAGTTAAGCAGATTATTTACCTTGGAGGTATTACAAATGACGAGAAGTTATCAACCCATCTTGCCTCGCGAAAAAAAGTGAATGATATTCTGATTGAAAGCGGTATACCTGTAACATCAATTAAAGCAGGTATCATTGTTGGATCGGGCAGCTCTTCATTTGAGATTATACGCGATTTGGTGGAAAAGCTCCCTGTAATGATTACTCCAAAGTGGGTTAGCACTAAAACACAGCCTATTGGCATAAGAAATGTTTTGCAGTTCCTATCGGGCGTTCTCATGAGGAAAGAAACCTTTGGCAGTTCTTATGATATAGGTGGTCCTGATGTACTTACATACAAAGAAATGATGTTACAGTTTGCCGCTGTCAGGGGATTGAAGAGGTACATTTATACAGTACCGGTTATGACCCCCCGCTTATCATCCTATTGGTTATACTTTGTTACATCCACTTCGTACAAGCTCGCAGTCAATCTGGTAAATAGCATGAAAATTGAGGTAATTGCAAAGCCAAATAACCTGGCAGCCTTGCTCAACATTAAGCTGATAGACTATAAAGAAGCAGTTCAGCTTGCTTTTCAGAAAATAGAACAGAACAGTGTGGTTTCAAGCTGGAAGGATTCACTGGTTTCAAGTTATGCTGATAACAGCCTGTTTGAACACATTAATGTACCGGTGAATGGCTGCTTTACTGATATGAAACTCAAAGCAGTAAATGGTGACCCTTCCCTAGTGATGGATAATATCTGGTCAATTGGAGGCAATAAAGGTTGGTACTATGCCAATGACCTCTGGAAATTAAGGGGTTTCATTGACAAACTTAATGGAGGAGTGGGGCTGAGAAGAGGCCGAACCAACCTGAAGGATATAAATGCAGGCGACACACTTGATTTCTGGCGTGTATTGGTAGCTGATAGAATTAACAAGCGATTACTATTGTATGCAGAAATGAAACTCCCCGGCGAAGCCTGGCTAGAGTTCAAAATAATTGAACAAAACAACCAAAACTACTACCAACAAACTGCAACCTTCAGGCCAAAAGGTCTTTCAGGCCGGTTATACTGGTATTCAATGCTACCCTTCCACCATTTCATTTTTAATGGTATGGCCAGGCAAATTGCTGAACAAAACCGGCACTAAATATTCTCTTTTTAAATCCTGATAATAATTTTTACACCCTCAGGAATATTTTGCAATTCTATTGCCATTTCTTGATTTATTGCTTACTTTAGTATGGAATTTCTTCGATCCGGAGAATACTTCCTTTGCATTTGACCGTGAGAGTTGGTCGATTTAGGCAAATTAGCATTTTTTAATTGATTTAAGCTTAGGTGTACTTTTTAATTAAACGACATATCACTAAATATCAATTACTTATAATGTTTATCAAAATAGATACCATGAAGAATCATTTACTTTTAAAGCAAGCAAGACTTTGGTTCAGGAGCATTTTCATGCTTCTGCTGATTATTGCCGGGACAACGGTTGCAGCTCAGGACAGGAGCATATCCGGCGTGATCACAGACGAATCGACAGGCGAAACACTGCCCGGGGCTTCAGTAGTTGTTAAAGGAACCACAAAAGGTTCAACTACTGATTTGGATGGTAGGTTCAGCCTCAATGTTTCACCGGGTGAGAATACACTGGTTGTAAGCTACATAGGTTACGAAACAAGGGAGGTTGAGATAGGCAACCTCCGGTCAGTCAATGTTCAGCTCACAACCTCAAGTCAATCACTTGAAGAAGTTGTGGTTGTTGGATACGGTAACACTAAAGTAAAAGACTTAACATCATCAATTACAACACTTAAAGCTGAAGATCTGGTTAAAACCCCTTCTTCAATGCCATTACAAGCGTTACAGGGCAAAGTTGCAGGATTGCAGGTTGTAACCAGCGGTAGTCCGGGAGATTCGCCCACAATTAGAATCAGGGGTATAGGCTCATTCCAAAGTGAGGCTCCTCTATTTGTTGTTGACGGTATGTTCTTTGATAATATTGACTTCCTTAACCCATCGGACATTGCAACTATGTCGGTTTTGAAAGATGCATCTGCATCAGCAATATATGGAGTACGGGCTGCCAATGGAGTAGTTTTAATTGAAACAAAGCAGGGAAATTACAACCAGAAAACACAAATTACCTATGATGGTTATGCAGGAGCGCAAATAGCCCAGAACGTTGTTAGAATGGCCAATGCCGAGCAGTTTACCGCTATGGCAAATGAGTCGGGTTCAGCTCCTGAAATAGCATTTATTCAGAATGCCATGCAGAGATATGGGCGTAGCAGGGTAAATCCAAATATTCCTGAACCCAATACCAACTGGTATGCTGAGCTTATACGTCCGGCACTCATTAGCAATCATAGCCTTGATTTCTCAGGAGGAACTGAAAAAGCAAGATATTCAATAGGTACAAACTATTTTTACCAGGATGGTATCATGGACATGAAAAACCTTTACAGCAGGTTAAACATGAGATCAAAAATAGATTTGAAGGCCACTGACTGGTTGACAATAGGTGGCAACCTTATTATGAGCAATGCCACTAAGTTCAATGCACCCGGCAATGCGTGGAGCGATGCTTATTATGCAGTTCCTATTATGCCTGTGTATGACACAAATAATAAAGATGCCTGGCCTACGAATTACGCTAATGCGCAAGATCTCGGCTACAGAAGCGGACAAAACCCGTTCCCCAGTATGGTTTATAACAGCGACCGTATGAAAATCAAGAAATTGCTTTCAAATTTTTATGCTGAGCTTAGCTTTATCCCTAAAACCTTAACCTTCAAAACAACATATAACTATAGCTCAACAGATGTGGATCAACGAATAGTAAATTTGCCGTGGTTTATAGGCGACAGCTATAAAAACTCCGATGCCCGTTTAACACGTAACGTTTCAGACTTCACAAATCATATCTGGGATAATGTGCTAACTTTCACTAAAGAATTAAATTTCCATTCCATCACATTGATGGCTGGTACTTCATTTAAGGACGAGAGCTTTCAGCGGCTATCAGCAACTGGAGAAAACTTTCCCACTGATCTGGAACAATCATGGTATCTTGATCAGGCACAGCTCATTAATCCTCTGTTGGTATCGGATGATGGTTTGAGGGAATATGGCCTCTCATACTTTGGCAGATTAGCCTACAATTTCAAGAATAAATATTTGCTATATGGAACATACCGTGCTGACGGCAGTAACAAGTACCAGCAAAAATGGGGGTATTTCCCAACCGTTGGTGTAGGATGGGTTGTAACTGAAGAACCATTTTTCCCTAACATAAACGCAGTAAACTACTTTAAGATTCGCGCCAGCTGGGGCCAGCTTGGTAATGACAAGGTACCCGCCAGTGATGGAACCTATTCAACCAGAGTAACTAATTGGCCTATGGGTGGTGTAGTATATCCCGGACACATTGTTTCAAGTTCATACTCAGAGCTAAAGTGGGAACTTACTGAGGAAACTAATGTTGGCTTTACTGCCCGCATGATTGATAATCACTTGTCGGCTGACTTTGATTATTTTATAAGAGATACAAAAAATGCAGCAACACCAGTTAAAACACCCGGTACCGGTGAATATTTCTACCGGCCGGTAGGTACCATCCGAAATTCAGGCTTAGAGTTGGTACTTGACTGGACCAACAACGTTAGCGACAGGTTAAGTTATAGTGTTGGAGGAAATGTTTCAACATTGAAAAACGAGGCCATTGATCTATATGGACAAGAATATATTGATGCCGGCACTGCAGAGTTTCGCCAACGCACATACATTGGGGAGCCTTTGTTAGCTTTTTATGGTCTTGAAGTAGCCGGTGTTTACCAAAATAATAATGAAATAGAGCAGGACCCTGTGGCTCTTGAGAATAACCTTGAACCAGGTGATTTCAAATATGTTGACCAGAATAACGATGGTAAAGTGAATGCTGATGACCGTGTAATTTTAGGGTCATATTTCCCTGATTTCATGTACGGCGGTTACATCAACATTAAATTCATGAACTTTGACTTCTCCACAAGTTTCTACGGACAAGCAGGGAATAAGATATTAAATCGCCGTAGAGGTGAATTGATATGGACCCCTGATGGCAATATTGATGCTGAACTTGCTGAGAACCGCTGGCATGGAGAGGGGACTTCAAATGAATACCCTTCATCCAAGGGTTTGCGCAAAGGATGGAATCAAAGCATGAGTGATTATTTCGTTCGGGACGGTTCCTTCTTCCGTATTCAGAATGCGCAATTAGGATATACATTCAAAAGCAGAGGAAATTTTCCAGAAACAAGGATTGCATTTACTGCTGAAAGGCCTTTGTCAGTATTCTCCTATAATGGATTTACTCCAGAAGTTCCAAATGGCTGGGACCATCAAACATATCCAATTGCAGCAATATATACATTTAACCTGAATATTAAGTTCTGATCATTAAAACTTATAAAGATGAAACCTATTAAAAACCATATATTCAGCTTGTTCACAGTTTTGATTCTCCTCGTATCCGGTGGATGTGAGAAGTTTCTTGATGAACCTGCCGAAAACAGAAAATTAACAGAAACTACTGACTATACCCTTACTGATAACATGGTAAGGCCATTATTGGGTGCCTATTATGAGTTCAATAGCATTGAGTGGGAAAACATTCCGCTTATTGCTGTACGTGGTGATGATGTCAACGCAGGAGGACTTGGCGACCAGCAGGACTTTGCTGAAACTGACAAGTACAATTACAATAAAGACTACTGGATGTACAATTCACTGTTCCAGAATTTCTATCAAAATATGTTCTCAGCCCATTCAGCAATGGAACAAATTGAATTGTACAAAGTGCATGCACCCAATAAAGCCCTTGCCGACCAATATATTGCTGAGGCAAAGGTACTTAATGCATGGTGGCTTTTCCAGGTAAGCAGGGTTTGGGGCGATTTACCTATTCCTACTAAATCAGATCCTGCGTTATTATTGATTGCACCACTTTCAACTAAAGATCAGATAATGCAACAAATATCAGATTGGATGGATGAGGCAATCCCAAATCTCCCTGCCTTGAGGCCAAATGAACGCACTGATATTCCTGGAGGTGTTACAAAGTTTACTGCATTGGCAATTAAGGCTTTGGCTAATCTTGAGCTTGGAACCACTGAAAAATATCAGGTTGTTGCTGATGCAACGGCCGAAATAATCAACTCAGGTAAGTTTTCGCTTGAGCCTGATTTTTATGAGTTGTTTAAGATTAAGGGTAAATTGAATAATGAAAATATTCTTGAGATGCAGTATTCTGACCTGGGTTTAGATGCAGGAGAGAATTATGCACACTTGTTTGCATTCTACGGACCCCAGGGTTGGGCACCTGCGGTTGCCGGCGCCTCTGAAGGCTGGGGTTTTTGGGAACCAAGCATGAAGTATATTAAATTTATGCTCGACCGGGATGAAACAGTAAGACTTGAAACAAGTGTTCTGTTCACAAATGCCGGAATTGATTCGTTAAAAACAGATCCTAATTATGCCATCCTTCCATCATGGATTTCAAATACTACACGCTCAGGTGATATCCTTAATGATTATGCCCGTGCGATATTTGCCAGTGGGAAGCACTATTTACCAAGTACTCAGTTAACTCCTGGTCGCACTGATTACGGAACCAATAAAAACTATCCCATTATCAGGTATTCAGAAATATTACTGATGTATGCTGAAGCATTGATGCATGGAGCTTCAGGAAGCGCCGGAAGTGCCGATGAAGCAGTTAATTTGGTGCGGGAACGGGCTGGCCTGAATGCAATATCAGGGGTTACACTTGATCAGGTAATGGATGAAAAGTTAGCCGAACTTGCAATGGAAATGGGGCAGCGCTATTATGATATGGTCAGGTTGGGTCGGTATGATGAGTTAAGCTACGAAGGCAGGACATTCCAGGAAGGAGATATTTTCTTACCATATCCCCAAAATCAGGTTGACCAGCTGCCAAGCCTTAAACAATAGTGTATGATTAAATCTAAAAAGTAAAGAAATGAAAGCTTTTAAAAATATATTTTATATAGGCATGGCAACAATGTTTCTTGTTGCATGCGAACCTGAACTTGATCCAATAACTTCAGTTAAACCGGCCGCTGACAGGGAAGACCCTGAACTAACCATTGAATTCCCAATTCGCGGTAAAGATGTACGGGTTCTTGAAGGTGGGAATACAACTGTAACATTTAAGGTAACAGCATTGGATGATGTTGAACTTAAATCAGTGACCTTTAATCTTGATGGGACAGATATTGGCTCAGTAACAAGTTTCAAGGACTACAGAAGGGCATTAATAGAATTTCCGGTTGAAGATATGCCTGACGGCGACCATACACTAGTGGTTACAGCGGAAGATATGACCGGTAAATCCATCTCTGATGATATATCATTCACAAAGATTACAGCCGAACCATGGGTGCCATTGGAGGGTGAAATTATTTATTTACCATTCGAAGGTGATCTTAAAGATGTTATTTCAGGAGATGCAGCAACTAAGGTTGGAGCACCTAAATTCTCAAGTGGCAAAATAGGTGATGCATATGCAGGTGCTGCTGATTCATATATTACATATCCAGCAACTGACCTTGTAGCATCATCCACATTTGCTATTTCATTCTGGTATAAGCTAAATCCTCTACCTCCGAGAGGTGGTATAATTGCCATAAGCCCTGAAGGTGAAAGCCGGAATTCAGGATTCAGGATGGCACGTGAAAACAGTGGTGCCAATCAAAATCTCTTTGTCAATCTGGGGGTTGGTGATGCAGAATTATGGATGAACCCGTTCTATGTAGCAACACCCGGAACAGATTGGCTGCATATAGTAATTTCTGTTGACTCAGCAATGGCAACCATCTATGTAAATAATGAGGTGGCGCTTGAGGCCGCCTTGGCCAATCCGGTTGACTGGACAGGAGCTACATCCATCTCTATAGGCTCAGGAGCACCTAACTTTGTATATTGGGAGCATTTCTCTGATCTAAGTCTGTATGATGAAATGCATTTCTTTAATCGGCCACTTACACTTGAAGAGATTCAAAGGTTGTATGAGGCACTGTAAGTCCATAACTATCATTGAATGATGTATATAACAACGTATTCCTTACAGTAAGATTAAAAAATTATAATAAGACGTGTTTTGATATTCTATAAGAGACAGGGACAAACCCTGTCTCTTCGTTTTAATACCTTGTCCTGCCCTTTAGGATTATACTGATTCCCGCCGAACCTTAAGATTCAATGGGTTGTTTCATTTACAATCAATAACATAAAATTATGAAAGGCACAAAAGTTCTATTTGTTCTGTCAGGTCATCCCGTAAAGGGAAGTACAGGTAAACCCACAGGTTGGTATCTATCAGAAGCAGCACACCCCTGGAAAGTGTTGCATGAGGAAGGCATTGAGGTTGACTTCATGAGTCCCAGGGGAGGTAAACCCCCTGTTGACGGATTTAATTTAGAAGATCCAATTAATAAAGAATTTTGGGAAAACCCTGAAATTAAACAGAAGATAGAAAACACATTAACACCTGATCAGGTGAATATTAGTGATTATGCTGCAATCCATTTTGTTGGAGGACATGGAGCAATGTGGGATCTGCATGAAAACCATGAGATAGCAAAGTTAACCGGTGAACTTTATGATAACAAAGGCATTGTGTCAGCCGTATGCCATGGTCCCGCCGGATTAGTAAATGTAAAACTAAACAATGGTACATATCTGGTAGATGGTAAAACTATTGCTGCATATACAAACGCTGAGGAGGAAGCAGGTGGAATGACTGATGTTGTGCCTTTTTTACTCGAGAGTAAATTAAAAGAAAGAGGTGCCAATCATGTTGCTGCTCCAAATAAAACAGAGAATGTAAAGGTTGATGAGCGTCTTGTAACCGGCCAGAACCCTGCCTCAGCAAAGTTGGTAGGGGAAAAGATACTCGAACTGCTAAAATCACAAAGGGTATAATTTCTATTACTGCCAGGTCATATTCTACCGAAAATTATAATACTGCCAAGGCATACGCTACCGAAAATTATAATACTGTCAGGGCATACTCTACCGAAATCAGGGCATGTCATGTCATTATTTTGACACATTCCCTCTAAAGTTTAAATACTTAACAATAATCCAGTCCATTCAAGGCGAATAGTTATCTATATCTGTTTAAAGTGGATATTCGGGCAAAAAAAGATTATTTGCAGGTAGAAAAAATATTATTTTTGCATTGCTTAAGACCATTCGTCCAACACTTAAGACAGTATTATTCGGGATGTAGCGCAGCCTGGTAGCGTGCTTCGTTCGGGACGAAGAGGCCGGAGGTTCGAATCCTCTCATCCCGACAATTGCATATATAAACCCCTGTTCAACAGGGGTTTATTATTTTTAGTAGATTAATTAGTAGACAAAAATATTTCTAATCACAACCAGTATATTTTTTTTGTGTGGTGCATATTTTTTATTATGCAACCCTAGTTACTGTTATATATGAACCTGCTAACAACATACAAGAAGTTGTACCTACAGCAGCATAAGTAACGATTAAGTTTCCGTTTGTACTAGGTAAAATCATTCCTGTAATTTTTATCATTCCGGTTGAAGCCTGTGAAGTCAAAAATCCATTTGATAGACTACCTAAAGTAGCTTTAACAGCTTTAGTTGCAGTTGTTGTTGTTGTTCCATAAGTCATTATAGCACGTGGTGTTGAAGTTCCTGAATATCTAACACCAAAAGCATTACCACTAGTTCCAGTTCCAGATGTAGCAGCAATTACTGCTTCAAATTGATAAACTCCACCACCTAACAATGGAACATTTAATAATGAATCAACAGCAGATGTCGAGGTGGTTGCAGCAGTATTACTAGATAAGTAATCATAAACAGTAGGAATTGTACTACCACCTGCTGTGTTTAAAAATGATACTTCACTACTTGTTATATCACTGGTAATTGTAGTTCTCACCTGTGAAGGTGTTAATTCTGCAACAGTCCCATTAACACTAGCTGCTCTACCTAATAATCTATTTTGAGTACTTATATCTTGCATTTTGTCATAAGTAACAGCATCACTGTTAATTGTCCATACACTACCAGTATCAGTAACAGTAATATCACCTTTATTTCCATTAGGAACACCTGTTACACCAGTATAATCAAATGTAAAAGCTAAGGAACCATCAACATTAGTTGCTGCAGATATAGTTAATTCAGGATTTACTGAATTAAAAGAAATTCCAGTATAACCTGAACCCCACTGTGTACCCATTATATCATATTTAGTACTACCAGTTATACCTGCTTTCCAACTATAATAATTATCATAAGGTAATGCTGGTATGTCAGAAGCTACCAATGCTCTAAACGAAGGTGTACCTGAAGAACTAGCAGGTGAAGCTAATACCTTACCCTATGTTTGTGTAACAAGTGTAGCAGTTAAAGTTCCTGCAGTAGTTATCGGTGAACCTGAAACACTAAATATATTTGGCATTGATAAACCTACTGAAGTTACAGTTCCTGAACCACTTCCACCAACTACATTTAATTGATTATTTATCACATCAAATTCTAAACCATTACCTATTCTAATATCTTCCCAAACACCATCAGTTGCAGATATTCTACCCATAAGTCTTTCAGCAGGAACCTGTATTGCAGGTTCAGCACCAATATCAGAGTAAGTTAAACTTCTTGTATTAACACCTGTAACATGTCCTTCAGTATTAACCTTAACCATAGATATTACATTGGCTCCTGTCAAGTCACTAGTAGGTGCATCTGTAAACCCTGTAGGGTGCGCATAACTAGATGAATCGTCAGTAGTCAGCAATCTCTTTTCTGTTCCTGCACTGTTTTTAATGTATAAGTTATCGTCTGTTTTTGGTGCTACAATTACATAACCTGAATCCGGTGTAGATAACCCTGAATTCTTTTGTAGTTCCAAATCCGTATCAAATTTTTTAGTACTCATTATGTTTGATGTTTCAATAATTCAATCAATGAAAATGCTGCATTAAGCAGCATTTTCAAATCTATTGGGTAACTCAAAATTACCCTATTACTGTAGCAATTAAAGTATTAACTGCAGGTGCTACATTGAAATTCAATACTACAGTATTTGCTGTAGGTGCTGTTACTTCACATTCTACCTGTTGAAATGGTGTTGAAGACTGGAATACCTGAACTATTACATATTGGGTATTCAAATTGTGTGTAATTGTATAAGAAGTAGCAGAAGTTGCTAAAGCATACTGAAATTTCCTTGCATTTGATTGATTAGCACCTAAACCTAAGTTACCCTTTAAAGTAGCAGGTGTCACAGCTCTAGTTGTATCAGTTCCTGTATTAACTTCAGCTTGTGTTGCTAATTCAATTAAACCGGTTGCTGTTTCAGTTGCATTTCTATTATCCAAAGAATATTTTAATCCTGCTGGTGTTACTACTCTAGTAGTATCAGTTCCAGCAGAAGCTTCTGAAGTAGTTGCTAGTTCAACAATACCTTTTACAGTTTCAGTAGCATCTACAATGTCAGGAATGTTTTTATTAATTAGTGTCCAGTGTGCTAAGGTTGTAGGTGAATCCTGTTTAGCAATTAGCATATCACCAACCTGAACAGCTTCAGTAAAGAAAGTACCTGCAACAGTTACTACATAAGTCCAACCTGTTTTAATTCCGGCTATTGGTGTACTGTCAAGCATTGGTGTGTTAGTAGCAGCATCATATCCACCTTTATAAACTAATCCACCAGTAATTGCAGTATTGATATCCGCAATTAATTGAAGAATCTTTGAAGCACTAAATAGCTCAGTAGTTGATGTACTAGCATCATTGATAATTCTATGTTTAGTAACATCAGCAATGTGTGTGTCAATTTGCGCATGTGTATTAGTTCCCTTGTTAGCTAAATTAACGTGGTCAACAGCTTGAAACTTACCTGTAGTAGCACTATCAGCAACTAAAGCGTGTCCTGCTGTTGCACCTGAAATAGTATGTTCTGCACCTAATCCAACATTTGTTGCTATGATGTGTGCTATTGGTGTTCTTGCATCTGTAAGTCTAGGGTCATTGTCATTGATTAAATCAATCCAAGCAGTACCATTGTGGTATCTAATTTTTTTAGTTGTGGTGTTATAGTAGAATCTAGATTCTGTACCTGTAGGGTCTGTTGCTAAATTCTCAATCTTTGCTGAAAGCAGTTGATTTAACGCTAAGTCAATATCACTTAAAAATACCTTTTTCTACATTTCTTATGTGTTTTCTTAATAAATACGGTTAATGTGTTGAATCTAATTAATTAAGTGTCTAATTACCTGCAAAAGCAGCACTGAATAAAAGTTGAACTGTGTTCACATCAATGTGTCTAACTTCACCTTCTACTTCTGTTCCTGCTGTATCAACTACTGTTACAGAAGGATATTTACCAAGATTGTGAACTATTGTCCAATCTGTTGAAGGTACACCCTGAGTATAGAAGTAGTTTTTGTCATTATTTGAAGAACTATTAGACTAACTTGCTTCAACTGAAATAACTGTTCCATCAGAATAAATTCTTTTGTTTCGTGGTATGTAAGGAACCAGTCTAGTGTTAATGTTTACTGCCATTGTTACAAGGTGTTTATGTTGGTATTATCTTCAGACGTTTCTTGAATTATTAATTCATCTACTGCTTCTGCTATGTTTCTTGTTATACCAATTATTGTAAATCTTTTACCGGGTAAATGATTACTATAAGTTAAGTATCCAATTAATGAATCAAGCTTATTTGTTGTTAAACTCAATTGAATGAACTGTTGATTATAAGTACTGACTATTGACCTTAAAAGAAGATTTTCAATAGTGTGTGTTATTCCCTACCTACTAAATGCCATATGTGGTTCATAATATCCGTTATTAAGCTTTAGCATATTACCATTTTCACAAGGGAACTTCTAAGCATTAGTACCACAGTAAAGGGTTATTTCTTCACCTTCATTCTTAAACTGACTATTTAACGGCTAATTTGTGGAATCTCCAACAATTTCAATATCAACTTTCTTAACCTCTCTATTGTATTGGTCAAGTATTGTTAATTTGAATTCCTTCAATAACATGTTCCAGTAGAATCCGGTTGAAGTTCCCAAAGTACCATCTTTAAATTCAATTTGGTAGTCATATAACTTAATAAGAACCCTTCCTGAAACATTGTCAGGTAAAGTAATTATAAAATCAGATTCTAAAGCTTCAGCTGTAAAGTTTCCATATTCATCTTCAACAGGTTCTGCTTTATTCCATATTTTCAATTCAACATCTTTATCATTCAATGCTTCACAGTCATCATAAGTAATCCAACCATTAGGTGAATGTGTGGTTACCTGTTGTTTTGGCACACTGAAGATATACATACTATCTCTTAGGTCACTTCCATCAACCCAAGTTCCAACAGCTTCAAACATGTCACCATTAGTATACTGGTTCAGGTGCTTCTTTTTTGAACCAATTTCATTGTCAATAATCACTTCCATATGCAGCCTAATCTTTTCTATTGCCTAATCACTTGCTAAATCTGTTGGAACTAATCCTAAGTTTTCCCAAGTATGAGGGTGCAATTTCATTTCCAACTTCAACTTATAGTTAGAATTTCCGATAACATAAGGCAAATCCGGTTTATTGATAAATGATAGATGTTCAGAACTAATAAAGAATCCATCATTCTTAGGTTGAAAGCGTAAACCATTAACATTAACATTCTAGTTCTTAGCTCCTATTCCAAACATACTGATAAAGTTTGAACCATTATATTCATTCCAATATTCAGAATTCCAAAAAGTAGTCTGAAGATATCCATAGTTAGGATTACTGTAGTCTACCGGTAATTCCTGTTCAGTGAATGAATCTTCTTCAGAAGAATAATCTATCACATTCTTTAACCGGTAATTGTTGTACTTAATCACCTGCTTATTGAATCCGGGTATAATAGAGAATGTTTGTCTATTATTACCAAATCCAATAACTGACTAATCACCTATCAGAACATTCCTTGAATCAGTATACAAGTAATTGAACTATTCTTGCATATCAAAAACTTTAAAATTTCTCATTGAATCGGAACCACTCATTAGATAATTATTGTCAGTAATGTACACACTACCATCATAGGTAAATATGAAAGCTCCTAAAGGTTGCAGGATTGATTCTAGAACTGTCCTTACTGATTCAGCTTCACCATCTTCATTATACCAGTTATCCGGGTTAGTGTAGATGTGGTGAAAGATAGTTTCTTCAAGTCCTATTGTAGTGTTTGGAATAGTGGTTGACAATCCCACATACAATTTAGTATAAGGCAATCCAATTTTATAGAACACATTGAACATGGTTGTCCAGTTGGAACCAATGGTGTCAATTCTACTACCATCTGAAGTAACATAATTTAACCTGTCTAAAAGTGCTAATCCATCATTACCAGTGAAGTTGACCAAGTAATTATCATATTCATTAAAAGGTTCTTCATACATTTCACTGTTAAGATAACCTAACCATCTTACTAGTTCTTGTGTGTAGATAGGTGTTATTTGAACAATCTCAATTAGCTTAACTTGATACTGAAACATATCAGCAGTTGACAGATTAATAAACTTCATTGAAGTATTGGATAGCAGGTTAAAGGAACAACCTGAACCCCTAACTGGTTGAAACAGACTATTTACTTCAGGATATTCAATAGTAAATGGATTGTTACCACCTCTAACTTCTTCAGGTGTTAAAGTGCCGGTTGTATCTTCTAAGATTTCAACCCTGAACTATTTATTATTGATATCCTTGAATGTGTAATAGTACTTGACTTGATACATCACCTAATTCCTTTCATTCTCTTATTGTAGTTGTTCAACACCCCTATCAACTTACTACCTTCTATCTCAAATCTGACTTCACCACCTACACCACCATTATTAGCAATTTCAAACAGTTTTGCTTGTTGTGACTAATTGAGTATCATTTCACCACTATTAACTCTTGCTATTAGATTATCACCTGAATAAGATTGACCTGAAACAATACCACCTGAAGCAAACTTAGGTAATGAAGCAAATAACTAACTGATAGCAGTTACACCAACTGCTGCAGTAATTAAACCGGGTAAACCTTTTGTTGATTCACCTGCAATCATTCCTGCAATAGCTTGTGCTAAAAGTCCAAAGATAACCTGTCTTAAACCTGACAACATGGAACCTATCAACTGCTGAAAGCTTACTTCACCACCTTCCTACATGGTAATGAAAGCTTCACCAAGCATATTGATAGAATTTGTTGCTATTCCTGCAATATCACTAAGGGAAAGTAATTCATCTGTTGGAATCGGTTTTAGTTTCAGCTCAATTGGTTCCGGCTCCCAGTCTAAGATGTCTTTATTAATTTTATCAAAGGTGTCATCAATATTACCGGGTAAAGTAACTTGACTTGATATGTATTCAGTTGTTTGCTGCTCTACTATCTAATCCACATTATCCTTCTTACCTTGAATCCTTTGAAGTTCAAGTGTTAAGGGTTTAATGTCTTTACCAAGTAGAATGTATTCTTTAATTTTAGAATTAATTTCACTAATTTGTTTAGTCAAATCACCATATAAACTTATTGCTTCACCTTTACTATCATTGTCTTTATTCAATAAGTCAGTGTTAAACTCAACACTAACTGAATTTTCATCAACCTTATCACTAAAGAACTGAACCTGTTTACTGATATCTTGATGTTCAGCATTCAGTTTGTTTAACCTGTTTTCTTCTTCTTCAAGTTGCTTGTTCTTTTCTTCAATTTTATGAGAAAGATAAATTTGTTTTTCAGCATTGGCAGTTAGATAACGGTTCTGTAAATTGGTTAGTTGTGCCTGTCTTACTGATTTTCCAACTTCAGCATTTCTAATTTCTTGTTCCTTCTGAAACTACTTCAATTGAAGTTCTGACATTTGTGCTGCCTATGCTTCAGCAAGTGATTTCTTTTTCAGTGCTTCAACATATTCACCTATTAATTTTCTACCTAAATCCGTTTTGATGTTAGATAAGTCTAACCCTTTCAAGTAATCCGGGTCAAGGCTAATCAGTTGTCTAAGTGCTGTCTGTTTATCCTTTAAAGATGTGGTTTCACCAGTGATTGTCTGTACTAGTTTCTGAACCTGCGTTATTTGCTTATTATAAGATTCAAAAGCTTTAGATTGTACTTCCTGTAAAGTGTCCCGGTTCAGAATCCTTAAATCATTCTGCTGTTTTAATGCTTCTGTTTCTTTTTTAGCTGCTTCTGCACTGGCTAATTGATTCTTTATTAAGAATCCTAATCCAGTAGCTAAAGCACCAACAGCAATTGCAACTACACCAATAATTGAAGCATTCATCTATGAATTCAACTACCATTGAGCAATAGTAGCAGCTTTTGTTGCTACCGTATTTGAAACAGTTACTGCAGTATCTTTGATTTTAGTATAAACTACCAACAATCTCTTTTCCTAAACCAGTTCATCAATTGCAGATAAAGCCTGACTAATTCCAATTAGGTTTATCATTGCTTTTTGCAATTGTTCTGATTTCTCTTTAGATACTCCAAATATATTGGCAACACCAACTGCACCTTCAGCAACCTAAGTAAGACCCATTAAAGCACCAGTAAAAGCTTCGCCAATAGAACCACCTAAACCTTTTTGAACAGCTCTTAAGTCTGCCATTTCATCGCTTAGTTCACCTATTTGTCTAGTGATATTCTCTATTTCTTCTTCTGTCTTACCATCAAAAGAAATATTTCTAAGCTGCTGAAGCTCCTTTCTCATTTCACCCATGTTCTTACTGGTTGATGCTTTAGCTTCATTTAAACCCTTTGTATAACCTGCAGCATTAAGGGTAAGTGTTGTTATTAGATTGAATTTCTACATTATATTTTTACTATTGTTGCTTTACCTTCTTCAGCATTCTTCAAAGTTTGCATCTATGAATTTCTAAACTGTTCCAGTTGTTCAGGTGTAGGTTTATCAATTAAAGCTTCTTCATGTTCCCAACTAAACCTTATTAAATCTTGTGGTTTCTTAACCTTAGCACCATAAACCTAAGCATTAATAAAACCTAACCATCTGACTTGTTCCCATCTTTCTTGATACTGCTTGTTGTATTGGCTTAGCACTGCTTCTATTTCGTAGTTAGTCATCTTATCCAAGAAGTAATCCGGTTCAATTCCACACCCTAAAACAACTAAACCGTAAAGCTCCTTTATGCTTATACCTTCTTTGCTTTTTTTTTATTGTCTTCTTTTGGCATAAGTGAAGCTAAGTAATCATTGAAAGAATCCAATGATTCAGGTGAATTGTCAAGTTCATCAACAAACTAGTCAAAGGTGAATATAAAGTCCTTATTACCTGCTCTAAGAATACAGAAGAACAGCTTCATAATATCACTAAAGCTATTGTCCATTGTATTGATTGACTTTCCTGTCATTTCTTCAAAGTACATTAATGACCTAATAGACTGCTTAACATTGTATTCAATTCCACTGATTTTAATTTTGATTGTGTCCATATTGTGTTTTCTTATAAATACTTATAAAGCACACAACACAAAACAAAAAAGGTGAACCTATTAAGATTCACCTTTAACACAACATCAACCAAGTCATTAAGCCATTACTAAAGCTCCACTACCTTCAAGTGTTATTGAGTATGAAGCATTATCTTCATTAGGTGCATTAAGTGATAAACTTGTAATAATTGCAGTACCTGTATAGTTCTTTTTAGCAGCGTCAACTGTCCAATCCGGTGAAGTACCGGTTTTCTATGCAAATACAACATTAACAGGTGTCCTTGCTATCATTAAAGCATAAAGTTCATCAAAGGTGTTAAGTCCTGTAGTTGAAGTCAACACTTCAGTGTAAAGCTGTTCACTTGACATGTTCCAATCAAGTTTTCCTGCTGCCTTATCAGTCCAGTATCCGGAATCCTTTGAACTAATATCCCTTGTTGAAAGTGTAATATCAAGTTTTGCATTCGTTGAAAATGCAATTGGAAGCTTACTTACTCCGGTTCCTACGAACAACATTAAGTCACCGCCAAAACCTATTTTATTTGTTTCTAAAGCCATTTTATAAAATGTTTTAAGTCAATTTAAAAAGTATCTAATCATGCTTGAACCTTGAAAGTAAGCATCTGAATATATGTTCCACTTTCATAAGATTCCTAACCATCTGTTAACGTAACGTTCTTGATAGCTGAATCTTTGTAGCTTGTTAATGTTTCTGCTACTGCTTCAGCTATTGCCAAACTGTCTGAATATTTTAGCGCAATTATAGTAATGTTGACTATTGTAGTTGAACCAGTCAGATAATCCTTTGAATAATTGTTACTGAACAACCTTTCATAAATCACACAAGGGAAAACTGTACCTTCAGGAATGATTAAAGGATATATTCTTGAACCAACTAACTAAGTCAGTTCCTAATTTGCTTTCAATAACTCATATATTTTCTTACCTGTAGTAATCATTGTTTTCCTTTCTATTAAATACTGTGTTCCTGTTTATGGCATTCTCTACATAGGGTAATTAAATTATCAAACTTGAACCCTAATCTTAATTTCTCTAAAGGTGTCTTACCTTCACTAATTGGTGTGATATGGTGAATCTCAATACCGGATACTATCAACCCTTTCTAATAGCACCTTTCACACAATGGATTCTTCAATAGTTTCCTTAACCTTAATTTGCGCCAATCAGAAGTATTATACACTAACCTGTGAATTTCATTATCCTTCTTGCTTGTGTGCTTTCTAGGTTCTCTAATTCTCTTAGGTAAATTAATTTTTGGCATTGGCTCTTGCTTCAAGTGCTTTAAGGATAGAATTGGATATTGTCTGTTTTGCTAAACCTTGCTTTTGTGCTACAGCATTATAAAAGAAGTTAGTAGCAGTTATGTTTCCCCTACTCTAATCTGTTGATGTTTTTCTTTCTTTAGTTCCCCATTCAACCCACCTTAATTTATAACCTTCCCGGTGCTTCACACCATACTTTACACCAATGTTCCTCTTTAATTCTTCAACTGAAAATAGGCTATTATAGTAAGAATATCCTGACTTAGATTTTAGCTTTCTTGAAGCAAACAGATTCTATTTAGCTTGTTGGTTTATGACTATAGCACCTTCTACAAAAGCATCACTAATAACTTCCTTCCGGATTTCTTCTTGAAGTCCATTTAAAAGTCTAATTAATTCATCACCATTGAAAGGTATAATATCAACTTCAAGTTCTGCCATAATTATTCATTTATTAGTTCACTGGTAATAAGCAACCCTTCCTTCTATCCTATTTCTTCAACAAACAGGATACGGTAATTCTGTTCCTTAAACCTAATCCGGTAAACCGGTTTAATATCTCTAAAGTAGGTGGTGAATTGAACCACCTGTGTATGAAATATCTCTTTATTGTCTGACATGTTCCCGGATACATACTTTACCTATGCTCTAATAGTCATAGATGTTTCAAAGCTTTCTTCTGAAGCTCCATACTAATCTTTAGTAATTACCGGTTCCTGAACCTGAATTTGATTTCTTAAACTACCTATATTCATACAGCAAAATGATTTTTATAAGGTGCTAACAAGAATTTAAAGGAATAAGGAATCTCTACACCATTTGCAAAGGATACCATAGTTCTATTCACATAAAGGTGCTATACAAGTAACATTGCCTAATGTTTTGCCTCTATTGGTAAGGTATCAACAGTTAAAGTTCCATCACAATAATTAATCACTGAAGCTTCAGAAACTTCAATTAAACTGGTCAAGTAAGTGTCATCTACTATGAATTCAGGCTCTATGTTCAAATGTCTTTTTATTTCTTCAAGTGTTATCATTATTAAAGTGTTTACTATAAATACCAAAAAGAAAACCTATCAACCACACAGTTGATAGGTTCCTAATTAGATTTATTTGATTCAGAATTACTTGATAGAAGCAGTTGCAAAAGCTGAAGCATTGCGTTTAGCAGCATCAAAATAAGCACTAACTACTATTCTTACATTACCATTAACTGCCTGTGAAAGTGCATCAACTGTAATGTCAATACCACCCCACTGTCCTATGATGAACTGTGAAAAGTCACCAAACAATACACCAAATTCATCAGCACCTACTTGAAGTTCTTTTGCTACGTGGTTAGAAACAAGAACAGGATATCCGTTCATTTCAGAACCATCAAGAATAAAGATAGGTTGACCGGCAACTTTAGGTGTGGTTTTCAGGATACCTTTAGCACCTGAATTCATAATGTAAGTGTAACCATTTACATTAGCAGATTCAACATCTGTTTCCATTTTTACCATGTTAGCAAAAGTTGCTACACCACTGTTAACAGGTGCAACTGCAAAGAATCCTGCAGGTGAAACACCGGGAACAGCAGCAGCCTTACCAAATAAAGTAGATTCCAACTTAGCAGATACAGCATTAACAATGTCACGCATCAACATAGCTTCAGCAGCTATTGAATCCTGTGATAAGAACTGCTTACTTACATCAATGTAAGCTGTAATCCTTTTTGGTGATAGTGTAACTTCACTGAAAGTTCCTGCACCATCAGCAGCCTATACACCTTCACCTTTCCAAAGTGCATTAGTTCCACTGTAAGCAGGTAATGATACATCACCTTTAAGACCAGTTAGGAAAGTTGCACCGGCTTTAACAAGTACTAAAGATTCTCTGATAGGGTCAAGGATTCCACCTTTATCTTCAGATACAATTTCCTGTCCTTGTGTAGCAGTTTGAGCAGCTATTAAAGCACGTGTTGAAAATGGTAATACGATATCACCAGTTGAAGAAATACCTGCATTTCTCATAGATTCTTTACCGGCTCTGATTACTTCAACTGTTAAGTCATCATAATTTAATCCGTTTGTCCTTGCTTCGATAGCTTTTAAAAGACTAAAATTTTCCATATTATTTTTAATTGTTGTTTTTCTTTTTTCACCTTTTTGTTTAAGGTTAATTTGAGTATCTAAGTCTTCAATATCTTTTGTTATTTCGTTGAAGCGTTCATTTTCTACAGTTGAAAGTTTTCTTTGCTCAATCCTACCTTCATTCACAATTGACTCTAATTGCTTCAATTTCTGATTCCTTAATTCAATAAGTTGTACTAAGTCCATTACTATAATTGCCTTTCTATTAAATACTGTAATCAGTTTAGATACCCTTGAACTTATTCAGGATTGCATCTAAACTTCTGTAATATTCTTCTATCTCATTAACTGGTTCAGTTCTTTCTTCAACTATCGGTTCTACTGGTTCCTGTTCAACTACTGGTTCCACTACTTCAATGACTGGTTCCAATACTTCAGGTTGTACTTCTTCAGTTTCCTTGAATTCATCAAAAGACCTGCAGGAAGTTTGTGAATAAGCAGGTGTATTCACCAAGCTGAAGTCAAAAAGTTCTTCAAATCTTTCAACTGTTCTAATGTAGGTTCCATCAGAACGTCTTTCAAATTTGTCACCACCTTTAGGAACTGTGAAGGCAAATGAACAGGAATCAACATCACCGTTCTTAACTGCCTAAAGGATTTCATCACCTTTCTATGTTCTCTTAGCTTTAAAGGAAAAATCAACACCTGTAGGTGTAATAAATACCTTCAGGGTTCCATTACCTCTATTTGACCTAGCTAATGGAATATCATTGCTATTATGATTCCACAGCATTACAATGTTGCTCTTATTGATTAACTCAGGGTCAACCTAAGAAGACTTAATTATTTCTCTAAATTGTCCATTAATCAACTCAGATTCCTTGTTGAATACTATAGCAGTTCCTGTAATAGTTCTGTCTTCTTCATTTGCTCTAATCTCTGTTATATATCGTTTCTCTATATTTTCCATCATTCACCTTGTTTTAATTGATTGTCTACTGGTGCATCTTTAGGAACTTCTTTGTTCTCTGAAATAAGATTATCTAAAGGTTGTAAATTAGTTTGGTTGAAAGCTCTATTACCACCTTTAACCGGACTACCTGCATTAATTTTCTCCCTGACTTCATTTGTGGTTAAAGCTCCAATCTGATACATTTTAGTATAATAGTCTGCTTTTGTAGTAGCATCTAATCTCATAATGTTTTCTGTATCAAATTTTAGTTCTGAAGTACTCCAATCAGAAGGAAGGAATAGTTTTCTGAATGCTTCAGATTCCAATTTTTCAAGTAATGGAACCAGTGAATTATTCAAGAAGTCAAGTGATTGCTGTTCTGCAGTACTAAACTTTCCGGTTTCACTGAAAGCTAATGAAGGTGGAACATTGAAAAATCTACAGATTTCAAGAACACCAAATTGTCTAGATTCTAAAAGTTGTGAATCTTTAGGATTAACTGATATTGTTTGATATTCTAGACCTTCAGAAATAACTACAATAGAATTACTTGCACCACCAAAATCAGTATTCAACTGGTTTATTAATTGCTGTTTTGCATTGGCTGCCTGTGTTTTATTCATACTTTGCCCTGCAACAGGTCTTAGAATTCCTGACATTGAACCACCGGACTTATAGAAATTACTCTAATGTTCTTCACTTGAATAAGCAATACCAAGTGTATTAGCTGCAAAAGCAAGGGTACTTATTCCAGTAACACCATTATTGGTGTAGTTCAGGAAAGCAAGAATTTGTGATTTATCATACTCTTTCTTACTGACAGTATCTACATACTTCACATCATTGTCTTCAATCTTAACCTGAATTGAATCACTATTCAGAAGCACTAATGATAATGGTTGACCTGTTACCTATCTTTCAATAAGAACATAAGCAGCACCCTTTAAAAGCATATTCTGAACAATCAACTTCTTAAAGGTGAAAGCTGACATAAATGGGTTAGGTTGTATGTTCATTAAAGTGTATATGGTATTATCATAGTCTACATACTTCCAGTTATCTTCATACCTATAAGGTAACATTGGTAATGACTACACTGAATCACTAAGCAGGTTAACACACCGGTAAACTGTTGAAAGCTTTAAAGCTTTACTTTGTGTGTATGAAGAAGCTCCTAAATTGATTGAACCATACACCGGATTGTATTCTTCTAAGCTTCTTTGTTCAACTTGTTTCCTACTAAAAAAATTAAATAAATTCATAGTTATTGTTTAACTGTAAATACTTGAATCTGTATCAATAGATTTCAAATGAATAGATAGGACTTGTAAGCAACCCACCATAAGCATTAATCATTGCTGCAACACCATCTATCTTATTTGACCTATTTGCTTTATCTAAAGAATAATTACCAAACTTGTTGATATTAATAATCACATTTTGAATCATCCACTTTGTAACAGGGTTCTTCTGAATATTGATACTATCAGATTTAATCAACCTTTCAAACTCTTTAAGTGGTTTATTTAGATTCCCTGGCATCTGACTAAAAGGTTGAAGATTCAATCCTGCTTCAGTTGCTTCAATCTAAAACTGTGTACTATTCCATTTGTCATAGTATAAAGCTTTCACCGGGTTCCTGTCATTGACCTTCATTATATCATGCAGAATTCTACTATAGTCAATGACATTACCACTAGTTAAAGTTATATAACCTAAATCCTACCATTCTTTAAACCGTTTCCGGTTAATGTTAGTATTCAATGAATCTTCAGGTAAATAGTATCTATTAATGAAAGTAGGTTGACCACCAATCAAGAACAGGTAAGTTACCTATGTGATATCAGAAACAGAAGCTAAGTCAACACCTACTATCACTTCAACATCTTCAATCAGTTCACCACTTAATTCAATATCAATCATTGACCTGTCAATAAATTTATCTTCAATCCAAACTTCTTCACTGTTGGATTTCAACCATTGATTCATATGCTTAACCAGTACACCAGTTCTTTCAGAACTACTGTTGATTGCTTTCTGTACTTCAGCTTCTATAAACTCCGGGAAAACACTTATACCTAAGTTTGGATTCTATTTTATCCAAGTTGCAGGGTCTTCAAAATTGTCTTCAGAATCCAATGTGTAAATGATAGCAAACTGTGATTCATCTAACTTTAACCCTGACAGTACTTCAGTACAGTATGTTCTTAACTCATAGCAGAAGGAACCAGTGTTAAAACCTGCAGTTGTAACAGCCATCAATAAGGGTTCCTGTCTTGAACCCTGTGAAGATTTTAGAACATTATACATGCTGTTATCCGGCTATTCATGTAATTCATCAATCAAACAAAATGACTAGTTTAAACCATCCAATCTTTTACTGTCACTTGCTGTAACTATCAATTCGTTATTCCTGAACTTAAGACTTGAATAGTAAGGAATCAGATGTTTTTCTTTCCTGTCTAAATTGTGTGCATACTGTTTGACTTTCTTGAAGTCTACATTCTTTGCTTGTTCTCTACTATTAGCTGAAATGATAACCTGCTAATCAATATCAGTAAGTAAATGGAACATCTATAAAGCTGTTACTAATTGGCTCTTACCGTTCTTTCTCTACAGTTCTAAATATACATTCCTGTACTTCCTTCTGTTGTTATCTTTCCTTTTGATACCATATACATTAGCTACTATGAACATTTGCCATGCTTCTAACTTAAAAGGTGTTGGTGTCTACTGTTCTGTTAAAGGAAGTGCATTGATAAAAGCAACCACTTTATCAACCTAATCATTATCATAATAGTAATCCGGGTTCCTTAAATCCTTAAGGAACCTTTCACACTATTGAATGACATAGAAAGAACCGGGTATTACACCGGTAATGATGTTGTTCTAATAATTGGTTGCAGTTTGAAGATTCATCACCTTGTTTCTTTTTGACCGGATAACTGATTTAATAGCTGTGTAAATGAATCAGTTTCAGATGTGTTTTCTGTATTTTTTTGAAGTTTTTTGACTTCATTTAACTGCTTTGTAATCTGTACATTTACTTGATAAGTCAGGTATAAGTTTTTAAAATTACCTGCTTTATATTCCTTAATAAGGTTGTTATATAGTCTTATGTTGTTCAGAATCAGTTCTACTGTAGTCTAATCCGCTTGTAATTCAATTAGGGTTTTCTTTGCTTGTAGTATTTGAATTTCTTTCATGGCTTTCCTTTTAAAGTTAAATACAGGAAGCATACCCCCTAGAGAATCAAATATTTTTTAAACGGACTCTGTGGTGGTGGATATCAAGCAGGTATAGACTTTTCAGCACCCCTATCCCCTTGTTTTAAAGCATCAATCCACATTTCATAATACTTTATAGATTCTACTGCTTCTTCACCGTTTAAAACAGCTTTAAGTTCTAAGATTAAAGAATACTTGTCTTCTATCATTCCAACAAGATTAAGGTTTCTTGTGTATGTGTATGGATTATTAATCTGATTTTCAAAAAAGTCTTGAACTTTACTTTCAGCTTCAAGATTAATTTCAATTAATTCAGATGCAAAAGCATTTATAACAAAGAATGGTGGTATTTTGGATAAATCCGAAATTGTAATGATAGCATTATAACTTCTAATGATTAAATATGAATAAAGAAGAACATCTCTTGTGAGATATGAACTATTCTGTTTAATAAAATTACTTAGGTAATCATAGTTAGTGCCTAGTTCTTTATTACTATTTACGTTATTATCTCTAATACCTGCATAATTAGTAATGTGTTCAATCAGCTCTTGATGAGCTTTCATTCTTCTTTCAAGTAACACCTTTGTAATTTCACTATCTCTTTGCTGTTTATTAATCTTTCTAGTTGATAGATAATTGAACAGTGCTGAAAGTCCAGCAGTCAATAATGCAGTTACTATAATGACCAGCCATGTGGATATTCCTTCATTCTGATTATCAACAATAACCTTAATTGTTTCCATATAAATACATTAAGAATTAAAATACTACAATCTATTTCTTGTAGGTCTTGGTGGAGGATGTCTTAAGTGACTATCAACCACATTGTCCAATACTCCAAGTCTTTCACTGGTATCTACAATCTTTCTTTCGTGGTGATTAAGTCTTCTTTCAAGTTCTTGAAGTCTAAGGTCATTACTCCCCAAACTACTTTGAACGGTTCCATTAATATTCTTTTGTAGCTTTTCGAACCTTTCTTCTATTTCTGCTACAAAAGAATTCGTGAACTGCTTGTTATTTTCCTCTTGTAGTTTTAAGAATTTGTCTTTTAGCTGATTGTATTTCTGCAGATTAAAATAATAATTAAACCCAAGTACTAAAGCACAAGCAAATGTAAAAATACCTAAAGCAATATTTATTGTACTTATAACATTGCCATTATATTCCTTCTGATTCTCATAAAGCAGTTTATAATCCGGTTGACCAACTACTGAAGTTGGTTCCTTTATTGCTATATCTGTATTATCAGCAATTACAATACCTGCTAATAAGAGTATCAGAACTAAGATTGTAGTTTTCATTGATTGTTTATCACATTTAATTAATACATTTTTGCATATATATGAATTACAGGAATTTCAATACCCCTTATCCCTTCTTTCATCAAAACGTCACTATTCTAATTCATGATTAGTATCAAATCTTTCAATTTTACCAACAGTTTCCTTGATGATTGTCAAATTATTTAATTTTTCATTAATTACATTTTTCTTAGAAGTTGATAGGTTAGGGAAAACATATTGCTTTCTTATTTCAGTTTCAAAGAAATAAGCTAAAGAATTACCAACTTCAACAAAAATGGATTCAACATCATTATGAAACTTCATCCCGATTTTTCTTACCTCAATATCTGTTTTGGCATAATCTAATACACTTCCTATAATACCGGTTAATAAGTGCATTTGTTCTTTAACACGAAGCGTTAAAGTGACTGCATGTTTAGCTCTAAATTCGATTAAATTTTCATTAGCAGTCTTTAGGTGTTCAATACTTTGAAATAAACTATATATTCGATATTTTCCAGTTCTACTAATTCTCGTAACCATGATGTTTTTAAGCAAGTCCATTAATTCAACATGTGTCTTGAATCGTTCATTCAACATTAATTTATCGGCTTCAGATGGTATTATTTTCTTATGTTGGTATACTACAGTGTATATACTAAGAGCTGCAATTAAAAAAGGGAAAAATGAAGTCCAAAAATTACTATTCCAAAAATCAATAGTATGGGCATTTTCAAGATAAACCTTCTGATAAATGGTATCATGAACAGGAACAGGAACAGGAACATTATATAAAGATGGTACATTAGATGTTTCTTGAAGCGTATCAGCAATAACAATACCTGCTACTAAGAGTAAAAAAACTAAGAATGTGGTTTTCATTTCGTATCCTAAATCTTTATATGAATTAATACTACCAGTTGTCTTCAGTTACTATTCTATAGTAACATCTACATACACTATGAGAATCACCACCAACTTTATGTTGACAATTCTTGTGTGGTATTGGCAATTTTTTAAGTGCCTCTGACAGTGTAAGAAGTACATTGTCTTGTTCTTTACAAACACTACAAGCGTCATCACAAGTAGAAATTCTTGCTTTCAATGGAATTGAAGCTGTCATAGCATCCTTAAGACTGTATATATTGCTCAATTGGATAAACTTGAAACTGTCCATATTTTGCATTTGAAGGAATATTGCCATATCAAAATATATTTGCTGTAATTTGACCCAGTCCTTAACTTCAGCATAATCAAGTGTTAACTGATTAAAGAGTGACCATATTAGGTCATTATATTTTCCGTTTGGGTATTTTCTGAAATATGCACCGTTGATTTCATCAAGTTGCTTTTTTGAGAAATGATGTTCAAAACTGTAATAGAAGTCTTTTGCACTTCCTTCCTTAACAAAAGATTGCTTACCGTAAATTTCACCTACTGGAATCTTTTCTTCAGTCTTAAACAGACCTGTTAGAAACTTGAACATAATGAAAAATTTATGAGAAAACTAATGCGTGGAATTAATATTGAATTCGTGACCACATAATGGTTAGGTTTTATACCATCAAATTTATGAATATATTATTACAATCAAAAAAAAAGGGAACCTTTTGAGTTCCCTTTTTTATTGTAATCCATTAATCAGCAATTTTGAAAAGCTTATCTCTTGTCTTTTCACCAATACTTATATCAGAAAGTTCAACAATGTTATTACCCTTTCCAATATTTCTTTTAAAAGATGTGTAAGTGGTGTCTACACCCCAAAGTATCTTGACATACATATATTGTGGTTTAAATTTCTCTTTAACACCTCTTTTTCTAAGCTTATTCTTAACCACTATGTCAAATTCTCCTTTGTCAAAAGAATCATTTTCAATGAACCGGGTATTGAAGGATTTATAATCTTCATTTACTATAACTAGCATATATCCGGTCTTACTCTTATGACTTAAGTAACTCTGAAAGATGTTTATCCATTTTGAATTAAGCCAAGCTTCTTTATTTGCAATTTCATTCATTGCTTAAGTTTTTATTGTTTCAAATAAAGTCAAGCATCCATATCCCTATGGAAACTTGCGTCTATTTTAAAATCAAGGTAAGAATAAAAATAAGGTCAAGTGTGAAATAAAGTCAGTGGATATAATCCGGGCGGGTAATCTTTGGCTTTAGTAAATCATATTGGTTACAATTGGAACTTCTATATAACAAGTATCTATAGTCAATGGTTGTGCATCACTTTAACCACTCAGTTTTAATTCCTAACCTTGAAGCAATAGAACGGAATTTATAAATATTCATATCCATCTTATCACAAGCAAACTCCCGGAATCCTGAAGGTTCAAAATCATTTTCAATCAGATAAGACTTGAACAGAAGTAGGAACTATACATTAGTTGTGTTCAACACCCTTTGCTAATTTATCCTGAAGTCAAGTTCTTTAATTACCCTCTATCTAATATCCTGCTTATTCTCATTATCTATCTAATCCTGTTCAGGGTCAAATGTTTCTTCTTCAATCTTAACAGGATATTGACCAACATACTGACTTTCATAATCCTGTTCAATCGGTTTATTCTTCTTACCTGAGAAATAAGTGCTAATGATGAAATTTGTAGCAGAACGGTAAAGGAACTATAACTAACCCTGCAGCTTATCTTCTTTTAATCCGGCTAATGATTTTGTGATTAAGTGAATTGTTACATCTTGTTCATTATCCGGTGTAACAATCAAATCATTCTTGAAGCTCCTAAGTGCTTTCCTTACCATCACTGAAATAGCAGGTAAAAGATGGATAATCTATTGCTGTCTTTCTTCTTCTGACTTCTAATGATAGTATTGTCTTATCAGTTGGTCTTCTTTTGCTGTCCAGTAGTTCATAATATTAAGGCTGCATGATTAATTACCTAAGACATTGGAACTAATATCACATCCTAAGTTCCGTTGTTAATTGTTATCTGTTTCCATCTATTTATCTGAAGAAGTTGTCTTAGTGTTGCTGTTCTGAATATGTAGAAGGAATCCTATGACTTTATCACAAACAATTCTGCTTCTGTAGTTAAGATACCTGATATATTCCCTTTATACATTACCTCAATCTAAAAATTACCGGTTTCACTACTTCTAACATCACACTTAACTTCCTACTTCAATTCCTTTCCTTGTGCATTCTTAAAGGAAACATCATACTTTCTTAACTGCTAAAGGTCATCTGATTCATTCAACTAAAAATCTGTATAACCTCTATTTGTCTATTCCATGCGCTAAATAAACTCAACTTCTGCTTCTTTGCCTATTTGTAAATCCTGTTTAAATGTTGTGTCTTTCATTGTTTCTTATTTTAGGAACCCTGAAGGGTAATGTATCTAAGATGTTATTTTATCTAACTCTATCAAATATAATCAAAATATTTGACATTATTAAGCTTTCAGTAAAACTTTTTGTCTAATTATTGTATACCCTGCAATATTTTTACCCTCTATAGTTTTGACTGTTTGTTTAACTTCAAAGTATTGTTGAATATCACTTCCTTTAGCTGTTTTCTTAATACCTAAGTCACCATACACTTTTGAAAATATATCCTTCAATCTACTTGCTGCAATAAAGGTTCCTGAAGAAAGATTGTAGGTCATGAGTTGTTTTAGAATCTTATTGGTAACTGTTCTGTCACTCTTAGCTATTAGCAACCTTTTAATGTTGGTCTGTATATATCCTTGTTTCTCAATTCCATCAAATCCAAGAACTTCAATAGCTTCTTTTAGGAAAGGATACTTCTTGTAACTCCAGGTCTTATAAGATTCCTGTTCATCAGATTTAAACACACTGCTATCAATCTCTTTAAGCTTTAATACCACATCTTTAAAGTTGGTTTCATCTTCTTCTTTAAGCACTTCTTCAAGTCTATTACTAATCAGATTCTGCACTTTAATATTGTATTTCTCATATTCGTTATTCAAGGTATATCTTAACCGGTAAAGCTGTTTAGTCACCTTGAAATTATACAGGTCAATCTTTACCAAATTAGCATCAAAGAAATAACTATCATTATCAATATTCACGTAACTATCATTTAGTTTGTCAATATCTAAAGCATTCTTAATTCTTGAACTAGTCAGGTTTATTTCACTAACAAGCTCTTTAGCTTCAGTGATGTTACTCATGCATGTTTCCTTGTATTCATCATAACTAACATTCACATCATACTTAGTAGTATGGTATATATGATGTATCAATCCTGCATACTTTGAATTCCTAATCCTACCGGCAATCTGTTGAAATGAAGTTGCAATATCAATTAGGGTATGAGCTTTCTTATTGTCACTAACTATGTAAATCTTACCATCAGAATCATATATGTCACAACCTTCAAAAACCGTTGAAGTCAACAGGTTTATCTTTTTTGGTTTATCAGTGGTTAACCCTCTTTTTATAGGAATATTAGCTTTATTGTAGTTGCTATAAATTACCCTTGTGTTATCTTGTGTAAGGTTACATGTCTTAATTAGTGATTGAATAAACTCAATTGAATTAACAAAGATGTAAGCATTACCTTCTATTTCACCAGTAAGGAATCTGTTGATTAATGCAACCACTGTTGAAGTAACATCACTGTTACACTTAACTGAATTCACCTTTACTTCAGCAACATCTTTCCAATCTGCAACCACTATTGGAATATCCTTTAATTCTTCTAACACAAAGTCTTCTTCAAGTATGGTTGCTGTCATAAAGGTATAATTGGCAAACTTTTTATAATGCTCCAACACACCCCTTATTGCTCCCTTCCTAAAGGAATACTGAGTAAATAGCAGGTGTAATTCATCAACAAGAATATTGTAATCTGAAGGGTTAATCTTACCCATCAACTTATTCAGTGAGTCATAGGTAACAATTATCTTCTTAACAGGAATTGTTGAATCTGATAGGTAATTCTTAATCTGTTTATCTGTAGTAGTTCCGGATACTCCTAGAACGTTTGTATGCTGCTTAGTCTTATTCTCAACTAAACTGACAAAGGGAACAGCTATTACATAATTTGTGTTGTTTGTCAGTGCAATGGTGGTTCCACCACAACCAACTTTACCTTTATCAAATAAGCAGTTTAAAGGTAACTGGTCAATCTGGTCACTTAAAAAAGTGCAACCTGCATTAATTGTCATTCGTGTCTATTTCATTATTTTTAAGGGTTTTAGTGAGTATCTATAATTTTTGATTGTCCTATATTTTTTTATCTCTTAGCACCCTGAATTAAAAAATATAGGGAACAGGTTGTAGAAAAAGGGTCATTAACCCTTAGTCTATTTGTCAATCTCTCAAATCTAATGTATTGTAATTATTTAAACCTTGTGTAGTGTGGATTCAATCATGACCCTTTGTTCTTCTATCAGTTCCCGGTAATGATTTATCTACTGGTCTAATTCATCTATTTTGGTAGTAATTTCTTCAGCTCTTAACCTGTACTCCTTTTGAAATTCCAGTAAAAGCTTCTATATTCTTGCTGTAGGTGTGTTTTCCATTTCTTGAACCTTTCTATCAAATATAATAAAACTTTTTGATATGTAGGGTCAAAACAGGTGATTTTTTGAAAAATTTTCTAAATTAAATTGAAGTGGTGAAGTACGACCTGAGCAGCCAAAATAATAAATCCGGCAAGTAGTGTTAGAAAGAAGGTATTCCACCTTTCTTTCCTTACTTCTAATCTCCTTATGTATTCTTTCTTACTCAATGGTCTTCACCTTTTTTAGTAAATACTATTTACTTTAAAATTATGATATGGTGAAAACCCCTTACAAATGTCCGACCTTTAAAAATACGTGTCAAGCAATTTGGCAAAAAGTTTTCTATCATAATCAAAAAGTTATCTACAATGATTTATAGTCTTGAACTGAATAAAAGTTTTCATCACTTTAAAAATATATTATACGGCAAATCAATTTAATGGTTACAATTTCTCTTAATTATGCTGCAAAGTTACTCATATACAGGATGTTAGTCTATAATTTCAGCGTCACTATTCAACATATACTAATTCATATAATGTGATACATCTTAACCTTGATTGTCATCTTTACTATGATGTGTTGCTAAATTACTATCAGTGTTTTCTTAAGTAGTGCAAATTGTACACAAATGAGTGCAGAATTTGCACGTTCTTGTGTAAATTGTCCAATTTAGGGTTACAATATCTCTCTATTATCTTCATTTGTCAAGTTTTTGTACCGTAGTGTCAGTAATAATATCCGTAGTGTTAGTGCCTTATACGTATCCTTTTAAAATTTTATTGCAAAATGCTCTGCAATAATAAGGCAAGTTTAGATGTCATACAATGACATATAAATTCTTTTTAAGACTACATTCTTTCTTCACCCTTCACTTTACCCCAAATAAATGAAAGTGATAAACCGGCTAATGAACCAATGAACTAGGAAAGTCCTAACCAGTCAATAAGTAATCCATTTACTAGGGAATAAACCACATAAAAGCACCCTGTTAATATTGCAATCTACACTATCAATGTTCCTATTACCATCACAAAGGATTTAGAAGAAACACCTGTATTATTAGTTATAAGCTGTTTAAAGAAGTTCATTGTATTGTGATTGTTATGTCTTTTACCGGGGAAAGTATCTTCATTAATGCTTCAAATGTTGCTTTACTTTCTGTAATCATGCCTTTACTGGTGTTCTTTCCTACAAGAATGCAACCTGAAGTATCTTCCTTTGTGTTCCCTGAATGAATCCGGATACCTTCAAAGTTTGGAACATCTAAAAGCAATGGCATCAATTTTTTAAATCTATAAGACATGTTGATGATGACTTTATAGGTTCCTTCAGGTATTGCAGTTTGATGTTTAATCTTTTCAGGTCTAACCTAGTCTTCAAGTGTATCACACACATATACACCATCTACATACAGTTTACCAATGGTGTAATCATCACCTTTATAGATTCTCTTTAACAGTAATTTCATTTCTTAAATCGGATTTTAAAGCTTACTCCAACACCACCGGTTCCCGTTAAAGGGTCATACATCACTTGATATAAATGTTCTTGTTTACTAAGGAAAGAAACAGTAGGATTGATTGACACATGGTTCAAATCTGACTGCATTACTGCACCTATAAACAACTTATTTCTTACCGGTGAAGTCTTTGTTTCTCTAATTGTTTGTGTGGTTGTAAACGTCTTAAAATCACCTGTAAAGGTGTATCCTTTCAACCTGTTCATCTGTAAAGAATCTGTTAATGTTACTTGACCAAATTTACCTAAGTTTAAGTGTCTGTTATAGATTTTCAAATTTGTGTAATCCTGAATCTAAGCTACAGTGTCTTTAATGGTGATTGTGTCTGTGAGAATCACTTTAACAGGGTAAGGAACAGGATAAGCTTTAGTAATGGTTACAGTGTCAGTTTTAACATATGTAACAGTATCATATGTTGTTGTACTGCCTATTTCCCGTCTTGAATCGGATATTAACAGCAACAAAAACTACACAATTATAAAGGCTATCAGATACTTCATTTAGGTTGATTACTTTCTATTCTTTCTAATCTGTCATCTATACGGTCAAGTCTTTGAATTAGCATATCAAAAGTCTTACTATCAACTTTGGTCTGTTCTATTGAATTAATCTTCAATTCAATATGGTCTAACTTAGTTTCAGTTCTACCACTTGAATACTTGTACTATCCAAATGATATTACACCTGCTACAAGTACCGGTAAAAGAACAGATATTACCCATATGGGTATTCTTACTACTTTGTCTTTTTCTATTGTCATTCCTTTTACTTATTTAACTATAAATACACATTATACTATATTACTTTCAAAAAACTTGATATATTTGATACACCAAAAACAAGAAATATGATTTCCAAAAGGTTTAAGAACTTAAAGAAGGGTCATAAAAGACTTTTAATCAGTTTAGGTATAGTTATACCTTTAATAACAGTAGTCCTTTTTGAGAAAGATGTTGTAGTTGAATTAGTTCTACCATTATTATTTATAACATATTGGATATTAGTTGAAGTAATATTGTGGATTAGAGAAGGCTATATAACTTCAGAAAATTAAAAAGGGGTTATTAACCCCTTTTTCTACTTTATCTCAGCAAATACCGCTATCTTCTTCATATCTTCTGCTTTCTTCTTTTCATCTATCCTAAAATATCTTTTCATTATTTCATAAGATTCTTGACCAGTCCAAGAAAGAATAGTTGGTATATCTATACCTGCATTAATACAATTAGTAATGAAAGTATCTCTTCCATCGTGACTTGTGTAAATATCTGATAGTTCACAAGCCTTACATAATTCTTGAAGGCTCTTATTATACTTCTGATTGGAGATTTTTAGTAATCGCATATCATAATTATACTTCTTCAGAATTGATTCACTAAGCGGATTCAGGTTAATATAGACAGTATTGTTTTTCTTGTGTATGGTTTTACTAGGGTTTATCTTAATACAGTCTGCAACTATATTGGAAGGTTTAACAGTGAATGCATCACCATATCTTAACCCTGTAGAAATTTGAAATAAGAACCTATCTCTAGTTTTCTCTAAAGAAACAGAATCAAGGTTACTAGTAGACAACTTAAGATAATCTTCAGATGTGACAGGGTGCGGGTCATTTATACTCTTTTCTCCTTTTTTCCATCCTTTTTCCTTGAATGAATCATTCATTTCTAAATGAAGTTCCGACCTTCTACTATACCAGTGATTCATAAATGTTCTCAAAATAGCAAAAGTCTTTTCAATTGTCCCTGAACTATATTTTTGTTTGTATAACCATACATTAAAGCTATCACTAAAGGTGTGGTTGATATCCTTGAAGTATAACTTTTTTCCCACACAACTTTCATAACCTTTTAGTCTATTCTGACAGGTTTTAAACTCTTTTACTGTTCCATTTGGTGAACCACTTGCCTTCCTTAACTCAATGTATTCATCAAAAAATTCATCAATACCTTTCGGTGATTGTTTGACCAGTGTTTTACTATCGGTTGAAATTAGCTTCAGAAATGCTTCTGTGATTATTTGATTTTTTGATACAGAGTCTTCATCACCTTTAAGAACTTCTTCTTTCTTTTTACTCCAATGAATAGGTTTAACTCTAATACCTGTTGCAATACGTTTGTATACCTTCTTTAAGTTAGAATCATAACTTAACTGCTCAATGTAAATCATAGCAGTACCATTTTTGTCTACTTGGTTAGGAATAATCATTTTCCTTACCTTTGCATCTGAAGTTGTCATATTGAAGTAGTTGATTAATATGCATCAAAGATATAGAATCTAGTAGAAAAAGTCAAGGAAAAAGTGATAGTAGTAGAATTAAAATGTATTATTATAGGGTATTTCGCCGGAGGTTCGAATCCTCTCATCCCGACAATTGCAGGGGTAGGTTTGAAGCCTGCCCCTTTATAGTTAATGCCACTTTAGCTCAGTCGGTAGAGCAGCGCATTCGTAATGCGCGGGTCGGGGGTTCGAGTCCCCTGAGTGGCTCAGTTTTTCTTCTCCGGGAAAATAAGTGACATCACTACACTGATTATCATAATGCCCAGTATAGTGTATAGGGAGTGTGCAGTTGTAAACCCAGCCTCTTTCAAATAATCGGCAATCAGCATCTTAGCCCCTATAAAAGAAAGCAACACCGCAAGGCCTATTTTTAGATACCTGAAAAAGTCAATAACTTTTATCAAAACAAAGAATAAAGCCCTTAATCCAAGAATAGCAAAAACGTTAGAAAAGAAGATGATATATGGATCACTGGTGATTGCAAAAATGGCCGGTATTGAGTCAACTGCAAAAACCACATCAGAAAATTCTATTACCATCAACACGATAAAAAGTGGCGTGATCATTAACTTACCGTGCTTTCGGATGAAGAAATGGTGACGCACAAAATGTGGATATACAGGTAAATAACGGGAAGCAAACTTTACTACCGGATGATTACGCTTGTTTATTTGCGGTTTTTCTTTTTCAAAAAGCATTTTTACGCCGGTGTATATCAACAGAATACCAAATAAGTACAATACCCATGAAAACTCATGTATGATAGCTGATGCGGAAAAGATGAATATAAACCTGAATACTACAGCTGCCAGAATACCATAAAAAAGCACACGTCTGTAATAGAGTGGATTAACTTTGAATGCATAGAAAATCACAACCATGACGAAGATATTATCCAATGATAACATCTTTTCAATAATATAGCCGGTAATGAACTCAAGTGCTAGATTCTTTTTATATACCTCAATTGCGTTGTTGTAGTCAAGTCCATCAATATTAATAGGATGCCCATACCTAACGATCAGTGCTTTAAGTTCTGTGAGCGTACCATCTGCCCCAAGATGGATCCAATCGCCATGGAATATTAACAGTACATAAAACCCTACGGAAACAGAAATCCACAAGCCGGTGTAAAAGAGAGCTTCCCTCAATGAGACCAGATGGTTGGTCTTATCAAATACACCGAGGTCGAACAATAGAAAACAGAGGATCAGTATAAGGAAAATGCTAAAAAACAATAGTTCAGCGGAGTTCATGAAGTGCTTCCTTTTAAGAGCTGATAAGCGGTAAATATACTGAATATTAGCGGGAGTAGTATATACTTAAGCACGATAATTTATTATCTGATTCATGAGGTATAGTGAATAAAACTTTCTAATTTTGGTGTCCAAAAACATTCTTTACCGATTAACCGATAAGGCTAAACCCGTACTGGCAAACTAACAAAAGCATGAAAAACTTCGCAGAAATGAATCCCAATCCGTTGGTGCAATATCTTAACAAACCTGCATCTGAATTTACAAAAGCTGACCTTATAAAATACATTGAGGACAATAACATTGAAATGGTCAATTTCAGGTATGTTGGAGGTGATGGACGGTTAAAAACACTAAATTTTGTAATCAGTTCGATCGATCACCTCAACAGTATTCTTTCTACTGGTGAAAGGTGTGATGGATCAAGCCTTTTCCCTTTTATCAATGCTGATTCAAGCGACTTATATGTTGTACCAAGGTATCGTACAGCATTCGTTAATCCTTTTTCAGAAGTTGCTGCTATTGATATCCTTTGTTCTTATTATAACAAGGACGGAAAACCATTGGAAAGCTCACCTGAGTATATACTGCGTAAGGCTCACAATGCTTTAAAGGAAACAACCGGGTTATCATTTGAAGTTATGGGTGAGCTGGAATATTACATTATCAGTGAACTTGAGGATCTGTATCCTGCTGTTGATCAGAAAGGTTACCATGAATCAGCTCCATTTGCCAAGTGGGAATTTCTGCGCACTGAAGCTATGAATGCCATGGCAAAAGCCGGCTGCCTGATCAAGTATGGTCATTCGGAAGTGGGCAATTTTACACAGGATGGTAAGTTATTTGAGCAAAATGAAATTGAATTTACGCCCACCACACTTGAAGATGCTGCTGACCAACTTGTTATAGCAAAATGGATATTGAGGTCACTAGCATATAAGTATGGAGTAACGGTTACTTTCTCTCCTAAAATTATTGTTGGAAAAGCAGGTAGTGGCATGCACATTCACACCAGGCTGGTTAAAGATGGCTCAAATCAAATGGTTGCAAACGGCAAACTAAGTGATACAGCTAAAAAAGCAATTGCAGGATATCTTGACCTGGCACCCTCATTAACAGCGTTTGGGAATGCTAACCCAACATCTTATTTCCGACTGGTACCGCATCAGGAAGCACCAACCAACATCTGTTGGGGTGATCGTAACAGAAGTGTTCTTGTTAGGGTTCCACTTGGTTGGGCTGGTGAAAATAACATGATATTCAATGCTAATCCGCTTGAGAAACCTGTTAAGCAGGACCACTCACAACTCCAGACTGTTGAATTCCGTTGCCCGGATGGGTCAGCAGACATATATCTCTTGCTTGCCGGTTTAACGGTCGCTGCCCGCCACGGCCTTCAAATGAAAAATGCACTTGAATTGGCTGAGAAATGGTATGTTGATGTGAATATATTCGATGACAAACACAAAGAAAGAGTTTCACAACTTAATCAACTACCTGTTTCATGCTGGGAATCAGCCTCTATGCTTGAAAAACAAGCTGAAATTTATGAGCAATACGATGTATTTCCCAAGAGTGTGATAGAAGGCGTTGCCCGTAAATTAAGAAGCTACAAGGATGAGCAGCTAAGGGAGCAGGTGCATTGTAATAAAGAGAAGATGCAGGATCTTGTGGATAAATACTTCCACTGCGGTTAAATGTTTTTATACATCATTAAATAGGCTCAAAAGCTTAAATTTACATAGGCTCAAAGGCGTCAGCCTTTAAATTATCTATGTAAACTGGGGCCTTACCTCTGTGCCACATATAGATCTTAAAGAAGTCATCTGTACTTCTTACATTTGAAGTCATCATTTCAACTCTAATTTCTCCCCAGGTGCCGGGTTTATAAATATTGGTATCTATAGAGTAGGAATGGTAATTATACGATCCGCCTTTACGGTCGAAGGTCATTACAAGCAGAGGCAGCTCCTCTTTATAACCTTCGGGAATAAAGACATCAACTTTTGCTTTTATCCATGCATATTCTTTACTGGTAATACCTCTGAAAGTGCTGCGTATATCTGGTGAAAAGGTGTATGAACTGTCCATTTTAAGAACATTTCCTTTTTCTGGATAGTTTATGATCTGCTTCGAATAATTGCCTCCATACTCCTCAAAGTCATACATGCCCATGTTCCTGTGCCTGAATGCTGACTCATTTGAAAACTTAGCACCACTGTTAAAAGTAAGATCAGGTGCTAAATGATTCCTGTCAGCTTCTGTAACTTTAGTTTTACCGAATATGGCGAAATAGTAGTTTTTGGTCATTCGGTATGGTTCAATTATATAATTATTTAATTGCCACATCTGGAATAAATTCAGGGCAATAAAAAAAACTATTAGCACTGAGATGCTAAATCTTGCCACATTACTATACTTAAGGCTTGTAATAAAGTAACCTAATGAAATTCCAAGTAACGGATATAGTGTGATCATTGGTCGTATACTATATGAAGCACCATACCACCATTCAGTCCAGCTGGCAATAATATAAAATGCAACTACCGAGTATACCAGCAATGGTACGAATACTCCTCTGTTTTTACGGTAAAGCATCACGAAACCAATGATTGAAAAAATCATTACAGGTGTATAAATCAGCCATCCTTTTTTAAAGCTGAATAATATGTTAGCAATATGCGGGGATGTAAGATCGAGTCCAACACCGGGGTTTTTATAACTATCATACAAAATACTGCCGGTTTCACTGTACCAATAAATAATTTGAGGAAGTGCAAGTATGAATGCAGAGGCAATAGCAATGATAAACTGGTTTTTGTATTTCCATATCAGCTCAAACTTATACTTCAATGTAGTACGGTTATATACGCCCCAAAATAAAGGAACCAAAATAACAAGAACCTCGCTGGGTTTAGACAATGCAGCTAGCACAATGAAGACTGCAATAGCAATCAGATTTTTCAACTTATGCTCCTCATGCCACCTGATCGTATTCCATGTTACCAATGTGACCATTAAAAACAAGATATTAGCTGTTTCAAGGTTTTTATTAGCCATGAAGTGGTAATAATTGGTGCCCAGAACTATTATAATCATTACAACAGCTACTATCCTGTCACTGAAAAACCTGAGTAATATTTTCCGAAAATAGACCAGGCCGATAATTGTATAGGATATTACCCCTAAAGCCATTGTATATTGATATGGCAGACTAAACCCATCAGCCGGATAACCTGAGAAGGAGGCAAGCAAATGAGCCAATGCAAACCATGGAAGATAAAAAAACGACATCCCCATCAGGAAAAAGAAAATTGGATTGCCATCAGGTCCTGAACTTATCTGGTATAATGATCCTGTTAACGGATATTGCTCCAGTAGTTTGTATATCCAGCCAAGGTCATTTAAACCATGATCATTATATATAAAGAGCGCCGGTAAATGAATATAATAACCAAGCACATCCCAGCTTAATTCATTATCATGTAAAGTTATAATCCTGAGCGCAACAATGCACACTATAAGAAATAACATTGTGAATAAGGAATAGCGGTTACTTAAACGTGAAAACAGGTTGTCCATTGATGCCAGAATTTTTGCTATAGGTCAAAATCAGAACAAAAGTATGATATTAATACCTTAGCAGCAATATTAAGATTATGATCAATCCACTCATTCAAAATGACCTGAAGGAAATTACCTGGGTTTAAACTTAATTAGCTTTCGACCTAAGTATACTCTTTTCAGCCAGAATGGAAGCACAAAAGCACCGATTATCAGATATGGATAATATGATAGTAAGCGCCAGGATAATGCAACTAAAGTGGTGAGATCAAATGTTGAACCGGCAATAAATTCGCGCAGGAACACTGGGAAAAAGAATTCGGCAATACCACTGCCGCCGGGAGTAGGACTGATCAGCATTATTACCCACATCATTAACTGTCGTGCCATGATAAGCATATGATCTCCAATTGGGACTGCAGAAGTAAATCCAACAATAAGGAAATTAACTATCAGAAATCTGCCTAACCACGCTAGTCCCGTTGCGCCCGCTGCCTTAAGCCAGAAGTCGTATGACTTGTTCCTGAATCCTAAAGATGCTTGTACTATCTGGTCACCTGTATGCTCAGCAGCATGGGCAAAACGTTTGAGGTATTTAAAGCGGGTGATGTTAATTAAGAGCCATTTAAGTCCTCCCGGATTAACAAAAACACCATACGATAGCAGGATGGTTATCAGAGCAATTAACAGATAGCCAATGCTGAAAATACCCATGGTGCTAAATTTCATACCAAGTAAACTAAAATCATGTCCCTGCACTGACAAGCGCTCCACCCCGGCAAGAATAAACGTTAAAGGAACCAGTACTATATAAAAAAGCTCATCAAGAAGAGCCGTTACCATGACTATGGCAGTTGAACGACCTGTTCCAAGTTTTTCCTTCGTAAGAATAAATATGGCAATGGCTGACCCCCCTACGACTGAAGGAGTAACACTTGAAGCAAACTCCCATAGAAATATTACCTGAAACGATTTTCTCCACGATAATGTATTTCCTGTCAATAACCGGATTCTATACATGTATGCCAGATCTCGGACTGCAATCATAAGTATTGCCAGGCCAAAGCAAAATATTGACCCCCATGTGATGTTTATGGATCTTATGTCGCCATGTGACAAGTCTTTTATTAACATGTACACAATCACAGCAAGACCTATAATTATCGGAATTATAACTCTTCGAAATGCGAATATTCTTAAAATTGCCCTATGCTGACTTGCCATATCTTGGTTCATAGTTAGGTGATAATGCTTCACCTGAACTACCAGTAGTCAAAATTACACTTAATTGTTGAATTAGAAGTAGCCTTTTATTTCCTGAAATCGGTCATTTTGGCTGCTTTCATATAATTAGCAACAAATTAATCGGTCATTATGACCTGTTAAGTATCAATTTTACCGTTTTTTTGCCTTGGCATGTAAATTGAAAACAGTTGAGAAGAAACCAAAAATAATTAGGAGGATATAACAATGAACACAATCAGATTTAATCAACCATCACTAAGTTTAATAGATCAGTTCTTTAGTAATTCAATGCTTGATTCGGGGAGATATAGCTACCCGGCTAATATTTTTGACAATGAGAACTCTTTTGTCATAGAAATGTCAGCTCCAGGCTTTAGCAAAGAAGATATTCGCATCAATCTGGAGCAGAATACACTGACCATTAGCGCTGAATTAAAACAGCAGGATGAAGTTCAGGATGAAAAATATCTGCGCAGAGAATTTAACCAGCAGAACTTAAACCGCAGTTTTGTCCTGCCTAAATCAGTAGATATGGACAAGATCACTGCAGATTATCAGAATGGAATCTTAGAAATCACCCTTCCAAGAAGGGAAGATGCTGTAATAAAGAAGGAAATTTCAATCCAATAATTCGCATTTCCTGTAATTCAAATGTTTAATGGAAATAACTTCAAAGGTGTATCATCAATGGTACACCTTTTTTAGTATAACCATAAGAGTCAAATTTTTAGTATAACCATAAGAGTCAAAGGAGGGGTCATAAAGCATTTTTCAGAACAAATGCCGGAAAGGGAGCAACATCCAACCAAAAATCTTTTCTATCAAAGGCCTGCGTAGGTATGCCTCATAATTAAAGGGTTGGCAGCCTTTTAAACTTTCACGCAAATGAATGTCAACCATATCAACTATCTCAGGCTGATGACCTACCAACATGATTTCATGCTGATACCTGAAGCTCCTGTAATCAAAATTTGCTGACCCAACAGCAAATGTTGCCTTGTCAACCATGAGACACTTAGCATGAAGGTTGCTTTCAATGTAAAAGTGCATGTTTATGCCATTTTTGTAAAAGAACTTAAGATACTTATCCCTAAGAAGGTCTACTATCTTTACATCAGAGTGGCGCGGCATAATTACAATAACATTTACCCCCCTGTTTGCAGCCTGTGCCATAAGACGCCTCAATTTAAAGCCCGGAAGGAAATAGGGTGTTTCAATAATGATCTCTTTTTTTGCTCCCTTTATAAGCTTTTCGTATCGCTTTTTAATTTGCTGGCGATATATGGAAGGAAGATCCTGTATAATCTCAAAACCGTCGATGTATAAGGTTTTCTTGTACGAGAACTTATTAAAAATATACTTGTCGTAAAGTTTTGAACTGTCAATAATGGTTTTCTTTAATATTGGTGCGAGAGGCCCTTCAATCCGAAGGCAAATTTCACGCCAGGTTGCCGAATATCCTGTAAGGTTTGGTGAACCTATATAAGCTATCTCATCATCTATAACAAGTATTTTACGGTGGTTGCGCCTGTGGTTTTTTGTAAAGAAGTCGACAAAAAACTTCATTTTCCTGAAAAACCTGACCTCCCCCCCGTTTTTTGTAATTGGTTCAAAGAACGCAGGTGATGGAGTAGTTCCCCATGAATCGAGGAGTATTTTAACGGTTAACCCTTGCTGGCATTTGACTGCAAGAATATCCCTGAAACTTTCTCCAGTGTAGTCATAACCTATTCTGTATATTTCAAGGTATATGCTTTTTGTGGCCATTGCAATATCGTCGTGCATTGCCGCAAGTATTTCAGGTTGAGCATCTATGAGAGTTACCTTGTAATCTCTCCGATTATCATTCGTGATTTCTTTTATAGCTTCTGAACGTTTCACCTTGTTAGGAATAACAATTTGCCTAATGGCAAAGTTAAAAATATGTGAATACCAAATGACGGTTCTGTTAACAGAAATGAAAGTTATAACAGGTATTAGCAGTCTGAAAATACCAATTCAGGTAGTAGAGTAATGGTTATGAATCTCATGCATTATTAAACTTTTGAGCTTGCATGCAGTTGAATACCTGAAACCTTTACTTTCTATCTGGCTGTTTGTGTGTGATTCAATGAGGATATTTGCACCAAGCCTGGTTTTTAAAATATTCACATTCACAACGTTCGATAATGGAATCGTAACCTTAAAGTAAGTTTTTGAAAACCAAAGATTACGCTTGAGCGTAATAACATCGTGTTCAATTTCGATTATATCACCAGAAAGAAAGGCACCCCCAAAAAATGGAGTAGTTTTAAATTTCAATAGTGTATGATAATCCATTTTAACCTTACCTTTTCAAAAGGCAAAGTAATAACATTAATTTTTAAGATATTTGCATATCTTTCAAACGTAGGGTTCTAGTTATCAGGCGTAGCTGTTTTGCTGATAATCGTATTTAGAGGCTCTTAATTGCACTGAGCAATTCATCTCTTTTTCGGTTTGCAACAGGAATTAATGTATTGTCTTTTAGAACGCAAATGAGTTCATCCCTTTTAAAGCTACTGATATAGTTAAGGTTAATCAAATGTGAGTTGTGGACTCTCAGAAAGCCGTAACCTTCAAGCATTTCATCATACTCACGCATCGATCGTGATATAAGGATTTGTTCTTGATCTACTAAATGAAAAGCAGTATAATTTCTATCCGACTCACATCTTATAATTTGGTCAATATCAACCACATGAATAGTATTCAGAGTTTTTAGAACTATTTTTCGATGTGGAACTTCCGGTTTACGAATATTCTCGAGAAGCATCTTAATTGTTTCATTAACTGAGGCTTCATTCACAGGTGCACTTCCCTTTGCAACTGCATTCACTAACTCCTCAGGCTCCAAAGGCTTGGTCAGGTAGTCAATTGCATTAAATTTGAATGCCTTTATCGCGAACTCTTCATAGGCGGTGACGAAAATGACCTTAAAGTTTATTTTCTTAATTCTTTTTAGTAAATCAAAACCTGTACCATCAGGCATTTTTATATCTAAAAAAACCAGGTCAGGATTATTTGTATGTATGCATTCAATGCCTGACGACACACTACCTGCGTCGCCTACAACTGTTACATCAGGACAATAAATATCAAGCAATTGCTTTAAGCTGTCGCGCGCATTCACTTCATCATCAATGATAACCACTCTTGTCATGACCTATGTTTTGTTTCTTTTTTTTTCATTACAATATTAAGTAAATAAGACGAATAAAGCTATTAAGACCTTCCTTTTTTTTGACTTAAATAATAATGTAAATTTGCATTTAAAAGGTTCATTATGTTAAAATCAATGACCGGCTTTGGGAAGAGTACAATAATTCTTGAAGGAAAAACGGTAACAATAGAAATTAAATCATTAAACAGCAAGCAGTTAGACTTAAATATCAAGTTACCCCCGGCTTTCAGGGAAAAGGAACCTGAAATCAGGAGCGTTATTTCTCAGAAGCTTGAAAGAGGTAAAATTGAGTTGTCAGGTATTATTGATTATACTGACGCTGAGCTCCCTTCTTCTTTCAACCGCTCATTAATATCCGCTTATCACAGGGAATTGAAAGATATTGCCGTATCATTAGGTGAAAATGACACTAACCTACTGTCGGTTATAATGAAAATACCTGATGTACTGAAACCATCGCGTGAAGTCCTGTCTGATGAAGAATGGGAATTAATAAGTACCTGCCTGTTTGATGCCATTGGAGAGTTAAATAAGTTCAGGCAACATGAAGGCGAATTATTAAGGAGTGATTTTAAAGGCAGGATTGAAACCATAGCTAATCTGCTTGGCAATCTTGGCATTTTTGAGGAATCACGTAACAGGCAGTTCAGAGAAAAGCTCAGAGCTTCAGTAAGTGAATTTGCAGCAAACAACACACTTGATTCAAACCGTTTTGAGCAGGAGATCATCTATTATCTTGAAAAACTTGATATTACAGAGGAAAAGGTACGGCTACTCAAGCATCTTGAATATTTCACTGATACAATGAATGAATCAGAAACAAATGGACGAAAACTATCCTTTGTAACTCAGGAGATAGGGCGTGAAATTAACACTATCGGATCAAAGGCCAATGATGCAAACATCCAGCGTATAGTTGTACAAATGAAGGACGAACTGGAGAAAATAAAGGAACAACTGGCGAATATACTTTAGTATTCGAATAATCAATGGTTCAAAAGGCTGAATGCTGGTCGCAGTTGAACTATCCATTAATATTTTTAGTACTTGTAAATGCAACGAATATCAAAACTCATTATAATCTCTGCTCCTTCAGGTTCAGGTAAAACTACCATTGTTAAGCACTTGCTTGCAACTTTTCCGTCAATAGCCTTTTCAGTTTCAGCTACCAGCCGGAAATTAAGATCAGGTGAAACTGATGGTAAAGACTATTTCTTTATTTCAGAAGATGAATTCAAACAGAAAATTGATTCGTCTGAACTTCTGGAGTGGCAGGAAGTATATGCCAGCAGTTATTACGGCACCCTGAGAAGTGAAGTTGAAAGACTGTTAAACGAAGGCAAAGATGTTATTTTTGATGTTGATGTTGTTGGAGGCCTTAACATAAAAAAAGAATTTGGCAACCGCGCTCTTGCAGTATTTGTTTGTCCTCCTTCAATCGAATCTCTTGAAGAAAGGTTAGTTTTCCGTAATACTGATTCTATAGAAACCATCAGGAAACGCATTGAGAAAGCGGCTCACGAATTATCTTATGCTGATAAGTTTGATTATGTGTTAGTTAATGAGAACCTTGATGTTGCCAAAGAAACTATTGTTAATGTTGTAAATGAATTCCTTAATTCTGTTGAGTCCTAAAATTCAAGAATAATGTCAATAGAGAAACCCACAGCACTTTTCTTCGGATCATTCAATCCAATTCATATCGGGCATTTATGTGTTGCTGAATATCTCGTTGAATTTGGTGGAATGGATGAGGTGTGGTTTGTTGTATCTCCTTTGAACCCTCTCAAGGACAAGGCGACTCTTCTTAGCGACTACGCACGTTATGAAATGGCGCAGGAAGCAATAGGTAAGGATACCCGCTTCAGGGTGTCAGATATTGAATTCCATATGGCCAAACCATCTTACACCATTGATACACTTGCACATCTGAGCGAAAAGTATCCGGGCAGGCAGTTCATACTTACCGGTGGCACCGACCTATTGGTAAGCTTCCATAAGTGGAAGAATTACGAACAGATTCTGGAACACTACAAACTTTTATTGTATCCACGGCATGGTAGCGATGATCATCCTTTAACGAAGCATCCTTCAATTACTTTGATTGATGCCCCCCGCATAGAAATCTCTGCCAGCTTTATCAGAGGTGCTATTAAAAATAAAAAGTCTGTACGGTATTTTCTGCCTGATGCTGTTTACAAGCTTATTGATAAATATGGTTATTACCTATAGTTTAGGTTACCTTCAATTGCTTATGATTACTCCCTTTTATCCAGGCCACCACCTATAGCTTATGATTACTACCTTTAGCTCTGGCCACCACCTATAGCTTATGATTACTACCTTTAGCTCTGGCACAAAAATGCTTATGATTACTACCTATAACAGAGGATTACATCTTCAACCACTTCATGGCCTTCAGTGAAATGTCGGTAAAGAGTATTGTGCCGCTGGCATTGCGCTCAATATGATAAATTGCTTCGTTGAATTCTTCGGCAAACAGGTGCACATTTTTTGGATTAATAAAAGGAGTAAAGCCTTTAACGAAGGTCATTTCCTCTCCTTCGCTATTTATGTTTGATTCTAATCCAAAGTTATTGAGTGTGCAAAATCTGACTACCCGTAACGCATACAGAAGGAATTTCTTCATGTTCTCCCTTCCCGAGCCATTGAATTCAGTTGCCATTTTTGCCACTGCACTAACGTCTTTCCTGTAACATATCCTCATCCAGTCACGGAACTTTATGAATAAGTCACTGTGACTATCGCCATCACTTACAATCTTAAGAGCTTCAGTCATATTGCCATCCGCCAGGAACTTGGCGCTCTTTGCTTCATCAGGAGTACATCCTGAGAGTTCTATTAAGCCTGCTTCAATTTCATCATCACCATACTTTGGAAACTTAACCAGTTGTGTTCGTGAGAGTATGGTTGGCAGAATCAAATCGTGTTGTTCAGAAATCAGTATGAACAGGGTTTTATCAGGTGGTTCCTCAAGAATCTTGAGTATTTTGTTAGCACCGGTATGATGTATTTTCTCAATCATCCAAATGATCATTACCTTATACTCTGACTCATAGGATGTATAGCTGAGCTTTCTGATCAGATCATTGCAATCTTCAGTATTGATAAGTCCCTGCTTGTTTTCAATACCTATTTGCTCATACCAGTCGCTCAGATTAAAGAATCCTTTTGATGAAGGAACCAATTTACGCCAGTGTGATAGAAACATAGTGCTCATTGGCTTTGAGTCAACCTCTTTGGTTGTAGCCACCGGATATAGGAAGTGGAGATCAGGATGTGCTAATTTGGTATACTGTAAACAGGATGGACATACACCACATGAATCTTCAGTGGTTCTATTCTTACAGTTGATAAATTGGGCATATGCCAGTGCAACTGCCAGTTTTCCTGAACCCTGCGGGCCTAAGAACAACTGTGCATGACTTACTCTGTGCTCGTTAACGGTACGCTGTAACCTTGATTTTATAAGTTTTTGCCCCGGAATATCACTAAATCTCATTACAAATAAATTGAGGCAATAAAAGTAGTAAAAATGGTCACCCTGTTAGCATTAACTGACGCTATTCTTCCCTGCGGTTTTCAAATTTCCTGCTGGCTATTTTAGCGGCAATGAATTCTCTGTTGAGGCGTGCAATGTTCTCAAGTGTTATAAGTTTGGGGCATTCAGCTTCACAGGCACCTGTGTTGGTGCAGTTACCAAAGCCCTGCCTGTCCATCTCTGCCACCATATTCTGCACTCTTTGATGTGCTTCAATCCTACCCTGGGGTAATAGTGCAAATTTTGAAACAAAAGCTCCTACAAATAACATGGCTGAAGCATTTTTGCAGGCTGCAACACAAGCACCACATGATATACAGGCAGCAGCATCCATAGCCAGTTCAGCATCAACTTTTGGAACCGCGATGGCATTGGCATCAGGAACGCCTCCTGTGTTAACACTAACATAGCCGCCAGCCTGCACAATCCTGTCAAATGCTGATCTGTCAACTATAAGGTCTCTGAGTACCGGGAAAGCGCGTGCTCTCCAAGGTTCAATAACTATAGTATCGCCATCTTTAAACTTCCGCATGTGTAACTGGCAGGTAGTAACTGCAGTGTCAGGACCATGTGGCCGTCCGTTAATATACATACTGCAGGTACCGCAAATTCCTTCCCGGCAATCGTGGTCGAATGCAACAGGCTCTTCACCTTTGGCAACCAATGACTCGTTCAGTACATCCATCATCTCCAGGAAAGAACTGCTGGGAGAGATATTATTGATTTTATAGGTAACAAATTTTCCTTTACTGACAGCGTTTTTCTGACGCCATATTTTAAGTGTAAGGTCCATATTTTTTCATGTTTTGATTAATAACAGTATCTGATCTCGTGTTACTGACCACCCGGTTGTTGCATTTATTATGCAGTGCGGTTACTGGTCAGTTTTTACTACTGCATACTGCTATTTGTAATTTCTTTGTTTAACCTCTATAAATTCATACTGAAGCGGTTCCTTGATCAACTCAGGCTCCACACCAACGCCCTTAAATGCCCATGCTGCCACGTACATGAACTTCTCATCATCTCTTAATGCTTCTCCTTCAGGTGTTTGAAACTCTTCACGGAAGTGTCCGCCACATGATTCTTCTCTTACAAGTGCATCACGGGCCATAAGCTCACCAAGTTCAAGAAAATCAGCTACACGACTGGCTTTTTCCAGCTCCTGGTTAATTGAAGATTCATCACCCGGTATCTTAACATCTTTCCAGAATTCCTCCCTGAGCGCTGCTATATCCGTAATAGCCTGTTGCAAACCAACCTTGTTGCGTGCCATTCCAACGTTTTCCCACATAATTGTACCCAGCCTGCGATGGAAAGTGTCAACACTTGTGTTTCCTTTCACACCCATAAGCCTGCTGATCTGATCTTTAACATTCTTCTCAGCCTCAATAAATTCAGGGAGATCCGAAGAAATCTTAGGCACCCGTATCTGGTCTGACAAGTAATTCTGCATTGTATAAGGCAACACAAAGTAACCATCGGCCAAACCCTGCATTAGCGCTGAAGCACCAAGCCTGTTAGCACCATGGTCACTAAAATTAGCCTCACCGGCTGCGTACAGTCCCGGAATATTAGTCATTAACTCATAATCAACCCAAAGCCCGCCCATTGTATAATGAACAGCCGGGTAAATCATCATTGGAGTAACATATGGGTTTTCGTCAACAATCTTTTCATACATCTGAAAGAGATTACCGTAACGTGCTTCAATTGTATCACGGCCTAAACGGTTGATAGAATCAGCAAAGTCAAGATAAACGGCCAAACCTGTTTCACCAACGCCATATCCGGCATCACAACGTTCTTTTGCTGCACGTGATGCAACATCGCGTGGTACAAGGTTACCGAAAGCCGGATAACGACGTTCGAGGTAGTAATCACGATCTTCTTCCTTAATATTTACAGGCAATAATTTACCTTCTCTTACCTTTGCAGCATCTTCCTTATGCTTCGGCACCCAAATACGACCGTCATTCCTGAGACTTTCACTCATCAGCGTAAGCTTCGACTGAAATTCACCATGAACCGGAATACAGGTAGGATGAATCTGTGTAAAACTTGGATTTCCAAAGTATGCGCCTTTCTTGTAAGCCTTCCAGCTCGCGGTAACATTTGAACCCATAGCGTTGGTAGAAAGGAAGAAAACATTACCATAACCACCATTGGCAAGTACCACCGCGTGAGCAGCATGTCGTTCAATTGCACCGGTTACAAGATCGCGGGCAATAATACCTCTGGCCCTGCCATCAACCAGCACTACATCCATCATTTCATGACGTGTGAACATCTGCACATTGCCTTTCTGAATCTGGCGGCTTAATGCACTGTATGCACCCAACAGGAGCTGCTGACCGGTTTGACCGCGTGCATAGAAAGTACGCGAAACCTGCGCACCACCAAACGACCGGTTATCTAGCAACCCACCATACTCCCTTGCAAAGGGAACACCTTGTGCTACACACTGGTCGATGATATTGTTACTTACTTCAGCAAGCCGGTAAACGTTGGCTTCCCTTGCGCGATAGTCACCGCCCTTTATGGTATCATAAAATAACCGGTAAACACTGTCACCATCATTCTGGTAGTTCTTGGCTGCATTGATACCACCCTGGGCAGCAATACTATGAGCCCTGCGTGAACTATCCTGGTAACAATATGCTTTTACCTTAAAACCAAGTTCGGCCAATGAAGCAGCGGCTGAAGCACCTGCTAAACCGGTACCTATTACTATGATTTCTATCCTGCGCTTATTGGCAGGGTTAACCAGGTTAGTATGTGATTTATAATGGGTCCACTTATCTTCCAGAGGCCCTTGTGGTATTTTTGAATTTAATTCTGCCATATCATTGATAGATTAATGGTATTCAAAGTATAATTTGCAGCTTTACGTTGCCTGAGTCAATGAATTTTATTGATTGAAATAGATAGCCAGGGGAATTATAATAAATCCTACTGTTAACACAATGGCTATTATCCTGCTGATAGTGAACATTGCAGGAGTATATTTATTATGGTTGAAACCCAGCGACTGTAGTCCTGAATGGAAAGCATGGTCAAGGTGGAAACCAAGGAATAACAACCAACCAATGTATATCAACACATGCGACAGATGGCTGAATTTTTCTGTTACCATCAAACCCATATTCTCATATACCTGTCCATCGTAAACAATCTCTTCTATATTACCAAGCTTAGCCTGGAAGAAGAAATTATAAAGATGGTAAAACAGAATGGCCATAACTATTAAGCCGGTGTGAATCATAAACTTTGAGAAGAATGACATCTCAGAGTATGCTTCCACTTTATACCTCTGTGGTCGAGCGCGCCAGTTTTGTATCTGCAAAACAATACCCATAATCATATGGAGTATAAACCCACCAAACAGGAATATCTGCATAAACTGGATTACAGGGTTTGTTACCATGAAGTGCGCCGCCTTATTAAAGGTTTCACCTCCATCGTTCACCAAAACCAGCAGGTTAACTGTTAGATGCACAAAGAGAAACATGATCAGGAATAATCCTGCAAGTGCCATAATCACTTTTTTTGTGATTGAAGAATATGTAATGGCCATAAGTAAAAAGGTTACATTTTTTAACGAATATTATATGCTTTGAATCCTGATAATGCAATTAGTTGTTTAAATTTGCGATTGCAGTGCATACATCAGGCTTTTATTTTTTCACCTGGTAAGATATCAGCAGTCAGGTTGCGAATTTATGATTTCTGACAGATAAACTGCACCACATGAGTGAACAAATTTAAACATTTAGATATAAACTCAACCAAGCCCGAATAAAAATACTAACTTTTTAAGAAATCTTTTCATGCGCTACCAAAATATTGATCCTGCACTTTTTATAAATAATCGTAGAAAGCTTGCAAAGAAACTGAAACCCAACTCATTGGCAATTATTCACTCAAATGATGAAATGCCTCGCAATGGCGATCAAACTTTTCCTTACAGGCAAAACAGCGACATGTTTTACCTGACAGGCTTCGATCAGGAAAAATGCATACTAATGCTCTTCCCCGACCATGCTGATGAAAAGATGCGCGAAGTTGCTTTCATTGTTGAAACCGATGAGCATATGGTAACTTGGTACGGACACAAGTATACGCTTGAGCAGGCATCACAGATATCAGGTATTTCTACCGTTAAGTGGATCAGCCAGTTTGATGGTATATTGCGTGATTATATGTCGCGGGTGGAATCAGTATATCTTAACTTAGATGAAAACCCACGGTTTTCCACTGAAGTTGATTCCCGAAGTAAAAGATTTGCACATAAACTGCGCGAAGATTATCCACTGCATGAATATGAAAGATTGTACTCGCTGATCAATGAATTGCGACTTGTTAAAGAACCTCAGGAGGTTGAACTATTGCAAAAAGCATGTGATATTACCGGCGATGCCTTTAAAAGGGTTCTGAAATTTGTAAAGCCCGGTGTAATGGAATACGAAGTGGAGGCTGAAATCACCCATGAGTATCTAAGGCAGGGCGCTTCAGGGCACTCCTACCCTGCTATCATTGCTTCAGGGGTTAACAACAATATCCTGCATTATAACCAAAACGACCAAGAGATTGAAGACGGTCAGTTACTACTTCTTGACTTCGGCGCTGAGTATGCCAATTATGCAGGTGATTGCTCACGTACCATACCTGTAAACGGCAAATTCACTCCACGTCAGCGAGAGGTTTATGAAGCTGTGTTGCGGGTAATGAGGCAGGCGATCAAGATGCTTGTACCCGGCGAAACTATTGATAGCTACCATACAAAAGTTGTGAAGATCATGGAAAAGGAACTTATCGGACTGCGACTTATCACACAGGATGATATTGATAACCAGCCTGAAGGAAAGCCGGCCTTCTTTAAATACTATATGCATGGCACCTCGCACTTTATTGGTCTTGACGTACACGATGTTGGCACTAAGCAAACAACTTTAGCTAAGGGTATGGTGTTGAGCTGTGAACCTGCTATTTACATACCTGAAGAGGGTTTTGGGATCAGGCTTGAAAACGATATCATTGTAGATGATGAACCAATTGACCTTATGGCACATATACCGGTTGAACCCGATGAAATTGAGGCACTTATGTCAAATCGTGGTTAATTGTTATATAAATGCCCCACAGCACATTAGTTAACAGGAATCATCATTTCTTTAATACACTCTTATTTCTTTAAAAAACTGAAAACAATTTAGCGAATCATAAAATATATAAACATGTTTAAACCTCAAACTTACCAGGCACGCCGTAACGCATTACGCAATGAAGTAAAAAGCGGAATACTTTTATTCCCCGGAAATACAGAAGCTTCATTCAATTACCCTGCAAATACATACCACTTCAGACAAGATAGCTCTTTCAGCTACTTCTTTGGGCTCAATCAGCCTGATCTGGCCGGAGTTATTGATCTTGAAAATGACAAAGAAATTATTTTCGGGAATGATGTTGATATGGACGACATCATCTGGATGGGACCTCAACCTTCAATGGTTGAACGCGCTGAATTGGTAGGAATCAGGGAAACCATGCCACTGGCTGAACTCGATCAATTCCTCAAAACAGCATTATCTGCCGGTCGCAAAGTCCACTTCCTTCCGCCTTACCGTGGGGAGACAAAGATTTACCTGTCAAAACTCCTGGGCTGGGATATTGATCAATTAAAAGGTGAAGCCTCAGTTGAACTCATCAAAGCAGTTGTAAAACTCAGAAGCATAAAATCAACTGAAGAGATTGAGATCATCAATAAAATGGTTGATGTAGCAGGTCTAATGCATACTACTGCCATGAAAATGGCATTCCCGGGTATTGTTGAACAGGAAATAGCCGGAACCATAGAAGGTATAGCCCTTGCAAAGGCCGGACCTGTTTCTTTTCCGGTAATATTGAGTATTAATGGCCAAACACTTCATAACCACTACCATGGCAATACTTTAACTGAAGGGCGCATGCTGGTAGTTGATGCAGGATGTGAATCAGAAGAATACCTGCTTTCAAGTGACATAACCCGCACAGTTCCCGTGGGTGGCAAGTTTAATCATCGTCAGAAAGAGATCTACGAGATAGTTCTGGCTGCCAATATGAAAGCCATTGAAGCCATTAAGCCGGGTGTTCCTTACCGTGAAATCCATTTGCTTGCTGCAAAAACAATTGCTGAAGGACTTAAAGCAATCGGTCTTATGAAAGGCGATACTGACGAGGCAGTTGCACAAGGTGCTCATGCAATGTTCTTCCCCCATGGTCTTGGGCACATGATGGGTATGGACGTTCATGATATGGAGAGTCTGGGTGAAAATTATGTTGGTTATAATGATGAAATACAGCGCAGTAAGCAATTCGGAACTGCATTCCTCAGATTAGGTCGTAAACTTGAACCAGGCTTTGTACTTACGGTAGAGCCGGGCATTTATTTCATTCCTGCACTCATTGACCAGTGGAAAGCTGAAGGTAAATTCACTGATTTCATCAACTATGATATTGTTGAGTCATACAAGGACTTCGGTGGTATACGCATTGAAGATGATATCCTGGTTACTGATACAGGTGCAAGGGTACTGGGTAAGCCAATACCAAAAACTGTTGAAGAAATTGAATCACTGATGAAGAGGTAATTTGGTTTTACACTGTTTACATAATTACAGTGTTATACTTAACCAACTGCTTTTAATTAAATTACAAGATGGAAAATCACATCATATTCAACAATCAGCCTCTGCACTATCGTGTGCAGGGCAATGGACCATGGATAATTCTGCTGCATGGCTTCCTTGAGTCGATTGAAATTTGGAACGACCTTGCTAATCAGTTGTCAGATAAGTTCAGTGTGTTAATGGTTGACCTGCCCGGACATGGCCGAAGCGGACTCAATGGAGAGGAACAACCTATACCTTTAATGGCTGCTGCCATAAGGGCAGTGATGGCGAGCCTTTCTATTGATGATTTTGTTTTATGTGGACATTCTATGGGTGGCTATGTAAGTTTGGAAATTGCGCGTGAACTTCCACAAAAAACCAAAGGATTGATACTTTCCCACTCTCATGCTGCACCTGATGATGAAAAGGCCAAAGAAAACCGCACCCGTACCATAAACATCGTAAAACTTAACCATACCAACTTTATCCACAGCTTCATCCCTGATCTCTTTGCTGAAGTAAACAAGGAACGCTTAAAAGATCAGATTGAGCGTTTCCGCAATCGCGCGGCCTCAACCTCAGGCAAAGCAATTATTGCTGCCTTGCAGGGGATGCGTGAGCGCGAAGGATCACTGGATATCATCATGAATGCATCGTTCCCACTATTTTTTATCATTGGCAAGGATGATTCAAAGATGCCTTACGAGAAACTGGTAGCCCAAACTATGCTGGCAAATCACGCTGAAGTGATGATACTTGCCAATGTTGGGCATATGGGTATGATCGAAGCACCTGATAAGATATTCCCGGCTATTAAGCACTTCTGTAAGCGAACTTTGCTAAGTCCGGTGATGTTCCAGAATCTGGGGGATTAAGGTTATGTCTTTGATTTACTTCGTCCTTTAGTGATGAGGTTTACGGCCCTGTCCCTACCTTAAAAGGTGGGGTTACTGGTATTATGAGTTCCCTGTACCCACCTTGAAAGGTGGGGTTACTGATCAAAGTAGTTCCAGGAAATTAACTGTTTTCTTAAATCGGAAAATTAATTAACTTTGCGCCTATAGAACGTAACAACTCCAATATATAAGATTGATACAGGTGTGCCTGTGTTGATCTGCCCTGAATGATACTTACATGGAAGAATTAAACAATAATATACCGCCTGAGGATTCTGACCCTACCATTCCTATCAGGGAGCCTCTTGATACAGATCCTTATAAAGAATCAGCCGACCCTAATAAAGAGTTAACCGACCCCAATTATAATGATAAAGATCTTGTTGATTTTCAGCAGATAAGGAAAGACCTTTCTTCAGAAAATCCATTCTTATCAAGGGGTTGTTGCAAGACCGTGCAGACTGATAACAGCTCTTTTGGTCATGGTTGCAGTAAGTTAGATGCTTTTGACTGGCTAGAAAATTTCCCACTGCCACCCGGTCAACCTGTTTTTGATTGCATTGAAGTAAGATTCAAGAACAGCCGTAAAGATTATTTCCGCACAACTCCTGAACATGACCTGCATGTTGGTGACATAGTAGCTGTTGAAGCCAGTCCGGGTCATGATATTGGCATAGTATCGTTAACAGGTGAAGTAGTAAGGCATCAAATGAAGCGCAAATCTATCGATCCTGCAAGTGAAGAAGTGCGCAAGGTATACCGCAAGGCCCGTCAGGGTGATGTTGAAAAGTGGATTTCTTCAGTTATAAAAGAAGATAAGGCTATGTACCGTACCAGGGAAATAGCCTCACACCTGAATCTAAAGATGAAGGTAAATGATGTTGAATATCAGGGTGATGATACAAAAGCAGTTTTCTATTATACTGCTGATGAACGTGTTGACTTCAGGGAGCTTATAAAGCTGCTTGCTGAAGAATTCAGGGTACGTATTGAAATGCGCCAGATAGGTGCACGGCAGGAAGCATCAAGGCTGGGAGGTATAGGCTCATGCGGTCGTGAGCTTTGTTGCTCAACATGGTTAACAAGTTTCAGCACGGTAAGCACTAATGCTGCAAGAATTCAGCAAATGTCATTAAATCCGCAGAAACTTGCCGGACAGTGTGGTAAACTTAAGTGCTGCCTCAACTATGAGTTTGCTGCATACAATGAAGCACTCAAAAACTTCCCGCCTGAAGATAGTATGCTGAATACGAAGAAGGGCGATGCATTTCCACAAAAATTAGACGTTTTCGCAGGTATTATGTGGTATGCATATAAGTCTGATCCAAATAATTTACTGGCCATTCCTGTTGACAAGGTAAAAGAAATTATTGCCACCAACCGTAAAGGGCAACCCGTAGCATGTCTGGAAGATTACTCCAGGAAAATTGAGAAGAAGTTGGAATTTGAAAATGTAATAGGACAAGACGATCTTAACCGTTTCGACAAGTAGTTATATACTAAAAGCATCCGGATTGTGCCTCAGAAATACAACCCGGAGTTTATAACAATATGATAAATCCAAAAACTTTACAGATCATTAGAATTGCAGCTGTTATCCTAATCATAATGAGTCTTATCTGGATTCTTACAGCATGTGATAAAGAAAAATTCTTTGATCAAAGCGTTAACCTTGAAAGCGACCAATGGCCCTTGGATAAGGAAATGGTTTTTAAAGTAAACATCGACGACACAACTTCAGCATACCGTTTCTTCATTAATGTAAGAAACAGCACTTCATACCGATACAGCAATGTGTATTTCTTTCTAACCACTGAATTACCGGGTGGTGGTATGTCGCGCGATACCATTGAATGTGTTCTCGCAGCCAAAAATGGTAAATGGCTTGGCAAAGGAACCGGTAAGTATCGCGATAACCGAATCTTTATCCGTGAAAACATAATATTTCCAAGGCAGGGGAGTTATACATTCCGGTTGAACCAGGCAATGCGCGAGAGAAATCTTGAAGGCATTTCAGAAGCTGGAATAAGGCTTGAAAAACAATAAAAACACTTATTTTCAAGACTTTACAATCAATAACAATAGATTGCAACAGAATAAATCAATAACGAGCTCTTCTAATACGGAAATAAGCAATTTAAAATAAGGAATCAATCAATGGCAAAGAAGAAGCAAGGTGGCAATGGGAATACAAAACACTGGCTTAAAAGATTTTGGGTAGGATACTTTGCCTTATTGGCGCTTACATTCCTGTTTTTCGCAGCCATGTCAGTTGGTTTACTTGGCTTTATGCCCTCTTTTGAGGAACTTGAAAATCCAAAGAGTAACCTTGCCTCAGAGGTTATCTCAGCCGATCAGGAAGTATTGGGTAAATACTATATTGAAAACAGGTCGAATGTACATTATTCCGACCTGTCACCAAATCTGGTTAATGCCATAATTGCCACTGAAGATGCCCGGTACCATAACCACTCGGGCATTGATGTCAAAGCGCTTTTCAGGGTTACATTTGGTATTATCACAGGAAGTAGGAAAGGTGGAGGAAGCACCATCACCCAGCAGCTTGCAAAGAACTTGTTTCCTCGCAAAAGCGACCGCAATTTTGCTGAAACTGTCTTTATTAAATTAAAAGAATGGATCACAGCCATCAAGCTTGAGCGGAATTATACCAAAGAGGAAATACTGGCCATGTATTTCAATACAGTTGACTTCGGAAGTAATTCATTTGGAATAAAATCGGCAGCCAAGACTTTCTTCAATACTACCCCTCAAAACCTGAATGTTGAAGAATCGGCAATGCTTGTTGGAATGTTGAAGGCACCCACCTTTTTTAGCCCTGTGCGCAATCCTGAAAGGGCAATGAAACGCCGGGAGGTAGTGCTCAACCAAATGCGCAAGCATGAATACATTACCACTGAACAATATGATTCATTAAGATTACTGCCACTTGATATGTCGGGCTATCGCATGCAGGATCATGCATCAGGGGAAGCAACTTATTTCAGGGAATACCTCCGCAGAATCATGAATGCCAAAGAGCCAAAGCGTAAAAGTTACTATGATGCAGCACAGTTTAAGCACGATTCGCTCCAATGGAAAAATAACCCATTGTTTGGCTGGGTTGAAAAGAACCCTAAGCCCGATGGCACAAAATATAATCTCTACAAGGATGGATTGAAGATTTATACAACGCTCAATTCACGCATGCAGATATATGCTGAACAGGCAATATCTGAGCATCTGGGCAATGATCTGCAACCTACATTCTTCAAGCACTGGAAAGGCAGAAAAGAAGCCCCTTTTGATTTCCCTTCTGATGTAGTGAAAGATGAAGCGCAAAAATTAATGAATGCTTCCATGAAGCGAACTGACCGCTATATCAGGCTTAAGGCAGCAGGGGCTTCTGATGATTCAATACAACGTGCATTCCATAATAAAATCCCCATGAAAGTCTTCACCTGGAAGGGAGAGATAGATACCATAATGTCACCATGGGATTCAATCAGATATTGCAAGTACTTCCTACAGGCCGGTCTTATGTCAGTTGAACCTCAAACCGGTTTCGTAAGAGCTTATGTGGGCGGTATTAACTACAAACATTTCCAGTATGACCATGCTATGATGGCCAAACGTCAGGTAGGATCTACTTTTAAACCTTTTGTTTATACACTGGCAATGCAGGAAGGCGATTTTTCCCCTTGTACCAAGATAGCCAACATACAATATAGCATTGATCTGGCCGATGGCACTAAATGGGAACCAAAGAATTCAAGTGATTATAAGGAAGGCCAGATGGTAACCTTGAAAGAGGCACTTGCCAATTCAATCAACTGGATATCAGCATTCCTCATAAAGCGATACTCTCCCATGGCAGTGATATCCATTGCCCGTAAGATGGGGGTAAGCAGTCCAATGGATGCTGTTCCGGCCATATCCCTTGGCACCCCTGATTTAACGTTATATGAAATGACCGGCGCCATGAATACCTATGCAGCCAAGGGAGTTTACATCGAGCCCATGTTTGTAACAAGAATAGAGGACAAAAATGGCAATATACTCAGCCGTTTCTTACCACGGCAGCAAGAAGCAATGAGTGAGGAAACAGCTTATCTGATGCTTCAGTTGATGAAAGGCGTTGTAGAAAGCGGAACCGGAGTACGTCTTAGATATAAGTATGGACTCTCAATGCCAATAGCCGGTAAAACAGGCACATCACAAAGCCATTCTGACGGCTGGTTTATGGGTCTAACCCCTGATCTGGTAACAGGTGTATGGGTTGGTGGTGAGGACCGTAGCATACGCTTCCGAAGCATCAGCCTGGGACAGGGTGCTAATATGGCATTACCCATCTGGGCGCTCTATATGAAGAAAATATACGCCGACAAAAAAATCAACCTTAACACCGGTGATTTCGAAGCTCCGCTACTGCCATTATCAGTTGAAATAGATTGTAAAAAATACGATCTCGACCTCAAGGTAACCAACCGGGGGTATGATATGGGGGATTTCTAAATTTAAAATTGAGAATTTCTAAAACTGAAATAGAGGTTTTCTAAGTTTTTTAACTGTACATTCATTTTTAGTATCTATTGTTTTGTATTATTTTAGCATCTTTGCGCTTTGTTAGAATAAAATAGTGCTTAAATGTGGTGGAAAAAACCTTCAATCATCTTTCTTCTTGTCTTCACAATAGCTTCTTTTGGCCTCAAAGTTTTTGTCCCCTACCATAATTTTATCTCCTTCGATAATTTTGGGTATTACATGCACTTACCCGCACAATTCATTTATGATGATGTTGCACTTGAAACTGATTGGTTAGCGAAGATCAATGAGCAATACAAGAACGAATCAGCTTTTTCACATACGGCTACTACAGATAGTGGCAATAAAATTATGCGTTACTACAAGGGCATGTCGTATGTTTGGGCACCTGCCTTTTTCGTTGGCCATTTCTATGCAAAACAATCAGGTTATCCGGCTGATGGATTTTCGCTTCCCTACCACAAGGCATTAATTTTTTACGGTTGGCTGTTCAGCATCGTTGGTTTCGTATTTGCACGAAGGATCTTATTGCACTTTTTTGATGAAAAGATAACCACTATTACTCTTTTTATAATTCTTGCAGGCACAAGCTTTTTTTATTTCTCTACCATTGGCAATGATGTGCCACATGTATACTTGTTTGCCCTGTTTCTGATTTTCCTATGGTATACCCTGCAGTGGCATGAAAACCAAACGCTTAAATATATGGTACCCCTTGCATTATCGCTTGGGTTAATAATTGCCATACGGCCTTCATCGGGTATCATCTCATTATTTCCTGTTTTGTGGGGCATTTATGACTTGCGCACATTGAAACGCAAAGTCAGTATGCTTCTCAATAATAAACTGCAGATAATTATTGGAGTATTTCTGATTTTAATATTTCTGGTTCCTCAACTCCACTATTACTACAAGTATGCAGGCGTAGTAGTACTAAACATATACAATGATCCGGGGGCAGCTTTTGATTTCGCGCATCCCCGATTTGCGTATGTGCTGTTCGGTTTTCGAAAAGGCTGGTTTATTTATTCACCTTTAAGCATTCTTGGGTTTGCAGGTTTAGTTTTTGTGTGGCAGAAATTCAGGGAATATTTCTGGCCTTTTGTCATCTATATGGCTCTGTTAATCTACATTATAGCATCCTTTAACAGTCTCACAAGCTTTGGATGGAGAGCATTCCTGCAGTCGCATGCAACACTTGTAATACCAATAGGCTTTCTCGTTAACTACATAGTCAAACAGCGTATAGCAATCAAAGGCACATTTGCTATTATTGTATTGAGTTTAACTGTTCTGAGTATTCACCAGGCATTTCAACTTAAAAGCGGCGTACTGAACGGCAGCCGCATGACTAAGGAATACTACTTTACAGTTCTGGGGAAAAATAAAGCTACTGCTGAGGACAAGAAACTGCTAATGGCAGATCATTATGGCCCAATAGTTGAAAATTTCACTGAAGATCCAAAGTTTAAATACACCGAACTGGTTAAATTTACTTTTGAGGATAGAATAAGCTCTGACAGCTTGGCACCGGTTCCATTTAATGGCAATGGGCTTTATGAAATGGGCAATCGTGTTGAGTATTCTCCAGATTTCGAGAAACCGTATTTTGAAATTACCAGTGAATACTATTGTTATATCAGGGCATCAGTTAAGGTTTTTGCAAATACTGAAATTAAAGACCAATTCCATTTGGTAGTTACAACCCTGAATGAAAAGAATCAGCACATCAAATACAACGCTGTAAGCTTTGGTGAGAACAAGATAGATTTTAAACCAGGCGAATGGAATTCATTTGAAATCAAATATATAACCCCTGAAATTTATAAAGAAACAGAAGTGATCCAGGCCTATGTATGGTACACGGGGAAAGACAGGATCTGGATTGATGATTTTAAGGTTGAAGCCTACACTTTAGATTGATGTTGTAAAGTTGAAGCATATACCCTGGATTGATGATTGTAATGTTGAAGCATTAACTATGTATTAATATATTTGTACTCAAACAGCTAACTAATTAATTTCCATAATCTGATCACAGCACACTAAGATGGTTTTCAGCAGTATAGTATTCCTGCTTTATTTCCTGCCCGCCTTCCTTATCACTTATTACCTTGTGGGGAAGAAATACAAGAACATTGTGATACTTGCCTTCAGCATCTTCTTCTATAGCTGGGGTGCTCCAAAATTCATCTTCGTAATTCTGGGGACAACCTTTGTTGATTTTCACCTTGTGAAGTGGATGTCAATGACTAAAAGCCAACTGCACCGCAGGCTGATGCTTACCTTATCAGTCTGCATAAACATGGGGCTTCTTTTTTACTTCAAGTATTCCAACTTTTTCATTGAGAATGTAAATGCCATGCTAAGTGCTTTTGGTAGCACACATATCGAATGGACAAAGCTTATTCTGCCCATCGGAATATCTTTCTACACCTTTGAAACCATTACTTACGTAGTTGATGTATACCGCAAAGTACATAAGCCACTGGATAACTTTTGGGACTATCAGCTTTATATTATCCTGTTCCCAAAGTTGATTGCAGGTCCAATTGTGCGCTATCATGATCTTGCCGACCAAATTACTGACAGGTCGCACAATGAGAATATTGACAACAGGCTAACAGGGTTCTATAGGTTTATAATAGGCCTTGCAAAAAAGGTACTTATTGCCAATCAAATGGGTGCTCAGGCTGATGCTATCTTTGCCATGAACCTTGAAACGATGGGCACTGTTACTGCCTGGATCGGCATACTGGCTTATACTTTCCAGATATATTTCGACTTCTCAGGATACTCTGATATGGCCATTGGTATTGCAAAGATGATAGGGTTTAAGTTTCCCGAGAATTTTAACAACCCCTATATCTCACGCAGTATCACTGAATTCTGGCGACGCTGGCATATTACGCTCGGAGCGTGGATGCGAAGTTATCTGTACATCCCGTTAGGCGGTAACAGGGTAAAAACAACAGGCAGGTTATACTTCAACCTATGGTTAGTATTCCTGGCTTCCGGACTATGGCATGGGGCATCGTGGAGTTTCGTTATATGGGGTGCCTACCATGGTATGTTCCTTGTTCTGGAAAGAGCCTTCCTTCAAAAAGTCTATACAAAGATTGGTAAGTTTGCCAGTACCCTTATAACCTTCATCATAGTAGTTATTGGATGGGTATTCTTCAGGATTGAGAATGTAAATGAGGCGTTCCTGTTCCTTGAACGCATGTTCGCATTTAGCTTTACACCGGTGCCCTATTTCAGCACAGAATTCTACTCATACCTGGCAATTGCCTCTTTCTTCGCATTCTTCGCATACTCTTCCCCAGGGCAGCGAATTCAGGACTTTGTGTACTTTGGCAAGTATAGCAACATGAGGCATGTAGCTTTCTCAGGTGTAGTGGTAGTGCTGCTTATTTTATCAGTGAGCACCCTTGCGGCAGTTGGTTTTAATCCTTTTATTTATTTCAGGTTTTAAAACTTAACGCAATTCAATAAAATGATTATTGTAGAATAATTTGTTTACTCCTGCATCATTTGTGCCAAGAACCTTGTACACTTCCATTCCTTTTTCGCGAATCAAGAGATCGTCAATGTATAAGTCAAAGCTTGAATTATCATCTTGTCCTTTCATTAATACTGAATACTCAAGGCTACTGTCAGTTATTGTGTATTCCTGTTCTATCAAGGTCCATTGTCCGTCAATATTTGGGCTTACATAAGGATTTATTAACGTCAGCCATTTTGCATTGCCACTAGAATCGTTTGATTGAATAATTGCTAACGCTTCCAGGGTCTTTTGTTTCAGTTGTTCAAAATCGCTGTGCATCCAGAAACTAAAGATATAAGTTTGACCTTCTTTCAATTCGTATGGTTTTGTTCTTGCAAGGGTATTATAATTCTTCAGTTGACCCTTATATGATGCTGGTCCGGAGTGTTTAATCTGCCCTTCCAGTGAATCGTATGAATAGTACTTTAAATATTTGTCTTCATCCGACTTTCTGACTAAAAATCCTCCTTTTTCAACCAGTTGATCCTGTATCTTACGGAATGAACTTATGTAATTACTTGAAGAATCAATAAAGAGCATATCTTTTCGTATTGAAAAAAGTGAGAACCGATCATTTTCATAAATAAGCTGACTCCTGTTAAGTATACTCCTTTCCTCTGCAATAAGATCTTGTTTACTATAAACTACAAGAAATGGCTTATCGCTTTCAATATCACTCTCTATTTCTTTTTTATAAGTTGCCGGTGCCAGCAACTGGTAAAGCTTTCTGCTCTCAGAAATACTGGAATTAGCCGAATAATTGGCTAATAGGGGGAGCTTTGAATGATAGCTGAGTGTCATAGAAATTATGTACATCTCTTTAGAAGCAGGTTTCTTGTATTGCTCTGAGCCGATCAGATAATATGGCAACGGTACTATGGCCTGATATTCCTCTTCATCGAAGGAATTCAATCCTGCTAGTATTTCATCAGGAACATGCTTCAATGAAAAATAATTTGGCATTTCACGTAACCTTACAGTAGACTCTGTATGGTAAGGAATTGCTTCAGCATAATAGGCCAAAGGTATTATAAGGATTACCGGTATCCATAAGTATTTCACTCGTTTTCTGGATTCAAAGAAGAGGTATGTGTAATAAACCGCCCATACAGTAATTACGTAGTAGAATATCCATGCAAAGCGACCGATAGACCTGAAGTTATTGATCACTTTAACATGCTCAAGCAAGTTTTCCATGTTGAGCTTGAAAGGATACCCCATTGATAGAAAAAGCAAGAGTACTGCCGAAATCAAAGCTGTCACGATAGCAGGGTTGTGGAAGAATGGCTTATCATTTATAACTCTGATCCTGAATAGTTTCAGGAAGTTATTAAGTGCAAAAACAAGAATCATAAAGGAAGAAGCGATTCCTATATATGACCAACCTTCCCAATTTGCCTGATACTCAATATACTTATCAATAAAGGGCTTTAATGGTTGCCTGTGAGGAAGAAACACAGAGTGGAAATTGGCAATTAGTTCCATTATTCCGGTTGGTGCCTTATTTCTTCCTGAATGAACATCTGACAATAACATCAACATCCAAAACAATAAAAGAGGAACAACAGTTTGAAGTGCTAAATTGAGCCACGACCTCCAATTAAGCAATAGTTTTTGCTTATAGATGACCAGATACGACAAATGGCTGATAAAAATAAACGAAACTGCCATCATACCCATATATCCATGTATAAGATACCAGAGTAGATTATTGATAGCGATATAGACAGACCATTTTAAATGATTATTAGTCTCTGTAAACCTGATAAAGAGATACCAGGTTAACGGTATCATAAAACTATATGAGAGTGCAAAATGACCATAAAGACGAAAAATCTGGGGTGAAAGCAATGCTATAGCAACTGCATTTGCTGCTGCAAACCATATATTTACTTTAAGCTTTCTCAGAATAAGGTAAATAAAAACAGAGGCTATCACATATGCAGCAATCATCAGAAAATTAAGTATGCCAATACTGTAAAGAGTGATCCCCGGGAAAGGAATGGCCAATACCTTCATGATCATTGTAAATAAAGGGTGACAGTCAAGGTACAGGAAATTCTCACCATAGGGATAATTAATAAAACTGGAATTGATTAGTCGATTGTCCTCTATATGAGCAGCATAAGTAAAGTAGTTCTTAATGGCATCACTATTGAACCCAAAAAGATAGCCATTCGGGTTTAGTAGAATATCCGAAAAAAAATATAACACAAACGTCAGTGAAAGAATGAGTAATAAGAGTATACCTAATAGTTCTTTGGCTCGATTATTCATTTAAAATATTAAATAAGATGTTATCCTCAAGTATAGTAATCGATGCTCAATTACTCTGAATTTATGTCAAAACTACTAAAGTATGTAATGCAATTCGCAATATCAGATAAAATAAAATTCTCTGTACCATGAATGGAAATGCATTTTGCTGACAGAGACTGCCACTCAAAACAGGGCTTTAAAAAGGGGAAACATAAAGGGAATTTTTTATCATCTTTGCAATACGATATCCTTCAATCAAGATGCACAAGATAATATCACCTGCAAGTTATCTTTCATTACTGCTGCTCTGCATTATACCCTTAATATTGCTGGTTTCTTCAATAAATATCATTGAGAAAAGAGACAAAAACTGGTATGGTGGCGGGTATGACCCATCGTATGCATACCTGTATAATTCATTGAACATTGCACGTTTCAGGCTTCCGGGTCACTTTGATCATCCCGGTACTCCAATGCAGATGACTGGAGCTGTTATATTGCAAACTGCCTGGATGATCAACCCTTATGGTGGGGAAAACCTGACTGAAGCAGTGCTAAAGGAACCTGAACACTACCTGAAGATACTAAATACTTCTTCAGCAGTAATCGGCGCGCTGGGTATACTTGCAGCAGGTTGGCTAGTGCTTCTAATGAGCAATAACGTATGGTATGGATTTATCATGCAGGTAACACCTTTTGTTTCGGGAATAATACTTTACAAATCGCTTTTACGGATATCACAGGAAAACGTACTGTTGATTGCAGTCATGGCTATGGCAGTGTTTACACTCTACTGGTATTTCAAACACAAGCTTAAAGAACCTGATTACTTTGCAAAAGGCTTTGGAATTATTGCGGGATTCGGGATGGCATCTAAAATCATTTTCTTTCCTTTAATAGCAATCCCACTTCTGCTGCTTGAAAGTAAAAACCATAAGCTCAAATTCCTTAAGGTTACTGCAATCTCTTTTGTGGCATTTACTATTCCAATTATCCTGCTTTATCCCAACATGGCATGGTGGTTTGTGCGACTATTTCTCTATTCAGGAATATACGGATCAGGTGATATTACTATACTTGATGCGTCGTCATACCTGGTTTCACTCAAGGAACTTATTACCGGTGAACCAGTTTACTTCGCAGTTTACATCCTTACCTTTATTTCGCTGGTGGTGCTGTTAATTAAGATGGTAAGAGATGCCAGGCATGCCGTCTCTAAGGGAATCGTGCAATCAATTAAAAAGGATATATACCTGAACAGACCTGCCTTCATCATAATATTGGCAGTATTCCTGGTTCAGACTGCGGGATATATTATTACCGCCAAACACCCAAAAACCGATTACCTCCTCCCCTATATCTGCATGTCAGGATTGATTGTAATTATTCTGCTGGATTTATTAACCAACCGCCTTAAACCCTTTCTTAAGCAGATTATAACAGGTGCAATTGCCATACCGCTGGTAGTGCTTGCCGTTTTTTATGGTTTGAACTCCAGGGAACAGTACTACTCTACCGACAAAAATATCAAATATGAGCAGGCCTGGCAAACAGCATTATCGGAAGGAAAAGGAGGGGCAATTATTGCAATTAACCCGGGACCAACACCAGTAGCTGCTGCTTTTTTTGCCGATGCTTACAGCAGAGACCGTTATGCCGATTTATTAACTGACATCTATCCTGATTATTATATCTACGATACCTATAGCCAGAGCCTTGTAAACTGGTCGAAACAAACTGTTTCATTGCACGACCTTATGTTAAAGTACAATAACAAAGTAGTGATCATTGGTGATGTAGTTGATCCTGCTATAGAATCTCTTAACACCGGTAATAATATTGAATTCAATAAAGTTTATACGGAAGAAGCTGTTGTTGCAGTTGCCGGGATAAAAGAATGAATCTGAACATTACTCGTATACCCTGATATTGTGAGACATCGCTTTCCTACTTGATAAAGTTATTAGTACTATCAGGTTTTAAATCAAATTGCCTAAATTGGAATTCCTCATTTATATCCGTTTCTGAGGTTCCCTGACTGTCCCTCCTTACCATCTTTTTTAACACAAAAGTTGTGTCATTTAAAATATCGCCAGTTCTCAAGACGGCAGGGTATCCATATTGAGCTGCAACCCAATGCTTTTATCAAAACAATCATTTCTTCTAAAACTTAAGTGCATTAGGATATTAGATTGATTAAATTCCACCTGGTATAAACCTTGTATCAACTTAGTTTTAACCATGTATAATGTACAATGTAGATACAAGGGTGATACAAGGTCTATACTAGGTTGAAACAAGGTTGAGTACAATGAATCTAAAATGAATAGGGTCCCAATAAACTGGTGACTTGTGAAAAAGCAGATGGTGAAGGCATGATTATAAACGTACGAAGGTTCAGAAGAGAGAGAAGAATGAGAGGACTCTGATCATGTTCAAAATCCCAGGTTGAAACCTGGGGTTAATGGTATGATACTTCTAGCCCAGCATAGAAACGACTATAGCGACTAGTCGACACCTGTATGACTGTATGACTAATCTAACCAAAGTGTAAAACTAGCCCCTATAGATAGTCTTACCCACTTTAGCTAATGAAATAACCTTGTCAAAAAATGGTTGGCTTTCAATATAAAAGAATTGGTTTCCTCTTATTTTGAAGTCAGATCCTATATTCTTTGGAATGTTATTTTTAATGAATAGTGGGATGTTTCTTTGTTTGATGTCCTGATGAGGTGCCAAAGTGTCAACCAGGCTTGTGTTACCATTTATATCTTTGACTAAAGCGGAGTACTTTTTTGAGCCTCGGGTATTGTATGGGAAATCTTGCTTCAATATATCTTCCGGACAATGAACGAAAGATAGAAATTCTGTGCTAACACCAATGCCGATGATCTTAGCGTTAAACCTGAGCATTTTATAAAAAGGGCTTAATTCACCACATGGGTATATGGAATGATGGTGAGTAGATGTAAGGAACTCAGCATCAGAGCCTATTGCTACTATTGAGGTAGTTGGATGAAGGCTACGTATTGCATTTGGGTGACGTCTGGCAATTTCACTTAATAAACCTAAGGCTGAAGGTGATCTTTTTACATCAAAGATGTGATTCTTTTCAAGATATTCCACCGCCCGGTAGTTGAAATGCCATGCAGGGAACAGCAGTGTACCGGTTTCACCTACTGTTTGTTGAAGAAGCTTAAATAACGAATGAGGACTAATTAAAGCATTTAGTTTGTCAATTGAGGAATGAACAAATACAACATCACCGGATTTGATATTTAATTTGGTGGTTAATATGTCTTTAAGATCCTTTTCACTTAATGGCTTGTAAAAGTATTTTTTAAGATTGCGGTAATAAGTCCGGATCTTGTGATAAGAGGCAAATGGCAGATATTTTAAGATCAATTTACCCGGTAACATTTGGCCTGCTCAAATTAGTGAAGGTTGAAAATTCAATCTCAGGATACTTTTTTCTTGCATTGATAACAAAGTGACGCATCATATCCCAGGCATAATCACCCATGGTTTTGGGATGACCGACTGCACTCAGCATCACAATATCCTGGTTGTGATATTTCCTGATATTGTGGTCTAATATCTTTAAAAGATAATCAAATTGGTACGTGTAATTATCAAAACCCAGCATTCGGCTCGACATGAAGACTTTAATCTTATTATTCAAATTTCCCGGTTTCCCATCATGTATTTGATATCCACGACTTAAAGGTGCCCGATGAGCAAATTTCTTCATCTTCAGGAAAGTCGGGATTTCAAATGGCGATTTTGGGATACTGGCAATAGGGATCTCAAGTATCGTATTGTTGGATTCTTTATTTAATTGTCCATCCAAAGACAAAAACCAATTGCATTTAGAAGGGACGTGCCGGTAATCGACCTCTGATATCTTCGAATTAAAATAATATCCTTTTGCAATAGATGAATCATACCTTATTCCATGTTTGTACAATGCTGTTAGTATGACCGATCTTGAAAGTTCATCACCCAAATTATAACCCCCTGCTCTAAAAGCATTGCATGAGTAGTTTAGGAATGATGGCTTTAAGGTATCGTTTAAAAAATCCACACCATCCTTAATTATCCTGTTGATGTCATAGCCATTTTTCTCAACGACAAAATCTGTCAAACTATAATCATCTGACGGACTGAACTTGTTACCACTAAAAGTGGATGTCAACCAATGTGGATGAAGATGTAACTGAACATCGTGACCCTTTGTAACTGCACTTTTGATCTGTTCAACATAAGGTAAGTAGTATCCTGCGTGATCCCATTCCTTAAATTTGATTGCGCAGAGCACATCAGTGAAAAGGGTTATTTTTACCCCCAACTCATCAGCAACATCAAATAATGTTTGCGTGGGTTGAAAAAGAACATCATCCCATGTGGTCCTAACTCCGCCTAAGGGAAGTTCATGATCGAATGTGAGGAATATTTTAATTTTCGGTGTTCTCTTCATTATTTTATCAATTTCTTGAAACGGTCATTATACTCAATAAGATCTACAAACCTGATTTTAACAGGTACTTTATATCTTTCCATGTTTTCTCTGCAGAAAGACAAAATAAGTGCCTTCGTGTTATCAGCTTTTTGCTCTTTTGACAATTGGATATCACAAACAACTATATTTCCGGTGATCGAGCTTTTTTCTCCGTATACAACGCAATTTTCAATAAAAGGAAGCTTCATTAGAACTGACTCCACTTCCTGAGGAAATACTTTAAGTCCACCAACGTTGATTATATTATTATTCCTGCCTTTGATATATATATAACCATCATCATCCTGCTCCACCATATCGCCTGTTTTAAACCACCCATCATTGGTAAAATTCTGCATTTCTGCATTCAAATAACCGATTATTGTAGTTGAACTTTTAATCCATAACTCACCATCCACTATTTTGATCTCAGTATTTGGATCATCAAATTTAAACTTTAAACTTGATGAAGATTTGCTTGACATTTTAGAGATACCGGTTTCACTTGTACCATAAGTTTGCATGAAACGAGTAGGCGGAAAAATTGAATTCAATTTTTGCAGAAGGCCTTCAGGCATTGGTTCAGTGCCATAGGTAATTATTTTCAAGCTTGATAGATCATAGTTTAAGTAAGCACCACTAATATAGATCAAATTTAACATTGTGGGTGAGCCGGGTAAGATGTTGACTTTATGTTTTTCAATTTGCCGACAGATGATATCAGGGTCATTAGATTTTGGAATAGTAAGCGTAGCTCCTGAAAATAAAGCAGTTAGAAGAGTATTTAAGCCTCCTATATGATCAAATAAGAGCATTGCCATAAAATTTAAGCTCTTGCTTCTCTTTTGGAAATAAGGTTCAAGAAACTTATGGAAGTTATGAACCATTGCTTTCGGCTGTCCGGTTATGCCACTACTAAATAGTACAATGCCTGGATTGCTTAATTCATTAAGCTCTCTGATAAGAGAACTACTATCCCTGCTGCCTGATCTGTCAACAGGTACCGGTATTATTTCAAAATTACCCTGATGAAAATCAATAACCTTACTTGCACCTGATAATAATGTTCTTTGATCGGCTTCAACTTGTGATGATTCACCAACGGGAACAATAATATTCTCATTCAATGCCAGCGCAAAAAGCGTAGAGATACCATCAAAATTATATCCCGATCTCAGCAATACTATTTCACCCTTTTCAACGCTTGCTTTGATCTTTTCATACCTGGTGATGATATCATTCAACAGGTCACTGTATGTGAACGCTTTGTCATTGTCAATGATAGCAGTTCTGGTTGCATATTGCCCTAGTTTGGAAATTAAAAGGTCTTTCATCAATTGACCCCTCCAAGATAGATTATTTGCCCTGTGATAAAGGAGCTGTTTGTATTTATAAAGAAGTCTACAACATTTGCAATATCAATGAACTCAGTTTTTCTTTTAATGGTTTGCTTATTGATCAACTTCAGGATGGTTTCCTTCGGCACAGTTCTCACAAGGGCTGTATCAAATGGTGTTGGACCTATGGCATTAACAGTTATACCAATATCAGCAAGCTCTTTAGATGCTACTTTGGTTAAGGATTCCAACGCTGCTTTTGATGATGCATAAGCAGCCTCTCCTTCAAGGTTCAATGGAGAAGCTATTGAACTCATGTTTATTATTCTGCCCTTCTTTGCTAAGCTCATAATTTTGGCCACTTCCCTGATAAATACAAACGGAGCAAACACATTAACTTTATATATATTCTCGATGGACGAAAGTGGGGTGAGCAAAAAATGATTCATTGAGGCAATACCGGCATTATTGATCAATACATCAATAGCCCCATATTCTTTATAAACTTCTTTTACAAATTTAGCAATTGCTCTCTCCTCAGTAACATCCAAAGCCTGATGATAATAATTTTCATGACTGATGGATGACAAGTTCCTGCTGCATCCTGCTACAATATATCCTTTATTAAGGTAGTGATCTGCAAGTTGATACCCAATACCACGGCTGGTTCCTGTAATGATAATGACTTCCTTTTTCATGATCAGCTACTCTGCTCAGTCAATAATACCTCAACATAGTCAGCTAATGATGAAATACTTCTAAATGGCGAGAACTTCGAACTCATCGCACGCTCATCAGCTATTGTAATGCTTTTCCCTGTTAAATTATATACCTCATCCTCAATTTCAGCTATTAACTGCACTAAACCCAAACTATCGAGAATTCCGCTTTTACCATAAAGATGGGTAATGTTATTCACAGTTTCCGGCTTAGCGATCTGATTGTCGCTAACAACTTTTTTAGTTGCATTGATCACTGATTCTAATATTCTTTCCTTTGCTATCATAGATTTCAGAAAATGATTATCGCAAAGATACGATATAAAATTTGCTTGAAGTTTTCAATTTTCAATTCAAGCTCTTCACAAACAGATATCCTACCGCCACTTTCAATGTTGGATCATGATAGGTCTTTGATAATTCATAATTGGCATTCAGATATTCATTCCAATCATCTGTGAAAATCTGAATGCTGTCGATCTTATCCAGATTGCGCGGATTAAGTATTTGAAAGCCTAGTTTGTTTGTACTTTCAAGCTGGGGTTCTTTTTCTTCAGTAAAGGGAGCATTTATTACCAGGATCTTGTCAGGATAGGTGGGCAACATCCTTGTGCGAAAAGTACTGGGATTGTTGGCTCTAAAGGTTGACTTATTCTGCTGAAAGTAATAGTTGTAGAATTTGTCGACCTGACTAATAACAATCAGATTCTTTTCATCTTTCAGATCATTATGAAATAATCTGGCAGTCTGCCTGAAGTTCTCCTTGTTATATGAATGATAGTAATCATTGATAAAAAGAAGATTAACCAGACTAGCAAGAATCACTACACCAACTATCCGGAAACGGGTTTTCTCCTTCAGTTGCTGATAGCCTGTCATGACCATTATCAATATGAAAGGTAATCCAGCGATGGTACTCTGCTTGTTTAAGATGGGCTTAAAGAAGGAAATAAAATAACTGAGTACGAATACAGCCAGAAAACTATAAAGGATCAGTAACTGGAAAGAATTCTGCTTAAGTCCATTCTCCCTTATTTTTTTAATGCCACTGATTACATACAAGATCAATCCTGCCAGTATAAAGAGAGTTGTAACCGGTTCTTTGCCTGTATAGACATAGAGGTAGTCGAAAAAATAGAATACAGAGGGTAATTCCATAAAATGCTGCCTTCCGCCTGTATGGAATATCATGGGAAGCCATGGAATAAAGGCAATGCCGGTTACAATAAATGCAATGAGGCTGTTTTTGAAAACTGTTTTGTCAATTCTCTTTATGATAAACATGTGAAGTATCCATAAACCCTGGGAAAATAGAATCAGAACCCCGTAATAGTGACAGTAAATATTGGCAATGCTGACTAATATGAATAATGCCAGAAACAAAATTTTCTTCTTTTGTTCTGTGTAGTTAATCAGGAGTAGGGTAGATAGCACCGAAAAGGTGAACAGGAAGATGTACATTCTTACTTCCTGGCTGTACTTTATATGGAAAAAGAAAACAGACAGCAATAAAGCAATTAATATAGCAGTGTTCTTTCCGGTTATTTTCCTGCTCAATAAGTATACTAACCATATACTCGCACAACCAACTATAGCAGATA
>JAEZDY010000001.1 GCA_023417935.1 Bacteroidota bacterium
TTGTTAACCTAAAAGAAAAGAGCAGCCACTTAGGACTGCTCACGAGCTAGATCATGTCTGCTCTAAAGCACAAAGTTAATATTTATTTTTCAAAATGCTTGCTTTTTAACACAGAATCTTGAACTAATTAAACACTCTAAGTACATAACCGTCGTAACTTGTACGGTATTGCTTGAGTGGAATGCCGGCAGGTCCTGCTATCGGAGTGCCATCTGTTAGAAGGAATCTTGATCCGCATACCGAGTCAATGGCAATTATTCCTGAACTTTCAACTTCAACTCTCGCTCCCTCCACCAGTGGGTCGAATGGACATGCCCTTTCATAAGCCATGAACTGATCGTTCATTGGACGGTAAATAATAATACCTTTATAACCTCCTGAAAAATAGGCCCATTGTCCATCGGCAATGTAATCGAGTGTATTAGGGTATATTAGGAAGTCAACATAAACATAGGGAATTGCAGTTTCATTCTCATCTTTACCACAAGAATTAAAGGAGATAACAACTAAACCCAATATAAAGTAGAGCAGTGTTTTTTTGAGTGACATAGGTGTTGATTGAAAGAGGCTATAAACTAGTAATTTGTTAAAGGCTTGAATTTTATTTTATTAAATTGTTGAATTATATCAAACGAGCCAATAAAGATAATATTTTTGCAAGAGTGGTTTGAAAGAAAAAAAGAAATGCAGCGAAATGAGGGGATTTAAAATTTCAGTAGCAGCCATACTTTGTTCTTTGATGCTGTGTTCATGCTCAATCTTCAAGAAGTCTGAGGCCGAAAAAGCTGAAATCACCGAGAAGCAGGAGATCAAAGCTTTTGATGCTGAAATCAGTAAACGGCAAAAAGCCCATTATAAAATGCAGACCCGGGAAGCAAAGAAAATGATGAAGCGTAGCATGCGGAAGTCGAAAAGATTGAACCGGCCACGCCTGCAAACTGGGTAAGTAATATGCTAACTGTAACCATGTAATAAATCAAAGAACTATGGATGATTTTCTGTATATAATACTGGGGATAGCATGGTTGGCTTATTCACTCTATACAAACAAGCAGAAGCTTGATAAAAAGAGGGCTGAACGTGAGGCGCAAATGAGGGGCGGAGTCCCTCGAAACCATGACATAGAAGATGACTACCAAAGAACAGAGGAAGAGTACCGCAGGGTAGAAGATGACTACCGCAGGGCAGAAGACGAACCATCACCTCATGTTGAAACCCATAGAAGGCATGAGGCTCCGCACCGTCGTCCTGAGGAAGAATACACACCTTTACCCAGAAAGACTGTATTTGATGAGTTTTTTGGTGATAAGGAGTCACCTTATCAGGAAGCTGAAGAAGAAACCTATATCCCGGAAGTAAACGAGCAAACATGGAAGAGGAAGATGGCGGAATATGCCGATGTTGAGGCAGCCTCCATGGAAGAAATTAAGGACGAAGTGCCACTCGACTACTTTACACGACAATATGAAGAAGTATACAAGTCTGCAGACCACAGAGTTGTAAATAATATTGAGGAGAATGAAGAATATTACCAGATACAGGAGGTTCAGGAAGAATTTGACTTAAAAAAAGCTGTAATATACAGCACAATCCTTAGAGCCCCGTACGTTTCGGAGGATACTTAAATTTGTTCACTTTAATTAACATTTTTTGTGGGCGAAAATAATTTATTACTACCTTTACCCGCTTTTAGAACTGCATACACACAAACACACGTATATTCTAACAATAAATTTCATTGGTATGATCAGAAATCTTCTACTAACTTTTTGGTTGGTACTGACAGCGAATCTGTTAGTGTTCTCTCAATCGGGAACACTCAGAGGAAAAGTCATCGATAAAGACACTAAGGAACCAATTCCTTTTGTGAATATTGTCGTTGAACTAGGCGGAACTCAAGCTGGAGGTACAACATCTGACTTTGATGGTAATTACACCATTAAGCCTATTACCCCGGGTAAGTATGATTTGAAAGCCACTTACGTGGGCTTCAAACCTGTATTGGTCAAGGGTATTCAAATAAAATCAGACCAGATAACTTTCTCCGATATTATTATGGAATCAACAATGGTAGAGCTCACCGAGTTTGAAGTTGTTGATTACAAAGTGCCACTTATTGATAAGGACAAAACTTCAGTAGGAGCAACAGTAACTTCAGAGGAAATAGCGAAGATGCCGAACCGGTCGGCCAATGCAGTTGCTGCAACTGTAGGAGGTGTATTCTCTGCCGATGGAGAACGCGGTAGTGTTCGCGGACAGCGTTCAGAAGGTACAATCATGTACATTGACGGAATCAGGGTTCGTGGAACTTCTTCATTGCCTGAGTCTGCTATTGAGCAGGTATCAGTTATCCTGTCAGGAGTTCCAGCTCAGTATGGTGACGCAACCGGTGGTATTATCAATGTTACAACAAAAGGTCCAAGCCGTGAATTCGGTGCAGGTATTGAGTTACAAACATCTGAATACCTTGATGCTTATGGTTATAACCGCGCTGGTCTTAATATGCAGGGACCACTCCTATGGAGTAAGGACGAGAATGGCGAGAAGAAGAGTGCCCTGCTGGGTTACTTTATCGCCGGTGAAGTCACTTACAACAGGGACAGCAGGCCAACCGCAACAGGTGCTTATGTAGTTAAAGATGACATACTAAGGAGTCTTGAGCAGAATCCTTTGCGTTTGACAGGTACAGGTTTTGGTACCTATTATAATACCAACTATATAAGGAAAGAACACCTTGATTATGTTAAGGCTAATCCAAACACCGAGAGCTTTGATATAAATGCATCAGGTAAGCTTGATATAAAGACCGGTCCGAATGTAAATCTGTCTTTTGGTGGATCTATCAATACATACGACAGGAGCAACTACAGCTTCCTGAATGCAATGTTCAATTCAGCCAAGAACGTTCAGGTGCTTGGAAACACCTGGAGGGTATTCGGTCGTTTCACTCAACGTTTCCCAGTTGACCCTGAAAGCAAGTCATTTATTAAGAATGTATATTACACCATTCAGGGAGACTATACAAAATCAATGCAAACCGTTCAGGACCCAGATCATAAGGACGATTTGTTCCGCTATGGGTACCTAGGAAAATATGAAACTTCAACTATTAGATCATACACCCAGGAAATGCAGCTTGATACAGCAAGCGGCTTGACAGCATATATCCATAATGGTTTCAGAGATATTGGTGTTAAATATACTCCTGGAGAATTTAATCCAATAACTGCCAATTACACTCGTCAGTATTATGAGTTATTCCCATCATTAGGATTCCACTCTGACCTCAGCAGTATAATTGAAGGAGGAGGTTTATTGAATGGTATGGGTGCCGGCGGAGCTTACAATATTTTTGGTGTTCCGGGAGCCATACAATCAAATTATCAGGTAGTTGACCAGGAGCAATATGCTCTAAACGCAAATGCTTCTGCCGATATAGGAAACCACGCTTTCCAGTTTGGTTTTATATACGAGCAGCGTGTTGACAGATTCTACACATACAACCCGGTAGGATTCTGGTCACTGATGAGAGGTCTTGCCAATTCACACATTCAACAGCTGGATGTTGCTAATCCAAATCTTGTTACCCTTGATGGTGTATTTATGGATACCATTTATTATGACCGCAAGTATGACCAGTCATCACAGCGTAACTTCGATATTAAATTGCGTGAAAAACTCGGACTTCCAGTAAATGGTACAGATTGGATCGACATTGACTCTTATGACATGAACTCCTATACCATTAATTATTATGATGAGAATGGAAAACTGATCACTAAGGCATTGGATGGCCCACTTGATATTAATATGTTGAGCCCTGATGAACTTTTCAATAATGGTGGTTTTCTTGCAAACTATAGTGGATATACTTATACAGGAGAGCGCACAAAATTAAGTGAAAGCCCAAGTTTTGATGACTTCTTTAATAAGAGGGATGAAAACGGAATGTACACCCGTGAGATTGCACCATTTACGCCAATATATATGGCAGGTTACATTCAGGATAAATTTGCTTTTGAAGACCTTATCTTCAACATTGGATTACGTGTAGACCGGTTTGACGCTAACCAAAAGGTTTTAACCGATCCTTATACTTTATATCCTGCAAAGACTGTAAGTGAAGTAAGTGACCTTGGTTCACATCCAGCAAATATGGGTGATGATTTTGTAGTATATGTTGATAACCAACGCAATCCAACTACAATTATGGGTTACCGTGATGGTAATAGTTGGTACAATGCAGAAGGGTTGGTAGTTACTGACCCCACTATCGCTCTAGATGCAGGTAATGGTGTTATCCCATACCTTGTTAATAAAGATAACCTGGTAGTTTCATCTGATGCTTTCAGTGATTATGAGCCTCAGATCTCTGTTATGCCACGTGTTTCATTCTCATTCCCAATTTCAGATGAAGCATTGTTCTTTGCCCACTACGATGTACTGACACAGCGTCCAACCTATGCACTCCGCATGAGTCCGCTTGATTATTACTTCCTTCCTTTAACAGGAAGTCCCGATATTAGTAATCCAAACCTAAAACCTGAAAAGACTATTGACTATGAATTAGGATTCCAGCAGCGTTTGTCACCTAGCTCATCTATGACGATTTCAGCTTATTACCGTGAAATACGTGATCAGATTCAGGCTTTCCGTTACACTGCTGCATTCCCGAAAACCTACTATTCTTATAATAATATAGACTTTTCAACAGTAAAAGGGGTAACATTAACCTACGACATGCGTCGTACAACGAACACAAGGGTAAGGGCTAGTTATACTTTACAGTTTGCCAATGGAACAGGTTCAGATCCTGAATTTGCAAAAGGTTTGATTCAAACAGGACAGCCAAACTTACGTACACTATTCCCAATGAGCTTTGACCGTCGCCATGCTGTTAACCTGATGCTGGATTATCGTTTTGGTGAAGGTAAAGAGTATAATGGGCCAGTTATCAGGCGCACAAGAACTGATGCAACCGGACAAGAAGTGGTGAAGTCAACCAGGTTATTGCAAAATACCGGAGTTAACTTTACAGTATTCGGTGGATCAGGTACTCCTTATACCCGCTCGAGCAAGATTGTTGCAATTGGACAACAAGGTATTATTGACGGATCAATCAATGGTTCACGCCTACCATGGCAATTCAGGGTTGACGGCCGTATAGACAAGGACATTAACATAAAATGGTCAGACACTAGATCATCATTCCTGAATCTGTACGTACAGGTGCTTAATATTTTTGATTCCAAGAATATTATGGGTGTGTATGGTGCCACAGGTAATCCTGATGATGATGGATATCTGGCAGCAGCAGAATACCAGCAGTTTATTAATACACAGCTCGATTCACAGGCTTATCGTGACCTATATAGCATCAGGGTAAATAGCCCGGGCAATTACAGTTCACCACGCCAGATTCGTTTTGGTTTAATACTGAACTTCTAATATAGACTTGTAAATAGAATAGATCACAATATACTAATGAATATGAAAAATATACTCCGAATAACATTTGCAGTTCTACTGCTTAGTATTCTGGCAGTGCCTGTATTTGCCGACTATAACAAAAGTGGAGGCAACAAATCATCAGGACCTGTAGTAAAATCTACTGCAGCTGGCTGCTTACCCGGTGCTGGATTTAAATACCTTGAAGTAAATAATGTAAGAGCACGTATCAACACTGGTGGAGATATGTGGTGGGACTTTGAAGTTGCACAATATGAGATCCCAAAAGGATCACGTAAGACTTCTATGTTTGCCGCAGCTCTGTGGATTGGTGGTATTGATGAGAACGACCAGTTAAAACTGGCTGCATTGAAATTCCGCCAGGGTCCGAATGCACAATCACCTGGTACCGGAAATGACTTTTGGCCAGGTCCACTAACAGTAGATAATACAGCCGCCATTGATGAGGCTACATGTGCTGAGTATGATAAACATTTTCCAATCAGCAGAAGAGAAGTGGATGAATTTGTGGCATGGCAGGATAATAAAGCTGCATTCCCAAATTACCAAATTCCGGCTTCAATTCTTAACTGGCCTGCTCATGGTGATTTATCAAAAAAACAAAGCTACTATCTGGCTCCTTTTTTTGATGCTGATGGTAGTATGTCATATAATCCTGAAGAGGGTGGTGATTACCCATATTATGACCTTGCAAATGAACTTTGCCATTCAGCAACAGCTACGATGGAAACCATTGAAGGTACTTCAAAAGGTGGTTTGCTCTCTGACCAGGTTATTAAAGGTGATGAAACACTATGGTGGGTGTTTAATGATAAAGGTAATATACACACTGAAACTCAGGGTACCCCAATCGGACTTGAGATCAGGGCACAAGCTTTTGGCTTTGCTACAAATGATGAGATCAATAACATGACTTTTTACAGTTATGAAATCATCAACCGTTCAACATATCGTTTAAGGGATACTTATTTCAGCCAGTGGGTTGATACTGACCTAGGATTTGCAACTGACGACTATGTTGGTTGTGATGTAAACAGGGGTTTAGGATACTCATACAATGGAAAACCTAAAGATGGTGACGGACAATTCTGGGCATATGGTGATCAGCCACCAGCAATTGGAGTTGACTTCTTCCAGGGACCATATATGGATCCTGACGGTTCTGATAATCCATCATTCAAAGGTGATGGTATTTTAGGTCCTTCATTCTTTGGCGATTGTAGTATCGTAGGATTAAACGGTTCTTCAATGGGATTTGAATATGGTACCGAATCTGATCCCCAATCTGGAAACTTTATTGTTCGTTCAGAAGCTATCAATGGTGTTAACTTTGGAAACGGCATTGTGGATGATGAGCGTTTTGGAATGCGCAGATTTGTATATCATAACAATAGCACAGCAGGTGCTTTCCCATTCCAGCTTGACCCAGCTTATGCTCCGCAATATTATAATTACCTGAAAGGTATCTGGATGGACAACACTAAGATGATATATGGTGGAAACGGTCATGCCACAGCCGGTGGATACGGCCCAGCAGCTGATTTTATGTTCCCTGGTTTAACTGATGAATGCGACTGGGGTACTAATGGATTACCACCAGCAGGACCAAAAGAATGGACTGAAGAAATCGCTATGAATCAACCTAACGATCGTCGTTTCATGCAGTCAGCAGGCCCATTTATACTTGAACCAGGTGCTGTTAACTATATTACAGTAGGTATTCCCTGGGCTCGCGCAGCTTCAGGAGGTCCATGGGCTTCAGTAAAACTTCTTCAGGTTGTTGACGACAAATGCCAATTATTGTTTGACAACTGTTTTGCGGTCGTTAGTGGTCCAAATGCTCCAGACCTTACAATCCGCGAGCTTAATGAAGGCTTGATTTTCTATATCAGCAACCGTAAAACTAATGACGCAGGTAACAACATTAACGAAAGTTACAAAGAACTTGACCCCGCTATTAAGGCAGTTGCTAATAGTACAGGTTATGATTTTGACCCTTACTATCGTTTTGAAGGATACCAGATATTCCAGTTAAAAGATGCAACCGTTTCAGTTGCTGATATTCATGATCAGAAATTAGCTCGTTTGGTATACCAAACTGACGTTAAGAATAAAGTTACACAACTGGTAAACCATAATTTTGATCAGTCACTTAATGCAAATGTGCCAGTTGAAGAAGTGAATGGAAGCGATTTGGGTATACGTCATACTTTCAGATTGACAGAAGATGCATTTACCGGACAAACACTCGTTAACCATAAGCAGTACTATTATTTGGCACTTGCATATGGATATAATGAGTACATGAAGTATAGTGCCGATCCGGGATCACAGGAAGCCGGTATTATCGGCTTGGAAGGTCAAAAAAGAGTATATCTGGCTGGTCGTAAGAACATCAAAGTCTATACTGCGATACCTCATAAGAATGTAGGAACGACCCAGGCAAATTCAGAATATGGTGATGGTGTTGAAATTACTCGGTTACAGGGACAAGGTAATGGCGGCAATGTGTTAGACTTTACCGATGCTACTATAGAAGGAATATTGAGCAAAAAGCCTGTTGATTCAATTAATCAGATGGGCAGCCCTGATTATCCAATCGCATATGAAGCAACATACAAGCAAGGCAGAGGTCCAATTGATGTAAGAGTTATTGATCCACTGAATGTTAAGAGCAGTGAATTCATTCTTGCATTTGATTCGTTGGTTCCTTATTATCAGATTGTTGGGGCTGACAGTACTCTAAATTATAAGGCGCACTGGCATTTAACTGACATGGCTAGTAACAAAACATATCATTCTGATACTACGATCTCATATAAGAATGAGCAGATGATACCAGAACTTGGCATAGCTATTACAATACATGAGCCATTGCAGAATGGTCCGATAAGAGTTGGTAATAATGGTGAATCAAGTATATTCGAAGTAATAAATGATAACAATGGACTATTAGAATCAACCTTCACATTTAGTGATAGCACCAAACCTTGGTTGTTAGGAGTGCCTGATGTAGATGGTGTACCAGCATTGAACTGGATCAGATCAGGTGTTGTTGATGACGTAGCAAACCCTGCTAATAGTGACTTTAAGATTTCAGTACCAGGTGGTTCAACTTTCGCTGACCCGAACTCAAATTATGAGAAAATAGTTGCCGGAACCTGGGCTCCATATATCATGACTGCAACCAGCGAACAGGATCCTTTTTATGCTCCTGCATACAGGAACATTTCTAAAGTATCGTCAAGGTTGTCAGATATTGCAAGCGTTGATATCGTTTATACTTCTGACAAGTCAAAATGGACAAGATGTCCGGTTATAGAAATGAGTGCTGATAAAACCTTATCTGAAGGTGGAGTTGAAAGGTTTAACATTCGTGCTGGAGCATCAGTAAACGTGAATGGAGAGGCAGGCGTTGAAAGTACTGATCCAATGCTTAATTCAAACTATATCAATGAAACCGGTATGGGTTGGTTCCCAGGTTATGCTATCAATGTTGAAACTGGTGAACGCCTTAATATGATGTTTGGTGAAAACTCATGGTTAGTTGGTGATAATGGCCGCGACATGTTGTTCAACCCTTCTTCTAGAATCGCATCGGGTAACGAATTAGTTCTTGGTGGTATGCATTATTTGTACGTGTTTGCACATACAACAGGTAAATCGGTTGCTATAGCCAATATTCCGGCATATGATGCAGGCGCTACACTCAGGGAAAATATACCTGTTACACTGGGTGCGGGTACTCAACGTGCTCTCGTATATTCAAGTGCAATGTATGTGAGTATGCCAATAGCAAATCCCGAACACCCATGGCTTGCAACTGATGCAAAAGTCCGTATCAGGATTACTAAACCATATCAGCGTTATTACAGCGTTTCTCACGAAGGAATGCCATTGTTGGCTAACGATGTTGAGAATGGTAACTATCCTTTATATAGCTTTAGTACCAAGAACATTGCCACTACAGATGATAATATAACCAAGGCGCAATCCGATCTTGATCTTATTAATGTGGTTCCAAATCCATACTATGCATACTCTTCTTATGAAACCAACCAGTTGGATAACAGGGTAAAAATTACCAATCTGCCTCGCAGATGTACTGTTACCATATATTCAACCAACGGTTCAATGATCAGACAATTTACAAAAGATGAATCAGGTACTGCCATTGAATGGGATCTGAAGAATCACGCTGGTATTCCAATTGCAGGTGGTGTTTATCTCATACATGTTAAAGCCGATGGCGTTGGAGAAAAAATTGTTAAATGGTTTGGTTCACTACGGCCTATTGACCTTAACGCATTTTAATGGATGGTAATGAACATTAAAAAAACACACAACAAATTATTGGTTATGAATAAGATCTCTAAATACATAGTTGCCACCCTGATGATAGGATCAATATTGATCCCATTTAACCAGTCGACTGCTGGCAATAAGGATAGGACCGGACAGGCAGGTGCATCAGAATTGCTTATTAATCCCTGGGCTAGAAGCTCAGGGTGGGGTGGAGCCAACATAGCTCATGTAAAAGGCCTGGAAGGCTTATACGGGAATGTTGCAGGTACTGCTCATACCAAAACAACTGAGCTTATTTTTTCACATACACAATGGCTTAAGGGTAGCGAAATTGATATAAACACATTCGGACTTACACAAAAGGTTGGTGAAACTGGTGTGCTTGGACTGGGAATTATGTCAATGAATTTCGGAGATATTCCTATCACAACTGAGGCTCTGCCTGAAGGTGGAATAGGAAATTTTAATCCTAGCTACATGAATATTAATATATCCTATGCCAAAGCTTTCTCGAGCTCAATATACGGGGGTATTAATGTAAAGATTATTTCGGAAGTGATTTCTGACGTAAGTGCACAAGGGGTTGCTGTTGATGCAGGTATTCAATATGTTACAGGTCCGGTTGATAACATCAGGTTTGGGATCACTTTACGTAACGTAGGACCAACAATGTCATTTAGTGGTGACGGTTTGTCAATACGCAGTTTACTCCCTGGACAGGAAAGTTACTTTACATTGGAGCAGAGGTCAGCAGACTTTGAATTGCCAACTCAGCTAGCAATGGGAGCATCCTACGATTTCCTGTTTGGTGAAATGCACAGATTGACTTTTGCAGGTAATTTTATCTCAAATTCATTTACTAATGATCAGTTTGCAGCAGGTGCCGAGTATGAATTGAAATCATACCTTATGCTAAGGGCTGGTTATACATACGAAGATGGAATTACTGAAAGCACAAGGACAACAGCATTTACTGGCCCGAGTGCTGGTTTGACTGTGTCTGTTCCTATAAATAAGGAAAAGGGTTCAACTCTAGCTATTGATTATTCATTTCGTCAAACAAGGCCATTTAACGGTACCCACAGTATTGGTGCCCGCATAAACTTGTAAATTATCTTTACCAGGTAGTGAAACCTGCATATTTTTGAAAGGACCCTCGTAACAAAGGGTCTTTTCGCTTATTATTTTGAGCATTAACAACTGAACATTATGTACTTTACTCTAGAAGGATTAAATAAACTAAAAGCTGAATTAGACCATCTTATTGGTGTTGAACGACCTGCGATATCACAACAAATAGCTGAAGCACGTGATAAAGGCGATCTTTCAGAAAATGCGGAATACGATGCAGCCAAGAATGCTCAAGGTATGCTTGAGCTCAAGATTTCAAAGCTGCAAGAAACAATCAGGAATGCTAAGGTAATAGATGAGTCAAAAATGGACAATTCGAAAGTGCTTATTCTTTCAACTGTTAAAGTCAGAAATACAAAGACCAATGCTATTATGACATATATGCTGGTGCCTGAAAATGAAGCGAACCTAAAAGAAGGTAAAATTTCTGTCAATTCCCCTATTGCTCACGGATTGCTGGGAAAATCAGTTGGTGAGATTGCAGAAATTAAGGTTCCGGCAGGCGTAATTGGATTTGAGATAATTGAAATAGTTCGTTAAATCTTTATAATACCCCATGCTATGGCAACAATATTTTCAAAGATCATAAATGGTGAAATTCCGGCATTTAAAGTTGCTGAATCAGATAATTTCCTGGCTTTTCTGGATATTAATCCGTTGGCGGAAGGTCATACGCTTGTGATTCCTAAAAAGGAAACGGATTATATATTTGACATAGCTGATAAGGAATATGCCGAGTTCTTTATTTTCGCTAAAAAGGTCGCCCGGGCTATTAAATCAGAAATACCTTGTACTAAAGTTGGTGTGGCTGTAATTGGACTAGAAGTAGCACATGCTCATATACATCTTGTCCCTATTAACGATGTATACGATATAGATTTCAAAAAGGAGAAGCTTAAATTAAGCAAGGAGAGGTTTGAAGAAATTGCAGATCTTATCGCCGCTAAGGTTAAAACCGATGATTAAAATAGCGAGTGTAATTATCCCTGCATTTAATGAAGAAACAGGGATAGGACCGTTGCTTGAAAAGATGAAGGTCAACGGCTTACTTGATAAATATGAAGTTATTGTAGTTGATGATGGGTCAACAGATCGTACTGCTGAAATCACGGCAGGTTATCCTGTAAAAATAGTGCGTCATGGTGTTAATAAGGGATACGGCGCATCACTGAAGACTGGAATCAGAAGATCAACCTGTGATAAGGTCATGATGCTCGACAGTGATGGACAACATGATCCTGGATACCTTGATACTATTACATCTATGCTTGATGAAGCTGAAATGGTTATTGGTGAACGGAACTCAGAATCATTTCAGGTAGGTAACCGTAAAGGTGGAAAATGGCTTATACGTAAGACTGGAGAATTCCTTGTTGATCAAAAGCTTCCTGATTTTAATTCGGGACTTAGAGGATTCAAAAGGGAACTCATCCTAAATATACTGCATATCATGCCTAATGGTTTTTCCTTCTCAACTACTTCTACACTTGCGTTTCTGAAGGAGGGGTATACAATTGGAACTTTCCCTATATATGTTTCAGAAAGGGTTGGCCGTAACAGCAGTGTGAAGTTTTTTAAAGATGGTTCAAAGACTATGTTACTCCTTTTCAGGATCATTATGTTATTCAATCCTTTAAAAGTATTTTTTCCAATCAGCATAGTTTTTGCAATTTCTGGTTTGATTTGGGCATTCATTGGATATCTCGTATATTTCAGGATACCTAACTCATCATTGCTGATGGTCATACTTGGCATGTTTTTCTTCTTTTTTGGATTGCTGGCCGATCAGATTGCATTACTTAACAGAAAAAAAGGGTAAAAGTGATGGACAGACGCAAGAACCGGTGGACTGATAAAGAAGTGGAACAGCACTGGGATCGTGTGGCTTCGGTTTATGTTAAGGAAAACAATAAGGTAAAGGAAGCTCACGATCAACGATTTAAAGAATCAGTCAGGCATCTCGAATTGTTTTCAGGTATGCGTGTCCTTAATATAACTTCTCGGGATTGTGAAGCGAATGATTATATTAAGATTACTCAAAAGGACGTTGAAGTTATAAATGCTGAAATTTCCTCAGGTTTGATGCAAGTAGCCCAATATATCAGGCCATATGTTACGCAGATTAAGCTAAGTGATTATAGCAGATTGCCATTTGAAAATGGAGCTTTTAACCGTGTTCTGAGCCTTGAGACACTTGAACATGTTGCTGAACCAAAAGAGTTCCTTAAAGAGCTTCATAGAGTATCACAGCCTGATGCCAGGTTGGTATTAAGTTGTCCTCCGGCAACAAGTGAAGTTCCATATAAAATATTTACTTTTCTTTTTGGAGGGCATGGTGAAGGTCCGCACCGCTTTCCATCATCATATGAGGTGAAGAATTGGCTAAAAGAAACAGGATGGGAACTCGTGTTGCATAAGGGAACTGTATTACTACCTGTCGGTCCAGTAGCATTACAAAGGGCTGCCGAAAGATTAATTGAAAAATTTCAAAATACATTCTTATCAGAGTTTGGAATAAGACAATTTTATGTCTGCAAAAAGTATTGACAAGTTAAGATTCATTATGCAATCGCACCTTTGCTCCAGGTGTGGCAGTTGCGTTGGGTTGTCGGAAGGAAAGATTGTTTTCAAAGATCGGGAAGGAGATTTTAGGCCATTTGTAGTTTCTGAACCATCTGAATCTCATGCGAGCAGATTGTTGTATGCATGTCCGGGATTGGATTTCAATTTTAAGAAATTCAGAGAAGAATTCTACAATGAAGCTCCTGAATTTCATTTATATACTGGCCCTGTTTACTCTATTAACATTGCATATTCCAATGACCCACTGACTAGAACAACCGGCGCAAGCGGCGGTATGATCTCAGCTATCCTAATCTGGTTGCTTCAAAAAGGAAAAATTGATGGAGCAGTAGTTACCGGAATGTCTGATGAAAAACCATGGCTCACGAAATCCTTCATAGCAACTACCGCTGAGCAGATACTTGCTGCTGCACAGAGCAAATATATTATCACATCGGTAAATGAAATACTTCCTGAAATTGAAAAATTTAATGGACGACTAGCGTATGTGGGTTTACCCTCACAAGTACAGAGTATCAGGAAACTTCAATCAATTGGCGATCCATCAGTAAAAAACATCGATTATATTTTTGGACCATTCTATGGTAATACATTGCATTTCAGTTCGATCAGGAATTTCTTGGAATCATACAAAATTAAGGACTACCAAAACATAAGTAAACTCTACTTCAGGCATGGGGAATGGCCAGGTAATATGCGTATTGAAATGAATGATGGGAGAGTGGTTCAGTTGCCAAAATTTCATGCAAACTACCTTATACCATTTCACATTATGGTAAATTCACTGTTGTGCACTGACTTGAGTAACGAATTTACTGACATATCAGGAGGTGATGCCTGGGCTCCAATTTATGAAGAACGCGGAAAAGGATTCTCCATGGTCATTGCACGTTCAGAAAAAGGTAATCAAATTTTAAATGAAATGTGCGAATCAGGGGTGATTAACATGAAACCAATCACCATTGATGAGGCTATTACCATGCATTCACACGGCTACGATCTTAAAAAGCGAGGTACATTTATTCGCTTTAAGTTCAGGAAATTGCTCGGACAGACTAATCCTGATTTTGGATATGAAATTAAGGGCTTTCCATTTAGCCGGTATCTAATGGAGTTTGCTATTGATGCATTATTTCTGGTTGCTGGAACTGCCCCTGCCAGGTGGCTGGTTGCTCAGATACCCCCTGATATAGTAGGTAGCCTATTTGAAAGGACCAGGAAAATGTGGAAAAAAGCCACTTTCGGTATTAAAAGAGATAACCTGAACCAATGAAAAAACAATCCTGGTTATCACTTATTAAGGTAGTTGGTAGTATTGCTATCATTATTTTTCTGGTTACACGGATTGATTGGGATATCAGCAAATTCAGAGATATCTTCAATCAAATAAATCTTACCTGGTACCTTATTTCGTTAAGCGGAGTTATTTTAGTATTATTACTAAAAAGTATCCGCTGGAACCTGTTGCTTAGAGCAGTGGGATGCAATTACCCCTTCTTATCTGCATTCATTGCCTACATGGCATCATTCACCATTGGATTGCTTACTCCTGGGAGAATTGGAGAGATTGCCAGACTATACTATGTTAGGGCTGAGCGAGGGATAGATTTTTTTAACTCTTTTAAGACTATTGTGACTGACAGGATTTTTGATTTCGCTATACTTTTTTGGTTTGGTGCATCTGGCCTTCTGTTCTTTTATAAAGTTTTAGGGGATTATCATGCATTAACATATCTCACGGTTACTGGTATCACAATGTTTGTACTCTGGTTTATTGGAAAAAAGATACTCCATTCCATCAACTCCACTAAAACCTATATTATTTTTATTAAGGAGTCGTGGGGCGAAATGTTTGATAAAAAAATGATTAAACCATGGCTGCTAACTATATTCTCCTATGTCCTGTTTTATATGGCTAATTGGTTTATTTTAATCGCGATAGGACAAAGAATTTCATTAGTCGAGATAGGTTTTATTCTCAGCTTAATGAGTTTGGTTACTCTTATACCCGTGACAATAGCAGGTTTTGGAACAAGGGAGGTTAGCTTAATATACCTTTTCGCATTTTACGGCCTAGCACCAGAAACGGCCATTATTTTTTCCTTGCTTCAATTTCTTGCTTTTTTCATGTGGGGTGGCATTATAGGATGGATTTGCTGGTTAATTAAGCCAGTAAAACTGTTCATTATTAGAGAAGATGCTGAGAAAGCGTTTCAATATATTAAACGTACAAAAGCACAAATATAGAGCAAGACAAAAACACTTTTAATTGTTGATACACCGAAATAAGTTTCGAAAGTGCAAGTTTTTAACAAGATCTTTTTGACCTATGAATTATCTCCCCGCAAGTGATAGATACAAAGATGCACAATACAGGAAATGTGGTAAAAGTGGAATAAGCCTGCCGCCTGTTTCCTTAGGCTTATGGCACAATTTCGGTGGTAATGACATTTTTGAAAATAGTAGAAAAATGCTTTGGCATGCTTTTGATAAAGGTATTACCCATTTTGATCTTGCCAATAACTACGGGCCACCTGAAGGAAGTGCTGAAGCAACGATGGGGAGGGTTCTTTCTACTGATTTTAAAGCCTATCGTGATGAAATGATCATCTCAACTAAAGCTGGATATATGATGTGGCCTGGGCCATATGGAGATGGTGGATCGAGGAAGTATCTAATCTCAAGTTTAAATCAAAGCCTCAAGAGAATGAATGTTGATTACGTTGATATCTTCTATTCACATAGACCTGACCCTGATACACCAATTGAAGAAACAATGTCAGCGCTAGTTGATATTGTAAAGCAAGGTAAAGCTCTTTATGTTGGGCTATCAAATTATAATACTGAACAAACAGAAAAAGCTATAGATCTGCTAAGAAGGGATGGAGTTAACTGCCTGATCCATCAGCCAAGGTATTCCATGTTTGAACGATGGATTGAGAATGGTTTACTTGATGTGCTTGAAACAAATGGAATAGGCTGTATCGCATATTCCCCTCTAGCCCAGGGACTGCTTACTGACCGTTACCTTGAAGGGATCCCGGCTGGATCAAGAGCATCTAAAGCACATTTTCTCAAACCAGAAAGTATAACATCGGATAAGCTTGATAAAATCAGGAAACTGAATTCAATGGCTAAACTTCGTGAGCAGTCACTCGCTCAGATGGCCTTAGCATGGGTACTCAAAGATAGTCGGGTCACTTCGGTTCTGGTTGGAGCCAGCAGTATCAGGCAGATTGATGATAATATGAAAGCTCTTGAAAATTTAACATTTACAGAAGAGGAAATTTCGGCAATCAATAATGCTTTAGGTTGAGTCACTCTTAAGCCAGGTTATCCATCCAGAGGAAGATGACGAATTAACCGGGCACAGCAGTTTAACTATTCCTGAAAGTAAATACGTTTAACCCGTCGTGATATACCGGTAAGTATCTCATAGGGTATGGTTTCCATTTGTTCTGCTACCTTATTTAATGAGATCTCCTGACCAAAAACAATTACTTCATCTCCTTCTTCAGCCTCGACACCTGTTATATCAAGAATTGTCATATCCATATTAATGTTCCCAATTATGGGAACAAGTTTACCCTTCACATACATGCATCCAACACCATTTCCAAGCTTTCGTCCTAGTCCATCAGCATAACCTACTGGCACAATGGCTATGGTACTGTCATTTTGAGCAACCCATTTACAATTGTATCCAACAGCCTCACCCTCAGTAATTGTTTTTACCTGAGAAATTACTGTTTTAAGGCTACTAACAATCTCAAGCTTTTTTTGAATGGAAACAAGCGGAGAAATCCCATATAGTGAGATGCCTAATCGTACCATTTCAAATTGGGCATAGGGATGTCTAATGATTCCTGCAGAATTAAGAATATGACGCATAAAAGAATAGCCCAGATTGTCTTTAATATTCCAAGCCATCCGCTCAAAGTTTGATATTTGAGCCGTTGTGAACCAATCAAGATCTTTTGCCTCGCTGGCTGCAAGATGCGAGAATACAGAAGCAACTTTTATTTGTGGATGTGATTTCAATTGGTCAGTTAGTTTGTCTATGTCCTCTTCCATAAACCCCAAACGATGCATGCCTGTATCTAGTTTAATATGGATGTTGATCGGATATTCAACAGCGCCATTTAAATTGTCTATTGCTTGTGCTAAATTGTCAAGAGTCCTGAAGCTATATACTTCAGGCTCCAAATGATACCTTATCAGGCTTTCCATCCCACTTATCTCAGGATTCATAACCATAATAGGTAAACTGATTCCAGCCTTTCTCAATTCAATTCCTTCATCTGCATAGGCAACAGCGAGATAGTCCGCATGATGGAATTGCAAAGTATTAGCTATTTCGAAGGATCCGGAGCCATATGAAAAAGCCTTTACCATTACCATTATTTTGGTAGATGGTTTCACAATAGACCTGAAGTAATTAAGATTATGCACAAGTGCATTCAAATTTACTTCAAGAATTGTTTCATGGGATTTCTGTTGGAGCAACTCGTTGATACGTTCAAACTCAAACATTCTCGCTCCTTTAATCAGGATGCTTTCATTGCGGAAATGGAGTTGATTGAAACGAGAGATAAACTCATCAGTACTATCAAAGAACTGCTTTTGCATTGGGAACAACTCCCGGTTCAGTTGCATCTCTGCGCCGATTCCAATTAGTCGGTTTATTTTTTTCTGGCTGAGTAATTTGGCAATTGATCTATAGAGTAAGTCACTGTTTGTTGAGCTTTGGAGCATGTCGCTCAATATAACAGTTTTTTTTTCATAACCTGCTTGTTGGTTCAGGAAATCAAGGGCATTTGCTAATGAGTCAGGATCTGAACTATAAGTGTCATTTATAATAATACAGCCATTAATTCCCTCCTTCATTTCGAGTCGCATGGCAACTGATTGAAGTTTCAGCATTCTATTTCTAATGACTTCAGGGCCATAACCAAATACTAACATTGTCGCCCAGCAGTGTATAGCATTTTCAATCGAGGCCTCATCAGTAAACCGTATAGTGATATCATGCTCCGTATCCTGATAGACACTTTTAATGGTAGTAGATCTCTTATCCCGACGAATTTCAGTGATTTGAAGCGATGATTCAGTGCTTGAGCCCCAGCTGAATAATGAAGGAACATAGCCTTCAAAAACTTCTCTTGAAACTAGCTGCTTATGGATTAATTCAGCATCGCGGTTATATATTACTGTGTTTGCTCTCTGAAATAATAGAAGTTTTTCCCTGGTTTTTTGGTCATGAGATTCAAAAAACTGGTCGTGTGCTTTTCCAATATTTGTTATGATTCCAATAGTTGGTTTGATTATTTCATAGAGTTTTGCCATTTCACCTGGTTGTGAAATGCCAGCCTCAAATACAGCCAGATTATGCAAAGGGCTTATTTGCCATACTGACAGCGGGACTCCAATTTGAGAATTATAACTTTTAGGGCTTCTCACAATGGTCTTTTCTTCCGACATCAATTGCCATAGCCATTCTTTAACAATTGTTTTACCATTGCTTCCTGTAATACCAACTACAGGAATGTTAAACTGTGACCTATACCACGCTGTAAGTTTCTGTAATGCTTCCAAAGTGTTATCAACCACTATGAAATTTGCTTCATAATTTTGTTCAGGTGGTATTTTATTTACACAGAAATTCTTAACGCCCTGCTTCGCTAGCGTTTCAATGTATTTATGGCCATCATTCCTCTGCGTAACAAGCGCAAAAAACATGGAGCTTGCAGGTGAATTAAGTTTTCGGCTATCAGTAACAAGGTCACTGATTATTACCTGAGCTGAACGAATTGATACCTTGCCTAAAACAATTTCAGCTATTTCGGTGATGTTATATTCCTGCAAGCCCAGATGTGTTATGTTTAAGATTCTGTTTCGTGACGACTAGCTTTCAAAGGATTCGCTGATATTTCAGCATATTGTTTTCTGTTGTACCATATATCACATGCCAAAAACATCGCAGCCCTAAACGAATCAGGTGAAGCAAGATCTTTACCGGCTATTTCATAAGCGGTGCCATGAGCAGGTGAAGTTCTAATAACAGGCAGGCCTGCAGTAAAATTAACACCCGAATCAAATGAAAGAGTCTTAAAAGGTAGCATACCCTGATCGTGGTACATTGCAAGTATTCCATCAAACTTAGTGTAGTTAGATGATCCGAAGAATCCATCAGCAGGGTATGGCCCGAATACAAGATATCCTTTTTCCTTGGCTTTCGCAATGGCAGGTTTAATCACAGTTATCTCCTCATTCCCCAATAACCCTTCATCTCCTGCATGAGGATTTAAGCCCATCACTGCTATTTTTGGAGAATTAATGCCGAAGTCAGTGACTAGTGACTTGTGAAGTATATCAATTTTACTGGTAATTAAGTCAGTAGTAAGTTTTCCTGCAATTTCATTCACAGGAATATGACCAGTAATAACACCAATTCTTAGATTATTGCAGATCATGAGCATTAATGAGTCTGATGAGTTGAACTTTTTGGCTAAATATTCGGTATGACCCGGAAAGTTAAACTCATCTGATTGAATATTCTTTTTGTTGATTGGTGCGGTGACCAAAGCATTTATCAAGCCTCTTTTTAAGTCCCCGGTAGCAGCTTCGAGCGATATGAAAGCTTGTCCTCCAGAAAAAGAGGTAGCCTTTCCCAAATCAATCTTAACCTCTTCGTCATGCAGATTGATCAGGTTAGCTTTTTTTGGATTAATATTTTCAGCCTTACGGGCGATGTGGAAATTAAGATCGGTTATATTTATAGTCTTTTTGTAAAACGCAACAGCTTTTGATAACCCATAGACCACTGGTGTAAGCATTTCATAGATTCGACTATCCGAGAGGCTCTTGATAATGATCTCGTATCCAATTCCATTCAAATCGCCAGTTGATATACCAATTATTGGTTTACTTTCACTTTCGGGCATTTTATTCATTTTATTATTATTTAAGGGCAAAGATAAGATTTTGCTATTTTAGCGCATCATTTATAATCCTAAAATATGACAACGTGTTATTTCGTTTCTGACTTGCATGGGAGTGAAGACAAATACAGTATGCTGGCAAGGGAAATAGTCCGAAATAAGCCTTCTTTTTTGTTTTTAGGCGGTGATCTTTTGCCGCATATCAAATATTCCGATAAACAGAAAAGCAATGAAGTAAATCCTTTTATCAAAGAATTTATGGTTCCGTTGTTCCAAAATCTACAGAAGCAAATGGGTTGTAACTATCCTGAAGTTTTTCTAATCGCAGGTAATGATGATTATAAGTCAGATGTACCTGGTTTTGAGTATGGAGTGCAAAAAGAATTATGGAAATTTCTGAACAGTAACAAAGTAAGATTCGGGCCTTACCATATTTATGGATACTCATACATACCTCCGACTCCCTTCAGGATAAAAGACTGGGAGAAGTATGACATTGATGGTTCTGTCAATCAAGATTGTCTGTCACCCGAAGTTGGCTTTAGAAGTGTGCCACCCACTCAATCTGATAGTACACTTATTAGTCAGGATTTGGAAATCCTAACTGGAAATGATGCAATGAGTAAAGCTATATTTATGTTTCACTCACCACCACACGATTCATTACTTGATAGGATAAAGGGGAATAAAAGCATTGGAAGTATTGCAATACGAAATTTTATTGATAGCAAACAACCATATATTACTCTGCACGGACATGCCCACGAGTCATCAACAATAACAGGGCATTGGAATCAACAATTTGGGAGAACACATTCTTTTTCAGCGGCTTACGATGGAATTGAACTGGCTTTAATAATTTTCCAGATTGATAATCCTACACAAGCTGAAAGAAAGATAATTGTAGAATAGTTATTAGCATAACCTTTAACCAGCCATTTCGTTGGTTATATATTTCTCCAATTCACTCATTATAAGATTTGTTGCCCCAGTACGGTTCTTTACATAATCACTTGCTGCATTAGAGTATGCGTTTAGCTTATGAGGGGACTCAATGAATGAATTTACTTCACTTATTAGTTCATCTGCGGATAATATACTAACTGCAGCTTTCTCAGAAATAAGATCTCTGGCTTCTTTAAATCTTAGATAATTTGGTCCGAAAATAACTGGCAAACCGTAAACTGCAGCCTCAAGAGTATTATGAATGCCTAGTCCAAAACCTCCACCAATGTATGCTATATCAGCATACCTGTATATACGAGAAAGAAGACCAATTGAATCAACGATCAAAACCTGCTTACTAATTGTTCCGTAGTTACTCTTCTTTCGATCCTTCACATGTCCTTCTTGATAAATGGGAGCGGTTGAGAGTTCGCTTAACAAATAATAATTACCTGAAAATTTCCTGGAAAGGTCAGCAAGATGATACGTGGTAACCTCGTGAGGTGCAATAATTAGTTTCAGATCGGGGGTACTCTCAACAAGCTTCTGTAATAACAACTCATCAGCAGGCCAAGTGCTGCCAGCTACTAAAACCTTTTTACCCTGTGAAAAATTTTCTATTTCTTCAATCAGAGTAGATTGCTGCAGGATACTCGTAACTCTGTCAAATCGTGTGTCTCCTGATATCGTAACGTTATTTACATCAATCAATCTTAGCAGTTCAGCAGATTCATCATCCTGGACAAATACTTGCTTCAAATTACGCAAATGGGTTCTGAACCAACCACCATACCACTTAAAGAAATGCTGTTCTGGTCGGAATATAGCTGATATGGTATAAGTTGGGATTTTGTTGATATGCAGTTCATTCAGGTAGTTAAACCAGAATTCATATTTGACGAATATGGCAATTGCTGGTGAAACCAACCTGATAAATCGTCTGGCATTCCTTTTGGTATCTATAGGAAGATAGAAAATCATATCGGCATCTGATCCGGCTGATTTGTGATTGAAACCAGAGGGGGAGAAGAAAGTTAATAAGACCATGAAACCTGGGAATCTTTTTTTAATTTCCTGTATAACAGGCCTTCCTTGCTCAAATTCTCCCAAAGAAGCGCAATGTACCCATATAATTGGAGCAGGATTTTCACCAGCATTATGGGCTCCGAAAACCTCCTCAAGCTTATCAAAAATATACCGCCGGCCATAGAACCAATCTCGCGCTTTCTGATTAACTAACGATAATAATCGAAGAGATAGCCCGTACAAACCTATAATGACGCTATAAATGTTTCGCATCCATTTATTTATTTCGGAAAGAGATTCAGCGGTTCAATTAATAGTAGTAGAACTCTTTAGGCGTTCGTTTGTAAACCGGAATAAACCATCCTGCCTTTAATGAGAATAATATGTCAGTAAACTTACCATTGTTAAACTTCATCTGAGAAAATGAATACGGCCTGACATGCTGAGTAAAAGCCATAGTTAAATCAATTCCTGTGTAAAAATTTATTACACGCTTATTATCAAGGAATAGAAATCCTGCAAAAGCGTTAATAGCTGGTCCTCTCTTAAGCTCGTCATATCCTTTTAAATAATCACCAGTAATTTGAGGTGCTGACTTATCGCGATGGTCAATAAAGATCTTATGCTCTAAATATCCTCCACCCAAACCAAACAGAATACCTGAATTTGGATTTGGTTTTCCGAAAGAGATCACTTTGCCTGCCTTTGCGATAAATAGGTAACCCCGTTCATTAAAATGATAAGTAGAATAGATTCCTTCAAGGTCAACAATGTTGCCATCCTGTGTTTCAATGTTATTTAAAATATTATCAGGATCTTTAACTTCTGTTCCGAACATGAAACCACCTTCAATACCGAACAACCAGTTTTCGGAAGTTTTATACATGTATCCGCCGCCAACCATTGAACTAGGGCCAAATCTACTGGCAATATCTCCACCCGGTATCTGGTAAGCGTAATGTGCCTGAATCAGATGCATTGAAATAACTGAATCCTTAACATTTAGCTGAGCATAAGTTTTGCCAGGTAGAATGACTATTAAGTTAACAAGACAAAAAATTATGAAAGCGCATGAAAGGGAGGTGATCCTAAGCATTATGGTTAAATGGTTGGTAAAGGTTACAAATATAAGCAATACTCCAATAATACACTCATTTTGTGTAATAGAGCAAGTATTTTAACAAATTTGGTAATAATTGTATCTTTGCGGGCATACTAGAAGAAAGTTGCGATTGATTAACTAACAAACCACCCAAAACCCAGTTTCATGAATAAAATATCAATGGTCGACCTCAAAAATCAATACCTGAAAATCAAGGACCAGATTGATTTATCTATTGCAGAAGTTATTGATTCCACGGCTTTTATAAATGGCCCTGCTGTTAAATCATTCCAGGAACATCTGGAGCAGTATCTTGGGGTGAAACATGTTATCCCTTGTGCCAATGGAACTGATGCGCTCCAGGTATCAATGATGGCCTTAAATCTTAAACCCGGTGATGAAGTTATTACTACATCTTTTACATTTATTGCTACTGCAGAAGTAATTGCTTTGCTCGGGCTATCACCAGTTGTTGTTGATGTTGATCCTGATACTTTCAATATTGATCCTAAAGCTATTAAACGTGCAATTACACCCAAAACCAAAGCAATTGTGCCTGTTCATCTCTTTGGACAATGTGCTGACATGGAAGCTATACTTGAAATAGCTAAAGAACACAACTTATACGTTATTGAGGATGCCTGTCAATCGATTGGTGCTGATTATATATTCAAAGATGGAACAAGGAAGAAATCGGGTACCATAGGAGATGTAGGTTGTACATCATTTTTTCCAAGCAAGAATCTTGGTTGTTATGGTGACGGAGGTGCTATATTTACAAATGATGATGAATTAGCAAAACAGTTAAGGGTGATGGTTAATCATGGTATGACTGTTAGGTATTATCACGATTTTGTAGGTGTTAACAGCAGATTAGACAGTATTCAGGCTGCTGTTCTGGATGTGAAGCTTAAATATCTTGATGAATATAATAATGCACGGATGCAGGCTGCAGAGTACTATAACAAAGCGTTTGCAAACCATCCTAAAATAAAAACACCTTTCAAAGCACCACATTCCACTCATGTGTTTCATCAGTATACGTTAGTAACTTCAGATATTGACCGTAATGCACTTACAGAATTCATGTCATTGAACCAGGTCCCTGCAATGATTTATTATCCTGTGCCATTACACATGCAAAAAGCATACCTTGACCCTCGTTATAAGGAAGGAGATTTTCCTGTAACTGAGCACCTCTGCAAAACAGTTGTTTCACTTCCAATGCACACTGAATTAGATGAAGATCAATTAGCATACATAACTGGCAAATTCCTTGAATTTGTAAATATGTAAAGGGTGAAAAATGAAACCAAATCCCTATAAGTTCACTAACAATGAAACGTTTACATCTCGTCTTGGTTAATTCTATAGTATAAGTTTGGCACACAAAATAAGTATCCATGGACAACAATAAAGAGTATTTTGCACATGAAACTGCTGTGATAGATGAAGGATGCACTATTGGAAAAGGTGTCAGGATATGGCATTTCTGCCATGTAATGGAGGGCTGTACCATTGGTGAAAGTTGTAACATTGGCCAGAATGTTGTTATTTCGCCCGGCGTTGTGCTTGGGAAAAATGTAAAAGTTCAAAACAATGTTTCCATCTATACTGGTGTTAAATGTGAGGATGATGTTTTTTTGGGTCCATCAATGGTATTCACGAATGTTATTAATCCAAGGAGTGCAGTTAATCGCCGTGGAAGCTACAGTACTACCGTGGTTAAGAAAGGTGCTTCTATTGGAGCAAACGCCACTATTGTATGTGGGCATGATATTGGCGAATATGCATTCATAGGAGCCGGTGCCGTTGTAACTAAGGCTGTACTACCTTATGCTCTTGTTGTGGGCAATCCTGCCAGGCAAACCGGATGGATGAGTGAATACGGTCACAAATTGAGTTTTGATAAGGATGGAATAGCCGTATGCCCTGAAAGTCAGGAGATCTATCAATTGAAAGAAGGACGAGTTAGCAAATTAGGAAAATAAACTAAGAAAATATTGCATTATGAAAGTGATGGTCACAGGAGGTACAGGGTACATAGGTTCCCACACAGTAGTTGAGTTGCAAAATAAGGGTTACGAGGTGATAATCATTGATAACCTTTCTAACTCATTTGAGTATGTTGTAGACAGGATAGCTCAGATTACGGGCACAAGACCTGGCTATTACAATTTTGATCTTACTGATGGTGCAAAGACCGCTGAGTTCTTTAATGAAAACTCAGATATCGCTGGCATTATACACTTCGCTGCTTATAAAGCTGTTGGTGAATCAATGGAAAAGCCGCTGATGTATTATCAAAACAACTTGATTTCACTCCTGAATATCCTGGATGGAATGAAGGAGCATCATATTGAAAATTTAGTATTCTCTTCTTCATGCACCGTTTATGGGCAGCCTGATGAATTGCCTGTTAAAGAGAGTTCGCCGCTTAAAGAAGCATGGTCCCCATATGGAAGTACCAAACAGATGTCAGAACAGATTATTAAATTTGCAGTACAGGCGCATGGATTGCGATGCATTGCTCTCAGATATTTTAATCCAATTGGAGCGCATGATTCAGCATTAATTGGTGAACTTCCGCTGGGAGTTCCAAATAACCTGGTTCCCTTCATTACCCAAACTGCCATTGGCAAGAGACAGGTGTTGAAAGTTTTTGGCTCAGATTATAATACGCCCGATGGTACTGCAATTCGCGACTACATTCATGTTGTTGATCTTGCTAAAGCACATGTAACAGCTATTGACAGAATGCTTGAAAAGAAATCACCCCTCGATTATGAGGTATTTAATCTGGGCACTGGTAACGGTTTTAGTGTCCTTGAAGTCATCAAATCTTTTGAACGGGTTGCCAATCAAAAGCTCAATTATGAAATTGTAGGCCGGCGACCTGGTGATATTGAAAAAGTATGGGCTGATACCTCATTCGCAAATGCTGAATTAGGCTGGAAAGCTGCTCGTGATATTGATGACATGATGAGTTCTGCATGGAAGTGGGAAATGGCACTTAAAGAAGATGCTGTTGATTAATGGATATGTAGGTTTAAGTATTAATTTTTTAGATTATTAAAGCATAATGAAGAACATACTAATAACGGGTGGCGCAGGTTTCATTGGTTCACATGTTGTAAGGCTTTTTGTTAATAAATATAAGAACTACAACATTATAAATCTTGACAAACTGACTTACGCAGGAAACTTGGCAAATCTTAGGGATATTGAAAATTCACCTAATTACTCTTTTATTAAAGGTGATATCACAGACGGTGAATTTATTCAGAAATTATTTGCTGAGAGGAATATAGATGGTGTAATCCATCTTGCAGCTGAGTCGCATGTTGACAGGTCAATCTCCAATCCAATGGAGTTCATAATGACCAATATTGTTGGTACCGTTAACTTACTTAATGCTTCTATTTCATCATGGAAGTCAAACTATGAAGGAAAACGGTTTTACCACATTTCAACTGATGAAGTATATGGTTCTTTAGGTGCTGAAGGTAAATTCACAGAATCAACCCCCTACGATCCCAAAAGCCCATATTCTGCAAGCAAAGCCAGCAGTGATCACTTAGTGAGGGCATATAACCACACTTTTGGACTGCCTGTAGTTATCTCCAACTGCTCCAATAACTATGGGCCATTCCAATTCCCTGAAAAATTGATTCCTCTTTTCATCCATAATATCAGGAATTTCAAACCTCTACCAGTTTATGGTAAAGGAGAAAACATCCGCGATTGGCTATATGTAGAAGATCACGCACAAGCAATTGATCTTTTGTTTCATAAGGGTACTTTAGGTGAAACTTATAATATTGGTGGTAATAATGAGTGGAAAAATATAGATCTGATAATCAAGCTATGTGAAATTATGGATAAACGGCTTAATCGCGAACCTGGTGAATCAGCTAATTTGATTACCTATGTAAAAGACAGGGCCGGACATGATCTTAGATATGCTATTGATGCCTCTAAAATAAAAGGCGACCTGGGTTGGGAACCCACTGTTAGGTTTACTGAAGGATTTGAATCAACAGTTGAGTGGTATCTTAACAATGAAGAGTGGTTGAATACAGTAACATCAGGTGAGTATCAGAAGTATTACGAGCAGCAGTACGTTGCGCGATAATTTTTGATTTTTCAGATCATTTCTGATTTTACAAATTATCAATTCTTAAGTTGGATTAAAAACTTCTATACTTCTTTTTTAATGAACCTTTGATGCAAAGGTTAGTTTAATCTTTTGATAATTCCTCCCATAAGGTATACATCAATTGTATTAAAACATAAAAAGATGAAGCAAGACGACTCAAGAAATCAAAAGGATAATGATCACGAAAGCGGGGATCATTTAACTACTAATCAGGGTGTTAGGATTAACAATACTGATGATTCTTTAAAAGTAGGATCACGTGGTCCCACTCTGATGGAGGATTTTCATTTTCGTGAGAAGATGACTCACTTTGACCATGAGCGTATTCCTGAAAGAATTGTTCACGCCCGTGGTTCAGCTGCTCATGGAGTTTTTAAGGTATATGATGACTCAATGAAAAAGTACACTAAAGCAAGGTTTCTCACTGATCCATCAATTGAAACTCCCGTTTTTACAAGATTCTCAACTGTAGTTGGATTTAGAGGTTCAGCTGATACAGTAAGAGATGTCAGAGGGTTTGCAACCAAATTTTATACGGTTGAAGGGAATTATGATCTCGTTGGAAATAATATGCCGGTATTCTTTATACAGGATGGTATTAAATTCCCTGATTTGGTGCATGCCATAAAACCTGAACCACACAATGAAATGCCTCAAGCATCTGCTGCTCACGATACTTTTTGGGATTTCATTTCATTGATGCCTGAAACGATGCATACAATAATGTGGGTGCTCTCTGATCGTGCCTTGCCAAGAAGCTATAGTATGATGGAAGGTTTTGGAGTGCACACTTTTAAATTGATTAATGATAGTGGTGAAGCACATTTTGTGAAATTCCACTGGAAACCGGTCGCAGGAGTATATTCTGTAACATGGGACGAAACCCAAAAGATTGCAGGGGCAGATCCAGATTTCAACAGACGCGATCTTTGGGAATCAATTGAAATGGGTAATTATCCTGAATACGAACTTGGCGTTCAATTAATTCATGAAAGTGAAGAGTTTGACTTTGATTTTGATCTGCTTGACGCTACTAAACTGTGGCCTGAGGAATTAGTGCCAGTTAAAAAGATTGGCAAATTGGTGCTGGACCGTAATCCTGAGAATTTCTTTGCCGAAACTGAGCAAGTGGCATTTCATCCCGGCAACCTGGTACCTGGAATAGATGTCACTAATGATCCTCTTCTTCAAGCCAGATTATTTTCATATCTTGATACTCAACTGATTCGTCTTGGTGGCCCTAACTTTACTGAAATTCCGATTAATCGCCCACATGTGGAAGTTTCAAATAATCAGCGTGATGGATACATGCGACAGACGATCAACAAAGGTCGGGTTAGTTATTCTCCTAACTCATTGGCTGACGGTTTACCGATGACAACTCCAAAGAGTGATGGTGGTTATGTACATCATACTGAGAAAGTTGAAGGTGCAAAGATTCGTGAAAGAAGCAATAGTTTTAAAGATCATTTCAGCCAGGCTACACTCTTTTATAAAAGCCAGTCACCTACTGAGCAGAAGCATATCCTCGAAGCATTCGAATTTGAATTGGGTAAGGTGGAAACAATGGCCATTCGTGAAAGAATGGTTGAGCTTATTGCCAACGTTGATATTGATCTGGCGAAAGAAGTTGCCAAAAGAATTAATGTTGAATATACATCTATTGGTATTATCGAAAAGGATGGTGAAATAGCTGAAGATGATAAAAACGCTATAACTGCTGATAGAAAAAAGAAAAGTGTTATGCTCTCACCAGCACTCAATCAGGAAAATCTTAGATCCAATTCATTGAAAGGCCGAAAAATAGCTGTTCTGCTGGCTGATGGATTTAACTCAAACGAGTTTAATTCCTTCGCGAAACATATGAAAAGTTTAGGTGTAAAAACTGTAGTGGTTTCAAAGATGTTAGGTGATTTGAATGGAACTGATGGAGATAAATTATCTGTTGACAAAAGCTTTGTTACTACATCATCAGTCTTGTACGATGGATTATTTATTCCTGGAGGCAAAGAACACATTCAGATCTTAAGCAGGCAAGGTGACGCAATTCACATGATAAATGAAACATATAAGCATTGTAAGGCTATTGGATTAATGAGTGAGGCAGTAAGTCTACTTGGAGTAGCTTCTCTAAATGGTATTAAAGAATCTAAAACTGAGGAGGTAAGTACCAATATGGGTGTTATTAGCCTGGCTAATTCAAATGATATAACTGACTTCAATACATCATTTGAAAATGCACTTCGGCGATATCGCCATTGGGAACGTGAAGATAACATTAAGCATGTCCCCGCTTAAACTTTTTTATAATCTATAAAACAAGTATCGCTCAATAAGTTAGATTTTTATTGAGCGATACTTGTTAATATTGTGATACCCATCCCTATTGTGTACTTAGAGCTTCAGCTTCTGGAGCAATCTTTTTTACAAGACCCTGAAGTACTGTTCCCGGTCCAACCTCAATGAAAGTTGTTGCGCCGTCATTGTGCATATTTTGAACTGTTTGAGTCCATCTCACCGGAGCGGTTAGTTGTTTTACCAAATTTTCACGGATAATTGCAGGGTCAGTTACTGGTGAAGCATTCACATTCTGGTATATTGGGCAAACCGGAACATTAAAGTTCGTATTATAGATTGCTTCAGCTAATTCAACTCTTGCAGGTTCCATAAGTGGTGAATGGAAAGCGCCACCAACCTTTAGTGGTAGTGCGCGTTTAGCACCTGCAGCCTTAAGTTTTTCACAGGCAATTTCAATACCACTTACCGATCCTGAGATTACGAGTTGCCCCGGACTATTATAATTGGCAGGTACAACAACTTCACTGATATCAGCCAGAACTTCTTCAACCCTTTGGTCATCTAGCCCAAGTATTGCTGCCATAGTGCTGGGTTCAGCCTCGCAAGCTTTTTGCATGGCCATTGCACGAGAATATACCAATTTCAATCCATCATCAAAGGATAAAGCCCCTGAAGAAACTAATGCACTGAATTCTCCCAATGAATGACCTGCAGTCATGTCAGGCTTGAATTGATCACCCATGCTTTTAGCTAGAATTACTGAATGAAGGAAAATTGCAGGTTGCGTAACTCTGGTTTGACGGAGGTCTTCATCTGTACCTTCAAACATTAGATCAGTTATTCTGAATCCAAGAATTTCATTGGCTCTTTCAAACAATTCACGGGCATCTGAATTGTTATCATATAGATTTTTTCCCATTCCAACAAACTGAGCACCTTGTCCAGGAAATATATATGCTTTCATAAAGTAAAATTGGTTTTAGGGTGCAAAGATAGAGAGTTTTGGATTTCCTAACCTCTATTGTGGTAAAACTGCTTCCCAAGCTTTAAGGGCTTCTAACATGTTTGCTCGTCCAAACCCTATTCTTATTGAGGATTGGCCATATTCAAACATTTCAGCCGGAACAGTCATTATACCCGTTTCCCTCACTAATCTTTCAGAATAATCAAGTGTTGGTATATTCAAATTGAGCTTAACAAATGCAGTTGAGCCTGCTCCTGGTTCAATGTAATCCTTAATAAAATCAGAATGTCGTCCAACAAATTCAGCAAATATCTTCTTATTACCCCTGATTTTATTAAGATTAACCTCAATGAACTCTTCGCTGTTATTGAGGGCAATCATAGTTAAAATTTCAGAAGGTGCACTATTGCATATGCTCAGATAATCACGAAACAATTTCATCTTTTGCAGTAGCTCATGGTTGTGTGAAACAACCCATCCTATTCTTAAACCTGCCAGACCAAAAGATTTGGCAGTTCCCCAAAGGCTAATTGTATTCTCATAAAGATCAACCAAGGAATCGTTGATTTTAGCAGGATCATGTACTAATTTATGATACATTTCATCAGAATATAGCAGTGTGTCATGCTTTGATACAATCGAAATTATAGTGTCAAGTTCTTGTCTGGAAGGATAGTAACCGGTCGGGTTATGCGGAAAATTTATAACCACCATCTTGGTTTCTTCTGAAACGAGATTACTTAGATCGTCAGAGTTAAATGATCCGTGAGTATCAGGTTCCCAAAATTTTATTTTACAACCAATATCTTTGGCTACCTGATATAGTGATTGGTAGGATGGTTTCATACAAACAATCTCATCCCCTGGTGAAAGCGAAATCTTCATAAGAATATAGTTGGCTTCACCAGGGGTAATGACAAACACATCATCTGGACGAACAGTATTATAATGCCTTGCTATAGCTTCCCTCAACAGAGGATCACCAGTTGAGTCTTTATATCCCAGGGTAAGATTATCCCAAAGTTTAAGTTCAGCAGTTGAGGCTTTTGATAGAACATAGTCAAGACTAAAGCCATCACAGTCAGAACTTGATAACAGATAGTTCACGTTAAATTCGTACCTGGCAAAATACCTTTCAAGTTTAAAGGGTTTCATCAGGTTTGAATTATGAATTACTAATAGTGATAATTTATTTTAATGAAGCCTTGAGCCAATCAGGTGAATAAACTCTGCTCTTGTTTTATCAACAAGAAAAGCACCTGTAAAATCAGAAGTTGTTGTAACTGAGTTTTGTTTCTGGATTCCTCTCATGCTCATACACATATGCTGAGCCTCAACTACTACAGCAACTCCGAGTGGTTTAAGTGTATTGTTGATTGCCTCTTTAATCTGTGTAGTTAGCCGTTCTTGTACCTGAAGCCGACGGGCAAATGCATCCACCACTCTGGGAATCTTACTAAGACCAACTATAAAGCCATTTGGAATATATGCAACGTGAGCTTTACCGAAAAATGGAATCATGTGATGTTCACACATTGAATATATCTCAATGTCCTTCACTATCACCATCTGTTTATAGTCCTCTTCAAACATAGCAGAACGTAAGATTTCTTCCGGATTGAGATCATAACCATGGGTAAGAAACTGCATTGCCTTAGCAACACGCTCCGGTGTCCTGACTAATCCTTCACGATTAGGATCCTCACCTATTAGTTTTAAGATTTCTTTGTAGTGGTTTCCTAACTTCAGAAGTGTTTTGCTATTGTATGTATCGCGACGATGATAGCCTATTTCCATTGAATAGTCATCCATCATATTTTCAATAACCATATCATTAAGGCCATCTTTCATTCCATCCTTTTCCATATCCTTTTTTTTCATCATGTTCCGTAATACTCTACAAAGTTTCTCTCAGTTTCATACAATTTAATGCAATGCAGAGTGGCACCATTATCAGCAATTGTACCTTCAAGCTCTTTCCATATTTGCATTGCAATATTTTCTGCTGACGGCAGAATGCCATTCATAAATTCAACTTCAAGATTGAAATTTTTATGATCAACTTTATCGATTATCTTTTCGTTAATAATCTTGCTCAAGGTCTTCAGATTGATAAGAAATCCTGTTTCAGGATTTATTTCTCCTTTTATTGTAACAAATAAGGAATAATTATGGCCATGCCAGTTAGGATTTGAACACTTCCCAAATACTTCAAGGTTTTTTTCATCACTTAATTCAGGGCTAAATAGTCGATGTGCGGCATTAAAGTGTTCCTGACGTGTAATATAGATCATAAACTAATAATTTCATCAAAGGTACTAATAATTAGCTTTAGAGCGATAATTAAAGTCCCTTAACGGCTGTTTACTCCCTTATTAAGTTTAACTAGATGTATCACTTCAAATACTGTGAAGATCATATACATCACAAAGAAGCTTGAGATGAAATTAACCGCATCATGTAAATAGTTTAGCGAATAAACCATCAAAATAACAAGGTATAACAATAGTTTAATTGTTGTATTCGCCATATACACATTAACGAATTTCTGTGGAGTCTGCTGTAACTTTTTATGTATGAAGAGGAAGGAAATTAAAGTGGCTGCGGTATGGAATATCAATATGAAAGGTAATACTGGACTAACATATTCAGGTGGGGATATGAACATCAACCCAATAACAGCTATTCCGGTTAAAGACGCCAGGAGCAATAACTGACGAATGAACAATCGTACTTCACTATTCATGATCTTTATTGTTGGTGTTAAACTCTTTAATGAAAAGCCATATTGCTAAACCAACACCTCCTAATGACAAAAGAAGTGTAAATAACGGAAATTTAAGTTCTAACCATTGGTCGGCTTTGTATCCACCAAATGCACTGCCAGCAATAATTGCGAGCATTTGTACTGCCCTGCCAAAATATCGTGCATAGGGACTTAGTGGATTATTTTGTTCAGTGCTCAACTGACGTATGGATTGAATTTGATACAGGAAATTCTGCAGAAGACCCAACCATACTGCAAGTGCCAGTAAAACGTGCGCCAGGTTCTATTGAAAGTTTACTAACTGTAAGTTCACCTGTTACAACTGCTGTTGCTTTTAAAGCAAGCAACTCCTTGATTCTTAATACCCCGTTAACATGTCCTTCAATGTCAGCATTGATACAGTTTATTTCACCTTCTACTGATCCGGTTGAACCTAATATAACTTTACCGCCAGCAGTAACAGTTCCATTTAGAGTACCATCAATTCTAATATTACCGTTTGATTCAACATCACCAGTAATAATTGTACCTGACTGAATTAAATTTGCTGATGGAGGAGCTTCGGGTATATTGTTTTTGGCCATAATGATAATAATTGGTTGAAGATTTATTTCTGGTAATTTTGATTAAAGAATTGAAGATAAGGCGGAGTTTTCTTCTCTTTGAAAAATACGGGGTAGTTTGATGCGGAGATTACAAACTGATCAAAGGTACCCTCTACGATGCCCGAGAAAATGTACCCATCACTACCAATATGATTGAAGTAAGCCATAGCCTCTTCACTATTTGCGAAAGTACTAACTGTGATCATTTGCCTGTTACCTTCCATTACCACGCTATTAACCTGTAGGTTCTTTGATACATAATTCCTGGAGTTGAAGTCAGTAATACGCACTTTCGTACCATAAACATTTACAGCTGAACCATCTACAATTAACACATAAAAATGTGATGCAGCTGGGTCAATTGAATACATTGAAATGTTCTCTGGTGCAGCTACCGGGACTATTCCATCAGATTCTACAGTACCAACACTGGCTTGATTTCCTAGCAGCAAATTGGCATATGGAATCACTGTAGCCTGCGGATAGTCTTTAATCAATTGAGCAAGTTCGATCTTCATAGTATCAGTATCAAATGTCTTACCAATTGACAACGCCCTCAGATATGCAAACTGTGGTGCCAATTCATGGTCAGGATAACTACTGATTGCATCATTACTATAAATAACTACTGTGCGGTATAAGCCATCGTTAAAAGCCTTGTAAGTTTCTTCATACAATGTTCTTACACGGTTACTGACAGCTTCAAGTTCGGCTTTGTAATCTGGGTCTAATAAAAGTTTGGCATAATCACTTTCAGGGTATTTCTGTATAATTTCGTTCTTATGCACAATCATTTCAGTTGAATCTCCCTGATCACGTTTAATTCTATAAACATAGTAATGTGCCTGCAGGGCATTGGAGTCATCTGGGAATCTTTCAAGTAAAGTATGGAAAGCCTTGCTTGCTTCAGTCACATCATACAATTCTTCCATATAAATTATACCGGCATTAAAAAGTGACTGACCAATTTGCTGATTGCTAACTTGTAGTTTTTCAGGAGTCATAGGAAGATTCATTAGGTATGTATCCCTCGATCGGAAGTTAACACCGGTCCCCTTACCCTTACCTTCAATAAGCGTGGTATCGGATGTAATACCGTTTTCAGCTATTTGGTCCCAATTAACTACCCTTTTATTACTAAGTCGCCAGTTATCCTCGAGACGTCGACGCCCCCATTTTCTGGTAAACTCGGTGTAACCCATACCAATGGCTGAAGGATTATAGAAATACCATCCGCCACCGCCTACCTGGGTTTGACCTTCCATGTCAGAAACTCTTTTTCCAACCATACCCATACCTGCTTCCATTGCCAATCGCTCTTCCTCTGCCTTTCTTTGTTCTTCTTCTTCACGTTTTATGAATTGAGCAATAGCTTCATCAATAATAGCAAATCTTTGCGCCTCTGGCATCTTTGCTAGATTTTGTAAGCTATCCTCGATATGTATTGTTTGAAGGTTGCCAACCAACCGGGTAATTATCTCAGTCCGGTCACTGAGTTTGTCATAGTCTGGAAATTCTTTAGGTAGATAATTCAAAGCGGTATCATAATACAATTGGGCAAATCCGTATTGTTGATTCTTAAAATAGATATCAGCCAGTTTTAACGCCGAAGTTGATTTCTGGAAATCATTACCTACACTTGTAGCCACTGATTTGCGAAGATAATTAACACCTAGGGTATCGTTCTTCTCTTTAAAGGCAATATCAGCAAGTGCGAAATAGATCTGATCCTGAAAGTCTTCATTCCTGACTTCTTTAAGCATCTTTTCAAGTTCCCGTACGATGAGTTTTCGATCACTACGATTGGCATCGTATACACGTGCTAAGTTTATACGTGCGTTAAAGGCCATTTCAAAAGATGGGGTGCCCTTAATTGCCATTGTATAATATTCAGTTGCCTGACTGTCCTTTCCCTCATGCTGATATATCTGACCAAGTATAAAATATAGTCTGGTTTTAAACTTTGAACCTGATTGTAATGGCAAACCAGCTTCAATATTTTCACGTGCAAGACTATACTTGCCTTGAGCAATATTCATGTCAGCATACGCAATTGGTAATGCTTTCCTGACACTCCAGGGTAATAGTGTAGTTTTTGACTCTTCAGTTAACTGGTCGAATAATGAAATAGCTTTCTCGTATTGTTTAAGTTTCTGAAAAGTTCGACCTGTCCATAACATAGCTTCATATCGCACAGGCTCATCAGGATATCTTGATGAAACAAATTCAAATGCCCTTCGTGCGGCATTATAATCCTGTTTGTAGTAATTTGCCTTCCCGATCATCATATAACTATACATGACCCATTTAACATACTCCTTATTATTAAAGTACATTGAGTGCCGTTGAATTACCTTGGAAGCCTTTTCAATAGCCCTGTCCATATTTGGGTTTATGGTTTGGGCATTAGCAGGCGTGCCATAATTGTAAACTGGCAAAATGGCTATATAGTTATCTTTAGCGGCTTTGCTTAATTCATTTACCCCTTCTTTGAGTGCTTCGTTGCCATTCCACCAAGCGTTATAATGAGCATTCAGGTTGTGGTAAACCCTACGTGTAAATGTATTTTTCTTCGTAGAACATGCAGATATTAACACTGTTAAAAGTGCCAAAAAAAGTATGTTGCGGATCAAACGGTAGTTAGCAGCCAATGATTCTGATTTTTACAATTTTTCTAACTTATAACTGTTAATCTGCAAAAATATTTTATTTTTCCGAAAAGGAAGGAATAAAGTTTGGAATTATGAATAACTCAACCATTTAGATGAGTGAAACAGATTTAATTCTAATGCCTTTAATGCTCATTTCCTTAACTGTTAATATGCAGCAATAACTAATTATTAAGTTTAGTGTTCTAATTTTACCAGTCAAATTGAGATAATATATGTGGCATACTAAATCAAAAGAAGAAGTCATCCGCGAATTAAATGTCGATCCTGAGCAGGGATTGTCATCTGATGAGGTAAAAAAAAGGCGTGAACAGTATGGTAGCAATATGCTAAATGCTAAGAAGAAAAAGAGCATTCTTCGAATGTTCGTGCATCAATTACGCGATTGGTTGATATATGTACTTTTCGCCGCAGTTGTTATAACACTGATTTTGGGAGAATATATTGATTCTATTATAATCGTACTGGTCATAATTATTAATGCGGTATTAGGAGTAATGCAGGAGGTAAAGGCAGGTAAAGCAATTGAGGCTCTTAAGAAAATGTCTTCACCTAAAGCTTTGGTTAAAAGAAATGGAGAAGTACTCGAAATTGAATCAGTAGGCATAGTTCCGGGCGATATTCTTTTACTTGATGCTGGAAGATTTATAGCCGCAGATATCAGGATTATTGAGTCAATGAACTTAAAAATTGAGGAGTCAGCACTCACTGGTGAATCTGTGCCTTCAGATAAAGGCGCTGATTTGTTATATGAAGCTGACACTCCCCTTGGCGATAGGGAAAACATGGGCTTTATGACCAATCTCGTAACTTATGGTAGGGGTGTTGGAGTAGTGGTTGGAACTGGTATGAACACCGAAGTTGGTAAGATAGCTGAATTTCTTGATGCTGATGAGGAAGGTAAAACTCCACTTGAATTACGATTGGATGAGTTAGGTAAGATGCTAGGTAAGATTGCTATAGCCATTTGTGTATTTATCTTTATACTAGCTGTTATACAAGGTCGTGATTTAGCAGAAATGTTTCTTATTGCGGTTTCTTTAGCTGTTGCAAGCATACCTGAAGGGCTTGCTGCAATTGTTGCCGTGGTGCTTTCAATTGGAGTAACTATCATGTCAAAGAAGAATGCCATTATTAAGAGGCTTCCTGCTGTTGAAACTCTTGGGTCAGTAAATATTGTTTGCTCTGATAAAACTGGAACGCTTACTCAGAATAAAATGACTGTTGTTCGTTTTTTTACCCTTAATGGTGAAGAACCGGTTCAGAGAGAACAACAAAATACAGCATCAGATGATGCCAGGCTTTTAGCCAAGGCAATGGTTCTCAGTTCCGATGCGACCTTTAATGAGGGTAAAGGTACAGGTGATCCAACAGAAATAGCATTGTTGCTTTTTGCTGATGATTTGCAGATTAGCAGGCAAGAAGCGAACCGCTCAAATAAGCGAATTGGAGAGTTTTCTTTTGATTCTGAAAGGAAGCTAATGTCCACATTAACTGAGGAAAATGGTAAATACACTGTATATACGAAAGGAGCTATTGACAATCTCATTAAAATTTCAACACGGGTATTGAAAAATGGAGAGGAAATACCCATAACTGATGAACACCGCCGTGAATTTAACAAGGCAACACTTGAGATGTCGAATCAGGCTCTACGTACCTTAGGTGCAGCTTACAAACATGTTGACGAAAAGGTAGGTACGGATGATATGGAAAACAACCTGGTTCTAATTGGAATTGTTGGAATGATTGATCCTCCCCGGGAAGAGGTAAAATCATCAATTCAGTTAGCTAAACTAGCCGGAATAACTACAATTATGATAACCGGTGATCACAGGAACACTGCATATGCTATTGCAAAAGATCTTAAAATTGCTGATCAACCTGAACAAGCAATCACCGGGCAGGAAATTGATAGATTTAGTGATACCGAATTTGCTGAACGTGTGTCAGATTTTAATGTTTATGCCCGTGTTTCTCCGGAGCACAAAGTAAAGATTGTTAAAGCATTAAAGGCCAAAGGAAATGTAGTTTCTATGACTGGCGATGGTGTTAATGACGCCCCATCTCTTAACGCAGCCGATATTGGAGTTGCTATGGGTATTACAGGTACAGATGTTGCAAAAGGTGCTTCTGACATGATACTTACTGATGATAATTTTGCTACTATTATTACTGCAATAGAACAAGGACGAAATATCTATAACAATATTAAAAAATCTGTTGTATTTCTTCTCACTTGTAATATCGGAGAAGTTGTTGCAATGCTGGTGACACTGCTTATAGGATGGCCTGTACCTTTGCTTGCTACGCAATTATTATGGATCAATCTTTTAACCGACTCTTTGCCAGCTATTGCCCTTGGCATGGACCCAGGTGACCCTGATGTAATGAAAGAAAAACCCCGCAATCCAAGAGAAAGTTTTTTCTCAGGAGGTGTGGCGTTACATGCAATTTTTGGAGGAGTTCTGATAGGAATCCTTACAATATTTGCTTTCTGGTTTGGTTTTTATGAACTAGGATATAGCCCGTTTGATAAAGGATTACCCGAAGATGTTATTGCATATGCACGCACCATGGCATTCATGGTGTTAGTTGCAAGCCAGATGTTTTATGCTCTTGCAATGAGAAATAGTAAAAAATCTATTTTCAAGGTTGGCATTTTCACCAACAAGTACCTTATAGGTGCCATAGTATTCGGAATCTTAGCCCAGTTGCTAGTCATTGAAGTTCCTTTTATGCAAAAAGCCTTTGGTCTGCAAATGCTTGATACAAATGGGTGGTTAGTTGCTATTGGGTTAGGTTTAGTACCTCTATTTGTTAATGAGCTGTATAAGTTAGTTTTAGTATCTTTGCAGCGACATAGATAATGAAATGAATGGCGAAAAGAGATGCTGATTCCTCCGAAAAAAAACTTCACTGGTATCAGAAACTTCGTGATAAATACCGACTCGTAATCCTAAATGAAGATACTTTTGAAGAAAAGCTTTCTTTTAGTTTATCAAGGATGAATGTGTTTGTGGTTATGGGTATGATTGCCATTATATTCATTTTCCTAACTACATATCTCATTGCTTTCACTCCATTAAAGGAATACATACCAGGATACAATGATGCGGATGTTCAGGAAGAACTGTATGAATTACAATTGAGAGCTGACTCACTTGAAAATGCATTCAGAAGCAAGGATTTATTCATCACTAATATGAGGAGGGTAATTACAGGTGAAACCGAAAATGATGTGCAAAAGGTGAATGTTACCGACTCTTCAACTTATATGAAATATGACAATATCACGCTAAAAAAATCAAAGGAAGATTCACTTCTAAGGACAGAATATGATAAGAATAATCAGTTTAGCCTTACAACTAACAATAAACTTGAACGATTGAATGATGCTTATAGTGCTATCACTGGATTTTTCCCTCCCGTGAAGGGTATAATTACCAACAAGTTTAATATCTCAACCAAACATTACGGCATTGATATCGTAGCTGCAAAAAATGAAGCAATTAAATCAGCGTACGATGGAACTGTAATATTTTCGGAGTGGAGTTCGCAAACTGGCCATGTTATCGCAATACAGCATACAAACAATGTAATTAGTGTGTATAAACATAACTCAGTGATACTCCGCAAGCAAGGGTCCAGAGTCAAAGCAGGTGAAAGCATTGCTATTATTGGGGAATCAGGTGAATACTCTACCGGACCTCATCTTCACTTTGAATTATGGATTAACGGAAATCCTGTTAATCCTGAAAACTTCGTGATATTCTAAATTAAAATGACAAATAAACGAAGGATAGCAATTTTAGGCTCAACTGGTTCCATTGGTACTCAAGCACTTGAAGTTATCGATAAGTATCCTGAGTTATTTGAAGTCACGGTGCTCGCTGCAAACAATAACGCTGACTTATTGATTCAACAATCCATTAAATTTAAGCCTGACACAGTTGTAATCACTAATTCAGACTGCTATCATAAGGTGTCAACTGCGCTTGACCCGGTTGATATTAAAGTCTATACGGGAAGTGAGTCTTTATGCCAGGTAATGGAAATGGAGACAATTGATATGGTGCTAATTGCTATGGTTGGGTTTTCAGGACTTATGCCTACTCTTAGTGCCATAAATTCGGGTAAGGCCATTGCAATAGCCAATAAGGAAGTTTTGGTAGTTGCCGGTCAATTAGTTACTGAACTAGCTTCCAAATTAAAGGTCGCACTGCTGCCGGTTGACTCTGAACATTCTGCTATACTCCAGTGCCTTGTTGGTGAATTAAGTAATCCAGAAAAGATATACTTAACTGCATCAGGTGGGCCTTTCAGAGGTATGAGCATTGATTCAATGCATAATGTAAGTGTTCTTCAAGCATTGAAACATCCAAGATGGGCAATGGGAGATAAAATTACCATCGATTCAGCTACAATGATGAATAAGGGCCTTGAAGTTATTGAGGCTAAATGGCTCTTTAATCTTAATCATCAACAAATCGAAATTTTAGTCCACCCGGAATCAATTGTCCACAGTATGGTTCAGTTCAAGGATGGTTCTCTTAAAGCTCAGATGGGCATTGCTGATATGCGAATTCCTATACAATATGCATTCTCGTTTCCGCATCGGCTTGAGAGTGAATATGGAAGACTTGATTTCAACGCACTGAATAGTATGACTTTTGAAGCGCCCGACAGACTAGCATTCCCATGCATCAATCTTGCCTATGATGCAATTGAAAAAGGTGGCAACATGCCTTGTATAATGAATGCAGCCAATGAGATTGCAGTTTCAGCCTTTCTCATTGGTAAAATTAATTTCACAAGCATTCCTGAAATAATTGAAAAATGTATGGCAAACTCGCCTTTCGTCTCCAAGCCTGATTACGATTCATTATTTGATACTGATCAGTTTGTCAGGTCTAAAGCTATTGAGTATTGCAAGATGTTTAATTTGAAAAATTAACATACTTTGGCTAGCCCAACAATCACTGCAAAACCTTAACTTACTATTTTTGTTAATTAAAATCATCAATTGCCCCATATGGAAATATTAATTAAAGCAGCACAACTGCTTCTGAGTCTTTCAATTCTTGTTATCTTTCATGAATTCGGTCATTTTATTGCAGCCAAAATATTCAAAACCAGAGTAGAAAAATTTTACTTATTTTTTAACCCATGGTTCTCACTTTTAAAATTTAAGAAAGGTGAAACAGAGTATGGTGTAGGTTGGTTGCCTCTTGGGGGTTATGTTAAAATCTCCGGTATGATTGATGAATCTATGGATAAGGAGCAAATGGGTCAACCTCCTCAACCACATGAATTCAGGAGTAAGCCATCATGGCAACGTCTCATAATTATGGTCGGCGGTGTAACAGTCAATATTTTACTTGCAATTGCTATTTATATTGGACTTTTGTGGGTATGGGGTGAACAATATTTGCCTACTTCGGAAGTCAGATATGGAATTGTTGCTGATAGTGTTGCAGAGCAAATGGGTCTGCGAGATGGCGACAAGATTCTTACTATTGATAATGAATACGTTGAAGATTTCTATAAAATACCTGGGAAAATTATTCTTGATAATGCTAAAACCATACAGGTTACCAGGGATGGAAAACCATATACTGTTAGTATACCCGATGGATTTATTGCTCGGCTATTAAAACATCAATCTACAGAATTCATAAATCCCAGAGTGCCTTTTATAATCGACAAGTTTACCAAAGATTCACCCGCAGAAAAAGCAGGGTTAAAGTCAGGTGACAGGGTTATAGGTATCAATGATTCAATCTTGCCCTACTTCGATCAGTATAAAGACGTGCTCGACAAACATGCCAGGGAAGAAATAAGCCTGATCGCTTTGAGAGGTACAGATACATTGAATTTTAATGTTCAACTTGATGAAAGCGCCAAAGTCGGTGCATTCCTCATTCATCCAAATAAGATCTTCAAGATAAAAGAACATGAGTATACTTTAATATCTGCCATTCCAGCTGGTTTTAACCGGACCTGGAAACAGATGGGAAGTTATATGAAGCAGCTAAAGTTGTTATTTCTTCCAGAAGTAAAAGCCTATGAATCAGTTGGTGGGTTTATTTCAATAGGAAATATCTTTCCGGCACAATGGGATTGGCTCTCATTCTGGAGCTTAACGGCTTTCCTATCTATAATGCTAGGTATTTTAAATCTTTTGCCTATACCTGCATTAGATGGAGGTCACGTATTATTCTTACTTTATGAAATCGTCACTGGTCGTAAACCTTCTGATAAGTTCCTTGAGTATGCCCAGATCGTGGGTATGGTTCTTTTATTCGGCTTACTCATACTTGCTAATGGTAATGATATTGTGAAGCTATTCAGGTAATCGCTTAATCTTATTAGTCTTCAAGTTTTTCATTAAGAGACTTAAATCCCTGGCCGAGTATTTCGTGCGCATCCATAATAGTAAGAAATGCTTTCGGGTCTATTTTATTTATAAACTCCTCTAGCATTGCAAGTTCTCTTCTATTAACTACAGTGAATATGACTTTCTTTGTCTGGCTATTAAACATGCCTTCACCCTGAAGGAATGTTCCACCCCGGTTAAGATCATTTATTATTTTGTCGCGTATTTCCTGATGCTTATCTGATACGATGAAAATTGTCTTCTCATAGTTTACACCTGAAAGCACCGCATCAATTGTTTTTCCCATCACAAAAATGGTTATCCATGAATATAAGGGAATTTTCCAGTCACCGAATGCAACAAAGCCGACCAATACAATAATTGAATCTACCAGCATCATTAACTGCCCGAGAGGCATTCGCGTATAGCGGGCTATAATCATTGCGATTACATCCGAGCCACCTGATGTTGCCTTGGACTTAAATATTAATCCAACACCTGCGCCAACTAAGGCTCCACCAAATACAGATGATAATAAGGGATCATTCTCAACAAGCGGCTCAAATTTTGAAAAATAAGAAAGTAAATCAACAAATACGGATGTTAGCACAAATCCAACAACGGTTTTAGTGCCAAATCGAGGACCGAGAACTTTAGTGCCAATAATAGTTAAAGGTATATTAAATAAAAGTGCTGTTAGCCCAACGGGTGTCCCAAACATATGATGTAATACTATTGAAATTCCATAAATTCCTCCGGGCACAATTTTATATGGAGTTATAAAGTACACATAACCTGTTGCTACCAGAAAGGTACCAATGGTTATGAGTGCATATGAAATAAACCACTTACGGGTGAATAGTTTATCATTTTGTAAAAATGCCATGTTATCTTATTTTTAATTCTGAAGAGGCTTTGAACTGATACTATAAACTTGAAACCTTATCACCTAACGACCTGAACCCTTCTCCTAATATTTCACTTGCATCAACAACTGTCAGGAACGCATCAGGATCGATCTGATTAATATATTCCTGTAGAATAGCCAGCTCACGACGATTAACTACTGTAAAAATAATGGTCTTGTCATTATTATTGTACATACCCTTGCCAGGAATGTATGTTCCTCCACGTTGTAAGTCGTTTAAGATTTTTTCCCTAATAAGTTCAAATTCCTTTGATATAATAAGGAGCATTTTATCATAACTTACTCCTTGCATAGTAATATCAATAACCTTTCCTGTAATGAAAATAACTATCCATGAATAAAGTGGTATCTTCCAGTCTTTAAACACAACAAGTCCAAAAAGTACAATCACTGAATCAACATAAATCATAAGTTGTCCTAGTGGTAGTCGTGTATATTTGGAAATGACCATGGCTACTATGTCCGATCCGCCCGAAGTCGCCTTGGCATTAAAAATCAATCCCAGGCCAAATCCAATAAGCACTCCACCAAAAATGCAAGCCATCAAAATATCATTTGAAAGTCCGAGAGGATCATTTTCACCCACAAAGTGGGTAAGCAAATCCATGAAAGCGGAAGTAAGTACAAACCCAATAATAGTTTTGACACCGAACCGTGGCCCTAAGATTTTTATTCCGGCTATAGTAAGTGGTATATTAAGTACAAGTCCAAAAAGCCCTATAGGTATCCCTGTTGGCCAAAACGAAAACATTCCCGCAGTAAGGTGGTGAACCACTATTCCTATTCCGTATACCCCACCCGGTACAATATTATATGGGTTAATAAAAAAAACAAAACCGGCTGCTAATATGAAGGAACCGATGATTATCAGCGAGTAAGCTTTAAACCAAAGTCCAGAAAATAACTTTTCATTTTGAACAAATGCCATGATATCTTATTTAGAAGTATAATGATACAAAGCTATGACACAATATAGTGATGACCAAATCGTTTTCACACTTCTTGCTACTGGGTTGATTGTGTGGAACTTTTTTTTCCTTAATGTTGTTTTTAAATAGATTGTATTACTTTTGTGAATATTTTTGATCAATAGTGAAAGTACTTGCCGAGTTTAGCCCTTCATACTTCGACAACTAACTCAATACAAAAGAATAGACAGATATTGTTTTTGATTAAACTAGTTATAGTAATGCTACAATGAAAAGCATTCCAACACATTTTAAGTTTTACTTTAATGCCAGGTTGCTGGTGCTTTTGATCCTGATACTGCCCTTAATTTCAAAAGGCCAGCAGGAGCCCCAATTTACTTTGAATCAATTTAACCATTTAACTGTAAATCCTGGATATGCTGGTTTACGTGAAGCCATCTGTGTAACTGGAATCATCAGACAGCAATGGATTGGAATGAATGATGAGGATGGAACGCACGTCGCTCCAGAAACATTCGTTATAAACGCTGATGCACCAATAAGGTTATTGCGAGGAGGAATTTCAGCAGTTGTGATGCAAGACAAAATTGGTTACTTCAAGGATGTTTATGTAAAAGTGGGTTATTCTTATAATAGGTCTCTCACAAGCGGTGAACTTGGTATTGGATTTAATGTTGGTTTCCTGAATAAATCGCTTGACTTCAGTAAACTTAAACCTGTTGAAACTGATCCTCTGCTCAACGGGGCACAGGAGAGTACCATGTTTACAGATGTCAGCTTCGGTATATTTTATCTGCAACCAGCAGGTATATATTTTGGGTTATCTTCAACACAAATATTACAAGGCTCACGAGAACTGGGTAAAGGTACTTATGCGTATGACTTAACAAGACATTATTATGGTACCGTAGGTTATCACATATCCTGGATAAGAAATCCAGCTTATGTTTTTACTCCTAGCCTCTTCGTAAAATATGATGGGAATACTATACAGGCAGACATAAATGGCATGATAGAATACAACCGAAAAATATGGGGAGGCCTAAGCTACCGTTTCCAGGAAACTGCAGCTGCTATGATTGGGTTGTATATCAAAGACTTAAGTATAGGATATGCTTATGACATACCTCTTTCTCAAATCGGAGGATCAGGCAGTCATGAGGTAATGTTAAGGTATTGTTTCCAGCTTGAACTCGAAAAAAGCAAAAAAAGTTTCCGTAATACACGATTCTTGTAAAAGAAAACTTGTTTAGAGATATTATATTGCTATTTTTGTCGTTCAAAATGCGGGAATAATCTAATAATAAAGTTCTAAGAAAACCGTTATTTGCATTAAAATCAGGTAATAAACATGAAAAAACTCTTCAACTACATCATTGCTGCCCTTATTCTGAGTAGCTGCGGTAACTCAGGTAATGGCGAACTGGTAGGTGTTCAAAAGCGAGAAAAATTTTATCAGCCCGATCCTTATGGTATGGCTTACATTCCAATGGGAAGTTTCACTATGGGCGTTGGTGATCAGGACGTGCCTTATGCACATATTAATGATCCCCGTACTGTTTCGGTTAGTGCTTTCTACATGGATGAGACAGAAATTACAAACAATGAGTACCGCCAATTCGTATTCTGGGTTAGAGACTCAATTGCACGTCGCAAATTAGGTGATGTTAAACCGGAAGATTATCTTGTTGAAGAGAACAAGAAAACCGGCGAAACCTATGACCCACCATTCCTAAATTGGAAAACCGAAATTAAGTGGACCGGTGAAGAGGAGCGTGATGCTTTGGAAGATATGTTCCTGCCTGAGCATGAAAGATATTTCCGCAAAAAGGAAATTGACACACGTAAATTATTCTATGAATATTACTGGGTTGATTATCGCGCTGCATCAGGAAAAGATTTTTCTGCAGGCGATCCTGTGAACGCTGGTCTTGCTAACCGCCCGCAAGGTTTAAAAGACAGGTCACTTTATGTTCGTAAAGAAATTATAAATGTTTACCCTGATACACTTGCCTGGATTCACGACTATGCTTATGCATATAATGATCCTATGACGGAACGGTATTTCTGGCACCCAGCATATGATAATTATCCAGTGGTTGGTGTAAACTGGAAGCAAGCCAAGGCATTTGGAATCTGGCGTACTGAAATTCTCAGGGCTTATCTTAGTGGTCGTGGTAATGCTGTAGTCAATGAATTCAGAATGCCAACAGAAGCTGAATGGGAATGGGCGGCTCGCGGAGGAAACTCTTTCAGCCCTTATCCATGGGGTGGTCCATACAGCCGCAATGAAAAAGGCTGCTTCCTGGCAAACTTTAAACCTCTCAGAGGAAATTATGTGGATGATGGTGGTTTAACTCCTGTAATTGTTGCTCACTATCCTGCAAATGATTTTGGACTTTATGATATGGCAGGTAATGTTGCTGAATGGACTAACGATGCTTTCGATGAGTCATCATACAACTTCACATGGGACATGAATCCGGCATATAGTTACAATGCAAAGGATACAGATCCTCCTGCATTAAAAAGAAAAGTTGTACGTGGTGGTTCCTGGAAAGATATATCATATTATTTACAGGTCAACTCCCGTACGTATGAGTACCAGGATACCGCTAAAAGTTATATCGGCTTCCGTTGCGTACAAAATTTCATGGGTCGTCAGAAAGACGATAATCCTGCACGCGCTTCAAAGATCTATAACTAAGCTTGTAAAAAGAATTAACTGAAACCAAACAATAAATTTTTCACTTAAATCAAACAATTAAATCATGGGATTGAACAATTTAGTCAGAGGAAGAGGGTTCAAAAACTTCATGGCAAAACTATACGGCTGGGGAGCTGCAGTAGTTATTCTAGGAGCCTTATTCAAAATTAACCATTATCCGTATGCAAACGAAATGTTGATCATCGGATTGGGTACTGAAGCTATCATTTTCTTCTTTTCAGCTTTCGAACCACCACACGTGGAGCCTGACTGGAGCCTTGTTTATCCGGAATTGGCTGGTATGTATCACGGTGGGCAGAATGGTGTTAAGAATGGAAAAACTCCAACACAGGAACTTGACAATATGCTTGAGAAAGCCAAAATCGGTCCTGAACTGATACAAAGTTTAGGTAACGGTTTAAGAACACTCAGTGATAATGCCAGTAAGATGACTGACTTGTCAAATGCTGCTGTTGCAACAAACGATTATACACGTAATCTGAATAACGCTAGTAAATCAGTAAATGACCTTTCAGCTAATGTTGCTAAAGCAGCTGAAACTACTAACCAGTTTACTGGAACTTACCAGCAAACCGCTCAGGCATTTGCCAAATCAGTTGAAAAACTTGATTTCTCCGGTCTTGATACAAAAGGCTATAGTGACCAGATGCAGAAGCTTTCAAATAATCTATCTGCCCTTAATGCAGCTTATGAGCTTCAGTTAAAGAGTTCCACGGCTCATGTAGAAGATTCTTCAAAACTACACACTACATTGAACCAATACTTAACAAACATCAGTGATTCTGCACAGGATATTAACCGCTACCGTCAGGAAATGGATAACCTGACCAAGAAGGTTACTGCCTTAAACCAGGTTTATGGCAATATGCTTGCTGCCATGAATGTGAATGTTAAATAAGCGGGCTTGTCACTAATTGTTAATTAAATAAGTAAAGGAAAATTATGGCTGGATACAAGGAGACACCGCGGCAAAAGATGATCGCGATGATGTACCTGGTGTTGACTGCGCTACTTGCTTTGAATGTGTCGGTTGAAATTATCAATGCTTTTGTTGTTGTAAATCAGAGTATTGAAGGAACTAATAACAACCTGGAGTCTAAAAATAATGAGACTTATGCAAGATTCCAACAACAAGCTTTGTTGAATGAAGCAAAGGTAGGTCCTTACTGGGAAAAAGCTCAAGAAGCAAGACGTACGGCTGACGAAATGGTGAAGTATATTGAAAGCATTAAATGGGAAGCCATTTCACGCTCAGAAGGTATCACTGTTGATCAGGCAAGAATAACCCCATTGAGGGACATCAATACAAAAGATAAATACGACGTAACAACCAATTATTTTATTGGAAATTCTCAGGATGGTTCAAAGGGCAAATCCAGAGAGCTTAAAAATAAAATCGAACAATTCAAGGTTGATATCCTCAGTGGGCTAGACCCCCAGGCGCAGCAGAACATCAAGGTTGGTATGGACACTAAAGGCCCTTTCCAGGATGCCAGCGGTGCTAAACAAAACTGGGAAATGCATAATTTCTACCATACCATTTTAGCTGCTAATGTTACCTTCCTCAACAAGTTGATTGCTGATGTGAGAAACGTGGAAAGCGACGTAGTTTCAACACTCTTCAACTCAATCTCTGCTGAAGACTTTAAGTTTGATCAGGTGGAAGCTAGAGTTATACCAAGTTCAAAGATGGTGTTTACCGGCGATAACTACGAGGCTGAAATTCTTGTGGCTGCTATCGATACAAAACAGAACCCTGAGGTAGTAATTGGGGGCAGGGCAATACCTGCTGAAAATGGTATAGCTAAGTATTCTGTTAGTGCTGGTGCCACTGGTTTGCAAACCTACGAAGGCAAGATCAGAGTGGTAGGTCCATCTGGAGAAACCAAGGAATATCCTTTCAAAGAGGAATATTATGTAATGACACCTTCTCTTAGCGTGGCCCCTACTAAAATGAATGTATTCTATGCAAATGTTGACAACCCTGTTACTATTTCTGCTTCAGGTATTCCTGAATCACAAATTGCCGCATCAATTACCTCTGGTACTATCAGAAAAGAAGGTAAAGGTTGGGTTGTAAAAGTGCCATCTGGAGTTGCTAAAGTGTCGGTTAATGTGAACCATAACGATGGTAAAGCTACTAGAAGCATGGGCAAAGCTGAATTTAGGGTAAAAAGAGTTCCGAGTCCAACTGCTTTTATAGCTAACACAGATGGGGGTCCTGTTGCTAAGAATATGCTTCTTGCCTCAAGAGCTATTATCCCAAAAATGCCTGAAGATTTTGATTTCGACCTTAACTTCGAGATTACTTCGTTTACTTTCGTAGGTGTTCGTGGTGGTGATATTTTTGAAAAAAATGCTAACAGTAATAGATTAACTCCTGAAATGACCACTTTTATTGAAAACAGTAAAAAAGGTCAGAGAATCTGGTTAGAAAACATCATGGCAAAAGGCCCTGATGGAAACAGGAAACTTGGTACAATTGGTATTATAGTTCAGTAATGGCAATAATGAATTGAATATATCGTTACTTTTAATCCTGCAGGAATGCAGGATTAAAAGAGACGGTTAAAAACTAATCAACAATCACAATACAGGTTGTAAAATTAATAAATTGACGGATGAAAAAAGTATTTGGTATTCTCGCTATTGTTCTAATCGTGGTTGGTTTTGCTTATGACAGCTCTGCCCAGGTTCTTGATAGTCCTCCACGTGATGGCATATATGACAAAAAAACAACTATTGAAAAGAAACCAATCACCTATCCATGGGTGCGTGAAGCTGATGTTGTATGGAGTAAGCGGATTTGGCGCGTAATTGATCTTCGTGAGAAGATGAATCAAGCGTTTTATTATCCTGAAACACCTCACAATGAGCTAAGGAGCCTTATGCAGGTTCTGATGGATGCTTTAAAAGAAGGATCTATTACTGCGTATGATGCAACAAATCCGTCAGATGAGTTTATTGTTCCACTGACCTACCAGGAAATTATGAATCGTCTCGAAAGAACCGATTCTGTTCCTATGCAGAGGCCATATCCTCCATACGACTGGTATGATACCGTTATTTCGGTTAAATTTAACCCAACTGACGTAAAACGTTTCAGAATTAAGGAAGATTGGTTCTTTGACAAACAAAGATCAGTTATGGAAGTGCGTGTATTAGGTATTTGTCCTGTACGTGATAACTATGACGAAAAAGGACTCTTCAGGGCTTATGATCCTTTATTCTGGATTCATTTCCCGGAAGCACGGCCTGTATTTGCAAAAGCTGAAGTTTTTAACAGATACAATAGTTCAGCACGTAAAACCTATGATGATATCTTCTGGAAGAGGATGTTCAGTAGTTATATTTACAAAGAGGACAATGTATATGACCGTAGGATCTCTGACTATGCAACTGGTGTAGATGCATTAATGGAAGCTGAACGGGTTAAAACTGAACTTTTTAACTTTGAGCAAAATCTTTGGGAATTCTAGGTTAACAGAATAAAAATAATAATAAAGCCCGGCATTTACCGGGCTTTATTATTATTACACAAAGTCATTTATGCGTTCTTAGTTCCGTACGTTATTGTACTATTTAATCGTCAGCACGTTTAACTTCATGCACATCCATAGTAATTTCTTCTAGTCTTTGTTTAACTTCTGGTGTCATTGATTGCTGATATCGGCCATCAAGATGCTTAGCAAGAAACTTCTCAGTTGCGGCCAGCATTGCCATGTTGTTTACCGGTCGGGCAAAGCCATGTCCTTCATCTGGTGCTACTATGTATTCTACATCAGCGCCACGCTCACGCAGAGCAATCACAATCTGATCTGATTCATGAATATTAACACGGGGATCATTAGCACCCTGCACAACCAATAGTGGCACTTTTATCTTGTGGGCTGAATTTAAGGGGGATTGTCTTTCTAATTGTGCTTTACCTTCATCAGTTGAAGGATCTCCCATTCTTTGATGGAATACTATTCTGATTGACTCCCAGTAGGGCGGAATGGAGTTTAAGAGCGTAATCAAGTTTGAGGGTCCTACAATTGAAACACCACATGCATAAAGATCTGGCGTGAATGCCAATCCTGCGAGTGTAGCATATCCACCATATGAACCTCCCATAATTCCTATCTTCTTTGGATCAGCTACTCCGTTTTCAATTAAATGTTTTACACCCCAGGTAATATCATCCTGCATCTTCTGACCCCATTCATTATTGCCGGCATTTAAAAACTTTTTACCATAGCCGGTTGATGATCTGAAATTAGGTGACAATACTGCATAGCCACGATTTGCCAGAAATTGAACATAGGAGTTATATCCCCATCCATCCCGGGACCATGGTCCACCATGTGGCAATACTACAAGAGGTAAGTTCCTGGCCTCAACCCCTTTTGGTACCGTGAGATATGCCGGAATTTCCAGTCCATCTGATGATTTGTAGGTAATAGCTCTCATGTTTGCCATCTCTTCAACCGGTATCCTGGGTCGAGGTTTGTATTGAAAGGTTAACTTTTTATTTTTCCTGTCATATAAGTAAGTTGAACCCGGATCAACATCACTGTATGCACTCACTAACCAGTACTGTTCATCATCGGTAGAATTTGAAAAATATATATCGCGATCAGGAATCTGCTTCTTAATGATCTCATAATCCTTCTGATAGGATTTATCTTTCCAGTTATATCTTTCGCGATCATCTTCATATGTTGTGTATATAATATCTCTGTTGACTTCCGAAATGACTATGTTACCTATATCAACTTTTTTGAAAGGATCTGATTCTACAATCTCTTCTTTTCGTGTTTGAGGATCTAATAGAATAAGCTCAAGTAAGTCCCTATTATCACCCTTATTTGTGACGAGGAAAATTTTTAAATTATCCTTATTAAAACCAATCGGATAGGCAGTTTCAAGGACTGAAGTGCTATAAATGTCAACTAGTGTATCCTTATCAATCCTTAATATGTCATTACTTCCGTCAACATTGGCGCGCATAGCTAGCCTGAGATTATCGTCCCAGTCAAAAATATAGCCTGTAATCCTTTCTTCTGCTGAATTTTGCCTGATGAGCGTTCTTTCACCAGTTGATATTTTTAACTTATATAAGTCGTGCCAGGCTTTATCTCTGTCATTCAATCCAATGAATATTGCGTCAGGATCTGACTTTGGAACAGCATAAATAAACACACGAACACCTTGTAGCTTTGTTAAATCGCGATTTTCAGGTATCCTGTCTGTTGCAGCCTCCTTTGGGTCAACAGCATAAATATTGAAGTTTTCATCACCACCCTTATCCTTGGTATATAAAATGTATTTTGAATCTTTCGACCAAAAATACTGAGTGATTGGGCGGGTGGTGTCCGCAGTAATTGGTAATGCAGCTTCAAAGGGCTCGTTAATCTTTTTAACCCAGATGTTTAAATTGCCTTTGTGTGGCTTAATAAAAGAGATGAACTTCCCATCAGGAGAAAGTCTGCCCATTGCGATTTCCGGATTGTCGAAGAATATTTCCCTGTCAATCAAAGGAGGTAAGGTACTTTCTTGCCCATAAAGAATAGAGTTCATGTTGAACCACATAGCTATTAATGCCATAAATAGTGTTTTCATGATTAATATATTGATGGTGGATAAATACAGTAAGGTGAATGGTTAATTAACATACTTGTATTGAAAAGGTTAAAGAGCTCATTTTTTTTTAAACTTCTGGTGATATCTTTATTCAGAATTTTAGATTCATTAATATCATAAGCGCCAGATAAGCGATTTATAAGCGTCATTTAAGCGTTATAAAACGTCTAAATGACGCTAGAGCAACGCTTATGAATTGTTAATAAAAATAACCGATCCATACCCTATCTTTGATACTGAACTTCCTACTCTATTTTTTGTTTCCGTCCCGACTCTTGAGATAATTATCTTTGCTAAATAAAACAATTGATATTGAATCCACTTGAAACTCCGGTAGAATACCTTAAAGGTGTGGGTCCTGCAAAAGCGGCACTGCTCAATAAAGAGCTGAATATTAAGGTATTTGGAGATATGCTGTTATATTATCCATTCAGGTACATTGATAAAAGTAAAGTATACAAAATAGCTGAAATTGAGTCAGATGCAGCTTATGTTCAACTGCGTGGCCGGCTTATCAATTTACAAGAGCTTGGCTCAGGGCGGGCATCCCGTCTGGTTGGTACTCTTGATGACGGCAGTGGACAAATAGAATTGGTTTGGTTTCAAGGAGTAAGCTGGTGGAAAGCCAACATCAAAAGCGGATTAGAATATATTGTATTTGGAAAACCAACAATATTTAATGGAAAACTTAATATTACGCACCCTGATGTTGATTCTGTGGAAGATGAAAAGCAGCTGCAAAATGAACCACTTCAGCCATATTATCCAACCACTGAAAAATTAAAGCGTAAAGGTTTCTCTGGCAAGAATTTTGGCAAAATCATTAGGAATGCACTGATACAAACCTATAACTATATTGAAGAAAATTTAAATCAGGACATAGTTGCATCCTTTCGTTTTCTTTCCAGGGCCGATACACTTCTTAATATACACTTCCCCCGAAGCATCGGGTTGCTCGAGAAGGCCAGATATAGGCTCAAGTTTGAAGAACTGTTTTTCATTCAGTTAGAGATGCTGAGGCTTAAGCATATACGCAATGAAAAATCAGATGGTAGAGTCTTCAGCACAATCAGTACTAACTTCCTCACTTTTTATGAGAAATATCTTCCGTTTGAACTTACTAATGCTCAAAAGAAGGTAATTAAGGAGATCAGGAAGGATGTAAGTACTGGTAAACAAATGAATCGTTTACTTCAAGGTGATGTAGGGAGCGGAAAAACTCTTGTTGCACTGATGACAATTTTGATTGCAATTGATAATGGTTGCCAGGCCTGTATAATGGCTCCTACGGAAATTCTTGCAACCCAACACTTTAAAACAGTATTGAAGTTTTTGAAGGATATGCCGGTTAATGTGAAGCTGCTTACAGGATCCACCAAAAGGAAAGATAGAGAACTGCTACACGAGGAACTGAAAAATGGGGAATTAAATGTATTAATAGGTACACATGCTCTGATAGAAGAAGCGGTGATTTTCAAAAACCTTGGCCTGGTAGTAATAGATGAACAGCATCGTTTTGGCGTCGCTCAAAGGGCAAGGTTATGGGAAAAGAGCAATATACCACCTCACATCCTAGTAATGACTGCTACTCCAATCCCGCGAACCCTGGCAATGACCGTATATGGTGATCTTGAAGTTTCAGTAATTGATGAATTGCCTCCCGGAAGAAAACCTATAAAAACTTTCCATTTTTTCGAGAAAGACCGATTGAAAGTATTCCAGTTTATGAAGCAGCAAATAGAAGAAGGCAGGCAGATTTATGTAGTTTACCCGATTATAAACGAATCAGATAAAGTGGATCTTCAGGACCTAATGGACGGTTTTGATACCGTTTCAAGATATTTTCCGCTTCCTGAATACCAGATCAGCGTAGTACATGGCCAACTCAAACCTTCAGAAAAAGAAAGTGAGATGCAACGATTCCTGGAAAAGAAGACCCAGATTATGGTTGCAACAACTGTAATAGAAGTTGGCGTGGACGTACCTAATGCTACTGTAATGGTTATTGAAAATGCAGAACGATTTGGATTATCACAATTGCATCAATTAAGAGGCAGAGTTGGCAGGGGAGGCTCGCAATCTTTCTGCGTGCTAATGACCTCCTACAAACTTACTGCCGATGGGAAGAAGCGAATTGAAACAATGGTTCGTAGCAACGATGGTTTTGAAATTGCTGAGGTTGATTTGCGTTTGAGAGGACCTGGCGACATACAAGGTACCCAGCAGAGTGGACTTATAGGGCTAAGAATGGCTGATATTGTGAGAGATGAGGATATACTCAGGAAAGCTCGTAAAGTTGCTTCAGACGTGCTGGAAAAGGATCCTGAGTTATTGGATCCCGCCAATCAGAAAATGGTCAAGTACTTGCAGTCTCAAAATAAGCAATGGGGAAATATCAGTTAAAGTAAGTTCCCGTCTCCGTCACGCCACTGATTACTAGTCAGTTTTTTCTTAATTTTGCCTTTCAATTTTTTTAAGCATGAAAATCTCTTACAACTGGTTGACCGATTACCTCAAATGTTCACTTGATGTAAACGCCATAGCACTTTTACTTACTGACATTGGATTAGAAGTAGAAGCTGTTGAAAAATATGAATCAATTAAAGGCGGCCTCAAGGGGTTTGTTACCGGAAAAGTTGTAACCCGCGAGCAGCATCCTAATGCGGATAAGCTAAGTAAGACCACCGTGGATGTTGGTGGTGATAGACTTCTCGACATTGTATGTGGCGCCCCCAATGTTGCTGCAGGTCAAAAAGTAATTGTTGCACTCGAAGGGGCAATGATATATAAGGGTGATGAGGGATTTAAAATTGGCAAGTCTAAGATCAGAGGTGAAGTTTCTGAAGGTATGATATGCGCTGAAGATGAACTTGGTATAGGCGATTCGCATGAAGGCATACTGGTATTGCCTGAAAATACTTCAATTGGCATTCCTGCTTCCGACTATTTCAATATTGTAAACGATACAATGTTTGAAATTGGAATCACGCCAAATCATGCTGATGCATTGTCGCATATTGGTGTTGCCCGCGACCTTGCGGCTGCAATAAAAGTAAGGAAACTTGGAGAAGTGTCACTTCAATGGCCTGATATTTCAGCCTTTAAGTCAGACAATAATGATCTTTCTGTTAAAATCAGCGTAGAAGATACTAATGCTTGTCCACGTTACTCCGGTGTAACTGTAAGTGGAATAACTGTAGGTCCATCACCTGAATGGTTACAGAACAGATTAAAAGCTATTGGGATAAGACCTATTAACAATGTTGTAGATATTTCTAACTATATTCTGTTTGAATATGGGCAACCTTTACATACCTTCGACGCAAAAGCAGTCAATGGTAACGTAATTGTGAAGAAAGCTTCACAAGGTAGTAAGTTTGTTACATTAGATCATGTCGAAAGAATCTTATCATCCGGTGACCTGCTTATCAATAATGCAACTGAACCAATGTGTTTGGCAGGTGTATTTGGAGGTGAAAAGTCAGGTGTTACAAACCAAACTACTTCCGTGTTTATTGAGAGTGCATATTTTGAACCTGTAACCATCAGAAAAACTTCCAAGTTGCATTCCTTAAAAACAGATGCATCTTTTAGATTTGAGCGCGGTACTGACCCTCAAGTGACAGTAATAGCATTGAAAAGGGCAGCCATGATGATTAAGGAAATAGCTGGCGGCACAATATCTTCAAATATAGTTGACATCTATCCTTCGCCGGTCAGCTATGTTGAACTCGAACTCAAGTACTCAACTATTGATAAACTAATAGGAGAGCCAATCCCTCATGAAACTATTGCAGAAATTCTTGAGGCTTTAGAAATTATAATTAAAAGAATGGACGAAACGGGTATGTTAATAGCTATCCCACCATTCAAAGTTGATGTAAAAACAACATCTGACATTGTTGAAGAAATCCTCCGAATATACGGCTACAATAAGATTGAAAGTGGTCAACAGATGCGATCAAGTATGTCATATAGCGCTAAGCCTGATCAGGAAATGCTATATAACCGCATAGCTGATTATCTCGTAAGCAACAATTTTAATGAAATACTAACGAATTCTCTTAGCAGTTCAGCTTATTATAATGATGAACGTTGGTTTCAACCAGCCGAATCTGTTGCCATTCTCAATCCTTTAAGTAAAGAACTGGATGTTATGAGGCAGAGTCTGCTAATTGGTGGTTTGGAATCAATTGCTTATAATGTGAATCGTAAGCAAAATAATCTGAAATTTTTTGAATTTGGTACTGTTTATAAGCTTAACACCCAAGCAAAAAGTGAAAAAGTCACCGACAAGTTCAATGAAAAGAAGTTACTGTCAATTATATCTACAGGGCAAGTTTATTCTGATCATTGGAATCGTGAGGATAAACAGGTTGACTTTTATTTCATCAATGGATATGTTTTAAACATATTGAAGATGATGGGTGTGAGTGTAACCAATCTCACTCCGGATGAGTTACCATCAATTTATTCTATGGGACAAACATTCAGGTATAACAATAAGCCATTGTATACTGTAGGTATTTTGAAAGCTGAGCTTGCTGCAAACGTTGGTGTAACACAGGAAGTGGTTGCAGCCGCTATTGAATGGGATTATTTGGTAAGTATTGCCCGACAACATAAAGTATCATACAAAGAAGTTTCACGATTCCCTGAAGTTCGAAGGGACCTGGCTCTGGTTCTTGAAAAAGAAGTTACCTACTCTGAAATAGAAAAAGTAGCACTTAAGGTTAATAAACACCTTTTAAAAAGGGTTAACCTGTTTGATGTATATGAAGGCGATAAGATTGAAGCTGGTAAAAAATCATATGCTGTAAGTTTCATATTGCAAGACGAGAGTAAAACCCTCACTGATAAAGAGATTGATAACTTTATGAACAAGCTTGCAAAAGCTCTTGAACAAGAGTTGGGAGCAAGGATTAGAAAATAAATGTCATTTTGGCAGTTATTAACTTTTTCGTGGCAGAAATAGGCTGAAATTTTCGTAATTTTGCCTACTGATGTAAGCTTAAGCATTATGGATATTCAAGCTATTAAACAACGTTTCGGTATAATAGGACATTCCCTGCTACTCGAAAGAGCAATAGACATAGCAAGTCAGGTGGCAGGCACTGACATTACAGTACTTATTACAGGCGAAAGTGGAGTAGGTAAGGAGTCATTCCCCCAGATAATACACCATCTGAGTGCCCGAAAACACGGTCCATATATTGCAGTGAATTGTGGGGCGATTCCCGAAGGAACTATTGATTCGGAGTTATTTGGACATGAAAAGGGTTCCTTTACAGGAGCAACTGACTCACGTAAGGGTTATTTTGAAGTTGTAAATGGTGGCACTATTTTCCTCGATGAAGTAGCCGATTTGCCTCTATCTACTCAGGTTAGGTTGCTCAGAGTACTTGAAACCGGCGAATTTATTAAAGTTGGCTCCTCAAAAGTTATTAAAACTGATGTGAGGGTGGTAGCCGCTACCAATATTGATATCCCAGAGGCAATCAATAAAGGTCGGTTCAGACAGGATCTATTTTATAGACTGAACACTGTCCCCATTTTTATACCTCCGTTACGTGAAAGGAAGGAAGATGTTATATTGCTTTTCAAAAAGTTTGCAAATGATTTTGCCGAGAAGTATCGTATGCCCCCTATTGAAATTGATGATGGAGCAAGGCAGATGCTGATGAACTACCGATGGCAGGGGAATATCAGACAACTGAAAAATATTACTGAACAGATCTCCATCATTGAAAAAGAAAGGTTGGTAACAAGCAATATTCTCGTAAATTATCTTCCCGATGAGCACCGTGACCTGCCCATGCTTTATAAAAAGGAAAACACTCCTTCTGACTTCTCCGAAAGAGAACTACTCTACAAAGTTCTATTTGATATGAAACGTGATATCAACGATTTAAAAAAACTCGTTGTTGATATCATTAAAACTGGTGAAGTAAGCAATGAAATGCAACATTATCCGTTAATCCAACAGCTCTATAAGGATGTTGAAAATTCTCAGCAGCCTTCAATGGATTACGATAATTCAAGCGATCAGAGTTCATTGGATGGATTTTACACCCCTGAGATTATTGATGAATCATTATCTATCCAAAAGAAGGAAATTGACCTGATTAAGAAGGCTATCGAGAAACACAAAGGCAAAAGAAAAATAGCTGCTCGTGAATTAGGTATATCTGAGCGAACACTTTACAGAAAGATAAAAGAATATGGTATCTACCCCGATTAAGATGATACTGTTACAGGCTCAATCAGGAAAACGTATTTGGCGAAATGCAAATACCGCAGTATTTGCTTTGTTCATGTTGATTATTTTACCAATAATTTTTTCCGGGTGTGGAGTGTACTCATTTACAGGAGCATCAATACCCCCGGAAGCTAAAACGATTTCTATAGCTAACTTTCCAAACAAGGCTGAATTGGTGCAGCCCTCCTTGAGTCAGGCTTTTACCGAAAAATTAAAGGACAGATTTGCATCACAGACAAGCCTTAACCTTATACCCAGAAATGGCGATCTGCATATTGAAGGTGAAATTATTGGTTACTCCACTGAACCTGTTGCAATTACCGGAGCTCAAACAGCCGCTTTAATCAGATTAAAGATAACTGTGAATGTTAGATTTGTGAATAAGTTCAGCCCTAAGGATAATTATGAATCAAACTTTTCACGCTACGAAGATTTTCCGAGTAGTCAGAACTTGAGTTCAGTTGAAGATGGGTTAATAGCCCTGATAAGCGAAGCGCTTGTTGAAGATATTTTCAATAAATCAGTTGTAAATTGGTAATCGGATAAGTGCTTTCAATAAATCAGTTGTAAATTGGTAAACGGATGAATGCTTCACAATTTCTGTCAATGATCAAACAGCCGGATATGCTTGCCAAAGAAACGCTGGCAGATTTGCGACAAGTAACTGAACATATTCCGTATTGCCAGATCGCACAGATCCTGTTAACTTTAAACCTTAAAGCGGTTGAGAGCATTCAATATAATGATCAATTAAAAGTTTCTGTAGCCTATGCGGGTAGCAGGCTGAAATTAAAGAAGTTAATTGAGAGGGAGTACTCATCCCAAGAGGAAGTTGAGAATGAAGGTACCTTTAAAACTGAAGTGGCTGAATTACAACCTTCAAACCCAGATGAAGCATTCACGATAATTACTCCGGAAGTATTATCTTATAAGAGTGGTGTCTTAGAAAATATATCGGCAGTTGAGAGTACGCCCGAAAATAGATCAGTAGTTGAGAGTACGCCTGAAAATAGATCGATAGTTGAGAGGACGCCTGAGAATAAAGAAGATGGATCACGCGAACTTTTTCAGAGCGAAGATGATCACTTTGCTGAATTGAAAAAAATAGTAGCAAAACGCCTTTCTGAAATTAGACAGGAGAATGAAATTGCAGAGAAGCCATCAGAGAATAGGGAAGATGTTGGCAATAATAATGATAATAATACCAATAAATTAGAAGCAGTTGAGATCAACCTATATAGTGAAGAAGAAAGTGAATTTAATTTTGTTCCATCGGTATACAAAATTGATGAGAATGATGAAATTGACACTAACCCTATTCAAATTACGGACCAGGATATCAACAGCATCGGCGTTGATAACACTCGCGAAAAGGATGATCAGCTTACCACTACCCAATTGATTGAAAGGTTTATTAAAAATGAACCTAAAATAACACCTAAGCGCGAATTCTTTAATCCGGTAGATAAAGCACGACAGAGTAGTCGCGATAATGAAGACGTTGTAAGTGAGACGTTAGCAAAGATTCAATTGCAACAGGGCAACCCCGAAAAAGCAATTAAAATTTATGAAAAATTAATCTTGGTTAATCCGGAAAAAAGCGTTTACTTTGCAGCCCAAATTGTAAAAATAAAAGAATCATTCCAAACATAAAAAAAGTTTAAAATGGCAGCATATGTTCTTGTTTCAGTCCTAATACTAATTGCCTGTGTACTGTTATCACTTGTGGTACTGGTTCAAAACTCCAAAGGCGGTGGTTTAGCTTCAAATTTCTCTTCCTCAAACCAGTTTATGGGAGTTCGGAAAACAGCTGACTTTCTGGAAAAAACAACCTGGACATTAGCCATAGTACTTCTTGTACTAAGCTTATTCTCAATTTTTGTCATTCCGCGTAATAGTGGTGTAAACACTACCACTGATACCGAGTTACGTCAAATGATCAACGAAGATGCTCCTGCAGTACAGGATTTTCAGGAAGCTCCTCCACAGGAATAAGTAATTCTATCCAAAGACTCAACAAATGTCAGATTGTCACACAATCTGACATTTTTATTTCTACAGGTTTTCTCCTGATAGTTATTTTAGAATTGGTGTAATGCTTATAACGACTGAGAATCAAGGCAAATCACAAGAAATGCCCGGTTAGTTATTCAGCCACAATAACTTTTGGCACAGTATGTGACAAAGGCAGTACAACATCAATTATAAAACTTAAAAATAAATAGCAATGACACAAGTGAACGTAAAGCCATTAGCTGACAGGGTATTGGTTGAACCAGCTGCTGCTGAAAAGAAAACAGCCGGTGGAATCATCATTCCTGATACAGCAAAAGAGAAGCCCCAGAAAGGTACAGTTATAGCAATTGGAGCTGGTAAGAAGGATGAGCCAATGACGGTAAAAGTTGGTGATACCGTTTTGTATGGCAAATATTCAGGTACTGAGATCAATATTGATGGTACTGACTATCTTATTATGAGGGAATCGGATATTGTTGCTATCATTTAATTACATAACTTTAGATACATATAAGAAATGGCAAAGCAAATTAGTTATAATACTGAAGCCCGCGAAGAGTTAAAAAAAGGGGTAGATGCATTGGCAAATGCAGTAAAAGTAACCTTAGGTCCTAAAGGACGCAATGTTATTATTGATAAGGCATACGGCGCTCCTATGATCACCAAGGATGGTGTTACAGTTGCAAAAGAAATTGAATTAAAAGAAGGTGTTCAGAATATGGGCGCACAAATGGTTAAAGAAGTAGCTTCCAAGACTGCTGATATTGCAGGTGATGGAACTACCACCGCTACTGTGCTTGCTCAAGCTATGGTTACTGTTGGTATGAAGAATGTAACTGCCGGTGCTAATCCAATGGACCTAAAACGTGGAATGGAAAAGGCGGTAGCTAATGTAATTGAGTCGCTCAAATCACAATCTATTAGCATCGAAGAAGGAAGTGAAAAAATCACACAGGTTGCTACAATTTCTGCTAATAATGATAGCTTCATTGGTGAAAAGATTGCTGAAGCTATGAATAAAGTAAAGAAAGAAGGTGTAATAACCATTGAAGAAGCTAAAGGCATTGAAACCACCGTTAAAGTGGTTGAAGGTATGCAGTTTGACAGAGGTTACATTTCACCTTATTTCATTACTGATACAGAGAAAATGGAAGCAGTATACGAGAATCCTTTCATCCTGATCTACGATAAAAAGATCTCAACAATGAAAGATTTCTTACCTATTCTTGAGAAAACTGTTCAAACAGGTAGACCTCTAGTAATAATTGCTGAGGATGTTGATGGTGAAGCTCTTGCTACCCTCGTGGTAAACAAGATCCGCGGTTCATTGAAGATTGTTGCTGTTAAAGCTCCTGGGTTTGGTGATCGTCGTAAGGAAATGCTTGAAGACTTAGCAATTCTCACCGGTGGAACCGTGATATCAGAAGAAAAAGGTTATCGTTTAGAGGATGCTGACCTATCATACTTAGGCCAAGCTGAAAAAATTACAGTTGATAAGGAAAACACAACTATTGTTAGCGGACGTGGTACTGCTGAATCAATTTCAGGTCGCGTAAGCATGATTAAGGCTCAAATTGAAACAACTACCTCTGATTATGATCGTGAAAAGTTGCAGGAGCGCCTTGCTAAGTTAGCTGGTGGTGTTGCTGTAATATACGTTGGTGCTGCCAGTGAAGTTGAAATGAAAGAGAAAAAGGATCGTTTCGACGATGCACTGCATGCAACACGTGCTGCTATTGAAGAAGGTATTATTGCTGGTGGTGGCGTTGCTTACATAAGAGCAATACCTGCTCTTGATCAGTTAAAAGGCGCTAATGAAGATGAGGATACCGGTATTGCAATCGTGAAACGCGCTTTGGAAGAGCCACTTCGTCAAATAGTAGCTAATGCTGGCCTCGAAGGTTCTGTTATAGTCCAGAAAGTTCGCGAAGGTAAAGATGACTACGGTTTTAATGCTCGTACAGAAGTTTATGAGAACTTATTCCAGGCTGGTGTTATTGACCCAACAAAAGTAGCCAGGGTTGCGCTTGAGAATGCAGCTTCAATCGCAGGTATGCTTCTTACTACAGAATGTGTCCTGGTTGACATAAAAGAAGAAAAGGAATCACCAATGCCGAACCCTGGAATGGGTGGTATGGGAGGAATGTACTAACAGATTCCAAATATCAATTATAATAAAAAGACTGATCTTAACAGATCGGTCTTTTTTTTAGCATCATTTTTGTGTAGCTTTGTTTATAATGAAAACTTGTAATGTTATATTTGTAAACAAATCCAATAAAATGACCAGATTCAAACTTAGTATTCTTGCTTTATTTATTCCTTTTATTTCATTTAGTCAGGATCCGTCCGCATTTCCTGTAGATCCCGACACAAAGCTGGTAACCTATCAGGAAGTTGTACAGCAAAACGGTAGTCAGGATGAGCTATACATCAGAGGTATCGATTGGCTCAACAGTTACTATAAGAACCCTTTTGATGTATCACGGGTAAGAAATCGTGAAAGCGGTATCATTGAACTTCAGCACCGTATAGAGGTAGTTAACAACGTTGAAGACGTCAATCTTCAGGCTGGAACTGTTAATTATGAACTGAAAATTGAATTTAAACCAGGGCGTTATAGATATACTATTAGTAACCTGACATTAAGACAACAATCGCGTTTTCCTATTGAACGGTGGCTCAATAAGGATGATCCACAGTATTCACCACTTTGGGAAAACTATATCACCCAGGTAGATGCAAAAATCAAGGAAGTGATTGAAAGTCTAAAAGCAGGTATGCGTCCGGTTGAAGTGAAACCTGAAGAGAAATGGTAATAAAGATCTGCATAGCATAATGCAATTTTCCCAATTATCATCATTTAACAAAGGCCCTCTTAACACCCTGGTAGTTTAGATCTTTATTTACTTTGAGGTAGTTTATCAGATTTTCAGCCGTGGTAATGTATAATGATTTACCCTGATCTTTGTGTTCAAACTTGTAACTGCTTGCTATATAGCTATTCATACCAACATTATATTTCTTACATCGGGCAGGTTTTTTACCGTTTGGGAGCCGCATATCCACTTTGAGCGGGTTGTTGTTCGTATCGGTTATAATGGTGTATGTGATTCCAGAAACCTGAAGGTCAAGCGAATTTTCAGCATCACGGTATGAGTTAATGATCAATGTTTCTATTTCGGCTGGCTTCATCTTATATACAATTATTTCATTGCCGAAAGGATCGAGTTGGTAGATATTTTTAATGCTGATATCACCGGCATTAAGATAATCAATCCTTATGCCGCCATTATTCTGAAATGCAATATCAATTGATTCGAGTGCGCTGATCGCATCTGTCATAAGTGACCCCAGTTCATCGTTGCCTGTTATTTTAGTGGCGCTACTGCCTATAACTTTATTAAGTTCCTTATTGTCATTGAACTGTGCCAGCTTGATCTCAATTTTATTATCTGAAGCCGGGTAATCATTAATGTTTAGCATTTCAGGTTTTATTTTAACGACCTGTCCGTTCACGATGCTCACAGTTGCTTTAGCTAAATTCCTTAAGTTAGAGCCAGCTTGCATGATTTGCACACCGTTTATCTGCTGTGATGGTTTTGTCAGCGTATGGGTATGTCCGCCAAGTATCAAATGAAGTTCAGGAACTTCCAAAGCAAGTTCAATATCCTTTTCAAAGCCTAAGTGAGTGAGTGCAATGAAAACCGTACAACTGTCACGCAATGAATTCAATTTCCTTATTTCTTCAATCCCATCAGTAAACACCAGATCCTTCAAATTATCTGGATGTGAATCGGGAATACCCTGCACGCCTAATTGAATCGCGCTAACAATTCCAATTGTTAAGAAAGAACTGTCAATTCTGATAAGTTCATATGGCTTGAAAGGCCTTTTACCATGCTGGTCTCTGATATTAGAACTAAGGAAAGGGAACTCAGCTTGGTTAATTCTTTTTTGAAGTATCTCCTGACCGTAATCAAACTCATGATTACCAATTGCGGAGGCATGGAAACCAGTTAAATTCATCAGGTCAATGACTGGGAAGCCTTTATCATGGTATTGGTCAACTACCGGGTTACCAGTGAAATTATCGCCTGCCGACAAGAGGATCACATGCTTATTTTCACTTCGTATATGATCAACCAGTGCCTTGAGCTTCCCGTAATTGTCAATTTTTGAATGTTGATCATTTATTGACAAAATAACAACTTGAATCGTGTCAGGTGAAGCTGGCTTCAAGTCGTTCAATGACGAATTTTGTGCATTGCTTTGAATGATCAAAAGAAGCAACGAAATTAAAAGAAGGAATTTGGCTTTCATTGATAAAATTGTTTCTATTGGTTCTAATAATTAGCGAAGGAGGTTATTATAAATTGGAGCACGTTTCAGGCCAATTCCGAATCAATGATCAGCTCCATATCAGGTAACAGCCTTCCCTTATCCATCAGTCGGTTGCCATACTGATCGGTAACTTCAGTGGCTACATGGTCGCGCAACAGGATGTTAGAGTTGAGATATATATTTATTGCGTCAACCACACGTGCTCCATCAAAAATCTCGTATTTTTCGTTGTTAATAAATATGGTCATGATTGATGTATTAATTGATTCAGTTGGTTATCAGTAAATTAATAATGTTTAATGAAATATTGTCAAATAACAATTGGAACAATATTTTGGACGTCAATATTACGCATTTTAAACAAAGTGAACATCAAAACAGTTATCATGCTTCTAATTTTATAATTTTGTACTTTCAAGCTAAAGTATATAACTGAATTTAATTATTGCCAAGATCCAAAGCCAATGAATCAGATATCTGTTATTAAGGGTTTTTCAAAGTTTTCGAAGGAACAAAAAATAGATACAATTGCTTCATTCCTGACGGCATCTGACGAGGTTAAATCGGTAATAAAATCCTTCTGGCATAGTGATCCATCGGTACAACTGATCTTTGATGAATTTAGTGAGAACACGCTTACTAACTATTTCATGCCATATGGTATTGCACCTAACGTTTCAATCAACGGGAATATGTACATGGTGCCTATGGTAATAGAAGAAAGTTCAGTCATAGCCGCCGCTTCAAAAAGCTCCAAGTTTTGGGCTTCGAATGGAGGCTTTCGCAGTGAAGTGATTTCCACTGTTAAGAATGGGCAGGTGCACTTTATTTGGCCAGGTGATATCAATCAATTGCGGGAACATTTTTCATTGCTTAAACAGGTTATGCTTGAACGCACATCTTCCATTACTGCCAACATGGTTAAAAGAGGAGGTGGTGTACTATCAATGGATCTGATTGACAAAACTGCCGATCTTCCAAACTATTACCAGCTTGAAGTTAAGTTTGAAACTATAGATTCTATGGGTGCTAACTTTATCAATAGTTGTCTCGAAGAATATGCTGCTGCGTTAAGAAGTTTCATTACTGAAAGCGGGTTATTTGAAAACAGTGATATACACATCATAATGTCAATACTCTCAAATTATACTCCTGAATGTGTTGTAAAAACATGGGTTGAGTGTGATATAAGTGCTTTTGATAAGATTGATGAAAATCTTACTGCACAAGAATTCGCATGGAAATTTGAGAAAGCTGTTCAGATAGCATCTGTTGATATATACCGTGCAACTACGCACAACAAAGGTATTTTTAATGGTGTTGATGCAGTTGTACTTGCCACTGGAAATGACTTCCGTGCAGTTGAAGCATGTGGACATGCATATGCATCCCGCTCAGGACGTTACAAAAGCCTTACAGAAATTGAACTTACCGACAACACTTTTCGATATTCCCTTACTCTTCCATTAGCCATTGGAACTGTTGGAGGGCTCACTTCGCTGCATCCTATGGCGAAGCTTTCTCTTGCCATACTAGGAAATCCTTCAGCCAGAGAATTGATGCAGATAGCATCAGTAATTGGACTTGCCAATAACTTCGGAGCGCTCAAATCATTGACTACGAAAGGTATCCAGGTAGGCCATATGAAAATGCATCTTTTTAATATCCTCAACTTCTTTAATGCTTCTGAAACAGAGAAAAAGGCTGCCGTTGAATACTTCAAGCGACGGAAAGTATCTTATAGTGCTGTGCAAACATTTATTGAATCACTCCGAAGCCTTCCGCATGAATAGCTCAATAGAGAGTAATCTAAAAGCTAATGGAAAATTACTGATAACAAGCGAATATCTCGTTCTGGATGGGGCTACAGCACTTGCCTTTCCCACCCGATGGGGACAAACGCTTTCTATTGTTCCAACAGGCGATAATCGTATTGGCTGGGTAGCTTCTGATATTCATGGAGTTTGGTTTACTGCTGAATATAGTGTGAATGACTACGCATTAATTCAAACCAGCAATCATGGTATTGCCGTATCGCTTCAGAAAATGCTTACAGAAGCTGCAACACTTAATCCTCAGCATAATGTGAGAAACGGAATTCATGTAAATACAGAACTCAACTTTAACAGATTCATGGGGCTGGGCAGTAGCTCAACCATTATTGCACTTATTGCTGATCTTTTTGAAACTGATAAGTATAAACTGCATAAACGCGTTTCAACCGGTTCAGGTTATGATATTGCCTGTGCTGATTTAAATTATCCGATATTTTACACGCGTACTTCAGAGGATGAGGCCATGATAAGTCCGGTGTACTTTAAACCTGATTTCACAAGTAATATGTATCTGGCCTGGCTAGGTATCAAGCAGGATACCAATGCTGAAATACACCTATACCGCAGCATGAAAAAGGGCGAAAAAGACAAATATATCAAAAAGGCTACTGAAATAACAGTAGCGTTGCCGGAAGTCAAAGAATTAACTACTTTTACATCTTTAATTGAAGTGCATGAGGAAATGATAGGTTCTATCCTTAATCGTGATACTATCAAACGCAGAATGTTTAATGATTTCAAGGGGTGTATTAAATCTCTGGGTGCCTGGGGAGGTGATTTTGTGTTGGTATGTTCTGACATGAGTGACCAATATGTATTTGATTATTTCAAAAAGAAAGATATAACTGCCGTTTATCATTTTAATGATCTGGTATTAAATGAGCAAGTCAGCATCAGTAATGACACTATCATCAGATTTTAAGGACAAGTTGTCAGAAGGTGTAAACACCTGCTGGAAAAGTCCTGCAAATATTGCTCTTGTTAAATACTGGGGCAAGAAAGGTCATCAGTTACCTGCTAACCCTTCGCTCAGTTTCTCTCTCAATGAAGCATACACTATTACCCGTATTAAGGCAAAGCTTAATCATGAAGCATCGGGACCCAAGGTGTCATTTGCGTTTGAAGGAGAAAAGAATACAGCTTTTGCTTTAAAAATTGAACAGTTCCTGATTGATCTGATGCCTCATCTTGAGTATCTTCCACATGTTTTTTTAGAAATTGAAAGTGGAAATAACTTTCCGCATTCTGCTGGTATAGCCTCTTCTGCCTCTGCCATGAGCGCACTGGCATTATCTTTGTTATGCATTGAACAACAGTTAATTGAAGAGCCATTGAATGATATTGCATTTTATAGGAAAGCCTCATTAATAGCCCGACTTGGTTCGGGCAGCGCTTGCCGGTCGGTATATGGTGGATACAGTATGTGGGGAAAACATGATGATTTTAAAGATTCGTCTGATAAATACGCTATTCCTATAGACTTTAAGCCGGGCGATTTGTTTGAGAATATACATGACTCAATATTTATTGTCGATAAAAATCCAAAAAAAGTATCAAGTAGGGTAGGTCATCAATTAATGGATGGTCATCCTTTTGCTAAGGCACGATACGATCAGGCTATGTTTAATTTATCTAAGATGCGGAACTGTCTAATGGAAAATGACTGGGACACTTTTGCTTCCATTACTGAAACTGAAGCCCTATCTCTACATGCAATGATGATGTCATCTTCACCCGGATACATACTCATGCATCCTAATACTTTAAAAATTGTTGAACATTTGGATGAAAAGCGTAAACAAAACCATATTAAAGTATGTTATACACTCGACGCAGGACCAAACCTACATTTGTTATATCCGGAAGAGGAAACAGAAAAAGTTGCAACAATTATAAATGAGCTTACTCAATACTGTTCTGATGGTAAAGTAATATACGATACAATAGGTAAAGGCCCTGAAAATAAGCACTGCAAGTAAACATGAAAAAGAGACCCGGCATTTTTTATGCCAAAATACTTTTGTTTGGTGAATATAGCATCCTTTGTGATTCTATGGGATTAACTATTCCATATACTCATTTTAAGGGCGAGCTTAGTTTTATAAATGAAGATAAGTATACTGACCTGGATTTTGCTACCAGTTCAAATAAGCTTTTAAAAGAATACTCATCTTACATCCGCAATCTTAAGGAGAGTGGAAAGCTCAAGTGTGATTTCAACATTGAAGCTTTTGAAGCAGATATTGATAAGAGCCTTTACTTTGAGTCAAGTATACCGCAAGGTTATGGTGTTGGAAGCTCAGGTGCCCTTGTAGCAGCGTTGTTTGAAAAATACGTTACGGGTGCAGTTGCCCGTAATCAAAAGTTACCTAAAGATGAAATGCTGATACTGAAAGATCAGCTTGCTCAGCTTGAATCATATTTTCATGGTACAAGTTCAGGTATGGATCCGCTCAATTGTTATTTGAAACACCCATTGCTTATCCATAATAAAAAGGACATAAGCATGGTTGGTATTCCCCGATACAAACATGATCAAAAAGGTGCTATTTTTCTTATAAACACTGGTAAACCTGGCAAGACAAGCGGCCTGGTCAATACTTTCCTCGACAGGTGTAAGATTGACGACTATATGTCGCGGGTAAGGGAAGAAATGATTCCTTTGAATGATCAGTGCATAAAAAGCCTTATTAAGGGTGAAACCAAGCGGTTTTTCAATACCCTGTTCTCCCTTTCAGCCTTTCTTTATGAAAATCTTGAGCCAATGATACCTGAGGCTTTCAAAAAAGTTTGGCGTCAGGGTCTTGAATCACAATCCTATTATCTGAAACTGTGCGGTTCAGGAGGAGGAGGTTTTTTGCTTGGCTTCACTGAAGATTTTGAGAAGGCTAAGAAAGATCTGCGAAAATTGGATATTGATATAATCCCCGTTTACAGGAATCTTTCCAACTCATAAACATAGTTAACGAAATATTATCCTAAGCATAAAATTGTGAAAACAATGTTTATGATTGGGGGTTTATTTTTCTATGTCAGACCTATTGTCTTACATCAAATACCTTTTTTTAATGGAAAACTATACATTGAGCGGACAAATCGTTGATGTGGTCGCTGGCAGAGTGTATGCCGGAATCATTGAGATCGAAGATGGCATTATAAAATCAGTGCTAGAAGACCCGGGTGTTGTTGGCCCGCTAATTATGCCGGGACTAATTGATGCACATGTGCATATTGAGAGCTCCATGCTTGTTCCTTCCGAGTTTGCTCGCCTGGCTGTAGTGCACGGGACAACAACTGTAGTGGCTGACCCTCATGAGATTGCCAACGTAATGGGTATCGAGGGTATCAGGTTTATGATTGATAATGGGAAGAAGGTACCGTTTAATTTCTATTTTGGGGCACCATCATGTGTACCTGCTACTGCATTTGAAACATCAGGTGTTGTGCTCGGACCCGAGGAAGTCGATGAGATCTTGTCATGGCCTGAAATCAGGTACTTGTCAGAGATGATGAACTTTCCCGGAGTTTTGAATGATGATCCTGAAGTTTCAGCCAAGATTGCTTCAGCAAAGAAATATAATAAACCTGTTGATGGCCACGCGCCGGGACTAAAAGGGGATAGTGCAGCTAAATACGCAAAAGCTGGAATTACTACTGATCATGAGTGCTTTACTATGGAAGAAGCACTTGATAAAATTAAACACGGAATTAAGATACTCATCAGAGAAGGAAGTGCTGCAAGGAACTTCGATGAACTGATACCTCTAATAAGCGATCATCCCAAGATGGTCATGTTCTGTTCTGACGACAAACATCCAGATGAACTGGTAAATGGGCATATCAATGTTCTGGTGCAAAGGGCTATCGCTGCAGGTTATAATTTCATGGACATCATCAGGGCATGCACATTTATACCTACAGGTCACTACAACCTTGATATATGCCTCCTTCAAAAAGGTGATAAGGCCGATTTTATACTTGTGGATAATGCAGAGGACTTTAACATAATAGCAACCTATATCGCTGGCAGATTAGTTGCAGAAAATGGAGTATCACTTATTGAAAGTGTGCCGGTAGAACCCATAAATAAATTTAACCCACAAATGCCCACCCTTGAAGATTTACAGGTTGAAGCTCGAGATGGTTCACTTAAAGTTATCAAGGCTGTCAATGGCCAACTTGTAACTTCAGTACTTAAGGTTAAGGCAAAAACGGAAGCCGGAAATGTTGTAAGTGACACAGAGCGTGATATCCTGAAACTCGTGGTGCTGAACCGGTACAACCCCACCAAACCCGCAATTGGGTTTGTAACGGGATTTAATTTAAAGCGTGGAGCCATTGCTTCAACGGTTGCACATGACAGTCACAATATCATTGCAGTGGGTTCTGACGACCAATTTATACTCAATGCTATTGAATTAGTAATAAAAAATACAGGTGGTATATCTTTATATGCTACACATGAAGATAATTTACTATCTTTGCCCGTCGCAGGACTAATGTCAACTGACGATGGATATGCTGTTGCCGGGAAGTATCAGCTGATTAACAGGGCAGTACAGAATGCAGGCTCTGATTTAGATGCTCCTTTTATGACTCTATCCTTCATGTCGTTACTGGTTATTCCTGAGCTAAAATTAAGTGATAAAGGATTATTTGACAGTACAACTTTTTCGTATACTAGATTGTTTGATTAATATTAATTAGTGATGTTACATATTATAATATAGTAACTTTACACAAAACTAAAACCCAAAAGCATCATGGCAAAAGAAATAGTGTTAGACATTGTTAAGCTTGAAGCAGCAGCCAGCAAATTGAGAGCTATTGCACACCCAATGAGAATTGCTATCATTGATCTTCTCAATGAAAAGAAAAAACTCAGCGTTACTGAAATCTACGAATATCTGAAAATTGAGCAAGCTGCAGCTTCTCATCACCTGAATATACTGAAAAGTAAAGGTGTATTGATTTCAAAAAGAGAAGGCAAGCAAATTCACTACGCAGTTAAGGCTTCTTCATTAACAGAAATCGTTCAGTGTATTGATAAGTGTAACGGATAATTTTACCCGTTCCTTAAATTAATCATTGACCCTATACCTATTATTAGAAGAATACAATAATGGCTAATTCCCTGAGCCCGGAATGTTATTTTCCGGGTTCTGGAATATTCCATTGTTCTTCAACAGTCCAGTTTGCCCTCAGATCCAATTCTGTTGGGAAGTAAATAACACGTTCAGGATATTTTCCTGAAAGATATTTACCTGCATCCCAGTAACCATTCCCATTCCTGTCATCAATTGCTTTAATTCTGTATTTTCCGGGCGATATGTACCTGAAGTCTATAGTCATGTTTTCACTGATGCTTACCTGTTCAACCAGTTTTTCCTTGGCATCCAGGAGTTGTATTAAATAAGGAGTTTTGGCAGGAAGTTCTATTGTGAGTGAAACATGTGAAGTTTCTTCCTCCATCATGCCAGTAAATGTATAGCGTGTACTATCATTTGCTATGTTAAGTATGCTGGTGAATGAACTGTCAGGTATTGTGTAAGTGTATCTAACTCCCTCTTTCCATGGATATCTGATGAAAAGCTGCCTTTGTATTGAATCACGGAATTCAATCTGTGCATTATTAATAATCAGGCTGTCCTCCATTAATAAAGCTCTTTCTTTAGCATGCGTGGCAACAGGATCAGCAAAGGTTATTCTTAGCGGAGTGGAAGGTTTCAATCTGCCTCCTGTGATATTAGATGTCAGTGCAAGGCTTGGTGCTTTAGCTGTTTCGGTTTTTCTGACTGCCTTCTCACGTGGCCTTGCCATCATCTCTACAGTATCAATAACTGTCCCCTGATCAGAGATCTCGAGCCAGATACTGTCAGCAGTATAACCGGGTAACCACATTGTAAGAGTATCGCCAATACGGTTCTTTCCAATTACGGGTTGGCCGGCGTAATTCCCCTCCATCATTTTAAACAAAGGTTCTTTCACAGGGACTCTAAAAATAAAGCTTAGTACGTTTTCTTTGGCAGCATGAGATTTCAGAAGAGTCTGGGTAGAGTCTACTTCCCTGAAATGAAACATCTGAATATACTTGCCTGAAGATGTATAAATCATACTCGAGTCAGTCCGGGTTGCAATAGAATCAATAACAGCAACCGGGGGTATAGTATCAGTAATGGCTAAGGAATCATTCGAAAGCCTGGTAACAACAACACTATCAGGTGGAGCTATTGTGTCGGGTTGTGCCGGGTTCATTACATCAAACTTTAAACCTCCCTCTTTTAACGGAACCCATGGAGTAATAAGCGTGTCAATGAATGCAATCTCTTCACCCGGTAAATCATAAATGTAGTTTGCATTTATGTCAGTAAGCGCAAACATCTTATATTTCATGTTCCTCAGATTCGTAAGCTGAAATTCTCCGGCATCATTGGTTCGGGCAATGTAATAAGGAATCTGCTTGTAAGGAATTGAATCATAAATGGAGTCATAAAGCATCACATAAGCAGCCTTAACCGGTGTCAGGTTAAATGCATTGATCAACTTTCCCTCTATCATCATTGAGTCAAGCACGTTTCCGGTTGAAAAAGTGAATTTGTAACCTCCAAGCTTATTACCTTCCGTGATATCTACAATGGCATCGCCGAAAAATATGTTGTAAGTTGTTTCACTTCTCCAGGGGTTTTTGAATTTGGCTATTAAACTCTTACCCCGGTTGCTAAACGAGGGCATCTCTGATACCGGCGGTGATATAATGAGTTGAGAGTGTATGTCCTTTAGTGAGACATATTCGTCGAACGTAATTACAATTTCCTTTCCCGTAAAGTTAGTTGACAGGTTAGCAGGGGAGGAACTTATTATCGCAGGTGGTGTCACATCTTTGGGACCACCTGATGGCGACATGGGATTGGCACATGAACCCAGCAAAATTAAAACGAGCAGGGTGAATAGGTGATGCTTGAGTTTAAATGCAGACTGAAAATCCATTAATGGTGTTTTAAATGCAAAGATGATAATTTTATAACTTCATTCAGTTACAATAAATTGTCAGGATTGTTTACTTTTATTAATCTTTTGTTGTTCTTCTTAAATAGTCAAAACATATCAAACATGAAACTCTTGCTAACGCTTATTATTAGTTTGTTGATGCCTTGCATACTTTTATCACAAAGTAATATAGGAATACCAGTAAAAGGAAATCCAATCACGAGTTTCTCACTGAAGTATAGTACTTTGCAGCCAGGTGTTCAGATGCCTGGGATTGGGGTTGAATACTGCTCACATGGGAAACAACAACACCTGGTATCTACAAGTCAGAAGCCCCGAATGTTTTCAAGGAATGCCATGGTGGGACCAGATGGCATTGATGAAGCGTCAGGTTATGATGTCAAGTATATGCGCATGAATCTAAACATTGACCCGGCAGTTCTCTACCTTTCCGGGTCGGTAGCAACTGTTTTTGAGGCACGGAAAGATGTGACATCCATTGAGATGCAGCTTATAACTGCCTTTACTGTTGATTCTATTATTTATCAGGGTAGCCCACTTACATTTCAGCATGAAGAGCCCTGGACTCTCACGATTCAGTTCCCCCAGATACTTGAAACTGGTACACAGTATGAGATTGTGATTTATTATCGTGGAGAACCTGATTCCGGACAGGGTTTTGGCTCTGTTGGAATAGGTCCGCATGGTGGCATCCCAGCTTTCTGGACCCTTTCAGAACCCTATGGTGCACGCGATTGGTGGCCTGGGAAGAATGATCTTACTGATAAGATAGATTCCGTCGATATTATCGTCAATTCACCTGAAGCATACCGCACAGCCTCTCTCGGATTGCTGGTGAATGATGTAGTGGTTTCGGGTACCCGCACCAACCATTGGAAACACAACTATCCTGTAGTCCCTTATCTGGTTGCGGTTGCTGTTACTAATTATGCTGTTTATACTGATACCTCATATTCCGCCGGTAGGATGGTACCGATAATTAACTATGTGTATCCTGAGAAACTAAACGAAAGAAAACAGGAAACAAAAATAACTGCAGAGTTCATGGCGTTGTTTAGTGATCTCTTCACTGAATATCCTTTTATAGAAGAGAAATACGGCCATGCTGAATTCGGCTGGGGCGGTGGAATGGAACATCAAACCATGTCGTTTATGGGACGCTTTGATTTTGATATTATTGCCCATGAGCTGGCACACCAGTGGTTTGGTGATATGGTTACCCTTAATTCATGGCATGATATATGGCTGAATGAAGGTTTCGCAACCTATCTCACCGGACTTGCCTATGAAAACCTCTCCAATGACCTTTACTGGCCAATATGGAAAACAAATGTCATTAATGCTATTGTAAGTCAACCTGGTGGCTCAGTTTATGTGCCTGATACTACCAATGTGAGCAGAATATTTAGTTCGCGGTTATCTTATTATAAAGGAGCCATGGTATTACATGGCTTACGCTGGACAATTGGCGATAGCGCTTTCTTTGCTGCTTGTCGTAATTATCTTAATGACCCTGTCGCACAATATGGTTTTGCTTCAACTGAAATGCTGAAGGATTATCTGGAAGAGGCTGGTGGGATTGACCTTACTGAATACTTTGAAGATTGGTACTATGGTGAAGGATATCCTTCGTATGTGCTTTCACTGACTACGCAGGAAGACCAGACATATCATGCCGAACTGTCGCAAACTACTTCACATCCATCGGTTGACTTCTTTGAAATGAAAGTTCCGGTTCTTCTCTCCGGAGAAGGGCGTGATACGCTTGTTATATTTAATCACACTTCAAACAATCAGGTCTATCAGATCGATCCGGGATTTACTGTGGAGAGCATAACAATTGACCCTGAAAAGTGGATTATCTCAGCCAACAACCAGGTGCTGCTCGACTCCTCCAATCCTAATATTGACAGTCGTTTAAGAATATATCCAAATCCTGCATCCGACCGAATCAGAATTACTGCCAACAACAAGAAAGGTAACCTGATTATCACTGATCTGAAGGGAAGCATTGTGATGAAGATTGACAACTTTGATGAGTTCCAATGGCATGATGTGAGTCACCTCCAAAAAGGGATGTATCTAATAAGGCTCAGTGGCAAAGACTTTGTTACTGAAGCGCCTTTTGTGAAGCTTTGAAAATTAGTTCAAAGCTTCGCGTTCAAAGGTTGTTCAAAGGTTGTTCAAATTGGTTCTAGGTTTTCAAGGTGTTCAAGGTGACGGTCCCCGAGTTTACCTCAAATCCTCTCAATCTTCTAGTTCTGCAACTCTAGGATAGAGGGGGTGCAAATATTCTAGCATAGTAATTTTTCAAACCTGTAACCTTTGGCTGAAAAGTGTTCAAGCATACGGGGTAAAGCATAAAGCATTCGGTCTGATGCTTTGAGGCTGTCGTGGAACACAATTATGCTTCCGTCATTTGTGTATCTGATGGCATTGCTCAGCACCTGTTCTTTACTGAATTTATGGTTGTAATCACCTGTTAGCACCGTCCACATAATCAGGTCATATTTATGCTTCAAATGTTTGATCTGGGAGAGTTTTATCCTTCCATGAGGAGGTCTGAACAATGAGCTTTTTACCAGCTCGCCGCATTTTTCAATGTCGTTGAAATAATGTTCATCATTTGTTTTATTACCTTTCAAATGGCTGAAGGTGTGATTGCCTGTGGCATGGCCTTCTTTTAGTATCTGGTCATATACTTCAGGGTATTTCCTTACATTATCACCAACGCAAAAGAAAGTCGCCTTAGCGTTGTGATTACGCAGAATTTCAAGCACCTGGGGTGTCACTTCAGGTATTGGGCCGTCGTCAAATGTGATATATATCGATTTAGAAGTAGCAGTTAATTGTGTCGCAGTTATTGATCCATTTGCTAAGGTTTCTGTTAGTTGACTTGCCAGGTCTTCTGATGATTGACTTGCTGATGCCTCAGTTGGTTGACTTGCTGAAGGCTTTATACTCCAAACCAACGCTGAAGGAGCTAATATCCTCAATATCCAGGGAACAACCGGTATATTCATAGCTTAAAATCCTGCCTGCTCGTATCTGTTAAACTGCTTTTCGAGTTCCATTGTTGCCTTTTCTTTAAGCTTCAGGTTACCATGCTGATCAGCAATACTGGCAATGCCGTTAAGCACCATCAAACTCTGTCGTAGTTCCTGATTAAGTCCGGCAAGTTTATCCTGAGGGAACCTGAAATAGTAATCAAGATCGGCAGTATAAAGTTCAAGCAGTTTACTTAGCAGCGCAAAGCCCTTTTCTTCGGCACCTGCAGCAAGATAACTTTCAGCAATAGAAAGCACGTAATAATTATATGGAATTGCTTCATGTGGTATCGTAGCAAGGCACTTATCGCATGCTGCAATAGCCTCTTCATTCTTACCATCTATTACAAGTTTACTCGCAAGTCGTCCAAACATAGTGCGAAGGTTGTTGCTCACCCTCCTGTTGGTCTCGTCCAGATAAACCGAAGGGTCATCCATATTGCCGTATTTATATACGTTCATCAGCTTATCATAGAGCACAGTGCTATTCACATAACCTTCAAAGTTCTCATCACCTTGTATTTTCACTGGCACCAACCGCAGCACAAATCCCTCGCTTCGCAGGTACGCATTCAAACCAAGGTATGAATCAGCACCGGCTGTTGCTGAAAAGTAAATTGGCCTCTTCCAGTTGTTATGAGCCAGTATATCCAAAGCTATGATCTGGTTCTTGGTTATGGCTCTGTCATTGATTTTAAAAGGCAGGTAAGACAGTAAACTGTCCTGTTCCTCAGGTGTAACAGTTCCATTCTGCAGAACCAGCGTGGTGTCAACATCCAGCACGAACTCTGATACCGGAATTACATCAACAGGTCCCATGGAACTCTGCAGCCTGAAGGCATCCGGTTGTTTATGCAGCGCATCAAATAACTCTTTTAGTGAAACTGCCCCTTCTATCCTCTCATCAGGGGAAATATATATTACATCGTAAGTACCGCTCTTAAACTGATCATATTCAAAACTGATGGGCAGCGGTTCTGAATCATAAACCTTGCGCTTCATCTGTCCAACGTACCAGTCGCTGTTCAGCAAACTCAGATTTACTACCCTCACATCCCGGCGTATTCCCTCAACTTCCTGAACATACCAAAGTGGGAAAGTGTCGTTATCACCCATCGTAAAGAGTATTGCATCCTTATCACACGATTCCAGATAGTTGCGTGCTATATCACGGCCAGTATATCTGTTTGATCTGTCGTGGTCATCCCAGTTTTCTGCTGCCATAATAACAGGCACAACCATACAAATCGCTGTAGCTATAATACCTGCATGCTTCAGCTTAAGGTATTTCTGAATAAGCATGGTTAGACCCAGCACCCCAATGCCTATCCAAATCGCGAAAGCATAGAAGGAAGCGGCATAAGCATAGTCACGTTCCCGGGGTTGTGGGGCATATTGGTTCAGATACACCACAATAGCCAGACCGGTCATAATGAATAACATTGTAACCACCAGCGAATCCTTAGGATGCCGGTTTATATGGAACACCAGTCCGGCAAGTCCCAGCAACAATGGCAGCAGGTAAAACCTGTTCCGGGCCTTGCTGTTCATGCTTTCAGGCAGGTTGTCCTGCGGACCAAGCCTCAGCTCATCAATAAAGTTTATTCCGCTTATCCAGTTCCCGTTAATGTCCTCACCTAAACCCTGGTTGTCGTTTTGCCTTCCGGCGAAATTCCACATAAAATACCTGATATACATGTGCTGTATCTGGTAATCGAAGAAAAAGCGGAGGTTCTCACCGAAAGTAGGCTTAGTCAGCGTTTCCTGCTTTCCTCCCGGGGCAGTGTACTGAACAGGGGTGCCTTTGATGTTGCCGAATTGCTTGTAAAAATGCTCGTGCGATCTTTCTGACATGCTCCACATTCTTGGAAACACAGTCATAAAATCCTTATGGAATATAGGTTCTGAATCCTTCCGATCATTGATTACAACATACTTGCCCTTCTTGTTGTCCTTGTGGTAAACCGGAGTGCCATCTTCATACCCAATTACCGGAGCATTATAATACGGACCGTAAAGCAACGGCCAGTCGCCATACTGCTCCCTGTTAAGGTATGAAAGCAGACTAATGGCATTTGAAGGCTCATTTTCATTGATTGGCGGGTTGGCGTTTGCACGAATCACCAGCATAAAGAAACTTGAATAGCCAATCAATATAAAGGTGAATGAAAGCACTACTGTATTCCACAACACTTTACCCTTTTGAGCAGTGTATCTCAACCCCCAGATGATCAATCCTATCAGCGTCATGAAATATATAATAGTACCGGTATTGAAAGGAAGTCCAATCCCGTTTACAAATAACAACTCAAACATCCCTGCAAGCCTTACAATCCAGGGAATGATAAGATTCATGACCAGGCCAAGTATTATTACAGAAAGCAGCAGGGCAAGAACAGTGCCTTTTAGTGTAGGTTTGTATTTCTTGTAGTAATAAACCAGTGCCAAAGCTGGGATAGTAAGCAAATTGAGAAGGTGAACGCCAATGCTCAAACCTATCATAAAGGCAATGAGTATGATCCACCTGAGTGAGTGGTCCTTGCCCGTTGATGGGGTTGCCTTTACTCCATACCCCGGTGTTTCCTCTTCCCACTTCAGTATTGCCCAGAATACAAAGGCTGTGAAGAACGACGACATGCCATACACTTCACCCTCAGTGGCTGAAAACCAGAAAGAATCAGAGAAAGTATAAGCCAAAGCTCCAACAAGTCCGCTTCCTATAATTGCGGGTATATAATTGATACCACGTATTTGGTTACCACCTGCAGAAGTTTTATTGATATTTGTTGATACTCTAGCATCTGAATCAGCAATTCCGTTTACTATTTTCCTTGCCAGATGGGTAATACTCCAGAAAAGGAATAATATGGTGAAAGCACTGCTTAATGCCGACATGGTATTTACCATCCGGGCAACCAGAAGCTCGTTGCCGAAGGCAAAAAGACTAAAAAACCTTCCAAGCATCTGGAACAAGGGTGCTCCCGGTGGGTGACCTACCTGAAGTCCATGGGCAGTAGCAATGTACTCACCGCAATCCCAGAAACTGGCGGTTGGTTCGGAAGTAATTATATAGACAAATGCAGCAATGGCGAAAACAAGCCATCCCGACAGATTGTTGATTAGTTTGAATTGCATAAAGCTGTTATAAAAAGGGAATATCAACGGGCTGCGAAGTTAGTTATATTTTAGATATTGGCCTTTATTCACTAATTTTGCATATCATAACTGTCACTATTCAATTAAAAATAAGAACATGAAGAAACTTGTATTGTTAAGGCACGGCGAAAGCACATGGAACATGGAGAATCGCTTTACCGGATGGACTGATGTTGACTTGACAGAACGCGGAGTCAAAGAAGCTAAAGAAGCGGGTAAAGTACTGAAGGAGAATGGTTTTTTCTTTGATATTGCTTACACCTCTTTCCTTAAACGCGCTATTAAAACACTCAACATCACCCTGGAAGAAATGGACATGTTGTGGATTCCGGTGCTCAAGAGCTGGCGTTTGAATGAAAAACACTATGGTAACCTTCAAGGGCTTAACAAAGCTGAAACTGCAGAGAAGTTTGGTGCCGAACAGGTGCAGATATGGCGTCGCAGTTATGATGTGCCTCCTGCGCCCATTGCTGAAGATGATGACCGCAATCCTCGCAAGGATCCACGTTACAAAAATGAAAACCCAGAACTGATACCATTAACTGAGTCGCTGAAGGAAACTGTTGAACGCATGATGCCTTACTGGGAAAGTGATATCCGTGAATCACTGCGCACACATGACCAGGTGCTTGTTGCCGCTCATGGAAACAGCCTGAGAGCCGTTATTAAATACCTGAAAGATATAAGTGACGAGGATATCGTAGGACTAAACCTCCCAACAGGAATTCCTTATGTATTTGAATTTGATGATGATTTGAACCTTACCAACGACTACTTCCTCGGCGATCCTGAAGTGATCAAGAAATTAATGGAAGAAGTAGCCAACCAGGCTAAGGCCAAGAAATAATATGAATAAATATTGGGTCATTTCTGACATTCATGGTTGCCTGAATACCCTCAGGTCGCTTGTTGAAACACTTGTACAGCCCGGGAAAGATGATACACTCATCTTTCTGGGCGACTACATTGACCGTGGACCTGACTCAAAAGGAGTGCTCGACTATGTAATGGACCTCCAAATCCAGGGCTTTTCAGTCATCCCGCTAAAGGGTAACCATGAGGAGTTTCTTGTAAAGGCTTATGAAGAAGAAAAACAACTAAAAAGTTTCCTGTTTTTCAAGTCAGCCAATAAATCAAAGGAGCAGTGGCTCAGGTATGGAGGCAAGGAAGCACTGCAGAGTTTTAAAACCGATAATATCAGTGACATCCCTGAACTCTATATCGACTGGATCAACCAGTGTCCGATGTACCATGAAATGAAAGACTTCTTCATTGTCCATGCCGGCCTGAACTTTGACATTGATAATCCTTTGGAAGATACCCAGGCAATGACCTGGATCAGGGATTTCAGGGTTGACCCTGCCAAGATCAATAACCGCAGGCTTATTCACGGACATGTACCTGTAAGTCTTGACTTTATTGACCTTACCCTAAATTCTGACAGCTATCCCTTCATCGACCTTGATAACGGATGCTATATGAATAATAAGGCGGGATATGGTAATCTACTTGCGCTTGAACTTAATTCAATGGAACTGAAAGTGCAGCCTAATATAGATATGTAGGATTGCCATTTCAAAAGCATATTGCGACGATACTGCAGTGAAAGATGCTGCCGGGATTAGGTCTTTGTGTAGCAAATTACCTGTAGAAGTCCCTTATCTCGAGACAAGTTTAAAGTAGAACCCGGTAACACCAAATTCATTTTCCTTTACCTTCCAGTAGCGTATGTTACCTGCCTGCACTGCAGATGTAGATGAAGGACTGAAGCCCAGTGCCATGATCATGTCTAATTCATTAGCCGTTGACACTATATGAAATGGTGTATCTTCAGTAAGACCATCACCTGAGTTATAAATCGTTTCAATGATTCTTCCCATCCTGAACTCCAGGGCTGATGCTTCCTTGCTCATATTCAACATGCGGCACGCATATATTGCCGGATCAATTGTTCTGATATCAAATGGTAATTGCTGGAGTATCTGTCCGCTTATACTTTTGATTTTTGCATAGTCGGCATCCCCCGACTGGTTTTTGCTAATGGCGGCATTCAGTGAATCCCTCAAAGGTGAATCAGCAACCGGATTGTAGCTATCCTTCAATGCTGATCCATAGTACAAAAGATAATAATCATTCAGGGTCAGCAATGTGTCATTGTTGTTGTACCGCTGCATCAGTCGCTCATACACGCCGCTATTCTTGCCGGTAAGTTCCTTTGTAAGCTTTTTCATATCAGGTGATGCGAACTTCACCTTTTGTGCCTGCACAGTGTTAAATACAATCACAAGTGAAACTACAAATAATAGAAATTTTTTCATGGTTTGTTTCGTTGCTTCTTTCTTTATTTTGAATATTAAGATATCCTGAATTATCACTAGTCCTGTTTTTTAAACCGTAATGCTGACCAGTCATCATCTATTGAAATCATTCTAACTCCTCCGTATCCATTAATTGTAAGCACATCCCACCCTTTATCACGGTTGTAATCGCATTTGTATTTTTTAGATGTTTGCTTGGGGTAGGCAAACCATAAAACCACATTATCGGGCAGTACAGGCATCAAGGCAATTGATATTTCATCAAGCTCTTTTCTCATTGCAGCAAATGCCAATACAAAACCTGGTTTATCAGAAGGTCCGGGAAAACCTTCCTTCACAACCGTAAAATCCTGGATAAGATCTAACTCATTTTTGAAACTTTTGGGCGCATTGATGACCCATACTTCCCTCTGGTTTTTATAGTTCAGTTTCTTAAAAAGTGGTGTTGACATTATGATTTGATTATAACAGATGATCAATTTAATTCATTAACATTCAATGGCAACTTCGCATGCCCGGCAATTTTGAAGAACCGTTGAAGGCAAAGCATTGTAAGCTGTGCATCTTCAAGTGCGTTGTGAGTGTCACTTTCCCTTTCCAGACCGAAATAGGTTGATATAGCTTTCAAACTCAATAACTTTGGCACAGTGATGCTATTAGCCTCCATCATCCTGAAACTAAAGAAAGCAATGGTGTGCAGGTCAATCAGTTTGTTGCTGAACGGCCATTCCATGTTCTCATCTTTGTACGCAAACTTTAAAAAATTGATATCATGAATAACACTTTGTCCGCATATTACAATATCACGCAGGTCGCCTCCCTGTCGCTTTAGCATCTTGCGTATCCACTTCTCAAAATCCTCAAACATCTCGTATATCATAGGCGCCTCCTTCAAATCATCAAGTGACAGCCCGTGTACTTTTTCAGCCGAAGCTGTGAATGCTTCCTCATTTTCAGGATAGACATTGCTAAGATAGGTGCCCAATGGCGCCCAGTTATCATTAAGAATCACTGCCCCGATTTGTATTATTTCATGGTATCCGGCATCAGGGCCGCTCATTTCAAGGTCTACTACCAGGTATGGCATTTTGTGTTTTTTATGTTAGTACAAAGGTAGAAATTTCGCATTACGAAGGGATAGCATACCTACACAACCGGCTTTCCCTTAATAAACTTCCGGGCATTTTTAATACTGTCAATTAGCACATCAATAGTATTGCCGTGGTTTGCAATGATGGTTTCTGCTTGTGGGTATTCTGACAGGTCTTCCAGTAAATTCTCCAGCGCCTGTGCTTTTTCGAGGCATGCTTTCAACTCTTTCTGCAATGCACGCTCAAGTTTCTTCTCTTCTGCTTTCGCGGATATACCCTCTTGTGTGTCGGCATAACCATTAAAGATGTTCTTCAGCAGCAGTGTGGTTTCCCTTACATACCTTTCAATAGCGAAGTTGCATAAGTTCAGTGCTTTATGAATATTCATGCCTTTCTCTTCCAAACAAAGCAGGAAACTCTCCGAAGCAAGTGCTGATTCCCCGGCAACCCACGCCCTAAAGGCCGTTTTGATATAGTAGTTGGTTTTACTCTTTTCCAACTCCTTCAACAGAATGGTGCCGGGCGTTTCGTTGGCGGCAAACTTTAATACAACATGGTCAGTTTTTATCGCCCGGGCGTTCATCGGACTCTTAAGCAGCAATCCCTGGAAACTGGTGCATCGGCTGAGCGCAACATAAACCTGCCCATGGGCAAAAGCCTCGCCTACATCGGCTATAACCTTATCGAAAGTGAGTCCCTGACTCTTATGTACAGTTATAGCCCATGCCAGCTTTACCGGAAATTGGGTGAAAGTGCCTATCGGCTCTTCAATCACCTTCTTCTTTTCAGCATCCCACTTGTACCTGATATTGTCCCATGTTTCCTGCAACACATCTACAGTGGTTTCATCGGGAAACTTCACTTTAATGGTTGAGTCAGTCAGCTCGGCAACATGACCTATCTTACCATTGAAGTATCTTTTATTGCGGTCGTTGCGTATCATCATCACCTGCGCACCAACCTTAAGCTGCAGGAGCTGGTCGGCAGGATAACTGTTTTCAGGGAATATACCCGACACCTCAGCTTCATACAACTCAGGCTCTTCGTTGATCTCATCAAGCCGGCGCTGATTTGTTTCTATCACCATGCGGTTATGCGAGGCAAGTATAATGTAGTCATCAGCACCTTCGGGTTCAAACCCATGCAGATAGCGACTGTTGAGCAAACGCATATCATCAAAGTGCAGCTTGTTGAGCCTTACCCTGTTAAGTAATTCAATAAAAGTATCATCCTTCTGGCGATATATCTTTTTCAATTCTATGTACACCGGCTTAACGGTTTTAAGCACCATGGAGCTGAAGAAATACGGACTCTCATAAAAGCGTGAAAGCACTGCCCAGTCATCGTGATTGGCAATCGGCGGAAGCTGAAACGTATCGCCAATCAATATCACCTGCACACCGCCGAAAGGAGTGAAGTGCCTTTTTCTGATAAAGCGCAGCAACTGATCAATCACATCGAGCAAATCGCAGCGCACCATTGATATCTCATCAATGATCATCACCTCCAGTTTTCTTATCAGGTCAAGCTTCTCACGCTGATACCTGAAGTGATCGGTAATAGCGGTTTTATCATCATCGCGATCAGAAACACTGTACCTTAACCGCTTATCGCCCGGCACATAAACGCTGGGCTTTATATTAAAGAACGAATGGATGGTTTGACCGCCCGCGTTAACAGCAGCAACCCCGGTAGGGGCAAGCACGACCATGTTCTTGCTGCACGTTGACTGCAAATACCTCAGGAAAGTGGTTTTACCCGTTCCCGCCTTCCCGGTAAGGTATACTAGCCGGTTTGTCTGCATCACAAATTCAGCAGCAAAGTTAAACTCAGCATTGTCCTTATCCAAAACCGGTAATTCAGTCATAAACGCCATATTCCATCCCCTTGAGAGGGCTAAATTACGACAAAATCATCCATGAAATGAATACATTACCATTTAACGCAACCCCAATGTAGAGACGCCATGCTGGCGTCTGCCTGATGGGAAAAACTATGGGATATTAAATGAATATCCTTAAATTCGTCACAAAATATTAATATCCATATACGTGTGAATAATGAAAAAACTCATCGCAATTCTACTTGCAGCTTCTGTATTATCGAGCTGCAACAATGTTGTAAAAAACAGTTCGCCTGACAACATAAATGCCGTAACCGAACTTCAAGTAAATGATACCACTCCCAAAGTAACGGGTATTGGAGGTATTTTCTTCTTTTCAGATGATCCCGAAAAAACCAAAGCATGGTATGCTAAAAACCTGGGGTTGGAGGTTAATGAATGGGGCTCAAGCTTTGAATTCAGAAATGCTAACCGACCTGAAGAGATCAACTACCTTCAGTGGAGTCCCTTCAAAACCGGCAGCAAATACTTTCAACCTTCCGAAAGCGAATTTATGGTCAATTACAGGGTGCAGAATATTGAAAGTCTGATAAACAAGCTCAGGGCAAATGGCGTTACAATACTTGATACCATTGAATCGTATGAATACGGCAAGTTTGTGCATATCATGGATGCCGATGGTCTCAAAATAGAACTGTGGGAGCCGGTTGATAGTGTATTTACTGCAATGGGGGGTAAAACTACTAAGTAAATTGGTACTCTCTAATTTTCCAACCACCTAATACAAAAACCCAAACATCCAGATAGGGACCTTATTCCCATACCCTACTTCAATATTGTCAGCAGCTATAAGGTATTTCTGGAGGTGTTTTACCTGCGCAGTAGTTTTGTTCTTACCTCCAACTTCTATTGTCAAATCACCTGTTAAGAAGTCTCCATCGTTGCTGGCAAAAACCTCTTTGCCTGAATTGATTAGTTGATTCAAAACGAAGGTTTCCCTAATGTTACCAACATCAGGTTGTTCCTGCAGGACATAGGACAAGTTTGTGTTTTCCAGATATATTTTCTCAGGCTTTTGCAACGTTGAAACCCCTTTACCTTCAAAAGACAGGGTGTTAAGCAAACCTGCATCCCGTAACCTGTATATATATTGATAAACACTATCGCGGCTCAAATCGAGCTTCGAAGCAATTGATGCAATATTTGGTTTAAAAGGAACCGATTGAGAAATTACTCCCAGGAGTTTCTTGATCTTGTATGCTGTTCCCGAATTATACGACGCAATATAGGCCAGGTCAGTATCAACAATCGCGTTAATGATGCCATTGAGCTTCATTTTATACGTTTGAACTCCCTCAACAATTATGGGTAAGTAACCGTATTCAAGGTATTTCCTGAATTCAGCCAATGGCTTGATTTCATTTGACACATGTTGAGAAAATTTAACATGATCCTTCAGCATGTCCTCAAGTCCTATCACAGGCAGCTCAATCTTATCCCTGAATAAAATATATTCTCTAAAAGAAAGCCCTGTCAGCATATACGACACAACCCGCCGGCTTATATCCGCTTCTCCTCTGTAAATGTCAAGTGCAGATGACGCGGTAAATACAACTTTCAATTGAGGCAATCCATCATAGATATTCTTCAACTCTCTCGACCATCCGGTATATTTATGCACTTCATCAATAAATAAATACTTGCCTCCAAGTTTATTCCATTCATTAGCTACTTCAAATAAAGAATGAGAATAAAACCACGTATGGTCAGCCGTAACATAAAGCGCTTCTTTTAAGTCAAGGTCGTATTTGAGATGCTGAAGGATCATCGTTGTTTTCCCCGAACCCCTGGGTCCCTTAATGCCTATCATCCGCTCACCCCAACTGATCCGGTCAAACAGATATCTCCTAAAACTATTATTGACTCCCTTAAGGATACTGGTTTGAAATTCGATTAAAGATTCCATTTATGTCGTTTCTATTCGACAAATATAAGCATAAAATGTCGAATTCAAACGACATAATAAAATAAATCGGCTTTTCAACCAACAGCAGGAAATCCCCAGCTGCCGGTTGAAAAGTATTATATAGAGTTGATACCTTTTGATACCCTATGTCATGTTTTTGGATCTGGTAGTTGAATGACATCGCTATGTAGGGAGCGAACCAAGTAGTTAGTAAATATATTTTATTTTTTTGTAATGCGTTTTGATTTTTGTAATTTTGGTTGCATAAAAAGAGAAAGTTGTGTTAACTGCATGAGGAAATAATTAAAAAGTAAAAAATGATGCAAAAAGTAAGAAGTTTTCCCCGCTATACATGGCTAATAGTCATACTGTGTTACTCCTTTGCCGTAACATCAGACCGTTCAATTACTAAACTTCCCAAAAAGGCCATTGCTGTTTTTGCGGGTGACATTGATAATGACAATGATATTGATATCATAACCGGGCACGAAGTTAGCAGCGGTGATATAGTTTTAGAAGGGAAATCTTTTGCAGTCTTAAAAAATGATGGTGCAGGCTACTTTGCAATCAGTGATACATCTAAAAGTTATCTGGGATATCAAGATGATATTTTTGCTGTTGATATCAACAATGATCAATGGAAAGAATTGGTTACTTTTTATGGTGTTCTATCAAGCGGTATTGTTCATCGCTTTCTGAGAATATGGTATAATGACAATGGAGATTTCAATGAGTACTTTGATGTTGATTTAAACACATCTGACCCCTTTACAGGTATGTCGTATTGTGATTTTAACGGCGATGGCTTTATTGATATAGTGCTATATGCTAATCCCTATCAAATATGGGGCATTTTGTATAATGATGGAAATGGTAATTTTGAAAGCCCATTATATTATGATTTAAGTTATCCTCCTCAGCATATTGAGTGCAAAGATTTAAACAATGACGGCAAGGATGAAATCATTATTTCGGGTTGGCCTGTTGAGATATACTGGTACGACAGTATCAACGGTTTTACCCAAACTATCCTGGATGATGCACCTTTTACCCGAACAAAGATTTGTGATATTGATAATGATGGCGATTATGATATTGTTGCTTTTGAGTTCGTTCCAACATTTTTTACTGATGTTTGCGTTTTCAGGAATGATGAAGGAATCTTCACCAAAATACAGTTGCTTCAGTTTCAGCCAATGGCCGAGGAGGTATTAGTCAGTGATTTTAACAACGATAGTTTGCCCGATCTGGCTTTCTTATTTAATAATCGAGGGGAACCATATGGTATGAAATTGGGAATCCAGATAAACTACAATGATGGTAATTACCAGTTTAACCAAAATGATTCTATTATTATGTATTATGGTGGCGAATGGTGGCGTCATTTTACGAGTGCTGATCTTGATGGAAATGGGTTTATAGATCTGGCAGTTGTTCGGTATTATACTTACAGTTCTTCAAATACTTTGGAGTTAATGTACAATGATGGAGCCGGAAATTTCCAACCAACACCTGTAGTTTCAACATATAATTTGAAATCCCCGACTTCATTCCTATGCTATCCAAATCCTTTTGATAAAACCCTTAATATCAGCTATCAATCTACCACCGATAAAACTGAATTTGTATTATATAACAGTAGTGGAAAACAATTGAAAAATTCAATAATCCACTCTGCACCGGGTAATAATGATGTATCATGGGTAAATGCAGGAAATGGAATTCCCGCCGGTGTGTATTTTATTGCATATAGGGTAAATGATAAAATAATTAACATTCAAAAAGTAATTAAATTATGAAGAATTTTGCATTATTTATGATAGGCATTTTACTGCCTTCTTTATGCTTTTCTCAGATAAGCAAACAAGAGTCTGATAGTCTGATATTAAATGTTATTCTCTTGAACGACATTTCAAATGTTGAAATCTACACTTTAGAAAATGAAGTGTCTGAAAATTCTACCATAACATTGTATGATAATTCTTCATTCAATACTGAATTTGGTAAATCCTGGATTTACTTTGTTGATGATCTACCTTATGCGAATTGGAATCATCCTTCCAGGTTTATTTTAATTAATTCTACTACCGGTGAGTATAAAATTATCAGTTTAAACAAGTATCCCTATAAGTGGAAAGAAGATTACTTAGCCTTATCTGTATTTCCATCAATTAATCCTCCCATCTTACCATCGTTCCCTAATATAGCAACCTCATCTCCAAGCCCACACAAATATGCAGTTATTGTTAGCGGCCCACATGATGAAAGATTTTGGAATGATGTATCTGCCGTGTACTCAACCTTAAAAAAGAATTATGGGTTTAAAGATGAAAACATATATGTGCATTGATGAGGATAACTTAGGCAATCCAACAGATCCGCTTGTCTTCTATGACAATCCAAGCATTCCTTATTATTATAAAATTGATGTTCAATATAATTGCTGGGGCAATAATTTTGATGCGGTGCAGGATTTGAAAACGTATAATGGCGCGATATGGAAATGGTATCCAACCTGGTGCCCGGGCGGAATAATTCCTCCGCCTGATCCAATTCAGGATATGTATGTAAGTGCTGTTGAACAATTTGAAAATGGCAATTATTCTAATGCAAAGAATCTTTTTCAACTTCTGATTCAGCTATACCCAAAGTCGGAATATGCGCAAGCTGCAATGAGAGAACTATTGCGGCTTGAGGAGTATGTTGCCTCGGATTATACCGGCCTTAAAGACTATTACCAAACTAATGATTCAATTGTTGCAGACACGCTTCTGGTTGAATTGGGCAAATACCTTGCCAATCAATGCGATGTAAAACTTGAATACTGGCCGCAGGCAATAAGCTGGTTCGAGGATAAAATTGCAAACCCTTCTTGCCTCGAGGACAGCATATTTGCAATTATAGATTTGGGATATGTGTATTTTCTTATGGAAAATCAGGGACTTAAATCAGTATATGTCGGAAATATGTCCCAATATAAACCCAAAACGAAGGAAAAGTATTTCGAGCATCGTAACTTTCTGTTATCATTATTACCGGGTGAAACAATGAGTGATAATTTACGTAATGATCTGACTAAACTTTCTTATGGCAGTTTGTTACAGAATGTACCTAATCCTTTTTCAGAAAGCACACAGATATGGTATAAGGTTGAAAAAAGGGTTAATGTCACTATTTCGATAACTGATCTGACTGGAAAAGAAATCGAGAAGATTGCACAAGGAACAAAAGACAAAGGAACCTACAAAGCAGACTTTTCGAATTCGAACTTAACTTCCGGCACATACTTTTATTCTCTTGTTTTAGATGGAAGGAAAAGTGATACAAAAAAGATGGTAATAATGCGGTAGCCGGTAAGGTCATACTGGAGCCAGCAAAAGCTACTGCGGGCGGGCAGATAAGTATTTTATTTAATCGGCTTTTCAACCAACAGCAGGAAATCCCCGGCTGCTGGTTGAAAAGTATATATAGAGTTGCAATTACAGCCCGATTTCACATCGGGATGCAGCATTCTAATCAAGATGTCAAAGAACAAAAATTAGTAGTGAGTTTAGAGTAGTGAGTTGTGAGATTTGATTATCAACAATTTATTATTCATCACTATGAAATTAAAAAAACTCACTACTCCTTACTCCCTACTCCCTACTCATTACTCCCTACTCATTACTCCCTACTCACTACTGATTTTACAAGCAACTATGATGCAAATTGTCACGGAATTTGACTTTGTCGCCCAATGACGGTCAAATGTCAGTTTTTGGCAGAAAAAAGGTACTGACACGAAAACTGACACGAAGGCGACAATAGGCGACAATGGGCGACAATAGGCGACACGCACTGACATATTGTCTATCAACTTTTATGCAACTGTGCCATATTTTTTAAAATGATACCTTTTGATACCCTATGTCATGTTTTTTGGCAGAAAAGCGCATGACACGAAAACTGACACAAGGTATCAAAAGGTATCAAAAGGTATCAAAGCATGTCATAATGGCGGTAATGACACTTCACTTTGGATGAAAGACGTAAAAAGGAGTCTTCACCTTCTCCTTGAGGAGAAGGCCGGGATGAGGTGGAACGTTAATGCTTCCTGATAAACGCAAGAAGTATACATAAACATCCAGCGATAAAGGTGGTGAAATAAAATTAAAGAATTAAAGAATGGATTTGATTGTTATAGATATTTTATATCTTTGAGTAAACTTCGATTAGCCACAATAATAGTACATTCACAATAATTATTGCCATGAGAAAAATAGTATTGTTGCTCTTGCTATTTGTCCCTTTAGTTAATTATTCCCAACCTTTCTGGTATCAGGTACACAAGCCCGATGCTTTATTGCCAAGTGCCGTCGCAGTTGATAATTATGGTGATCTATATGTAACCAGCTATGTAGACGGTAATTTGGGCGGTGTATATCATTCGAATAATGACGGGCAGACATGGCAATTTTTAGGCCCAAATTATCATAATTTGAGAGCGATTGACATTTCCGATAATAATAGGATTGTAGTTGGAGGGGTTGCCGGTATACGTATTTGGGATCCAATTGCCGGGACATGGCAACCAGGTGTAAATAGTTTTAATATTTATTGTATAAATTCAATATCTGATTCAATTTATTTAGCCGGAGCTCACAACTGTATATATCGTTCAAATGATGGAGGATCTAGTTGGATAAGAGTACACTCTAATGCTGATTCTGCTCAATATGTTGAGAATTTTACCAGTATATCCCACTCACCATTTGATAATTCCATTTATGTAACAACAGCAACATTATATGGCGGTTGTGCCAGGGTTTATCGTTCCCTTGATTTAGGATTGAGCTTTCAGCTTGTTCAATCATGGAATGCAACAATGCCCTGCGCATGGCTTGAGTCTAGTGCAATAGATAGCTCTGGTAAATTGTTGGTAGGCGGAACAGGCTTATACCGTTATACACCTGAATATGACTCATGGGAAAAATTAGGTTTGAATAATACCCCGGCTGCTATTTTAATTACACCGGAAGGAAAGTTTTATTTTGGATGTGATTTCATTGGGGGAAGTCCTGCAGGGGCTTATGTTTCAGAGGATAATTGTCAAACTTTTACAGAAATAAATGGTGGTCTTGCCTCAAAGTTCGTAAGGGATTTAGCTATAGATCAGCATGGGCGGTTGTTAGCGGTAGCCGGGCGATATCTACAACGAAGTTACGATACAGTAACAACCCAAGTTAACAAGATTATTCAGAATGATTTAACGGTGTATCCAAATCCATTCAATGACTGTGTAAATCTCTTGCTGGACGAAACTGAAATGACAGGTAATAAAGTAATCAGAATAATTGATTCATTTGGCAATATCGTTCATCAAAACAAGGTTACATCCAATCCTTATCAGTGGTGCCCAAATAATGTTAGTAAAGGGCTGTATTACGTTTTACTAATAAATGGATTAGAAGTAAGTACTACTGCTATAGTTTATAATTGATTCGTTCCCATCCATCGTTCAGACGCCAGTATGGCGTCACTACATTTGGTGAGCACCTCACCCCGGCCCTCTCCTCAAGGAGAGGGAGTAGGACGTGGAAAAATGGGCATCTGTAAATGGTGATATCTTCTGTATTTTTATATCTTTGAGTAAAATTTAGATTGGCCTCAATAAAAGTACATACATGTTTGCCATGAAAAAAATAGTATTGTTGCTCTTGCTAGTGGTCCCTTTAGTTAATTATTCCCAACCTTTCTGGTATCAGATACACAAGCCCGATGCTTTATTACCAAGTGCCGTCGCAGTTGATAATAATGGTGACTTATATGTGACCAGCTATGTAAGTTATAATTTGGGCGGTGTATATCATTCGAATAATGACGGACAGACATGGGAATTTATTGGCCCAAATCATCATAACTTGAGAGCGATTGACATTTCCGATAATAATAGGATTGTAGTTGGAGGGGGTGCCGGTATACTAATTTGGGATCCAATTGCAGGGACATGGCAATCAAGTTTATTTAACCTTGACATTTACTGTATAAATTCAATATCTGATTCAATTTATTTAGCCGGAGCTCATAACAGTATTTATCGGTCAAATGATGGAGGATATAGTTGGATAAGAGTTCACTATAATGCTGATTCTGCTCAATATCTTGAGAATTTTACCAGCATATCCCACTCACCATTTGATAATTCTATTTATGTAACAACAGCAACATTATATGGCGGTTGTGCCAGGGTTTATCGTTCCCTTGATTTAGGATTGAGCTTTCAGCTTGTTCAATCATGGACTGCAACAATGCCCTGTGCTAGTTTAAGGTCTGGTGCAATAGATAGCACAGGTAAATTATTGGTAGGCGGAACAGGCTTATACCGATATACTCCTGAATATGACTCATGGGAAAAATTAAGTTTGAATAATACCCCGGAAGATATTTTAATTACACCGGAAGGATTTGTTTATTTTGCCTGCAATAGTATAACAGGAAGTCCTGGAGGCGCTTATGTTTCGCATGATAATTGCCAAACATTCGACGATATTAGTGATGGATTATACTCAAGATATGTGCAGGACTTTGCTGTTGATCAATATGGAAGACTATTGGTTGCCGGGGGTAATAGACTTCACAGAAGCTACGATACAGTAACAACCCAAGTTAACAAGATTATTCAGAATGATTTAACGGTGTATCCAAATCCATTCAATAACTGTGTAAATCTCTTGCTGACCGAAACTGATATAACAGGTAATAAGGTGATCAGAATAATCGATTCATTTGGCAATATCGTTCATCATAACAAGGTTACATCCAATCCTTATCAGTGGTGTCCAAATAATGTTAGTAAAGGGTTGTACTACATTATACTAATAAATGGATTAAATATAAGTACTGCTGCTATAATTTATAACTGATCTGCAAAATATAACAAGACATCTCAATTAAAATAATGTGTTATCACCTAACAACCACTATTGAGTAATTCTCTTTACTACTTCATCTCCACGCTATTCGATTTGAGAATAAACCAACCAATTATTCACCAAATCTTTATCAAAATGAAAAAAAAATGTTTAATTATTGCAATTTTTACTTGCATTATTTCAGTGGTTCACGGACAATTTCCGGATGGCTTTACAGGTTTGATACCTGATTCTACAAATTGGATTGACTCTCTGCCTGAGATAACTATTTCTCAGGCGTCCCTTAATGTAATTCTTCCAAATGAGGTAGATAATTCTGAAAGTATTTACTTTCCCTGGCAAGATGAAACCTTCAGTAAAAAAGATCTTTATAACCAAGGCCTAACTGGCAGCTGTGTCTTTGCCTCTGGGGTTTGGTACAATTACACTTATGAGATCAATAGGAAAAGAGGAGTGCCTTCTACTACCAGTACAAGAAAGTATATTCCTAATGCATTATGGAATCATGAGAATAGAGGAAATCCCTCTACTGGTGCATCAATGAGTGCATTAGCTCATTATTTGATGCAATTGGGAGCGGTCACTGAGTATGATTGGGGGAATCGTGACTGGCAGGATTACATCCGATGGCTATCAGGTTACGATAAGTATAATAACGCTATGAATAATAGAATTTCAGGCATGTCTTCTATTAAGATAGGAAATAATGGCGAAAACTTAAGTAAGTTAAAGCATTTTATTAATGATCATGGAGAAGGTTCTTTAACAGGAGGATTATTAACGCTAACTATTCCGTTTAATGGAATACCAAGTACACTTCCTATCCAAAGTAATCACTATTTAGATAAAGTAATGACTACCCTTGTAGCACCAGGCCATGCTATAACTGTGGTAGGTTATTGTGATGATATAAAATATGATTTCAACAATGATGGGCTCTTTACCAATGACATTAACATTACTGGAGATAATATTGTTGACATGAGAGATTGGGAAATTGGGGGCTTAAAACTTGTAAACAGTTATGGTACGGGAAATGGAACAAACGGGTTCTGGTGGCTTCCATACAGGCTTTTAGTGAATAATTCTATGTATTCCTTCACCGGCGATGAAAGTAACGTCAACACCGGCTTCTCTGGCCTTAATACTGAACCTTTCGCCATCATCGAACAACTCATCGTCAACACCTGATATTATTAGCAGCGGTGGTAGTAACGACAGATCGCCAAACAAGGGTGATATTAATGGATTGTTGCGGGGGTTTTCTCCTGCATAGTGCTTCGCAAAAACATGCCATGAGTTCAGTGGGGCAGGGGACTTCCTGTTCTTTGTGTGATATGACTCACCTGAGCAAGTAAGATCTGTCCAGGGCGACATCGCCACAGCGGCAGCAGGTTTCGCGATATCACGCTCTTTCAGTGCCAGCAACAGTGCCAGGCACAATCCACCTCCTGCCGATTCGCCTGCTATCACAATATTCCCCGGTAAAAAGCCTGAGGAGAGCAACCATTGGTATGCCTTTACGGAATCATCTATTGCTGCCGGGAAAGGATGCTCAGGTGCAAGCCCGTACTCATAAATCAAAAAGGCAATACCTGTCCGTTTTGCGAAAGAAGCAACGATCGACCTATGATCATTACATGACCCTGAAACATATCCGCCTCCATGAACATAAAGGATTGCTTGCTTACGATCAGCCTTTTCAGGGACCAGCCATTCAGCCTTCATCCCATCGATGGATACTTCCTCAACACTAACATCAGAAGGAACTTTGGCGAAACGATTGGCACCCTTCTCACACCGCTCCCTGAAGCCATCAATGGAAGTGTTCATATCAAATACTTCCTTACTTATTTTCCCTCTCAAATGATGGTTATTCCTGATCATGAAGTTAACCATCTTACTTTTAAAAGTTGGCATAATTGTGTTGTTAAAATGATTTTTTTACCCGTGGTATAGATATGACAATAAATCATGAATTTACCCTAAAAAATAAAAAGTGCGCTACGCGCGTTCAAAGCTTCGCGTTCAAAAGTTGTTCAAAGCTTCGCGTTCAAGGTTGTTAGAAACATTCGCCCGCTTGCATTACCATACTACTAATCAATTATAGTGCTAATATGCCAGATTCCTGAAATTGTCCGCCGTTGTCCACCCCATGGCAGATTTTGGCAGTGAACAACTGACATAATCACTGCCAAAGGGGGGACAACAGTGGACATAATACTGACAGAGGGGGGGACAACGCCGGACATAATACTGCCAGAGGGGGGGGGCAAAATCTATCATAGTGGCAGTCATATGCAGCAAACTAATTTCTTCATATATGGTTATATATAAAAGCCACAGATGAAAAAGTTTTACATCGTTTTCTGTCTCTTATGTACCTGCATTTTGGCCAGGACTCAGGAAGTTGAAGAAAAGCCCTTAACATGGTGGATTGATCCGGGAATTGGGACATATACAACATTTTCGAATCAACCTATGTTTCGATTAAATATTTATTCAGGATTCACCGTACATAAGAATAAAACCTTTTACAAACTGAGGTATATGCGTAATTATGAAGTGGAATACTTTTATGGTTATGAACCATCTGAGTATTTTAATAGCATAAACTTTTTGCTGGGAAGAGGTATCTCAGAGGAGAAATATCACATTCAATTCTCTGTGGGATTAGGAATTTCTTCAGGAGTAGCAAGAAAGGATTTAATCGAAGATAACGGAGGCTGGATTTTTTTCAAAAGCAATATATACGAAGAAGATAAATTTGTCAGACCCTCAATACCTCTTGAATTCGAGGCAGTGTTTAAGCTAACCCCCTACATTGGTATTGGTGCAGGTGTTTTCTTTGAGATAAATTTTACAAAGCCTGTTATGGGTATTAATAGTAAAGTAGTGCTTGGGAAACTAAGATAATGGCTTTGAGCATCTTTTAAATCCTACCACCGCTAACTCCTACCTCAGCGGGAAACAACTTTTTTCTATATTTACAGCCTAAAGTTTCAACCTGATGAATGTGAAGTCTGAAGAGGAAGTTACTGCAAAAAGTGATGTTTCTACGCGCAATAAGCTGGTAACCTGGCACAGGGTGTATATATTCTCCATGGGCTTTGTAGTGTTCGCCTTGTTTTTGTACCTGACGGTCTCGGGAATATCGTTTTACGAGGAGAGCATCGAAGAACGCTTCTTCCATCCCGATTATATGAAGCTTAAGCCCAGCGGTTCCTGGGGTCATGGACTTGGCATACTTGGATCGCTGAGTATGATCATAGGTGTGTCAACATACATGATCAGGAAAAGAAACCGAAGAGTGCAGAAGCTCGGCGTGCTGAAACACTGGTTGGAATTCCATATTTTTCTCTGCACCCTCGGACCAATGCTGGTGTTGTATCATACATCTTTCAAGTTTGGCGGATTGGTGGCTGTTAGCTTCTGGAGCATGGTGGCAGTGTTCATCAGCGGCATCATTGGCAGGTTCATCTATATCAGGATCCCACACAATATTAATGGAAAGGAACTTTCAGTGAGCGAAGTCCGCAAAATGAACGCAGGCCTCGACCAGGCCACTATTGAACGCAAAATAGAGAGGCTCAAGTTAATGCAAAACCTCTTCAGGTACTGGCACGTAGCGCACCTTCCTTTCGCATTTATCATGCTCATCATCATGCTGATTCATGTAGCTGTTACGATTACATTTGGTTATAGGTGGGTGTTTTGAAAGCAGATCACCTCACCCCGGCCCTCTCCTCAAGATAATGCCATTTGACATTGCAAGAAAAAAGTGAAGGAATTTGAGGTTCATTTTATTTATCGTTTATTATTTGAAGGTATTGTTTTACAACATGGTTTGAGATGTTAGTTGTGTGATTAATAAATTCAACATCCTTATTTTCATTTGCAAGCGTTTTAACTCTTTGAAAGTCTTTCAGGTACCTATCAACTGCCCTGGGCGAATGATTTGTTTCCCTTGCTATTGTTAATGGATCCTTCCTTTCTTTAATATATTTGTTGACGATCATTACTTTGTGAGTTACAGTTGTTCCCATATCGTGCATTACACCCGTGTGTGGAAGTACTGTTTTATTCTCTTTCTCGTATTCTATTCTCTGCTCAGATAAATGACTTCCGTCACAGACGAGCAGTTGACTAAGGTCCCTGGTTGATAAGATACCTCCCTGATCATAAGTTTCTCTGATTAATCTTGCCATGGTCTTTTTCCTGATCGTTCTGATTGAGACTCCTTTTTCAAAGTCCTTAATCTCATCCTTTGTTACCATGGAAAGCACAACAGGAATATATTTTCTTCCTTTCCAGTCAGCTCTTGTGGTTTTATCCAGTGCGTTCCATAGTATTTGGCCATGCTTTAATCTTGATGTTTCAGGGCATTGTTGATTGAATAAATCTATCAATGCACTGGCTATATTTTCTCTGACAATGGGGCCAAACATTCCAGGGAACTCCCTCTCAAAGAAGTTCATTATTACCGGTTTTAAGAACCTATCATGTGCTGAAGCGTACTTCTTGGCGTAAATTGACCTCTGTATCATGTCTGTATTGTACTTATGGTTTTTTATAGGCTTTTTTTTACCAGTTCATCAATCTCCTGACTTCGGTGTGGAACAATCTCCAGTGCATAATAAAGATTGTAATATTCCTGTGCCAGGGAAGGTGATAGCTTAGCAAGAAAAGCTATGGTGTTAATCTCATAGTTGTTTTTTGCAAGGCATATAACCCTTTTGAACTTATCCACATAATTAGCTACAGCTTCTACGCTATGGTTAGTTCTTCTGGCAATTTCAGTATACTCTTTTCCTAATAACCATTCCTTTACGATCAAGGATCTATGAGTAATTGATTTACCCATATCACGTATTGTTGATCTTAAAGGGAGGATAATGTCCAGCTCTTTCAATGCCTTGATATCCCTGCAAATAGTTCTTTCACCACAGTTAAGAAGCCTGTTAGCAATATCCTCTACAGTAAGCACTCCTCCCTGTTGAAAGGCCTCATTTGCTATTCTTTGCAAGCGGTGCCTGCGCAAGGCTGCAACTCCTTCTTTCTTCCTGATCTCAAGATCTTCTTCACCTGCATCAACTGTAAGGGTTACACTTATCATTCTGCATTCTGATAACTTCTTCTGTGCCCCGTTCTCAACATTAACAACCTCAAATAGCATCTGGCCGGGTTTCATTGTACCAGAGTTATCAAAAAAGGGCTGATAAGTGTTGTAGACAGCATTCATAATTGCCTTTGCTTCAAACTGAGAGCAGTTCATTCCCTGGATAAGGGTATTCACAAACTGGGTGTCCAATTGTTTCTGCTTAAGACGATCCCATTTCTGTAAAGATGAATTGTTGATCATGGTTCTTAGGTTTTTCTCAAATTCTGGGGATTCCGCTACGGCTACGCCTTCGCTCCATCCCCAGAATTTGAATTTACCTTCAAATTTAACAATATGTCAATGAACTTCTATTCCTTATTTTTCTCCATTGCCAGATGGCACAAATATAGGAGAGGGCCGGGGTGAGGTGATCTATGAGGTCTGAGTTAATCTACGAACCTTTAGATTAATTTTCTTACTTTTGACTCTACTATGGAACTCCTAATCGAAAATGTGCTGATTTATTCGCTGACCGCGATTCTTTGCTTTGTTGTGATCTATATTTATCTGAGGAATCAAAGTCGCAAATCGAAGAAGGTAGCTGAGAAGATTGTTAAAGCCAAGCTGGAGGGCTTGTATGAGCCGGTGTCGCTGCATCCTATCGTTGACACCAATAAATGTATTGCGACCGGCGCCTGTGTTGCTGCATGTCCTGAGAAAGATATTCTGGGTATTGTGAATGGGAAGGCAACTACCATCAATGCTTCCCAATGCATTGGACATGGTGCGTGTTTTCATGCTTGTCCAACACTTGCCATTACGCTTGTTATTGGCACTGAAACGCGTGGTGTGGAGCTGCCGCATGTTAAGCCAACTTTTGAAACCAATGTGCCGGGCATCTATATTGCCGGTGAGCTGGGTGGCATGGGCCTTATTAAAAATGCAGTGGAGCAGGGGAAACAGGCAGTTGATAATATCGCCAAAACTAACAGGAAGAAAAATGGCGCAACCTACGATCTCATCATCACCGGTGCAGGTCCTGCAGGTATATCAGCGTCGCTTACTGCGAAGAAGCATAAACTTAATTTTATAACGCTTGAGCAGGATTCTCTTGGCGGAACAGTATTCACTTATCCCCGGGCCAAAGTTGTAATGACCTCTGCGATGGATCTGCCCCTTTACGGGAAGGTGAAGCTTTCAGAAACAGGCAAAGGCGAATTGCTAAAACTGTGGAATGATGCGCTTGGCAAAAATGAGATCAGCATTAAGGAAAATACCAAAGTTGAGAGTATCGAATATACCGGAAGCTACTTTGAAGTTGCGACCAACACCGGCGAAAAGCTAACTGCAGCCAATGTTTTGCTGGCTCTTGGCAGGCGTGGTACACCGCGTAAACTGGGTGTGCCCGGTGAGATGCAGGAAAAGGTGGCTTACCGTTTGCTCGAACCTGAAGCTATTGCCGATAAAGATATTGTGGTTGTTGGCGGAGGCGATTCAGCGATTGAATCTGCAGTAATGCTTGCGGGAAATAATAATGTGACGATTTCCTATCGTAGTGAGAATTTCAGCCGACTTAAACCGAAGAATGCCGAAACAATCACGCTGCTTGCGAATGCCGGAAAGATCAAAGTGATGTTTAATACCAATGTTACCAATATAGGCGTAGATGACATCACGCTCAATGATACTAAGAGTAATGAAATAATTACCCTCAACAACGATCTTGTTTATATATTTGCGGGAGGCGAACTGCCTACTCAATTCCTAATGAAGGCAGGTATTACCGTCGATAAAAAGTTCGGCGAACCAATCTTGAAACACAAAAAGTAAATGAATGGTATAAAACTATACACTTCAGTAATAATTCTCCTTCTTACCTTCAACGTCCGTGCACAACTGTCGCCGGGTGATCTTTCCCAGCCTCATGCTCACCTTGAGGGGATGTCGAACTGCACAAAGTGCCATACACTCGGGTCCAGGATTTCGAACGACAAATGCCTGAGCTGCCATACGGAGATCAAAACAAGGGTCGACAAAAAACAGGGGTACCACGCATCAGAGAAGGTATATAAAAAGAGCTGCATCCTGTGCCACAGTGAGCATCATGGCCGCAAGTACGAGATCGTTCGTTTCAAAGAACAAGGGTTTGACCATAATGCTACCGGCTATAAACTTGAAGGCAAACATGCTGAAAAGCAGTGTCGCGATTGCCATAAACCTGCTTTTATAACTGATCCGCTAGTTAAGAAAAAGAATTTTACGTTCCTCGGGCTTAACCGCGACTGCAGAGCAGCATGCCACGACGACTGTCACCAGGGCACGCTTTCACCTAACTGTCTTGAGTGTCATACCTTCAATGCCTTTAAACCTGCGCCAAAGTTCAACCACTCGAAGGCAGCATTTGCACTTAAGGGTAAGCATCAGCAGGTTGAATGCAACAAATGCCACACGCTGACAACAGCCAACGGTAAAGAGTTCAGGAAATATAAAGGCATTCCCTTCGCGGGATGTGCAAGCTGCCATAAGGATGTGCATGACAATAAATTCGGTCAGCGTTGCGCCGATTGCCATACCGAGGAATCATTCCGTGCTATAAAGAATACATCCGGCTTTAACCACAACCTCACTAATTTCAAACTTGAGGGAAAGCATGAAAATGTTGCCTGCAGATCATGCCATAAGGGCAATCTCACCGATGCATTGAAACATGACCAATGCAGTGATTGCCATACCGACTATCACAAAGGAGAGTTTAAAGACAAATCCCCTGCACCTGATTGCAAGGCATGCCATACAGTTGAAGGATTTGATATTACTTTATTCACCGTTGAGCAGCATCAGCAGGCCGACTTTAAACTTGAAGGTGCACATCGTGCCGTACCTTGCTTTGCCTGCCATCAAAAACCTGAAAGATGGAAGTTCAGGCAGATCGGTGAAACCTGTAACGACTGCCACAAGGATATCCACGAAGGAAATCTTGACCCGAAATACTATCCTGAAAAAAACTGCAGGGAATGCCATTCGGCGGAAAGCTGGAGGCAAATAACCTTTAACCACAACAAAACAAAGTTTCCGCTCACCGGCAAACACGAAGCGCAATCTTGCAGGAGCTGCCATCTGGCGAAAGCCCAAACCCAAACTAATAATAAACTTCAGGAAGCCGCATCTGATAAAGAAGCCAAATCCAAAGATGCCGCTATCTCCAAAGATGCTGTTAATTCCAAAGATGCATCTACTCCCGGCAAAGAGATAATGCTCTTCACAGGCCTCAAATCCGAATGCCAAAGCTGCCACACCGATGAACACGAGGGGCAGTTCGCTGAAAACAACATCACCAACTGTGCCTCCTGTCATGTGCCTGATGGCTGGCCGCAAACAACATTTGATCACAACAATGCCCGCTTCCAGCTTGATGGACGGCATAAGGCGGTAGCCTGTAATAAATGTCATCCATTGGTTGAACAAGGTCAAAGAACTTATGTCTTATATAAAACCGGTAAGATAAGATGCGCAGACTGTCATTAATCATAGCCGCTTTGATATTGTTTACCTCAGTTAACCTGATGATATCATCGCCCCACGGAGACAATTTTAAGATGAATTGTGACGATTGTCATAACACCACCGGATGGGAGGTAAACCCCGACAGTATTAACTTCAGCCATGACACCACTGCCATGCCGCTTACGGGCCGGCACGCTGAGACAAATTGCAGGGGGTGCCACAAGTCGCTGGTTTTTGCTGAAGCTGAAACTTTTTGCGCTTCGTGCCATACTGATATGCATGAGAACACTGTAGGGCATGACTGCGACAGGTGCCATAACACTGAATCGTGGATAGTGAACAACATAACCGATCTGCACCGCCAAACCCGCTTCCCTTTACTGGGCGCTCATGCGATGGCTGATTGCCAGGATTGCCACGTGTCAGCATCTCTGTTACGATTTGAACCCCTGGGTGTTGAGTGTTTCGACTGCCACCAGCAGGATTATGCAGCCACCACCAATCCAAACCACCCTCAGGCAGGGTTCTCAATTACTTGCACCGATTGTCATTTAATGAACGGATTTACATGGGCAGGTGCCGGTATTAATCACAGTTTCTTTCCTCTTGAAGAGGGACATGATATTGCTGATTGCATGAGTTGCCACACTGAAGGCAACTTCAACAATACTTCGCCGGCCTGCATTTCATGCCATCAGCCTGATTATGCGGCTGCTGAAAATCCCAATCACACCGCTGCAAACTTCCCTACTGAATGTGGTCAGTGCCATACATTGAGCCCCGGTTGGAGCCCTGCAAGCTTTAGCCAGCACGACGGACAGTTCTTCCCTATCTACTCAGGAGAACACAATGGCGAATGGAACACTTGTGCTGATTGCCATAAAAATGCTTCCAACTTCGCAGAATTTACCTGCACTGACTGCCATGAGCACAACCAGGAAGATATGGACGATGAACATGATGATATTGTTGGATACCAGTATACCAGTTCGGCTTGCCTGGCCTGTCACCCTAATGGTTCTGCCGATGGTGCATTTAGCCACAATTCAACCGCTTTTCCACTAACAGGTGCACATACCGGTGCCGCTTGTCAGGATTGTCATACTGATGGATACACCGGCACAACCACCTTCTGTTACGACTGCCACACTGCCGATTTCAATCAATCGGCAAATCCGCCGCATGTAGCAGCAGGCATTCCCAATACCTGTGCCGACTGCCATACCACACAACCCGGCTGGAGTCCTGCAACGTTTGCAATTCATAATCAATTTTATGCTTTGAACGGTGCCCACGCAACCATAGCATCAGAGTGCGCAACATGCCATAACGGAAACTACACAAGCACTCCCAACACCTGTGCCGGGTGTCATTTACCTGATTACAACCAAACAACAAACCCATCGCACACAGCAGCTCAATTCCCTACTGAGTGTGCTGAATGTCATTCGGAAACCAGCTGGCAACCTGCAACTTTCAATCACGATGGTCAGTACTTCCCAATATATACAGGTGAACATAATGGAGGATGGGATGCTTGTTCCGATTGTCATGTAAACCCATCCAATTATAGCCAATTTACATGTATTACCTGCCATGAACACAACCAGGCAGATATGAATGATAAACATGATGGCATTTCCGGTTACCAGTATAATAGTCCCGCCTGTTTGGCTTGTCATCCTGATGGAACTGCTACAGGAGCATTCAATCATGGAACTACCGCCTTCCCTCTAACCGGGGCACATACCGGAGCATTGTGTCAGGACTGTCATGCTTCAGGTTACAGCGGTACATCAACTGTTTGTTTCGACTGTCATCAGCCGGATTTCAATCAGTCTACAAATCCAACTCATGCATCATCAGGATTCCCAAACACCTGCTCCGATTGCCATACCACACAACCAGGCTGGAGTCCTGCATCGTTTCCAATCCACAACCAATTCTATGCCTTAAACGGTGCCCACGCAACCATAGCATCAGAGTGTGCAACATGCCACAACGGAAACTATACAAGCACTCCCAACACCTGTGCCGGATGCCATTTGCCCGATTACAACCAAACCACCAACCCGCCCCATGCGTCAGCGCAGTTCCCAACACAGTGTACGCAATGCCACAGTGAAACAGCGTGGTTGCCATCAACATTTCAGCACGACAATCAGTATTTCCCGATATATTCAGGACGGCACCAGGGTGAATGGAACGCATGTTCCGACTGCCATACTAACCCCGCGAATTATGCCCAGTTTTCCTGCATCGACTGCCACGAGCATAACCAGGCGGACATGGACGACGAACATGAGGATGTAGGTGGTTATGTATATAATAGTAATGCCTGCTTCAACTGCCATCCCAATGGTGAAGAGAAGAAGAAAATGCAAAGACAAATGATAAGATCAAACCGGGAGTGCAACTAAAACTTAATTACTGATTATGAAGCATTTGTACCTGTTGGTTGTAATTATTTCTTTATCAGTTGCTTTATCAGCGCAAACTGAGGGTCAGGCCGAAGGCACAGTTTCCTACGTAACTTCCGGAACTGTATATGTTAGGTTTGCTTCCACCGATGGGATGGCTCCCGGCGATACACTTTTCATTAAGAAAGGAACCGAACTGATACCCGCAGTGATTATAACCAACCTTTCATCCATGTCGGCAGCAGGCACTCCTTTGAACAACATTCAGCTTAAAGTATCCGATGCATTGCAAACAGGGAAAAACAATATAGATAAGCAACGTGTACAACCTGGTGCAAAGACTGATGGCGAAGTGAATGTTCAACCCCTACCCGGGCAACCTGCAAATGAGCAAGGTCAACCCACCAATGAGCAGCCTGCACCCGGACAACCCGAACAGAAACCTGATGCCGTTGCACAGGATGATACTGACTCCCAATCCGGCAAGGACCGAATAGCAAGGCTCCAGTCAATCAAAGGAAGAGTTTCAGCTGCAGCTTATACCAACTTTTCAAATTCCCCGGCTGATAATCTCCTCAGGATGAAATACAACCTGTCAGTTAACGCCAAAAACATCAGCGGTTCGCCTTTATCTGCAGAAACCTATATCTCCATGGTTAGCAGGTACAGGAAAAATAATGAAACGGAGCAAGCCGCCTCGGGTGATGCACGAAGTTCATCCAATGATATCAGGATTTATAACTTAGCTGTTTCCTACGATATTACAGATAATTTTAAGGTGCTGGCCGGTCGTAAGATCAACCCTAAACTCTCCAACATGGGAGCCGTTGACGGACTTCAGCTTGAGCTCCGCAAAGGCACATTCACTGCAGGTTTGCTCGCAGGCTCAAGACCTCATAACGTGGATTACGGACTGAACACTTCGCTATTCCAATATGGCATGTTCGTTTCGCACAATAAGATGATTAACAAAGGCAACATACAATCGACAGTAGCTTTTGTCGATCAGAAGAATGCAGGAAATACCGACCGGCGGTTCATTTATTTCCAGCATTCAAACTCCATCTTCAACAACCTGTACTTTTATGGCTCAGCCGAGTTTGCGCTATACAGTTACATTAACGAGGTGCAGGACAATGCGCCCAAAATGTCGAACCTCTATTTCTCTCTCAGATACAAGGCCCTTAAAAACCTTTCATTGTCGCTTTCATACAGCGCCCGGAAGAATATAATCTACTACGAGACTTACAAGAGTTTTCTTGATAAGCTGCTCGATGATGAATTGCAGCAAGGCTATATGGCGCAGGTCAATTACCGACCGCTCAAGAAACTTACTGTTGGCGCTACTGCCGGTTATCGCGACAGGAAAGACTCCCGCCCATCGAAGAATGCATATATCTACACAACTTACAGCGACGTGCCTGTCATCAATGCAGCACTAACCCTGTCGGCCACCATGCTTGAAAGCGTGTACTTAAACGGCAACGTATACAGCATCAACTTAAGCAGGTCAATTCTAAAAAACAAGGTCACCGGCAACATAGGCTACAAATACCAGCAATACAAGTTTGTCCCCACCGCCCCGGTAGTAAAGCAGAACACCGCCGAAGCCGGCCTCAACTGGTACATCCTCAAAAAACTTTCCTTTGGAATGTATTACGAAGGGAATTTTGAAAAAACCTATGCATTCCATCGTTTGCATTTTCAATTGGCGAAGAGGTTTTAAGGGGATAAGGCAACCCCGATGTAGAGACGCCATGTTGGCGTCTGTTTGTGGGTGATTGCGTCCCTGCTCTTATGTAGGTTAAACAATTTTGAGTAAATTTGCTTTCAGTATTGAGTAAAATATTTAAAGATGTATGAACGTCCTTATTTAAAGCAAGTTAAAGCAAGAATACCCGTGAGAAAGTTAACATCAAGGTTATTCTGCTCGGATCATCTCGTCTGCTTATTCAGAAAGGCTTAACCGAATCGTTGGCCGGACGTTGTTCCATTGTGTTTGGGCTCATAAACTTCAAACAAATTACTGGAAAATATTTTACTCAAAGTCTATTGATGGGTTTACATGGTCGTCTGCCCAAGACATTTCTTTAAACAGTAATCTGTGGATGTATAATCCACAGGTAGTTACTGACTCAAACAATAATCTTTATATAAGTTATGATTATAACACAGGTGATCCTGGCAGTATGTTAGTCTTATTGAAGAAGTTTGATGGAATACAGTGGCATAACCCTGATACTATATCTACCGGCATGCCTGGTTCAACACATAGCAGGTTGGCTGTTGATAATAATAATAAGATATATTGTTTCTGGTATAACGGCATTACGAGAGGTAAAATATTTTTTCGCACCTTGGAAAACGGAATTTGGAGTTCAATAGTTCAGCCGTATTCCGGTAATAATGATCATTACGCACTTAATAGTGTCGTTGTTGATGATCAGAATAACCTACACTGCACCGGAACACATAATTATGCAGGGCAAAGTGGCTACGACGATAGGGCAATGTATTTTAATTGTATTGATGGCGTGTGGAGCGATATTACCATATTAAGTAATAATACTACCTGGAGAGGCCCGGATATAGCTTTAGATTCGAATAATTTCCCATCTATAGCATGGGGGCAGTATTCTTCAAATTCTGCTCCACCTGATCAAGGAACATTTGTTACTTCTTTTGATGGAAGTAGCTGGTGTGTTCCACAGTTACTTGTTGAAGATAGCCCTGAACAACAAGCAATCGCTATAGATCAATACAATCATAGATATGTTATCGATACTGAAAAAACTCCAACAGGATATCAGCAAGTAAGCTATACAAATGAAATGAATAACTGGTCAAGAGAAATTATTCAAGAAGATAATTATGGGTATTACAGTCACAAGATTATTGAAAGAGACAACAAATTATATCTACAGTATTCAAAAGTAGATACAATAATATGGCAGCAAAATGGATACTTAATTTTCAACAGTATCCAGATAAGTACTTACGATGTAACTGCTGGAATTACCGATTTTTATAATACCAATCTGCATTTAAGTATTTCCCCTAACCCATTCAGCAAGATGGTTTTGATTAATTTCGAAACAACATCATTCGATAAGGTGCAACTTAAAATTTACAACCTGAAAGGTCAGATTGTAAACATTCTTGTAAATGAAAATAAAACACAGGGCAAGTACAGCATTCTTTGGGAAGGTAACGACCTTAATGGAAAGGAGGTTTCACCAGGTCTTTATCTCGTTCGCTTGCAGGTAGGTAGGCATATGGTTACGCGTTCGGTAATACTAACTCAATAACCAGTTCAGGTTATTATCTCACCGTTTCCATCCATCGTTCAGACGCCAACATGGCGTCTCTACATCTGATGGTGTTATGACATGAATCAACCTTAATATATTTTGGTTTTTTTGTAATGTGTTATGATTTTTGTAATTTTGAGGGTAAGGATTATATTGAAAATTGTTTGCTTTAACCGCTTAAAGTGAAGATAAGTTATTTTTGCGAGTTTAAGATAAGACAATTGCTATATAACGAATTCCAATAATTTAATCAGATGCTGAAATTAAAATTCATTATCCTGTTAGTATACATAACTCATCTTTGTTCAGCACAAGACTGGTCAGATCCCATTAACATTTCTAACCTTGAAGGGATGGATAACCAACCTGACATTGCGATTGACAATAATGGAAATTTTCATTGCGTTTGGGCTCATAAAATTGCAAATAACTATTGGAAAATATACTATTCTAAATCAACGGATGGGGGTATTACTTGGTCATCTTCATTGGATATTTCAAAGAATAATGAAAAATGGGTTTCAGATCCGCATATTGTTTGTGATACCGGAAACAATTTACATGTTACCTATGACTATGATGTTGGCAATTACATGGAAACCATGATATATTACAAATTATTTGACGGAGCGACCTGGAGCGAACCGATTAATGTGTCGGATAATATGAAAGGTTCATATAGAAGTAAAATTGCTATTGACAAAAATAACAGGGTATATATATTTTGGTATAGAGCAGGGATAGCAGGATATTGCTACTACCGGTATTTTGAGAATGGGAATTGGAGTGACATAATATCCCCATTCGATTATCATATGGTTGTTGTAAAAATTGTTAATGATTCAAATAATGATCTTCATTGTTTAGCCGCCCACCATGGTGGACAGTCGAATAATAATAAATATGTCTATTTTAAATACGATTATACGAATAGTCTGTGGAGCGATACGACAGAGCTTACTAAAATAACTTCAACTGGTGCGGATATGGATCTTGATTTCAATAATTCTCCTCATATAGCATGGTGCCAAATGCCGCCAGGCACTGCAACTGCAAATGATACTACCATGTACAGGTTTTATACAGGAAATGAATGGAGTACACCCGAATTGGTTGTAGAAGATCCTCGGGAACAACAAATTGAGATAGATGAAAACTGGAAACCGAACATTTTTGATACAGAAAAAGCAGAAGATGGAAGTATGTTTGTTCATCATTATAATAAATCAGGGGTATGGGAAGGGTATATTATTGATGAGTCAAGCTGGTCTAGCATGTCTCCTGTTGTCGAAAATTATAATAATAAATTGTTTGCTGTTTATGTTAAACCTTATTTGAATAACTCAAATGGTGACATATTTTTCTCAAAATCGAATATTATTACGAGTGTAAATAACAGTGTGAAAATTACACTCCAAATGAACTTATATCCGAATCCTTTTCATCAAAATCTTCATATAAGTTTTGAGATCAGTGAAGTTGAAAGAGTATCAGTAAAGATATATACTCTTCAAGGAAAGCTTGTAAATACATTACAAAATGAGATCATGTTTCCCGGAAATCATGAAATCATATGGAACGGTAATGACAAAGATGAAAAGAAGGTTTCTACCGGGCTTTATCTCGTTCGCTTGCAGGTAGGCAGGTATGTGGTTACACGGTCGGTAATATTAGCTCAATGATTAATAAACCCGTCTATTCAACAACAGTATTGCTGCGATTCAGAAGTTAATATCTTAAATTTTAAAGAAATGAAAATAAAGCGTCTTATTATGGTAATGGCATATTTAATCTTTGCGTCAACAGCGGCTGCACAACAGAAGTATGCTGTACTCATAACAGGTGATTATGCCTCTCAAGGAATTCCTCTGGAAAGTCAGTGGAATCAAGGACAAGACAAAAGTAACAATGGCTATCCGGAATTCTGGTATGACACATACCTTATGTGGGAAATGCTTGTTTATGAGAAAGGGTTCCAAGATGAAAATGTGTTTGTATTATTTGCAAACGGGATAGACTATTCAGTTGATAATGATGACTGGATGTGGAGTAGATATAATGCTCAGATTTCCCACAACGAATATTTTCCAATAACTGATTACCCAGCTACAATTCCAAATGTTGAAAACGTCTTTAACGGACTAGCTACAGGAACTAACGGTTTTCCACAAGTTACAGAAGATGATTTCTTGTTTGTTTGGACGTTTGGCCACGGTGATTACGATCAAATTACAGAGAAAGTATACATATATTTACTAAATACCACTAAAATGTGGGATTATGAATTTGCTGCATTGACTAATCAAATACTAGCAAATAAAAAAGTCTTCTGGATGCAACAATGCCGTTCAGGTGGGTTTCATGATGATTTGGAAAGTATTAATACTGTTTTCCATTCTGCTTGTCAACCTTCGGAGTTGGCTTATCCTGTAGATAATAAGGATGTTAATGGTAACTCAGTTGTGGAAAAGGAGATTGTAAATGATATTACATACAAGCATGGTGAATTCAATTTCCACAATTATTCTGCTGCTGTTGGTGAATCTCCTGCTTTTGGGAATAATTATAATGGACAACCATATACCGAAGCAGATGAAAACTATGATAATTTCATTTCTGTTCTGGAAATTTATAATTGGGAAGATTCTCATGAATCTAGTTCTCATCTTTTTGGAGAAGATCCCTTTTATTCTGATCCTGGAGAAATTGGTTCATTTACATCATTAGAGTATCCAACCTTATTACATTCTGATATTTCTAACAATATAAATTACAGAGGATTAATTGGAATATCTAAAGATGTGCATGTGGTTTCTGGTACTGAATTGATAATTAATTCAAATGCAGATGTATTTCTCCTAAATGAAGCAACTTTTTTTGTTGATGCTGGTGCTACTCTCATTATTCAGGACAATGTTCAGTTTAATGGAAACGCTAGTAATAGTATTCAGATAAACGGCAACATCCAAGTGGGACAGAATGTAACATTCGCCTCTTCTGGAACTTCGGGCTCATTTGGAGGTTTATTCTTAAATAACAATGCCCTCCAAACCACCTTCGCCGGGGCTACATTTAACAGTTCAGGGTTCCATAATTATGGTGCAAGCCTTACTATGAATAATTGCACTTTTGATAATTGTAACTGGGTTTATTCTCATAGAGGAAATGTTACGATAAATAACTCAAGTTTGACTGAAACATGGCTTTACCTTGAAAACAAGGATAACGATCTTAACTTAACTGCAACGGTTAGTGGCTGTACCATTACAAATAGCACAATGCATGTTGGTATCGATTTATGGAATTATGGAAAATTTTCTATTGAAAACAACAATATTATGGCGAGTCACAATGGTATACAAATATGCAATTCAGGTTCTGGTAGTTCAGGTAATCAGAATATCACCGGAAATTATATTCATGACTGCGGTGAAAGTGGTATTCTGGCTTATAATATTACTGGTTCAATTAAAGGCAACAATATTCGTAACAATGGATACGGTATCAAACTCATGAACAACTGTAATGTTGCGTTGTATGGTGATTATTTAGCCCAGACATATTCGCAAACGCAACAAATAAGAGATAATTCAAGCTACGAGGTTTATGCATCAAAGTTTAGTTTCCCCTGGTACTTCCGTTATAATGCAATCATTGATGAGGATAACTTAGGTAATCCAACAGATCCACTTGTCTTTTATGACAATCCAAGCATTCCTTATTATTATAAAATTGATGTTCAATACAATTGCTGGGGTAATACTTTTGATCCTTCTCATAACCGGCCTCAGGAGGGTTGGGAAGTCAACGGCCCTGAATTATCTGCTTGATCAGGTTTCACATCAGAATAAACTTTACCTTGACTTTGAAAGAATAGAAAACAGGGCATTGTTTAATGAAGATTCGTATAAAACGATAGAGCAGGGCCTGGAATTCCTCGGTTTGGATTTGAGCAATTCCCCGGTATTGGCACTTGATGAAATACAATTGGTTCCTAATAGCACCAGCGTAATAAAGAATCTCTACGATTCTTTTGATATTAAGATCATAGCAACCGGTTCGAGCTCGTTTTATTTAAAAAATCATTTTTCTGAAAGTTTGGCAGGTCGGAAACAAATATTTGAATTATGGACTCTCGATTTTGAAGAATACCTGCCGGGTTGAATCGCCATAAGGTGAACATAACAGGTAGCTTGAGCAGCGGAGCCATGTTTGATCCGGTTTCAGGGACTTCATCTGGGGAGGGAGCATTTATTAATAAAGATGCCATGTTATGCTATCCTAATTTCATAACAACGCTCTGAAAAACTCTTCATCAAATGGTTCCATCCATAAAAAGTTAAGCTTTATTTGTGGATAGTTCGATGTAAATAATTTATATTTTTCGGGTTTAACCTGTAGCTTATTGAATTTAGCTTCAACTGCTATTGGATGTTCATAATGTGCCAACACAAAATCAACTTCATTTCCTGCAGTGGTGCGCCAGTATTTTATTTCATCCGATTCATTGATTTCTGCCAAAAGCTTAAAAACGGTATTTTCCCATAGTTCACCCTTGTCATGCCGTTGAGTAATGGCTTGAAAATTATTTAAAAGGCAATTCCTCATTCCGGTATCCAAAATATAAACCTTCTGCATTTTCGTTAATTCTTTCCGCAGGTTACTGAAGTATGGTTTTATTAATGATATATGAAAACACTTTCTCAGGATGGTCAGGTAGTTATCGACTGTTTCATTCTTTATCTGCAGTGAAGATGATAGCTCATTCACGTTTATGAGGTTTCCGGTTTGTGAGGCCAATAATTGAAAGAGTTTATAGAAAGCAGTTTCATTTTGAACTCCCGACTCAAGAATATCCCTTTTGACAAATGAATCTCTGATCTCCCGCAATCTGTATATCTTTTCCTGCATATCAGGTTCAGTAACTATTGCCGGATAACCTCCATACAGCATATACTTCTCCCATTCAATTCTCAGCAACTCAATTTGAGTACTCTTATAATCGGGGCGGGAACGGATATTTGTCAGTTCTTCAAGCAGCGTGGTTTTTTCAGTAAGCTCCAAACACTCATCAAAAGAGCAGGTGTAAAGATGGAATAATCGCTTTCTGCCTGCCAATGAATCGGTAAACCGGCTATCAATATAGAAAGCGCTGCTGCCTGTTGCAATTATCTTCACTTTGGCAGCATACTCATCATAAAGGAATTTCAGGAAATTGGACGGGTCATCCAGGTACTGGATTTCATCAACCAAAGCAACCACTCTTTGCTCAGAATCGGGCAGGAATTTCAGTAAATTGACAGGGCTTTGGTTCAACTCTGAAAGAATAGTCTTGTTTTCAAGATTAAGAAAAACAACCGGCATGGAATTCTCCCTGCAATGGTCTTCAATTTGTCGTAAAATTGTTGATTTACCGGTTTGCCGTGCACCTGTAATTATACTGAATTCCTTCTTCTGCAAATGATTTAATAATTTCCAGAACAACTTTCTTCTTACCATAATCTCTGCTTTTTTACAAAGATAAGCATAAAAAGGATAATTTACCCCCTGCACCGGTAAAATTATCGGATAATTTACCCTATGTACTGGTGAAAATATCTGATATTTGTTGGCGGGTGTATTCGTAACAAGAGACGCCCTGTTGGCGTCTGTTTGTGTGATTGCGTCCCTGCATTATGTTAAGTTAAACAATTTTGAGTAAATTTGCTTTCAGTATTGAGTAAAATATTTAAAGATGTATGAACGTCCTTATTTAAAGCAAGTTAAAGCAAGAATTGAAGAACCGCGAAAGTTCATTCAAGTGATTATCGGGCCTCGACAGGTGGGTAAAACCACTATGGTGAGTCAATTATTGTCTCAATTGTCTATATCATACGTATCTGAATCGGCTGATGCTATCGCGGCAACTAACTCGTCTTGGTTAATGCAAGCCTGGGAGACGGCCAGACTGAAAATGAAAGCATCCGGTGCATTGGAGTATCTTCTTGTGATTGATGAGATACAAAAGATAGATAACTGGAGCGAAGTTGTAAAACAGCAATGGGATAAGGATACCCGTGAGAACGTTAACATCAAGGTTATTCTGCTGGGTTCATCTCGTCTGCTAATTCAGAAAGGCTTAACCGAATCGTTGGCCGGACGTTTCGAGACATTTTACCTTGGTCACTGGTCGTTTGCCGAAATGGAAACTGCCTTTGACTGGTCCATCGAACAGTACATTTATTTTGGAGGTTATCCCGGATCTGCGTCACTGATCAATGATGAAGAACGATGGAAAAATTATATAAAAGATTCTCTTATCGAGACCAGCATCTCTAAAGATATTTTGATGCTGACCCGTGTAGATAAACCTGCGTTGCTGAAACGACTATTTGAACTTGGGTGTCTGTATTCAGGACAGATTCTGTCATATACTAAAATCACCGGACAACTTCAGGATGCCGGCAACACAACAACTTTGGCAAATTACCTCAGGTTATTATCTGATTGTGGGTTGTTAGGTGGGCTGGAGAAATACGCAGGAAGTGTTATCCGTCAACGGTCATCAAGCCCTAAATTTCAGGTATATAATAACGCACTATTGACATCTCAGGATAACAATGATTATTCAACGGCCATCGTGAATCCAAAGCTATGGAGCCGGTTAGTTGAATCATCAGTTGGCGCTCATTTGCTAAATTATTCAATCTCCGAAAGGTATAATCTCTATTACTGGCGTGAAGGTAATAAAGAAGTCGATTTTATACTTCAAAAAGGAGATAAGGTAATCGGGCTTGAAATAAATAGTGGTGCAAGCTCAGATAACGAAGGGATGAGGATATTTAGCGAGAGATTTAATCCTGATAAAGTACTCCTGGTGGGTATTGGAGGAATTCCTTATAAGGAATTCCTGAAGATTAACCCGAAAGAGTTATTATAATTATCGGATAATTTACCCATATGCTGGTAAAAATATCCGTTATTCCCATCCATCGTTCAGACGCCAACATGGCGTCTCTACATCTGATGGTGGGGCACCTCACCTCGGTCCTCTCCTCAAGGAGAGGATGAAGAACGTGGAAATATGAAAAAATAAACGTATACCGCAACCCCGGTGTAGAGATGCCATGATTGCGTCTGAAAGGAAGGAATGTACCGCGCCGTAGGTGCGAAAGATCGGTAGAAACAAACAGCCCCAATCCATACCACCGCTCCGTTAGGTGCGGAACAAAATATCCCATCCATCGTAATCCGTTTCAACTCGTTAAACCCGAGTAGTTAATAAATATATTTTATATTTTTTGTAACGCGTTTTGATTTTTGTAATTTTGGTTGCGGAAGTTCCATAAAAGATGAAAAAAATGAAAACAAAATATATTATTCTCTGGCTTTATTTCATGCCTATAATAGCTTTATCACAATCTTGGAGTGATCCGGTAACAGTTTATAATGACGGATACAATGAATCTGTTGATTTTACCATAGATAAAAATGGATCTATACATAGTGTTTGGGCACATAAAGTAGAAACTAACTATTGGAAAATATTTTACTCAAAATCTACTGATAATGGGAATACCTGGTCAACGGCTCAAGACATCTCTTTAAACGACAATCTATGGATGAGTGATCCTCAGATAATTGCTGACTCAAACAATAATATTTATGTAAGTTATGATTATAACACAGGTGATCCGGGTAATATGTTGGTTTTTATGAAAAAGTTTGATGGAATACAGTGGCAAGGCACGGATACCATTTCTACTGGTCTGCGTGGTTCTATGCATAGCAGGCTGGTTGTTGATAAAAATAATAAGATCTATTGTTTCTGGTATAGAGGTAAAATACTCTACCGTACATTAGAAAACGGGATTTGGAGTTCAGTGGTTCAGCTATATAACGGCAATGATGATCATTACTTTCTTAAAAGTGTAGTTATTGATAACTTGAATAACATACATTGTACAGGGAAATATCATTATTATGGGCAAAGTGGATATGGCGACAGGGCAATGTATTTTAATTGTATTAATGGAATTTGGAGCGATATTACAATATTAAGTGATAATACTACCTGGAGAGGCCCTGATATAGCAGTAGATTCAAACAATTTTCCATCTATAACCTGGGGACAATTTACCTCAAATTCAGCTCCGGCTAATCATGGGACATTTGTTACCTCTTTTGATGGAAGTAGCTGGGGTGTTCCACAGTTACTTATTGAAGATAGCCCTGAACAACACGCCATTGAAATTGATCAATTCAACAAAAAATATATTGTTGATCTGGAAAAAGATACAACTGGATATCAGCAAGTATTGTATACTAACACTTTAAATAACTGGTCAAGAGAAATTATTCAACAAGATAATTATGGGTACTACAGTCATAAGCTACTTGAATATGACAATAAATTATATCTTATGTACATTAAAGTAGATACTATATTTGAGCAAAATGGAACTTTCGTTTTCTCTAGAATTCAGATAAATAAACTAGACATATTAAGTGGCTTACCTGATTATAATACCAACTTAAGTCTAAATATTTCCCCTAACCCATTCAGCAACTTAACATGGATTAATTTCGAAACAACATCATTCACCAATGTTCAACTTAAAATCCACAACCTGAAAGGTCAGATTGTAAACATACTTGTAAATGAAAATAAAACACAGGGCAAGTACAGCATTCTTTGGGAAGGTAACGACCTTAATGGAAAGGAGGTTTCACCAGGTCTTTATCTCGTTCGCTTGCAGATAGGCAGGAATGTGGTTACACGGTCAGTAATACTAACTCAATAATTTTTTAACCGGGCTAAAATGCCGGCTTAAAGGGATCAGGTGTAATCCGTTTCCATCCATCGTTCAGACGCCAACATGGCATCTCTACATCTGATGGTGTTATGACATGAATCATCCATGGCATGAAAAAATCAACATTTACCGCAACCCCGGTTTAGAGACGCAATGATTGCGTCTGAAAGGAAGGAAAGTACCGCGCCGTAGGTGCGAAAGATTGGTAGAAACAAACAGCCCCAATCCATATAATGTAGAGACGCGGTTAATCGCGTCTCTACATCGTTAGGTCCTACTGCAAATCAAACCTGTCAAGATTCATAACCTTGACCCAGGCTGCAACAAAATCATTTACAAATTTTGCACCTGCATCAGCACTGCCATATACTTCACTCAATGCCCGAAGCTCTGAATTTGAACCAAAGATCAGGTCAACTCTGGTACCAGTCCACTTGACTTCACCTGTAGTGCGGTCGCGGCCGATAAACGTTTCTTTTTCTTCTGAAGCCGGCATCCATGCTGTCGCCATATCCAGCAGATTTACAAAGTAATCATTGGTGAGCACACCGGGCCGGTCAGTAAATACACCATTCTTGGAGTTGTCGAAGTTGGTATTCAAAACCCGCATGCCACCAAGCAGCACTGTCATTTCCGGAACTGTGAGCGTTAGCAGATGTGCTTTATCAATCAATAATTCCTCTGATTTTATGGCATATCTGGCTTTCAGATAATTGCGGAAACCATCAGCAACAGGCTCAAGGAATGAGAATGATTCAACATCTGTTTGCTCTTGCGAAGCATCCATACGTCCGGGCATAAAAGGAACAGTTACAGCGTAACCGGCATCTTTTGATGCTTTTTCCACACCTACACATCCCGCAAGGACAATAAGATCGGCCAGCGATATCTGTTTACCGTTGTTTTGTTTCTGATTGAAATTATGGCGGATATCTTCCAGCTTTTCAATGACCCTGGCAAGCTGCGGCGGATTGTTTACCTCCCAGTCTTTCTGTGGTTCCAGTCTGATCCTTGCCCCGTTCGCCCCGCCGCGCTTATCCGAACCACGGAAGGTGGAAGCTGAAGCCCAGGCTGTTGATACTAATTCTGATACACTAAGTCCTGATGCCAATATCTCTGATTTTAAATCCACAATATCCTCTTCATTAACAGGCTTATGATCTACTGCCGGGATGGGATCCTGCCAAAGCAGTTCTTCTTTCGGAACTTCCGGACCTAAATAGCGTGAAACCGGACCCATGTCCCTGTGCGTAAGCTTATACCAGGCGCGGGCAAAAGCATCAGCAAACTCAAGAGGATGTTCGTAAAAACGACGGGATATCTTTTCGTATACCGGATCAAACCTTAACGAGAGGTCGGTTGTAAGCATGGTTGGCAGATGTCTTTTTGCAGGATCATGCGCATCAGGTATGATCTTGTCTGCATTTTTAGCTGTCCACTGATGAGCACCTGCCGGACTTTTAGTTAATTCCCAATCATAATTGAAGAGGTTCTCGAAAAAGTAATAGCTCCACTTTGTAGGAGTTGGTGTCCAGGTTACCTCTAATCCACTGGTAATTGTATCGCCGGCTTTACCGGTACCGAAACTATTATGCCACCCAAATCCCTGTCCTTCAATAGATGCAGCCTCAGGCTCCGGGCCAACATGACTGGTAACGGCTGCACCATGTGTTTTGCCGAAGGTATGCCCACCTGCAATCAGAGCAACTGTTTCTTCATCATTCATGGCCATTCGTCTGAAGGTTTCACGTATGTCATGAGCGGCAGCAAGTGGATCAGGGTTACCATCCGGCCCTTCGGGATTCACATAAATTAACCCCATTTGCACTGCTGCCAGTGGGTTTTCAAGCTTTCGCGAATGCATCTGTCCATCGGCATCATCGTCAGAAACTGTAACAGCTCCCTCCTTCACAACCCCTTCTGAACCATCGGCATAGCGCACATCGCCTCCAAGCCATTTGGTTTCCGCGCCCCAGTAAACATCTTCCTCAGGTTCCCACACATCTTCACGGCCTCCGGCGAAACCGAAAGTTTTAAATCCCATTGATTCCAGAGCAACGTTCCCGGCAAGGATCATCAGGTCAGCCCATGAAATTTTCTTACCATACTTCTGTTTCACCGGCCATAACAACCGGCGGGCTTTGTCAAGATTAACATTGTCGGGCCAGCTATTAAGAGGGGCAAAGCGTTGCTGACCGCTGCCTGCACCACCGCGCCCATCGCCGGTGCGATATGTACCTGCACTATGCCAGGCCATGCGGATAAAAAACGGACCGTAATGACCAAAATCAGCCGGCCACCAGTCCTGTGAGTCAGTCATCAACTTATGAAGATCCTGCTTAAGAGCTTTGAGGTCAAGGGTTTTGAACTCCTCAGCATAATTAAAATCCTTACCCATAGGGTCAGATTTCGATGAATGTTGTCTTAGAATACCAAGCTTCAACCTGTCAGGCCACCAGTGTATGTTTTTTGTCCCGCCAATAACGGCACTATGCTTACCTCCTGCACCTGTAACAGGGCATTGACCATTCGTGTTTCCTGTATCTTCCATTGGTATATCTTTTAGAAATTGCAATTACATCACCTGAATATGTTCATCATGAACCGCCATAATAACATCATGCAATAACATGTTGTTCAGGTCAGTGAGACGCTAAGATACAAAAAAAACAGCAGTCAGCAGTCAGCGATCAACAGTCAGTAGTCAGCGATCAGCGATCAGCAGTCAGCAGTCAGATTTTTTGTTTTTTATTCATTGTTGTTGTTTTTGTTCCGAGGTTCCATTGTTCCCAGTTAATTATCATGGTCCTGTGAATCCCGGACGTGCGGGGAAATTACTTCCACGCTTCTTCCAAATGGCTTAATTCAAAAGACGCCATCCTGGCGTCTGTAAATGGTAACATCTTCTTATTTTTATATCTTTGAGTAAATTTTAATTGGGCGCAATATAGCTTATGCGAGCGCATTTGTATATTTTAAGTTTATTGCTTCTTCTAACATCCCAAAACCTCCTAGCGCAGGAGTGGATTCGCTATTATGGCCAAGGGCAAAGTGCCGTGTGTAGAAGTATTGCAAATGATTATGACAATGGTGCAGTAATTGGAGGTATGATCCATAATTACAAATTTATTTGGATATTAAAGATTGATGTTAATGGGAATATATTGTGGGATAAAAAAATTGGCAACTCTTATGGCGATTGTGGTATTGGAAATGTAGAAAAAACTGATGATGGTGGATTTATTTTATGCGGCTCATGGACATTAATAAATCCAGTACATGATGCATTTATAATCAAACTTAATCCATGTGCTGAGATAGAATGGTGCAAAGTGCTTGATACGCCTGATAATTATGATATGGGGTTTAAAGTTAAACAAACACCGGAAGGTGATTTTGTATTAATGGGGGGGTATTTTGATACTGAGCCTGAGTCTAATACATCTTTGTTCAAGTTTGATGCTACCGGAAACCTGATATGGCACCAATTCTATCCGCTTGACAGCATTTATTATCAAGACCAACCAAAAGATTTATTAATAGATGAGAATGGTTATCTCATACTAACCGACCGCTATTATCCCGATCCCGGCACTACTTCACCTGCTATCCTGAGACATCATTTTACTAAAACCGACACTTCAGGTGCTCTTTTATGGGACTTGGTTTATGGGATTGATGATTATTATTATGGAGACCCTTGGTGTTTAAAAAAAAGCAGAACTGGTGCTTATTACGAAGCAGGAATGCATCTTCATCAGAATATGAATGCAAGTCCTGGTTTTATTAAAATTGCTAACGATGGAACTCCTCTTTATAATGCCGATTTAATAAGTGATGTTTTTTGGGGTGGATTAACTTCAATTGACATACTTAATGATTCATTATTGGTAATGAAAGGCAGATACTATCCTGATGATCAATATACAAGTTATGATGCATTCTTTAAATCTGATACTTTGGGAGTTTTACGAAAAATTAAAATAGTCCAATCCACATCAAATGGATATTCTTCTACCTGTTATACAAAAGACTCTAAGTATATAGCTATTGGAGATGATGTTTTCAATAATTCATGGAGAATAGTAGCTGTTAAAATTAACTCTGACCTTGAATATGACAGTTTGTACACACAACCTTTCGTATATGATAGTCTCTGCCCTTACCCTATTGTAAGTGAAACCATTAATCCTACATGCGATAATGTTATAGTAAAGGTTGATGAACCTTTTAAAGACCCTTCAACCACTCAGTTGAAGGTTTACCCTAATCCAACGGATAAATATGTAACCATTGAGTTGCCAAAATACCTGGTTATGAATAGCAAAGGTAATTCCCCTGTAACCACAATTCATCACCAATGGTCAACTGCAACATTGCAGTTAATAGACATCCATGGTACAATTATCTTAACAAAGAAAGTTTCAAATTTTGATGCACCCCTACAAATAGATGTATCCCATCTGGTTGCCGGAATGTACCAGTTCAGGCTATTGTATCAGGGGAAATTAGTAGCCGGGAGTAAGGTGTTGGTTAAATAGAATTAATATAACAAAGATTCCAGTTCAACGCAATCCATTGCAACCGTTTCAATCCATCGTTCAGACGCCAACATGGCGTCTCTACATCTGATGGTGTTATGACATGAATCATCCATGGCATGAAAAAATCAACGCCCCTCGATAAAAACCCGGGGACCGTCACTTTGAACACCTTTGAATCCCGCACGTGCGGGAAACCCCCTTGAACAACATTGAATCCCGCACGTGCGGGAAACAATCTTGAACAATCTTGCCATTGTTATAAAAAATTTGCATATCTCATATATATTATCTAATTTTACCAAATGTTGATAATGAATACGTCAAACATACATTAAACATACCCTTAGGGTAACATTAATGTATGTATGAGTAATGTTTAATGTATGATTAATGAATGTTTTGTAAAAATCAATCGCCGATGAAAATCAGGCCGCTCAAATAACCAACAGAAACCCAATAACTTAAATTATACTGAAAATGGCAGTACAGAATCCCGACGGTCCCAGTGGTAACATAGGAGGAATTATATATTATACCCGCAAGGGCAAGAAGTGCATGAGAGCGATGCCTGCTCACTATGATGATGCTAAAACACCCGCTCAACTGAAGCACAGGGAAAAAATGAAAAGGGCAGGACGGTTTACCAAGGCTTGCCGGCGATTTCTCGACATCGGCTATCAGGATTCCTCAAAGGATAGTCCCTCAAACGAAGCCCGTTCATTTATCATCAAAAGTTGCTTCACTGATATGGATCCGCTGCCGGTACTTGATTATAGCAGGGTGGTGGTGTCAAGAGGTACCATAGCACCTCCTAAAGATCCGGCGATGAAGGTTGAAGGCTCAATGGCAACAATCACCTGGGATACAACCCGGGTAAAACATATATACGCTGCCAATACTGACAAAGTGATGGTATTGATGTTCAGCGATGATTGTGAAACCGGTACCGCACATTATTACAGGCACATTGCCTTTCGGAGCGATGGACAAGTTACAATTACCGTTCCTATCAGTACCGCCCCCTTGCATACCTGGATGTTCTTCCATGAACCCGATGCTGCTACCAGTGAGAGCAAAAGAAAGATATCGGATTCGGTGTATTTGGGAGTAGTAGGGGGGTAGGGTAAATGGGGTTTTTAGATACACCAGGTCAGCATGATACGGAATACTCAGTCGTTAGGCATTCCAAGGTCAATGAGATTCCTCACTCCGTTCGGAATGACGGAGGTATAGCTGTTGAAGGGAGAATGGAGAGATGGAAAAAGGCCGGCGCAGCCGCCCTTTTTTCCATCTCTCCATTCTGTAAACACACGCGAATTAATCGTCATTTCGACGAAGGAGAAATCTCACTAACGGTTGCCATTCCCTATCAGGTTGTTCAGTATGAGTACCATTGAGATGTTCAGATTCTCAGGGGAAAGATTTTAAGTTAAACGAACTTTCCTTCAAAAATCAGGTTTAACTTCATAAAATACTCCCGATATGAAGCCTAAATACATTGCAGTACTTGCTTCCCTGGCGTTGTTTGCATGCAACAACCATGGGTCATCTTCAGCACAAAATGGTGCAACTAATGGACGGCCGGTGGAAACCCGTAAACCTAATACGGATTATAAACCGGCATTTGAAGGGCAAACCAGATCTCCGGGAGTTGAAACCACCACGCCTTATGAGGCTGTGAAGGTGACTGAATCTTTAGAACAGCCCTGGGGTATTGTACCTATGCCTGACGGCAGGTTGTTGATCACTGAAAAGGAGGGCAGTATGGTTATTGCTGATCCTGTGAGTGGTGAGCTAAGTGAACGGATCATCGGAATTCCTGAGGTGGACGATAGAGGACAAGGCGGTTTGTTGGGCTTGACTCTGGCCCCGGATTTTGCTTCAAGCAGGATGGTCTATTGGGCTTTTTCAGAAAAAGAAGCTGACGGAACACATACCGCCATTGCCAAAGGCAGATTGTCTGATGATGAGAAGAGCATTGAGAACGCAAGGGTCATATATCGGGCAACACCAACCTATGACGGCACTTTGCATTATGGCGGACGTGTAATATTTGATAAAAACGGTAACTTGTTTGTGAGTACAGGTGAACGGTCAGACCTTGAAACCCGTCCACAAGCCCAGGATCTGAATTCTGCACTTGGTAAAATACTTCATATCACTCCTGATGGAGAGCCTGTTGCCGGAAATCCGTTTGAAGGACAGCCAAATGCCCGTCCTGAAATATACAGTTATGGACATCGTAATACACAGGGATTGGCTTTTCACCCTGAAACGGGAGATTTATGGAACAACGAATTTGGTCCTAAAGGTGGCGATGAATTAAATTTAATAAAAGCAGGCGCCAATTACGGTTGGCCTGTGATCACTTATGGTATTGAATACAGCGGTAGCGAGATAGGGAACCCGCCAATACAGCAAAAGGAGGGGATGGAACAACCGGTTTATTATTGGGATCCTGTGCTTTCGCCGAGTGGTATGACATTCTACACAGGTGGTAATATTCCTGAATGGAAGAACAACCTCTTTCTCGCCGGATTGAACAGCAACCATATTGCCCGCATTGTCCTGCAAAATAACAAAGTGGTAGGTGAAGAACGACTATTAGCCAATGAAGGACAGCGTTTCAGAGATATAACCCAGGGAAACGACGGTGAATTGTATGCAATTACGGATGAAGGAAGATTGTATAAAATTGATAAGAAGTAGGGTATCTTACCACACCATCACTTTCACAACATCATCATCAACCTGCAATGTATAAACTCCTGCCGGTAAGTCTGAAACATCCATTTGGCGGTTAGTAGGGGAGAGATTCATCTGCCGAACCATCTTGCCATGTATGTTGAACAACCTTGCAGTAATCGCGTGTGCGTTAGTTTTATAGTTGATGTTGAAAGTAGTGGAGGTTGGGTTCGGATATATAGAAATAGCATTTGTTGTAGATGTTGGCAACGGTTTGGATGAAACCCATGTATCACTAATCCAAACAGCTCTGCCGGTGTAGCTGGCATAAATGCGGCCTTGAGGATCAGTAGTTACAGCCGGTACCCAGTAATCGCCGTTTTCAGCGATTAGATCCCAGTCATCACCATTGTTTTCCGATCTGAAAAGGCCATAGAATGTACTCATGAAGAGTGCTCCATATTGATCGACATGAAAATCGGTATACATGCTTTCGCCGAAAGGAGAAATGTTAGTCCAGTCGCCATTATCCAGTCGGTATAAGTCCCATGTTTCATTACCGCCCCACCACGAAAGGGTACTAAGGTAAATGGTGCCTGTTGAGGTTACTGTAAGGTAGTAATATGCTTCAACATCACCTGCAGGTTCTGGTGCTATTTGCTCCCATGTTAGTCCTTCGTCCCCTGACATTAAAAGCCCATTCCATAAAGTTGCATATAAATTGCCTGCTGTGTCAACTGCGATAGTTGAAAAGCCTTCCTGTCCGGTATTAACAAGTTCCCAGGTATTCCCATTGTCAGATGAAACCAGCAAACCTGTGCTGTTGATCATAAACAAATCCCCATCAGGGTGCAGTACCATGTCATATAACTGAATTTCACCTGCCATTTCAGACCAGGTAGTTCCACCATCTTCTGATCTGAATAAGTACTGGAGACCGGAGCCTGAATTGTCAGTAAGAACATAATAAAAGCTACCATCATTCATGATATAAATATTTGATACTGTTCTAGGTCCTGTAACTCCAACTATCTGCTGCCAGGTATTCCCTCCATCGGCTGAACGCAATACCCTGTAGCTGGTAGCGGCCAGCAACACACTGTCATTTCCATACACAATACTGTATGCCGTGGCATTGCGCAGAACCTCATTCACCAAAGCCCAGCTTTCACCATCATCATCTGACTTCATAACACCTTCAGCAGTGCCGACATATATGTTTCCTGCTGAATCAGTGTTCAAACGGCTGGTAATATATGACACCTTGCCCTGGGCTGAAAACTGCCAGTTTGCGCCATTGTCATGCGATACCCATATGCTATCATATTGTGCAAGGCTTACAAGGACGCCGTTTACCGTTGAGATGATTTGCTGACCATTGGTAAATTGATCATTGACCAGTCCAACACTGTTGCCATCAGATGACACCTTTATAACTCCTGTTCCCTGGGAAACGACAAAGATCTCATCCTGTGCATTGGTAGTTAAGGCTGTGGCTTCCATCATGTTAAGTAGTGGTCCAATATCAGCATACTCCTCCCAGGTAGTGCCCCGGTCATAGGAGATCCATAAAAAGCCATATTGTTCTTTAATGAGATGTCCGGCACTGTTTACAGTTACTTTTGAACTGTTATTATCTGCTTTGAGTACCCACGAAAGGCCTCCATCCTCCGAAAGGAGCAAGTCATTGCCATAGGTATATAATACACTATCAGAGTCCTGCAGCAAATAAGCATTTCCGAAAATTGGAAAATGTACCTGAGTCCACGAGTTGCCATTATCAGATGACCGTAGCATTGCGCCATCAGCGTTTATAAAGAGAGCCCCTGAATTGTCGACTCCAATTATAGCACTTAACCCTTCAATCAGGGGGAGTTTCTCCCAGTTGAGTCCTTCGTCAGAGGAACGGGCTAAACGATAATCATTCCCAAAGTCTTCATCATATTCAAGGGTGAGGGTATAAACCGTACCCCCTGAACCGCCCGATACATATTGCGTGTAGCCCCCTGAAGGTCCGTTTGATTGTTGCCAGGTTGCCTGAGCGGTCAATAAAGATGGTAACATCAGAAAAAAAATAGTTGCAGTTATAGCTGCAACTATGGGTAATCCCTGTTTTTTTAATTCTACGTGTGTATATTTTTTCATAACTGCTTTTTATTATACTAACAGCAATTATAATAAAAATATTTGGCAGAAATTCTTAAATTATTGTTAATCAGGTATTAAGCATTTCCAAGCACTGAAAGGGTGAAATAATTTCAACCAGCCCCGAAAGGGCGCAATATGTCAACACAGGGTGGTAACCCTGTGCAGGGTTCAGGGCTGATTTACATTCTTAACTAATCCTGGAAACAGTATTACGCCTTTGAAGTACTTCTAAGTTTACTCATCGCGTAAGTAACCAACCCACCTGCAAGCATAGCACCAGGGCCTCTGGTGAGCATTGAAGAGAGCATTCCGCCTTTTGCTTTTGATCCGGCAAATTGAGTACCTATGGCTGCTACTGCAGGGATTATTGCCTTGCCAAGTCCGCCTGATTTGTCAAGCAGACTTCCTGCTGCACTAAGTAAAGGTTTTCTGTAGAAGATAGCCGCGGCTAAACCTGCAGCTATAGGTAATGCCAATGCAAGTTTCGAATAGTTTCTATTGTTAGTATGTTTCATAGTATATGTTGTTTACAATACTAACAATCAATTGGTTAAAAACGTTTGCAAAGTATCATCTTCCTGGAGTCAGGAAGATGATGTTTAAGTGAAAGCTTGTCCCACCAGTCCCACCGGTCCCACCAGTCCCACCGGTCCCACAAGTCCCACAACCCGAATAGTGAGTAGTTATATTGGTGTTAATTAAGTACATTTGAGGAATTATTTAAAGAAAGATAACTACTATGCTGGGACTAAGAACAACAATATACAAGGTGAGCGATATTGATAAGGCAAAGCTTTGGTATTCAAAAGCATTTGAAACAGAGCCCTATTTTGATGAGCCGTTTTATGTTGGTTTCAACATTGGAGGATATGAGCTGGGCCTCCAACCTGAAGAAGGTAAAACCGATAAAGCTGAGAATGCAGTTGCTTACTGGGGAGTTGAGCACATTCAGGAAGAATATGACCGTTTGTTGGGGTTAGGTGCTACCGAAAACGAAAAGCCCTATGATGTAGGAAGTGATATTATGACCGCAACAGTTAAAGATCCTTTCGGGAATGTCATTGGACTAATCTACAATCCACACTTCAAATAAAAAGTACAAGCCCGATGGGGTCGTACTTTTTATATATCAAAGCCTGAATGCTGGTTGTGACTATAGTCATGTCCCACAAGTCTTACTGGTCCCACAAATCCCACAAGTCCCAGAACCCAGAACCCAGAACAAAAAACCAAGAACCTAGAACCAAGAACAATTCAAGCTGATAGCTGATAGCTGATAGCTGAAAACTGATAGCTGAAAACTGATAGCTAAAATCCTAGTACCTCCTCGAAGTCTCCGCCCTTCTGTTCTGACTACCCCACCTTTTATTGCGGTTTGAGTTAGTTGCCCTTGGGGCTTCAACGGGTGCGGCGGTAAAGCCTAAAATACGTTTTACTTCAATGTCCTGCGGAAGCAGTTTGTTGATATCCTTTAGACTGCCACGTTCTTCAGAAGCGCAGAAGGATATAGCAATGCCTGATTCGCCGGCACGGGCTGTACGGCCGATGCGGTGAACGTAGGTTTCAGGTACTTCGGGCAGTTCGTAGTTGATAACGTGTGATATTTTGTCGACATCAATGCCGCGTGATGCGATATCGGTGGCAACCAACACCTTGATGGTGCGATCCTTGAAGCCGTTGAGTGCTTTCTGGCGGTTTGACTGCGACTTGTTGCCGTGAATAGCTACTGCCGGGATGCCTTGCCTGATAAGGTCCTTGGTTACTTTGTCGGCACCATGCTTGGTGCGGGTGAAGATAAGCGCTGTTTCAATGGTTTCAGTTTCGAAGATTTCCTGCAGCAAAGCGCGTTTGTCGTTCTTCTCTACGAAGTAAACCGATTGAGATACGCTTTCGGCTGGTGCTGAAAGTGGAGCCACGTTAACTTTAACCGGATTGGTAAGCAGACTATCGGCCAAAGCCCTGATTTCAACGGGAACGGTAGCGGTAAAGAAACCTGTTTGACGCCTGGCAGGCAGTTTGGCAATAATGCGCTTGATGTCGGGCAGAAAGCCCATATCGAGCATGTGGTCGGCTTCATCAAGTATAAAGTACTCAATGCTGTGAAGTTTTATAAATCCCTGGTTTATCAGGTCGAGCAGACGGCCGGGTGTGGCAATTAGTATATCAACGCCCTTGCGGATCATTTCGGTTTGCGGTTTCTGCGAAACGCCACCATAAACAACGGTATGTTTCAGCTTTAGTCCCTTTCCATAATCAGTAAAGCTGTCGCTGATCTGCTGCGCCAGTTCACGGGTTGGGGCCATTACGAGTGCACGTATTGGCGCACCTTTGCCGCTTGATTGCGAGGTAAATAGTTTTTGAAGAATCGGAATAGCAAAAGCAGCGGTTTTGCCGGTGCCGGTTTGAGCGGTGCCAAAAACATCGGCGCCGTTAAGCATATGCGGTATAACTTTCTCCTGTATTGGTGTGGGCTCAGTATAGCCCTTGCTGATAAGAGCCTGTAAAATAGGCTCAATAATGTTTAATTTATCAAATGTCATTTAATGTTTTTTAGTCTTATAGGCAACACTCAACCACCCGTTATTATTCGGTTTTTCCAGTGTTAAATTCTTAAGATTAAAGGAATTAACTTCGGTTCGGTGGGCGATAATATATAATAACCTGATAGTCAGCTATAATTAATGAGCCGCAAAGATAAGCATTTAATTCATACGATGGATTTTTTTTTTGAGTGGAGGTGACAAGGCTAAAGGCTAAAGTATAAAGTGGTTAGTGACTAGTGGTTAGTGGTTAGTGGTGAATTGTAGGGACAGGTCGCGACCTGTCCATCATCATTGCAAAGAAAACCCATCATTGTAGGGACAGATAGTGACCTGTCCATCACTGATGTTGGAAGTATTGAATGGTATGTCCCACAGGTCCCACAAGTCCCACAGGTCCCGCTGAATGCTAACCCCTCGAGAAAAAACTCGGGGACCACCCAGAACCAGAACAAAATAAACTGATAACTGATAACTGACAACTGTTAGCTGATAGCTGAAAGCTGATAACTGAAAGCTGATAGCTGAAAGCTGATAGCCAAGTGCTGACAGCCAAAATCAAAACCAATCAAGAAATAACTTCCCTTTTGAACTTTTACGCTCTTTATTTCTTATAATAAGACTATGCATTGCTATGTGACTGCTGCATGCCTAATAAACTTAACCTACCTATTGTGAATTTATAGCTATCTTTTTATATTTGCTCAAAAAATGCCAGTATATGAAAGCGACTGACGATAATATAATATTCCCCAAAACGCCCACCGGAGTTAGTGGGTTAGATGAAATTACGAATGGTGGTTACCCCACAGGAAGGCCAATTCTGGTATGTGGTGGCCCCGGATGCGGTAAGACAATGATGGCAATTCAATTCTTAGTGAACGGCATAATCAGGGACAAAGAGCCTGGTGTGTTTATGAGTTTTGAAGAGACGCCTGCCGACCTGAAACAAAATGTGCTGTCGCTGGGCTTTGATCTTGATCAGTTGATTGCTGATAAAATGCTGAGGATTGACCATGTTAGAGTTGATGCATCGGAGATTGAGGAGACCGGCGAATACGACCTTGAAGGGTTGTTCGTTAGGTTGAACTACGCCATTGACACTATTGGTGCCAAACGTGTGGTGCTTGATACAATTGAATCATTATTTGGCGGTTTGAGCAATACTGCCGTGCTGCGTTCAGAAATTCGAAGACTCTTTCATTGGCTTAAGGATAAGGGAGTTACAACTATTATCACCGGTGAAAAGGGCGAAGCTTCACTCACCCGTCAGGGACTGGAAGAGTATGTATCGGACTGCGTAATATTCCTCGATTTCAGGGTTATTGACCAGATAGCCACCAGGCGGATGCGGGTTATTAAGTACAGGGGCTCAACCCATGGTACCAATGAATATCCGTTCCTGATTGATGAACACGGCATATCAGTATTGCCGGTTACATCGCTGAAGCTGGATTATGAATCATCTGATAATATTATCTCATTGGGTTTACCAGCACTTGACAACCTGTTTTCACGAGGTGGTATTTTTGAAGGTAGCAGTACCTTGCTAACAGGTACCGCCGGTACTTCCAAAACTATACTGGCCTCCTATTTTGCCCTTAGCAGTTGTAAAAGAAATGAGCCTGTACTGTTCTTCTCATTTGAGGAATCGCCCGGACAGCTTTTAAGAAATCTAAAAAATATAAATCTTGACCTTGAGCCATATATCAAATCAGGATTGCTGCATATTGTTGCTTCGCGCCCTTCACTGCATGGACTGGAGATGCATCTGCTAACGTTAATGAAGCTTATGGCAGAACATAAGCCACGAACAGTAATACTTGATCCGGTGAGCAGTTTGATTACCATTGGAAGCACCAGTGAAGTGCGTGCAATGCTTGTTCGATTAATGGATACGCTCAAAACAGAAAAGGTCAATGCATTCTTTACTTCACTTACGCAGTTAAATGCATCACATCTGGAATCAACCAGTGTTACAGAAATATCTTCACTGGCCGACACTTGGATCAATTTGCAGAATGAGGAAAGGGATGATGAAGTGGTAAGAAGTCTGGTGATCATTAAAACCCGCGGAATGGGTCATACAAGCAAGCAACAGCGTTTCAAGATCACCAACAATGGAATTGAATTCATTGATACGCCAACCAGATAGCCAACTTGTTAAAAATAATTGAAATGAGCGAAGAAAAGATGGAGTTAAGATTATATATAGCCGGACAAACTCCAAAGTCGGTTCTGGCATTAAAAAATCTGACCAAATATTGCAAAACACACCTGGAGGGTAGATATATTATAGAAGTAATAGACCTTTTGGAGAAACCTCAATTGGCTGAAGGTGATCAGATTTTTGCAATACCTACATTAGTAAGAAAGGTGCCTGAGCCAATTAGAAAGATCATTGGCGACCTTTCAAATGAAGAGCGTGTATTGGTAGGACTAAATATCAGGCCAATGCCGAGTGATCATTGATAATAACAATTAAAAGGGTTCCATGAAGAAGAAAAAAGTAAAGTCACTGATAGCAGAAGATAAGTTGATACTTCAACTCTATGTATCAGGAATGTCTCCAAAATCAATGGAAGCCATAGAGAATATAAAACGATTGTGTGAAGAGCATCTTACAGATATTTTTGAGCTTGATATTATCGATATCTATAAAAACCCTGAAAAGTTATCCGGGCAACACATTGTTTTCAGTCCTTCGCTCATCAAGCAACTTCCTTTGCCCAAGAAGGTATTGATAGGCACGTTCTCTGACACTGATAAGGTTATTAAGGCATTAGGAATAAAAATTGACGATGAAGATGAGGCCTGACAATCCGAATGATGAGCTATTAAAGAAGATCAGCGATCTGGAAGAACGGTTGGAAGAGGCTGAACAACTTATAGAGGCCATTAAAATGGGCGAAGTTGATGCCTTTGCCATAGGTAAGGCAAATCACCCGGAGATATTTACACTGCAAAGCAGCGACTATGCCTATAGAGTGCTGATTGAAGAATCAGGCGAAGGTGCCATTAATGTAACAGAGGATGGGCTGATAGTTTATACCAATCCAGCTTTCTGTGAAATGCTCAATCTACCGTATGAGAAGGTTGTGGGATCTATAATATTCGACTTTGTTCCCGGAGAAAGCATAGTTAGTTTTAAAAAGTTATTTCAAGAATCTTTGAGTGGAAAGGCTAAGGGTGAGCTCGTGATTACAGGAAACGATACCCAGGTTCCAGTTTACATGTCGTTCACATCATTACAGCCTAAATTGTCCACTGTAGGAATTATCATCACTGACCTTTCTGAAAAGAAGAAAAATGAGCAAGTACTCATGAACTATCAAAGGAATCTGGAGTCGAAGAATACTGCACTTGGTAAAATGAATACTGAATTGCAGTCGTTTGCACATATTTCCAGCCATGATTTGCAGGAGCCTTTGCGGAAAATACAGATCATGTCGACACGTATTATTGAAACAGAGATTCAAAATCTAAGCGACAAAGGAAAGGATTTATTTCATAGGATGCAGAAGTCTGCCAGAAGAATGCAGACATTGATTGATGACCTGCTTGCATATTCCACAACAAATACCGAGGAGCGTAATATTCTTAAAACTGATATCAATAAGATCATAGATGAACTTAAGGATGATTTTAGTGAAGAGCTTGAAAGAAAAGGTGGAAGGATTGAGGCAGCTCCGATGTGCAAAGTGTACATAATACCTTTGCAGTTCCGCCAGGTGTTATTCAATCTTATAAGCAATTCACTAAAGTTTGCTCATCCTGAAAGGCCCCCTGTAATTAATATAGAGTGCCAGGTTGAAAAGAGTAGTACATTAAATGCTGAGTGGTTCGCGAAAGGAGTGGATTATGCCCATCTGATTTATAGAGATAATGGAATTGGCTTTTCACCTGAATACAGTGAAAAAATCTTCGGGCTTTTTGCCCGATTGCACGGCAAAGAGCAATATCATGGCACAGGTATCGGGCTGGCAATCGTAAAGAAGATTATAGAGAATCATAATGGAATTATCAAAGCCACCGGCGTATTACATAAGGGTGCTGCTTTTGATATTTATCTGCCACATAAATGATCTATGGCGTTTAGCGTTCAGCCTCGTCTTCATCATTAAGAGAGAAAAGATCCTCTACCTGCATTTGAAATAATCTGGCAAATTTTAAAGCCAAAACAGTACTGGGTATGAATTTGCCGGTTTCAATAGAATGGATTGTTTGCCTTGAAACTTTAACAGCCTCAGCAACTTCGGTTTGTGAAAGGCCTTTTTTATCACGTACTTCCCTGATAATATTCCTCATAAAACGATCAGGGCTATGATTCCTGCCAGATATAATATAGCAAAGAAAGCATACAGCAATTTATTGTTTCTGATGTTTTCCATTACTGTAAAATCATAAGAAGAGGTATCGGAATTAGTGAAAAGGCGATAGTAGAATATGATGAGATGGGTAAGCAAGCTGAGAATAGCTAAAAACATGAAAAGTTGGTGCACTTTTGATATTGTGATTAATTTATCACCTGAAAAGTCACTCAAAAAAACCATTTGAGTAAGTGTAACTGCAATAAGCGCTGAAACAACGGTTACGAATGACACTCTGAAGGTTTTGTCACGGATCAGGGAAGTCCGTTCATCTTCATACTTCTCTTTGCTGAAAGCAATAAAATACAAACCAATAACTATCAGACACATTAGCAAAGTAATGCAATCAGTTTTTGAAAAGTTATGAAACAGTGCTAACTGACAAATCTTATCAGTAAAGAAGAAGAGAGAGAATGAAATAATGATAAATATCAGACCAACCGGTTTAAATTTATGACCATACAGTGGCATGAGGGTGTAATTATCCATTTTTAGTTAGTTTAAATGAAGAAGCAAATGTAAAGTATACTTTACATTTTTCCAAGTAAAAAAGGGCAGATTTCTGCCCTTTTTTACCTATCAACATATTCTGTTAAAAACCATCCAATGTTGAGACTAAATGTTTACGTCTTGTCCTTCAGACGCCAGCATAGCGTTTCCCTCACTACTCACTACTCACTACTCACTACTCTTTTTCAGTTTCTACACTACTTAATATCATACTCAATCCACTGACTCCTGTTAGGAGGCACAGGTGAATTTACTTTTCTTACAGGTTTATCCTTGAGCTCCTGCAATAGTTCCTGCACAGCTCTTTCAATGACTGCATCTTTGCCGGTTGCTAATTGCTCAGGGCGGTCAACTACTTCAATATCAGGGTAAACGCCGATGCCTTCTATGATCCATTGTTCGTTTTCATCAAAGATACCGAAGCGTGGAACAGCTATGTAACCACCATCAACCAGTCCTGCATTGCGCGATATACCTACCAGTCCGCCCCAGGTTCTTGTGCCAATAAGTTTGCCTAATCCCAGTTTCTTGAAGTAATAAGGGAAGGCATCCCCACCTGAAGAGGAGTAACCGTTTATGAGCATTGCTTTGGGACCATCATGAGCAACACCCGGTGCTTTGCCCGGTTGCAGACCATTGCGATGCCAGTAGCTTAGTGTGCGGCGGTCAAGCAGATCAGCCATACGGTCGGGGATAAAACCACCACCGTTGTACCTGTCGTCAATGATCAGCGCTTCTTTGTCATGGTATGTGTACATTCCACGGTAGAGTTCACGGTTACCTTCCACAGCAGTGTTTGGCACGTGTATGTATCCGATGCGTCCGCCTGAGAGCTTATCAACCAATGCTCTGCGTTCATTTACCCAATGCAGGTACATAAGTTCATGTTCGCTGTTTATGGGTTTTATGGTTTCAATTCTCGATCCTTTTGCATCAGCCTTACTGTTTACTTCAAGTTCGATGTTGCGGTTAATACTGTTTTCGAGGAACTCATATGGGTTGTCATTGAGTGTTAATTTCCTGCCGTTAATGCTTAAAATATAATCACCCTCGTTAACATTTACACCAATATCCCGAAGTGGTGAACGGCGTGATTTGTTCCAGTTCTCACTGTCGTAAATGGTTCCTATCTTGTACATGCCTGCTTTTTCGTCAACAATGATCTCTGCACCTAGTAGTCCGCCTTCAACGCGTTTAACTTTATTAAGATCGCCCCAGTCAACATAGGCATGACCGGTGTTGCTTTCAGCTACAATTTCTGATAATACATAATCGAGATCAGCACGGTGTGCCACTGAAGGAAGCATTGGACTATAACGTTCTTTAATTTCCACCCAATCAACACCATGAAGGTTGTTCACGTAGAAGAAGTCGCGGAATATTCGCCACGCATCAGTATATATCTGATTCCATTCTTTACGGGGGTCAATCTTCATTTCCAGATTATCAAGGTTTAGTTTTCCGGCCCCTGCTTTTTGTCCTTCCTTTACTTTCACTATTCCGTAATCCTGACCACTCTTGTAAATCAGCATTTTACCATCAGCACTGACGCTGGCATTGCCTGCTTTGTCTAGTATCTCAACTGACTTTTCTTCTTCCAGGTTATAAAACATCAATTTATTGTCGGATGAATATACCAGCCCCCCATCAGCAGTCATAAGATTCTGGTAGTCGCCCGCTTCCACAGGTAAGACTGCTATGCGATGATTTATATTCTCAAAGTCAATAGCCACTTTAACAGGTTCTTTTTTAACAGGTTTGGCAGCATCGGTTTTACCGTTTTTGCTATCGTTCTTTTTGTTGTCCTGATTTGATTTGTCAGATGAAGCTGTTACTTCAGGTTCAGCAGGATCACCTGCAGGTTCAACATCAACTTTCTTTTTTACCAATGCGGGCCCATCCTTGCTTAGCACCATTGCATAAAGTCGGGTTGCTTTGGTGTACAGATAATCAAACTCAAAACTGGAGAACTGGAGGTTAAAGTCGCGGTCGGATGCAAAGAAAAGGTACTTACCATCGCGTGAGAATACGGGCGACCAATCGTTGAAAGTATTGTCGGTTAACTGTGTATTCTTTGATGTTTCAAGATTGTAAACCCAGATGGCTGAGAGCCCGTTATTACCTTCACGGGTGTAAGTGATCCAGCGGGAGTCGGGTGAAAATATATAATCCCTGATCTCGTTCATGGTAGCAGTATTGACTTCACGCTGTTTTCCTGTTGCTACATCAATAAGCCATAGTTTCATATTGCGATCGGAAAAAGCAATGTATTTGCTATCGGGCGACCATACAGGCATATACTTCCATGCTTTGGAGCCTGAAGAGAGTTGTTTTGGTTCGGCACCTTTCTTATTTTCCAACAGGTAGATTTCATATTCGCCGGATGCATCAGATACGTAGGATATGTATTTTCCGTCGGGCGACCATGAAGGGTAAAGCTCCCTGACGCCCTGTGAGTTTGTGAGATTTTCTATTTCACCATGCTCAGCAGGTACAGAGAAGATATCACCACGGGCATCAAATATAGCTCTCTTTCCGGTAGGTGATATATCGAAGCTGCCAATGTGTTCCTTAACGTTTTTATAATAAGGAATGAGGTTTGGATTATCGAAGTTGATATTCACCACAAGCTTTTCATTGGATCCTGTATTCAGGTTCAGCTTATAAAGGTATCCGCCATTCTCATACACAAGCTGACCGTTTTCACCCGAAGGCCACATTACGTCAAAGTCTTTATGGAAGGTCACCTGTTCTGCCTGCCTTGTTGCGATGTCGTATTTATAGATATTGAGTTTAAGGTCTTTATCAGATGCATAGAAGATGTTATTGCCAAACCATACGGGCCATTGATCTGCACCGGTAAAGTTGGTTATCTGATCAGAGCTGTGGTTCTTAAGATCGTAGATCCAAAGGTCAGTGGCACGGCCTCCTTTGTAGCGTTTCCAGGTGCGGAATTCACGGTCAACAGGGGTAAAGCATATTTTGGATGCATCGGGCGACAGGGCAGCAAAACCACCGTTCACTATTTCAAGTGGTGTTTCAAGTCCACCATCAATGCTAACGAGGAAGTATTTACCATTGCGCTCACCAAGGTGTGTACGGTTGCCTCTGAATAATACCTGTTTGCTGTCGGGTGTCCAGTCGAGTACCACATTATCCCAGCCACCTCGTGGAGGCATTACTCCAACTGAGTTATAGAAAGTAAGTTGCTTTGGTGTTCCGCCTGTTGAAGGAATAACAAACACCTGACGTGTGCCGGAGTATTCACCTGAAAAAGCGATCCATTTGCCGTCAGGGGATATCTTTGGGAAAAGTTCAAGGCCTTCATGTGAAGTCAACCTCCGGGCATTTCCACCGGTAGCTTCAACTGTCCATATGTCACCTGCGTAAACAAAGGCAACAAGGTCCTTATTAATATCAGGGAAACGAAGCAAACGGGCATCGTCCAATGCGAACGCCGCCGGCATAAAGCATAGTGCTATAGCAAAAGCTAAAAAACGACTGAATAATTTCATCTTAATGAGGTTTAAATCTTAATGTGGTTTAAAATAGGTAGTTTCTGAAAAGAGAGAGCCAAATTACTGAAAATGTTGATTGGTATGGATGCTCAATGCAATAACTCTGTCGGTTTCCAATCTCCGCTTGTAAAGACAGAGTTGATCACTTCATGCTTCAGCTTTATTTCTCTTTCAATATATCTTTTAACGCATTCTCTATAACAGGGTACTTAAATTTAAACCCCTCATTCAGTAAGCGCTCCGGAAAAACTGCCTGGCCTGAAGTCAATGCTTTTGAACCACCACCATATAAAAGCTTAAGTGCAGCTTCGGGTACGGTGAAAAACGACGGTCTGTTGAGCGCATCAGCCAGCACTTTAGTAAAGTCGGCATTGGAGAGGTAACCGGGTGAGGTGAAGTTATAAATACCGCTTTTCTTAGCATCAATTACATGCATGAATGCGCTGATAAGGTCATCAATGTGAATCCACGAGAACATTTGTCCGCCTGATGCAATCTTACCGCCCACACCAAGTTTAAAGGGTATCATCATAGTGGGAAGTGCGCCTTGTTTTTCATCGAGCACTATGCCGAGCCGGGTAATAGTGATAACTGCGCAAGGCGATGCCTGCATTGCTGCCTGCTCCCAGTTACTGCATACGTTTGCCATGAAATCATCAGCATAATCAGTGGAGGTTTCTGTATGTGTGCCTTTGCCCGAATAAATGCCTACTGCTGATGCCGAGATAAAGTGCTTTGGTGGGTGGTGGGCAATGATGAGGGCACTCACAAGTTTAAGGGTTGTGTTAACCCTCGACTCGTAAATTTCTTTTCTGTAAGCATCAGTGTGCCGGGCAATGATAGGTGCACCGGCCAAATTGATAAGCACATCACAGCCCTCAATCATAGAGCTGAGTATGTTGTCGTCCTCCTGCAAATCCTGCCGCGAAAGGGAAATCACTTTCCACCCTGCTGATTCAAGGTGTTGCTTCAGGCGTCCTCCTATAAAGCCCGATGCCCCTGTTATTGCTGCTTTCATCTGTTGATTGAAATTTACACTTTGATTTTCCATTGTCAGTTAGCCTTTATAAGATGTTTAGTATAGTAAAGTTAAACAAATTCCCTATATATGCAGGTATTTACATGTAACATTTTAAGATACATTATAAGCTAAAATAGAGCACATTGTTTAAAAACCTGTACCTTTGCACCGGTTTTTTCAAAACAAACAGGCTACCACTACCAAGGTGTTAGATACTCTGCTTTAAAAGCCAACAGACATTGCCAAAGTTAATAAAACAAACATATATACCCTCAATGGACAATATGGAAAACGACAAAAAGCCAAAAGGTTTATTTTCAGAATTCCCACCTGTAACCAGGGAGCAGTGGGAAGAGAGGATACAACAGGACCTTAAGGGCGCTGACTACGAAAAGAAACTGGTATGGAAAACTGCGGAAGGAATAAGCGTAAAGCCCTATTATCGTGCTGAAGATCTTCAGAATATAAAGCAGATGTTTGCTTCACTGCCAGGGCAATATCCTTATGTACGGGGAACTAATAATGTAAACAACCAATGGCTCATTGCCCAGGATGTTGAAACTTCAGATATTGTAAAAGCAAATTACCTTGCAAAGGATGCAACCCGTCGTGGCGCTGATGCGGTGCTTTTAAATGTTTCAGAGGTAAATACCGCAAAGGATATGACCGCATTGCTTGACGGCATTGAACTTGATAAGGTAACATTGCTGTTCAACAGTGCCCCTTCATACGAAAACCTTTTGCTTAACCTTGATGAGAGTTTGATCTCTTCAGGCTATGACAGTGCAACGATTAAAGGAGTATTTGACTTTGATCCGCTAAGTTATTTATTGCTTAATGGCAATTTCTACAATTCAGAGGATGGCGATTTACTTGAAGGTGCCCAGTTGCTTAAGGATGCAGCACGTTCACTTAAAGAGTTTAAAGTGCTGAGTGTTAACGGTCAGTATTTCCACAATGCCGGTTCAACCTTAGTACAGGAGTTGGCATTTGCGCTGGCCTCAGGTAATGAATACCTTGCCTGGTATACCACAAAAGGTTTCACTGCCGATGAAGTGGCCTCAAAGATGACTTTCCACTTTGCCACAGGATCAAACTATTTCATGGAAATAGCCAAGTTGCGTGCAGCACGACTTTTATGGGCTCAGATTGTAAATGCCTATAAACCTGCATCGCAAGAGTCGCAGAAAATGTATATCCATTCGCTTACCTCAAGCTGGAACAAGTCGATATACGATCCTTTTGTTAACATGCTTCGTACTACTACTGAAGCTATGTCGGCAGCTCTTGGTAATGCTGATATTATCACAGTGCTTCCATTTGATATGAACTATCAGGAACCTGATGATCTGTCGCTGAGAATGGCACGTAACCAACAGATAATTCTGAAGGAAGAGTCGAATCTTGACAAGGTAATTGATCCTGCTGCAGGTTCCTATTACATTGATAATCTAACGGCTTCACTAGCTGAGGCTGCCTGGAAATTATTCATGCAGGTTGAAGAGAAAGGCGGAATGCTTGCTGCTATAAAGGAAGGTTTCGTACAGGATGAAATTGCTGCTTCAGCCAAAAAGAAGAAAGATGACATTGCCAACAGGCGTACACTGGTGCTTGGCACCAACCAGCACCCCAATCTTAATGAGCGTATGCTTGAAAAGATACAGATGGAACCAGGTACTGAAGATGCAGAGGACTATATGGGGGAAGATGATATAGATGATTATGAAATAGAAGATCATGACGAAACTGCAGGTATTCCTTTCAGGAAGCCGCAGTATAAGACTATTGAAACATCAAGGGGTGCTGATGAGTTTGAGGACCTGAGGCTGGCAACAGAAATATGGGAAAATGAAGGTAACAAACGCCCGGCTGTATTTATGCTTACATATGGAAACCCTGCTATGCGTAAAGCAAGAGCTGCTTTTAGTTCAAGCTTCTTTGGTGTTGCAGGGTATCGTATACTTGACAACGCCGGCTTTAGTTCAACTGACGAAGGAATAAGGGCAGCTGTTGACAGTGGCGCAGAAATAGTAGTGATTTGCAGCTCAGATGAGGAATATGCTGAATCAGCAGCCGATATCACTAGTTCAATTAAAGCCTTGAAACCTGATGTGATCGTAGTTGTTGCCGGCTTTCCAAAGGATATTACTGATAGCCTGAAGGCTGCAGGTGTGGATGAATTCATTCATGTTAAAAGCAATTTATTAACAACACTGTATGGCTTCCAGCAAAAACTGGAAGTGATGCTTTAGAAAGATAAACTATGCGTCCCGATTTTAAAAATATAAAAGTGCTGACTGGTGAATATCATTCAGTCGCCAAAGATAATACTGGAGCAAGCCGGTCAGTTGACAAAGAAATGACTTTAGAAAGTCAATCAGTCAATGAAAAAAACACGGCGGCACAGCAGAGTACTGAGTGGATGACTACTGAACAGATTCCTGTAAAGCCTGTGTATACTGAGGCTGACCTTGCCAACATGGAGCACCTTAATTATGCAGCGGGTATAGTGCCATTCCTCCGTGGGCCCTACAGCACCATGTATGTAATGAAACCATGGACTATAAGGCAATACGCAGGTTTCTCAACTGCCGAAGAGTCGAATGCCTTTTACCGCCGTAACCTTGCTGCAGGGCAAATGGGATTATCAGTAGCTTTTGACCTGGCAACTCACAGGGGATACGACTCTGACCATGAACGGGTAGTAGGTGATGTTGGTAAGGCAGGGGTGGCCATTGATTCTATCCTTGATATGAAGATACTGTTTGACCAAATTCCCCTCGATAAAATGTCGGTTTCAATGACCATGAATGGTGCAGTACTTCCCGTACTCGCCTTTTACATAGTTGCTGCCGAAGAACAGGGCGTTTCAATGGACAAACTCAGTGGTACCATACAAAATGACATTCTTAAGGAGTTCATGGTAAGGAACACATACATCTATCCTCCGGCACCGAGTATGCGCATCATAGCCGATATCTTTGAATTCACTTCAAGGAACATGAAGAAGTTCAACTCCATATCCATTAGTGGTTATCACATGCAGGAAGCAGGTGCTACTGCTGATATTGAACTTGCGTACACACTTGCCGACGGCTTAGAATATATCAGGACAGGTATTCATGCAGGCATTCCGGTTGACGCCTTTGCACCCCGGCTTTCATTCTTCTGGGGAGTAGGTATGAACCACTTCATGGAAATCGCCAAGATGCGTGCAGCAAGGCTTCTGTGGGCCAAGATAGTGAAGCAGTTCAATCCGAAGGACGATAAATCGATGGCCTTGCGTACACATTGCCAAACATCAGGCTGGAGTCTTACAGAACAGGATCCATTCAATAATGTAACACGTACTGCTGTGGAGGCACTGGCTGCAGCACTCGGTCATACACAAAGTCTGCACACCAATGCGCTTGATGAAGCGATAGCATTGCCAACTGATTTCTCCGCACGTATTGCCCGGAACACGCAGATATACCTGCAGGAAGAAACAAATATTACCAAAGTGGTTGACCCATGGGCAGGTTCTTATTACGTGGAATCATTGACACAAGAGATAGCGCATAAGGCATGGAAACTCATTGAAGAAGTTGAAGCTCTTGGTGGTATGGCTAAAGCTATTGAAACCGGCATTCCAAAAATGCGCATTGAAGAGGCTGCAGCACGTAAGCAGGCACGCATTGACTCAGGCAGGGATACCATTGTAGGTGTGAACAAATACAGGCTTGCTAAGGAAGATCCAATTGAAACGCTCGAAGTTGATAATACCGCTGTTAGGGAAGCCCAGTTGCGACGTTTAGCCGTACTCAAAGCTAACCGTAACAACGAAGAAGTTCAGCAGTCGCTTGATGCATTAACAAGTGCCGCTGAATCAGGCGAAGGCAATCTGCTTGCCCTGGCCATAGATGCTGCACGCAAGAGGGCCTCGTTAGGTGAAATATCAATGGCACTAGAAAAAGTTTATGGGAGGTACAAAGCAGTGATACGTTCAATTTCAGGAGTATACTCCTCAGAGTCGCAGGACGACAGCAGCTTTAAGAAAGCCAGTGAACTGGCCGACAAGTTTGCAGAGCTCGAAGGTCGACGCCCTCGTATTATGATCGCCAAAATGGGGCAGGATGGTCACGACCGTGGAGCTAAGGTAGTGGCAACAGGCTATGCCGACATAGGTTTTGATGTAGACATCGGACCACTGTTCCAAACACCGGCAGAAGCAGCAAGGCAGGCCGTAGAAAATGATGTGCATGTACTTGGCGTATCCAGTTTGGCAGCGGGTCACAAAACATTGGTGCCACAGGTAATTGAAGAGCTTAAGAAACTTGGTCGCGAAGATATCATGGTGATTGTTGGTGGTGTAATACCGCCACAGGATTATGATTTCCTTTATAAGGCAGGCGCAATGGCTATATTCGGACCTGGTACTATTATTCCTGATGCTGCTATCAGGATGCTTGAAATCATGATTGAGTCAAGGAAGTAGTACTGCACTTCAAGTCATAGTTTCCGGAGGTATTTTTTTGTGCCTTTTTATTCTTAATTTATGTAAAAGCTATCGATAAAAATAGTAACTTTGCTAATCTACTAAAATTTACTATATTATTGAATATGAGCGATTTAAACAAAGACGCTGGAGTAAAGAATTCTAGTCCTGCAAACGGAAACAGCAACGGTAATTATACAGCTGAGAATATTCAGGTACTCGAGGGTCTTGAGGCGGTACGTAAGCGTCCTGCCATGTATATTGGTGATATAAGTGAACGTGGTTTACATCACCTGGTGTATGAAGTTATTGACAATTCAATTGATGAGGCTCTGGCAGGATACTGCGATAATATTGAAGTATACATCCATAAAGACAATTCAATTACGGTAAGTGATAACGGCCGTGGTATTCCCACCGATTATCATGAAAAGGAGAAGAAATCGGCACTTGAGGTTGTAATGACCGTATTGCATGCTGGTGGTAAGTTTGATAAGGGATCGTATAAGGTATCAGGCGGTTTGCACGGTGTAGGGGTATCCTGTGTAAACGCGCTTTCTACCATGCTTAAGGTTACGGTTCACCGTGAAGGAAAGATATTTGAACAGGAGTATCATATTGGAAAGCCACTTTATCCGGTAAGGGTAGTAGGTGAGACTGACCGCACCGGTACAATAGTACATTTCAGGCCTGATGATAATATCTTTACTACCCTGGTTTATGATGTGGAGATTCTGAAATCACGTATCAGGGAGCTAGCCTTCCTGAACAAGGGGATCAGGCTTTCTATCACTGACGAGCGCGCTATGGAGGAAGAAGGTGTTTCTTCCATCCACACTTTCTACTCCGAAAAAGGATTGCTTGATTTTATTGAATACCTCGATGGCATGCGTGAAAAGCTGATGCCTGAGCCTATTTATATTGAGGGGGAGAGGAATGAAATACCCGTTGAACTGTCAATGCAGTACAACACATCATTCAGTGAGAACATTCACTCGTATGTGAATAATATCAACACACATGAAGGTGGTACCCACCTGGCAGGCTTCAGAAGGGCATTAACCCGCACACTGAAGTCATATGCTGATAAATCAGGGATGCTTAAGAACCTCAAGTTTGATATCAGTGGTGATGACTTCCGTGAAGGGCTTACAGCTATTATCTCTGTGAAGGTGCAGGAGCCTCAGTTTGAAGGACAAACCAAAACCAAGTTGGGTAACAACGAAGTAATGGGTGCCGTGGATACGCTGGTTTCTGAATTACTCAATTACTACCTTGAAGAACATCCTAAGGAAGCACGCACCATTGTTAATAAGGTTATACTTGCTGCTACTGCCCGTCATGCTGCTCGTAAAGCGCGTGAACTGGTGCAACGTAAGAATGTACTCACAGGTTCAGGTTTACCCGGTAAACTGGCCGACTGCCAGGAACGTGATCCCGAAAAATGTGAAATATACCTGGTGGAGGGTGATTCAGCGGGTGGTACTGCTAAGCAGGGTCGCGACAGAAAGTTCCAGGCTATACTTCCATTGAGGGGAAAAATCCTCAATGTGGAGAAAGCTATGCAGCATAAAATTTTCGACAGTGAGGAAATAAAAAATATTTTTACGGCCCTGGGAGTAAGCATCGGCACTGAAGACGACAGTAAGGCACTTAACCTGGCAAAGCTTAGGTATCATAAGGTAGTTATTATGACTGATGCCGATGTTGACGGTAGTCACATTGCGACACTTATTCTTACATTCTTCTTCAGGTATATGAAGGAGTTGATAGAGAATGGCTACGTGTACATAGCAACCCCTCCGTTATATCTGTTAAAGAGAGGTAATACTGAAAGGTATTGCTGGACTGAGGAAGAGAGGGTAAGAACGGTTGCCGAACTATCTAATGGTAAAGAGAGTAACGTTCATATTCAACGCTATAAAGGTCTTGGTGAAATGAATGCTGAACAACTCTGGCTTACTACCATGAACCCTGAATTCCGCACACTGCGTCAGGTCACTATTGACAATGGAACAGAAGCTGATCGTATTTTCTCGATGCTTATGGGCGATGAAGTACCTCCAAGGCGTGAGTTTATTGAGGCAAATGCTAAATACGCAAAAATTGACGTGTAATTAAAGTAAGAATTTACTGTAGTAACAGCAAGAATCGCTGTTGATACGTAAAGAAGATACTGTAGTTACAGGAAGGTCATAGCAATGTATACATATACACAAAAGAGCGGGTGCATGCCGGCTCTTTCTGTTAGTTTAAATCACTTTGGCACATCAGTTGTTGATGTGGTAAATAGTTAACCAAACTAAATATTGACATGAAAAAGTTATTCCTTCTTATCTTAATGATAGGAACATTCAGCTTCGTGGCTGAGGCACAGAATTACCGGACCGGATTGGGTGCTCGTTTAGGGCCATTTAATGGTATTACTGTAAAACATTTTGTATCACCATCAAATGCAATTGAGGGCATTGCCTCTTTCAGGTGGCGAGGTTTCACTGTAACCGGACTGTATGAATGGCAAAGACCCATCAACGGTGCTGCCGGACTTGATTACTTCCTGGGGATAGGCGGACATATAAGCTCTGTTGATCCCGACTCATACTGGAAATATTACAAGTATGATGATGGACCTTATGATCATTATTTCACCGTTATTGGAGTTGATTTTATTGCAGGATTGGAATACACGTTTGCTGAAGTGCCTTTTAACGTTGGTCTGGACTGGAAACCGGCCATTAACTTTGGTGGATACAGATGGTGGGCTGATGGTTTAGCACTTTCTATCAGGTATACTATCAAATAAATCTTATACTAGTCGTAAAATGCCCACGATATGCCAAATCGCAAACCTCTGTCGGGCATTGGGTAACCTGGTATCATGATATAATCGTAATCCATCATGCCTGCATTCAGGTGTTTCATCATCAGGAACATTCGGGCCCTCTTAACCCTTATGTTGATGAAGGCGTCAACATAGGGATATCCCCCGGTTTGAATTGAGTTCTGAACATGAAATGCTCTGAGGGCAGGCATATATGCATCCTCATAGAATGGAGTGTTAAACATTACGGCAAAGCCTCCCTGAAGATAGAGTGCCCTTTTAAACAATGCGCGTGAGTAATATAATGATGCACGTCCTGCAAACTGGGGCAGGTTTATCACTCCTTGTTTAGATGAATTCTGGACTACTCCGTAAAGCTGTGATTCAAAATGTCGCCATTTTAAGTCAGCAAATGCCCAAATCTGAGTAACAGCCACTGATCCTTGCTCCTTTATAGGATGTGACAATGTATCAAGATACACATAATCAGTGATATTAGTAACATTGAATCCTGCTTTAAGAACCCTGTGCTCATATGATGCCTTGAAGCTTAGTGTTGTTTGTTGCCCGAAAGCATTGTCCCAACTGAAATGGTTTGAGTAGTGATACTGATAAAGATAGAAAGGCTGCTCAATAGTCAGAGATGCACTTGCTTTCAGGTTCCCCCAATTATCAGAATTGTCATAACCAGGCAAGGTCAATAATCCGCTTATGCCTTTATCACCATTAAAAGGGCTTCCGGTAGTTGCCCATATCATACCTTCTGCTTTCGCCAATCCAAAGGCATTTGCAGCCAGATAACCATATGGTGTAAGCCTGTTGAAGTTGCGTTTGATCGTATCATTTCTGTATGTACCTGATATATGTTCAACTCCTGCTCTGATCAGTACTGCTTTTGAAGATCCCCGTGCTCTGCCTACGCCGGCCTCAAATGACAGGTCGTTTGACAATTCATGGTAATACACCGAATCAACAGTTTTAACTGAATCAATAAGTATTTGACGGTAAAAACCTTCTTCAGGATCATTATCAGTATACCTGTGGGCATTTCGGGAATAGCTGATAGTGTGCCTGATAAAGTTGCTTCTTTCAGGGTTATAATACCTGTGAAGTCTTTTAGGGCCAATTGTGTCAGATCTAAGGCTATCAGTAACCGGGTTTCTCCTCACTTTGCCAAAGTAATAGAACTGCCGTGCCTGAAAACCGCTCTCTTTCGTGAAGTTGTCAGCATTCTTCAGGTAAATGGGTATTCGTTTCCTATCGGTTTCAGTGTTATTAGCAAAGAGCGATATCCTGCGTACACCGCCGTTCTCTCGCCATCGTATCCTACTGCTATGATAATTGCCAAGTACCACATAATTCTCTTTCTCATTCACATATTGAGCGGTACCTGCAAATGACATGTCATCCGACTTTTGCCTTTGATAGAGTCCTAAAGAGTTAACCAGGTCAACATCGAGTCCCAGCGTTAATCCGCCTGCAATATTCTGGGAATGTGTGAACCTGAATAATTGTTCTTTACCTGGGCCTGTAGAATAAAAGATATTGGTATAAGGGCCTGTGGTTTGATAGTATTTTATATTTCTGTTTATGAATTTATACAAGGTGTAATCAAACGGTGTGAACCTGAAACCTGAATACTCAGGCAGTGAAAAAACCATTGAACGATATGCAAGCCCCGCATTACCGGTTAAACCGTAAAGTGATGTAGCACTTTCTGTAGGAAGATAATAGTTAAATCCGTTTAAAACTGTATCATTAAGCCTGATTATCTTTTCACCGGGCCACCTGTCATTTAGCTGAGTAAAGAATATTGATGCTGTATCAGGTGATTGAATGAAGTTCTTATCTCCATTGCTATTAACAGTGGTATTAACATTTGTGTTTGTTACAGGAGTCTCTTCTCTACCCTCAGGGTCCTGTGCAAAGGAAAATGGGATATATGCTGAAATAATTAAGAGCAGGGTAATAAACCGCATATATAAATGATTAGCGTTGCATACAAAGGTTGCATGCAAAGATACTGCAATAGCTTAAACTAATATCCTGCACAAGTGATCACAATGAAAGATCTTCAATTTTCTCAACCGGTGCCTCGCAGGTGTGATTTCGGCATTTATATATCATGGTACTTTGGTCACTCCTGAACTTATTCTTAAACACAGGAATGCTGCTTTTATTGTATGCTGCGGCAAGTAATAAAAATGGGTTGTAATGACGAAAAAGCTGCAAAGCATAGTCAACAGCTTTCTCACCGGTAATAGTAACCAGGTTAATACCACTAACATGTGCTGCGGTTACAGATGCCCACTGAGCATGATAGGCAGGGTATGCAACCATGTTTTTCTGAATATAATTGCACATATCCCTCGATCTGTCAATATATGTCTGGTCTTCAAAATAATTACCAATTGCCAGCATAACCCATGCCATTACTGAATTACCTGAAGGCTCAACCCCATCAGTAGTTTCTAACAGTCGTGATAATTTATTTATATTATTGTCGTCATCACTTTGCGAAATGAACCAGAATAGGGGAGATGATTCTTGTGAGAATTCTTTGATGGCATTGTCAGTAAGCTGTTTTGCCCTGAGCAGCCATGATTCATCAAATGTTAACTGGTACAAAGAGAGGAATGCATCGGCGGTGAAAGCGTAATCGTCGAGAAAACCATTGATCCGGGCTTCTCCATCCTTCCAGGTTCTTGTTATTTTACCCTCGGCTGATATCATATTATCATTAATGAACATTGCAGCTTTGAGGGCTGTCTCTTTCCATGTTTCATTGGAAGTGGCAAGTGTACCCGCTACAAAACCTTTGATCATCATGGCATTCCATGATATAATGATTTTGTCATCCAGGTTTGGCCTCACTCTTTGGTTACGGTAATTCAGCAATACTTTTTTCGACATTTTTACCAATTGCCTAAGCTCTTCGGTGCTAAGATGCTCAATTAGTGCAAACTGCTCATCAGTATTGGGGCGCACCAGAATATTATGATGTCCCTCCCAATGACCTTCTTTTTCTATTCCCCAGTAGCGTGAAAGTAAATCAGCATATTCAGTTAGCAGTTCAGTGATTTCTTCCTTTTTCCAGATATAAAACTGTCCCTCTTTGCCTTCACTGTCGGCATCGAGTGCAGCGTAAAAGGCACCCTCAGGTGAGGTGAGTTCAGTTGTTATGAAATTGAGTATGCCATTAAGAATCTCAACATAGTAAATGATTCCGGTAGCCCTGAATACATTAGCATACAACACAGCTAGTTGTGCATTATCATAGAGCATTTTTTCAAAATGCGGGACCTTCCATTCGGTATCAGTGCTGTAACGTGCAAACCCACCTGCAACCTGATCGTAAATACCTCCCATAGCCATCTTGTCGAGTGTCAGTCGCAATTGAGCAAGTGCTTTTGGCGATTGGGACATGAAATGATAGTTAAGTACAAACTGCCATAGTGATGGCATCGGAAATTTTGGTGCTCCTATAGTTCCTCCAAGTGATTTATCGTAACGAAGAGCAAGCTGATTATAGGCATCCTCAACTGCCGTAATGCTGATGGAGCTGTCGGTTGGCGGAGGATCTATTATACCCATACCCTTGATACCACTGTGTATTCGCTCGGCCTGTAACAGTATTTCTTCATAATTGTTATTGTACATTTCTGACAACTGCCTGAGAATATCTGTCCACTGTTCAGGTCTGAAATATGTGCCACCCCAAAATGGTCTGCCATCAGGTAATGCAAAACAATTTAACGGCCAACCTCCTTGTCCATGAAGCAACTGTACGGCATTAAGATATATCTGGTCAACATCAGGCCGCTCTTCACGATCAACCTTCACACACACGAACAACCGGTTCATTACTTCAGCAACTTCAAGTACACTGAAACTTTCATGTTCCATAACATGACACCAATGGCAGGCTGAATAACCTATACTAATGATAATAGGACAATTTCTTCTTTTAGCCTCATCAATTGCTTCATTGCCATAAGGATACCAATTTACTGGATTATTGGCATGTTGCAGCAGGTACGGGCTGGTTTCATGTATGAGTCGGTTGGGCATGATAAAAGTTTAATAATTTCAACTATTGAGGTACTATTTCTTTAAGTAGCATAAACATTAAAACTTACCCTTTGTTAAAAAAGGCAGTTGTAAAAAAGTTATATGGCTTTTTACTCCAATACCTCAATAATGCCGGGAAGAAATATAAAGCAAAATAAAATAATTTATCGTCAGTTATCAACTTAGTATGATATATGCAATATGTATGGTATAATATTTGATATGAGTTAAGTGACTGATCATTAACTTGTGAGCACTAACAATCCTATGAATGGCGGTCGGCATGCTCTTTCAATTTAATCATGTTGTTGTTCAAGGAATGATTGATTTTGCTTACTTTTACATTTAATAAGCAGAATAAATACTGGTAGAATGTCAATATACAAAATTACACAGCAGGAAGGAAATTACAAGCATATGTTTTTGTACAATCCTACCCCTATGTACATATTCGATCAGGAAACTTTTGAATTCCTTGAAGTAAATGATGCCGCCATAATGCACTATGGTTATTCAAGGGAAGAATTCCTAAAAATGACGGCTAAAGATATACGCCCATCTGATGAAGTTGATGCATTAAAAAAAGACATTGAGCAAACCAGGGACGTTGTTAGTTATGCAGGTGATTGGCATCATATCAGGAAGAATGGTGAGATCATACTTGTCAATATAATTTCTTATCCTTTTACTTTCAATGGAAGGGCTGCGAGGCATGTGATGGCAACTGATGTTACTGAACAACGCCGTATGGAGCAAAATCTACGCAAAAGTGAAGAACGTTTCAGGTTAATAGTTGAAGCTGCACCCGAGCCTATTATCATTGAGTCGGATTACAAATATGTATATGTCAATTCAACTGCAGTAAAACTGTTCAATGCTCAGAATCAAAACGAATTGATTGGCAGAAATGTGCTTGACCTGGTGCATCCATTATGCCGGGAGAAGATTAGAAAAGAAATTGAAAAGATTGCAAGGGGTGAAAAATCAACAGATGACCTGGGTGAACTTCGGTACTTGACCATTGATAATAATGAAATTTGGGTTGAGGTTAAAGTACAACAAATTGAGTTTGAAGGGAAGCTTGCCAACCTTGTATTCTTTAGGGACATAACTGCAAAACGAAAAACAGCTGAAGCAATTAAGTACCAGGAATTCCTGCTTAAGGAGATGGGTAATATTGCCAAGATAGGTGGATGGGAGTTTAATCCCGAAACAGGCGAGGGTTCATGGACTGATGAGGTTGCCAGAATTCATGGCTTAGTTCCCGGTGATAAAACCAATGTTGAGGTTGGATTAAGTTTCTACACTGAAGAATCAAGAGAAAAAGTAGTTAATGCCATTAATGAGGCTATCAACCACAAAAAAGGCTATAATATTGAACTGGAGATGGTGCTCAGGGATGGAACTCATAAGTGGGTACATACATTTGGAGAACCTGTAATTGAGGATGGTAAAGTTGTCAAAATAAGAGGAGCTTTTCAGGATATTACCGAACGTAAGTTTGCTGAAAAGGTTCTTAGTGAAAGTGAACAGAAGTACAAAGCATTCTTTGAATACTCCCTTGATGCTTTAATACTATCAAATATTGAAGGTGTTCTTCTGGAAGTAAATCAGGCAACATGTAAAATGCTCGGATACACTGAAGAGGAATTAAAGCAAAAATACAGGAAGGATATAATAGACAATTCTGAGAATAAGCTTGATGACTTTTTAGAAAAACGATCGAAAGATGGCGTTGCTGTTGGTGAATTAAGGCTGATAAGAAAGGATGGAAGTTTTGTAGATGCGGAGGTTTCATCTGCCATCTTTTTGGATGCTGATGATAATCAAAAAACAAGTTTGATCATCAGGGATATATCAGCACGAAAACAGGCTGAAAAAGATATAAAAGATCTTAATGCTGAACTTGAACAACGCATCGTAGAGAGAACAGCCCAGTTGAGTGCTGTGAATAAGGATCTTGAAGCTTTCGCCTATTCCGTATCTCACGACCTTCGGGCCCCCTTAAGAGGTATCAATGGATTGACCATGATACTACAGGACAATTATATAGGGAAACTGGATGAAGAAGGCACCAGATTGTGTGACCGGATAAGGGCAAACTCATTAAAGATGGGAACTCTTATTGATGACCTTTTATCTTTTTCTAAAGCCAGCACATCAGAGATCAGGAAATCAACAGTGGATATGAATCTACTGGTAAAGAACGTTATTGCAGAGTTAAGTGATAAAGAGCATCTTTCCAATATTGAATTCAGGCTTTCGAACCTTCCTGCCGCTGAGGGTGATGCAAATCTAATACAACAGGTATGGATCAACCTAATATCAAATGCTGTTAAGTTTAGCTCTAAAAAAGAGAAACCAATTATCGAAATTAAGGGCCATATGCTTGATGGCACAAGTTTTTATGCAATTAAAGATAATGGAGCAGGTTTCAATATGCAGTATGCAGAGAAACTATTCACTGCATTTCAACGTCTGCATTCTGAAAAAGAATTTCAGGGTACCGGTGCAGGCCTTGCTATAGTAGAGCGTATTCTTAATAAACATGGTGGACGCATTTGGGCCGAGAGCGTTGAAGGTGCAGGTGCTACCTTTTCTTTCAGCCTGCCCAGGAAAAAGTGAGTTGTTCACTATTTGAAATCCATTTTTATTATAAACAATATTTAAACAATACATAAGCGCTACACAAGCGTTAAAAGACGTTTATAAGACGCTTAAAAGACGCTTATGAAACGCTTATGATATTATTTCAAATAAAAATCTTCACAATACAGGCGGTCATTTTAATTTTTAGCCGAACATATTTTTAACTGAATCCATCAGGTTTCCACCCTTTCCAAATGAATTCATAAGCGTTTGAACATTAAATTCCTTATCATTTGGATCTTTGGCTTTTGAGCGTATCGCGTTGATTATAGGCGGAATGATTTTATTTACAACACCCATAGCTGCCGCGTTATCTATTCCCAGCTTCTTCACAAGATCGCCTGCAACTCCCGTTGAAACCCTGCTAACCGAAGGGTTGAGTGCGGGATCGTCATCTTTCCTGAAAATATCAATTAATGAATTCACATTACCCATTGATGCTTCTCCTTTAATATGCTCAACCAATGAAGCAGCAGTTGTGTCAATAGCTTTCTCATTTTTGTCATTAGGAATGGCCGGATTATTAATAATGGCATCTCCTGAATAATCCCTGACAATTGATTTGATCTTATCCATCATAACCTGTCCTCCTTTTTCTCTGTAAGTTATTAAACAATAGACAGTTAACATTATTTCATCCTAATAGTTCGCCATACCCGTCACTATAGTGGTTTTAATTTGTTAATTTTGAGCCTCAATCATTAACCAAATTACCAGAATCATTAAATCAAACGTAAAGAACATTATTATGAAAAAAGTAATTTTTACCGAACAGGCACCTAAGGCTATTGGACCTTATAGTCAGGCAATTGAAATGAACGGATTTTTGTACATATCAGGACAAGTGCCAATTGACCCGGCTACAGGTAAAGTGGTTGAGGGTGGTATAAAAGAACAAACCGACCGCGTAATGAAAAATATTGGTGCAATCTTGGAAGCTGCAGGTTATGCATATAGTGATGTTGTTAAATGTACATGCCTTCTTAGTGATATGGTTAATTTCGGAGCAATGAATGAAGTCTACGGACAATATTTCACTGAGAATCATCCTGCACGTGCAGCTTACGGAGTGGTAAAATTACCTCTTGGTGCCCTTATAGAAATTGAAGTTATTGCCGCTAAATAGTTTTCCATGATTAAAAGAATAGTTACTTTCTCAGTTATATTGCTCCTCAGCTTCAGGCTAAGCTACGCTGTTGAGGGCATGTGGTTGCCAATGCTGCTTGAGCAGTTAAATGAAGACGAAATGACCAGCATGGGAATGCGCATTTCAGCTGAAGATATATACAGTATCAATAAATCAAGCCTTAAAGATGCTATCCTCCTCTTTGGGCGTGGATGTACTGCGGAGATTATCTCTGATCAGGGTTTAATACTCACCAACCATCACTGTGGTTATGGGCAAATACAACGGCATAGTTCTGTTGAAAACGACTATTTGACCAATGGTTTCTGGGCAATGGATAAATCTCAGGAGTTGGTGAATCCGGGCTTGTCAGTTACCTTGCTTGTGCGAATGGAAGATGTAACTGCCCGCGCACTTAATGGTGTAAACCCCGGTATTACTGAGAAAGAAAGAGCTGATTTAATTAATAGCAATATTAAAACCATTGAAGATGAAGCTATAAAAGGAACAGCCTACGGTGCAAAGGTGCGTCCTTTCTATTATGGGAATCAGTATTATCTGTTTATCACTGAAACCTTTAATGATGTTCGTTTGGTTGGTGCGCCTCCTTCAAGCATTGGTAAGTTTGGCGGTGATACCGATAACTGGATGTGGCCAAGGCACACAGGCGACTTTTCATTGTTCCGTATCTATGTGAATAAGAACAATGAACCGGCAGATTATTCCCCTGACAATGTTCCGTATAAGCCTAAGAATCATTTACCGGTTTCCCTGAAAGGAGTGGAGGAGAACGACTTTACTTTCGTATTCGGATACCCTGGCAGAACACAGGAATACCTTCCTTCATTTGCAGTTGACCTGATCAGCAACCACAAGAACCCGGCTGCTATAAGGCTAAGGCAACAAAGGCTTGATATCTTTGATGAGTTTATGAATCAAAGTGACCTGGTGCGCATTCAGTATTCAGCAAAGCATGCAGGTGTTGCCAATTTCTGGAAAAAGATGATAGGCGAGAGCCGTGGAATTAACCGGCTTGATGCAGTTGGAAAGAAAGAGAAGCTTCAGGAAGATTTTAAAGCCTGGGCATTTGCTGATAGCGAAAGAAGCAAAAAGTATAGTTCACTTATTGCAGAATTTGAAAAGACATATAATCAACTACTACCATATAGTGTGGCTGAAACTTATGTTCAGGAGGCAGGTATAACTGTGGAAGCTATTGGTTATGCATTGCGTTTTAGAAAACTAGTTGAAGCCGGTAAACAAAATGCATCAGCCGATGAAATAAATAATTTAGTAAAACAATTACAAGATGGAGTGTCAGGATTCTTTAAGAATTATCATGAGCCTCTTGACAGGAAAGTTTTTGCAGCTATGTTAAATGATTGGGCTTCAAATCAACCAACAAATCTTACACCTGCAACACTCCGTAATCAAAAATATAAGAGTTATAAGGAGTGGGCTGATAATATTTATGGTAAAACCTTCCTGTCAGATTCAAATAATGTAAGGAGGATACTGAATGAGTTTAAGGCCCGGGACTACAAGAAAATTGAAAAAGATCCTTTATATAATCTGGCACTTTCATTTTCTGAATACAACCAATCACAGGTGCTGCCCATAACAAGAGTGCTTACTGCTAGACTCGACAGTCTGCAACGCCTCTATATGCAAGCCTTGATGGAGTTTCAGCCAAACAAGAGATTTTTTCCTGATGCAAACTCCACACTCAGGGTTTCGTACGGTAAGGTGGATGGTTATACCCCAATGGATGCCGTGAACTATGGGCATTATACCACACTCAATGGTATTATGGAAAAGGATGCTTTGGGAGTTTACGATTATGTTGTTGAGCCACGACTTAAAGAACTTTACAAAGACAAGGACTACGGACAATATGCTGCTCCTGATGGGACTATGAGGGTGGCATTCATCGCAAGCAATCACACTACCGGTGGTAATTCAGGGAGTCCGGTTCTTAATGCTGATGGTCATTTGGTTGGTATCAACTTCGATCGCAACTGGGAAGGCACAATGAGCGACCTGATGTATGATCCTGATCAGTGCAGAAACATTTCACTCGATATTCGTTATTGCCTATTTGTAATTGATAAGTATGCAGGTGCAGGGCATCTGGTAAATGAAATGACTATTATCAGATGAGGACCTTCTGGGCCTCATTGATTGGCATTTTAATCTTTTACAGTATAGCCTCAGCGCAGGAACAGCCACATATTTCAATACATGCTGAGCAGTCAGCGTTCTTCAAGTCACTTGGAGAACGCTCGCCTGCTTTTTACGATAGTGTTGATATGCTCAATGCTATTCCTTTGATTAATGGGAAGCAAGACAATACAAAGGCAGGCAATCTAAGCAAACGCGTTTTCGGATATCATCCTTACTGGACAGGAACTAAATGGACAGCATACCGCTGGGATTTGTTAAGTGATCTCTGTTACTTCTCCTATGAAGTTGATCCGTTGACAGGTAATGCTATCACATTACACGATTTCATGACTGATCCGGTAATTGATACAGCTCTTGCAAGGGGTGTGAAAGTTCATTTGTGTGTTACGCTCTTCTCAGGGCACTCTGCATTTTTCAGTAACTCAGTCGCACAACAGAGGCTCATTGATAACCTTGTTTCAATTATGAACCAGAGAGGAATACATGGTATTAATATTGATTTTGAGGCAGTACCATCTTCGCAAAGTCAAAACCTCACAACCTTCATTCAACAGCTTTCTTCACAACTGCATACCATGCTGCCGGGATCAGAGCTTAGCATTGCTACTCCGGCAGTTAACTGGAACAACACATTTGATCTGCCTGCACTGGTGCCGTGGATCGACCTGTTTATGATCATGACCTACGATTACTACTGGGGTTCAAGCTCTTTGGCTGGTCCGGTGGCAGGTCTGTGGCCTTTAACATCCTCATTCAATTACAGCACAAGCAAATCAATTACCTACTACCAGAGTCAGGGAGTCAGTGCCGATAAGATTCTAATGGGCGTGCCATATTATGGGAGAGACTGGCCGGTTGCATCCAATACATTGCCTGCACAAACAACAGGCAGCGGAACAGCACTTACATACCGGCAAATCGTTGGAAGTGGCAATAACAACTACTCCTACAACAATTACTACTGGGACTATAGAAGTTACAACCCATATTACAGCTACCAGAGTGGCACATGGCGTCAGTGCTTCTTTGATAACACCCGAAGTTTAGGGCATAAATATAATATCGTGAACCGCCGTGCACTTGCCGGAATAGGCATCTGGGCGTTGGGATATGATTACGGCCATGAGGAATTATGGGATCTGATAGAGAATAAATTTACAGGTCTGCCCGCTGAAGCCTGCAGTGATACACTATATGATACCGGCGGACCGATATGGAACTACAACAATAACGAAGCATACATTGAAACCATTGAAACCAACCATACAGGTCCGCTTATTCTTGAGTTCAACTCACTAAGTCTGGAAACGGGTTATGACTCACTATGGATATATGACGGCGGTTCAGTAGCAGCAACCTTGTTACTAGCGTTATCGGGAAATGATTTGCCTTCAGGTGTAAAAAACTTTCATGGACAAAGAAGTAATGGACAAGGTACTGACAGACCAAGCAATCAAGGGCAAACTAATCAGAATCATGTAATCACCTTTGGAAAGAAAGACTCACTTATCATTACCACTTCCTCCAACATTTTCACTATAAGGTTTAAGTCAGACGAGCAATCAACCAGAGCAGGATATGAGCTCACATGGAGTTGTCCGACTGCTTCACTTGAAGAAAGTATTGAAAGCAGCGTTGCTTATGCATACCCTAATCCGGCAACAGATTTCATTTCTATAGAAAACATCAATAACACCCCCATTGAAATCACCATAACGGATATGAAAGGTATAAGAATTGAACGACTTATTCTTTCACCCGGTGTTACAACCATCAGTACAAAAAACTACAAACCAGGATTGTACAGCTATAGCTATATCAGGAATAATCAGGTGGTTGCAGGTAAATTTATCATTCAGTAAATTGTAAACCTGGGGTTACTGATTATCGCCTCTGAAACACCACCAAATGTAGAGACGCCATGCTGGCGTCTGCACGAGGGATGGAATCTATCACAAAGGCTTCCTCTCCTTTTTCACGAGGGGCTCCCTCTCCTTGAGGAGAGGGTCGGGGTGAGGTGATAATGGGTGAGGTGACAATGGGTGAGGTGATCAATCTTTACTTCAGCAAAAACCTTACACCAACAGGATTAATACCTGCATCGAAACTATATTTGCGTTTTCCATCAGTACCAAAGCGGTGTACCTTTCCCTGGTTTTGAAAGCTACCTCTTGCTTCACAGATGTATACATCATTTGATGTCGGGTCAACCGCAATGCCATATACTGCTTCGAATTCAGTGCCGTCTGTTATAAAGTTTGATGTGATCATTTCTTCTGTTTTTACATTAATCAGCATGATAGTGCTTTTTGATAATGTATAATCATGGTGGTAAACATAAGCAGTGTCGCCTTTTATGGTGAAACTGTATGCTTCAAAATCATCAAAAGTATGCTTTACAGTTTTTGATGCTGCATCAATTATCTTAAGTCGCATTTTTACATCGCCATAATTGCCGCGGGTGATCACATAGATATCGCCATAAGCATCAGCCTGCAAGGTATATGGGTTTGTGCCAACTTCAATTTTCTCAACTTCAGTCAGGGTTACAGGATCAATTACTGAAACTGTGTTATCATAATCAGGAAAATTCAAACCACCGGAATTTGATACCCATATCCTGCCATGTGCTGCCAAAAGTGCATCAGGGTTAAGGCCAACATTAATAACTTTCACTGAATTGAGCGTTGCAGTGTCAATTACAGTAACGGTTCCATCGTAAGCTGCCACATATATGTAGCTACCATTACCGATGATAGCTGAAGGCTGCTGAGGTACGCCATCCTTCTTGAAGCTGATTTGTTTTATGCTTTGGAAGGTTGTTGCATTCACAACCTCCAACTGGCTTGATACATTGGTTATAATATAAGCTTTACTGCCATAAATTAGGAGGTCAGCACCGGTATCACCAAGTTCACGTTCATTAACAGCTTTGAATACATCAGGGGTTATTACTTCTGTTTCAAGATCATACATAGTTACGGTTGCATTGTTTCCACTATATGATCCCTGATTCAAAACATATATTGCAGTGCTCTTTGGAGGTTCAGGTTTAACAACTGGATCATTATCATCAGGCTCTTTTTTACAGGATGAGAAGATTAGTGCTACGGAGAGAGCAATTGCTATCATATTGCTAAATGACGATAGGGTAGTAGCTGAACTTTTTAAGCTGCAAAGCGCGGAGAGAAAATGGATGAAAGCTTTCATAGATGTGTTAAATTGGTGGTTTTTGGTGTTTTATTATGGTTTTGTTAAATGATCATGGCTGCTTTTCTTTATAAAGCGACGAATAAGTTGATATAGAATGCACGGCCTGTCATAGGATAGCCTCTGACTACTTCATACTGGTGATTAAAAATATTTGTAAGTTCAAGTTTTACCTTGTATTCCCTGTGGTTATATTTGTGCTGCCAGCCTAGAGTAAGGTCAGTTGATGTCCAGGAAGGTAATCGGTTTCCCGGATTGTTATAACCTGAGGTATACCTGTATCCGTTGAATAATGTATTCACTCCTATTGAATAATCAACGTAATTTACTGTTACGATGCCTCCAGCAGTTTCATAGGGTATGTATCCGATTTGATGCCCATAGTTATCGTCATTGCGATTGGTAATGTTTCGTGCATCCTGATAAGTATAGGTTCCACTTGCATCAATTGACATATTTTGGTTTATGAGGATGTGCACATTAGAGAAAAATTCCATTCCTTTGATATCTACTTTGCCGATATTCTGAGTGCTCCACACAAATAAGTTTTGGGTTGGGAGTGCTATAATTTTATCATTTACTCTGTTTATAAAACCATCAGCTCTGAAATTCAGGGCAATTGTTTTAGTAAACGCCTTGCTTGCCATTAAACCAAGACTGCTGAGTGATGCCTGCTCGGGCTTCAGGTTTTGGTTTCCTAATAATGTGTAGTATAGCTCATTGAAGGTGGGCATCCTGAATATGTTCTTATACGAAGCCCTTATCTTGATGGAATGATCTGCAGTAAGGTTCTGTAATACTGAGAACGCCGGTGATAAACGGAAATGGTTTTTATTGCTAGTATTGATTTTCCTGTCTATTGCTCCGGTCATTAATAGATTACCCTGAATCTCGGTTTGCCTGAGGAGGTAATTCATTGTGATGGATGTTAATGAAGTTAATCGCTCAGGCTCTGCGATGGAATAGGCGTTGGTATTCAGTTTATTGAAAATCAGGTCGGAGGCTATTGACATGTTTAAATCTTTAACTACACGGAAAGCTATAGCTTCAGAAATGTAGTACTCCTGTTGCCGGTACTCATTCTTTAATCCTCCATGCTGATTCTGGAAATCAGGGTCAGTGTATAGCAACCGGGAATAAGAGAATCCGGCACTGGTTAGCGTGGCAACTTTTGCTTTGCTCCTGTTGCTATAGTTTAGGGCAGCATTCAGATCGTTATTCTGTAATCTCTGGCGGGAGTGGGAATTATAGAAAATAATTGCACCTGGTAATCCGCGTTCAGAATGATAGTAGCTCATCCTTATCTTTAGCCTACTGCTATCGTTAAAAAGGATGTTTGTTTTTAGAGTGCCATCAGTAGTTGACACATCGGAGTTACTCCTTATTAATTCAGAGGTAGTGCTGCCATTATGCACCAAATAAGGGAATTTGCCATTGGAAGTGAAGTGATTGAGTCTTATACCGGAAGTGATATTTTTCTTTGGCTTCCAGTCAATATTAGCTGCGGGGTTGTAAGTGCCAAATGATCCTGCGCGCAATGAAAGTTTAAGAGCCGCTTTCTTATCATTAAGAACAGGTTCGGTTGTAGTTATATCCAACATACTAGCGGATGCATACATCCGTGCAGGTTTAGGTCCGAACTGTGGCTGTCCGGTTGAAAGTTGAATGTTACTTACATCCTGCAGTGATATTCTGCCGATGTCAATTTGCCCTGTTGCTGCATCACTTGCAGGATGCCCATCAATAAATACCGAGGTATGATTTGAGCCCAGGCTTTGAATCATAACAGTCTTAAGTCCGCCAACTCCACCAAAATCCTTTATAACCACACCTGAGAATTGACGGATAGCTTCAGCAACACTTGAAGACGGCAATGAATTAAGGTCCTTAATTGTCAATTGCTGAATGGGAACTATGGAATTGGTGGATATTTCGGGCTTTATACCATATATATCAACTTCTTTGAGTTGTACTGTGTCATTCTGTGCGAATGAGAGATAGGGGAGTGCTGTATGACTAATAAAGATTAGTGCAATTATGTTACAGCGTCTTGCGGTTGTATATTTTAAAGTCAAAAAGCTATTGACGGGTTGCTGCCATAACCCAATGATTACAGGCTTCTGAAAAAGCCTTTGTAGATTAATTGTGATATACAACAACACCTGCCACATTATTTATCAGTTTAACAAAAACCAATGGATTTATTGTTGCGATTGGATTTCTATATAACAAATGATATAGAAAGAAACCGGCCTGTTGTCCATTCTCCGTAGACTACAAAATCCATCATACATTGGCTGGTCTTCTGACTTGTTCCGGATAAGGCGCCTTCCCATCGCTCCCGGGCAGGAGTTTTTATGACAGTGACATGATGCCTAACCTATTAAGGAACTTACAGCAGCGGGAACTGTTGCCGAATTACACGACATTCCCAATTATCCATTTTACTGGACCAATGCTGCGGCAAATATACGTTTAAAAACTAAACAACACAATTCATCACTGTAGATTAAAAAGAATAAGCAACACCACCCATGAGGTTGAATTTGTATGATGGGTAATTGTTCCACAGGAAATACTGTGAATTGGTTATGTTGTTAAAGTTGATAAATCCTGATAACACCTTGGTATAGCGATACTCAACTCCAAGACTTAAGTCAGCAAAAGCATCAAGTTCAGTTGCTGCATATTGATCTGAGGCATTTACTATACGTGCATACTGGTTACCTCTGGCCGCCACATTGGCTCTTACGATAATCTTGTTTTGTATTTGATAATGCCCATCAAGTCCAAATTTCAGGGCAGGCCTATGCCATGGATGTTCAAGGTTATCAAGGCTCCAGGTTTCAAACTCTGCATAAAGTTTCACGTTAATGCGCTCAGCGGTATGATATTGGGCTTCAAACCTTCCTTCAAATACCTGACCTTCGTCGTGAACCAATGTAAACCTATTGTATGGAACCTGGCTATAATCATTTACAAAGAAATATGCATTGGCAACTGAGCTTGAGCGCACTAATGCACTGAAATCAATGTTAGAGCCTGCCCTTGCACGCAAACCTGCATAGAAGGTGAACTTCTCCCTTGTATACTGGAGGGGTAGAACTGATTGTACGAATGGGTTTATATCGCTTAATTCATTGAAACTTTGTCTTTTTATGTTACCGGTTATTCCTGCATGTACAACAAGAGCATCATCAATGATACGAAGCTGTCCTTCAACAAATGGGAACATGTAAGCTTTTGATACTGTATCCATTTTGAAGTTGATGTTCAAACCTGCCTTTAAACTGTATTCATTTACTGATGTGCTGATGTATGGGCTTAAGGTTACAAGGGTATTGTTTTGGGTTAATGTGCTGTCAATGTATCTGGTATAAATAACATCAGTAAGCAAACCAATAGTTTGGTGATCAGTAAAATCAAACAACTCAAACCTCTTATCACCACCGGCACTGAGAGCTACTTCAGTTTCAGAAGTTCCAAAGAGGTCTTTGATATAATTAGCATTCACATTGGCGAAGTGGTTAAATTTATCATCTTCCTTATATGCCGATTTTATTCCAATGTCCCCATTTAACCGCACAAAACGCTGCTTCAAGTCATCGTCTGTCCATGTAAATGCAGGTGGTGACGATAATTCATTAAAGTCTTCTTCCAAAAATCCGTAGTGGTGAACAACATTCCTGCGAAAGCCTAAACCTGAAGACAAAGTATGCTGACTAAAGAACTTTTGACCATAAAGATCAACCTGGTTGAGGCTGTTATTGGTTTTTGGGTAACCTTTAATATCACCTGCCGATGAAATATGTTTCAGATGAAGTCCCAAGGCGTAAGATTCAGATCTTAATGAACTGGCATAAAGGTCGATAAATGGCGTTGTATATGTACCCATTCCGGCCCTTACATAATTTCGGTAGAGTTTACTGACCGGTTCACCCAAGAGCCTCACTGCAGCAATGTTCTCAGGTTTCAGTGATACCAGCATTTGGTTTGGCTTATTTGAATAGGTCATCACCGGAATGGTAACTTCAGTTTCACTTTCAGGTGGTTCAATGTTAATTTTATTTGCATCAGGAATGGTTGGTTCATAGGCTGCAGTTACCGTGACTTCCTCATTAATATTCTGGGCAACCAGTGACGAAGTGCACAAAAGCATTGAAAAGGCAATAACTGTAAATATTCCTGATTTAATTAAAGTATTGATTGACTGGCTTGGTGATTGCATAGAGCTATATTTCTTCATTTTAGTTGATGTCTTATTGGTAGAAGTCATATTAGTAGAGGCCTTTCCTAATTGTAATTGCCTTATTTGATAATAATACTCTCTTCGGCTTCATTGTCAAGATTGCGAGGCTTAACACTCTTTTCAGACTGCTCAATGACTCTCAATTTATCAATTGCTTCTTGCCGTATTTCATCTCCTTCATAATTATCTATAATGCTCTGGAGTGTTTGCTTAGCCTGGAAAGTGTTGCCCTGCACAACGTATATGTCTGACAAAAGGATAAAACCCCTTGCAAGCCAATACTGATATGATGGAAAGTCGGAAGATAATTTAAAAACGTTGTTTTCAGCAGTGGTATAGTCCCTCATATCAAAAGCTATCTGTGCGAGGGAATATAATGCTTCAGCACCAGGTTCACCCTGTGATAATTCCAATGTTTTGGTAAATGCTGTTCTTGCCTGTTCAGTCCTTTTCAGCAGGCTAGATGACCTGCCTGTTAATAGATGGGCTTCTGCAGCCAGTGATGTAGTGATCTGGTCAAGTTCAAGTACCCGTTGAGCAAAGGAAATAGCCTGTGCATAGTTGCCAACTTCATAGTTTGCCCGCATTTGTCCAACAATAGCTTCAGTGATATTTGCCTTGTTTTCAGCGTTCTCTTCTAACTTCTGGTACATCATCAGCGCGCGCTCATATTCCTTCATTCCAAATAATATAGACGACGCTTTGAGGGCAGCATTTTCAGTGTAATTGTTTCGTGGCCGTGCCATGATTTCTTCGTAGCTACGAAGCGCTTCATTGTTATTGCCTGAACGTGATTCACAATCAGCTTTATAGTAGTGGGCATTTAACGAAAAACTGCCATTTGGAAACTTTTGCAGATAAGTATTTAAACCAGGAAGTGCCTTATTGCAGTCGCCACTCATGTAATTGTTTTCAGCAGCAATGAACGTTAAGGAATCCTGCTCAGAGCGTGATACATTGGCGAAAGGAATATCCTCAGCATAATTTACATATTCATCCACCTTGTTCATATCTACATAGATAGTCTTAATAACAACCAATGCTTCGCGCGAAGCAGAGGTTGAGGGGTAATCTTTCACTACTTTTTTGAGGGTTTCAAGCGCCTGCTGATCACGATTGGTATTGTAATAAATCAAACCGGTATTTAATAGAGCATCTTTAACCAAACTACTTCTGGGATAATCAGAAACCACTTTCTGGAAAGAAGCCATAGCCTCATTATTCTTTCGCATTGCCAGGTATGTTCTGCCAATTTCAAATCGGGCATCATCAGCAAAAGGCGACTTGGGGTAGTCGTTTAATAATTTCTGTAAAGAGCTTATTTTTTGATTGTTGTCACCAGCCACGCCTGATGCAATTGATCTTTGATAGAGCGCATAGTCAGCATCGGAGGCATTTGAACCACCTACTTGTTCATACAGGTTTGATGCTTCCTTGTATTGTTTCATCATTAAATACGAATCGGCCATTCTGAGTTTTGCATCATTTAGCAGGCGTTGGTCCCTCGGGCGACTATTGACAAAAGCATTAAATGATTTTTGAGCCTGAGGATAATCTTTCAGCTTGAAATATGAATAGGCTAGATTGTATTGTGCTGCATCATAGGCAGGATGTTGTTTACCCACATTAATAAAATCACGGTAGTAATTTCTTGCTACTTCATACTGCCCTAGCCTGTAATAAGCTTCACCCTGCCAAAGTAACGCCCCTTGTGTGATCTTAGGATCAATCTTATTCTCAAGTGACTTTTTAAAGAGCGCTATTGCATCAAAATATTGCTGATTATTAAACAACTCTATTCCCCTGAAGTAGGTTATCTTCTGGTAGATGGTATTTTGTGATGAGTTCCTGTTTTTTACAAGTTCAAGTGATGAGAGTGCTTCATCATAATTGCGGGTAACCAGATAAAGGTTAGCGAGATAAGTGTAAGCTTCGTCTCTGCGCTTTGATGTAGGATATTCATTAAGGTACTGCTGAAGTGCCTTGATGGCCTCATTATATGGATTGTTTGATAGCTCAACGGATAATTTGGCATAATTAAAAAGTGCCTCTTCTGCTAAAGGACTCTTAACAGGGACTTTCCAGGCAGAACTGAATGCACCTGAAGCAAATTTCTTCTGATCTGTTTTAAGATAACTATCGCCCAAATGGTATAGTGCATTCTGGGTTAAAGTGTCATTTTCAGTTGCTGCCTGTTGAAATTCAGGTATTGCTTTAGAATACTCTCCGGTTGAATAATAAGCAAACGCCAGCATGTAATGATCTTCACGAGTCATTTTACTTCTGTTCAGTTTGCTGTATTCCTCCATGTACTTAATGGCTTCTTTAAAATTACCTTTGCGGTAATGTACATCAGCCACAAGTCGGAGCATTTCATTAGTCCTCTTGTTACTATTGCCTTTTAAGTAAGGTTCAGCCATAGCCAGCATCTCATCATATCGGCCCTGAACGTAGTATATCTGGATGATATAATATGGAACTACTTTCTTAAAAGTTTCGTCATTCTTTAACTTCTCAAAGTCGCGCAATGCTGTTTCATAATTGCCTTTGGAATACATAATATGGGCATAATAATAATTTGCGGGGCCCGTATATTTTGTTTGTTTGTCCTTTATTTGGGAGAATGCAGTTGCAGCCTTATCAAGGTCGTCATTTTTGAATAATGCATACCCTCGTTTAAAGGTGAACTCAGCTCTTTCCTCCTGATTCATATCACCAGTTGATACTTTATTATATGATTCAAGAGCATTTTTATACCTGTTGGATTTGAAGTATAAATGACCTAATTGTAGCCATGCCCTGTTAGTTCGGGTACTCTGGGGATGTTTGTTAAGGAACTCCTCAATAAGAACCGTAGCATCTTCATGCTGCATTTCAGCTGCAGATGAGGACAAATAAAACTCCTTATCGTCATCATATTCCAGCAACAGGTCATCAGCTTTAAGAAGCTTTGTGTATGTATAGCGCGCAGGACCGAAATGATTCTTTACGTAAAGATCATGGGCTGCATTATTGGGAGAGTCTTGATTTTCAGTTTGCTGAGCAATTAAATTGGCAGAGAGCAAAGCATTAATTGCAAGGATAATTAGAAGAGTTGTTTTTTTCATTCCTGAAGTAATTTACCTGAGGCTAAATTAAGAGTATAACGTGACCAAAAAACCGCGCACTGACATAAATTATTAACATAAGGGCATTGAAAACCCACTGGGAAGTAACGGCGTTTCTGTTAGCTTATTACATATTTAAAGCGGAGAAATTGATTTATTAATTATCTCTGTCATGAAGGATGTGATCATTTGAATTACAAATGTTTGATCATTGAAAAGCGTGAAGATGGCACCATTGAAAAGAATGAGATGGCACCATTGAAAATACGAGGATGATGTGATCATTATAATAATTACAATCGTGCAAATTTAATTGATCGGTTTGACCCATCCTGCAAAAGTACCCTTACTATATATAAACCAGAAGTTAAACTATTTAAAGGGAGGGCTATTTTATCCAATCCGGGTTGTTCAATTGTTTGAATAAGCGTTCCGTTTAGTGAAAACAGTTCAATTTTGCGTGCTTTAACACCCTGGGTATTAACCAACAATGAGTTGCCATCGCTACTTTCATATACGGTACACTCCCTGTTAAAACCAACTTCATTAACAGCTACCTGACTATATTCAAGCCATAAATTATCAACCCATAGTGTGCTTCCACCTGTTGGTGAGCCAAACATTATATTTGAAGAAACAAACATAATGTTCATGCTGTCAGGTTCAACCCATGTTGTGTATTCAATTGGAATGCTAAACTCCTCCCAGGTTGTTACCTGGGCTCCAAAAGTTTTGTAGGCATAAGCAATAGTGTCAGAACTTGACCCATTCCACTTGCTGAGCCCAATTCCAATAATACATGAATCACCTGCAACTGGTGTGTATTTGTAATAACCTTTGAGAAATTTAGGTAAACCTGATACAGGTACTCCTCCAACAACAGTGCCTGTTGCATTGAGGATGTCAATTACCACATCTCCAAGGGTTAGAATTCCAGGCATTGTTACCGGTCCTACAATAAAAATATTATGCATCACTGACTGTACTTTTGCACTTGAGCTGCCACTTTGAGGATTGGTTTGATCTCGTGTTACGCAAATGAAATCGGTTCCTAGTATGTTCTCGTTCGATGTGTCCCATGAAGTAGGTGTTCCACCTGACCAACTCTCAAAATCTGCATTTGGTATTTGATTCTGGGAAAAAGTGTTAGTAGCAAACAATGCACCAACAGTTAATATCATCAAAGTAAGTGTAGTTTTAAACATGATGTTCCTTTTTAGATTCATTAACAAAGATACTTCAAATACATATTCGTATGCACGCTATCCATAGTTCACAGGGGAAGTAAATGGTTGGTCAGTTATTTCACGAGGTGAAGGTGACTAAATCAGTCCTTATAGTTTTATATAATAGAACAAAAAAAAGACGCATTTTACTGCATCCTTTCATAAGAGCTGTTCCTAAGCTGCTAAACAACTATTTGATAATCAATAAAAAACGGTACCGTTCAATGCTGTAAGCGGGGTTCTGTTTCAGGTAAAACCTGATTTCTGTCATTTATCTAGTTCCGGAGTCACCTCCGGAATCAAACGACCTACCCCCCTGAAAAGAGCGGGCAACTCTTTGTCGCCTTTGCAGGAGACCTTCAGGTATATTTGGTCTTTCAATCCATAAGGTTTACCCGTAAAGTCAGTTACCTGACGATACCGTGGGCTCTTACCCCACATTTTCACCCTTACCGGTGAAGTAAACTTCACTTAGGCGGTTGTTTTCTGTGGCACTTGCTGTTTCCGCCGGTTGCGGAACCTTCCCGTTAGGAAGTATGGCGCCCTTTATTGCCCCGACTTTCCTCTTAAAGAATTTAATCTTCAAGCGACAGAACACATTGATTTTTCCGTTTTTCAAACAACTTTTAACTATACAAAGTTACAACAAATTACGGGCCAGTAAACCCAAATCACGGTCCAGTAAACTAAAATTACGAGTCAATAAACCAAAATTACGAGCCATTAGCCGAATGAGACTTTAGCTCACACCCGACTATTAAACCCTGTTATCAGTATGTATCGCAATTTCAATTGCACCATTACCATAATGTACAAAGGGAGCCTTGCGAAGTTCAATATGCTCGTAGTCCTTGATTTTGCCTATTATTGCCGACTTTAGAATTCCATTGCCGATGCCATGAATAAATATCACCTTCCGGTAGTTGAATGAAATGGCACTTTCAAGCATTCTTACAAAATAGTCAACCTGGTATTGAAGAATTTCATTCTGAGGCATGGTTGAATAGTCAGTGCGAAGTGCCGAAATGTGCAAATCAACTTCTGCTTCACGGGGACCTGTCCGATGTTTGTCAATTAATGCTGTTGGTGTTATCACATCAAGCTTTTGTTTCACAGCAGGATCAATATTCATCTTGTTGAAATGATCTCCGGCGGTTATTCTCTGCGAAACTAGATCACCCAAATGAAGGATGATAGCTTTGCTTCCGGTTAATCTAAAATCATGATAACCTGTGTCCTTGAAAAAGCGAGATGGTTTTATTTTGAAATGAGCATGCAGTGGCTGCAGCAGCTCAGTCATTTCATGTGCGTAAAACATTACCTGCACTACTCCATTCGACCATGCTTCTAAATCTTCACGAGTTATAGTTTCAATATGGTATTTTGAATATGCAGGTACCACTTCATAGCTTACTCCTGCATAATGTCCATTCTCTTCTTCTAAAAGGAATGAAAAAATCGCCTCATATTCAGTGTTATTCACCAGGAATATATCAAGATTCCCTGTGATAAGCCATTTTTGGTCTTGCGGTTCCCAAATAAGGTAAATGCCTTCAGCTAAACCTGCGCCTGATTGCCGGTACAATGCTGAAACAGGGTCATTGGCTTCTTTTTCTTCTGCAATTTCTTCAGTTGCCTTTCTCTCTTGTTCAGGGGCACTCACATTATTTCCGGGAGTTTTAACCTTAACATTCACTGGCCTGTCGAAGAAGCGGTCAGCTGCACCATCAGGATCAATCTTTATAAGGTCGTTCGCCATCACCGGCACTTCAAAACCCTCTTCAATAGCAACGTGTACCAGGCTTGTGCTCACTAGCCGGGTTACAATTCCGCCCCCCTTCTCATTCAGAAATCTTACTTTATCACCTACCTTTAATTCCATATTCCTTTACTCTAAAAGTTAATAATTAATGCTGCAAAATTACATCATTTAGGCATGGGTTAATATTTAAAATATGGGTATGATTGGTTTCACATCAACGGGGTCAATGTGGTTGCGGCATGTGTGAGTATATTTTGTAAATTCGTGTACTAAATAACTATAAAAGCTAAAGGGGAGTAAAATGCGCTACCTTGTTTTGTTAATCGTATTTATTGTTCTAAGCTCATGCAAAGAAAAGGAACCGGTAAAGCCTGAATGGCGATCAACTCCATATGCCATAATAATTCCAAAATATTTCCCTACCAAGCTCAATATTCCTGCCGACAATCAACTTACAGTTGAGGGAATAGCACTCGGCAGATATCTGTTTTATGATGGGCGACTATCAGGTAGAATTCACCAGGACTCTCTCATGACATGTGCTAGCTGCCATGTTCAATCGCAGAACTTCCGGCCTGGCCTTGATCATCATGCTTTCAACAATGGAATGCCTGTGGGCATAAAGGGAGTAGCAACCAGTCATGCTGCTTTACCATTGGTTAACCTGATATGGAATAGTAACGGATATACCTGGAATGGGGCAGTACACTCAACAAGTGGAGGGGAATCCATTAGTGGAGTAACTGGAAATATTGAGCGCATTGTGCTTGAAACCATTATACATCCTGCTGAACTTGCCGGAACCTTCAAGCAAACGGTTGATCTGATTCAAAGTATTAATGGATATCCGAAGTTATTTTATGAGGCTTTTGGCACTGAAGAAGTCACTTCTGAAAGAATAGCGAAAGCCATATCACAGTTTGTGAGGAGTCTTATCTCAACTGACTCACGTTTTGACAGATATATGCGCGGTGAGCTTCAGTTGACAACAGAGGAGCTTGAAGGGTTGGTTTTATTTACAACTGAAGAAGGGGCCGATTGCTTTCATTGCCATGGCAGTGACGGTAACCTGTTGTTCACCACTAACCTCTTTTACAATAACGGTAAGGATACCATTTTTAATTCCATTGATGACAGGTATAAAATTACTGGTAATAAGGCAGATATAGGTGCCTACAAAGCGACTACCCTGAGAAACATTGCTGTGGGCGGGCCTTATATGCACGATGGCAGGTTTAAAACATTGGACGAAGTTATTGATTACTATTCACATGATGTTAAGATGTCAGATCATATTAATCCACTTATGCATCATGCTTCCATGGGTGGAGTTCAACTAACACCTTCAGAAAAACACAGTCTGAAAGCTTTTTTATCATCACTTACGGATGAGAATTTCTTAACTAATCCTGATTTTGGGGCTCCTGAGGTATTTCCAGATGGGAAATCGTATGAAGAAGTAAAAGGTAATTACTAATCAATCTGTATCAGTTCTCCTTTGATAGGGTGTCCTTTAACCACTTTTCAGCTCTTTCAGTTTCACCTTCAAGAAGTGGACCTTCCCTATCAGAAACAATAAATCCTTCAGCCCCAACTATTAATGCGCCTTTCTTTTTGAGCTTCTTAGAAATAGGTGATGTAGCATACCCGCCTCTATTGACGAGCCATTTCAGGAATTTACTGTCAATGCTGTTCAGGTCAATCCTGGTATCAAACACAACAGTCTTTTTATTCTTTACACTTTCAGGATCAACCTTATCAAGAAACTCAAGCATTGGCTTGCTCGCATTGAAATTTTGGGTCGGTGAACCTACAATCAGAGTTGAAGCGTTCTTGAGAAGATCATTATTAATTTCATTAACCCTCATTTCAACTAGCTCATTCCCCAATTTTCTTGCAGTTTCAGCTAATTTATGAGCTATAATTGCTGTATTCCCAAATAATGAATCGTAAACCAGAACTATCATAAAGAAATGAATTTAACAATATTCGCGGACTTTAGCATGGCATAAATATACAAATATTTGGTTATACCTGCTGCCATTGATACCACAATAACGGAATTTATCTCTTACCTATCATAGTTATGAGTTCCAGATCAAAAGTGAAACCCAGATAACCATTTATCTTCCATGCTTTATTAGTTGGTATGGATGTTCCGGCAACCAGGACATCGCCTATGTTAAAACCATCTTTTAGTACTTCATATTCCGCAATATTTGCACCTGCATTTATGTGTACAACATCAAATAGTTTAACATTTGGGCCGATATAGAAATTCTTAAACAGGTTGTTGCCCCCGAAGCCCAGGAAAAAGCCTACATCGTATGTAAGAGCTGCATTAGGTTTACTAAGGTCTTTCACCATAAAGCTGGCTCCTGTTACATAATCGAACTCTACATTACTTGAGTTGCGGTTATTGATTACATATACCGAAGGATTATTGACATCTTTGGGTGCTAGTATAAAGTCGGGAGTTCTGTAGTTTTTTATCGCAAAACCTTGTACTACCCTTGTTTTCTTCTTCTTATTGGTAACTGAAGTGTATCGTGATTCACAATCTTTGATCTTGAGTTCTGTGTACTTAAGTTGTTCACTGGTTTTTATAAGTAGTTTTTCAGTTTCAGTGAGCATTAATCTCACAGTATCAAGGCGGTATTCGGCTCGTGCTTTATCAGAGATAATTTTCTGAATCTCATTGTTTCGTGACACTATATCCATGTCCTTGTCATTGATATTTTTCTGAAGAAAGTTTATTTCTCTTTCCTTTCCCTCAAGCTTTGAATCAAGTGAAGATATCTGTCCTTCCAGTTTTACTTTATCGAGTATGGTACTGTTAATGGCCTCCCTGTAATGGTTTTCTTTTTGCTGGAATAATAATTCCTTTTCCCTTTGAATCCGTAATTGTTCTTCAAGGTTATTCTCTTTGTTCTTAAGCTCCTCCGATAGATCCTTTATTTGCTGCTCACACTGGTTAATTTGTTGCTCACGCAGATTTATTTGCTGTTCACACTGGTTAATATGCTGCTCACGCAAATAAAGAAGATGGTTTACTTCATTCAAACTATCGCGCAGTCTCACAATTATAAGAGAATCAACAGTTGTTTGAGTAAATGAAGGAAGTGAAGCTGAAAGAAAAAGGGTAAGTGATATGAGCCATTTGATGGTCTGTTTCATGATTGTGGTTTTAATATAGGTCATAACTTGCATGAATATCATTGGTTGCAGATAATTCATCCGTATGCAATATAGGATGCAAAATTGGAAGCAATACAGGATGCAATATAAGATGCAATTAGTAGGATCTATTAAAAGGTTGCAATTAAAGTATTGGTGCATAAAAAAGCCCTGCGAAAATACAAGGCTTTTGATTTCAATTAACTTTTAAAGCAATTATAACGTAGGTTTCATTCCTAAATTATACATTATGAATGACCATACATCAGCAGCTTCATCTATCATTTTTGATACAGGTTTACCCGCACCGTGGCCTGCTTTTGTTTCTATTCTGATGAGTGTGGGATTGTTGCATGATTGCGCTTCCTGAAGTGCAGCAGCAAATTTGAATGAATGGGCGGGTACTACCCGGTCATCATGGTCAGCGGTAGTGATAAGTGTTGGAGGATAACAAGTGCCTTTTTTTAGGTTATGCAGTGGTGAATACTTTAACAAGTACCTGAACTCCTCCTCATTGTCACTTGATCCATAATCACCTGTCCATGCCCATCCAATTGTGAACTTATGGAACCGAAGCATATCCATAACACCTACAGCCGGCACAGCTGCACCAAAAAGTTCAGGCCTTTGAATCATTGTTGCGCCTACAAGCAGACCACCGTTTGAACCTCCGGCAATGGCAATTTTTTTAGCTGATGTGTACTTCTTCTCAATAAGATATTCTGCGGCGGCAATAAAGTCGTCAAACACATTTTGTTTGTTGAGTTTAGTACCTGCTTTGTGCCACTCTTCACCATATTCGCCACCTCCCCTTAAATTCACCATTACAAAGATGCCCCCATTTTCGAGGAATACCAATCTACTAGCGCTGAATGAAGGAGTTAGGCTTACATTGAAACCACCGTAACCATATAAGTACAAAGGGTTATTCCCATCCATTTGCATATCAGCCTTGTGCACAATAAACATAGGTACTTTGGTGCCATCCTTGCTTGTAAAAAACACTTGTTCTGATACAAATGGTTTACTGTCAAAATCAAGCTCTGAACTAAATAATACTGATGAGCTGTTTTCCTTGACATTATATGTGTACACAGTTGAAGGGAAAGTGAATGATGTAAATGCATAGAATGCAATATCTTCCTTTTCCTTACTATTGAATCCTGTAAGGGTGCCAATGCCAGGTAACTCCATCTCATAAAGTAAATTGCCATTAAGGTCGAAAACATTAGCCTGGCTTGTGGCATCCTTCATATATTGGGCAACAAATTTTCCGCCGGCAACGTGTACTTCCTGCAATACCTCATCTTTCTCGTTGATAATATCTTTCCAGTTTTCCCTGGCTGGAGCATCAAGTGATACCGCAATCAACCTGTACTTTGGTGCATCATCATTTGTGTGAATATAGAATGTGTTGCCATTATTATGTACCACATTATATTCATAACGAAAACCATCGGCTATCTTTTTGAAATCATTGCCAGGGTCGTTAAGGTCTTTTACATACATTGCATTCCCACTTGTTGATTCTGATTCACTAAGTATCAGGAATTTCTCGTCGTCAGTGGTTTGCACGCCATAATTACGTAATGGGTATTGATTGTTGCTGAATATTAGCTTGTCAGCACTCTGCGGATCACCTAACTTATGATAATACACCTTGTGGTACTCATTTTTTGATGAATATTCCGCTCCCCCGGTTGGTTTGTCATACCTACTATAATAAAAACCATTTCCGTGCCATGAGATGCCTGAAAACTTAACCCATTCAAGTTTATCATTTAGCTGCTTGCCTGTTGAAGTTTCTTTTACATAAATTTCATTCCAGTCAGATCCTGAACCTGACACGGCATAAGCAAAGTACTTGCCATCCTTTGAAACTGAATAGGTTCCAAGTGCAACTGTTCCATCAGGTGAAAGCTTATTGGGATCAAGGAAAACCCTAGGTTCATCTTTAAGGTTTTCAAGTATATATAATACGCTCTGATTTTGAATCCCATTATTCTTGAAGAAGAAATAGTTACTTCCTTCATGGAAAGGAACACCATAGCGCGGATAATTCCAGAGCTGTGTCAGCCTGTCGTGTATTTGGTCTCTGTAAGGAATTTGTGAAAAATACTCGTCAGTAACCTTATTTTGGGCTTCAACCCATAGCCCTGTTTCCTTTGAATTATCATCTTCAAGCCAACGGTATGGGTCAGCAACTGTGGTTCCAAAATATGTATCAGTAACTTCTGTTTTAACCGATTCAGGGTAAATAACTGTTGTTTGTGCCTTTGCTTGTGTCATCAAGGTGATTGCTGTTAACACTGTTAAGATTGGTGCTTTCATAATTGCATCTGTCATTTTATAAAAGTCCAAAATTAACAGTTTTGTGGTACTCTCTCGCATTTCCCCTATTAAAGAGTGCAATCATGCTTTTGTTGGCTGAAAAATTAGTTATTTTGCAGTTGCTAATCCTATACTATGCAAGCAATAAAAAAAATAACGATTGTACGCCATAATTTAATGGGTAATAATGATCAGTCAGACAATGGAAACATCGTCAATGAGATATTTTATGATGAACATGGGAATGAGACTGAGCGACTGAATTACAATTTCGACGGGGACTTAGAGGAACATATTATTGTGAAATACGAAAACAATCATGCAGTTGAAGAACGTCTTGAAATAGGAGGGGTTGTAACTGAACGTACCACACGTATCTTTGATGATAATGGCAGGGTGAAAACTGAAGAACGTCATTATATGGAGGGAGGTAGCGATGTAATCTCCTTTACCTACGAAGGTGATAACCTGGTATTGAAGCAAGTGGTTGATACTGATGAGGAAGAAGGTGAGAAGGAGATATGGGAATATGAGGAAAATAAATTACGACGTACAGTTTCATACAATATGTTTGGAAATATTGAGTCAGAGAAGTTCTATGAGTATGATGGTGATGGATTGATAACTGAGATTACAGAAACTTCATTTCGTGATGACCTTCCCGAAAAAACTGTTTCCATTTTCAATGAAAAGGGGAACCTGACTATTGAGAAGCGATACGATAACAAAGAAAGGCTCGTTGCCCGCACAACCGTTCATTATCTGGAGAATAATAAGCCTCATATATTCGAGGAAGAAACTGTAAGAGGCAAAAAGATTACTACGCTTGAATACGATGAAGCTGGTAATAATATAACGCGGGAGGAGAACGATCAACATGGGCAAAGGATAAGTTATGTTGAGAGGACTTTTGATGATTCAGGCAATATGCTAACAGCTGAAATAGTAATGGAGCCTACATTACAAAACCCGGGTCAGCATTACAGGCTTGAGTACAAGTACGAATATTAAAACCTCACCGGGCAGAACTGTTCATACTGATTTTTTAAATCGCAACTTTTCCTGGGCTGTCATCTTCTCACACGCATACTGGAATATGAGACGTGGAGCCGTGTTCTTATATTCAAGAAGGAATTGTTCTGTTGCTTCACGGTTTACTTTCCACGATTCCCTGAGAAACCATCCAACGCCTTGGTGGACTTCTCTTTCGATGTCATGCATCAGAGGTTTAATGATGTTGAATAGGACGTAAGGCTGTTCTTCCTTGATGAGTTTAATAAATGTAACGGGTACGCATCTTCTCTTAAATTTAAACTCGGAAGTAACCCATGGAATGAAGTCCTCTTTGGTCAACACCTGGCGCTTCAGGAATACAGGAAGCGTAACCATACCCAGATGATCAGCATGTGCCCAGTTATTAATTCCTGTTTCAAATAGTTGTCCAATCCTTTGAAATACAGTGACATCGTATTTATCTGACAAAGTTGTAAGCATGCTTAAAATAAAAGATGTCTCCTCATATTTACCTGTACTCATTAATAGCGGAGCAGCATTAAATATAAGGTCAAAATCAAGAATTCCCCTTTTTTTCAGGTCTTCCTTCTTCGCATCCATTAAAGCCTGTGTTAGTCCATAAGCATTGTATCCATCTTTGAAGTAACGGCTGTATTTCTTTACTATGGCTTCATCCGCATGTTCTTTGCAATATTGGTTTAGCTCTTTGAAGAGGTTTTCAGCATCAGTACTCATTCTCGCAGTTATTTTATGTAAATATATGTAATAACTATGTAATAGATTGAGGAGGCAGAGCAATTAATTTTATTGGTTACTAACAATAATTAATCATTTAAACAAAATGCCATGAAAACTACCGGAATAGTACTGCTGATTGTTGGATTACTTCTCACCATTTACACATCATTCTCTTACTTCACAAAAGAGGAAATTATAGATATTGGCGATGTTGAAGTTACTGCAAATAAGAAGGAAAACGTCAACTGGTCACCAATCGTTGGAGTCATTATTATGGTTGTGGGTGGAGTAGTACTCTGGCAGAGCTCACGTAAGGCATAAATGCTCTTGAAGGCATAATGCTCACGAAAGATGTTCGCGAAAGTCATAAAGATCACCAAAGCCATAAATACTTAGTCCTTTTTATAAAGTAATTGTTAATATTCTAAATGCGCATAGCATTGCCAATTGCGCATTTAGAATATTCATTTTTAAAACCAGATCACATGGAAAGCGAAAGAGAAGAAATTAAAAAAAGAGATGAAGAATTACCAGGTTATCCTTCAAATCCCCCATCAGAGGATGCATACGAAAAGTTGGATAAAGAAGAGGTTGTTGAAAATCTTCAGGACCCTTATGAACCTAACCCGGCAAAACAAGCAACAGATGAATATGAAGATGACCTTACTTTAGGTGACCTTGATGTGCCAGGTTCAGAACTGGATGACGATAATGAAATAATAGGCAGTGAGGATGAAGAGAATAATTATTATAGCCTGGGGGGTGATGAAAAAAACTGAATTCAGTAGTAGAAAGAGGATTTTATCAACTAATTATATATCACAGCGATGAAAAATATACTGATTGCATTGGATTATGATCCAACTGCGGAGAAAATAGCACAGATTGGTTATGAATATGCTAAACCCCTCAATGCACGGATAACATTACTTCACGTAATATCCAATGAAGTTTATTATTCTTCACGCATTTATTCGCCAATCATGGGATTTACAGGTTTCACCTCAGCTGAGCCCGTTGACCCTGAGAACACCGAGTTTCTAAAAGAAGCTGCCAAAAAGTACCTCCTGAACACAAAAGATCACCTGGGAGATCTAAACATTAATACCATTGTGCGTGAAGGAGACTTTGCTGAAACTATTATCCAAACTGCAATTGAGATCAATGCTGATGTAATAGTTCTGGGAACCCATAGCCGCCGGTGGCTTGAAAAGATTGTAATGGGCAGTGTTACTGAACAGGTTCTGAAGTTATCAACAGTTCCATTATTAATCATTCCAACGAGGAAAGAGGATGAGGACGATTAATCATCATTTTGTTTAATCCTGATCTTCTTAATCTTACCGACTTTCTTTTTTTTATCAGCTTTACCCGCCTCGCGAGTCTTTTTGTTTCGTGGAAGTTCACCGTATAGAGTATCGGGGTCAGTATCAGATACTACACTGATAAACTTACCATCACGATAAATCATACCTTTCATACAGTATAGTTTAGTGTGAATTTAGCAATTTCAATGGTTGATCTCTCAAAAGGAAACAAAAATAATAATAGTTTAACTATTATGCAATTTTTAGATTATTCTCAGTGATATCATTTGCAATTTTTAGATTATTCTCAGTGATATCATTTGTGATTATTTTAATCGGGCTCGTTTAATTCTTTTACCATAACTAAATCACGTTAAGTTAGTTCTTGATTTGGTCAGAAAGTTAATTCATGCTGAATCATTGTAAGTTTTATGTTGTTATTAATTGAAGATGAACAGTATAACCACTTAAAATTTAAAATTTACGAAAATGAAAAAACTTATCCTCAAAACAGCAATACTATCAACTATGGTAGTAGTTTCATTATCAGCTATTGCACAAACAGAAGCAGAGCTGAAATCAAAAATTGAAAAGATGAATGATGAAATGGCCGTAGCAATGATTGCCGGCGACCATGAAAAAAACCTTGCTTATTATACTGACGATGTAGTTTCATTGCCAAGCTATGATAAAATGTTAGAGGGCAAGGACGCTATCAGAAAGTCAATTACTGACATGAAGAACTCGGATTGGAAAATCAAGGCATTTGATTTCGAGACAGTATCAGTGGAAACCAATGGTAATATTGTTACTGAAATTGGTAAATACAAAATGGAGATGAAAAATGAGAAGATGAACCATTCCATGAAGGATGAAGGTAAGTATTTAACTATGTGGGAAAAGCAGGCCGATGGATCATTGAAGATCAAGACCGAGATGTGGAATTCCGATAAGAATCCTATGGAAGAAATGAGAGCAATGATGACAAAGGAAAAAGAAATGATGGGTGAAAAGCAGGAGACCAGAGAAGAAATGCATGATGATATGCATGATAATATGGATAAGAAACATCTGGATAAAAAAGCACCTGTTGACGAAATCCAACCAGGTGTAGAAATTAAGTGATCCACCCAGGTGTAGAGATGAAATAATTCAAACTTCCAATTATTCGATTAGAACATTCCGGATTAAAAATTAGTATTCTATACTAAGGACTTAATTCCGGAATGTTTTTTTATTATTTCAATTAACTGTTCTTTATTTACCGGCTTTGATATATAGTCGATGCAACCGCATGCTAACGCTTTTTCTCTATCATCAGAAAAAGCAAATGCTGTAAGTGCTACAATGGGCAGATCTTTCCTTAGCTCAAGAATCTTCATCGTTGCCTGATAACCATCAAGCACCGGCATTTTCATATCCATCAGTACCAATGAAATATCAGGATGCCCTGAGCATAATTCAATTGCTTCATTCCCGTTGCTGGCATGAATGATTTCTATACCGAACTTTGAAAGCATTGTACGAAGGTATATGTAACTGATAGCATCATCTTCAGCAATGAGGATTTTGGTTGTAGATTTAATCTTCCCTTTTCTTTTTGCAGTTATGATTTGATTATCCTGATGGTGCATTTCATTTGCGGGAATTCTAAAAGAAAATGTTGATCCTTTTCCAACTGTCGATTCTACATTTATATCCCCATGCATCATCTCCACAAAAGCTTTTGCAATGGATAAACCTAAACCTGAACCTTCATAATCCCTTGCAATAGAAATTTCAGCCTGTACAAAACGCTCAAATATAATGTCAAGCCTGTCGTGAGGTATTCCTACACCGGTGTCCGACACTGAGAATTCAAGCATACTTCTGTTAAATGCTACGCCAATTCCAATTTCACCAGATTTGGTGAATTTTAGGGCATTTTTTATAAGATTTATGAGTATGGATTCTAATTTGGAGCTATCCAGGAGAAAAGATTTCTTATTCTCGGGAAGCAAGGTTTTAATTATTAGTTGCAGGTTCTTATTCTCAGCTTCAAGCTTAAAAAAATTATACAGATCAATCAGGAGTTGATTAACATCAACAATTGATTCATTTAATGTACTTAGCCCTGATTCAATCTTTGATATGTCAATGATATCAGTAATAGTGCTTATTAGTCTTTCACCACTGGATTTTACTATTCCAATGTACTCATCAAATTGATCGCCTGTAAGTCCAGGTTCCTGTAAAAGGTCAATAAAGCCCAGTATTCCGTTCATGGGAGTTCGGATTTCATGGCTCATATTTGCCAGGAAAGCTGTTTTCAATTGGTCACTTTCTTCAGCTTTAGTTTTTGCTTTTATAAGTTCTGAAAGCATTTTCTTCTGTTCTGATACATCTTCATACACCATAACATAATGCTTTATCACCTCCTCTTCATCTAATATTGGGGATATTGCAATTCTGCTCCAGTATTCACTTCCATCCTTTTTTCGATCTTCTATCTCACCTTTCCATATCTCCCCTGCGCGGATGATACTCCATATCCTTCTTTGAATCTTTTTATCATTACCATTAGAATGCAGAACTTTTGAAAGTTTTCCAATAGTTTCACTTTTCGTATATCCGGTAATTTCAAACATTCGGGAATTAGCAAATTCAACAAACCCCTCAGGGTTGGTTATAACGATTCCTACAGGGCTTTGCTCAATAGATTGTATAAGAAGCCTCACCTGATGTTTGGCTTTCATTTTTTCAGTTACATCATGAACTATTGAGTGAAGGTATACCTTTCCACCAATAGTTATTTGACTACTAAAGACTTCAACATCACAAAAGGTGCCATCTTTCTTTTGATGAACGAATTCAAAATGGATCTTACTACGCTCAATAACCTTGTCGATCTCACCCTTTATATTATCGGTACCCAGGGTGTTGATTCTATTCAGATCAATGCCTATAAGTTCCTGTCTTGTGTATCCATAAAACTTCGCTGCTGCTTCATTGGCATCAACTATTTTCATAGTTGTAGGGTCAATAATTATCTTTATTGCTGAATGACCTTCAAATAGTTGCCTGAACTTATTTTCACTTTCCTCTAAAGCATTTTGAGCCTTTTTTATATCAGTAATGTCATTAGCAAGCACATGCCTTGCAATTCCATTCCCGTAAACGACTTCGTGCGATTTAATGCTTACATACATCAGCTCGCCATTCTTCTTTAAATGCCGCCAAATTCCAGCGTTATTATAACTTGATACTGTTGATATCACATCATCAAGCAGCAACGGTATGTCTTCTTTTGGTCTAATGTCTTTAATGGTCATTGATAAAAACTCTTCGCGACTATATCCATAGTGTATAATAGCTGCTTCGTTTACTTCCAGAAATGCCAGTGTTGTAAGATCATATATCCACATTGGTTGCGGACTATCTGCAAACATTCTATAATACTTTTTTTCACTTTCCACTAAGGCCAATTCTTTCTTTCGTTCTTCAGTTTTATCCCTGAATATTAGCACAACACCCATAGTTTGCGAAATTTCATCTTTAATGGGTGCAGTACTGTTAGAAATAGGTATTTCTCGTGAGCCCCTGGAAATAAGCATTCCATCCATCTCTATAACTGAAGTGGAATTGCTGCTCAATATTTTGCGTGCGGGGTTTTCCAGCTCGTGCTTTTTGCCCTCTTCATAAAGCGTAAATACATTTTCAATGTTTATACCTGCAGCATCTGATTCTTTCCAGCCTGTAAGCAATTCGGCCTCTTTATTCATCAGTGTGATCCTGCCCTGATTGTCGGTAATAATTACAGCATCGCCAATACTATATAAAGTTGTCCGGAATTCTTGTTGTGAGTGAAGTAGTTCCCTATAGACGTTTTGTTGTTTTTTTGAAAATAGGAATGACATAGCTATCAGCACAGCTATGAAAGCCATACTGGAAAGTAGAAGAATTAATATAGCCTGCCGGTTGAAACTACTTAATAACTCCGACTGGTCAATTTTAGAAAACAATATCCATGGTGTGAAAGGTATTGGTTCACTGAAAGCAAGTATATCAGTACTATCCTGATCCTTTCCGGCAAATACACCACCAGTTACCATATGAACTGAAGTCACAAGCTTACCTGAGTCTTTTATGCGATATGGTTTACCATAGTTTTCACTTTTATGGGGACGGCTTATTATAATACCTAAACTATCACTTGTACGTGAGAACAAGAATATTTTTGAGCTTGTTTTAGTGTATGGTGCAAAAGATAACAAGGGAAACAGGAATTGCTCAGGATCAATTCTGAATACTATTACATAGGGCTGATTAAATGCTTTCTCGTTTAAGGGTTTCATGACATCAATACGAGCATCCCCATTTTCAGCAAAATAGAGACTCATTGATACGCTTTTTTTGATGGCTACACGCCTCAACAAACTATCAGGTATGCGTGAAGCATTCAGGGTATCTTTAGAAGTGGAGTATACAACATCACCGTTAAGTGAAGTAATAATTACTTCTGAATAACCATGTTCATTTTTCAAACCGCCCAGATAACTAATTATTTGGCTTACATTTTCAGATGTTGGAAGTGAGGTTGCTAAATTGAGATGCGACTGTAATAATGGACTTTGAGCAATGGTAGCCGCATCGTTGATTTCATCCTTATACCATTCAGAAACCTGCTTGATTTTAAAACGGCTTATTGATTCCAGTTCATGAGCCTTCTCTGCCAGATGATCCGCTTTCTGGTTTTTGTATAAAAGAAAACCGGCAATAGAAGTTATAATAAGCAAGACGCTGATAACAAAAATTGTCATCGCATTCCATAGCTTATTTTTTTTTATCTTCATGTACCGGGGGGAATTTGATTAATGCACAAAGTTATACAAAACATAATGTGTTTGTAATTGTCTTATTTTTTTGATTAATTTTATTTCGGATTTATTATCGGAGAACCGTTCCACCTGTTTGGATACTTTCTATTCATGTAAGTATTATGAGGTTTTATTTAGTTTTCACAGTGATTGTACTTCAATCATTGGCATTTGGCCAAAGCCGGATAATTAAGGAAATTAGTTGTCAACCTACTATTGATTCAGCAGTCTTAACAGAACTCTTTTACATAGCCTATGATGAGAACAGGTTAACAGAGGAAGATTATATCGCTACCACTCCGGTACCAAAGGTCATTATTTCCAGAAAACGTAACATACCTGTAAAATACATTCGCGATGTTGTTTTGGCACTGTCATATTTTCCTGAATTGGAGGATAGCAGAATTGTATTCAAGTATAGAAAAATAAGGGGAACAATGAATGCCCGTCCTGATGTGTTCAATTTATTCCGCCATCCCTCTGAGCGAAAGTATCTTCTTGTTATCAATAATAATAAGGGAAAATATCTGGGAGTAAATTTAGATAGCCTTTCAGTTAATGCCCGGATTGGGTGGTTTAGCCATGAAATTGCGCATATTTATACGTATTATCTGATGAATAATTTCCAAACATTACTTTTTTCTGTAAAATATGTAGCTGTGCCCAAATTTGTGAAGAAAACCGAAAGGTACACTAATTCTGTTGCTATTAACCGTGGACTTGCTTTCGCAATTTATGAAGGAGAAAATTATTTATTAAAGGATACTAAGATATCAGATTATTACAAGAAGATAACCTTATACAGGTCCTTAAGTCTGGATGAGTACAAATGCCTTTGGTTCCAGACTATATATAAACGTATTAAACCTCGCTAAATGATTTAAATCATTTCTGTATACAAGCCTCCATATCATGCCTGGTGTGCTAAAGAGGCGGCTGTTCGCTCAACCTGTACAAGAAATGTTTCCAGCTTTGCTTCAATAATCTGAGGGTATCCTCTGCCATCACATTCAATAGTAAGGAATGGAATATCAGTATCCTCGTTTAGCCCGGCAGGTATGTTGTAGAGTAGTCCCAGGTTATCTTTTACTTTCTTCTTCTCTCCTAATTTCATATTAGGAGTACAAATAGCTTCGCCAATTCTTGTTTGCAGGCATCCAAACGGACCAATATTGATAATTCCACAAAATTGTTCATACCCTTGTGATAGGGCAGTTCCCAATGTAAGAGCCGGCTCACCGGTTGATTCCAGTGGTAAAACATGCAAACTGTGCTTTATTACTTCGGTTACTCTTGTTTTATGCGGTTTAAGATATCCTGACATGGAAAGTACCTTCTGAATTTTCTTTTCCATGAATGAGATATACTGTTCTCTTATTAAACGGCTGATTACTTCAGTGAATGTGAAGTTTGGCCTATCGACTCCTTTCCTCCATGCATAATCAAGATATTGAACCCATTCTGAAATATATGCATCTTTCAGTATAAAGCCTCTCTTGCCGAAATAATGGTTTAGCTTTTGATGCGCAAATTGATTGTGCCTGATAAATATTTCACCTGTGAGTGCAATATATCGTGATTCAGAAACCGATCTCTTAGCAGGTACATGGTCATGTAGATGTTGGCTAAACGTTTTAAGCGATGCAAACAAATTTTTATAGTCATGGCTAAATGTATGCACAAGTTTATTGAACTGCTCATAGAATATTGCCAACCCTTTTTCAGCATCAATGGCATTAGCCAGAATGCCTGATCTTACATCCTCAAGCACATCATTTAGTATTATTGCCTCCATTGATCTTTTAAGAAACCCTTTTGTCAAACCCAGGTACCCTTGTTGGCTTATCAGGGTAAACATTGCTACATTGCGGATCTTTTCACTCTTTACCAGATTGGTAAGAAATACAGGGTATTGAGCCACCCGGCAAGCACTTGTTCCACCTATGTTGAGAAACGCCAGCCTGTCACCATTCAGATTCTGTGTTTGGAGATAATTCATGAGTGAACCTGCAAGTAGTATTATGGGCAGACATTCTTTTCCGGAAGTGTATTTATGGCCTGTTTCAAGTATTACTGGTTCCATTTCTGGCAATGCAACAGCGTTATAGCCAAGACTGTTAAGACTTGCCGCGAACAATGCTGCAGCCATATCACCAATGCACGGAACAACAATCTTAACCCTCTTGTCATCAAGGTTTAATATCTGTCCATCGGAATCAATAAATACCGACTTTGAATTCATATTGACTATTTCAGCCTGTTTATAAGTGCTGGTAAGGCTTGAAGCGACGATGTTTTCTTTATTATTATTCATAAAGTTGGATGCCACATCAAGAAAAGCGTCAATCCTGGTATTTATTCCTGCATCAGCGGTATGTTGATCGAGTTCAAGCGTTAGAGATGGTTTATCACCCATGATAGTCCTGAATATTGGAACCAGGAAGGAGTCAGGCCCGCAGGAATAATTACTTATATATACAGGGAAGAGCTTTGGATTTTTCTTTATGGTTTGTGCTGCCCGCAGTATTCGTTTACCTGCTTCCCACGACTGATAGCTAGCAATTTCTTCATCCTTGCTATCGAGTACATCATAAGGAACAACCTTATATCCTAACGAAGCAAATTTGTGGGGTATGCCTTTATTAGCATAATGGGAGAAGGCATTATAATCTCTGCCCACAATTACAATAACGGGATTAGTGGATTCAGCAATATCCTGGAGTGCTTCTTCTCCAATGGCAAGAATATCATGATCAACTTTATTCTGTATTTCAACTGCTCTTCTAAATGCCTTTAGTATTTCAGTATTGTTTGATATACCAATTGCTTTAGCAATATCTATAAAGGCCTTTATTTGTGAAATATAACCTTTTGCGAAATTCAAGTATGGATGGATTATTCTGCTTTCAGGATAATTTAAGGCCTGAGAAAGGTAATTTATTTCCTTGCTAATGAATACACAGGTGGCTGATGAATCTTTTGGGTCATCCTCACAACCGGGAACCAGCATTTCATATATTTCAGGCATGAAAATGTAGTCGGGGTTTTTATTAACCAGATCAGAGAAAAGTCCATGTGCTAATTCAGCAGGATAACAAAAAGATGAATGTTGTTTGTCAAACCCAGCCGGGTCTACTGTATCTGATAATATAACCCTAAAGCCAAGGGTAGTAAAGAATGTATGATAAAGTGGAAAAAGCCGGTTAACTGTGAATGTTTGGTTTAAACCAATAGTTTTACACCCAACAGGCATATCATCAACCGCCTTTTGAAAAACTCTTTCCATTCTGATATTTACGTGGTCATTTTTTTGCCAGTTTTTTTCTGTTGAATTAAGTGCATCATAGTATTTGTTGCAAGCCCCACCAAAGGCAATTGACTTACCGTCTACTTTAAATGTGTTGATCTCGCATTTCCTGTCGCAGCCATTTAACCTGTCCTTGCAGATAAATGATTTGCCAACACTAAAGTCTCTGTTTATAAGGTCTTGAAGCACGAACGTTTGAATGTCGATCTTCTTACTTTCAATATCATCTTTAACTTTCAAGGCAGTTCCATAAGCTCCCATAAGTCCGGGATTTGGGGGTACTACAATTGATTTGCCTGTTAGAGCAGCCATTGCCACAGGGATTGCTTTGTTGTAACAAACTCCGCCCTGCATTATAATTTTCTTGCCTATCTGTCTTTTACCTACTACACGATTAATGTAATTCAGGCAGATTGAATACACCAAACCACCTAAAATATCATCATGCGTATTGTTTTCCTGAAGAGCTGATTTAATATCAGAACCAATCAAAGCAGCACATTGATCTCTAAAGTTCAGAGGTTTCTCTGATCTGAAAGCTGCCGACTCAACATCGTATAAACTCACTTTTAAAGATTCCCAGGCAGCTTCTTCAATAAACGATCCTGTACCTGCAGAGCAAGCTTCATTCATTGCATAATCAGCCGGTACGCCATTATTTATAAAGGTATATTTTGCATCCTGTCCTCCAATTTCAAATATGGTATCAACTTCAGGATCAAAGAAAACTGCAGCGCGCGCATGGGCTGATATTTCATTTATAACTGATCTTGTGCCGGTGTGAAGTGCTGTAATATGTCGGCCTGATCCGGTAACACCTAGTCCGGTTATTCTAATTGGATATGTTACTTGTTTGGCTAATGATTCATACACAAGCTTTGAAGCATAAATAGGATTTCCGTGAGTATAAAGATATTCAGAAGCTATTATCCTGTTGTCATCAACGCTCATCAAAACGCCTTTGGTAGTGGTTGACCCTATGTCAAGTCCCAAAATACACTCATTAGCCAGGCCGGAAGACTCTTTTTCTTCATGAAAGGTAACTTTATCTCTGTACCTGGATAGTGAACTATGGAATGTTGACAGATCCTTCATTTCAATAAAATGATCCTTATACGGGTCATATTCTGAAACATGATGATAGAGTCCATAAACTGCTGCGCCTAATGCTTCGAAATATGCAGCTTCTTGCGGAATATATATATCGGGGAATTTTGCCTTTAGAAAATGTATTACTGTTGAATTTTGGGTAACCCCTCCAACAAGCATGTGCCTGCCTTTATGAGCTTTCTTCAGAAGATCTTCTGCTTTTTCAGCAATCATTAACGAAAGACCAGCAGAAACCTCTTCTTTCGGAATGCCTTTATTCAAAGCATGGGTACAGTCGGATTTGCAAAAAACCGAACATCTCCCTGATACTTTAAATGGAGTTGCATCTGTTGAAATTTTTATTGATTCTTCAATATCAAGGTTCATTCTTCCAATTTGCTGCATGAAGAACTCACCTGTGCCTGACGCACATTGGTTTTTAGAGATAAGCTTTTTAATTCTCCCTTCACCATTCAATTCGTAAACAACAAAGTTTTCAGCCCCCAGGCTTGCTAAAGAAGCAAAAGCATTATCGGCACCAACATACAATTCCAATGCAGATTCAGTAGCTTCTGATTCAGAAATACATGTAAGATTTAGGCGTTTTCTAAAATTTCTGCCTGTTACAACAGCAGGTATGGGATTTTTATAAGTTTGAAGTGTTTCTTTCAATGTTAGTTTCGGAATGCCATTGCTTACATGCCGTGTGACACTTTTAATTGTTAAAGTGCCCATTTTATCTACTGATGCCAGAACAGAGGAGATAGTTGAGGCGCCAACACATATACCCAATGATTCGTGATTGACTAAACTCTCTATGTTCCTGAGGTGTAAATGAGAGGAGAAATTTACTGCAGGCTCTTCTGGTTGAAGGTTCATACTAATTAACTTTATTGTTAAAGTAATTGTAAACTAAGAAGCCGGGGGTAATAGTTATTATACACAAATATAGTGTAATTAAATAGTAAAAGAAATAAAAAATGGGATTCCATTTTAAGTGGAATCCCATTTGGTGAAGTTCAACGAGTTTATATTATGGTAGTATAAGAGTAATAGGGTTTAGTTGAGTGGTTTCACCATTCACCACCTGTACATCAATTATTGTTTGTGTTGCAAAAGGCAACGTATCTAATTCTGAAGTGAAGTCAACGTTGTAAGTTCCGGCAGTGAGTCCACTAACCTTATAGTAACCGAGTGAATCGGGGATTGCTGAAAGAGTATCTTCAGAATTATATACTGTTACCAATGGCCATGCGTCTTCAGGGAAAACATAACCTTCAATTGCTCCGCTTGATGCCTCTGCATAAAGTCTGATAACTGGCTTTAGCATGTAACGTCCGTTACCTGTTTGGTGTATTGAGCGAGCGGCATCAAAGTCTAACCAGAAAAAGTAAGTTTGTCCACCAACAAGTTCTTCGTGAACATTAAATTTTAGACCTGATGTTGAACCTGATGGAACAGTAAGAGGGAATGACTCACCTTCTACGATCACTGAGTTTTCACTGCCTAATATTAAGCGAACCTGTGATAATAAACCTTCGGGCATTTCACCTACTCCAAGAAGAGTATCTAAACCATTGCTAAATTCAAGTAAGTCATATACTCCTGGATTTTCCATTGGAATTGTAATCCATCCTTCTGTTTCGTTGTGCAATTGCACTTCCTGAATATCAATGAGTACGGCATCTAATTCTGCAGGTGCATCAGTTAGCATCAGGTGAACTACCGCTTTTTCTTTGTTGTTATTCCCATTATCAATTTCGTCATTATTCTTGTCACATGAAGCAAGAACAAATACTGTTAGGATTGCTAGCGTGGCCATAACCACTGAATTCATCTTTTTCATAGTAGTGTATTATTGTTTTTGTATACAGGTTGCAAAATTCATTCCATTCAACCGAATATGATTATAAGAAGAGTTCAAATAAGGTAAAAAGGAACTGAGTGTCAGTGTAATGGAAGTCGTTAAATGCTATTTGGAGGTAATCTGGTAAAATGAGGAGTTCCAAAAATTATGCGTTCAAACTGTGGCAAAAAATCCTCAGTTACACAATATCTGACTTATGTGTGTCTAAACTCTCTTCAGTAGTGGAGGAAGCGAAAACGTTTTTAAGTTTCCATCTGCCGGTGCGGTAATAGAGGAATGAAAGTGACATGCCCATGAACCAGGCAATTGGTATAGCCCACCATATTCCTTGTACTCCAATGAATTTAGAGAGGAAGGCCGCAAGAGGAATCCTTATTATCCATAGTGAAAAGAGTGTAATAAACATTGGAATAAGTGTATCACCCGCACCTCGCATTACGCCTCCTATAACAAACATGCTTGAGAACATGATGTAAAATCCGCTCACAATAAGCAGATACTCTGCACCTATTTTTATAACGTTAGGGTCACTAACAAACAAAGCCATTAACTGATGCCTGAAGATGATAATAAGAGCTGATGTAATTATAGCTGTAACACCTGACATTTTCAAGGTATCGAGCAATCCCTGCTTCACCCGGTTCATTTTTTTTGCTCCAATATTCTGACCTACGTATGTTGACAGCGCAGTGCCAAAATTCATTGCCGGTAGTGCTGCCATTCCGTCAATTCTACCTGCCACACTATAAGCTGCAATAACATTGGTACCGTAATCATTCACAATACGCAGCAATGCAATCATACCAATGGAAACAAATGTTTGCTGAAACCCTGTTGGTAGTCCAATTTTAACACTCGAGCTAAAGATCTTTTTATCCCAGATCATCCTGCGCCATGAAAGATTCATGATAGGATGTGTCCTGTTAAGGTATATGACTAAGGTCAGGAAAGCTCCAGTCTGGCTTATTACAGTGGCAATCGCAGCTCCACTGATTCCCCATTTGAATACAACAATAAACAGTATGTCGAGGAAGATATTAATTATAGTAGAAAGGATAAGAAAATACAGTGGGGTTTTGCTGTCGCCTAGCCCTCTCAATATTGCGCTCGATCCGTTAAATCCGAAAAAGAAGACTGATCCTGAAAGGTATATACTCATGTAGAGTGTAGCCATTGGAATAAGTTCTTCGGGTAATTTAATCAGCCTGAAGATAGGGGCGCTGAAGGTAATACCTAAAATTGTTACAAGGATAGAGGCAAAGAACAGGAAAATGTAAAGTGTGTCAATTGTTCTGCGCACTTTATCAAGATCCTTAGCTCCAAAAAACTGGGAAATTAGTATTGTGCTGCCTGATGCAATACCTATAATAAATGAAATCAACAGGAATATCAACGGGAAACTGGCGCCAACTGCAGCAAGTGCTTCTTTGCCTAAAAACTTACCTACTATTATACTGTCAGTAACATTATATACCTGCTGGAAAACATTCCCTATGAGCATAGGGGTGGCAAATCGTAAAATAAGCTTGCCGGGTTTACCTTCAGTAAGATCTTGCATTATAACGTTTTACTGATCACTGACATTTTCCCTCTTTTTCTTCACAAGCTCTTTGGTTGATAATAAACCACATGCTGCTTCAATATCCTGTCCTCTTGATGCCCTGATTGTAGTTACTATGCCCTTGGCATTCAGCGCTTGCTGAAAATCAAGAATAGTTGCCTCATCACTGCTTTCAAGCGGAGTACCGGGAATTGAATGAAACCTGATCAAATTGATCCTGCAATTAACCTTATTGAGCAACCTTGCCAATTCATTTACATGCCGGCGGGTATCGTTCAATCCTTTAAACATGATATATTCTATTGAAACCCGTCTGTATTTGCCCAGATCATATTGCTGAATAGTTTCAACAACATCCTTTATGGGGTAAACATTCTGAACCGGCATTAAATTCTTACGTTCATCCTCAAACGGTGTATGTAAACTAACTGCAAGGTTGCATTTACTGTTTTCAAGAAACACCTTCATTGCCGGTATGATGCCAATAGTGCTCACAGTTACTTTCCTTACACTGATGGCAAAACCATATTCGGCAGTAAGAATACTGGTGCTTTTCATTACAGCCTCGAGATTATCAAAGGGTTCACCCATACCCATGTATACAATGTTGGTGATCTTTGCCCTTTCGGGGATACTCCTCAACTGATTAAGTATTTCACCTGCTGATAACTGGCCCTGAAAGCCCTGTTTCCCTGTCATGCAAAACAGGCAGCCCATTTTACAGCCTACCTGTGATGAAACACACAGTGTATGACGTGTGCCATCAGGTATATAAGCTGCTTCAATGAATTTACCATTCCCTGCATTGAAAAGGTATTTTTTAGTTCCATCGGTTGATACACTCTCTGATATGGGTGCTTTTATACCTAGGTCAAATCGTTCACTTAAAGCTGTTCTTGCTTTTTTTGAAACATTCGTCATCTGGTCAAAAGAATCAATGGCAGTTTTATACAGCCAATAAGCCAGTTGTCCCCCGGTATAGGAAGGTAGTCCCATCTCAGTAGTAAGCTGAGTGAGCTCTTCACGGGTTTTGCCCAGCAATGATTCTTTAACAGTTAACATAAGGTTTAAAAGTATATTTCCGAAATTATATTATCAAAGGGTATGCCTTTTTCAATGAGTATGTCCCTGGCATCAACCACCATCTCGGCACTGCCGCAAAGATAATACTTTTCATCCAAAGGCAGGTTGGAATGCTCACTTAAGTACTTGGTTATGCGTCCATGGTATATGTCATCACCAATTTCACGCGAAGAACAGCGTATGTAATTCTCCTTAAGTTCAGGCTCAAAAAGTTGATGAAAGTAGAAGCTTTTGAGATCCTTGCCTCCGTGAATAATTTTCTTGTTTTTAAACAAACCGGTACGAAACATTGAGGCAAAAGGTGCTATTCCGGTGCCCGATGCTATCCACCATGCTTTGTCTTCATCACCTGTGAATGAACCAAAAGGCTCGCTTACCCACAAATTATCGGCAGTGTTTAATTGTGCCATCCAGGGTGTAAGTTTTCCATCAGGATTTATGTTGTACAGTATATCAACTTCTTCATCCAGCTCCCCACTGGCGATAGAGTATAAACGGGCTTCGTCATTTTCATGTCCTGCCAGCCCAACTACCTGTCCTGCAGTAAAATCCCATGGTCTGATGAATGAAAGTACGAATACTCCCGGTGATATTTCAACTTGTCTGATAACCTTTACTTTTGAAAGCTTGAGTTTTGTTTTCATTAATTATATAGATAACTTCTTGTTGCATATTTTTGGAATTTCTGATAAACATTGTAATTGGGTATTTGTTTGGCAGATAAGTCGCAAGTAATTACTAATTTCGCTGAATGGAACCTCGAAAAACACTACTGTCAGACGCGCTAGCTGCTAATCTCGAAGCCACCCGTACCGACAATATCATCATACCTGACCGTCATCTCATGTTTACAGAGGTGTCAAAGTCGTATTATTCTATACATACCCGTGCAATCGATTGCATTAAAGAATTCAACCACCCTTACTCAAACAGTGGTTATATCATAGGTCAGTTAAGAAGCATCAGTCTTGGCGACTTCTGGTTTTATGAAAAGCAGGATGATCCAATAGTGCTTGAAACGATTATAGAGCTCTTTGAAGGTCTGGCCGACAGACCTTTAACAGATACACAGGGTGAAGATGTAGTTCATACTTTACTTGAATTCTTTGAAAAACTACTGGCTTCAGACCGGCGCAATGATGAATTGCTGGAAAAGATACTGTCACTGATCAATGTATATCTTCAGAAAAAACCGAATGCAGTAATACATAACTCCGGTTTCCTGATTAAGCTTTTTGCTTCCTCAAAATGGTCAGAGCCTATCAATAACCAGGCGCTTTTTCTGGCAAAAGCAGTGCTAATTTCAACAGCCCATTACTGGCGTGATACCACTAATGTGGAGAAGTGGCTTTCAGAGAGAAGTAAGCTTTTTTCTTCGCAGAGCAGAGAGAAATTTGCCTCCATTGGCCAAAAGTATTACCAGCACCTTGAGCAATTGACCATGGAGGCAGGCAACTGGCCGCAACTACAGGTAATCCCTGCTTTTAGTGATATATCTTTCCATATTCGTCAGCTACATCATTCCTTTAGCAGATTCCATGAAAAATTTTATTACCTCCTCTACCTGCTACATCTTGAGGGTATGCAGAATCAAAAGGAGGTGCTTATGCGCGACTTTAACGCCTTGCTGCGTAATATCAAGAATGAACTTACAAGCGATGAGATATTCGGCTTCCTTGATAACATCTTTAAACTGTTCAATGATCTTAATGTAACAAATTCAGGAACAGTACTTGATAGTATACTAACCTTAGGAAAAGAGATATTCAGGACTGAGAACCAGAATCACATATTGCATTTTGAAAAGTTGCTGATCAGGCATGGCTTTATTGGACCTGGTATTGTATATATCAGCAATGACTGGCAGCTAAAAGTAAACGAATACCATATAAAGAATATCAGAGTGTGGATGGAGCTTATTGAATATTCGCCCACTGCATTCAGGGATCTGCTCTCGGCCCTTATCATACATCTGCGTCTGGGAGGTGTATTTGTATCTGATACTGACTTATTTCAGCGTGATGTTACTTCCTTGCTTAACTCTGACATCAACCCGATATTCAAGCAAATAAAGCAACTGGCCAGGTTATTTCCGGTATATTTCAATGAAATTGGTGCTGAAGGCGAGCTTCGCGAAGTTACTACTGCAATGGATGAATTGTCGCACCGTAATGATAAGTTGATTCACTTTCTGCGTAAGCAAGTGCATACTGAAAGCAACAATACCCATATTGACCTTACCTACAAAATTATACACTACTGGTATGATGGTAATACCACACAACTTTTTAAATTGCTTCCGGAGGATGTAAAGACATCAATGTCGGCCGACTCCCGATGGTTCAAACCCATAAATGAATTACTTCAGGCACTTTGTGTTGATCACAATTACATGCCTGATGCACTTATGGAATTACCTTCTGAGCGAATTAAAAAGGAGATCAATGCTTTGCCACATGATAACCCTACTGATAAGCAAAGGCTGTATTACATTTTCAGGCTGCTGGAGCTATTGAAAGAAAAGTACTCCTTCAATACAGTGAATCTTGGAATACTCATGCGTAAGTTCAACTTCTTCAATGCTACTGAAATAGACCTACTGCTGAGTATGCTGGAGAGGGGGAATACTGACCGGGCACTCAGGCAGGTGTATATCTTCATGCGGAAGCTGAATATGGTGATCATGGATCCGGGGAAAACTGAAGGATGGGAAGATATTTACCATAAACGACATATTGCCATTGGCATACCCAGTATGTACGGGAAATACCGTGAGCCAAAGTTTGAAGCCCTGGGTTTAGCTTTCAGGCTTGAAAAGGTAGCTGCTCATTTGATGGAACAGTTGATCAATTCTATCAATCTTGATTATATTACTGCTAAGACCTTGCGAAGAATACATGTTGTATTTGAGTTATTCCGTCAGGGTCTTGAACTTGATGGTATAAGTGACCAGGGGTTTAACTCAAACCTCAAGATGTTCAGATATAGCCTTAACTCGGCAAGTTTTTCTGTAGGGCAGTATATCAATATCCTGCAGTTCATGCTTGCCAGTGTGCGTGAAATTGTGAGTAAGTATTTCCTCAGGGTATACGACAGGCAACTCAAAGTGGTGATACCACAACTATACCCACAGGAAGTTAAAAATGATGGTGCTTCGGGCAAGCAATTCCTGATGCGAAAGTCAGAGCAATTCTACCGTGAAATGCTATCATCAGCATTTCTTGTGCAGTCGCTCGATAATTTCCTCGTTCGCATCCTTGGTACATTCAGGCAAATGGTTGACAGCTATCCTGAAGAAACACTCAACAGTATCATGTCATACAATACTGACCTGGTAGTGTCACCTCTATACAGGGAAACCCCTGAAATGGATAACCAGATATTCCTCGGTTCAAAGGCTTACTTCCTGAAAAAGCTCCTTTTATTAGGTTTCCCCATTCCTCCGGGATTTGTATTTACTACAGAAGTATTCAGACGGCGCGACGCAATTCTTCAAAACCCTTTCATGGAAAAGGAATTTGAACAGATGATTCGTCGCCATATAAGCAGTCTTGAAAAAATAACAGGACAACAATTCGGGAATCCAAACAACCCTCTGTTATTGTCAGTCAGGTCAGGTACGGCTATTTCAATGCCCGGGGCTATGAATACCTACCTGAATGTTGGACTGAATGACCAGATAGTTGAAACATTAAGTAAGCAGCATAACTTTGGATGGACATCGTGGGATTGCTACAGGCGTTTCCTTCAAAGCTGGGGAATGGCATTTGGCGTTGCACGTGATGAGTTTGACCAAATTATGATTGACTTTAAAATCAAATACAAAGTAAATCAGAAGGTTGACTTCACACCTGTACAAATGCGCGAAATGGCATTTGCCTACAAGAGTGTGCTACTAAAGTATAATATTCATTTCAAGGAAGAACCTTATGACCAACTCAAACAGGTTATCTTTAATGTGTTTGAGTCGTGGTATAGTGAAAGGGCTGAGGTTTACCGTGATTACCTGCAAATTGCTGACCAGTGGGGTACAGCTGTAATTGTGCAGAAAATGGTACTTGGCAATCTGCATCACACATCGGGTACAGGCGTGCTCTTTACTCATGCCCCTGATGTTGAAAAACCGGGTATACATATCTATGGCGACTTTACACTCTGCAGCCAGGGAGAGGACATTGTAGCAGGTTTGGTTAATCCTATGCCAGTTACTGAGCGTCAGCGTAAAAAGTTGTTTACTGACAGTAAGGCTTTCTCATTGCAGGTGGCTTTCCCCGGTATATATAAAAAGCTCCAGGAAATGACAGAATCCCTGACTGAAGAGCATGGTTTCAGCCATCAGGAGATAGAATTTACCTTCGAAAGTGAGAATCCTGAAGACCTCTACATTCTTCAAACACGTGACCAGGATATTCGAAAACCTGACCTTAGCTATGTTTTTGATGTCAAATCATCTGAACTGCAGTTATTAGGCAGGGGAATAGGCTTAGGCCAGGGTGTTTTGAACGGAATATTAGCATTTGATATGGATGATCTTAAAGCCTTCAAGGACTTGCCTGACAACAAAATACTTGTACGTCCGGACACAGTGCCTGATGATATTGGGATGATATTTGAATGCCACGGCCTGATTACCGCAAGGGGAGGAGCTACCTCACACGCTGCGGTAACAGCAGTGCGACTTGAAAAAACATGTGTAGTAAACTGCACTCAACTCATCGTAAATGAGAAAGAGAAAACCTGTACCATCAATGGTAAGGAGTTAAAGCGTGGTGATAAGATAGCCATTGATGGAAATCTGGGAAACATCTACCTTGGTAATTACAGGGTGAAGCTTGCAGAAATTGCTTAAATTTATTGATTAATAACTAATAACGACTGATACACAATGGAACGATTGCATGGTAAAAACCTGTTAGGCATAAACGGTGCCGGTAGAATTGGTAAACTGACTATATGGAACCATCTGCTCAACAAGCATTTTGGTGGTTTAGTAGTTAATGTTGGCAGAGGCGTTGGAAAGAACCTCGATGCACTGATACATAATATTACCAACGATTCAACATACGGTTCACTTACTAAATTCCTTTATGGGAACTCAGGAACAAAGTGTGAAATAAAGGTGATTGATAGCAGCCAGAACCTGGTTGAGATCAACGGTATGCCGGTAATGTTTTTAATGAACAATCGTAATCCACGGGATATCAATTGGTCAGAACACCAGGTGCGGCTTGTAGTTGATTGTACCGGTGCATTTCTTGACCCTACAGTACCTGCAGAGAATTCAAAAGGCAGTTTACGTGGTCACCTTGAAGCAGGTGCCGATAAAGTAATTGCCAGTGCTCCATTTAAAATTAAGGATTCAACCCAAAAAATGCCGGTTGATTCTACCATTATGGTACATGGCATTAACCACCTTGATTTCGATGCACGCAAACATCATATCATCTCAGCCGCAAGTTGCACTACTACCGGACTGTCGCACATGATGATGCCGCTGCTCGAAAGGCCTGAAACATCCAATATTCTCACTGCAAGCATGTCAACCATACATGCTTCAACAAGTACCCAGAGTATTCTTGATGCAGTGCCATCAGCAGGTACTTCCGACCTAAGGAAAAGCAGGTCAGTATTTAACAATATCATAATTACATCAACCGGTGCCGCTAAAGCCCTTGAGAAGATAATTCCTGAAGTGCAGAAAATAGGCTTTATGGCTGATTCAGTACGAATACCTATTAATACTGCCAGCCTTATTATTTTGAACGTCACTTTCCAATCGCCTCTCAATGATATAGGCGAACCAGTAATAACCGCCGATTACCTTAATCAGATATATAAAGAAACTGCTGAAGGTCCCGGAGCTGGTTTGTTAGAGTTTAGCCTTGAGCAAAACGTATCAGCCGACATCATTGGTAGAAGAGCTGCAGTTGTAATTGAGGGAGTTGAAACGCATACGCGCACCGGCTTTATGGCCATTAACCCTAACTTGCTGCAAAACTTCGGAATCCAGCTAACCCAGGACATCATGATACCTGTTTGCCACGCCAAGATTTTTGGCTGGTACGATAATGAATTTGGAAGTTACGTTTATACTCTTGGGAAACTAACGGAGTATATTGATAAGAAGATGTAGGGTTTAGGGGTGTAGGTTAGTTGGTTAGTGGTTAGGGTTGTAGTGGTTAGTGGTTAGGGTCAGTGGTTAGGGAGTAGACAAATTTAAACAAATATTAGAAAAGCACATATGGATTGAAAGAGTTGCTAAACCAGCAACTCTTTTTTTATGGTGAAATTCAGATTTTCAGGTGTTAATAATGGACATCATAAGGGGCAATTTCCCTGAATTGTAAATTAAATATTTCAGTTTCATTTTAGATTCATTTCATTCAACCTTGTTACAACCTTATTGCAACCTTGTACTAACATTATATAACCTATATACATTATACATTGTATAAACAAGCTTTCTACATGGTTCAAATTTTGTTGAATTGAATGGAAATAAAACCTTTCGAGGAACATTAAACCATAGAAAATTAAAAATGGATGGAGTATCATACCCCATCCTTATTGCCAGATCAAGCTCCGGTTCAACATCCTAAATCCTAAAGGCCAAACGCCAAACGCTAAACGCTAAACCCCTATTCAATATTCCATTTAATTCCAAGAGTTGGGTTTACCTGAAAGCCTTGAACACCGGCGAAGTTATTACTTAACTCCAGTTCAGTGCCTGCTGAGAAGTGACGGGTGAAGTTATACCATAGCTGAGGCTCAGCCATGAAGATATACTTTGTTTCGGTTTGAAGGTTGTTGTTCATGAAGATGTTGTCCTCGCGCCAGAAGTCGGCAAAGCCTGAAAATGTTATCTTGTTTTTCAGCATGTTCAGATACCACACCCCCGTAAGTTGGAAAGAAGCACTATGTTTATCGCGGATGTTCTTATAAAGTAGCATTAAGGTTAAACCTTTACTGAAGGTGGAATCATTATAATTGTATTCAATCCCTGCCAGCCAGGCATCATCAAACTGAACTACACCACTTGCAATATCCTGCTTCCATTGCATAAAACCGCCATTATATTCAAAGTGTGCAGCAAAAGGGGCCTTCCAGAAAGTAAGACTTCTTGATACTTCCCAATAAGCAGAGCTGACGCCTTTAACATCACCGGCATTATAGTCCATATCAACAAACAGGAATGTGTTGCCGTATTTATCATTATTAAAGTATTCGAAAGTGGAGGTAAGATACTTGCGGTCTTGCCCAAAGTCATAGTGCAATTGCAGGTTTTGCGACTGAACATAGACTGAAGCCATTACAAAGGCAGATAGAATGAATAGTTTCAAATAATAGTGTTATAAGTAGATAGGAAATTGAGCGGCAAAAGTAATATAATTTAGCGTTTGCTAATTATTACCTTCTAGTCTATTAGTAACTTCAGCTCTTCACCATAATCATGCTGAAGGTCCTCGTGGAGGGTTGTAATTGCTTTACCTGCATTAAGAATGCATCTTGTCCATAATGTTTGCAAAGCTTTTATACGATCTACCGGAAGGTTCTTTTGTTTGATGATATTACAAAAGTGCAGGAGCAATTGTACTTCCGTTTCTTTCTTGCCCGAAAATTTGATTGCCTTTCTTGTATTGCGTAAAACCTTGCGTATCAACTTAAGCGAATTCCGTACATTATACCTGTTCACAGGCTCAAGGGCGTTTTCTATTTCAAGTTTGATGGTTTTGATATACTCAAGTTCGTCCTTTGAATCAAAGAGCAGATAGGTAACAAGCTCTTTATTCTCTTTGCGGTATTTAATGAGGCTTGTGATAACAGCGGTAAGTTCCTTGCCGGATAACCGTGATAGTTCATCCTTAATAATTTTCAGTGAAGCCGCATTCTCCATTGATCTTATCTTTATTCCTTCCGGGGGTTGCGTTAAAAATATTAGGTCGTATTCTTAATTAGCACTTATTTAATAGCTTGTATTCTTATTGCGCTGAATAACTGTTGAATGTTACATCCTACTTCCGTAGAGGTGTTAGCAAATATTCCAGTCCGTTAAGCTTAATCTCATATAGGGTTTGAAGCCACTCGCCAAGTTTACCTTCAGGGAAGCCCTTTCTGTTAAACCATTCAAGGTATGAAACAGGCAGATCGCATAATAGCCACCCTTTGTGCTTGCCAAAAGGCATTCGGGTTTGCACTAGTTTTAAGAGATAGTCGCCTTGCGGAATAAAGTTGTCGCCCGGGTTGATGTTGTCGTTCATGCCTTCCTGAATATTTAAGCAAATATAATGATTTGGTTTAAGGAATACCACCTCAGTAAAGTTCATTATTGGTTATGCGATTCATGGCTGTTGCAATGGTAATACAGGAACCGGTTAGCAGGCTAGGGCGGTGCTAAAATAAAACAACAAAGGCTGCTCCTGGCAGCCTTTGTTGTTGATTATAAGTGAATACATTAAGAAACGATACTCACAGTGTGAACCATTAGTAGGTATTGCGAATTGCTTTACTCTAATTGAACAGTCAGTGAATAACGTTAATTAACTTTATTCACAAAGCTGAACATCAAGATGAATTCCATAGTAATTAGCAGCAGGAACTACAGCTGTCCATGTTGAGCCGGTAGCATCCCATTTCCATTCAAACTGACCAGGTGAAGGATTACCTGAAGGAGGCATATCATAATCCTGGATCTTCAGACTTTCCATAACAGGTTCAAATTCCCATCCGTCAACAAGAGCGATATCAATAGTAACCTCTCCATCAACAACTGCAGAGAATGTAGCAGTACCAATCAGCATATTCCGACCAGCATAAATATTAACAACTGCACCTTCTGCGTAAGTTGTATATGTTGCCCAATTGCCTTTAGCAGTATATCGTGTTCCGTCAACCCATGCTGTTTCAGTGGTGCATTCCATTTCACCTTCGCAGATATCTCTTAAGAGATAATCCTGGCAGAAGTTGTAGTGTGCGTGGAAAGAACCGGGATTCAGTCCACCAATAATGAAGGAAATATCCTCAATTGGGTCACAAGCCATCCAACCTGCAGTAAGTGGGGTTGTCCAACTGTTTTCTGTTAATGGAGGGTCACCATAGGTTACTATGACATTACCGCCAATGCTTAGGTGATTAAATGTTGCACCATCTAACCTGTACACACGATAATATACAGTGGTTTCATTATTCCATACATCGAGATAAACATTAGTTGCAGCGGGTACACCTGCACCTTGAGCGGTAAGATAAGAAGCATTAAAAGTTACCTTGGTGTCAGCCCAGGTTTCTACACAATCCTCACAGTTGAATACAACTTTAAGATCGCCGGTTGCTTTTCTAACTTCGTTTACCGCTTCGTCTTTCTGACAGGATGACAGCAAACCGGCTGCGATCATCATGGTAAACATTAACAGCATGTTTAACTTTTTCATAGTGTTCTCTTTTAAGTTTTTTTAGTAATGAGTTATACCAATCCTAACACAAAACCACCTTGTTAGTTTTATAATGACGTGCCTTTTTTTATAAATATATTGGGGTTAAATATTTGTCAAACAGTTGATTATAACTCTTCGGAGATTCACACCCCTAGTGCATTCATCTAATCTTACATGATTTAAACAGATGTTTAAACAAAGGTTTTATTTGATCGTAAAAAAAACCAGAAATTAGGGTTAAAGGGGGCATAAATATAGAACTCCCGGTATGAAGAAGGCTATATAACAGTTTGATTTACAGGTATATACCGATTGAATATCAAGTATTCAGTTATCTACCTATAATAAATGAAATAAAACCGACAGTATGCCCGTCATATTTCATGATTAAGGACTAAACCCATAAAGGAGCAAACCCATAAAGGAGTAAACCCATAAAAGGAATCAATTGATTACTTATCCAACAACTCCTGTAAATAATGGGAGCTTAACCTGAACATCGCTCTTAGGGCATTTATTTTTTTGATTACTTCAGTGTCAGGTATCGCTGCTGGCTTTGAGGATGGAGTGTTCTTTTTAACGGCAGATATTATAAGATTCTTGGGCGTGTGTTCAGTGGCTACGAATTCTGCCACGTTGGTTTTGTAACCATAAGCCTCAAGAATCAGGGCCCTGATGGTATCGGTAAGTATTTCAGCCTGGCGTTCAGCTAATATGCCAAACTGTGTGATCTCCGACAATACTCCATCGGTCTGCATATCCCTGCGTACCTGTTTATGGCAGCATGGGGAACAAAGAATCACCCGGGCATCTGCTTTTATTCCCCTGTAAATGGCTTCATCAGTTGCTGTATCGCAGGCATGCAAGGCAATCAGCAGGTCAACATTGTCAAGTTCAGTAGTCTCAATGGTTCCTTGTTTAAACTGCAGGCCTTTATAATCAGCTTCTTTTGCCAGAAGATTGCAACTATCCACCAGTTCTTTACGGAGCTCAATTCCGGTCATGCTTATTTCCTTATGATTGCCGGAAGTTTTATTTTCTCCCGTCTTCTCATCAGGTGTTTCGGCTGATGAATGATTAGGTTTTATATCCTGAAACTTTCCGGTAAGATATTCGTATATGGCAAAAGTCAGGTACCCTTTGCCTGAGCCCATATCAGCAACATGCACTTTATCAGGGAAGTTCACGCCTTTGATGATGCCGTCAACTATCTCGATGTATTTATTGATCTGACGGTACTTATCCTGCATATCAGGTTTAACTTTCCCTTCCTGATTCAGGATGCCCAGTGCTTTGAGGTAGTAATTGCTGCCTGAATCGATGATGCGCTGTTTTACCTTATCGTGCTGAAGGGTAGGGGCAACCGTTGATGCAGGGGGCTTGCGCAGAAGAGTGGAATTGCCTTTTTTGTTTATCAGCAGATGATAATCGTCAGTTGTACTTGAGAGATAGCATTGCAGAAATGACTCTTCCAGCAATCTTTTGATTTCATCTGATGCATCCTGAAGTTCCAGATTTCGGGTAACATCCTTAGTATTGAACCTGTCAACAAACGACATCAGCAACCTGTCCTTAATCATAACCGGCTTAACATATACGTTCTTGAGTTCGGACGATGAAACCCGCTTATTACTGAGTGTGAGCTTGATGAATGTATTCTGAGCAACGCTCTGCTCAAACTTATTGATTAATTCAGTGATGTCAGCGATGTTCATTATAATATGTTTCAGCAAGTTAATAATATGCAAAATTAAGCTAAATGCACCAGCCTGTACAATTATACTTTGCTATTGAGCTGCTTGGTCGGTTGTTAAGGCAATTTAAAAGCCTAAGCGCTTGAAAGGTAAATGAATATATAATTATTGCATTGGCCTGATATGCTGGTTCCTTCTAACAGTTATCCAGATGCTGTTTGATTCAGGATAATCACTGGCCATAATATTATTCGATTCAGTATATGCCCCACCATGTTCCAAGGCTTTGGCTGAAATCCTGTACCGACCCTCTGGAAGAATGAACTTACCGGGTGGCAAATCAGAAGAAGAGCGTGCTTTGCTTGTGATATCCCACTGCTCAGTGTAGCTGCCGCCGGGTTGAATAATTGTATCAACTACTTGGCGGTTATACTCCCTGAAATCAGGCTGTAGGTAAATGGTGGCTTCAACTATATCCCTGTGCCAAGCATATCGTTCTATACTAACCATAAAACCAGGTATTGTCCGGTCAACAGGAATGCTGAAAGGTTTTGCGATGTTATCAGTATTCGTAAGCTTAAATTCAATGATTACCGGCTCTTCGGGCTCATAGTACTTTTTGTATGCCGTTATACTCAGATTCCAATTTGCTTTCGCAAGAGCCGCATTAATATCAGCCATAAGTTCCTCAATTGAGTTTGAGGCGGCATATTGGGGATGCTCAGTCAGTATCCGGTTAGTGTATAATGATGCAAGTTTCAGGTTATTTATACGGGAATTGCCAGATTTCAGTAGTTCTTCCAGTTGTGGCTTCTTACTATTAGAACTGCTACCATTATTAGAACTGCCATTATTAGAATTACTATGACCTTTAACATTATTCCCGGTTACATCAATCCCGTTCCCTGCATCAGAACCATTATTCCCTTCAGCAAAACCATTATTCCCAGCATCAACAACATTCGCCGGAATAGCTGAATAATACAACCGCGCAATCCTCTCATAAATTGCCGGAGAATATTCAGTATCAGGGTATTTATTTAGAAGTGCATTGTACTCAGCAATTGCCTGGTAGTTTATTGAATTGTCGCCTTTATCAGTGTATGCTGTTTCACGGTAGTGCAGTATAAGGAATTCAGCATCATCAGCATATTGGCTATCAGGATAGTTCATTAATAGCCTTTTCAGGATACTGAAAGGGTACGACATGTTGATTATTGAAGATCTGGTTAGCGGACCTGTAAAGAAAAACAGCCTGTAATACTCCTGACCTGTTTGCCATAGTTTCTCATCTTCAGATACCCTTGAAGCGTTGATCACATCCAATGCAGCTAAGCTCTTGCCCACTTCTTCCATCATCTGCTTATGTCCGGCAGTTCTGAAGTCAGGATATTTAGCCGCCAGTTTGGAATCATAATTCAGTGCTTCCTTGAGTTTGCCTTCATAGTTTGCCATGTTTATGGCATGAAGGTAGTAGGATGCTTTGAGGTAATCATCGGTTAATGTATCGCTGCAAAACTTTTCCAGTTCTTGGGTTTCAAGGAAGCTATAGGGTAAAAGCGGAGGCAGCGACCTTTTAAGTTCCTCAATCTTGTTTTGTATTCTGCTGTTTTTTACGTCACTGAAATGATTTCTTACTTCTTCAAACTTCCAATAGGCGCTTCTGAAGTCGCCTTTGAAATTCACCACCTGATCATTAACGTAATTAGTGAACTTGCTCTCCTCCCGCGCAAGTGGTAATACATCAGTGGCAGATTTTAGCAGGTGATCTTTTGAAAATACTACTATGCTGTTTAGCCTGTTGCCGATTATATACCGGTCAACAACAATGATACTGTCAAGCCTGTCAGTTTGATCAGCAGTTATCCGCTTGGCGGAATTATTGTTTTTATCGAATGCTACTATCCCTTCAGAGTTGTAAAACCATATCAAGGAATCATCATTAGCTGCCCTATCAACCCGAAAATCATAACCCACCGGTATGTTTGAAAACTTATTGTCCTTAAAAGAATACCGTGTGATCCATATCCTCAGGTCATCTGCAATCCATATATTATCACCACCCACAATAATATTATCGGGCGATTTAGTGTAAGTGAAGGAATTAAGTGTATCGTTGTTTTTAACGATATATATCCTGTCAGTTACAGCCTTCAGCACAACACCATTTACAGGTTTACTTTGGTATTCGATTAAATCTGAATAGCTCCCTTCAAGAGTATTCGCAACATGGTCATAATAATATGAATGATTCATGATGAGGGTGCTTCCATCGTGACGAGTGATACTCTCCACTGGAAATGCTGCCAGAATATCAATTTTAGATGCATTGAATTCCTCCCTGTCAATCCGGTGTAAACCACTTAGGGTACCAATGAAAATGTGTGTTTCTGAAAACCCAATAGAAGTAGGCATGATGTCAGGAAACTCCACAAGCTTACTTGTCGTGATGTTGTACTGTGTCAGACCAGTTTGCTGATTAATGATCCAAAGCAGCGAGGGGTTGAATTCATCGGCTACAACCATTCCGGAAGTAAGTCCATTGGCGTGATTGCCGAAGTATTTATCAAGCCTGCTCCAGGAGTTATCTTCCAGATTAAGTTCATACGACCAGTCATCTGTAGCAAAAGTCCATATCCTGTTAAGGTGAAGCGGGGAAAGAATAAAATCATTAATCTTTACAGCTTTATCACTGAAAACAGATTGCTCTTTAAGATTCAATGAGATAGAAGGAGATGGAGGAATACGGGTAAGCGACTTGTTACTGCAGTTGCTCAGTAGGATGCAAATTAGTGAAATAGCAATAAATAGAGCTATACGGTAATAAGCCATTGAGTTAAAATTGGTGGAGCTGGTGGTATACTATTCATAATCAATCAGTAAAACACTCTTACTGCAATCTATAAATACTCTTGACGCAAAAATAGTATCTTTTTTGCAATATATGAGTTACAATGGAACATATATTGCAATATATTTGCATTAATATCAACCAAATATAACCGAACAAAGTCGAAATTGCAATTGTTTTACGCTTTGCTTTGCTACACCTATCTTCTATGGTATGCCAAAGACAGAATTAGCATTTGAAGGAACCTGGAAAGGTATGAATCAAAAGATTGAAGTTAATATTCCGCTGATCATATTTCAAGAAGAGGCAGTACACATTGTTTATTGCCCTGCTCTTGAATTAAGTGGTTATGGATATTCAGAAACTGAGGCTAAAGCTTCATTTGAAACCGCATTGAGCGAATTCCTGCTGTATGTTACAAGAAAAGATACTCTTGAAACTGTACTAACTGGTCTTGGGTGGCAAATTAGAAGTAAAAATAAACCAATGATTCCCCCAAGTCTTGATGAGTTGTCTGATGGAAATGAAAATGTAAAAAACATTTTGGATAATATCCCTCATCAAATATATAACAGATCAGTCAGTTTTTCAGCTACAGCTTAATCAGTAGAATGGCGGTACGGCTTTCAAATATTCCTTTAAAAACATTTAAAGATTACCTAAGGTGGAAAGGCCTTAAGTGCTATCGTATTAAGGGTGGGCATGAAGTATGGGGATGTTCTGGTTTAACACGACCAATAGTGTTTCAATCTCATATTGACCCAGTGCCAGAATTTATTCTTATGCAAACTATAAGAAACTTGAATGCTGACAAAGCAGATTTCATTGCATTTCTTTCACAATGACATTAGTATCGATCAATGAAAAATTGAAGCTATTCGCAATGCCATTTGTGTATTATGTACGGGCATAAGCTACAAATATTAAAGGCACAAGCTATGGAGGTGCTATGATATTCAGAACATTAGAAGGGGTAAACTACAGCGTTTCCAGAATTGTGAAATACTGAAGTGTAGATAAAAGCCCTTTTTTATTACTTTTTACTGATAAATTTTAGTATTGCAAATATCAGGAATACTATAACTGATACTTTACCAATTTCTAAAGCTTCAGCTTTTCCGAAAATGAAAAAAGTAGTTAACAGTACAACTGCAAAAAGCAGTATAGCTAAAGAAATTCTGATTGCTATGTTCATAATGGATTACATAAGTTTTGAGCTGCTAAATTGGTAAAAAAATAAATATAATACCGGGAAAATGTATAATTGCATGGTTTCGCTGTATAATCGTAGTGGTTTTGCTGATAATCTTAATGAAATGGCTTGGTTACTTTAAATGACATTTTCTCCATCCCATGGGCGCCATCCTGATTGCAGTTTCTTTGTGTAATAACAATCACTCTTGCATTAAGTGTGATATTTTCAACAGGGCAGCTTGTTGTAAATATTGGCATTAAAGAGGGAACCTCTTTGGCAAATCAAACATGGGAATAAATCCCCTGACTTCACAAACAAAAATGGGATTAAAAAATAAAGCCCGTAAATCATTGATTTACAGGTTCTATGTTGTGGAGCTGGCGGGAGTCGAACCCGCGTCCAAACAAGCAGCAATAAAGCTTTCTACATGTTTAGCTTTCTATTGGTTTTCGAATAACAGTTGGGAAAAAGCGGCCCTGCTGTTACCTTATCTCTTTTGGTTTTCGTACAGGCACCAGAGCCTTACCTGTCTTATCGTGACGTTTGTGATGCTCTTACCGCGACGCAGTCACGCGAAGCTTCCCGGAGAGCAGAAAGCGGCTTAATCCTAGATTAAGCGGCTAACGCGTAATTATAATCGTTGCCAGTTATTGGCTGTGTGAATTGGGATTTACGGGTCACTCTCACAACACCCGACATGCTTACATTACCACTTCCTTGCTGTCAAAACCAGTCAGCCCCGTAGGTATGTATTCGAATGCAAAGATACAAAAATAATGCCAATAAAAAAGGGGTTAGTGGTGAGTAGTGAGTAGTGAGTAGTGAGTAATGAGTAATGAGTAGTGAGTAATGAGTAGTGAGTAATGAGTAGGGAGTTTATGGGTCACTTGAACACCTTGAACACCTTTACCCATACTTTTCAACATCCTCAGCAGTAATGACATTATCACACAGAATAGCCAACCGTTCAACTACATTGCGTAGTTGCCTGATGTTGCCGGTCCATTGCTTTTGTTGGAGTTGTTTTAGTGCGCCTTCTTCAAAGGTCATTGGTGGCTTACCGTTTGATTCGGTGATTTCTGTTATAAAGTGGTTTGCCAATAAGGGTATATCGTCAGGACGCTCATTTAGTGTAGGCACGTGGATGAGTATTACACTCAGGCGATGGTAGAGGTCTTCGCGGAAGGTTTTGTTTTCAATCTCAACTTTAAGGTCTTTGTTGGTAGCAGCAATTACCCTTACGTCAACCGGTATATCTTTTTCACCTCCTACCCGCATTATTTTGTTCTCCTGTAGTGCGCGAAGTACTTTTGCCTGGGCAGCCAAACTCATATCGCCTATTTCATCGAGGAATAAAGTGCCTCCGGTTGCTTGTTCAAAGTCGCCTTTTCTTTGCTTGATAGCTGAAGTGAACGACCCTTTTTCATGTCCAAAAAGCACACTTTCAATCAACTCACCCGGTATTGCGGCACAGTTGACCTCCACAAATGGCCCTGCCGATCTATTGCTGAGTTCATGCAACCACCTTGCCACAAGCTCTTTGCCGGTGCCATTGCTTCCGGTGATCATTACCCTTGCATCGGTAGGTGCAACACGTTCTATCATATTGCGGATTTCCTTGATAGGTTCCGATTCACCAATCATCTCATAGGTTTTACTAACCTTACGCTTAAGCACCCTTGTTTCTTTAACCAAGGTAGATTTCTCCATCGCATTCCTGATGGTGATAAGCAACCTGTTCAGGTCGAGCGGCTTTGAGATGTAATCATAAGCACCTCTTTTAATGGCATCCACGGCAGTGTCAATGTTACCATGACCCGAGATCATAACCACAGGTGTGTCATACAGCGCAAGCAGCTGGTCAAGCACTTCAATGCCGTCCATTTGTGGCATTTTGATGTCACATAGAATGACGTCATACTTCTCAGTTGAAGCAAGCTTCAGCGCAGTAGGTCCATCAGGGGCATCATCCATCTGGTATCCTTCATACTCAAGAATTTCCCTTAAAGTATTCCTGATACTGCGTTCATCGTCTATTACCAGTAGTTTTGCCATTGATGTCTTAATTACCAAGGTTTGTACATTATTTTTAACAAGGCTAAAGGCTAAGGGCTAAAGTGGGGTTTAACAAGGCTAAAGGATAAGGGCTAAAGGCTAAAGTAAAAAGTAGGTTTAATCTTATACTCTTTAATCCTTTAGTCCTAGTTGCTTTAACGGTACCCTTCAAACCTTATTTTTACTCAAACTTTAAACTTAAATCTTACACTTAAAGCTTAAACTCAAACTGCAAACTGTAACACTCTTAACCTTACTTCCTTAATTACTTTTTACTTAAAAAACTTTAAACTTTAAACTTTAGCCTTTAGCCTTTAGCCTTATACAGCCCTTAGCCTTTAGCCTTACTTTAAACTTTAGCCCTTAGCCTTTAGCCTTACTTTAAACTTTAGCCTTTAGCCTTTAGCCTTTAGCCTTACTTTTTCTTTACCCTTTGTAAAACAACCACTTCCACAATTCTCCATACGACACCTTCTTGCCATACATCAATATGCCGGTGCGGTAAATTCTGCCGGCCATCCATACTGCGCCAATGAAAGTTATGGTTAGTATGCCCATTGAAAGCGCTATTTCCCAGTAGGGTACGCCGAATGGGATGCGGACCATCATTATAATTGGCGAGGTGAAGGGTATCATGGAGAACCAGAATGCAATAGGGCCTTCGGGGTTTCGTATTACAAACTGGGCCATTACTATGGCGAGTATCAGTGGCACGGTAACCGGCATCATAAACTGCTGAGTGTCGGTTTCATTATCAACTGCTGCTCCAATGGCTGCAAACATAGCTCCATAGAGCAGATAGCCTGCCAGGAAGTAAAAGAGGAATGAGAATATCATTACCCCATAGTCAATTGAACCAAGGGCTTCGGTAATAAGCGACACTGTATTCTGGGGTGCTTCTTCTTCAGGAGTTTGTGCTTTATCCAGGCCGGCGGGTAGGCGGTTTCCCTGGTCAAATACTTCTGATTCCTGTGTTTTCTTCAGGGTATCGGGCATTGATGCCTGGAATACTGCTACAATTGTGAGCGTTAGCACAACCCAAAGCATAAACTGTGTAAGACCTACCAGCGCTACGCCAACAATCTTACCCATCATTAGCTCGAAAGGCTTTACTGACGAAATAATTACTTCAACAATGCGACTCGTTTTTTCCTCTATCACCCCACGCATTACCTGGGCACCAAAGAGGAAAATAAAGAAATAAATCAGTATGCCGGCAAACATTCCAACACCCATACTTGCTTCAGCGTAACTCTTTTGTTCCTTGCCTTTTTCCTTTATCTGGATGGAGGTAAGGGTAATGTCGGTTTTAATGTTTTTAAAGATCTCGCTGCTTCTGATGCTTTCAGGGGTAACTGAATCACCCTTCATATTAAGTGCTCCCGGATTATTCCTGTTTATTTCCTTGAAGATCTCTGCACTGAGTTTCTGGCGCTCTACCTCCTTGGTCATCACATTGTTGATGTAACTCTTAAGGTCGATGTTCACTTGTTTGTTGCTGTAGATCATGCCCGATGTAGGAATGGCAACTTCGGTTCTTGGGATATAAACCAGTGCATAGCCACCCTGCTCTGTGAGTGAGGCTTTCCCGGTTTCTAAATCAGTATAGATGTTCTCAAAGGTAAATTGGTCAGAGTTTTCAAACTTGCCATGAAACCATCCTGTTTCATCAAGTATCATCACTTTCTTAACTTCATCTGACATCTGCGAAAGGAAAACAGGTACAATGAAAAGAGCCGCCATAAGTATGGGGCCAAGGATGGTCATTATGATGAACGACTTTTTCTGTACTCTTGAAAGGTATTCGCGCTTTATAACAAGTAGTATTTTATTCATGTCAGTTAGTTGTTGAATGTACTGTTGCTAAGTGGACTGTTATTAAGTGTACTGTTGCTAAGTGCACTGTTGCTAAGTGACTTATTGCCTGATGACTTGGCAGCATTAACTGTTTCAATAAAGATCTCATTCATGGTAGGTATGATTTCCTGCATACCTGTTATGGTGACATGAGGAAGTAGAGAACCAAGCAACTCATTGGGATTGCTGTTATTCATGAGCTTTATTACACTACGGTGCCCGTTTTCATATGCGTCATGACTTACCAACTCTGAACCTGCAGGCAGGAATGAATGAATTGGAGCATCCATGCCTATATGGGTAATGGCGTAAGTGTTGGTTTTGTACTTGTTTTTTATCTCTTTAACACTGCCATCAAGTATTTTGTGCGAGTTGTTGATCAGCGCGATGTTATCACAAAGCTCTTCAACTGATGCCATGTTGTGGGTAGAGAATATGATAGTGCTGCCACTGCGTTGCAAATCGAGTATCTCTTCTTTCAGCAGATTCACATTTATAGGATCGAAACCACTGAAAGGCTCGTCAAATATCAAAAGATCAGGTTCATGGATTATGGTGACTATGAACTGAATCTTCTGCTGCATCCCCTTTGAGAGTTCTTCAACTTTCCTGTTCCACCAACCCTCTATTTCAAACTTTTCAAATAGAATTTTTAGTTTCCTGAGCGCATCATGCTTTTTAACACCTTTAAGCTGAGCAAGGTACAATGCCTGCTCACCAACCTTCATTTTCTTATACAACCCGCGTTCCTCAGGCAGATAACCTATCTGCTCAATGTGTTTCGGATTAAGCTTCTGATTATTGAAGAACAATTCTCCTTCGTCAGGACCGGTAATCTGGTTTATAATTCTGATAAATGATGTTTTACCGGCACCATTGGGTCCCAGCAAACCAAAGATGCTTTGTCGTGGAATGTCAATACTTACGTTAGAAAGTGCAGTGTGGTTTGCATATCTTTTGGTGACATTCTTAGCAGAGAAAATGATCATGTTAGTGTTGGCTATAGATTAACCTCATTAAAGTTTCAACTTCCGGTTATTGGAAATATTCTTTCATTCTTTCGAAGAATGATTTATCGCGTGAGCCGGGATTAGGTTTAAAATTCTCAGCCCCTTTTAATTTTTCAAGTATATCCTGCTCCTGTTTGCTCAGGTTACGTGGTGTCCATACGTTAATATTTATTAGCTGGTCGCCGCGCTCATAGCCATTCAGTGATGGGATGCCTTTGCCTTTAAGGCGCAACACCTTGCCACCCTGTGTTCCGGGATCGATCTTTATTCTAACCCGTCCATCAATGGTTGGCACTTCAACGGATGTACCTAAAGCTGCATCAGGGAAACTGATATAATGCTCATACAGAACATTAGTGCCATCACGTATAAGATCAGGATCGGGTATTTCTTCTATCTGAACTATCAGGTTTCCGGGCACTCCACCGCGCGAAGCAGCATTTCCCTTACCTCCAACTGAAAGCTGAATGCCATCAGTTACACCGGCAGGAATATTCAGACTAATAACTTCTTCATCCTTTTTAGTACCACTGCCGCCACAAGTATCACATTTCTTAGTGATAGTGCGTCCTTCACCACTACAGTACGGACAAGTAGATGATGTTTGCATCTGTCCGAGGAATGTATTTGTTACACGGGTAATTTGTCCGGTACCATGGCAATGCTGACAGGTATTGAATGAAGAGCCATCGGCAGCACCTGTACCACTACATGTATTACAGGGAACGAGCTTATTTACTTTAATTTTCTTCTCAACACCTTTGGCAATCTCCTGAAGCGACAACTTCACCTTAACCCTGAGGTCAGTTCCTTTATTTACCCTTCGGCGCGAGCCACCTTGCTGACTGAAGCCTCCAAAGCCACCGCCGAAAGCATTTCCGAAGATGTCACCAAACTGGCTGAAGATATCATCCATACTCATGCCACCACCGAAACCACCAGGCCCTCCGCGCAAACCATCGTGACCATATTGATCGTACTTCGAACGTTTCTCCGGATTGCTCAACACCTCATAGGCTTCAGCAGCTTCCTTGAATTTCTCTTCAGCTTCTTTATTTCCGGGATTTTTATCTGGATGGAATTGCAGCGCCATCTTGCGGTAAGCCTTCTTGATTTCAGGCTCACCGGCGTTGCGTGCAACCCCTAATATTTCGTAATAGTCTCTTTTAGCCACAGTATCTGATCTCATTTTTATATCGTTCCACGCATCCGCCTTACGGCCCGTCAATGCTTTTTTATTACTTAGTCACAACTACTTTAGCAAACCTGATCACTTTGCCATTCAACATATATCCTTTTTGTGTAACATCAATAACCTTGTTCTTTTGCTCATCAGACGTTGCCGGTAAGTGAGCAATTGCCTCATGATAATCAGTATCAAAGGTTTTACCCATAGCATCAATTTCAGTCAGTCCCTTTTGTGTAAGGTTATTCCTGAATTTATTGTAAATCAGCATGGTGCCCTCTTTCAATGGTTCAACCGCCTGCACAGTCTCAAATGATGTAATGGCCCTTTCAAAGTCGTCAAGTATAGTAAGAAAATCAACAAGCACCTCTTCCGATGCTGTTTTACTTAATTCAATGCGCTCCTTTAATGCTCTCTTCCTGAAATTATCGAAATCAGAATAAAGACGCAGGTATTTGTCATTTACTTCTTCGTATTTCTGCTTCATCACAGCAAGTTCATCAGCCTGATGCTCATTGGTTGCTGTTGAATCCTGACCATCCTCAGCAGCTTCGTTCACTTCGTTGATATCACTGCCTTCCTTTATGCCGTTGTTATTTTCAACTTCTTCAGTATTCTTATTCTTACGGTGTTTCATAAATGTAATTATTTAAATAACCTCCTCAGAGCCAATAATTTGTAATCGCCATACAATGGTCCAATAATCGGTAGTAGCCCTATATTGATCCAATAACCTGAACCAACCCTACAAATTGTTTGCCATGGATGATTTAAAGGACAATTTGTCAGTTTAATGTCCTGTTTATCCACATTTCTGTGATTCAGTTTATTGCAACCTTTTTATCCTATCCTTTCAATCGATGCCCCCATGGCGTTTAGTCGCAGATCAATATTTTGATATCCTCTGTCGATCTGCTCAATGTTATCTATCCGGCTCTTACCTTTGGCCGATAGTGCTGCAATAAGAAGTGCTACCCCCGCCCTTATATCGGGACTCGACATAGTGATACCCCTGAGCATGGTTTGCCTGTTAAGACCTATAACGGTTGCCCGATGTGGATCGCACAGTATGATTGATGCTCCCATTTCTATGAGTTTATCCACAAAAAACAGCCTGCTTTCAAACATCTTCTGATGTATAAGCACACTTCCCTTTGCCTGGGTGGCAACAACAAGCGCAATACTAACCAGATCGGGGGTGAAGCCCGGCCATGGTGAATCTGCTATTGTCATGATGGAGCCATCCATGTATGTTTCTACCTCATAATTATCCTGTTCAGGAACTATGATATCGTCGCCTTCAACATCTATCTTTATGCCTAATCTTTTGAACACATCTGGAATAATACCCAGTTCAGGATACTGAACATTCTTTATCCTGATTGATGACTGAGTCATCGCAGCCATGCCAATAAAACTGCCTATCTCAATCATATCGGGCAGCATGGTGTGCTCGGTGCCGTTTAGCTTTTCAACACCTTCAATGGTTAGCAGGTTTGAGCCTACACCTGAAATATTGGCGCCCATGCGGTTGAGCATTCTGCATAATTGTACTAAATAGGGTTCGCAGGCTGCATTGAAGATTGTGGTTTTGCCTTTTGCCATAACGGCAGCCATTAAAATATTGGCAGTGCCTGTTACCGATGCTTCATCAAGCAACATATAACAGCCCTTCAGCTCGTTGGCCGAAACGCTGTAAAAAGCATTCACATCCTCAAAATCAAAGCGGGCACCCAGTTTCTGCAAACCTATAAAGTGAGTATCCAGTCGTCGCCTGCCAATTTTATCACCACCGGGGTGAGGCATATAAGCTCTGCCAAAACGTGCAAGCAATGGACCAATCAGCATAACTGAGCCACGGAGGCCGCCGCCCTTTTTACGGAAATCAGGTGTTTTGAGGTATTCAAGGTCAATATCACCAGCCTGGAATGTATAACTGCCGGTGCTGTTCTTAGTCACTATCACGCCCATCGCGTCAAGCAGTTCAATCAGCTTGTTGACGTCAATAATATCAGGAATATTATTAATGGTAACCTTTTCAGGAGTAAGCAGCACGGCACATAATATTTGCAATGCCTCATTTTTGGCGCCCTGAGGTGTGATCTCGCCTGAGAGTTTGCAACTCCCTTCAATTATAAATGAACCCATAAAGTAAGCTTGTTAGTGCTTTAAATCAGGGAGCAAGTTAATTCTTTTTGCGGTTCCTTGGGTCACGGAAATTCTTATCACGTGGAATGAATTTCTTCTTCTTGTTCTGGCCGGGTGTTGCAGATGTAGCAGGCTGTCCACCATTACGTGCCAGCAATTCATTGGTGTGCGTAAGTTTAGTGTCACCACTGAGTTTAAGCTTACCATGCGACAGTTCGGCAAGGTGATCAGTAATTAACTCATCATTCACTGAATCGCGGTTCCAGTTCAGGTACGACTTTTTCAAATGGTTAGCAATGTTCTTTACCAGGAGGTCCTTCTCTGCGCCGTCCTCAAACAAAGTAGCCTTATCAATAATTTTAGCAATATTCTTGCCGTATGGCCTGAACTTGATGTTTTCCTGAGGATAAGGTATCCTGTTAGGCCTTTCCTGACGGGCTTCAGGAGTAGGAGCAGGGAATGGTCCATCAACATCAAGGCGATAGTCGGAAATAATATACAGGTGATCCCAAAGCTTACGACGGTAATCAGTAGTATCACGCTGCTCCGGATGAAGCTGTGCCATTATATTTATAAGTGCTTTGCAAAGATTGGTGCGCTTGTCGCGATCTTCAATAGTCAGGACATATTCCACCATTTTTTGAACATTGCGACCATACTCGGGAATAATGAGTTTTTCGCGGGTGCTGTTGTAATCCATAAGATGATTTGTTAAGGCCATATTTTGACTTCAATAATAAAGTTGGCTATAATTTTAAAAGTACCCTACTCCCGGATGATCTTAAATAATTGATAACGAGGTGTGTTTACTTCAAAAGTCTGTTAAGGAGATATTAGCACAACAGACAGTGCAAATATAATGCTTTTAAATCAATTAAGTTCAAAGGGATTGTTTTTTTCTTTCACCTCATCCCGGCTAAAGCACCTCACCCCGGCTAAAGCACCTCACCCCGGCCCTCTCCTTACTTCGATTTCGCTACGCTGCACTCAGTACAGGCAAGGAGAGAGAGCGCCTCGTTATAGGTGAGGTGGTTCCTTTTTTACGTCCTTCATCTTCTCCTTGAGGGAGGAACGAGGTGAGGTGATTAATTTTTTTTGAAGGTGATGCAAATAAATTATTCTTTAATATATTTACACATTAATTCACGTAAATATGAAAGCACATCTTACTCTCATTCTCTTTTGCCTTAGCTTCATGGCTTCAGGGCAGGATTATCAGCTCTTTAACATGAATACCCGCAAAGTATTCACAACACAAAATGAACTGGCTAAAACCTACAGCCTGGTGTTTGATTCAGTTGTAATGCAAGGACTAAATACTGTGTATTATCCTTACAAACACTTGAGTAATAGCGGTTTTTCCAGTGATACCTGCTATATGTGGAACGACATCTGTTATCTCATGGACTTCCCAACCTGGCTGGGTAGTCATATACAAAATACAGAAGATGTGTTTACTTTTTACAATAATAGTGGTGCTGCAGTCAATATTGATTTCAGTATCACCCAATCTCAAAATCATGTTTTCTTTGAGGACGATATGCAGCGCTTTACTTTAAGCAAGGCAAACTCAGGCAGTGATACCATGAATTTGCCAGGGACTACTGATTCTGTTCACAGGTATATTGTTTCACATACCGATCTGCAGGGTAATGCTATAAATTCCGCATTAAACAATTGGCAGGTGATCATCGGCAAGCAACTCGGATTAATTAATTTCTTCAGGATAGATAGTTTCCCACAGGTGCTTGAACCGTTAACCTTATTGGGCACTGAATCGCCTGCAGCAGGCATGTTTCAACTCACCAATGAAATAATTTATGACTACTTACCGGGTGATGAAATTCAAACAAGGGAATATTATCGCAATCCCATGAATCCTATCTTCAACCGCACAACTTATATAACCCACAACTTCATTGAACGCCATGAAACTGCTGATTCCTTGAAATACAAAGTATTCAGGGAGATCTACAAATATGATTCATCGATATACAAAGTGGATACTGTGTGGACTAAATATAAAAAAGATGTTGTGGTCGGCCGTATTCCTTTTGATAAGCCAAATAATGATATTCTCCATTATGGAATTTTGGAGATAGTAGATTTTTGTGGTTACAAGGCCTGGACCTATTTCACGGGAGATGATTGGATTTCCCGTTATTATTGTCCTGAGGATAATGCATGGTGTGGTTTTGATGATTTTGGTTATGAAAAACAAGACTGGAAATATGTTGCAGGTATCGGACTTTACAATTATCACAGTGGTGTTGCAGGCCCACCTTCCAGCAGCTCATCCGGATCAGAGATCACTTATTTTAAAAAGCAAGGAATAGAATGTGGTGAAAAGGTTGTGGGTGTTGAGGATATGGTTAAAGCTGTTCACTCGCTGCACCTCATTCCAAATCCCAGTACCGGAGTGTTCGCAGTATCTGGAAACCTAAAACATGCAAGCATACAAATCCTCAATTTCAATGGTCAGATCGTGTATAAAATGGGAAATTACCATTCAGGAAAAACAATCAACCTAACCAACCTGCCAAAGGGTATTTATATGGTCAGGGTTATTGAAGGGAAGAAGGTTATGACGGGTAAATTGGTGCTTGCTGAGTGATGATTCCAGTGATTATTGTTCCGCACCTAACGGAGCGGTGGTAAGGTTGGCGGTGGCTGTATGTTTCTACCGATCTTTAGCACCTACGGCGCTGAACTTGCGCTGAACCATAAGCGTTGCGGGTAACAACCTTGAACAACATTGAACTATATTGAATCCCGCACATGCGGGAAACCACCTTGAACTATTTGAACTATTTGAACCCCTCGTATGTTTGCCCCATCATTTAAAAAGTGAGGAAAAGAATACTTTTGCAAGTAACATCAAATGAAACATGGTGATACACATTGAACCCCAAGCAAGTCATGAATTATGCTGTGTTCAAGAT
>JAEZDY010000016.1 GCA_023417935.1 Bacteroidota bacterium
AACAACAGCCTGATCATTCATCATATTTCCACAATTTCTACAAAACATTATTTTTTCCTCCATATCTTTAAAATCCCAAATGATTTTTTACCATAATTATGATTACACTAATACATACGGGACTATATGATAAAAGTCTGAACCTATTTTTTGCTATTTTGAATATATAATAAAATCTTTGATAAATCAAGTATTACTATGGTTACTGTTGCAATGAAAATTCAGATAGTATATAATTTTTATGGCTAATTTAAACGAATTATGTATAGCAAAACACATTAATAACAAATATAATCACAGCTGATTATTTAGGAAGGATACAAAAATAAATGAAACTAGGAATTGTTGGACTGCCTAATGTAGGCAAAAGTACTCTATTTAATGCCATTACAAAGGCAGGTGCCGAAAGCGCTAACTACCCATTTTGTACTATAGAACCAAACGTTGGTATAGTTGCTGTGCCTGATGAGAGGTTGGACATGCTCGCAAAGACGTATAATCCTGACAAGGTTGTACCTACAGCTATCGAATTTGTCGATATCGCAGGTCTTGTAAAGGGTGCCAGCAAGGGTGAAGGTCTCGGCAACAAATTTCTGTCACACATCAGAGAAGTCGACTCTATCGTACATGTTGTTAGATGCTTTGAAGATAGCAATATTGTTCACGTTGATGGCTCTATCGGCCCTGTTAGGGACGTAGAAACCATTAACCTAGAACTGATTTTTGCTGATCTTGAAATGATTGATAGAAGAATTGATAGAACAAAAAAGATGCTTAAATCGGGCGATAAAAAGTACCAGATTGAGATAGAATTACTAGAAGCTATTAAGGCACATCTTGAAAGCGGAAATCCTGTAAGAAGCATGAGCTTTGACGCTGAACAGGAGGTATTCGTTGACCAGCTTTTCCTTATTACAAAGAAGCCGGTATTGTATGCAGGAAATGTATCTGAAAATGATTTAGCTTCTCTCGATGACAATGCTTACCTAAATGATCTCAAAGCGCTTGCCGCTAAGGAAGGCTCAGAGGTTATGGTTATCTGCGCAAAGATAGAAGAAGAAATTGCACAGCTTGACGATGCAGAAAAGAAAGACTTCCTTGATGCAATGGGACTTGAAGAATCAGGTTTGGATAAGCTTATTAAAGCAAGCTACAAAATTCTAGGACTTATAAGCTTCTTGACTGCAGGCCCTCAGGAGGTTAGAGCATGGACTATTACCAAGGGTACCAAGGCTCCACAGGCAGCTGGAAAAATTCACAGTGATTTTGAACGTGGTTTTATTCGTGCAGAAATAGTAGCCTACAATGATCTGATGAGCAGTGGAAGCTATACAATTGCAAAGGAAAAGGGGCTTGTTAGATCAGAGGGTAAAGAATACGTTATGCATGACGGAGACGTGACCCTCTTCAGATTTAATGTTTAGTTAAGGGTTATTATGCAATGATATTTATAGTGTTGGGTAAATAAATTAGAGAAGGCACCTTAGTAAAATAAGGTGCCTTACATATTTGCGAAAATCAACAAACTATTGCTTCTTTACATACACTCCATTTGAGTTAAACAAATATTTTACTTTGTTTATCATCTGCCAACCTGTTAGCATTGACCCATTTGTGGCAAAATAATATTTCTTCCCGCTTATCGTCTGCCAACCTGTTAGCATTGACCCATTTGTGGCAAAATAATATTTCTTCCCGCTTATCGCCTGCCAACCTGTTAGCATTGCTCCATTTGTACCAAAATAATATTTTTTCCCGCTTATCGCCTGCCAACCTGTTAGCATTGCTCCATTTGTGCCAAAATAATATTTCTTCTCGCTTATAGTCTGCCACCCTGTTAGCATTGCTCCATTTGTGCCAAAATAATATTTCTTCCCGCTTATCGTCTGCCAGCTTGTTAGCATTGCTCCATTTGTGCCAAAATAATATTTCTTCCCGCTTATCGTCTGCCAGCCTGTTAGCATCTTGCCAAATTCGTCAAAATGATATATCTTGTCCTTTATTTGCTGGAAACCAGTTACACAAATTCCCTGATTGTCATAATAATATGTATAGCCGTCTAATTTAAAGAATCCTCTTTTGTCAGTAGGCACTACCGATTCTGAATATTCACTGAGTTTGTGGTCATATGAGAATGCCTCTATGCTTATGTCAAAGTACTTATATCCTCTTAAGCCTGTTGCAGTTGAGAACTTACCATCTTGATACATATTGTCACTATCCCAGGTGGTATCAATAATTATCCATCGATTATCTACATATGCCTCATTCCAAGCGTGATTACCATCTTTCGAATTTATGTATTCATCAGTCCAACCTTCTCCACTGGTACTAACTCCTAAAGCAAAACCAGTCACTACCTTTGCGGGTATTTTTGCTGCTCTGAGTAATGCAGCTGTCAGATTTGCATAGCCTTGGCACACGCTTTTTTTAGAGTTTAGTGTACCTAGTGCTGATGTATCCCCATACCCCTCTGTGCCTGCATATGCGTCCCAGTTGTACCATATATTATCAGCAACCCAGTCATGAATAGCCTTTGCCTTTTCATAATCACCAGTGCAATTAATAGTAATAGTTTTTGCTAAATCAATAATTGTATTGTTATTACTTTGAATATCATCGCTAGCAGTCATATAATAATCTAACGCTTGCTCATCCGTTCTTTTCGTCTCAAAAATCCTTGCATTTATATCATATACTGGAGAAATCAACAGCTCAGGAC
>JAEZDY010000025.1 GCA_023417935.1 Bacteroidota bacterium
TTCCCGCCCGCATTCTCTCAATGAACTCCCCCGTTTCTGCTTTCTTACTGCGTGAATTGGGACTGCAAAAGTACACACTTTTACTTCTCATCCAAATGTTTTTTGAAAATTTTTGGTATTTTTTTTCTGGAACTCTCAATTAGGCTTAGATTAATTTTCTAGAACACTAAGTAAGAGCTTGGTGCAGCTGGAAATTACGTGCCATTAATTCTGCATTCCATACCTGTTTACTTAGATAGGTTTCCTAAGTAAAGATGAATTGAATTAAAGAACTTAAATTGCTGATTTGCAACTGCTTAGCATCTTCAAATACTGTGCCAAAACCTGTTATTCCTAATATATTTCGACTTCATCTAAAAATAACCATGAATCAGCATCTATACCGCGCCACGAAGGCAATTTCCCAAGGTTATGAACTACTAATCTTAGGTATCTGGCTGAACCTGAAGGATTAAGGTTGGTTACTAAAGTGCTTGTATGAGCTTCTTGCTGTAAACCTGCTTTGGGGTTTAAGGTTTCTCCAGCCTTGTTATAATCAATCCCATCAACTGATATAAATACTTCGACTGATTTAGGCCCCATTATCCAGCTTTGATTCTCTTCCAAGTAGCCAACTATCACTTTTTCAATCAGTTGCTCTTTTCCCAGATCAATCACCAGTTCGCAATTTTTACCCCACCATCCCTGCCATAACATTTGGTATGATGCAGTGCCTTTGACTCCATCAACCAGCGCTAGATCACTCTTTGCATGGTATTTAGGGTCAGGCAATTCTGCAAAGGTGATGGTCTTTCCTAAAGCCTTGTGTTGCACTATTCCATTATTAAAGTAATCGGTCATCATTATCTTGTACTCTTCAGGTGAAAGTTTGATCTCATGGAATAGGATAGGACCATATAAAGAAGCTATTGTGGTAAGATCATTAAGTATGTCCTGATTTGCGGTATTGAGTTTATGAGGAAATTGAGCACTAAACAGCCAATCATCGGTGAAGGGAACTGATTTGGCAACTTCAAGCCATGCATATCGCAGTGGTTGCATTGCCATGTTTATTCTGTGAGTGTATACCGAATCGCCATTAGCAGCTGTAAGTGCCTGATTAAGAAGGCTAAAGTAACGTTTAAGATTATCAGGCGACAAGAATCCATTGTTGTGTGTGCCAGGTGGCTCATACAGTGTTAGTGGTTTACCCGACCGGTAAAGTTCTGACTCACTTAGAGTTAGATACTCAATTATATATGGAGCAGCACCTTTACCATAGTAGCCGGTAACAAAGTCATTGATCAAACTGTCAGTATCAATTTGGGGATCCCAAAGTAGTTTAGAAAGAATATAGGTGCGTAACTCATTCATCTCCCCACTGCTACTGCCTCGTAATCCTTGCTCAAAAACCATCTTTACATTGTTTTCTTTAAACATCAGTAAGTTATCAGCAAGTACATGCAGATTTGGAAATGGTACCAGCAAATGTGAGAAATTGATCACATAATCCCATATCACTATATTATCAGTCAACACTGACCAACCTTTCAAATCATTGTAAAAACTTCCTGAACTAGTATCCGATGCAATCGGTTTGCTTCTGTCACATTCAATAGTGCAAAGCATGATATTAACATTAGGCAGTGGTTTGGTTACTTTCGGTGCTTTCCGGGTATATTGATATGCTAAAGTTGAAATAACACGGTCAGGAAACCGGCGGGCTATCTCATTTGTAAATCTTATCACACTTCCTGAAGGTGATCCTTCTATCGAATCGATTGTCCGGCATAGGTGGCATTCACAATAATTGAAGTTATCCATCTGACTAACTGACCAATACTTGGCCTTAGGATTGGAACTTATTTCGTTTTTCAGATTTTGGCTAACTATTTCCAGCACATCCGGATTGCTTAAACAAGCCTGGTCAGTCATTCTAACATCATTTCTTAAGGCATAATATTCAGGATGTTCGTTGAACCACTTCTCAGGCGGGAGCAATTTATGCATTGTGTGAACCCAAAGTCCCCAATCATCTGATACCGGCCATGAAAGTTTATTCGTGTCCTTTGGAGTTGATGAAAGTTTATGGAAATCAATATATTCTTTAAAGCCCGCCTCATAATAATATGGTGTTCTGAAGGTAAATGCTGGTGCACTGAAATATTCTATGCTATCTATTATAAATGTGTGTTGTTTAGGTATTATAATAGCATCGTGGGCATAAACCCTAACACCTGCATACTTTTCCATGAAACTATGTACTCCATTTTCCAATCCTGTTATTGTGGTGGCAGCTATGGTCAATAATCCCCATCGCTCCCCGCAATAAAAAGCGTCCTTTAGTATCTCTTTATCTGTAATACTACTTAAGTAAGGAAAATGTGATAAATTTTCAGGTGTGACCAAATTAAATGTTATCTGATAACCCCCCTTCCTGCCTTTAATTTCCAACTCAGTGCCAGTTATTTCCTTGATATATCGGTTGAATAAGTTGGCAATTCTTAATAATGAATCATTATCTGGTGGTGCAATCACAGCAGCAGGTTTTCCATCCCTTACCAAAACAAAATCACTGGCAAAACTCCAGCTCAACGAAAAAGACAAAAGCAAAAGAAGGATTATTCTCATCATCAGATTATTGATTATTAAAGTTCAGATTATCAATTATTAAAGTTCAGCCGAGTATCATTCTCAATTCCGGATATCACAGCTTAATTGAACCCTCCCTTTCCTCTGTACAATTTTACCGGGCCTTCAAGCTCAAGCTTAACTACTGTTAAATACTCATCCTGGGCATTGGCAGGCACATCCATAAATATAAGACCGGGTACCGGACTCCATGATATTTTCCCTACTACTTTTACCGGTAGTTCAGTATTTGTCCCAACAACGGTAGCCTTCTTAATCTTATTGGTTAATCCCTTGATCAGAATGTCACTCCTGTCATCTGTGAAGAGATATAATACCGTTGAATCAGCAGATATCGAGGTAGGTCCATGAAAATGTCCTTCAGGAATCCCTGCTTTAGTATTGAAGATTGCATTCTCATGCTTGGATGTCCATTTTCCTAATTCTTTTAAAATGTGCACCTGTTCGGGAGGTATTGTTCCATCTTCCTTAGGCCCAATATCGAGCAAAAGGTTTCCGCCTTTCCCAGTGATCTCAGATAATATTGTTATTAGCTCTTCAGGAGTCTTATATACAGTATCCTTTTGCTGATATCCCCAGCTGGTATTCATAGTAAGGCATAGTTCCCACGGTTTTTGCGGGATATCGATAGGGATATTTTGTTCAGGAGTATCATAATCGCCATATCCTGCTAATCTGCCATTAATTATAGATAAAGGGTTGTGTGCCAGAATCATTTGCCTGATTTCCGGTGCATTCCATTCCTCCGCTGAATGCTCCCAATCTCCATCAAACCACCAAAGATCAGGGTTAATCAGATGAAGTAACTCACTAATTTGTCCTTTATTAAATTTACTGAAAGCCTCCCATTTTTCAGGATGTTCCTTTAAATCGTATTTAGTCTTGTCACGTAGAAAGCCTGGATAATCGCGTGAAGTCCAGTCAATCAAAGAGAAATACACACCGGTTTTAATACCTTCATTCCTAAGTTCAGCAATGAAAGGTGAGAGCACATCACGTTTTGCTGGTGAACTTGAAGGGATGCTCAGATTATTCTGCTTAGTATCCCAAAGCGATACTCCATCATGATGCTTAGAGGTGATGACCGCATACCGGGCTCCACTTTCTTTGATCAGTTGCGCCCACATTGCCGGATCATAATTTGAAGCAGTAAAACGATCAATCTGTTTCATATAATCCTGATGTGAAATCCTGCCATTATGGAAGGACCATGATTCCGAAACTCCATCAACAGCATAAATTCCCCAATGAATAAATATGCCTAACCTCGCACCCTCAAACCACTCCATTTTGTTGTTAGGATCAGGCTGAGCATTTACCAGGTTACAAGCATACAGGAATATACAAAGAAAGGATGTAATTTTTCGCATAGTTAAGGCCTTACATTTCTAATATATTTCCCCGTCCAGTATTGACTATTATTTCAATATGCTGACAAATTTATTCACATATTCCAATTAGCTGAAATTCAAATGTGCTGCCATAATTATTCACAACAATTCAAATGTGCTGACAAATTCATTCACAAATACCAATTAGCTGGAATTCCAATGTGCTGACAAATTTATCCACAAATTCCAATTATCACAATTCAAAGTTTATTATTTTCTTAAATTCGCAGCCTGTAATCAAAACTGTTAAGATGGGAAGAGCATTTGAATTCCGGAAAGCACGGAAAATGAAGCGTTGGGGAAATATGTCGAAGGTATTCACCCGATTAGGTAAGGATATTGAGATAGCCGTTAAGGCCGGTGGACCTGATCCAACCTTGAATCCTAAGCTCAGATTGCTTGTGCAGAATGCCCGCAGTGAGAATATGCCTAAGGAGAATGTTGAACGTGCAATAAAGAGAGCTGTTTCAAAGGACTCCACTGATTATAAGGAAGTTGTATATGAAGGCTACGGTCCACATGGTATAGCAGTTGTGGTGGAAACAGCTACTGATAATCCTACACGCACTGTTGCCAACGTAAGAAGTTATTTCAACCACAATGGTGGTAGCCTGGGCACAATGGGCATGCTTGATTTCTTGTTTGAACGGAAGTGTTCATTCAAGGTTGCCCTTAAAGAAGGTGTGGAAATAGAGGAACTTGAACTCGAACTTATTGATTTCGGTGTTGAAGAGATCTTTGTGGATGAAGGTGAAATTATGATCTATGCTGATTTCACTGCCTTTGGTCCTGTTCAAAAGTACCTTGAAGAAAATAACTTTGACATCAAAGGTTTTGCCTTCGAACGTATTCCTAATGATACTAAGGTTTTAACGCCTGAACAGCAGGCTGATTTAGAAAAACTACTTGATAAAATGGATGGTGACGACGATGTTACCAATGTTTTTCATAATATGCGGTAGAGACAGGCATTATTATCTATTTCGAAACCACTAATCTGGCCGTTTCAACCCTGTTGGATGTAACCAATTTCACATAGTATAACCCTGCAGGGGCATTTCCCAGGTTTGTTGTAATGGGTTGTTTACCTGCTGCCAGGTTGCCGTTGTATAGTGTCCTCACCATGTTACCTGCTGAATTGTATAGCATAAGTGAAATCTCTCCTGATGCCGGCAGATTGAGTGGCACGGTTATAATACCGCTTGCAGGGCTGGGGTAAATGTTGCCCATAATCACATTCCTATATTTTTCACTATCACCTATTCCTAAATCCGTCTCAGGCACTGTAAGCCGTTTTGTAGTATATAATCTGAATTCGCCAGCCTTGAGTTCAATTTTATCGGTTAAGGAAGTCACATCCAGGGAATCACCGGTGAAATAGTTGTACCATTTGCCGGTTACATTGAAAGTAGGAGTTATTTCCCTGGTATGGACATCGAAATTGCCTATTACTGCTACTGACATGTCAGAACCTCTCAAATTAATAGTTTTAAGCAACCCCGAAGTGCTCATTGAAAAGTCATTAGTCCTGAATACATCGTATTCCAGTTTCAGCTTAATAAGCGCTGCAGTCATATTATACAGGTGCTGACGGCGCCAATCGTTCATGTAATCCCATCTTATGGGCTTTTCGCCAACCCTGCCATTAAAATCAATAGAATAATCATAGCCTACCTCGCCAAACTGCCATAGCATCTTAGGACCAGGTATTGTATAAAAGAATGCTGAAGCAGCAATAACTCTGTTAATAGCGGTGTCGGCATTCTTTATGTTATACCAGGGATTATCCATATTGCCCCATGAGTTTATGGAAAACATAAGGCGCTCTTCATCATGACTTTCCATGTATCCAACCACATGCGGATCATCCCATCCCCTTGTTTTGTATGAAATCCATGAAAGGTCACTTCCATCAGCCCATCCCATGGCAATTTGCCTGTAAGCATGATTAAGATTGCCCCATAACATCATACCATAATTGGCAAGTTCCTTCTCTTCAAGATTTTCAGCGAAATGTTCAAGAATAACATACACTCCATTATCAACAGCCCATATCTGGTTGGCAATGTTTTTCCATATCGTAACTCTCGACGCATCATAAAGCCCCCAGGCATTTGTGTTGTTTAAGGTGTTCTTTTGTGTGAATCCTTTTGATAGGTCAAACCTGTAACCATCAACATTATATTCTTCTATCCAGTATTCCATAACCCTCTTAACCAGTGCTTTAGTGGCAGGACTTTCATGATTGAAATCATATCCCACATTAAAGTCATGTTTTGCAACCGGATTAAGCCACGGGTTATCAGCAGCAGGCCTGTTGTTTGCGGCATCCCAGTAAAGTCGCGCAAACGGGGATGAGCCAAACACATGATTCAATACTATATCCATGATTACAGCAAAACCTTGCTGGTGGCACACATCAATGAATTCTTTCAAATCATTTTTGGTTCCGTAATATTTATCGGGCGCAAAGTGGAATGCCGTGTTGTAACCCCAGCTTGAGTTACCCTCAAACTCATACACTGGCATCAACTCAATAGCATTAACACCAAGGCGTTTCAGGTAGGTAAGTGTATCTATAAGTGTCTGGTAATCATGTGTTGCCACAAAATCACGCAAGAGCAACTCATATATTACCAGATCAGTTTTGGCTGGCCTTTCAAAATTTGTAACAGTCCATTGGAATGGAGCTTGTGCTGTTTGCAATACTGACGCTAATTGCGATGTTTTATCATACGGGTATGGGATAAGATCAGGATAAGTTGCAGAGCTAATGTATTTATCATTCCATGGATCGAGAATTTTATCAGCGTAGGGATCGGCTATTAGTATGTCGTTGTTTACCTTATACTGGTACACATATTCTTTTTGTGGTGTCAGGCCACTGATCTGTTTCCAGAACCTTTGTCCATCCGGGGTCTTATACATAAACCCTTCATCAGAAAACTCCCAGTTAGTGAAATCACCCAACACGAATACGTTGTCCTTGCCGGGAGCGTAGAGTGAAAGAACAACAGTACTGTCATCTATGTAGTTAATACCATCCTCAGTCCCTTGAGGCCTTTCCATCACAGCAGTGCTTGTAAGTACATAGTAATAAGCTGAATCGCTGGCTGTTTCATTACCTTCAAAGGTGCTTACTTTAATATAATGCTTTCCCGAAAGGGCAGTAGTATGTGTGTAACTGATGATAGTATTTGTTGAAGCACTTACCCTCGAATTATTTATATACAACACAATTGAATCTGCATTATTAGCAATGGCCTCCAAAACAAGCTCTTCCCCAGGCTGTACCAGATTAGCGTAATCAGCAGGTTGTGTGAATTTTACAAACAATCCTGCAGGATAAACATCTGCAAATATATCTCCACCAGTCTCTGTTTTACCTTCCAGGTAACTGTTACCCACCTGTACGCCGCTTCTGAAGACAAAAGCAAGCTGAAGGATCTGCTCCGATGCAGGTACACCATAATACTCTCTTATGGTTTGTGTTCCTGTTGTGAACCTATACAAATCAGTACCTATCCGTTCAAGCTTTGTTGCCGGAGTGTTAACGCCCCAGTTGGTTTTAACATATTTCCAGTCCGACGAACTGGTGCTCAAATTAGTAATTACCCCCGTATGAGCATATACATCACCTGTGTAGCCAGCTAGTCCACCATTGCCTTCCTGCGCATTGAATACAACTTGCACAGGTTGATTGTCGGCCGGAAATACCGGTGTTGTGGATATTAATTGGGCTATAGCCGATTGAATACTTATGGCCAATAATAGAAATAATATCTTGGTTTTCATGGGATGTGTATGTGTTTATGCGGATTAAAATCTGATCATTTCTATATTTTCTGATGCGAATACTGACAGATTGTTAAGATTAATATTTAATCATTTAATCTGACATGCTGAGTCCTATTTGATTTGATAATATTTTAAAACCCAGCATTTTAATAGCATTTATGTGAGATTAATTATCAACCGTAGTGCCACTTTGTCAATGATAAAATATATTTATGCTATCATGATTAAGATTTAATCATTATGGAATTTTATTGTAAACGTGCTGCCTTCGCCTTCTTTACTCGCTACTTCAATGCTACCGCCGTTTCTCTCAATCATTTCTTTACATAGCAACAGGCCTAATCCTGACCCGCTTTCGCCATTTGTACCTGCTCTTGTATATTTTACCTTTGTGTTAAACAGTTTAGGAAGATCAGTTTCAGGTATACCTATTCCTGAGTCGCTTATGCTTATGGCATCGAAGACCTCGTCACTCACGCAATTAACATGTATAAGGCTACTCTTGTTTGAAAACTTAATTGCATTTGCCAGAAGGTTTCGCACAACCATGCTAAGTACATTGCCATCTGTATTGATGGTCATATCATTATCGCCTGCAATTTTCACTACAAGCCCTTTACCCTGCAGAGATAGCTCCATGCTTGCAATAATCTGCTCTATAGTATCAATTACTTTAATTTTTTCTTTTACGGGCGAACTTGCCTTTTGACTTTTAGCCCATGTAAGCAGATCTTCCAGAATGGAATAACCATGTTCTGAAGCTTTCTTCAAGTCACTAAGGTATTCTTTTAGTTGTTCTTCTGTAAGTTCAGTCAGCATTTCATTGATTATATCAGTAAGGTTTATAACCTGATGAAATGTAGTGCGTAAATCATGCGCAATTATTGACATTAGCCTGTCCTTCTGGCTGTTTGCTTCCGACATAATGTCGTGCGATATATGCAATTCATCAAGCAGGTCACGCGTTTGGTGCTCAAGCCTCTTTCGTTTGGTGATATCGTGCAACATAATAAGGTACCCTCTGAACTTGTTATCCTCATTCATGATTCCTTTGGTGCTTATTTCAAGCCATTTCTCAGGGTCGTGGCTTATCATTAACTGCGTTTCCTTAAATCCTTCCCCCCGTGTGTTTATAACCTCATTCAACCAGGGAATGTCATTGATTTTTTGGTAGGCGAATTCAGTCTGTTTCATTCCAAAGAGTTCAGCAGCCGATGAGTTATAAAACACTACATCACCATTCTCATCGAGTACAATCAATCCATCGTGAATTATATTTGTTATCTGACGGCTCATTGAAGGAATAATGTTGAACATTCCGAACCTGAAGATACCAATCAGGAAAATGATGCCAAGCACAGGCAGGCTCATGGTCGTAAGGTCGAGTCCTTCAACCGGCGAAATATCAGCCAGGTAAAGCAAGGTCATTATAAAAGGGGCCAAACATCCGGCAATAATCACGCGTATCTGGTTTTTGATAGTGTCAGGGAACTTTGGCAGCTCCCTTACCAAAACATAAATTGAAAGGGCAATCAACAAAAGCGACCAGGCGGCAAAAAAATGATAGGCAAGGCCATGATGATATGTTAAAATGTTACTTCCATCAGCACTCCACGAATAGCCTGTCCATACAAGGTGGTGGTATTTGTTCGTCCAGGCAAGTACAATTACGGTTACGGGAACAAAATATAGTAAACCGAACCAGCGTAGCAGGCCATTGAATTTTGAATTTACCAGGTTTAATACAAAATGCAGTAGTAACAAAGTTGCAAAGCCAACTCCAATATATTGAAGCTTTGACCATAAAACCTTCATTTCAATAGACAGTACTGAGGCCTCTATCATTGACGCAAATGCATATTCACTCGCACAAAGCATCATTAAAGTGAAATATACCTGACCTTTGAGGTAGCCTTTTAGCCAGCTGTACAGGGTGATACCTGCAGAGATAAGAAATGTTATAAATAATATTACCGTTACTATGTTTACCTGCAATTCCATATCCTTACTTTATTCGCTTCAAAAGTAAGAATTTACTTAAACGGATGCAGCAATACTGCAGTAATCTTTGTGTTTTAGGTGATTAAGGGATTTACACAAACATTGTCAGGCAGCCCGTGTAAACATTATTTTGTGGTACTTGTTATTGCGTGCATAATATTTAAGTGAATATATTGCGTTATCGAAAAAAACCTCTTAATTTTGTAGTATTACAAACATCTGTCAAAATATTTAAAAAAAAGCAATCCAATGGATAAAACAAAGATTGACATTATTCTGGTTCCCACTGATTTTTCCGAAGTATGTGCAAATGCTGCAAACCAGGCAGCCGAAGCAGCTAAATGGCTGAATTCGAAAGTTGTTTTGCTCCATGTTATTAATAATGAAACCAAATCATACCTTAAAAACGAGAACCTGCCGGTAAGTGCTATAGATGAAAAGCTCGACGAACATGCTAAAGCCCTCTCAGCTGCCCATGGAATAGAGGTTGGGCACATTACACGTGAAGGCAGCATCTTTACAGAGATAGCTGACGTAATTAAGGAACTTGAAGTTAGCATGGTTTATCTTGGCACTCATGGTAAAGTTGGATTGCAGCGTTTAACAGGCAGCTTTGCCCTTAAAGTTATCACATCTTCCGAAGCCCCAACTGTTGTTGTTCAGAAGCGCCCCCTGGCCCAGGGATATAAGAAAATTGTATTTCCTCTAACCAGTGAAGCAGGACCACACGATAAAACAAAATGGGCTGTGTTCATTGCTAAGAAATTTAATGCTACTATTCATATTTACCGTACTGCCGAAGCTACTGAAGAAGTATATAAAGCTTCAAAGCATATCGCCGATTTCTTCACCAAGAATGATGTTTCTTTTGTTGAACGTTCAGCCGAGAAAAACAGCAATTTCGCGAAGCAGGTTATTGATTATGCAACTACCAACAATGCTGATATGATAATGATCATGACCGATCCTGACAAGAGTTTCTCTTCTTATATCCTGGGTCGCTATGATGAGGAAATTATTTTTAACCCTGCCCAAATACCTGTAATGTGCGTGAATCCACGTAAATTCAACTATGAAGTGCTGGGTTTATAGGTTTATTGCCTGAAAAAAATGCTCCGGCGTAAACCGGAGCATTTTTTTCTTAATTATTCATTTTTGTAATTGTAGTCAGGAAAAGCAGGCATGGACATAGATGCACTATCAAATTACGTGTGCAGTAAGATGGAGCAGGAGCTGCCCCCTTTTGTAATTTACCACGGTGTTGACCATACCTATGATGTACATGCTTCAGTTATAAGGCTGGCGCAACTTGAAAAGCTTGATGAATACAATACCCGCCTTGTAAGAGCCGCTGCCTGGTTGCATGATGTTGGTATCACTGTTAAGTTTGAAGATCATGAAGAAGTTTCTGCTAAAATGGCTGCTCAGTTCCTCCCCCAATTCGGATTTAATGATGAAGAAATTCTTCAAATCCAGAATATGATCCTGGCAACCCGTTTACCACAGGATGCTAAAACTCTGAATGAAAAGATATTATGTGATGCCGATCTTGATTACATTGGTAGAAATGACTTCTTTATTATCGGACAGAAACTCAGGCTTGAATGGGAGTTGATAGGTAACAAGATCAACTTATACGATTGGTATAAGCTACAGATGGAATTTCTGAAAAACCACCACTTCTTTACCCGGTCAGCCCAAGTACTGCGCAATGAACGCAAGAATATGAATATGGCTGAAATACAACATTTCTTTAATTGCTGCCGTGCTATAAAAGGTTAGTAACTGCTACACATGGATTTAACTGACGCCCAGAAAAGAATTAAACAACTTACCGAGGAGATCAACCGGCATAATCACTTGTACTACCATAGTGCACAACCTGAAATAACCGATTACGAGTTTGATCAACTGCTTGCTGAACTAATAAGTCTTGAACAACAATTCCCTCAGTTCTTAAGCCCCAACAGTCCTTCCCAGCGGGTAGGAGGGGATATAAGCAAGGAGTTTGCCTCCGTAAGACACAAGGAGCCCATGTTGTCGCTCGACAATACCTATTCAGAAGCTGAGCTACGTGATTTCGACCGCCGGGTGCAAAAGGCACTCAATGAACCTTATGAATATGTGTGCGAACTCAAAATAGATGGTGTTTCTATTAGTCTGCATTACCAGCAGGGTGAACTTATACAGGCAGTTACCCGTGGCGATGGGGTGCAGGGTGATGATGTTACGCCAAATGTTAAAACCATTCGCACTGTTCCCCTTAAAATTTCTGCTGCCGGTGTACCCGATGATTTTGAAGTTCGCGGTGAAATCTTTATGCCCAAGGCAGGATTTGCCATGATGAATAAACAACGCGCTGAAGCCGGTGAACCGCTTTTTGCAAACCCACGTAATGCTACCGCCGGTACACTTAAAACACTCGACTCAAAGCTGGTAGCAAAGCGGCCACTCGATGCGTTTGTGTATAATCTTGTTGGCGACTCAACAGATGTTTCAACCCATTACGACAGAATGAACCTGTTAAAGAAATGGGGTTTTAACATCTCCGACATTAAAGCCCGCTGTAGTGATATCGACTGTGTGCTTGAATTCATTAAGGAAGTTGAAGACAGCCGTTCCACCTTATCTTTTGATATTGACGGCGTTGTTGTAAAAGTTAACAGTATTGAGCAGCAGCAAGTGCTGGGCTTTACTGCCAAATCACCTCGTTGGGCAATTGCTTACAAGTATAAACCCGAAGAAGCTTCAACCACCCTGCTGTCCATTGATTTCCAGGTAGGCCGCACCGGAACCATCACCCCTGTTGCTAATCTTAGTCCCGTGCTACTGGCAGGCTCGACAGTAAAACGTGCCACACTGCACAACGAAGATGTAATGTCAGCCCTTGATGTAAGGGCCGGCGATACCGTATTTGTTGAAAAAGGAGGTGATGTGATTCCCAAGATCACGCGTGTTGACTTCAGCAAGCGACCTGCTGGTCTGGCTGAAACGCAGTTTATCACCGAGTGTCCTGAATGCAATACTCCACTCGTACGGCAGGAAGGGGAGGCCTCATGGGTTTGCCCCAATGATACCGGTTGCGCCCCACAGATAAAAGGACGACTGGTGCACTTTATTGGTCGCCGGGCTATGAATATTGAAAGTCTGGGCGAAGGTAAGATTGAAATGCTTTATGATGCCGGCATCGTACATAATGTTGCTGATCTGTATGATATTACCCGCGATCAACTGCTTAACCTGAACAAGGTACTTGCAGAAAAGGAAGAAACACGTGAACGACGTGCTTCCCTGAAAGATAAATCGGCAGGCAACATCCTGAAGGGACTGGAAGCTTCAAAGCAAGTGCCTTTTGAAAGAGTGTTGTATGCCTTGGGTATCAAATTTACCGGTGAAACTGTTGCACGCAGGCTCGCACGCCACTTCAAGAATATTGATGCCCTGCAAAATGCTGATCTGCAGCAACTGGTTGAAGTTGATGAAATCGGACCACGCATTGCAGGAGCAGTAATAGAATATTTTGCTAATCCCGTAAACGTTGATATCGTTAATCGCCTCAAACAGCACGGTCTGCAATTTGCCATTGCCGCAGAAGAAGAAAAACTAAGCAATAAACTTGCAGGCATGACCATTGTGGTAAGCGGCTCTTTCAGCCTGTACCCCAAGCGTGACGACCTTAAGAATGCCATTGAAGCCCATGGCGGAAAAGTTGCAGGCAGTGTTTCTTCAAAGACCACCTATATTGTAGCCGGTGAGAACATGGGCCCCGAGAAGCGCATCAAAGCTGAGGCATTGGGTATTCCGATAATAACTGAAGAGGAGTTTAAGAGGATGATTGAGTAGTGTTAGCACCTCACCCCGGCCCTCTCCTCAAGGAGAGGGGGCAGGACGTAAAATATTGACACTAAGCCCCTTGAACTCTTTGAACACTTTGAACTACTTGAACCCCTCGAACCAAATTTTCTTGAACCATATTGTGTACTTTTGCGCTTTATTTTTTACTCATGATCGCTGGCGAAAAATCACTGCTTAAATACTACGTTTACATCGTACTATCCATGTTCTTCTGGGGCATGTCGTTTATATGGTCAACTATTGCTCTTGAGCAATATGCGCCAATTACAGTGATATTCTTCAGGCTGGTTCTGTCGTCTGTTTTCATGTACCTGATCATTAAGCTTACACGGAACACTGAGAAGATAGACCCCGCCGACCGTAAGTGGTTTCTGTTGCTGGCTTTCGCCGAACCCTTCTTCTATTTCCTTGGTGAGAATTTCGGGTTAATGTATGTTTCACCGGCTGTTACTTCTGCTATTATAGCTACGATACCTCTTGTAACACCCATCGTGGCATTTGCCTTTCTTCGTGAGAAGGTTGACCGTGCCACTGTAATTGGAATAATAATTTCATTCTCAGGCATTATTTACATGCTTGTAAACCGTGATTTTAGTCTCAATGCAAGTCCAAAAGGAATTTTATTGCTCTTTCTGGCAGTTTTTTCCGCTGTAGCGTACACCTTCTTTATCAGGAAACTGGCAAACAAGTACAAGGCCATCACCATCCTTACCTGGCAAAACATCATTGGCACCATATATTTTTTACCCCTGTTCCTGTTATTCGACTTTAAGCAGGTGCTCGCCATAGTACCCTCCACCGCCACCATCATGGCAATTGTGCAACTTTCAGTATTTGCCTCAAGTCTGGCATTTTTGCTGTTTATCATAGTGGTTGCCAAGCTGGGCATGGTAAAAGCCAATATCTTTACCAACCTGATACCGGTATTCACTGCTGTTTTTGCCTATTATATAATTGGAGAAGCCATTACGATACAAAAAGTAATAGGGATAATCTTGGTAATAGGAGGGATTATGATATCGCAGATGCCGGTTTTGTTGATGAGGAGGAGAGAGGCAAAGTTAAGGCTAAAGGCTAAGTAGATTTTGTTCAAGGGGTTCAAGGTGTTCAAGGTGTTCAAGGTTGTTCAATGTTGTTCAAGATTTTAAGGCTAAAGGCTAAGGGTTAAAGGATAAAGTTCACAGGGGTTCTATATATATGGTCCCCGAGTTTTTATCGAGGGGAGGGGTTCAAAGCGCGCTAAACGCTAAACGTTAAACGCTAAACGACAAACCGGTGACTGCTGATTGCTATACCTACAGCGCTGGACGTCAACGCTGAACCTTGAACGCTGAACGCTGAACGAAAAAAAGTGCAATCAACTATAGTACTTTCCAAATATTTTCATAATTTTGCCATCCCAAACCGGGGAAACAAGAATATCCGGTTTAAACGGCGAGGTAGCTCAGTTGGTTAGAGCGTCGGATTCATAACCCGGAGGTCACGAGTTCAATTCTCGTCCTCGCTACAAAAAGAACTGCAAATTCCAGAAATGGTATTTGCAGTTTTTGTTTTTTTATGTTGTTGGATGAAATCGATATAGTAATATCTTTACTCATATGAAGAAAACAGCACTGTTACTATTATCCGTTTTATATTTTTGTTTTGCCTATCCTCAGTTTATGCCAAACTCAATTGGCGTTTGCTATTTGAATAAAGACTCAGCCGACTATCACATATTGACAATCGTGCTGCCTTTCCAAACATTAGTAGAACATAGTTTAATGCCTATTCACGAGTATCACAAAATGATTGATAGTATTGGATATGAAGGACAAATCACCCTCTTCGACAATACAGGCGCATTAATCCAAATTGAGAACAAATTTGATTTTATTTTAGAATTTTGGTGTGAGAATGACGGTGGTATCCAATATAGGCCAACACTAAGCACAAAAATCCAAAAAACTAATTTCAAACGACCATTAAGCGCGATAGCTGAAATACAAGATATCTGTTGTTTTGTAATCCTTAATCGAAGCAAACAAAAAACCGAAGTTACACACATTCCCTCAACAGTTGATGTTGCGCTTATGGGTGACTACAACAGTGATGGAAATATCGACTGTTTGATTTGGACAGACAATGACCTGGCAGGTAACTGTGATAGCGAGCCACCGAATAATTTACGGATAATGCTTCAAGCAGGACATCAAAATTTCAGAATGCGTTGTTGTGGACCTTGATAGAGATATTGTGAAGACCATAAAATGAGGTAAGCATCTCTATAAATTTAATCAGAGAAATATAGGTTATCAATTAAAACAGTTCCAGCCACAAAATTTTCATAAGGATCTTTTGGATTCCACAGTGAAAAAGGTATTGATAATTTTGTGAGATCTAATCCCGTAAAATCAGCAAGCGGAATAGTATATTCCACAAATCCCTGTCCAACATCAATCCCTGTATAATCCTCAAGAAAAACGACAGCATTAGTTGAAGGACTTTCTAATTTTATCTCTCCATTTATTAGGGAAGCAGGTTTGCTTATTGAAAATTTGATATAAGTATAACTGCTTAAATCTTTTGGAGTTGAGAGTTCAATATACCCTCCGCCCCAATTTCCGCCCGGGAAATTAAAAACTAAACTGGAATCACCATTGATTGCCAATTCTGATACACCTACAATTGGTTCTCCACCGCCACCATAAACTACAACTGATGCATTTCCAAAATCATTGAAACCATCCTTTATTGCGTGTTGAGCAAGACTTGGTTCGATGTTTTGACCCATTGTTTCTTCGTCTATATCAAGCGTGGGAGCTTCCGGTGCAGTGAAATTGTTTTTACTAAATACACGAACATAATCCACATACATTGTCTGAGGGAAAGTTGTTGTATTATCAGGTGAGCCGGGCCAATTGCCTCCTACAGCAACATTAAGAACCAAATAAAAACTTCTGAGAAATTCTTTCATATCACCTGCAACCGGCACTTTTGAAATTTCAACGCCATCAACACTAAATGTCAGATTCTCTGGTGTCCAGTCAAGGCTGAAAACATGATAAGCATCATTGAAAGTCGCATTTGATAGCACATAGCTTTCCTGAATTTCTCCATGCGTATGTTCGCTATCTGTATAATGCAAAGTGGAATACATTTTATCAGGTTCGTTTCCTATTACTTCAGCTATATCAATTTCACCACAACCAGGCCAATCAATTTGCTCTCTATTACTGCCAAGCATCCAAATTGCAGCCCAAATTCCCTGCCCTTTAGGCATTTTAGCCTTAATGTCAATACGCCCGAAACGCATACTGAATAAATTTTTTGTAGTCATTTTGGCAGAAGTGAACCCTCCGTCGCCATCACTTGAAGTTCTAATGTAAAGTGCAGATAATTCTCCATCTTTTTCAATACCCGAATTCTCCACACTATTCGTATATAATTGCAATTCATTATTTCCCCAACCTGCAGGCAAACCATAATCTGTTCCGTCACCTGTTTCATATTGCCAATTAGCCATATTTATAGAAGGACTATCGAATTCATCAGACCAGACCAAAGAATAACCATCAGGTATATTTATTTGATTATTTGGATCATCAGTTGTATCGTCTTTACTGCATGATAAAAACATGGTAAGTATGAATGCTACGAATACGAAGTAATTTTTGTTTCTTTTCATGATAATACTGTTTTTGTCTTATTTAGTCTCATCAATCCACTTTTTAATAATTTCTGCAAGCAAATATAGAAATTATATTTTGCTGTATTCATGTAGTTCTTGGAGATTATAGAAGATGGTATAATACTGAGATAGCTTTTTAGGTCGCTATTCTTTTATTCAACTCAGCTTATAATTCAAGTAAAAAAATGAAATAGCAGAGCCGTCTACTCAATTGGAACTGGCGATCTCTAATTAACGGATTTTTCCACTAATTTTATCAATCTTTCTACTGGTTCAAAGTAAGGCAAGACTCTGTCTTCAGTGAAGTCGAATAAGTCAGCATAATCGCTCTTCTGTCTCCATGTGAAAAGTTGAGAATAAATTCTTCCATATTCCGTTGGGAAAACTCCTGTTTTTATAAAATGCTCTGAGAATTTTGTTTTTGACCCATTGTGGGTAGTGGATTTATGGTTTTCACTAAGAAGTAATGCAATTATGGCATAATAAGCCGCATAGTAAAGTCTGTTAATTGCAGAATTCCACCGTTGTTTTTCGGCTAAAAGTTTAGCATCTTCAAGAGTTTCTTTAGCTCTCTCCAAACGATAGTTTATTAAATCCTTCATTTCAGCCGAATTCCTTCTTTAATTATATTCTCAAAGAGTGGTGTTACTTTATATTTTGTGTTCCACTCTTTTTTCGGATAAATTATCGGAGACATTATTTGTCCTGTTTCCAATTCAATATTATAAAATTCGTCCATTATTTCAGTTTCAAGCGAAAAAGAGATATTTTCCGAATTCAACAAGATTAATAAATCCCAATCTGATAATGGCTTAGCGTCACCGCGTGCCCGAGAACCATATAAATAAATCTCGGCGTCAGGATACTTCTTATTGGATAGTTCCAATATCTTATGAATTATTCTTTCTCGCTTAGTCATAAAGCAAAAATAAGCAATTTTCTGTCTAAATGCCGTACTGATGAGTTTTTCTTAGTTGCAAGCGTCTGGCATTTATTGAATTATAGTCCTCAGCCCTATGGGGGCGACCATCATTTCTTAATAATCAATTCGTTAGATTCGGACAACTCTTTATCGATTATAGATATTTCTCCGTTACTTGTATTGAAATTAAATAAAATCCATCCAAAGTATACAGTATCACCGTTCAATTTGATCCCCAGGTAATAATCAGAATGCAATGCTGAAATAACTGACCAATCTTTTTCCCACTTGTCTCTATCGCCGTTTATTCCGCTTAAAAGCAAGGGTTACTGCTTTGTTAATAATATTTCCCGGTGATGTCTCTTACAATTGAATTGAACCTGTCGGGCTCTTCAAACAGAGGGCTGTGTGCAGAGTTCTCAAAGGTAAAGAATCCTTTATCAGGCGCTTTTAACTGAGTATAAAAATCGTGTGAAACAGAATACGGGGTTGTATTGTCATGCCTGCCATGGAATATATAGGTGGGTACTTGTAAGCTATCGATCTTGTTAAAAAGATTGGCGTCTATTACTTCATTCCACATATGCTGAAGCGAGAACGTACTGCTACGCATGAAATTCATTTTATCACTCATTGTGTATTCTCTGGTTTTCAGCACCAATTTTATAATTGGCCACATGCCTCTATTATCATGGGTTACTCCACCGCCATACTTGTTTACATATCTTCTTTCCTTCATCAGGTAATCAATCCATGCTTCACCGCTGGCAGCAGAATCAGGGAAGTGTATTCCGGCAAGTACTTTCCCAGCCTAGGTGTCGTTATGTACTTTTGCCTGTTCCTTCACCCAATTCAGTGATATTTGCTCTCCCTTGTACTGATATGCTGCTTGCCCAATTCCAAAAAAGGCATTATAGAGCTCAGGGTGTTCATTAACAGTGAGTATAGCCAGTAGCGACCCCCACGAATGGCCCATTATAAATATCTTTTCCCGGTTAATCTTTTTGACAGATATACACTCAGTTCTCTGGTGTCAGCTATAAACCGGGCAATATTCATACTTTCAACCGGAGTGTCTTTTGTATACGACTTGCCTGCCCCGCGCTGCTCCCAATACACCATAATAAAATCATCTTCAATACCGGGGTTGAAATGTCTCATAAAGGCAATTTCAGGATTTCCCGGACCACCATGCAGAAAAAGCATCACCGGTTTGGTTGTATCGGCACCCCTTATAATGATATACTGTTCCTCACCACCCAGGGCAATCTTCTCAATAACCGAAATACTGCCCTCTCTAACGTTCCCATTCATGGACTTAATAGGTTCGGGTTTCCCCGGACTGATAAGCCATAGGGCGATGAAAAGTCCTGTAAATACTACCAATACCCCCCCTGTTATCCACAGGCCTGCTTTGATAATCCTTTTCCTTCTAAATGTTGCCGACATTATTTATAGTATATAGTTTTTAATTCACGGTTGCTAAAAATCACACTGAACGAACAGTCTCCTGTGCATACGCAATCACAAGCCAAATGGGAGAAGTAGATAGTAGAATAAAAGTCAGAATTAGTGTTATTCGTTTCATTGTTATTCTTCGTTAGTTTTTTCCACAAATATTCAAAAAATGAAATAAATAAAACATAAGGAATTAAACCTACCACACCTCTGCCAGATCCTGCATTTACAGAATTAGGATTAATATTGTTTACGATTTTAGTGAAATTTTTACACTGCGATTTAAATAGAGGTGGATTACCTGCCATATTGAAAAAGAAACTCGATGATTACATCAAGAAAGAAGTAATATATCTGGATGAAGAATGTAGCTGCTTCAATATTAATGGATTCAACCCGGACGGCGAAATTTATGAAATACTTGAAATATTTAAGATTGTTACGTGACTTGTTTACCGATGAAAGAGCGGGAACTGGAAGTATTGGAATTCATTTTCCATATTATCAGAGTATTAATATGTGTGTAGGATTGAGTAAGTATCAGTAGATTATCAGGGGTAATTTTATGATTCAGATTATTTTCTTAGTAATTAAATAGCAGTGATTTAGATTCAGAAAGTTGTGATTTGGGGATCTCAACCTTGCCGGATAAAGTGTTTTTTACAAAGTTATAAACTTTTAATTAAGGCAAAACACTTGTTACTACTAAGTTTCAGCAGATTTATCATATTTTTTTAATCATAATTAGATTAATCCTTTGCAAAGTAATTTATTCTCCTTACCTTTACTCAAATTATTGTAAAGTATACCTGATATATATGCCAAATATACCTTATATATACCCTGTAGGTATACATGGGCTAAATGTGACGTAAATATGGGGTATACATAAGGTATACATGAACAAAATCAATCATCCATAAAACAGCAACCAAAATGGCAATTCAAGATTCTGACGGAATACATAACTCCCTGGGAAGTGTAATATATTACATGAGAAAAGGGAAGAAATGCATGCGGCTAAAACCTGCAAATTTTAATGATGCAAAAACTCCGAACCAGTTAAAACACAGGGCTAAAATGAAGCTCGCGGGGCAGTTCACATCCTCATGCAAGAAATTTCTGACCATAGGTTTTCAGGATGCCCCAATTTCAATGGATAATCCTTCAAACGAAGCACGTTCTTACATAATAAAGAACTGTTTCGATACTTCGGGCGAAATGCCGGTGCTTGATTTTTCAAAAGTTCCAATATCTCGTGGATATATTCCACGACCCGAGATGGTAAGCATGAAGGTTGAAGCACAAACAGCGGTGATAACCTGGCGACTCCCCGTGAAAGGAGAATATGTTGACTTAAACGACAGGGTTATGGTGATGATATACAGCGATTACGGCATCGATAACAAGGTGCATTACTTTCAGGATGTAGCCACCCGTGGTGACGGCACAGCAAACATTCCGGTTCCATACAGTACTGAGCCATTACATGCCTGGATGTTCTTCCACAATCCAAATGCCGCAACAGGGGAGAGTAAGAGGAAAGTTTCTGATTCAGTTTATTTGGGGGTAATTGGGTAAGGAATACCTGTAGGTACGTAGCCCTCACCCCCTGGCCGTTTCTCCCATAGAACGCAGCCCTCACCCCCTGGCCCCCTCTCCCAGGGGGTGAGGGGGAAGTGATTGGTGTTGAGGTGGTTATGTAGTCTTTTTATTCTTTTTAATCTTAATAGTGATGGCGTATCTTGGTAAGTCGAATGAGAGTTCTTATTTTTATAATTCTTCGAAAGCCAGCTTTAAAAATGCTAAGAAACTGAGGATTATTCAAACTAAGGCTGAAGAGCTGCTTTGGGAAGCTCTGAGAAACCGACAAATAAATGGTTTAAAGTTTAGAAGGCAACATCCTGTAAGTTCATTTATAGTTGATTTCTAATGTCACGAAGCGCTGTTAGTGATTGAGTTGGATGGTTCAATACATGATGAACCTGAAGTCATTGAAAGAGATAACCTCAGAACTGATGTTTTCCTGCACTTAGGATTGAAAGTAATTCGCTTCCGCAATGAAGAAGTATTAGCCGATTTAAACAACGTAATTTATAAAATAAAAGATTGCACAACCCAGTAATAACAAGCCTTTCCCCCCTCGCCCTCTGGGAGAGGGGGCCAGGGGGTGAGGGCTACGTACTTTGAACCCCTCGTATGTTTGCCCCATCATTTAAAAAGTGAGGAAAAGAATACTTTTGCAAGTAACATCAAATGAAACATGGTGATACACATTGAACCCCAAGCAAGTCATGAATTATGCTGTGTT
>JAEZDY010000012.1 GCA_023417935.1 Bacteroidota bacterium
AACATCAAATGAAACATGGTGATACACATTGAACCCCAAGCAAGTCATGAATTATGCTGTGTTCAAGATATTGACACCATGTTTTCTCTTTTAGAGTTCGAACAAGAATCAAAGGAAGTAGATTTGACTATTATCCTGCATTAACGAGTTAGGACGGTTGAAGAGTTTCATTTTGATGAGATTCAAATTTAATATTCAAACCTGTTATGAAGAAAAAGAACTACCTCCGGTTATGTGTTGGCATTGATGTAAGCGACCAGAGAAATGATGTTGCTTTCAGTGCAATCGACGATCAAATTGTAACTCATGTAATAGCTACTACACATTTTGACAACAATCCATCAGGTCATGAAAGATTGGAAGAATGGATCGAACGTAAGCGGATTAAAGATGTTCCTTTGCAAATTGTGCTTGAGGCAACAGGTGTATACCATGAGCGATTAGCTTATCATCTTGTAAATAATGGGTATGAACTTGCCATTGTATTGCCTAACAGGATTAAAAACTACTGTAACAGCACAAGTGTGAGGAGCGTAACAGACAAAATATCAGCAAAACAAATTGCTGAATTTGGGCTGCTAAAAAAACCTGAAAACTGGCAAAAACCACAACCGGCCATTAGGAATCTAAAGCTACTAACGAGAGAAAAAAATGCCCTACATGAGGAGAGAACTGCTGTGAATAATCAGATGCATGCTTATGATAAAAGGTTCACTGAAGATGTATCGGCAATCAAAAGATCACAGAACCGCATTCAGATGATCGATGATCAGATAGCAGAGATCGAAAAGGAAATTAAAGCCGTTATACAGAAAAAAGAGAATGCCTGGCTTAATGAGAAAGTGCGAAAGATATGCACTGCGCCAGGGCTTGGCTTTTCAACTGTTATAAGTGTTGTTGCTGAAACAGATGGCTTTAGTCTTTTCCGCAGCTCAAGGCAATTGGTATGTTATTCTGGTTATGATGTTGTTTTTAAAGAGTCAGGAACCTCGGTTAAAAAGAAAACCAGAATATCCCACAGAGGTAATAAGTACATCCGTAAAGCTCTCTATTTTCCAGCATTATCAGCCAAAACACACAATCCTAACATGAGTGATTTTTATGAGAGACTGTTCGGTAGGCAACAAGTCAAAATGCAAGCATACACTGCAATTCAACGAAAACTATTGGTGCTCATTTATACTCTTTGGAAAAAAGATGAGGTTTATAATCCTACCTTTGTATGGACAGGCAAAGCGGAAACAGGCTCTGGTGGGAACCAACCTGTCAGGAATACCCTGTCTGACTGGAATGGTCCGAGGGAGGGTTAAACATACCTTCCCTTTTGTATTCATTCCAAGAATCCATGCCTAAAAAAATCCAAAGAACTACATAAATAAAGTGTTTCTTTGAGGATTGTCTAACCATTGTTAACCTAAAAGAAAAGAGCAGCCACTTAGGACTGCTCACGAGCTAGATCATGTCTGCTCTAAAGCACAAAGTTAATATTTATTTTTCAAAATGCTTGCTTTTTAACACAGAATCTTGAACAAATTCTACAATATCTTCAATTTCGCAAACTTCAGCAGCAACTGCTTCTGCCCGAAGGCTGTGAAGAATACTGTTGCTTTTACGTTGGGGCCGGTGCCTTCTACGGCAAGGACTTTACCTTTGCCGAAGCGTTCATGTTCAACTTCAACGCCCGGCTGTACTTTATCAACAGGAGTGATGTAGTTTGCTTCAAACATGGAGCCTTCTGTTTGTGCGGGATCGGTCTTTTTGAGGGGCTTCTTGACAAATACAGGGGTGCTCTTCATTTGCGGACTGCCCCCATTGCGTGATGGAACCCTGCGGATGCTGTGCTCTAGGAATCTTTCGTCAATCTCCGACAGGAACCTGCTAGGCTCGTTTGAAGTCATGTTACCCCAGCGGTAGCGCGTTTCAGCAAATGATAATGTTACCTTTTTCTCAGCCCGTGTGAGGGCAACGTAGAATAAGCGGCGCTCTTCTTCAATCTCAGCGCGGGTGGTAAGCGACATGTTGGAAGGGAAGAGGTTTTCCTCCATCCCCACAATGTAAACATAAGGGAATTCAAGTCCCTTGGCTGCATGAATGGTCATCAGCACAACCTTATTCTTATTGTTGTCCTTATCATCATCGGCATCGGTCATCAGGGCAATATCCTGCATAAACACATCAAGCGTGCGGCCATCACTAATGATCTCATCCTCATCAAGCAGCGGCATTGGCTCCTCTTCCCGCTCGGTAAAGTCCTTAATGGCATTGAGCAACTCCTCCGAGTTCTGCGATTTTGAAATGCCCTCTTCTGTTCTGTCGAGTTTCAACTCATGCATTAATCCTGAGCTGATAGCAATCTTCTGTGCCAGATCGTAAGCATCAGTCCTATGCAATTTATAGTGCAGACTCATAATCATGGTGCCAAACTGTTCAATCTTAGAGGCAGTTCCTGAAGGCAATGTGGGAAGGTACATACCCGGATGCAGTGCAACCTGCATGCTGCTTACCTTGTGCTCACCGGCAGCGGCTTCAAGCTTTTCGAGGGTGGTTTTTCCGATGCCCCTTGCGGGATAATTTATAATTCGTTTAAAGGCTTCATCATCCGATGGATTAACAACCAGGCGAAAATAAGCCAGCATATCCTTTATCTCGGCTCGTTTGTAGAACGATAGTCCACCATATATGCGGTAAGGGATATTGAGCTTGCGCAGCGATTCCTCCACTGCTCTCGACTGTGAATTTGTGCGATACAGTACGGCAAAATCGCTGTTAGGCAATTGCCTGTGCATCTTCAGTTCAAAGATATTGTTGGCTACAAGCTGGCCTTCATCAATTTCTGATGTGGCCTTCAGCACTTGTATCAGATTACCCTCTTCATTATCGGTCCAAACCTCTTTGGTGATCTGATCCTTGTTGTTGGCAATGATACTGTTGGCAGCATTTACAATAGTTTGCGTGGAGCGGTAGTTCTGTTCCAGCTTGTAGACCTTAACATCCGGGTAATCGTTCTTGAAGTTCAGGATGTTCTGGATATTTGCTCCCCTGAATGAATAGATACTCTGCGCATCATCGCCCACTACGCATATATTCTCAAAGCGGGCAGCCAGCATTTTTACGATATTATACTGTGCAAAATTCGTATCCTGATACTCATCAACCAGTATATATTTGAACTTATTCTGGTACTTATAAAGCACATCGCCGAAATCGCGGAACAGCACATTAGTCTTGAACAGCAGATCATCAAAATCCATCGCACCAGCCTTAAAGCAACGCGCCTGGTAGTATGTATATATTTCGCCGATCATAGGCTTTTGCGCCTGATTATCTTCAGATATCAGGGTGGCGCTGTTGTTATAATCCTGTGCAGAGAACAAATTAGCTTTAGCAGCAGATATCCGCGAAAGCACACTATTAGGCGTATATTGTTTCGGATCAAGGTCCAGATCCTTTAATACGGCCTTAATAACGCTCTTTGAATCATCGGTATCATAGATAGTAAAATTTGACGGATACCCCAGCAGATGCCCTTCAATGCGCAATATCCTGGCAAAGATGGAGTGGAAAGTACCCATCCACACATTACGCCCCTCGGTTGAGCCAACCAGGTCCATGATACGGCTTTTCATCTCACGCGCCGCCTTATTGGTAAAAGTAAGTGCAAGGATATTAAACGGATCAATACCATTGCTAAGCATATAAGCAATACGGTAAGTAAGCACCCTTGTTTTACCCGATCCTGCCCCTGCAATAACCATCACAGGGCCGTTGGAACAAGTAACCGCAAGTTGTTGAGCTTCATTAAGTTGATTGAGTATTTCAGTCACAGGTTGTATTTTAGGGAATGCAAAATTAGGCAAATAAACTACAATGTTCTTCAATGTTGTTCAATGTTGTTCAATGTAGTTCAATGTTGTTCAATGTAGTTTCCCGCACGTGCGGGATTCAATGTTGTTCAATGTTGTTTTTTGTGGGACATGTGGGACCAGTGGGATTAGTGGGACATTTCTTGCGATAGGTTTTTGTCCATCTGTCAAATTTTTAACCACTGTTATCCCACCAGTCCCACAAGTCGCACTAACCCCTAATCACTAACAACTAACCACTAACCCACTAAACAGTAAAAGGAATTCCCTAATTCTTTATAAACCTGAGCATCTGCACACTCTTACCGGTTTTAACTTTTAAGAAGTAGAGCCCGGGTTTAAGCTCCTTGATGTTAATGCGGTTTCCCGACAAAAGTACAGGGGTACCGGTTAAAGTACCATAGGACGAATACAATTCAACATCTGCGGCATAATACACTTTGTCCTTACCCTCAATAGCAACATAATCAGAGGCAGGATTAGGGTATAACCTTAACCCAGTGGTGGTGTATCTCTCATTTATCCCAACAGTCTGAATTTTGCCCAGGCTATCGGTTTTCAGGAGATAAGGGGTATATTTATTGAATTCCAGTTCACTCGTTCCAACAGCGATAAATCCATTATCAGCTGTTTTAGTGATCATCGATGGATAGTAACGATCTTGGGAGGTAGTAGGATCTCCATGGTTTATTGTCCAGATATATTCATTGTTTTTTAGCGAACCTATTGCAGTGTGATCATAAGTGTTTTTACCTGAATATCGCCCCAGCAATATGGTTTCATCACCCACTTTAATATAGCTTCTGAAGCTAATACTATCGAAACTAATATCGGTGCTATTGATAATTGTACCGTCAGTCTGATAGTTAATTATTGAATTATATCCGAATATATCATCACGATAAGTGAGCGAAACCAGGTTTTCGCCTGAGAATTCAGTTGTACCAAGTACGAACTGATCGAAGGTGTATTCTGATATAAGATCTCCATTGGCGTTCATCTTATAGATGGTTGATGACACCTCCAGAGGATCAAAGCCATAATTATTCTTTTTGATAACTATATCACCTTCACTATTTTCAATGATATTGCCTATGTTATTTGTAATTTCTTCTCCCCTTAATGTATCACCTACCCAAATTTCTGCGAGCGTTGCACTGTTTATCTTATGTATAGTGTAAAACAACTGTTGACGAGATATTACAAGATAATTATTGTCGTTCAGAATCTTTATCTTAATTGGAAATGAGAGGTTGAGACTCCCGTTATATATCATGTTCCAGTTGTTATCAAACTTGAAAACGTTATTCACACCGTCAAACTGTGGCACGATCAATATCTTGTTTCCTGCAGCATCAACAGTGAAGTCACTGATCAACGGCGATGTTCTGTCGAGCTGGAATTTCTTGGTCCAGATCGAATCTCCTGCTTGATCTACCTTAAGCAATACCAGATAACCATTATCATTCATTTCTGCACCTGCAGCTATTACATACCCGCCTGCCTCTTCAAAAACTGCATTAGCTTCTGCTCTATCCCAATATTCATAAGATCTAAGGAATGTGTTCTGAGCAGTTGTCGCCAGAGACAATGCTACTAAAAGAAGTGTAAAGATTGTTCTCATGTTATTAGATTTTAATTGTGAGTAATTATAAATTTCTTTGATACTGAACGCCCAAACTTATCGGTGTACTTTAACAAGTACATTCCATTAGAAGATCTACTAACAGCCAATAGCGTTTTATTTTCTGTTACTACTTGACTTAGTTTGCGATTTCCGTAAATGTCGTATATTGCTATCAAACCATTTTTCCCTGATGTTGATTCAAAAATTATGTAGCTATCAGCTGGATTAGGATACAACTGGAAGTCTGCATTATAATTTCTTTCTTCAACTGATAATGTACTATCAGCTAATTCAAATAACCAGATGCCTTTATCATAGTCGTGATTATACTCACAATCAATATTTCCGCTATTTATTCCTGATATATCAGAAGCTATAAGATAACTATATTCATTTTTTTGATGAACTGCCATTTCACTTCCTTCCATCCCTATCCCACCTAAACATTTTTGCCATATTAAACTACCAACACCATCAATCTCAAATATCCATATATCGTCACTATATATATCAATAGAGTGATTTCCGATGACATCACCATCAAATGAACATGTACTGCCAAAAATTAAAAAGTTACCGTTTTCCAATAAATAGATATTATGTATTACTTCTCCTTGAGTTCCACCATAACATTTTTGCCAAACAATATTACCTATTGTATCTATTTTAATTAGCCAAGTATCTCTAGTCCTATCATATCCTGGTGGTAGATATCCTTCATGATAGCCACTACCAATCAGGTCACCATCATTGCTAGCGGAGCTACAACCAAGAAGATATCCATCTCGCAGGCTTAATATCGTGTGTATATTATCAATTTCACTTCCCCCATAACATCTCTGCCACTGATAATTTCCTAATGAATCTAATTTAAAAAGTACAGTTTCAGGTTTCCAACCGTGGCTTTGGCAATCAATATTTCCGCCAGTTCCTTCATCTACTAAAGAACTTCCTCCTAATAGAATTCCTTTATCCGAGGTTTCACTGATGCAAAATCCAAAATCAATGGAGGATTTTCCAATAGTATAATCCCATAGTTTGTTCCCTTCAAGATCAGTTTTAATTACCCAGGCATCATATCCTCCATAGTAATTTGTAACATCACCACCACCCCCTGCAACCCAACCATATAAGATTATTCCATTATTTGTAAGAATTCCGTCTTCAATAGCATTTCTTGAATTATTACCTAAAACTTTATCCCAAATTTTATTTCCACTACTATCAATTTTTATTAGCCAGTGACTATAACTACCAGGATAAGGATTATATGTAACGTCACCATCCGATGAAGCTGTTGCTCCCATAATAATGAAGTTATTATCATTTGCTTTGGAAATTTTTACAGCTCCTTCTCCTAACGAACCACCATACTGTTTCTCCCAAATCAATTCCCCACTTGCGGTAATTCTTCTTAATAAGATCTGACCGTCTTCATATTCACCTACATACCCCTGAAGAACAAAATACCCATCACTTACCGGTTCAATATCTTCAATTATCTCCCTTCCGGATAAATCAAAACATGTTTGCCATTTGATCTTTAAAGGTTGAGCCATATTTTCGTTACCAAGTAAAAAAAATAATATGGGCAGCATCCTAAATAGCAGTCGCTTTCTCATAGTATATTTATTAAGAAGAAGATAAGGGAGAGATAATTCCCTCCCTTATCTGATTAACTTATTTAACTATAATGATCTTACCAGAAATGATAAAACCACCTGAGGTTGAATAATAAATCAGTTGACAAGAGGGGAGATCTGAAACATCCCAAATTGCTTGTCCCATATTTCCATTTAAAGAAATGGCCTTTAATGATTTACCATTCAAATCTTTTATTTCAATTACACCAGACGTTTCATTCAGAGGTAAAGTGTAACTAAAAGTTACCCATTTACTGGCTGGATTGGGATTAACCGAAACACTAAAACCATAGTCAGATGCAAGTTTATTAGCATTGATTGATCCACTTTTTTGGTTGCTTTCTTCTATAATTGGACAATCACAGTTCGCAATTGAATTATACCGGGTTTTAATCGACTTAGCCATGGTACTTGCATAATCAAGGTTACCAGCAATAGTTTCATCTAAGAAACTAATTTCTTCAAAAGTTAATTCTGAATAATCTCTACCAGTGGATGCTAAAGCAATCACTAAATTCAAGCAACATAGATATGCATCATTAACTTCTAAATCAATTCCACTTAAGTTATATTTAGTAGCTAATGTTCCAGCCAGGCTCAAGGCAGCAGTGTAATTGTCTTCAGCTAAATAGCTATTGATAATTTGTCTGTCAGCTTCAAGAGTTCCTATGTTATCTAACCAATTTCTTAGATCTTCATAGTTAACTGATTCAGAATTAAGGATAGATCTTAAGATTGCATTTGCAGCTCTAGCTTTCAAATGACTGTGTTTATTCATTTCTTCATGAAGTACCGTCTTATAACTTGTACCAGCTGCAACCTGCCTAAGAATCTCAATCATATAATCAGGCAAAGGATCTTCCTTTTCTTCAAGGTATATCAAAAGTTCTTCCTTTTTCAATTCATCTGGATTAGCAACTAAAATATCAAATATTGCAATATCCGGGAATACTTCTGTTCTATCGGATACAAGCCTTAAAACTTCTTCAGATAAATGAGGGGATGATAATAAAAGATCATTCTTTACAGATAACATACTTCCAAGAGTGGCTTGATTGACTTCAGTCATAGTCATTTCAGTGCTTCCTCCATCGATTAAATCATTGTAAAGGCTTTCAACTCCATTATAATCTAGCGAAGCTGTCGCATAATTATATTCTTCTTGAATCCTCTCTTCTTCATTTAATAGAACCTTTTCTTTTGGATCTCCTGTACCGTAATGAGATACACAAAAATCTGCTGGTTGTACGGTAGCTAATTCAAGAGTTACTCCAAAAATCTTTTGGACATCCGGAATTTCGTTGCTTGCATTGCGATAATAGTATCCAACCAGATAATCACCACCATTATAAAAATGCCATGTTGCATTTGGTGAAAAAGTGTTACCAGCAGCTGAGTAACGTGTGCCTTGCTGAGCCTGAATAGCATCGCTGGTATATTGAGGCATGTACTCAACATAAAAATCAGAAATGTTACCTGTATTTTCATTGCATAAGAACTCTAAACCTGTCCAGTACTCTGGTTTATAATTCTTTTCTTTAGTATAATTTCCGGAAGTAAGTCCTATAAACTTATTTCTATAGATATCATCAACACCTTCGGTTAATCTAGTAAATATCCCGACTGTATTATTACATAATGCACCAGTTTTTTTATTAAACGTGTTCTCTTCAACACTAAAGCCAGTTGAAGATTCCATGTAAATTCCGTAGGAACAGTCAGGCCGAGTAGTACTCCCTACACCAAATGAGCTGTTTACAACAATAAAATTCTTAACCGAATTAATTTGAATACCAATTACATTATTGTCAAAAACAGCCCTATTTACATAGAAAGTATTACTAGACCCAACGTTATTAGCACTTATAGCATGATGAAAGCCGCTGAAAGTACATTTATCATAGTCAACTTCCGGACATGGTGTTTGAGTGCTTCTACACACAGCATTAGCTGAGAAGCCAGCATCATAAGCTGCAATACCATGATTATAATTATCAACATTTGGAGCGGTAAATGAAAGACTAAAATCACATCCGGTAAAACGAACACCTCTCACTTTAGCAAGATCCACATGTTTAAAAAAGCGATAGTCACCGTTATAATCAGATTTTATTTCAAATTTACAATCATCAATGATTGCCTGGTAGTCCATTTCTGCTATGGTTGCAGGATGGAAGTTTTTATAATTTAAGGCACGGATTGACTGAGTATTGTTTGTAAAGTAAGATGCATCAGCAATCAAAATACCTCCTGTTTTTGCATAATCACCTGGTTTCCATAAGCTGATAGCACAAATTGCATTACTTAAGGTTGATTGATCAACTTTAACATATCCCTGATAATAAGAAGTGCCATTGTAAGGCCATTGATGTTGTAAATGATTACCCCATACTTCAATTCCTTGCCATTGATGGTTACATAAACTTGTTATGGTCGAATTATCGATAATGAGTTTACCACCTGGTTTGACAATTATTTTAACAAGCTGACTTGCTAATACAGTGCAATTTTGAATGGTTAAAGTGGCACCGCTTTCAATTTCAACATTATAATATAATGACTTATTTGTATTCCATAATACATTCGTAGTTATGGAAGTCAACGAACCAATAAGACATGCTTCAACAGCTCCCAGTGCATTTACTCTACCATAACCGTAGTATTCTGAATGCCCCGTATTTGGATCATATGGCCCAACAATCTTGTCATTGGAATTTTTAAGAATATCTCTTATATCATCGTTTGTTAGACAAGGATTAGCAGATACCATTAATGCAATGACACCAGTTACAAATGCAGATGCCTTGGATGTACCTACGATTGGATTAGAACCGTTAACATTAGTACCTGAAAAATCGTACTCAGAGTGATATACATTATAAGGATTTTCTGAATAATCTGTTGTGAACGCTACACCTGGTGCCATAATTTCCAATTCAGGACCCCTTGCGGACTCGAATTCCCCATCAGGATCCCATCTTCCTTCTGTTGCACCGAGAGTATAAAAATTTGCGATAGTTGCTCCGACTGCTATGACTTCAGGATATTTAGCTGGATACATTATGCATCCATTCTGACTATCACATTGATCATTACCCGCTGAGGCGACTAGGATGACATTTTCTGAATAAGCATATTCTACAGAACTCTGCCAGCTAGGGTAATTCATACCACCAAAAGACATATTAATAATCTTTGCTCCATTCTCTACAGCATAATCAATGGCTTGATGAACGGCTACACTTTGTATATCTCCGCTACCACCAACTTTTAGCCCCATTAATTTAACACCTTCATTTCTTGCTCCACCAGCAATTCCATAAACGCCAATTTCATTGTTTGTTTTAGCACCAATAATACCAGCAATTCTGGTTCCATGCCCATCAATGAAATGATCATGCATTACTGAATTATCTTTGTCGATGAAATCCCAACCAAAAAAATCATCGTTTTTGCCGTTGCCATCATCATCTTCTCCTGCTATGCCATTTTTTTCAGGAAGATTCATCCAAATATTTGAGTAATTATCAGTACCAAGATTTAGGTCTTCATGATCAATATATAAGCCATTGTCAATTATTGCCACAGTAACGGCGGGATTCCCTGTGGTTAATTCCCAAGCTTCATAAAGATCAGTATTATTATAAGGCCAAAGAAGGTTTGGAAATAAAAGTACTAGTTCATAAATAAGGTCATAGCTATCATTAGGAGGTGACATTAGTGGTATCTCATGATTTAACTCTATAATTGAAATAGAATTGTCAGCATGTAAATTTGTTAACAATGTCACATAATTACTGCCAGATATATCAAACGTATAAAAACCCCGTGGATTCGAATACACTTGTCTGATGTTATATGTTTCTGCTAAGAGATCAAATATCCCGCTGTGAGAGACTTTCATCAAATTTAAGAATTACAAAATTTGTCAACAAAGGAATTTCTACACCTTCAACAATTTCTGTCCATGCACCATTATTTGACTTTAAAGTATGGCCTCCTACCTGGTAAATTGCTTGACAGAAGACAGTAAAAGAAAACGCTGTAAAAAACAGCAATAACATTAGTTTTTTCATGATTTGAATTTTAAGGTTTATATATATTTACCAAAATGGTCACCTAATTCTAATCAAATTAAATCTATCGAATAGCACTAATGAGATTACTGAGTTAAAGAATGAGCAAATTACAAATATTTATCTATGTTTTGACAAATTCGAAAAAAAAGAATTTTTAAACTTTTATTTCCTCTTTCAAATTTGCTAATATATTGTTTTGAAGTGAGACACAATACTTGGCTTCTGTCATTTAAAAGAAAAAAATGCACAACCGCATATCAGAACTACAAACTTGAATGATCTAACTCGCCATTACGGTCGTTTAACGTACTATAATATAGTCATGAATTCCTTGTGTTCTGAGCCTATCGTTCATGACTGCCGTCCCAGAGGTTTTAATTAATCACCATTTTCCCACTAAGCCGCATGCTTTCGTTAGAAATTATGTATAGGTAAACGCCTTTATGCAGATTTTCAGCTTTGAATGGAATGTGTTGAATGCTGCTATGATTAACGGCAATACTTTGTTCCCACACTTTCATGCCACAGGTGTTATAAACTGTAAGCACAAAAGCATGATTGGCAGTAATGGGTTTGGAAAAAAAGATTGTTGTTTCATCAGTAAAAGGATTTGGGTAGTTGAACATTGAAATCATGCTATCAAAATGATTGTATTGAACATGCGTTACTGTTGATTCTACACTTTTAAATAACTGGTCATCAGTGTTGATAGCCACTGCATACAAATGTGCATCGGCACCAATAGAAAGCTCTTCGATATCCTTATTCCCCATTCCTTGTATTACAGGTTCCCATGTTGTTCCATTATCTGCAGAATATCGCACGCCACCATTTGCTAATAAATTAGAGCACCCTATAAAGATCTCATCCTCTGAATTTATCACCAGGGATGTAACTAATTCCTGATTGTTTAGCTGAATCCATTCCGTTTGTCCAAAAGGCAATTTGAATACTCCTCCGCCTCCAAACTCACCGCCCCTGGTACCTGCGAATAAATCTCCTGCTGAATTATAAGCAAGTGATGAAACAAAATGCCCGGTTAGTCCTTCCTGCACCCAGTTGTTGCCACCATCAGTTGACCGGTATATGCCGCCGCCGGAAAAATAATTGGTTGTACCACAAAACATCACACCGGTAATCGTATCTTCAGTAATGGCATTAACTATTTCTGAATTACTAAAAGACAACACGGGTATAAAGTCAGCACCTGTCGTATCGCTTTTATAAAGTCCTCCCCACAGCCCAATAATAACTGCACCAACTGAATTTTTGTAAATACTGGTAATGTCAAAAAATGAGGATGCAAATAGCTGTGACCAGGATTGCCCGTTATTATCAGAATAGTATAGTTTACTGTATGCCCCCGCAAAAATGTTATTCGATTCATCAATAAAAAGTTTACTAACCGCTAGATTAAATAAAGTATCCCAGCTGGCTAGATTATGCCTTTTACACAAGAGATTTTTATTTGTTCCAACGATCAGATCGTTACTCGAATTTGTTTTAACATCATATACCCCAACACCAGCCGGAAGTTCAATAACCTCCCAGAAATTCTGAGCAAGAAGAGGGCTGGGTGTTAGGAAGAGATGAAGTAAAATACTGAGGTATAGTTTTTTCATGGGGTTTATGTCTAATGCACAACTTGGTTATCAGATTTTACAAACTTTGAATGATCTAACCTCGCCATTGTCGCCAATTAAAGAAATGTAATATAGCCCTGATGGAAGGGATTCAATGTTAATTCTCTCATTTAAATAAATTTCCTTTTCCAGCATTTTTGTGCCTGCGGTATTATAAATGTGAATCATGTGTTTACCGGCTGTTGCAATTGATGTAATGGCAAACGTTCCTGATTTTTCAGTATCTCTAAAATACATGTAATCTTTAACCGGATTTGGATATATGACTATCTGTTCAGCTTCAATGGTCACTGTGGAAGATACCAGGTTGGTAAATTGGTATATATAGTTCAGCGGAGGCATAAAATCAAGAAATTGAAAATCTGCTGAATTAATTATCTCAGGGCCATACGGATCATTTATAAGCCATACACTTAATGGAGAAATCATGTCGAACCAATAATCATACGCCGGTATAAGACTAACAGCGGGACCGTTCTCAACGAATGCCACTTCCGGATGAGCAATTGACCTGGAGCCAAATCTAACTTCAATTTTACCCTCAGCTTCATATAACCAAAGCTGAAAATTTACATAATCATTTTGAGTCGCATATACGTCATACTCACCATAAAATCCGGCATTCTTCCATTCAATTTTTGCAATTTTTCCCCCTTCTACGCCGCTTATACTATATGATAGCGGACTTTGGGAAATACCTGACTCATATCCTCTGTCAAGTAAAGATGATCCAAAAGGGATGATCAGTTTATGATTTCCACCTTCTTGATTTAAATCAGATAAGATACACCCTGCACCTTCGAAAAAGAAATATAGCGTGTCAATGTATTGATCGAAAAACAAAAAATCAAAACCTAATGGTATAGTATACTCAGGATTTTCCCATACCTCTCCATTATTCAGTGAAACAGGATTTTCAATATCTGCATATACCTCTGAAAATGTAGTTATTGTATAGCTATTGGGCTGGCTGAAGCCAATAAGGTAGATATTTAGCAAAAGTACGCACATTACAATCTTACTCTTCATGTTGGGTTTCGATTTTAAATTATTCTTAAAGACTATTCGGGATTAACTATTACTGTATAACAACCTTCCCAGTGTTTGTTATATTATTCTTTCTGAGAGAGTATAAATATATACCAGCTGGGTAGTTTTCAGCGGAAAGAATTGTTTTCTCGCTTGTGATTTGTGTTTCATGCATGGTTTGCCCGGTTAATGATGAAATGGTAAGTATGCCTCCCAAATAATCCTTTGTTTGCAGAGTGATCACACCTGATGAAGGATTGGGGTAAATACTAACTTTGTCACCAATCTTGTGTCCGGGTGTGAGACCTGTTATTAACCCCAGTGAGTTTGTTTTTAATAGACATGGAACACTATAAAAGCCGGGAAAATTTGAGCCGCTTATTATATAACCACCATCTCCGGTAACATCAAAATCCCAGCCGATTGTTTCTGATTCCAATCCATTGATGGTAGTCCAAAGACTATCACCCTCAAGCGATCTGCAATGTAAGAGTACCTTGCCGCTTGATTGATTTGTTTCAATTGCGCCACCTAAAAAAACCAGCTCATTGTTATTGAAATGCATTTTATCTAACCCGGAAACTGAATATGGAAAAGTTAGTACGTGAATATTAAGTACTGTGCCTTCAGAAGTATATTTTATCAGGTAACTCCCAGGATTGGAACCCATAAGTACTTGTTTTCTTCCTATGCCATAGTATGCGCCATCAATGTATTTTGTGTCAAGTATCACTATGTCAACACCTGAATTGAAAGGTATGCTAATTACTGAATCAGAAGTGTGGTTCAATAAATACAATTCACTTGCATGAAGCTGAAATGTATAGCCATTTATATGGCTAACAGTCATCATAACATCGCCCGAAGAGTTTACATCTAAAGAAGTGGTAGTGTAATCAGGTCCGGCAAATGAATTTGAACGCCATAAACTATCACCTGTAACAGGATTAATCTTGTACAAATATGTACCTTTAACAGAAGACCATAGGATATTGTCAGAGAACCGGATATTCTCTATAAAAGAACCAAACGACTTAGTCCATACAAGATTTCCGTCAGTGTCAATTTTAACAAGTTGCTTATAAATAGAAATATACAAATTGCCTTCATCATCTGAGGTGCCGTAGCAACTCCCTAACATGGTTAATCCCAAATCAATATCACGTGTCCAAATGGTGTCACCTGCAAAATCAGTTTTAATAAGGAACAGATAAAATTTATCCTTCTTACCCACTCCTGAAATAATGTACCCATCCTGTTGGGTAAACAATAGATCGCCGTATGCTTCATTATCAAAGAACGGATATATTTTTTGAAAGGGCTGTTCCTGTTGCTGTGCAGAAGGAAATACCGGCCACTGCCCATACGTTAATTGGCAGATGCTTAAAAGAATAAGAGCACTTAAGATCAGTTGTTTCATTGTCTGATATATTTAAAGTTTTACAAAAATGGTCACCTGATTCTAATCAAAAAAAAATCTGTCGAATAGCACTAATGAGATTACCTGGTCAAAGATTCAGCAAATTACAAATATTTAACTATGTACTGACAAATTAGAATAAAAATATTTTCAAAAAATTCACAATACAATCACCCACCACGCCCTGCGCTCTAACCACTGCCTGTCCCTGAGACTTTGAGAACCGCTAATCCTATTTTCCCTGTAAACTATTTCATGACAAGACACTACCCTCTAAGCCCTATGCCCTATGCCCTATGCCCTATGCACTTTTCCCTAACCCCTAACCCCTAACCCCTACACCCCTAACC
>JAEZDY010000032.1 GCA_023417935.1 Bacteroidota bacterium
GCCGTCAACCTCGTGTCGAAGGTGCTCAACATCCCCGCGGAGAAGATCACCATCCACGTCACCCGGATCGGGGGCGGCTTCGGCCGCCGCTTGATGAACGACTACGTGGCCGAAGCTGCCGCCATCTCTCAAAAGGTCGGCGCTCCAGTGAAAGTCACCTGGACGCGCGAGGACGACATGCAGCACGACCAGTATCGTCCGGCCGGCTACTATCGTTTCCGGGGAGCGGTGGATGCGCAGGGCCGGATCTCCGCATGGCACACCCACTTCGTCACGATGGGCAACGCGCCGGAGAAGCCGGGCAACGGAGCAGCCCTGCACGCGGATGAGTTCCCCGCCCGCCTGCTCCCCAACTACCTATCCGAGCAGACAGTGCTCACGTGCAACGTCCCGATGGGATGGTGGCGCGCACCGGGCAGCTGCACCATCGCCTGGGCCATCCAGAGCTACCTAGATGAGCTGGCCCATGCAGCGGGACGCGATCCCTTGCAGGTGCGCCTGGACATGCTGGGCAACCACGAGGACCTGCCGTCCAGCGACGGCAGAGGCGTCGGCTTCAGCCCCAAACGCATGCGGGGCGTTCTCGAGCTGGTCGCCCGGAAGGCGGCTTGGGGAAAGAAGCTCCCCAAGGGACAGGGCCAGGGAATCGCCTGCCATTTCTCCCATCGGGGCTACGTCGCACAGGTGGCGGAGGTCACTGTCACCCAGGATGGCACGCTGAAGGTCGATCGAGTTGTCTCGGTTGCAGACGTCGGCTCGGAGATCATCAACCTGAGCGGTGCGGAAAACCAGGTGGAAGGCTCGATCGTCGACGGGCTGAGCGCGGCCTGGCTGCAGAAGCTCGACTATGAAAACGGACGCGTGCTGCAGACGAACTTCCACGATTACCTGCTGCTGCGAATCGCGGATGCGCCCAAGATTGAGTGCCACTTCCTGAAGACGGACAACCCCGTCACAGGCTTGGGCGAACCCGCGCTACCTCCGCTCGCACCGGCCGTTTGCAACGCGATCTTTGCCGCGACCGGCAAGCGCATCCGCGAGCTCCCCTTTTCCACCGCCGACCTGAGCTGGAGCTGAGTCTTTGCCGCTTTGGCCTTCCGACGGAGGTCGGGCGCGTTGTCTCCCAAGGCAGATGGGGTGACCTCACCCCGCGCGAGCCGCCCGGGCGATTTCGGCAGGCTTTACGTGGCGCACTCCTTCTCCTCAATCGTCCTTCATGCCTACCCTCCAGGACCTCGTTGACTATTGCGACCATCGCACGCGTCGCGCCGCCTTCAAGGATGCGCCCGGCGCCCAGAACGGGCTGCAGGTCGCGAACTCCGGCAAGGTCACCAGGATCGGTGCGGCGGTGGATTCCGGCCTTGTGCCCTTTCAGAAGGCGGTGGCGGCAGGCGTCGATTTCCTGATCGTCCACCACGGAATGTACTGGGACATGCCCCGGCCGCTGACGGGCCCGGTGTATCAACGGGTGGCCACACTGGTGAAAGGTGACTGCGCCCTGTACTCAAATCACCTGCCTCTCGATGCGCATCCCGAAATCGGCAACAACGCGCTCCTCGCCCGCCAACTCGGCCTTGTGGCGAACCGCCCATTTCTCGTTCGCGACAACGAGCCCATCGGCTGGATCGCCGAAGCAGGGACCAGCCGGGCAGGGCTGAAGAAGCAGTTGGAAAGCCACTACAAGCGAGTGATCGCGGTCGAGTACGGATCGGACACCCCGCGCCACATCGCCTTTTGCAGCGGGAGCGGAAACAGCGCCGTCAACGAACTCCTCAAGGAAGGTGTCGACACCCTTGTCACCGGCGAACTCCGGGAGGAGTGGTTCAACGTGGCGCAGGAGCAGGGCCTCAACCTGTACCTGTGCGGCCACTACGCAACGGAAGTCCATGCGGTTCGCGCCCTCGCCGCCGAGCTCTCAGGCAAGTTCGGACTACCCTGGGAATTCGTGCCGACGGATAATCCGCTGTAGTTGGAAGCTGGAAGCTGGAAGTTGGAAGTTGGTAATTGGCGGCTGGTGACCGTCCTCTGTGGGTGTGGTGACCCCGGACTGTGCGTTTCTCGGAACCAGGGTCACAGACCCAGCTACAGCTAGGCAGTGCCCGGCCTCTGGCCCCCCTGCTCCCCGTGGCTGTGAGCGCCAGCGAATGGAGGGTCGGTCGGTCGTTGGCAGTCGGGAGTGTGGTAGTTGGTGTGTTCATCAGTCACCGCATCACTGGTCATTGATTCACCGGTCACTGGTCATTGGTCATTGGTCATTGGTCATTGGTCACTGGTCACTGGTCACTGGTCATTGGTCATTGGTCACTGGTCACTGGTCATTGCCCTGCAGGGGTCTCATTTGTCATTCGGGCTTCGTCATTCGTCATTCCGCGCAGCGGCACGGCCCCGCCTTCCGTTCTTCCCAACGCCCACGTTTTCCCCTAACCACTGAGTCGTGCCATGAAATCCTTCGCCATCCTCAACGGGCCGAACCTCGACCGCCTCGGCAAACGCGAGCCTGAGATCTATGGGTCGGCGACCTTGGTCGACCTTGAGAAACAACTGCGCGGCGAGTTCGACGGCTTGGCCAAGCTGGATTTTTTCCAGTCAAACCACGAAGGCGCCTTGATCGACCGGATCACCGCCCTGGCCGATGCGAAGATCGACGGCCTGGTCATCAACATGGGGGCCCTCACACACACCAGCGTTGCAGTGCGAGATGCGTTGATGGGCGCGCACCTGCCGACCATCGAGGTTCACATCTCGAACATCTACAAGCGTGAGGAATTCAGACACACCTCCCTCACGGCTCCCGCCTGCATTGCGGTGATCACCGGGCTGGGTTTCGAAGGTTATCACGCCGCCTTGCGCTACCTGCTCAAGCGCTAGGAAGCAGCGTACGCCCCTTCGTCTGTTTCCTTAGTTCGCGAGAAAGCGCATCCAGATCCACGCCCCAGCGTGAAGGGTCAGGCAGGTGGCCAGGGCCGCCACAATGTCGTCAGCGACCACTCCGAGTC
>JAEZDY010000035.1 GCA_023417935.1 Bacteroidota bacterium
TTGTCCCCCAGCTAAATCCAGGAGTTGGGGAAGCCCAAATCGTTCAAGGATATAAAAAGTCACATATTCGTCGTAGTAAATACCTAAATTAGGAGTAAAACGCCCTAATACAAGCAAATTGGTGAGCGTGATGAATATGACTCAAAACTGGAGTTCATAGTTTGATAGATATTGTCTTATTTTTGCTGGGTTGAGGGGATTTTGAAGCATAACAGGTTTTAGCCTTGGTTTTGTGGTTCAGGTTTGTCCTTCAAAATGAGACGCGTGAGTATAAAAGAAACAGGCAGCAGAACAATCACATTCAGCAGGGCTGCAATGGAAGGCGCTATCCCAAAATACTCTACGAGAATGGTAATGAGAACCGAGCCGAGGAGATATTGAATGAGGTAAACCAATGGATATTTTAAGGCTTTCTTCCAATGAAGACTCACCTTAAATACCAGGATGGAATTGAAGAAATATGATAGTACAATCCCACTTATGTATGAGATGGTGTAAGCCACCAGATAGGGGAAAACCTGCAAACTCAACAGATAAATCAGGTAAGTTAGTCCGGTATTGGCTAGTCCCCAAATAAGGTATCTCGTGATAGGGTGCTTAATAAATCTCATCAATGATGGCTTCTGGCCGGTGATTCAGTTGAGCAAAAATACGCCATAGATATTCACCTATAATACCTAACATAATTATAATGAGGCCTAAAATAAATGTGATCAGTGCAACTAATGTTGGAAAGCCCTCTACCTGCTGATAGCCCATTAAAGCCCCTAAAACTACAAGTCCACCGTAAGAAAAACTGATCAGCGATACAATTATGCCAAACAGAGAGATCAAACGCAGGGGGAGGACCGAAAACCCCAGTAAAGAATCAAGGAGGAACTTGACTTTCTTTGTAAATGTCCATCTTGATCTACCATAGAGGCGCTTCCGACGAGCATATTCAATAACAACAGGCGTAAATCCCAACCAATAAGACAAGAGTGAGGGATTGATATCTTTCGCGCTGTCTCGCAAATAAGGCAGGGCCTTTTTATCTAACATGAACATGTCAAAGCCCCCATGAGGATAGTTTGGTACAACTAGGTTGCGAAGCAACCAGTAGTAAACTCCTGCATAGAGGCGAGTAAAAAAGGGATCCTGACGCTCTTTACGAATAGCGATGATATACGGATTACCAGCCTGCCATGACAGCGCCATTTCAACAATCATAGAAGGAGGGTCTTGTAGGTCCGCAGCTAGAAGCATAAAACAATCGCCCGTAACAAACTTTAAGCCTGTTTTAGAAGCGTTTACAGCTCCAAAATTGCGAGAAAGCTTGATAATGGTTGTTTCGGGCCGTTGTTCTTTGATCTTTTTTAGTGCATCAAAGGAATGGTCACCGGAACCATCATCTACGAAGATGAGTTGAAGGGTGAGTTGATTTTCCTGAAGAACCGCTTCGATCTCTGACAACTCTTTGAACAAAAGTGGTAGGGATTGATCGTTAAAATATACAGGTATGACAACAGAGACAGTATTCATGAAAGCATATCGTTCACTATGTCGATTTGAACTTGATCAAGTTCGATCAGATAAGTATCTTGGGCGACAGATCTTGCGCCAAAGCCTTCTTTTTGGTTCACAAGGCCCATATTGAGATAATTTTGAGTGTTTTTAAGCTCAGAGGTTCCAAACTCAAAGTAGGGTTTATTGTTATAAACATCCTGTAACAGATATTGAAAAATTAAATCTAATGCCCCGCTTGCTTTCCCTTGTTCATTGGCAGCGATATATTGAGCACGCGCAGCCTGTTCACTTTCATAGACCAGAACACCTGACAGCATTATATCATTTTGATAGGCTGCAAAAAGCTTGATATTTTCAGGAAAAAAGTTTTGTAAACGAGAGATCTCGGCCAGACTATGGACTGGGTTTGATTCAAATTTGCTCCTCAATACCTGTTCCAGGATATGCCAATAGCTTCCAAAATCATCTGTTTTCTCGACTCGGATGCCGTGTTTCCTTGCCTTTGCTGCGGCGCGTTTACGTTGAGCTTGCCATTCAATTGGGGCCTGTGGCTTTACAACAGTTAACATACTGCGACTTATAAGCTTTGCGCCGACCATAAATAACGCATACAAATCCTCTTCGGTTGGATATTTAGTGTAAATGTGAGGTATTGTTTTGTAATAGATATGTTTAAAACCAACATTGTTACAGTATTCAATGAAAGCGATAAAGAGCTCAAGGAACTTAGGAAGCTTCATTATGTTAGAGACCACAAAGCCACCATAAGTTAAACCTCTATGACTATAAAGTTTCTGCCCCTCTTTGTTTGCGGGTAAGACAGCAATTAAGACACCATTTTCAAAGCACAATAAGGAGTGATCAGTGAAGCGATCTTTGTGATACTCCATATAGTCACGCTTGAATAAGAATGTTCCATTACGGCTTTGGCTGATGAAACTATCCCACAAAACCTTATCTGCTGGTTTATAAGGTGTGATTTTTAGACTCAAACTAATTTCCCCGCTGGGAGGTCTACATTAATCTTCCCAAATAGCATAACCAAAACCTGTACGACCATGCTGATTGCCATTATAGAACATCACTTGCTGCTGATTAATCTCAATGATATTGCTATAACAAATCATCTCTGAGTCCCAGCCTGTTGCAGAGGCGTGAATTGTTACCTCGTCGTCAATACGCTGCCAGTTAAGTCCGTCGCTTGAGATTGCCTTACCTATGCGATAAGGCTGGGAACGGGAACGTATCGAGTACCACAGGTTATAGGTATCTTTTTCTCTGATAATCCATGGCCGTCCAAAACCAAATTCATCTGGGTTATTAAAATCAACACTTGGGCTGTTAACTACTTGCCAACTAATGGCATCTTGGGAAGTTGCGTGGCGGATATTATATTCAGGATATAAACGTCCATTGATCGTTTTCCAGCCGATTGCACTCACATACCACATCTTGTAAAGATTGTCCTCAAGAAGAATCGTTGGGGCAGATCTTAAAAACGGCTCTTCAGGAGTGCGGTCCAGAATAGGCGTGCGGCTGTAGCGTTCAAAGTGGCTGCCATCTTTGGAAGTCGCTAGGCCTGTGAAAAGCATATAAGGGACACGTTCGGCACGCTGGAAGCCAATATAATACAGATAAAACGTGTCATCGCGTTTAATCAGGCAGGAGGGAACTACTCCACAATCATCAAAGGTGCCCAATTCACCTAAATCGAGCACAGGCTCCGGCGCAATGT
>JAEZDY010000002.1 GCA_023417935.1 Bacteroidota bacterium
GAAAAAAAATACCAAAAATTTTCAAAAAACATTTGGATGAGAAGTAAAAGTGTGTACTTTTGCAGTCCCAATTCACGCAGTAAGAAAGCAGAAACGGGGGAGTTCATTGAGAGAATGCGGGCGGGAAAAAAAATTTAAAAAAACTTTTAAATTTTGTTGTACGAAAGAAAAAAGTTTCTAATTTTGCAGCCCCAAACGATACTAAACACTCGATGAGGGAAACGGCTTCAAAGGAAGCGGTTGAATAAAAAGATTTTACTGCCGGTTTAACAAGATTGGCAACAAGATAAAAGTTCTTTGAACTATTGGAGCAATAAGAATTAATAAGCAGCAATGCGTTATTATATGTGAATATGATAACGAGAGTACATCTTAGAGAACATTTAGATTTTTCATTACAATGGAGAGTTTGATCCTGGCTCAGGATGAACGCTAGCGGCAGGCTTAATACATGCAAGTCGAACGGGATTCGGGTTAGCAATAATCTGATGAGAGTGGCGCACGGGTGCGTAACACGTATGCAACCTACCTTTAACTGGTGAATAGCCCCGGGAAATCGGGATTAATACACCATAACATTACGAAATGGCATCATTTTGCAATTAAAGAACTTCGGTTAGAGATGGGCATGCGGGACATTAGCTAGTTGGTGAGGTAACGGCTCACCAAGGCAGCGATGTCTAGGGGTCCTGAGAGGGTTTTCCCCCACACTGGTACTGAGACACGGACCAGACTCCTACGGGAGGCAGCAGTAAGGAATATTGGTCAATGGGCGCAAGCCTGAACCAGCCATGCCGCGTGCAGGAAGACGGCCCTATGGGTTGTAAACTGCTTTTGTCAGGGAATAAATGTAGATACGTGTATTTACTTGAAGGTACCTGAAGAATAAGCATCGGCTAACTCCGTGCCAGCAGCCGCGGTAATACGGAGGATGCAAGCGTTATCCGGATTCATTGGGTTTAAAGGGTGCGCAGGCGGATTGATAAGTCAGGGGTGAAATCCCACAGCTCAACTGTGGAACTGCCTTTGATACTGTTAGTCTAGAGTATAGTTGAAGTTGGCGGAATGTGTCATGTAGCGGTGAAATGCTTAGATATGACACAGAACACCGATCGCGAAGGCAGCTAGCTAAGCTATAACTGACGCTCATGCACGAAAGCGTGGGGATCAAACAGGATTAGATACCCTGGTAGTCCACGCTGTAAACGATGATTACTCGATGTTGGCGATACACAGTCAGCGTCTGAGCGAAAGCAATAAGTAATCCACCTGGGGAGTACGATCGCAAGATTGAAACTCAAAGGAATTGACGGGGGCCCGCACAAGCGGAGGAGCATGTGGTTTAATTCGATGATACGCGAGGAACCTTACCTGGGCTCGAACGTGAGATGACTGTAGGTGAAAGCTTACATTCCTTCGGGACATCTTACGAGGTGCTGCATGGTTGTCGTCAGCTCGTGCCGTGAGGTGTCGGGTTAAGTCCCATAACGAGCGCAACCCCTATCTTTAGTTGCCAACAGGTCATGCTGGGGACTCTAAAGAAACTGCCTACGCAAGTAGTGAGGAAGGCGGGGATGACGTCAAATCAGCACGGCCCTTACGTCCAGGGCTACACACGTGCTACAATGGCCGATACAGAGGGCAGCTACCAGGTGACTGGATGCAAATCTCCAAAGTCGGTCTCAGTTCGGATCGGAGTCTGCAACTCGACTCCGTGAAGTTGGATTCGCTAGTAATCGCGCATCAGCCATGGCGCGGTGAATACGTTCCCGGGCCTTGTACACACCGCCCGTCAAGCCATGGAAGCTGGGGGGACCTAAAGTCGATAACCGCAAGGAGTCGCCTAGGGTAAAACCAGTGACTGGGGCTAAGTCGTAACAAGGTAGCCGTACCGGAAGGTGTGGCTGGAATACCTCCTTTCTAGAGTAGATTTACTCTACTTCACCACGTTATCGTGAAGAACATTGCTGCTTATTTTTATTGCTACAATTACACTTTACTAAATAATATACCTTGAACGATACGAGTGAGGGCTCTATCTCATCAAACTGAGGAAAAGACAACTTGAATTTCAAACAGTCCCGTAGCTCAGTTGGTTAGAGCACTACACTGATAATGTAGGGGTCAGCAGTTCAAATCTGCTCGGGACTACATAATTAATACGATATCGCCAAGGGGAATTAGCTCAGCTGGCTAGAGCACCTGCCTTGCACGCAGGGGGTCATCGGTTCGAATCCGTTATTCTCCACTATTATAATGTAATTGGGCCTTTCGGGGCTTTTTTTACGGTAAAGTTCTTTGACATGTTGGAAGAAGAGAAACTCAAAACTGAAAGAGAGTGAATGAGAGCAGGTGTAAAACCGGTTTGAACATTTATTTCTTCAGGTAGAAGAGTAAAAGAGTACAATCGAGTACAAAAATAAATAAGATAATTAAGAAAGTTAATAAGGGCGCAGGGTGGATGCCTTGGCTCTCAGAGGCGACGAAGGACGTGATAAGCTGCGAAAAGCTTCGGGGAGGTGCAAATAACCTTTGATCCGGAGATATCCGAATGGGGCAACCCACTATGTTGAAGACATAGTATCCCGTAAGGGAAGCAAACGCGGAGAACTGAAACATCTAAGTATCCGCAGGAGAAGAAAACAATAGTGATTCCCTAAGTAGTGGCGAGCGAACGGGGAAGAGCCTAAACCGACGATGTTACGGCATTGTCGGGGTTGTAGGACTGCAATGAGTTGACTGTAAATTTATAGCCGAAGCGCGCTGGAAAGCGTTACAATATAGGGTGATAGTCCCGTAAGCGAAATGAATTTACTACACGAGCAGTATCCTGAGTACCGCGGGACCGGAGAAATCCTGTGGGAATCCGGCAGCACCATCTGCCAAGGCTAAATACTCCTGAGAGACCGATAGCGAACCAGTACTGTGAAGGAAAGGTGAAAAGAACCGCGAACAGCGGAGTGAAATAGAACCTGAAACCGTGCGCCTACAAACGGTCAGAGGCTCTGGTAGCAATACCAGGCTAATGGCGTGCCTTTTGCATAATGAGCCTACGAGTTACTCCTCTCTGGCAAGGTTAAGTGCTTTAAAGCACGGAGCCGAAGCGAAAGCGAGTCTGAATAGGGCGAAAAGTCAGAGGGGGTAGACGCGAAACTTTGTGATCTACCCATGATCAGGTTGAAGTTCCGGTAACACGGAATGAAGGACCGAACCAGTTGACGTTGAAAAGTCTTTGGATGAATTGTGGGTAGGGGTGAAAGGCTAATCAAACTGAGAGATAGCTCGTACTCCCCGAAATGCCTTTAGGGGCAGCCTCGAGGTTGAGTATTATAGAGGTAGAGCTACTGATAGGATGCGGGGGCTTCATCGCCTACCAACTCCTGACAAACTCCGAATGCTATAATATATACTCGGGAGTGAGGCGCTGGGTGCTAAGGTCCAGCGCCGAGAGGGAAAGAACCCAGACCATCAGCTAAGGTCCCCAAATGTATGCTAAGTTGATCTAACGAGGTTCGATTGCATTGACAGCTAGGATGTTGGCTTGGAAGCAGCCATTCATTTAAAGAGTGCGTAACAGCTCACTAGTCGAGCGATCGGGCATGGATGATAATCGGGCATAAAGTATACTACCGAAGCTATGGATTTCCAATTAATTGGAACTGGTAGGGGAGCATTCCAGACCGCGTAGAAGGTGCAGATGTAAGTCGTGCTGGAGCGTCTGGAAAAGCAAATGTAGGCATAAGTAACGATAATGAGGGTGGGAAACCCTCACACCGGAAGACCAAGGTTTCCTGATCAACGCTAATCGGATCAGGGTTAGTCGGGACCTAAGGCGAAGCCGAACGGCGTAGTCGATGGACAACATGTTAATATTCATGTACTAGCAATAACTGCGATGGGGTGACGGAGAAGTGAAAGGCTTGCGCACTGACGGAATAGTGCGTTAAAGGGTGTAGATATATTTTTTGCAGGCAAATCCGCAGAGAATGTCGAACCTGATAGTACCGTGCGTCTTCGGACAAGCGGATAATAGCCCTAATCATGCTTCCAGGAAAACCCCCTAAGCTTCAGGTTATTTGGTACCCGTACCGGAAACCGACACAGGTGGTCGAGGAGAGTATCCAAAGGTGCTCGAGTGAATCATAGCTAAGGAACTAGGCAAATTAGTCCTGTAACTTCGGGAAAAAGGACGCCTCCAGTGATGGAGGCCGCAGAGAAATGGCCCAGGCGACTGTTTATCAAAAACACATGGCTTTGCTAAATCGAAAGATGATGTATAAGGCCTGACACCTGCCCGGTGCTGGAAGGTTAAGAGGAGATGTCAACCGCAAGGCGAAGCATTGAATTGAAGCCCCAGTAAACGGCGGCCGTAACTATAACGGTCCTAAGGTAGCGAAATTCCTTGTCGGGTAAGTTCCGACCTGCACGAATGGTGTAACGATCTGGGCACTGTCTCAGCTATGAGCTCGGTGAAATTGTAGTTCCGGTGAAGATGCCGGATACCCGCAACGGGACGGAAAGACCCCGTGAACCTTCACTATAGCTTAACATTGACATTGAATAAACGATGTGTAGGATAGGTGGGAGATTGTGAAGCGGCTTCGCCAGGAGTCGTGGAATCATCCTTGAAATACCACCCTTTGTTTATTCGGTGCCTAATCCCGCAGCGCGGGAGACAGTGTTTGGTGGGTAGTTTGACTGGGGTGGTCGCCTCCAAAAGAGTAACGGAGGCTTTCAAAGGTACCCTCAGCACGCTTGGTAACCGTGCGTAGAGTGCAATGGCATAAGGGTGCTTGACTGTGAGACCAACAAGTCGATCAGGTAGGAAACTAGGACATAGTGATCCGGTGGTTCCGCATGGAAGGGCCATCGCTCAAAGGATAAAAGGTACTCCGGGGATAACAGGCTGATCACTCCCAAGAGCTCACATCGACGGAGTGGTTTGGCACCTCGATGTCGGCTCGTCACATCCTGGGGCTGGAGAAGGTCCCAAGGGTTCGGCTGTTCGCCGATTAAAGTGGCACGTGAGCTGGGTTCAGAACGTCGCGAGACAGTTCGGTCCCTATCTGTTGTGGGCGTTAGAAGTTTGAGAGCACCTGACTCTAGTACGAGAGGACCGAGTCGGACATACCTCTAGTGTACCTGTTGTTGCGCCAGCTGCATAGCAGGGTAGCTACGTATGGATGAGATAAGCGCTGAAAGCATCTAAGTGCGAAACTCAGCTCAAGATGAGACTTCTTTTAAGGGTCGTCATAGACGATGACGTTGATAGGTCGCAGGTGTAAAGACAGTAATGTCAAAGCCGAGCGATACTAATTACCCGTAGACTTTCTTATGACCAATTTTACTTCTGCTTCAAAATCACTTATTTCATATTGTGATTCTTTTCTTCCTTTTACATGTCGAATTCCTGTAAATGCTATTTGACTCCCTCAAAAAGAGTCAAATACCCTTACTTGAATTTTAAAATATTCAGGTGACTTTAGCGATGGTGTCCACCTCTTCCCATTCCGAACAGAGAAGTTAAGCCCATCAGCGCCAATGGTACTGCCGTTCCGGTGGGAGAGTAGGTCGTCGCCGATCTTATAACACAAAGGCTGCCCCCA
>JAEZDY010000005.1 GCA_023417935.1 Bacteroidota bacterium
CACCGATGTGCGACTTCTGGTTTCGCCGGCGGCTGCGCAGGGCCTGGTTTCGGGGCGACGGGCGGACGCGGAGCGGATTTCCTCCCGAAGATCGTCTGGACGAGCACGAAGAACAACGGGACGAAAAACAGCCCGAGGAACGTTCCCACGATCATGCCGCCCAGCACTCCGGTACCAATCGCACGCTGGGCGCCGGAGCCGGCGCCGGATGCGACGGCCAGCGGCAGAACACCAAGGCCGAAGGCGAGCGACGTCATCAGGATGGGGCGCAACCGGTCCGAAATGGCGGCGATCGTCGCTTCGACCAGATCCATGCCCTTCGCCAGGTTGTCCTTGGCGAACTCCACGATGAGGATGGCGTTCTTGCTGGTCAGACCGACGGTCGTGAGCATCGCCACCTGGAAATACACGTCGCGCTCCATCCCGCGCATGGTGTTCGCCAGGACGGCGCCGAGCACGCCGAGGGGCGCGGCCATCAGCACCGAGGTCGGGATGGTCCAGCTTTCATACAGCGCCGCAAGGCAGAGAAACACCACCAGGAGGGAGAGCGAATAGAGGAGCGGAGTCTGCGCCCCTGCCTGGCGCTCCTGGTACGACGTACCCGTCCACTCGATACCAATGCCCTGGGGCAGCTGCTCGGCCAACCGCTCGATCTCCAGCATGGCGTCGCCGGAACTCACACCGGGCGCACCCTGCCCGTTCAGCTGGAGGGCCGAAACCCCGTTGTAGCGCTCCAGGCGCGGTGAACCGTAATCCCAGTAGTACCGGGCGAAGGCCGTGAAGGGCACCATCTGGCCCGTCGCATTCCGGACCGACCAAAGGTTGAAGTCCTCCGGCGTCATCCGGAAGGGAGCGTCCGCCTGGACGTACACGCGCTTCACCCGTCCACGATCAATGAAGTCGTCGATGTAGCGGCCGCCCCAGGCCACCGCGAGGGTGTTGTTCACGTCCGCAATCGACAGCCCGAGGGAAGCGGCCTTCTGGTTGTCCACGTCCAGCCGGAGCTGCGGGGCGTCCTCCAGGCCGATCGGACGCACATTGATCAACAACTTGCTCTGCTGTGCCGCGGCCAGGAGCTGATTGCGCGCCTGCATCAGTGCATCGTGCCCGAGCCGGGCGTTGTCCTTCAGGTAGAAGACGAAGCCTGCGGCATTGCCGAGCTCGGTGATCGGCGGCGGAGGGATGGCGAAGACCAGCGCGTCCTTGATCTGGCTGAATTCAGCCATCGCCCGCTGGGCCACCGCCTGGACGGACAGGGACTCCGAATCGCGCTCGTCCCAGTCCTTCATGCTGACAAAGGCCATGCCGTTGTTCTGGCCCTGCCCCGAGAAGCTGAATCCGGCGACGGCGAACATCTCCGCCACCGCGTCCTTCTCCTGCTCCAGGAAGTAGCGCTCCACCTTCTCCACCACCTGCATCGTGCGTTCCTGGGTGGCTCCCACCGGCCCCTGGATCTGCGCAAAAAGAATGCCCTGGTCCTCGTTGGGAAGGAAGGAGCTCGGGAGGCGCAGGAAAAGCAGCACGGTCAGGCCGATCATCGCGACAAAGACCGCCGTGTAGCGCTTCCGCCGCGACAAAATCCCGCGCACCATCCCCTGGTACTTCGTGTTGCCGCGATCGAAGACCCGGTTAAACCAGCCGAAGAATCCCGTGTCATGGTAGTGATGCCCTTTCTGGATGGGCTTGAGCATGGTCGCGCAAAGCGCGGGCGTGAGAACGATCGCCACGATCACCGAGAGGGCCATGGCGGATACAATCGTGCCGGAGAACTGCCGATAGATCACGCCGGTCGAACCGCCGAGAAAGGCCATGGGCACAAACACGGCCGAGAGCACGAGACCGATGCCCACCAGCGCGCCGGTGATCTGGTCCATCGATTTCCGCGTCGCCTCCAGCGGTGACAGGCCTTCCTCGGACATCAGTCGCTCGACGTTTTCGACCACGACGATGGCGTCGTCGACCAGGAGGCCGATCGCCAGGACCATGGCGAACATGGTCAGCATGTTGATGGAAAAGCCCAGCGCGCCAAGCACCGCAAAGGTCCCGAGCAGGACCACCGGCACCGCGATGGTTGGGATCAGCGTCGCCCGGAAGTTCTGGAGAAACAGGTACATCACGAGGAAGACCAGGACGATCGCCTCGAGGAGCGTGTGCACCACCCCGGTGATCGCCACCGAGACAAACGGGGTCGTGTCGAACGGGAACACCGCCTTGATCCCGGTCGGGAAGTTGGGTTCAAGCTCGTCCATCAGTGCCTTCACACTGGCCGCGGTTTCCAGCGCGTTCGCCCCGGTCGCGAGCGACACCGCAATGCCGCTGGAGGGACGCCCATTGTGGCGGCTGACGATGTTGTAGTCCGCCGCGCCGAGCTCGACCCGCGCGATGTCGCGAAGTTTCAACACCGATCCCCCGGTATTGCTTCGGAGGACGATCTCACCGAACTCCTCCGCAGACTGCAGTCGTCCGCGAGCGTTGATGGTGGCGTTCAGTTGCTGCCCTTCCACCGCCGGCGTGCCGCCGAGCTGGCCGACCGTGACCTGCTGGTTCTGGCCTTGTATCGCCGCGATCACTTCAGCGGTCGACAGGCGGTACGTCTCCAGCTTGTGCGGGTCCAGCCAGATGCGCATTGCATACTGCGAGCCGAAGACCTGCGTGCTGCCCACGCCCGGCACACGGGAAAGCGGATCGACGATGTTGGCCGTGATGTAATCGGCGATGTCGTCGCGCTGCATCGTGCCATCCTCCGAGACGAAGCCCACCACCAGGAGAAACCCTTCGCCGGTCTTGGTCACGCTGAGACCCTGCTGCTGCACGATCGAAGGAAGCAGCGCGGTCGCGAGCTGCAGCTTGTTCTGCACCTGGACCTGCGCGATGTCGGCATTGGTGCCACTCTCGAAGGTCAGCGTGATCGTGGCGCGGCCGTTCGAGTCGCTGGTGGCGGACAGGTACATCAGGCCGTCCAGGCCCTTCATGTTCTGCTCGATGATTTGTGTGACCGAGTCCTCCACGACC
>JAEZDY010000003.1 GCA_023417935.1 Bacteroidota bacterium
ACTTTAGCGATGGTGTCCACCTCTTCCCATTCCGAACAGAGAAGTTAAGCCCATCAGCGCCAATGGTACTGCCGTTCCGGTGGGAGAGTAGGTCGTCGCCGATCTTATAACACAAAGGCTGCCCCCATAAGGCAGCCTTTGTTGTTTTTGCCCAAGACGGCTAGGCTGTAATTACATAGTCAGGTTTGCGGCTTTGTTATTTTACCTCCCTGACCTCTTTGACTACCCCTCCTATTTGGCAGCTTTATTGTTTTTCTTTATACTGATTTTCTACTGTCAGGCAATTTCCTAATTTTTGAAAAGTTGCCCTTTTACACTGATTATTGTACAGCGCTATGTATCAATAACATACACTCTATTTTTTAGCTCTAATTTCTGAATAGCCTTTTTAAGAGATAAGGAGTTGAATGACAATTTTTTACAGAGTTTTTTGGGAAAGTTTAGCCCTTATGCTTGCGATTATTTTGAGCTGCATGTGCAAGGGTACTGTATATTCAATTCTGGGAAGTTTGGGGAGCTAAAAGATGTCCCTCAACATTACCCGGGTAAACCTCAAAACCCTTTTGACTCCACATTTTATTTCCATACATTTGCCCTAATTTAACACCAATTTATTTAAATGATACTTATAGCAGACAGCGGGGCCACAAAAACTGACTGGTTACTGATTAACAACTCCAACAACACATTCATTACTACAACCGGCATCAACGCTTATTACATGTCGAGTGAATCAATTGTATCAATGTTGCAGGATGAACTGATGCCTTCCATTCCCGCTGATAAGGTGAATTCAATATATTATTATGGGGCTGGATGCTCCACAGATGCAAAATGCGCTAAAATAAGCGACTTAATGAAGGGATTATTCCCAAATGCTGTAATTGAGGTGAATCATGATATGCTGGCTGCTGCGCGCTCTTTATGCGACAGTAAACCTGGCATTGCCTGCATTTTAGGCACTGGGTCAAATTCCTGTGTATACGATGGCCATATGATTACCCGGCAGATGGTATCACTGGGTTACTTTTTTGGCGATGAAGGTAGTGGTACTCACATGGGCAAGCTACTGATCACGGATTACCTAAGGGGTGAAATGCCCAACCATATCAGTGATAAGCTAACTGATGAGTTTAATCTTTCACTGGAGTTTGTGCTCGACAATATCTATAACAAGCCCTCCCCTAACAGGTTCCTCGCTTCATTTGCGCCATTCATTCAACAAAACGGCATGGATGCATATATCAGGCAATTGATTAACAGATCATTTACTGAATTCCTGAAAATGGGTGTTATGAAATTCAGTGGTTACGAGAAATATGAGGTTAGCTTCGTCGGTTCTATTGCATTTCATTTTAAGGATATACTTTTTGATGTAGCTTCCAGTCATGGAATAACTATTTGCCGGATTCAAAAATCAGTCATTGAAGGTTTAATGGAATATCATAAAGAACAATCGAAATGAAAGTCAAAAACAACATAAAGATAAAGAATTTCATACTGCTATTGTTTGCAGTATCCTTCAGTTTCACAGCATATACACAGGGTATTATTATTGACAAGAAGGGCCCATCAGTAGACGAGAAGGGCACTTTAGTTGACAAGAAGGGCTCAACAGTGGACAAGAAGGGCACTATTGATAACAAGAAGGGCCCAACAGTTGACAAGAAGGGCACTTTAGATGACAAGAAGGGCACTTTAGATGATAAGAAGAAATTGTCAGATCTTGATGCTTATTTTCAGAAAGCGCTGAATGACTGGGATGTACCCGGCATGGCTATAGCAATTGTTACAAAGGACAGCATTCTTTTAGCCAAAGGATATGGCACCAAGGACATTAAAACGAACAAGCCTGTTGATGCAAACACCCTTTTTGCTGTTGCATCAAATTCAAAAGCTTTTACGGCTTCAGCAATAGGTGTGCTTGTTGATGAAGGCAAGCTGACATGGGATGACAAAGTAGTTGATCATTTGCCATGGTTCAAACTATATGATCCGTATGTTACTGCCAACTTAACAATACGGGATCTTCTCTCCCACCGCACCGGACTTGTTACTTTCAGCGGTGATCTTGTTTGGTATGGAACAACGCATTCGGCTGAAGAAGTTGTGCGCAGAGCTCAGTATCTTAAGCCTGCCTATGGGTTCAGGACTACATTTGGATACTCGAATATCACCTATCTTACAGCAGGTTTGATTATTGAAAAGGTAAGTGGGCAAAAATGGGCAGATTTTATCAAAGCACGTTTCCTCGATCCACTGGGAATGACTTCCACCCTCACTTCCGTTGAACAGTTTCTGGAGCAAACCAATTTGGCACAACCTCATACCACCTTCCAGGATAAGAATGTAAGAATTGATTACATGAACTGGGATAATATTGCTCCTGCAGGATCTATTCTCTCATCAGTTAACGACATGTCAAAGTGGCTTCAGTTGCAACTTAACAACGGAAAGTTTAATGAGAAGCAGATCATTTCAGAGAAAGCACTCAATGAAATGTGGTACCCGCAGATCATGAACAATGTTTCAAAGACCTCAAAAGAGCTTTGGCCTACTACTCACTTCAAAGGCTATGGTATGGGCTGGTCAGTAATGGATTATTACGGCAAGAAAGTAATGTCACATTCGGGTGGTTATGATGGCATGATCTCCTACTCCGCATTTGTTCCAGAAGCCAACATTGGTTTGGTGGTGCTAACAAATAAGAACTCAAGCCTATACCTTCCTATGATGTACACAATCCTTGATGCATTTATACAGCAGCCTATTTCTGATCAGTCAGTTGCACAGTTGGGCGTTAATGAAGTACAAATAAAAGATTGGAGTGCCCTATTCCTCGAGAGGGAAAAGAAAGGCAAGGAATACCAGGAAAAACAAAAGAAAGAAATGGCCGGGAAGCGTGCTTTAGGTACTAAACCAAGCGCCGATCTTGAGAAGTACGTTGGAAAATACACAAGCAAGTTATATGGAGATGCTACAATAGAAATGCATGAAGGAAGTCTATATCTAAAATTTGTCCCCACTCCCCTATTTCACGGCAAACTCAATCACTGGCATTACGACACGTTCACCATTGAATTCCCGGAAGTTCCCTCCTTGCCGGAAGGAACCGTTAACTTCGTTCTTAATGCTGCCGGTGAAGTGGAAGAGTTGCGTGTTGATATCCCCAATCCTGATTTTGATTTCACAGAATTGGAGTTCAGGAAATAGGCTAATTCTCAGCAAACTTATTATGGAACACTACCAATAAAGCATTTTGCTTAGAATAACACGTTAATAGATTGAAATTGCCGTGCAAGATTATTCCGGTTTGAATTCCAATGAGGCTGAATTTATACAGTAACGCAATCCCTTGGGCGGTGGTCCATCGTTAAACACATGGCCAAGATGTCCCCCACATTTTGAACAGACAATCTCAGTGCGAATCATACCATAGCTTTTATCGAGGTGTTCATCCACTGCAACCTGAGTAGAAGGTTCAGCGAAACTAGGCCACCCACAACCTGCATCATACTTTGAATCTGAATCAAAGAGTTCCTGTCCACAGGCAGCACAAAGGTATGTACCTTTTACAAAATGCTGATCGTATAAGCCAGTACCGGGTCGTTCAGTACCCTTCTCACGCAATACACTATACTGTTCAGGAGTTAGTATTTTCTTCCATTCTTCATCACTCTTGAATATCTTTTCAGTTACTTTGCTTTTGTTTTCCATAGTATTGCTTGTTGGAGTATTTTTATTGCACGACATAAATATTCCTGCGGTAATGATTACCAGTAGAAAATACTTTACTTTATTATTTAACTTCATTTGCTTAAGTCGTATTTACTATTAACCATTTAATCTTAACCTAATTACTATTAATCATTATCCTTAACCACACATTTCGTCTGAAGCACGTGATTATTAAGCCCATAAACAATATAACGGAGTCATTGTTTGAGAATTGTGCTGCAGCTTTAAGCTGGCATTTGCTGGAAGATAAATCGCTTTACAATTAAATCAATATTGAACGAATCAGAAAAGTGGTAACTACATCCAGGTAATTACTTTTAAATAATATCGCATGGAATGGCTCTGGATAACTTTAGGAATAATACTTACACTGGCAGGAATTGCTGGCTCTATTCTGCCAGTATTGCCTGGTCCACCATTAAATTATTTGGCCATTTTACTAATTCACTTCACACGTGTGCATGATTTCAGTGACAGATTTCTAATAAGCTGGCTTGTAATTACGATTATTGTGGTAGTGCTTGATTACTTTATTCCGGTCTGGGGTGCCAGGCTTTCAGGTGGCAGTCGCAAAGGGATTTGGGGTGCTACCATAGGACTGATTGTGGGAATGGTATTTTTCCCTCCCCTGGGTATGATCTTATGGTCATTTATTGGTGCCATAATAGGTGAAATAATGGCAGGTAAAAACCTTGATCTCGTATTTAAAGCAGGTACAGGCACTTTCATTGGGTTCCTTGCAGGTACGGTTGCAAAGTTTATTGTTTCACTTATTCTGACCTTTTATTTCTTCCAGGGAGCTTTCTGAATCCTGCTTCACTTGCGTTGGTGGGGTTTCAGAGGGTATCGCCCCTTAACTTCAAAAAAGAGAGTTTTACAGTGACCTAATATCCTCAGGATAGGAGATATTCTCCAGGAATAAACCACATGCAGGAACTGATTGTCCGGCATCTGACCTTGTTCCTGTTTGCAGAATTGCGTTAAATTGCTCTATATTGATCTTTCCCTTTCCAACATCAAGTAACGTACCAACCATTGCCCTCACCATATTCCTTAGAAAACGGTTTGCCTCAGTCTTAAATACCAGGAAATTGTCTTTTTCCTCCCATTCATTCTGATAGACAGTACAGTTGTTAGTTGAAGTCTGTGCTCCGGTTTTGGCAAAGCAAGTGAAATCAGTATAATTCATAATAGTTCTTGCAGCTTCATTCATAAGTGGCACATCCAGGGGAATCGTGAGCCTATATGAAATTCCTGCAGCAAATGGATCGTAATTGCGGCAGATATAATAGTGATAAGTCCTCGACAGGGCTGAAAACCTGGCATGGATATCTGTTTTTACCCTGAAAGCATCGTAAATAGCAATTGTATCAGGTAAAATATGATTGAGCCTGTATACAAGTTGAGTAAGTTCGCTGGTTGAAAGTAAGGTGTCCAGGTCAAAGTGTGCGAAATATTGCCTTGCATGTACACCGGTATCTGTCCTTCCTGCCCCGGTTATAGGAATTTGACGGTTACCAAGGATAAAGTAAAGCGCATTCTCTATCTCCTGTTGCACGGTATGGGCATTCTTTTGCGACTGCCATCCGTGGTATGTGGTGCCGTTATATGCAAGCCTGAGGAAATATCGAAATTGCTCCATTCGGCAAAGTTAGGTAATATGGATGTTAGCACGAAATATTATACCCAAGGTCTATTAATCATTGATCAGGCAATATAGATGTATCCACTAAACAATAAATCCTGATATAAAGAAGAAACGTATGCATATAGCTACATACATAGTTAACAACTGATACGGTTAATTTTACGAAAGCATTTCTTTATCAGCACTTTAGAATCAGTATAAATTAGTCATCAGATACAAAATAATGCCTCTATTGTTAATTGATTCACAAATGATTTTTTAACTTTGACTTGTGATTCGCAAGAATCATTAGTCACACTCAATTAACTAATACATTCATTTTAATCAACAAATGGAGGAAATTAAATGACAACAGAATTGCTAGTAAAAGAACTTGTCGAGAAAAATGGCAAGTGCCGCAACAGTCTGATGCCAATTCTTCAGGGAATCGTGCAAAAAGAGCATTATCTATCGGAGGAAGCAATGTTAACAGTTGCTAAGGAACTTGACCTTTCAGCAGCCGATGTGTATGGAACGGCATCGTTCTATACATTTCTCGATACTGTTCCGCGCGGGAAGAATATCATTAGGGTATGCAAAACCATTACATGCCATATGAAAGGCAAAGATGACATTATCAATGCTATCATGAATCAACTTAAGATAAAAGTTGGGGAAACAACGCATGATAAGAAATACACCTTACTTACAGCAAATTGCCTGGGCTGGTGTCATAAAGGTCCTGTGATGTTGGTAAATGACGATATCTACCCAGAGCTTACACCTGCAAAAGCAGTAGAGATCATTCAGTCATATGGTAAAGAGTAAAAGCATCACCCTTAAAAACAGTATCAAATGGAAACTAAACTCAAGAAAGTAGATATAATATTCGAGGATGATAAAACTTCACCAATAACGATATTAGAGAAAACAATTAAAAGGTCGGCTGATGAGATTATCCTTGATCTTATTGACAGCGGTCTTAAAGGAAGAGGCGGTGCCGGTTTTCCGACAGGCCTGAAATGGAAATTCACCCGCAATGAAGACAGTGATGTAAAATATGTGATCTGCAATGCTGATGAAGGTGAGCCGGGCACATTTAAGGACAGGGAAATACTCGACCGTGTACCTGAAAAGATATTTACCGGGATGGCAATTTGCGGATATGTAATTGGAGCTAAGGAAGGATATATTTACCTCAGGGGCGAATATAACTTCTTACTGAAAACATTACAATCAAAGCTTAATAAGTTTAACGGGGAGTTAAAGCAAAAGAATATTGATTTTGCCATATATCTTAGAAGTGGCAGTGGTGCTTATGTTTGCGGTGAGGAAAGTGCACTTTTCGAATCAATGGAAGGAAAACGTGGTGAACCTCGTAACAAACCACCTTATCCTACAGTAGCAGGCTATAACTCTAAGCCTACAGTTATCAATAATGTTGAAACACTGGTATATACAACCATGATCTGCCATATGGGTCCCGAGCAGTTTAAAGCTTTGGGAACTAATGACTCCCGTGGATCAAAAGTGTTCAGTGTATCAGGCGATACACCAATAGCCGGCATTTATGAGCTTGAACTTGGTATGCCTCTCAATCAATTCGTTGAAGAATTTGGAGATGGCGATACAAAAGCTGTTCAGGTGGGTGGTGCTTCAGGTCATTGTGTTCCGCGTAAAAAATTTAATGACACAATTATTGGCTTCGAAGGAATTCCTACAGGTGGTTCAATGATGATCTTCAATAGTTCAAGATCAATGTATAACGTGCTACATGATTACCTTGAATTCTTCACTGAAGAATGTTGCGGGCAGTGCACGCCATGCCGTGTTGGTTGTCAGCAACTGCTTAAAGGTATTGAAGCAGTGAAAAGAGGAGAAAGGTCTCCCTCCTATCTTGATGATCTGAAGAATCTGACTACTACCATGAAAATTGCTGCCAAATGCGGATTAGGGCAATCAGTTGGTAATCCATTTAACTCAATCATCGATAACTTCAGGGAAGAGATCATTTATTAACAGCACCTCAAAAAACAGAAAAGATGAACAAATATTTAGTAAACCTCAAGGTCAACAATATGCCCGTCTCTGTAGAAGAGGGCACTACCATACTTGATGCAGCCCGAAAGCTGAATCTCAGAATTCCAACATTATGTAACCATCCCGATTTAACTGTAGCAGGAAACTGCAGGGTTTGTGTGGTAGAAGTTAAAGGAGCCAGAGTCCTGGCTGCTTCATGTGCCACACCTGTTTCAGAAGGCATGGAAGTATTTACCAATAGTGAAAAAGTGCGCATAGCACGTAAACACATTGTTGAGTTACTGCTTTCAGAACACAATGCCGATTGCACCAAGTGCTTTAAGAATGGCCATTGTGAATTACAAGATCTGGCAAGTGAATATAGGATAGGCGACCATGTTTTCCTTGATCTTGTAAATCAGGAACACAAGATGCAAGACATTTCTTCACCTTCTATTGTAAAGGACGACAGTAAATGTATCAGGTGTCAGCGTTGTGTTCGTACCTGCCATGAATTGCAGGGAATAAGTGCATTGGCTGTAACCAATAAAGGTGATCACCAGCGTATAGCAACTTTCCTAAATAAGCCTTTGAACGATGTTGTATGTTCAAACTGCGGACAGTGTATTAACCGCTGCCCAACCGGTGCATTAACTGAGCACAATTATATTGAAGAAGTATGGAAAGCCATTTATGATCCTTCAAAATTTGTAGTTGTACAAACTGCCCCTGCAACCAGAATAGCACTGGGAGAAGATCTCGGATTACCGGTTGGCGAAAGAGTTACAGGCAGAATGGTTTCAGCACTAAAGAAACTGGGTTTCAGCAAAGTACTTGATACTGACTTTACTGCTGACCTAACTATTTTAGAAGAAGGCACTGAACTACTAACCCGGTTGAAAAAAGCATTGGTTGATAAGGATGATTCTGTATCGCTTCCAATGATGACATCCTGTTCGCCGGGTTGGATTAAATTCCAGGAACACATGTACCCTGAATTACTTGACAACCTGTCAACATGTAAGTCACCACAACAAATGTTTGGCGCATTGGCTAAAACATACTATGCTGATAAAATCAACATCAAGGCACAGGACATGATAGTAGTTTCAATTATGCCATGTGTTGCCAAGAAGTTTGAATGTGAAAGAACCGAGATGCGTGATAGCGGTTACCAGGATGTTGACTACGTACTAACTACACGTGAATTAGCTATGATGATCAAACAAGCCGGTATTGATTTTAACAAGATCGGCGAAGAGCATTATGATAGCATCCTGGGTGAATCTACCGGGGCTGCAGTCATTTTTGGTGCTACCGGCGGTGTTATGGAAGCGGCATTAAGAACAGCATATGAAATAGTTACCGGACGCGAAGTACCTTTCACAAACCTTAACATTCAGCCAGTGAGGGGAATGGAAGGCATCAAAGAAGCATCTATCAAGATCAAGAACGTAAAACCTGAATGGAGCTTCCTTGAGGGTGTTGATCTTAATGTGGCTATAGCACATGGATTGGCAAATGCACGGGGTTTAATGGAAAAGGTAAAAAGCGGAGAAGCAAACTACCACTTTATTGAAGTGATGGGTTGTCCGGGTGGTTGTATTGGTGGTGGTGGTCAGCCTATCCCTACCTCACCTGAGATCAGGAAGTTGAGAACCGATGCAATTTATAGTGAAGATGCCAATATGCCTTTGAGAAAATCGCATGAGAACCCTGAAGTAGTTGAAGTGTATAAAAACTTCCTGGGCGAACCACTGGGACATAAATCGCATGATTTATTACACACACATTACAAACCTCGCAAACGTTATTAATCGTCTAAGTCTCGTTTAGCAGTTCAAATTAAGTTCATTTTGTGCAAAATAGAGTGTTTTCAAACACTCTATCAGTGTAACACATTCAGTTTTAACAATACGTGCAATATCAACTAACACAGACTTTCATTGTTAGATTAATAACATTGTTATTTTTTTCACAATTTACTAGTTTAAACCAAAAAGAGTATTTAACTTTGCAGCACTTTTTTGATACTAATAAGGGTAGTGAAAAAGAATGTAAAATTGAACTAAATGAAAATCAAGGAAGTAATCAACATTCTTAATGCAAAGGTGGTTGCAGGGCATCATCAATTAGAGAATGAGGTAGAGTTCACATTCTCCTCTGACCTGATGAGTGATGTACTTACCATTGAAAGAGATAACATACTATTACTGACAGGATTGGCTAACTTACAAACAATAAGGACTGCTGAAATGTCGGAAATCAGTAACATAATCTTTGTACGCAAAAAGAAAGTTACTTCCGAAATGCTCCAGTTAGCCGAAGAAAATGGAATGATACTAATTGAGTGTGACTACTCTATGTTCAAAGCTTCCGGCTTGCTTTTTAATGCAGGGATGAAACCTGTTTATTAATTTATTGATGTCATGAACTTTGAATTTTATGTTGAAGGTGGTAATTTCATTAAAGCCGGCACTACTTCGAGCCAGGTGAAGAAAATACTCAAGCAACTGAATGTAGATTCAAAGATCATAAAAAGAGTGGTTGTGGCGCTCTATGAAGCTGAAGTAAACATAGTTGCCCACGCATGGTCAGGCAAGGCCCTTATCAACATCAGTACTGACAGGATTGACCTGAAACTTATTGATGAAGGGCCTGGCATACCTGATATTGAACTGGCGATGCAGCAGGGGTATTCAACTGCATCAAGTGAGGTTAGGGAAATGGGATTTGGTGCAGGAATGGGATTACCAAACATTAAGAATAACTGCGATGAACTTAACATCACCTCAGAGGTTGGCGTTGGCACAGTTGTACAAATGGCAATTTATTTGAATTAAAATCAAATGGAAACAGGCACTTTTCATCATGCACTAAAAATTCGCGAGGACCTTTGTGTAGGTTGCTCACATTGCATGAATGTGTGCCCTACTGAAGCTTTGCGTGTAAGAAACGGCAAAGCCATCTTATTGGCTGAAAGGTGCGTTGATTGTGGCAAGTGTTTCCGCGAATGCCCTTCAAGTGCAATCATCATTGATCATGATGATTTCAATTACATTTTTGATTACACTTACCGTATCGCCTTATTGCCAGCCATTTTTACAGGGCAGTTTCCTGAAGAGATTAGTTTCAGACAAATTCATAGTGTGTTGTTGGATATTGGTTTTACACACGTATATGAAGTTGAAAACGGTGCTGAAGTACTTGCTGATGCTATACAGGATTACGCTGATGCTCATCCGGAAAAGAAACCGTTGATATCCTCATTTTGCCCGGCAATTGTGCGGTTAATTCAAGTGAAATTCCCTTCACTTGTTGACAACATTATGCTTCTTAAGCCCCCTCTGGATATTTCAGCTCATTTTTTAAAGAAAGAGTTGTTGGAACAGGGTGTTCCTGAGAATGAAATCGGCATATTCTATGTAACGCCATGTGCTGCTAAAATAGCAGCAATTAAAGAACCTGTAGGTGAGATCTCCTCCCCTATTACCGGTGCTATCAATATGGACTTTCTGTTTAACAAAGTCTATCATCGGGTTGCTAAAAAAAGTAATGAAACTTGTACTTTACCTGTTTCATTGTCCCTATCGGATATGGCAAGGAACTGGTCACTCACAAATGGAGAGGCTCAACACATTAAGGGTAGATGCCTTGCTATTGATGAAATGACAAATGTTATTGATTTCCTCGAAAAGCTTGAAAATGATGAAATCACTGATATTGACTTTCTCGAATTAAGGGCTTGTGACGAAAGCTGCGCAGGCGGGGTTCTTACACCGGGTAATCGATTTCTGACTGTTGAAAGGCTCAGGAATAAGAACTACACTAAAAAAGACCCTGCTGCACTAACCAATCATCCTGATGCTTTCAGGCCTATCACTGAATGCTCCGGATTCCTCAGAGATAAGATGGGTATTGATTCAATAAGTCCCAGATCAATTCTCAAACTTGACGAAGATATGGCGGAAGCCATGAAAAAGATGGACAAAGTGAATCAGATACTTAAAGTGCTGCCAATGATCGATTGCAGTGTATGCGGTTCACCAGGATGCCACTCTTTGGCAATTGATATTGTAAATGGCGAAGCCGATTTGAAGCAGTGCATTTTTGTACAAAGGGCACTCGAACAAAAAGGCGAACTAACACCTGATGAAGGCAATAGCATTCTCAGGGAAATATGGGGTTTTGAAAAAACTAATAAATACAGGAAACTAAAGTAATGAACGTTCAAGAACTGGCTGAAAAGCTCAACCTTAAAGTTATCAGTGGAAATGAAGGCCTTTCCAATGAAATAACCGGTGGCTATGCTTCCGATTTACTGAGTGACGTTATCGGACATGCGGATGCAGGCAATATATGGATCACTCTTCAAACACATAAAAATGTAATGGCAATTGCCTCTTTAAAAGACCTTGCTGCTGTAGTACTCGTAAACAATTTGCAGCCTGAAGAAGATATGGCTGATCAAAGTAATGAGGAAAATATACCGGTTCTTGTAAGCAGTGACCCTGCTTTTACAATTAACGGCAAAATATATCAGCTTATAAATTAAGTAAATAAAACTATCATGCAAGTCTTCAAAGCTGATCTGCATATTCACACAATCTTATCTCCTTGCGCAAGCCTGGATATGAGCCCTAAGAATATTGTACGGAAAGCGCTGGAGCAAAAACTGGATATTATTGGTATTACTGATCATAATTCAACGCTACAATGCGCAATTGTTACAAAAGAAGCATTGGCCTCAGGTTTGAAAGTGTATCCGGGTGTTGAGATCACTACAAAAGAAGAAATTCATTGCCTCGCATACTTCAGGTCTCTTGAAGTGCTTTCAGATTTCCAGGCACTTTTGGATAAGCAATTACCTGATATTAAGAATAATACATCCCTTTTTGGATATCAGGTTGTGGTGGATGAAAATGAGTCTATTGTTTATGAAGAGGACAGGTTGTTGATTTCAGCACTAAATATAGGAATTGATAAGGTAGAGGCATTAGTGCATGAGCATGATGGTATATTCATTCCGGCACATGTAAATAAGCCAAAGGATAGTCTTACCAGTCAGCTTGGGTTCATACCGTCAAGTTTAAAAGCTGATGCTTATGAATTAACCAGGCACATGACAATAAGTGATTTCAGAAGAAGCAACCCAAAATTGAATGATAAGCCGATTATGCGCAACTCTGATGCTCACGTTCTCGATCAAATTGGCGAGAATGTATCAAGTTATCGCATGGTTTCGGTTGATTTCAATGAATTCAGAATGGCACTGAAGAGTCAGGAAGGAAGGGAGGTCATCCAATGAGAGACATGGCAATGCATATCATGGATATTGCACAGAATTCAATCTATGCAAATGCAACATCAATCACAATAGAAGTAATTGAAAATAAGGATGACGATAGCTATGTTGTTATCGTTGATGATAATGGAGGAGGAATGTCCCGGGAAATGGTTTCAACAGTTACTGATCCCTATGTAACAACTCGCACTACTCGTAAAACTGGACTGGGCATTCCTTTACTTAAACTTAATGCTGAACGTACCGGCGGCAGCTTCAATATAAGAAGCGAAGAAGGCAAAGGCACTAAAGTAGAAGCTGAATTTGTATTTACACATCCCGACCGTTTACCGGCGGGTGATATTGCTGGAATAATTGTACTTTTAATAGCAGCAAATCCGGATATTGAGTTTAAGTACCAACATGTTACAAATAAAGGAAAGTTCACAATTTGCACTGCTGAAATAAATGAAATACTCGATGGTGTATCAATTAGTGAGCCTTCAGTATTGAGGTTTTTGAAAGAAATGATTAAAGAGAATCAGCAACAAATACTGATCTCGTAATAATACTCAACAAACAAATACAATTAAAACACATCATGACACAAGTAAAATCACTGGCTGACCTTCGTAAGATCAAGGACGATCTCCAAGGTAAAATGGGTTTAAGGGAGAAGAGCAACTCTCCTGAAAGCCTTGTACAGATCAGAGTTGCAATGGCAACATGCGGAATTGCTTCAGGCGCTAAACAAGTGATGGAATTCTTTATTGATGAACTCGATAAGAGGAACATTCAGGCTGTAGTTACTCAAACCGGTTGCATGGGTTATTGCTTTGCTGAACCAACTGTTGAAATCACCTTACCCGGGCAGGCACCTGTGGTTTATGGCTATGTGGATACTGCCAAAGCTGACAGTATTATTGAAAAATACATCAAGAACGGTGAATTGGTTGAAGGTATTATACCGGTCAATTATGAAACTATCCAAAAATAATAGGAGGAAAAAGTAATGGCCAAATTCAAAATGCATCTACTTGTATGCAGTGGCACAGGTTGTCATGCGTCAGAAAGTGATTTGCTTCTGCAGAATCTCAAAACCATCATTAATGATAAAGGGCTCGATACCGAAGTTCAGGTTATCGGCACAGGTTGCTTTGGCTTTTGTGAAAAAGGTCCTATTGTTAAAGTAATGCCCGACAATACTTTCTACACACAGGTTACTCCAAATGATGCAAGAGAAATCATTGAGGAGCATGTGATCAAAGGCAGAAAAGTAAACAGGTTGCTTTATGTGAATCCTGAAACCCAGGAGCATATCGCTGATTCAAAACACATGGGTTTCTACAAGAAGCAATTGCGTCTGGCACTTAGAAATTGCGGATTTATTGACCCTGAAAACATTGATGAGTATATTGCCCGCGATGGTTATGAGGCATTAGCCAAATGTTTGACTGAAATGACACCTCAACAGGTGATTGAAATCATGAAAAAGTCGGGCTTAAGAGGCCGTGGCGGAGGAGGATTTCCTACAGGGCTCAAATGGGAAATTACCAGCAAATCAGTGAACGACGAAAAATATGTAGTTTGTAATGCTGATGAAGGCGACCCCGGTGCATTTATGGACCGCTCAATCCTTGAAGGTGATCCTCATTCCGTAATAGAAGCAATGGCTATATGTGGATATTGTATAGGTGCTACAAACGGACTTGTTTATATCAGGGCAGAGTATCCACTGGCAATTGAACGTTTAAAGATAGCAATTGACCAGGCCAGGGAATACGGACTACTTGGTAAAGGAATACTTGGTACAGGTTTTGAATTTGAAATTGAACTTCGATACGGAGCAGGTGCTTTTGTGTGTGGTGAAGAAACAGCACTTATCCATTCAATGGAAGGGAAGCGCGGTGAGCCAACAATGAAACCTCCATTCCCATCTGTTTCAGGTTATTACGAAAAACCAACAAATGTAAATAATGTAGAAACACTCGCTAACGTGCCTGTAATTATTAATCAGGGAGCTGAATGGTTTGCAAGCATTGGTACCGAGAAATCAAAGGGCACAAAAGTATTCGCCCTTGCAGGAAAGATAAACAATGTTGGTCTTATTGAAGTACCAATGGGTACTACACTTCGCGAAGTTATCTTTGAAATTGGTGGAGGCATTAAAAGTGGTAAAAAATTCAAGGCTGTTCAAACAGGTGGACCATCAGGTGGCTGCTTAACTGAAAAACACCTTGACACTCCAATTGACTATGATAATCTGATCGCCAGTGGCTCTATGATGGGCTCAGGAGGTATGATTGTTATGGATGAGGATGATTGCATGGTATCAATGGCTAAGTTCTATCTTGAATTTACAGTTGAAGAATCATGCGGAAAGTGTTCACCTTGTCGTATCGGAAACAAGAGACTGTATGAGATCCTTGATAAACTTACCAAAGGCAATGGCACTCTTGAAGATATTGATCGCCTCAAGAACCTTAGCAATGTAATCAAAGATACTGCTTTATGCGGTTTAGGTCAAACATCTCCAAACCCTGTACTATCAACTATTGAAAACTTTTATGATGAATACATAGAGCATGTTACTGATAAGAAATGCCGCGCAGGTCAATGTAAAGCGCTTATGCAATATGTGATAGTTGCTGAAAACTGCGTTGGTTGTACTGCATGTGCCCGCAATTGCCCGGTTAATTCAATTACCGGTGAAAGAAAAGGAATACACCTTATCAACCAGGCTGTATGTATTAAGTGCGGGGCATGTCTCGAAAAATGTAAATTCAATGCAGTGGTAATTAAATAATTTGAAAGATCATGGAAACCATCAAAATAAATATTGACAATAAAATCGTTGAGGTTGAAAAGGGAGCAACTATCCTTAAAGCAGCCAAACAAGTTGGTGTACATATTCCCACTTTATGCCATCTCCACCTGCATGACCTTAATATTGAGAATAAACCTGCAGGTTGCCGCATATGTGTGGTTGAAGTTGCAGGCAGAAGAAACCTTGCCCCTGCATGCGTAACCGAATGTTATGAGGGAATGGTGATCAATACAAACAATATTAAAGTATTGAACGCCCGTAAAACAGTGCTTGAACTTATTCTTTCTGATCATCCCTCCGACTGTTTGATATGTTCAAAGAATGGCAATTGCGAATTACAGTCGATGGCTCAGGAATTTGGCGTTCGTGAAATACATTATGAAGGTGAGAAATCAACATACCGTGCTGATACCTCCCCTGCTATAATCCGCGATGTGGACAAATGTATCATGTGCCGCCGTTGTGAAATGATGTGCAATGATGTTCAAACCGTTGGTGTGCTTTCGGCCGTTAACAGAGGCTTTATGTCAGTTGTAGCTCCCGCATTTGAAATGAACCTCGACCATAGCGAATGTACCTACTGCGGACAGTGTGTTGCTGTATGCCCAACTGGTGCACTTACTGAAGTTGATCACACAAACTCAGTTATCAGGGCACTTGCTGATCCATCAAAGACTGTTGTAGTTCAAACCGCACCAGCAGTGCGTGCTGCTTTGGGTGAAGAATTTGGAATGGAACCAGGCACATTGGTAACTGGTAAAATGGCCGCTGCATTGCGCAGACTCGGATTCAACTATGTGTTTGATACTGATTTTGCCGCCGACCTTACAATAATGGAGGAAGGTACTGAACTACTCGACAGGCTGAACCGTCACTTAAAAGGTGATACAACAGTAGCACTCCCAATACTTACTTCATGTTGCCCAGGATGGGTTAACTTCTTTGAACACCAGTTCCCTGAGATGCGTGATATACCTTCAACAGCACGTAGCCCACAGCAGATGTTCGGTGCGATTACCAAAACTTACTTCGCTGATAAAATTGGAGTTAAACGTGAGAACCTGGTAGTAGTATCAGTTATGCCGTGCCTTGCCAAGAAGTATGAATGCCAGCGTGATGAATTCAAAACTAATGGCAACCCTGATGTTGACTACTCTATTTCAACACGTGAATTAGCTCACTTGATAAAGCAGCTTAACATAAGCTTCAATGAACTGCCCGACGAAGACTTTGATCATCCACTTGGCGAATCAACCGGTGCCGCTGTAATTTTTGGCACAACCGGTGGTGTTATTGAAGCTGCTGTAAGAACCGCTTATGAGGTACAAACAGGTAAAAAACTTGAGAAAGTTGATTTTGAGGAACTTCGTGGTATGGAATTCATTCGTGAAGCTACTATTGATTTTGACGGACTACCTGTACGCATAGGCATAGCCCATGGACTGGGCAATGCACGAAAACTGCTTGAAGAAATAAAGGCTGGCAGGTCAGAATTTCATGCTATAGAAATCATGGCATGCCCTGGTGGTTGTATCGGTGGTGGTGGTCAACCACTACATCACGGTGATTCTTCAATACTGAAAGCCCGACAGAAAGCTATTTACTCAGAAGATGCCAGCAAAACAATTCGCAAGTCACATGAGAATCCATACATTATTGAGCTTTATAAAGAGTTCCTTGGTAAGCCATGCGGTGAACTTTCACATCACTTGCTGCACACGCATTATTTCGATAAGAGTGTTGAAGTCAGCGTAGTAGAATAAGTTTTATATTTGAACAATTAAAGAAAATAAGATCATGGCAACTATAAAGTTATCAACAAATAAAATTGATGAACTCAGGGCTGTTTGCAAATCGTTTAATCATGAAAAGGGTGAATTGATAAATGTACTTCACAAAGCACAGGGTATCTTTGGATATCTTCCCGCTGAAGTTCAGGAGATCATTGCACGTGAACTCAATGTTTCTGTTGCTCACGTCTACGGAGTGGTTTCCTTCTATTCATTCTTCACCATGCTTCCTAAAGGTGAGCACCCTGTTTCTATATGCCTCGGCACTGCATGCTACGTAAGAGGTGCTGAAAAGATTATTGAAGAATTCAAACGGGTTTTAAATATAGGAGTTGGAGAAACTACCGCTGATGGTAAATTCTCGCTCGCTTGTCTGCGCTGTGTTGGTGCCTGTGGATTGGCTCCAGTGGTTCTGGTAGGTGATAAGGTATATGGCCGATTATCACCTGACAGTGTGAAAGACATTGTTGCAGAATACGCAAAATAATAAACATCAAATAGTGTGTTGTTTAGCAAAGCAGGCTGCCATCAGGCAGCCTGCTTTGTTTTTTACAAATAAGTTTGAGGTTTAGTGCATTGCTGCCCGCTAATACTCAGCTCTATTTTTGATTCATTTTATATAACCTTGTTTTAACCTTGTAGCAACCTTATTGCAACCTTATTAAAGGTTGTATATTATATATAGTTAGAACAAGGTTTATACATGGTTGTAATTTGGTTGAATCAAATAAATCTAAAATCCAATTTCACTAAAATTCAAAATTCCAATCTCTGGCACCACAACTACGGGAAACAATGAGTGATATATCTATAACATATTATAAATAATCATACATTTGCTCGAATAAAATTAGAAGAAATGAAAAACTTTACGCTATTGTTTTTCGTATTGCTGGCAGGCACATCATTTGCTCAGCCCAGCAACTCAGAAATCTGCGACAGTATTTACTACTGGAAGCTAGCAACCGATACAACATGGAATTTAGCAGAAAAGGATGATGACCTTGTGTATGATGGTGATAAGTTGAAAAGCAAAATACATTATCATCGTGAGGCAACTAAGGGACTTTTTGGCACAACTGGCTCGAACGTTATATGGACACCTGTTGGAATGGAGATTAAAAGTTATGATGATGCTGGAAACATGTTGAGTTATCTTAAAAAAGAATACGTTGCAGGTAATTGGGAAAATGTTTCCATCACCACTAATACCTATGATGATAATAACAATAAACTGACACAGGTTGACCAACTCTGGGATAATGGAATCTGGCAAAACGAGTATCAATTATTTTATACTTATGATGATTGGGGAAACATGCTGACTGTACTTGGTCAGTATCCTGATAGTATAACTGTTTGGGTCAACAATAAATGGACTGAAATGACTTACAATGAAAATAATCAACGACTTACAACATTTGCTCAAATGTGGCGGAACAATGAGTGGGACAATTGGTATAACTACCTTTGTGAGTACGATGAATTGGATAGGCTGTCTTTTGTACACAACAAGAGTTGGTATCAGAACGATTGGAGTATACAGCACAAAACTTATTACCATTATACCGGTGATAATCTTGATACAATTAGAAGAATAGAACTTGAAGATGGTGAATGGCAAGACAATAGCTTAACCATGCACAACTATGATGATTCAGGAAGAAGAGTCCTTACAACTGAACTTATTTATCTATTTGATCAATGGTATAATCATTCACGGGAAACTTATCATTACGATTCTCGCGGGAATATGTATCATTCATTCTTAGAATTTTGCGATTTTGTGGATTGGCAACCTGTGTTCAGATTTTGGAACACTTATAATGAAGATAACATTTGCGTTGATTATTCTTTCATTGACTATCAGCTTAATACTATAAGGGGTGACAGTACTCACTTATTTCTTAAAAATCCGGTCGGAATATCCGAAATTGAAGTCGGTGACCAAAAAAGTGATCTGCAGATTAGTGTATTTCCAAATCCTACTACCGGATTATTCACAATTAGCAATATCAACAGCATTAAGGGGGATGAAGGTAAGGACCAATACTCTGAATGGCCCAGTAACCTGAGAAGCCTGGACCTTTTTACACTTTCAGGCACACGACAACCGGTAAGTGTATCCGGAAGCGGTATAATTGACATTTCCCATCTTCCAGTAGGAATCTACTTATTAAGAATAAATGTGGGTAATGATGTCGTTGTTACTAAGGTGATAAAAGACTTATAGAGTTTAAACTTCAATCAAGCTCAAAAAATAAATTGTCTCGTGCTGACAAGTTAAATAACCTAATCAGTACGAGACAATTTGTGCCTTCTAAAGCCCTAAGAACTATGCTTTATGCTCTATGCTTTTATCAGCCAAAACTTCTGTAACCAGCGATGCTGCTTCCTGAAGTAATGTTGCTGAGTAAACTTTAAGTCCGGAGTTTTCAATTAATACTTTAGCCTCTTCTGCATTGGTTCCCTGAAGCCTCACAATTATGGGTACTGTAATGTTTCCGATATTGTTATAAGCATCAACAATGCCCTGGGCAACTCTATCACAACGTACAATACCTCCAAAGATGTTTACAAGGATAATCTTTACGTTTTCATCTTTTAAAATGATACGGAAAGCTTGTTCAACGCGTTCAGCATTGGCAGTTCCCCCAACATCAAGGAAATTTGCAGGCTCACCACCCGAAAGCTTAATAATATCCATGGTTGCCATTGCAAGTCCTGCCCCGTTAACCATACAACCTACGTTACCGTTTAATTTCACATAGTTTAGGTTATACCTTCCTGCTTCAACTTCTGCAGGATCTTCCTCTGTAAGATCTCTTAAATCAGCAAGATCACGGTGACGGAACAATGCATTGTCATCCAACCTTAGTTTGCAGTCGGCAGCATAAATTTTATCATCTGCTGCTTTAAACAGCGGATTGATCTCAATCATTGAAGCATCAATGCTCATGTATGCTTTGTATATATTCTTAACCAAAACCACCATATTCTTCATAGCTTCGCCACTCAGTTTTAGATTGTAAGCTATTTTTCGGCACTGGAAATCAAGCAATCCGGTTTTGGGATCAATCTCTTCAAGAAAGATGAGATGAGGCGTTTCTTCAGCTACCTTTTCTATATCCATACCACCCTCAGTTGAGTACATGAACATTACTCTGCCAGTTGATCTGTTTAGCAGCACGCTCAGGTAGTATTCCTTTGGAGTATTCGGTCCCGAATAATATATATTCTGTTCAATAAGCACCTTATTAACAAGCTTACCTTCTGCAGATGTTTGAGGGGTAATCAAATGCATCCCTATGATTTGTGAAGCGTATTGGCCAACCTCATTAATATTCTTTGCTATCTTAACTCCTCCGCCTTTACCTCTTCCACCGGCATGAATCTGAGCTTTAACGGCGAAATACTCCGACTTTGTTTCCCTGTTTATTTCTTTGGCAGCCTCAATGGCGGCTTCCGGGTTATTTGCAACAATTCCTTTCGGAACCATGACATTGAAGGATTTAAGGATTTCCTTCGCCTGATACTCATGTAGGTTCATCTTCTTTCAGTTTTTGATGGTATATTTTTTAAATACTCTTTAGGAACAAATTTTAACCAGTACAGTTCAACATTGATTTCCTGCATATTATAAAATCATGTAACAATTAACCTGCATCATGTAATGCACTTTCAAGCTTATGTATACATATTTGCAAATATGGAAAATTATACTGAACCAAATAACAATTTTTCAGAAATAGATTCTGCAATCAGCAATATTAAGCAGGGCACTGCATGGTTAAGTGGAGAATTAGGTTTCAATGTTCTTCAGCAAAATCCTGATAACAATGTGCTTATTATTGCAATGCACGAAAATACAGAGTTTGAATCTTATCAGGCCAATAATTCCTTAATCATTAAGGTTATTCACGGAAAATTAAGATTTAAGATCAATAACAAAGTGTCAGTGATTGAATCAGGCAAAATGGTGATCCTTGTGGAAAAAGCATTTTACCTGATAGAAAGCATGGAAGAATCAGTATTCCTGCTCATGACTTTTAACAGTTTTAAGAACGATAAAAATTATTGGCTATGCTAAATTTACAGAACATTATTAAAAGATGGTTACTTTTTACATCAATATTTGTTATCAGCATCCTGTCATTTACTTCGTGTGAACTTATAGGTGATATATTCGAAGCTGGAATCTGGACGGGTGTTATTGTAGTCATTCTCATAGTGGCATTAATTATATATATTATTACAAAGATGAGGCGATAATACCCCGCTCATAAGCTGTATATCAATCTCTTACGAATTCTCAATATTCTTTCACTCAGAGATTATGTAATAATTACAGCAGATTATATAACGGCTGTTTCTTTGCCCCCTTCTATCTTTATAATCCCCTTTTCACTAACTTTTTTATAGTGTCGTTGTAAGACTTTTTGAATGCTTATAGGGACTTTAAAATTTACTGAAACAGTAAATTTGTTTATATGTATTATCATACATTCTATTATTTATAATAACCTTAACACAACATAATGGATCTAAAAGGAGTAAAGTACTTAGTAGTTGGAAGTGGCTTTTTTGGAGCAGTAATAGCCGAACGAATTGCAAATGTTTTGAATGAAAAAGTATTAGTAATTGAAAAGCGCAATCATATAGGGGGTAACTGTTATTCATTGAATGATGAGGAAACAGGTATACATTACCACCTTTATGGAACACATATATTTCACACATCGAATAAGCGGGTTTGGGATTATATAAACAGATTTACTGAATTCAACGGCTACTTCCACCAGGTTCTTACCAGGCATAAAGGAAAAGTATTTCAAATGCCGGTTAATCTTGAAACAATCAACAGCTTCTATAATGTTGACCTTAAGCCGTTTGAAGTTAGCGATTTTCTCAAGAAGGAAATTGAGAAGGAAAATATTGGTGAACCATCAAACTTTGAAGAGAAAGCAATCTCTATGATGGGCCGACCATTATACGAAGCATTCATCAGAGGTTATACTCTAAAGCAATGGCAAAAAGATCCACGTGAAATGCCTGATAGTATACTCAAGAGATTGCCTTTCAGGACTAATTATAATGAAAGCTATTATTACAGCCGTTGGCAGGGTATACCCGTTGATGGGTATGGTGAAATATTTAAGAAAATGCTTAAATCTCCAAACATCGAAATAGCATTAAATACCGACTTCTTTGATATTAGAGATCAGATCACTGATCAAACTCAGGTAATATATAGCGGACCTATTGATCAGTTCTTTGATTACAAATACGGTAAACTCGAATACCGGACATTGAGGTTTGAAACAGAGATACATCCTTATGAAGATTATCAGGGAACTTCAGTGATGAATTATGCCGATGAAGATGTTCCTTTTACCAGAATACACGAACCACGTCATCTTCACCCTGAGCGCACTGATTATCCAAAGGACAAAACACTCATCATTAAAGAATTCTCTTTACTTGATGATGGAACCAATCCCTATTATCCAATAAACGATACGCGGAATCAAGATTTAATACTCAAGTATAGGGATGAGATTAAAAACCTGGAAAACGTTAAAATTAGTGGGCGTTTAGGAGAGTACAAATATTTCGATATGCATGATACCATTAATCATGCTTTGGAATTATTTGATGAAATTTCAGAAAGACATTTCCCAAGCACCCATGTTTCAACAATGAATAATGGCGACTCATTGAATGGCAGTTCGAAGCAATGAGGTCATCACCTGTCAATTACGAAATTAGCTAGAAGATGATACTATTGTTGAACCTAAAACATTAAGATATGAAAACAAGAGCAACGCTTCCTAAAAATAAAATTGAACACCGGGGCTTTGATGTTACGGCAACAAAAAACTTTGACCTTGAAATGAAAATAGTTAAAGCATTTAATAGCCCATCAAACGAAGGCCCTAAAAAGATTGTCAAAAATAAATCTGCTAAATAAGGAGGAGAGAATGAATCAAAAAAACAAAAAATCACTTACACATAATATAAATCAGAATGAATCATATAAGTTCCAATTAACGAATTCTTTAAGCGGCACAAATGCTACCAAGGGTTTTGAAAAGCTCACTGAAAAGCAGATATCTAATGTGATCTGCTTTTCGCATCTACGATGGGACTTTGTTTTCCAGCGGCCACAGCATTTACTAACGCGTTGGGCAAAAGATGTGAGGGTTTATTATTTTGAAGAACCAGTGTTTGGTGACTACGATACTATCTCCCTGAGAGAAAATATTGATGGAAACGTAACAGTACTTACACCGCATATCAAAGGGGGTATGAGCGAACAGGAAATAAATAAATACATTGAAATACTTCTGCTCAAGTTCATCAAGATTTACAAAATCAGTGATTATATAGCCTGGTATTATACACCAATGGCTATAAATTTCACCAGAAACTTAAAGCCAACCCTTGTAATATATGATTGCATGGATGAATTGTCAGGCTTCAAAGGTGCTCATCCAGAGCTAACAAAAAATGAAAAGGCACTGATGAATATGTCGGATGTTGTTTTTACAGGAGGTCACCACTTGTTTGAACATAAAAAGCATCTGCATGACAATATTTTCCCATTCCCAAGTAGTATAGACCAGGAACATTTTGAGAGTGGTACAGGAGTTTCTGATCCACATGATCAAAAAGACATTCCTCACCCAAGAGCAGGTTTCTTTGGGGTAATAGATGAAAGGCTTGACATTGATCTTATGGACAAATTAGCGCAGGAAATGCCTGATTTCCATTTTATCATGATAGGACCTGTGGTAAAAATTGATCCTTCTACCCTACCAAGGCATAGCAATATTCACTATTTGGGTCAGAAAAAATACAGTGAATTACCGGCATACCTCGCAAATTGGGATGTTGCAATTCTTCCGTTTGCTAAGAACGATAGTACTAAGTTTATAAGTCCTACGAAAACTCCTGAATACCTTGCAGCAGGCAAACCTGTTGTTTCAACCTCAATTCATGATGTTGTTAAACCATATGGAGAAGATGGACTTGTGCAAATTGCCGATGATGAAACTTCATTTGCTGCCGCCATTAGATATGCTCTCAAGCAAAGAAATGACGAAATATGGCAGAGAAAAGTAAATCAAAATTTAAGAACCAATTCCTGGGATATTACCTATAGTAAAATGAGAAAAATTGTAGGTAAGAGCCTTATGCAAAAGGACAAGATTGAAGAAGATCTTTTCCAGTTGAATCTCACATCTCAAAAACAAGTAATGGGAATGAGGGAATTGAAAAATTTGAACAATGAAACAAGCTGAGTTCTATAACCACCCTATAGAAATTTGGGGTGGCGTTGAGTGTTCTGTAGTAAGAATTAATGGAACCATTCATGATCAACTTGATATGAATGGTCACGAAGAGCGGGATAGCGACCTTGATCTTTTTTCAGATCTGGGAATAACTAAATTACGATATCCGCTTTTATGGGAAAAGTACACAAATCAGGGAGATTTATTCTTTGAACTACATGATCGGAGACTTGAAAAGTTAAGATCACTGAATATTGATCCAATTGCAGGTTTACTTCATCATGGCAGTGGTCCGTTTGATACTGATATGATGCAATCCGATTTTGCTTATCGGCTAGCCGACTATGCTTATATAATTGCCAAAAAGTACCCGTGGATTGAATATTACACACCCGTTAATGAACCATTAACCACTGCAAGGTTCTCAGGATTATATGGTATATGGTACCCACATTTCAGGGATGACTATGCTTTTGCGCGAATATTTCTAAATGAGCTAAAAGGCATCGTTCTGTCAATGAAAAGAATACGGGAGATAAATTCAAATGCGAAACTCATACAGACAGAGGACATCGCAAGGGTTCATAGTACAGGGAAGTTAAAATACCAGGCCGATCTTGAAAATGAAAGAACATGGCTTACGTATGATATCCTTACGGGCAACTTCAATCACGAACATCTTTTCTGGAGGTATTTTCTTGATATTGGTATTCCTAAAGAGGACCTTGAGTTTTTCCTTGAAAATAAGACACCTCCGGCAATTTGTGGCTTCAATTATTACGTTACCAGTGAACGCTTCCTCGATCACAGGCTTACTGAGTATCCTGAAGTTTGCATTGGAGGCAATGATTTCCATGACTACGCCGATATTGAGGTTGTTAGGGTTAATGAGCAGAACCTGGCAGGTATTGAAGTGCTACTAAAGGAAGCAGCAACACGATATGATTTACCTGTTGCTTTGACAGAAATACATCTAGCCTGTACCCGCGAAGAGCAGTTAAGATGGTTTGAAGAAGCATATACGGCTGCTTCAAAGTTGAAAAGTGAAGGCTTCGATGTGAGGGCTATAACTGCCTGGTCACTTCTGGGAAGTTATGATTGGAATACTTTATTACAATTAAAGGGGGCATACTATGAATCAGGTGTGTTCGATGTAAGATCGGGCATTCCACGTCCAACAGCTTTGGTTAATCTTCTTAAGTCATATGCCGGGCTAAACTCACTGTACCAATCACTGCTTCAGGTGCCCGGATGGTGGAAACGCAACATCAGATATAGATACCACCTCCCTGACAATCTTGATGATGAAATTGTTAAGGAGCTAAACAATTACCAGGAATTAACACCTTTGTTAATATTCGGAGATGGCAGTATGGCATACGCATTTGAAAAAATGTGTAATATTCGCGGAATACCTTCGGTCAAAGTTCCAATCAAAAACTACCTTGCATTTAGTGAGGCTTCTTTGCTTAACCTAATAGCTAAACATAATCCCTGGGCAGTTGTAAATACAGCCGGAAATCTAAAGATTGACGAAGCAGAACTCTCGCCACTCAACTCATACCAGGAGTACACGCTTTTCCCGAAAATACTTGCAAGTGTCTGCTACAAAAGTGACCTACCAATGTTGACTTTTTCAACTGACCAGGTATTCAATGGTAAAAAGCGAAAACCATATCTTGAGTCTGATGCGACTGATCCCTTGAACGTATACGGAATGTCGAAAAAACTGGCAGAGGACAATATACTAGCAATCAATCCAGGAGTTTTGATTGTAAGGTCAGGATTAGTGATGAATCCATGGAATAGCGAGGATTTCCTTTTGAAAATTCTATTTAATAATGACACTAAGCCAAATCGCTATTTATTTTCCGATATCGTAATGTCACCTGCTTACATTCCTGATGTAATAAATACAGCCCTTGATCTTCTAATTGATGGTGAGAAAGGCATTTGGCATATTTCAGGCCCTGAAGCTATTTCATATCATGATTTCGCTAAACTGGCAGTTGATATTGCAGGAATTGGAAATTCAAACATTTATTCGATGCAGTCAATACGTCTTGCTTCACAAGCACTTATACCATCATATTCAGTACTGCGAAGTTCAGGAGGTTTGGTCCTGCCCCCTCTTGCTCCATCTATTAACAAATACATAATTGAAGCAGGAAAAAGATTTAGTGCCTGATGAAACACAAGGTACTAGTCACAATCTATAATGAAAAGCAGTTGTGCCATAAAACGTAAGGCCATTGTACCAATAAAATATTCAGGTTTTAAACCTCAAAATATCAGGCTATGAGAAAATTCATGTTTGCCACGGGCATTGAAAACAGTTACCCCACAATAGAAATGCCCGATGGGACAATCAAACGTGTTGATGAAATGGAAAAATCCAGTCATTATCAATACTGGGATACTGACTTTGCGCTAACCAAAGAACTTGGCATAAATGTACTTCGCTATGGTCCTCCGTATTTTAGTGCCAGCCGCGGTCCCGGATCATATGACTGGAACTTTACCGATGAAACATTCAATGCTCTAAAAGAAATGGGCATAACACCTATTGTTGACTTATGTCATTTTGGAGTGCCCGACTGGATTGGCAATTTCCAGAATCCGGGATTTCCTGAATATTTTGCAGAGTTCGCTACAGCCTTTGCACAGCGGTATCCCTGGTGCACTATATATACTCCCATAAATGAGATTTATATAGCGGCAACGTTCTCTGCCCAATATGGGTGGTGGAATGAGAGATTATCAGGTGATAAACACTTTGTTAATGCACTCAAGCATCTTTGCAAGGCAAACATTCTTGCCATGAAGGCCATCCTGAAGATTCAGCCTGATGCTGTTTTCATACAAAGTGAATCAGCCGAATATTACCACGCTGAAGAACCTGCTTGCCTGCCCCTTGCAAATTTATTGAATGAGAAACGCTTCTTGTCGCTCGACCTGGTATATGGGCATCCCATTAGTGTGCCTATGTACGAATATTTACTGGAGAACGGCATGACCAAGAACGAGTATCATTGGTTTATGAACAATGGGAATATGTTACGGTGCATCATGGGCAACGACTACTATATTACAAACGAGCACCTTGTAAAAGCTGATGGAACAACATTCGCTTCGGGAGAAATATTTGGATATCACGTAATCACTCATCAGTATTTCCGCAGGTATAACCTACCTGTAATGCACACTGAAACAAATATACTTGAGCCGCTATCAGTGGAGTGGCTAAAAAAACAATGGACCAATGCGTACCAGCTTAAACAGGATGGTGTGCCACTTCTTGGTTTTACATGGTATAGCCTTACTGATCAGGTAGATTGGGATACTGCGTTACGTGAAGATAATGGGAATGTTAACAAACTGGGCTTATACGATCTTGATAGAAAGATCAGGCCTGTTGGCAAGGCATATAAGAAAATCATTGACCAATGGTCAGATATTCTTGACCAGGAACCCTACGGTTTCCATATTTAATATATATATTCCGGTATGTTCTCTAATGCTTGATTCCAATGCTTTTCTTATCTATGTATGCACCCGGGAAGTGAAATTTAAACACAAAAAAATCGAGGCAAAATACCTCGATTTTTTGTTGGTTAATTAAATGATAATCAGCAATTACGATTGAAACTCTTTTAATGATTCCATAAGTTTCTTACGTGTGAAGAAAATCCTACTTTTAACTGTACCTATTGAAAGGTTTAGGTTCTCAGCTATTTCTTTATACTTGTAACCTGCAGCATGCATTTCAAAAGGCATCCTTTGGTCTTTTTCAAGCCTTGATATACCGGCCTTTATTTCCTTGGTTGACATCTCAGATTCAGGTGAGCCAAAGTCAGATTTCTTAGGAATATTTAGATAGTACAGATCTTCTGAATTGTCAACTATGGTATTGGCCTTCTTATTGCGTCGGTAATTATTAATGAAGGTATTCTTCATTATTGTAAATGTCCATGCTTTCAGGTTGGTTTGATCTGCAAATTTATCCCTGTGCATTAGAGCCTTCAAATAGGTATCCTGTATAAGATCTTTTGCCTCTTCTTTATCATTAGTCAGTGTGTATGCAAAATAGAAGAGATGATCGTGTAGACTTATTAATTTGCTGCTAAATTCCATGTTATAAAAATTTTAGGTTTGTTGTTTTTTGAGTTTGCAATGAGTATTTAATCAGTGCTTTTAGTATTAGACCATAGCTCATAAATTACCCGGGAATCAATTAAGGGAATCAATGTATTTACTAATGGTCAAAACCAATTAATAGGCTTAGTCCCTATTGTCGATATAATCTTTAATATTCTTGGCTGAATCCTGATGCATTAATAGAATGCTAAGAGTGTTAGCTGCGAAAGCTTTGATATCAGCATCGTTTCCTTTTTCAGCTTGTTTCTTGAATTTATCAACATCATTTTCATGATCGTCGATCATTTCCTTCATATACGCCTTATCGAATTCAAAACCACGTTTTTCTTTAATATCGTTAATTTTATCAAGATGTTTGTCATCAAGAGCTGTAGGTATAGTGATATTCTTACTTGCGGCAAGGGCTTTTAATTCGTTATTAGCTTTTGAATGGTCTCTTACCATCATTGCTCCAAAGTTTCTTACTCTAGCATCTTGCGCATTTTGTTGAGCATATTGACCAAGCTCAACTTCCAATAGACCACCATAAGCTGCTTCTTCCATGAAATCGATATCACGATCTTCATCGCCTAGCATGTCGTTATCATTATCATTCAATTCTACTGAGTCATTAATGTTGTCTCTGTCACGAGCACCTTGATTGTTACATGAGATCATAAAGGCTGATAATAGCATTACCAGAAAAAACTTAAGCGTATTTGTTTTCATAGAATCATTTTTTAGGGTTAATATTTTCTCTTTCCTGTTTGAAAAGTGAGGTTGTTTTGGCTAAGAATCCTATCCGAAAATTGATAACACAAAAGTGATTACGATTGGGCCAAATGGCGTTACACGATTCCAATGAAATGTTACATCATTTACAGTTAATTATGTTGATAAGCAAACTAAACAGCATCTACAATAGGCATGAAAGCCTTGATATTACTACAATCCAACAACTAATTAAAGGCTCAAAAAATGCTATAAAGAATTGAGTTTTGCCATTAATACTGCAAAAAGCTCATCACAAAAAGAGGTGGGCTCTGGTTATAGTTTGTTGAATTATTTTGGTCAAGATGTGAATCATGAAAGGAAACAATAAGATTATATAACACTTAAAACTCCATGGTCTTTCATCTTTGCAATTAAGATTATTCAACAATCTAAAAAGACAAAAATGGAGCACCAGGGAAACGACAGAAAAAGGAATGTACTAACAGGTATGTTTAGAGACAGGGCATCAGCTGAGCGTGCATATAATAATATGTATGAGCGTGGTTATAAGGATGATGATATCAACATTATGATGTCAGACGAGACCAGAAAGCGACACTTCTCAACCGACAAACGAACTGACCGCGATGAAACCAACTTTGGCAATAAAGCCCTTGAAGGTGCAGGTGCAGGATCAGCAATCGGAGGTGCAGTAGGTGCAGCAGCAGGTATAATTGCAGCAATTGGAACAAGTATAGCAATTCCTGGTCTTGGATTGGTAATAGCCGGTCCTCTTGCAGCAGGTCTGGCAGGTGCAGGTGCAGGTGGAATAACTGGTGGTATAGTTGGAGCTTTGGTTGGAGCCGGAATACCTGAGGATAGAGCTCAAAAATATGAGAAAGGAATTAAGGACGGTAACATTGTTATGGGTGTTCGTCCCAGATCAGATGAAGACGCTGATTATTTGGAAGAGGACTGGCGCAGGAACGAAGGACTAGACATTGAGAGATAGCCTCTATTAAAAGGACTAAATTGATTAAGAATAAAATATTTTACTAACAATTAATACTAAGCAATCATGAACAGAATCAAGAAAGCTAATGACAGCGCAAACAACACATCAAAAGTTAGATTTGAAGATACAGTTGAGGGCAAGAAAATACTAAGTTCAATAAGTGCAGCCTTCCATAATATTCGAATGGAAAATGAATATATAGGTGAAACGAGGATAATGCAAAATCTTTCAAAAAAAAACAAGACCAAATACTACACAAGCAATTTTGAGGATGGACTGGATAAATTGATAAAAAGCAAAACCATAAGCAAGAAAAAAACCAGCATTGGTAATGATGTACTTCTGCCTCAGGATAAAAATAATGCAGGTTATACCAGGACATCACTACCAAAGAATTAATAAACTTATGTGTTATCCTCCTGGAGAATAACCTAATAATTTAAGCAGCATGAAAGCGGGAAATTCCCGCTTTCTCAACCTCAGGAGATTAGCATATATTAAACCTGAACACTATGAAAACCATGCTTTACACAACCGCAGTAATTTTACTTGTTGCCTGGGCAATCAGCTTTATAGTATTCAATGCATCAAACGAAATTCACGCATTATTGGCCATTGACTTCCTTATTATACTTAAAGCATTGAAGCCTGAAAAAGAAGAGAGAATTACCCGCATTACCAGTGAACGTAATTATATTAAATAGTAAATCACTTGGCAGATAACCATTATAAGTTGTCAGGCAGATCAATCTTGCCAAAAAGCACCATATTGCATCTACGGTTCCACTTTTCATTCTTTCTCTTGCCAGTATTTTTATTTGCAGTTAGCCAATCGCCTGTAATCAATATACTTAATACCCTGATTGCCTTCTTTATACTACATTTCCTGGTTTTCCCATCCAGCAATGGATATAATAGCTATCATGATAAAGACACTGACAGCATTGGTCTTTTAAAAAACCCTCCACCAGTCAGCAAGAACTTATTATATTTTACAAATGTAATGGACATCATTGCCATTTCCGCCGGATTAATAATATCACTCTGGTTTTCGATTCTGGTTGCAGGTTTTATTGTCATGTCCAGAAGCTATAGTAACCGAACCATCCGGCTTAAGAAATACCCTGTTATAGCATTCCTGATCGTAGCTTTTTTCCAGGGAGGTTACGTTTATATAATGACTTTATTTGCTACTTCCGATATAAATAGCTTTTATCCTATAGTTACATCTGGTAACCTGAGGGCTGTAATCATTTCTTCACTTTTTGTCGGCAGTATCTATCCCTTAACCCAGATATATCAGCATACATCTGATAAAAACGACGGTGTGATCAGTCTCAGCTATAAGCTGGGTTATATAGGCTCCTTCATTTTTTCAATGTCTTTGTTTTTAATTGCTTCGATATTGATGTATTTTCATTTCAGTATCATGCAAAACATATCTTCATTTTTCCTGTTTTCAATTTTAATGCTGCCTGTATTTATTTACTTTCTTTTCTGGATATACAAGGTAAAAACAAGTAAAAAATACGCAGCTTACGAGTATTCTATGTTGATGAATATAATTACATCAATATGCATGAATGCTTTTTTTCTAATTCTCATACTGGATTAATGTCAACAAAAACAAAGCTCAACCAAGTTCTTATATCAACAGTTAAGCGCTCAAAAAACGCTAACTCAAATTTAGAAGAACAACATCGCAATTCATCCGCAGTTGGCCAAAATGTAACAGATAGAAAAGTTATAGCAACAGATCGAAAGTTGACTAGTGTAATTGCAGCAATAGGAACCCAGGCAGCACCATATTCTTTTAGGCAGGAGGAAGTTGCACGGTACATGGGTGATATGTATGCTGATAATACAGCTGCAAGGAAAATAAACATTCTCTCCAGACAAAGCGGCATACACTACAGGCAATCAGTAATTCCTGACTTTAGTGTTGGTTGTGAAAAGCCGGAGCTATTTAGGTATAGTGACATTCCGGATGTGGCAAAGCGGATGGAAATATACAAAAGCAAGGTATTACCAATAGCAACTGCAGCCATTGATAATGCCATTGAAAAGCTCAATGATCCAGCGTCATTAGAAAAGATCACGCATATCATAACAGTTACATGCACCGGCATGTATGCTCCCGGATTGGGCATTGAACTCATCAATCATTATAACTTACCCGCAAACACATTTCATACAGCAATAAACTTCATGGGTTGTAATGCATCCTTTGCTGCTCTGCGTATGGCAGATCTAATTCAGCAAAACGACCAAAACGCAATGACCCTTGTTGTTTGTGTAGAGTTATGCACCTTGCACTTTCAACCTAAAGACAATAACGATAATCTGCTTGCCAATACACTGTTTGCCGATGGCGCTGCAGCAATGGTAATAACCTCGGCAGGATATGCTGACCAACACAAACTAAACGGTGTTCAAATAAGAGGTTTTCATACTCTTACCTTGAACGAAGGCAGTGAATTAATGGCATGGAACATTAATCCTGTTAATTTTGAAATGGTACTTAGCTCTGATATTCCTGAATTTATAGGAAGGAATGTGAACTACATTTTCAAAGAAATTTCGCAATCTTTTAAACTTGATAATCCTGAAGATATAAAGTGGGGCATCCATCCGGGAGGTAAAAGAATACTTGATGAATTCTGTAAAGCAATGAATATGAATAATAGCGAAATTGCTGAATCTTACCAGGTTCTTCAACAGCATGGTAATATGTCGTCAGTTACAATCATTTTTGTACTTGAAGAACTATTAAAGAAGACTCCTCCAAATACACAAATTATTACAATGGGTTTTGGTCCCGGCATAAGTGTTGAAACAGCATTATTGCATACTTGAGGCTGTATGTCACTAAATTTCCATCAACGTTCAAATAAAAAGGAACTTATTGATTCTACTGATGTTCCGGCTGTTGAAACTATTCAAAACCTAAAGGAGCTTGATACTTATAACAGGTTAACTGGCAGCATTTGGTTTACTATAAGGCAATTGGAAAAATTGAAGCTTATTCAGGGCAAGCATTACCACCTTGTTGATTTGGGTTGTGGTGGAGGTGAGTTTGTAGTAAGTGCAGACAAATGGGCCACGAAAAATAATATAGAAATGACCATATCGGGTGTTGATAATAATCCTATTGCTATTGGTTATTTGATTAATCGTATCAAACACCTAAAACAGATAAAGGCAGTTAATTCTGACTATAAATCTTTTCTTAACGGAGAAGTTCAAAGGATTGACATAATCCATTGCGCATTGTTCACTCACCATTTGAATGATGACGAAATCATTGCACTTTTCAGGACTGCTAAAAAGTTAAAAGCAATATTACTAATTAGTGATCTTAAAAGAAGCAAATTGGCATATTATAGTGCAATTGCAATCACAAGGCTCATGAATGGATCTTCTTTGGCAAAGCATGATGGTCCATTATCAGTACTCAGAGGTTTTAAAAAGAATGAAATTAAAACACTTGCCCAAAAAGCAGGCGTAGAAATTAAATGCATCTGCAATATGCCCTTTTTTCGTTATTTGTTTGTTATTACTCCGTAAGAATGATGATGAAAAATATTGATACAGATATCCTTATTTCAGGTGCCGGACCATCCGGTCTTATGCTGGGCTGCCAATTGTCATTGCACAGTATTGATTTTATGATCATTGAAAAGAGGACAATGCGAAAAGAGTATTCCGGTGCCCTTGTTATTCACCCGGCAAGTCTTGAGATCTTTGCACGTTTAAATATTCTTGAAAAAGTTTTACAATCAGCAACACTCGTTGATTCAGTTAATTTCAACTGGAAAAATAAAAAGATACTGCACTTTGCAATCCGTCAAACTGATGACATCATCACTTCATACCCTAAACTGATTCTGCTCGAACAATATCTGCTTGAAGATATTCTTATTGAATATCTAAAATCAAAAAACATCAGAATATATGAAGATTATGAGCTCATTGATGCCTATGAAACAGATGGTTTTATAACCACCCATGTAATAAAACACAAATATAACAGCACAACAATAACATGTAAGTACTTGATAGGTGCTGATGGTATGGATAGTATCGTCCGCCATTTATTCAAGATTCCAACCAAAAGGAGGCCCGACAAAAAATCAGTTTTTATTATGGATTTTACCATGAGTAAATTCCCCGATCCTCTTGCGGAGATTGTAGGCTCAAATCACGATAACTCCACCAATTCATTTGATTTAAGCCCTAATCAGATGAACTTCATTTTTAATGATTCCGGCTCGTTTGGTATATTCCCTCTTAAGAACGGTTCAGTAAGAATAGATGGGCATGTTAAAGATTTGAAACTGAAAACCAGTGACACAAAAAGTGAGAAAGTAATTCAGCATCTACCATCGGGATTGAGCGTTGACCGGGTGAAGTGGTTTTCAGTTTTTACTTGTAATTATATTTTGGCTAATGAATTCAGAAGCGGCAATTGCTTTCTGATAGGCGATGCAGCACATTCACATAATCCTGTGGGAGGCCAGGGCATGAATTCCGGGTTTCAGGATGCCGTTAACCTTGGCTGGAAACTTGCATACGTAATCAAAGGAATTGCTCATGAAAATATTCTTAATAGTTACACTATTGAAAGGAAGCCGGTAGTTAAAACTATCATGGATAAAAGCACCTTTTTCTTTAACCTTATCACGCAAAAAACCAGGCTGCACGCATTTATTTGGCTGCGCGTAGTCCCATTATTAGTTCCAACGCTGTCAAAAATTGCTGAAAACTCTAAAGTAAGGAATTTCATACTGAACTCTGTATCACAATTGTGGATCAGGTATATCGGCCCGCTGATTATCCCAAATAGTAAAGCAAATGGACTATCACCGGGTAAATTATACAAACATGCCGACTTACCTGAAGAATTCAGGCAATCAGTAAACTTCAAGTTAATCATCTTCGGCGACTTGCTTGTTCATCCAAATTATTGGACAAATGGTTTTGTTTCTGTTGACGTAATTGAAATTGGGAATACCAAATCAGGCAATGAAATCATTAATCGATTAGGAATTAGGAGCAACTGCTTCATTCTACTCAGACCTGATAACCACATTGCAATATTTGGAGAAGAAAATGACCTCCACAGGATAAAGCCATATCTGAAACAACTCAAACATGAGCAAAGTATTATTTGAATTTGAAGATCAGCCATGGTTTCCTCAAAAATTAAGAGGATATATGACTGACTATCTTCAGTTTATATTCAATAAGTTTGACATGTATGAGCCTGTTGTTCATGAGTTGAATAAAGTAATCCAGGAAAGGAACAACCATGCAATAGTCGATTTATGCTCAGGTAGCGGTGGCCCTGTAAAGGCAATCCGGCGAAACTTCATTAGATATTACAAAAAAGAAATTCCTATTATTCTGACTGACAAGTTCATTCCTGAGCGAATAATTAATTACCTGCCCATGGGAATTACCTTCTACAAAGATCCAGTTGATGCCAGAGCAATCCCAGAAAACCTCAAAGGACTGAGAACAATGTTTTCGAGCTTGCACCACTTTAGCTATGAAGAAATTAAGTTTATTATCAGGAACATTTTAAAAAGTGGCGAAGCCTTCGCTTTTTTCGACAGTGGAAACAAAAACCTGGCAATGATTCTCGCTATTATAGTTTTCCATCCGCTGTTTATGATTGTCTTTACTCCATTCATTAAACCATTTAGTTTCTCAAGGATCTTTTTCACGTACGTGATACCCCTGGTAATGTTCTTCACAATTTGGGATGGCATTATAAGTATTTTAAACCTTCACAGTAAGAAGAAATTCACCAACATGATTAGCCAGTTAGGAGAATCGGGTATAAAATGTGAGCTGCTCATGCTTAGAAACAAATTCGGTATGAGAATTTTAGGAATAAAAGGGTAAGGTTCGGTATATCAGCACATTAGAAACCGGTCTACCTATGGATGGAGATAAGGCTACCACAGAACAGAAACCGGACGACCAATGGGTTAAGATAAGGCTACCACCTGAAAGAATACGAATTTGAGGATGCAAAAAAAGCACTGCCGACTCACATGGTACTTAATTTGAGCCTATATGGGAAAAATGTAATCTTTTTACATTAGAATGTAACGGTTATCCATCAAGTAATTAAGACTTTTGAAAGACTGTATAACACATCATTTTACCCATGAAATGACTTATTACAAAATCTTACATTAATAATATATAATACTCTAAAGCAATGACTGCCAGACTTATTTTCCCTGTAATGGGGTTCACAAAGATCAGACTAATAGTTAAGAAGCATTATAAATGGCTTGTTGAACTTGTAGATGCTGAGTTAATGTTAGAGGTTGAGGAAAAAGATTTTATTCTCGATCAATAACCTGACAACAGAATGTATTTATGTAAAGATCTGCATGCTTAAAAATAAAAGCATTCGCAGATCTTTTTTTTGATATTCATAAAGCTACAACCTTATGCCTGTTAGCAACGAGATAGAAATTACCAAACAACAGTTAAAGGCTGCACTAAAAGATGGACCTGGTAGTGCCAGGGTTGCTAAACTCATCTATACAAATGATGCTACTGCCGGAATCCAACGGAAAAGAAAGGGTGAGAAGTTCGTTTACCATTTCAACAATAAGCAAATTAAAGATATTGAAGAATTACTGAGAATAAAAAGTCTGGCAATACCTCCCGCCTGGGAGCGTGTTTGGATATGTCCAGATGAAAATGGCCATCTACAAGCAACAGGTTATGATTCCGCAGGCAGAAAACAATACAGATATCATGCATTATGGAGTAAGATAAGAAGCCATACTAAATATTTCCGGTTACTTGATTTTGGTTTGAGTCTTTCAACAATCAGGCAAAACATAGAAGCAGATTTAAAGAAACCTGGTTTAGTGAAGGAAAAAGTATTGGCAGCAATTATAGCTATACTTGATTCAGCATATATAAGAATTGGTAACTCCGTTTACGAAAAGCTAAATGGCTCATACGGGCTTACTACACTGAAGGACAAGCATGTTAAAATTGAAGGATCAACCACAAGGTTTTGTTTCATTGGTAAAAAAGGCATTCGAAGCACTTTTACAATTAAAAACAGGAGACTTTCAGGAATAATCAAAAAATGCAGAGATATTCCCGGCCAGCATCTTTTTGCCTACTATAATGATGAAGGGGTTATTCAGCAAATAGATTCCGGAATGGTGAATGATTACATCCGTGAAATATCAAGTAAAGATTTTACCGCCAAGGACTTTCGCACCTGGGCAGGAACTGTAAGTGCAATAAGGGCTTTGAAAGAAATTGGCCCCTTCACCACCCAAACTGAAATGAAAAGGAACATCAATAAAATGTACGACTATGTGGCCAACGAACTCGGCAATACAAGGAATGTCTGCAAAAACCATTATATCCATCCTATTGTTGTAAAGCTTTATGAGGAAAATAAACTGCACAGTTTTATTGAAACTGGAGGTCAGGATAGTCAGAATGGATCTATTGATTTTCTTAAAATAGAGGAAATAAGCTTGATTAAGATACTTAGTAGCAAGTAATCAATCTTGTTATCAATTACATTCCACTGATATATGTGTTGTTGAAATCTCTATTATTTTTTGCATTCAAATCATTAGGTGGAGATTATGGAACATTAAGGAAAAATGATGTAACCAAATGTGTATCAGTTGGTTTGATATTTGCAGGAAGGTAATCAATCAAAACTTTTTAATAACTCAAAAAAGACTGAAAAATGAAAAAGATAAGAGTAATTGCAATTTTAACTACAGCCGTATGCGGCTTTTATTTCACGTCTGTAGCACAGACGGACACAAAGACAACAACAGATAAAGATAAACAAACAACAACACAGTCATCACAAAGCAAAATGCAATCAAACGATAGGCAGCAAAGTGATGAAATCTCTTTAAGCGCCACCCCAACCGCTGAAAAATCCTCACAGGGTTACAAGGTACAAATGTGGGTGTTACCTGAAGAAGGTACCTCAAGCACGAACTTTGATACACGTTACGACAGCAAATCAACCAAAACGGGAACTGATGGCTATAAGCATTCAATGGATAAGTCAAAATCAAAGACTACAGGATCAGGAACTGACTATGACAGAACTCCTTCAACCGGAACTACTGGTAATACAGGAGCAGGTGTATCAGGTAATGTAGGTACTACAGGTGCCGGAGTACAAGGTAATGTTGGTACTACTGGTGCAGGTGTACAGGGTAATGTAGGTACTACCGGAACTGATGCTTCAGGCAAAGTAGGTACTACTGGTACTGGTGTTTCAGGCAAAGTAGGTACTACAGGAACTGACGCTACTGCTAAAGTAGGAACAACCGGAGCCGGTGTTTCTGGTTCAGTAGGTACTACCGGAACTACAACACAAACTGATCAGTCAGCACGTACTGAAACTGCAAGAAATGAGAACCCTGCATTTAATAATCAGGATTTTAATGATACAGTTGCAGCAGGTACAACCTCAAAAACTGACTTAACTGACGACTGGCATGCACGCGCCAATCCTATTGGACAGGATGCTGGCATGGAAAGAGAAAAAAGCACAGTGGTTGTTAAAGTAATAGAAGAAAGTACTGGTAAAGAAGTTAACGCTGAAGATATTGAGCTCAAGGTTATAACCCCAAGCAAAAGAAGCATCACAGCTGATCTTCGCCATAAAGATGATCATCACACAGGTGAATTAGCTTTAACTGAAAATGGTACTTACAGTGTTCAAACTACCATCAAGACTGACGATAACAAAGAAGTGGTAATCCCATTTACTTTTGAAAACAAAACTGACCAGTTCAGTGATGATTTGAATAACAGGAATGATAATATTGACAATGATTTGAATAAGGATAATGATATGAATAAGGAAATAGAATAATTCATAATCAGTCATTTTAAAGGCCGGAAGCAATTCCGGCCTTTTTTATGATATTTATGTAACTTTGCCGTAAACAATAAATTTAATGATAGAAGCATCAGGAATACGTAAATCATACGGCAGCCTTGAAGTCCTTAAAGGTGTATCCATCAAAGTTGGCAAGGGTGAAATTGTCTCAATCACAGGTCCGTCAGGTGCCGGAAAATCTACACTTCTGCATATACTCAGTACCCTTGATACGCCTGATGAAGGTGATGTTATAATTGATGGTATTCCATTGAAAAAGCTTGACGACAAAAAGATATCTGATTTCCGTAATCAAAAGATAGGTTTTGTATTCCAGTTCCATCATCTGCTACCTGAATTCACTGCACAGGAAAATATTTGCATACCTGCATACATTGCCGGTAAAAGCCAGAAAGTAGCAACTACAAAAGCATTAGAGTTAATGAAACTTCTGGGAATTGATGGTCGGAAGGATCATAAACCTGCAGAGTTATCGGGCGGTGAGCAGCAAAGAGTTGCAATAGCAAGAGCATTGATCAATGAACCGGCTGTGATAATGGCCGATGAGCCTTCAGGAAATCTTGATTCCGTTAATGCCCGTCAGTTACATAACCTTTTCTTCGATCTCAGGAAACTTTTTAACCAAACAATTCTTATCGTTACACATAACGAAGAACTGGCCGAAATGGCCGATAGAAGGATATTTATGCAGGATGGTAACATTTTTGAAAAGGATTCGTTCTAAATCTCAATAAACTGATTGATTGTACGTTAGTAAAGTTTTCCGGTAACCCATTTTTATGACAAATTTGAGAATTAAGTATATCTGCCTGCTCCTTCTTATGATCTTAGGGACCTCCTATCAATCTGAAGCTCAATCAATTGATAATGAAAAATTGTTACAATTTGAGGAAGCAATTACACGTGGGGAAGAATTTCTACAGCTTAAGGAATACGCCAAAGCAAAAGCCGAATACCAGAAGGCCTTATCAATAGATCCTAACTCCCGGTTTACCAAAGATAAACTTGCCCAAATACGTAAGGTTTATATTGATCCAAAAGATGAAACGGATTTCGTTGAAGCTGTTGCCGCAGGTGACAGACTTGCAGCTTCTGGCAGTTACAAGGAAGCAAAAGCCAGGTACGAAGCAGCACTCATTATAAAGCCTGAAGAAAGAAAGGTAAGAGAAAAGCTTACCACTGTTGAAAAACTTGACGTAGAGAAGACTCAACGCCTTAAGGAATACGAAATCCTGATCACGGGTGCTGACAAGGATTTACTTGACAAGAACTATGAAGCAGCAAAGCCCAAATATGAGCAGGCTGCACTTCTTAATCCTGATGAATCTTACCCAAAAAATAGGATAAAGGAAATTGATGCTATACTTGCAGCAAAGAAAGACCTTGATGATAGCTATAACGCTGAAGTTGCACTTGCTGATGAAGCATACATGAATCGCGACTTTGCACAGGCAAAGCTTAAATATCAGCAGGCTGCTAAACTAAAACCTAATGAGACCTACCCGGGTAGCATGCTCGAAAGAGTGAATGAAGCTATAAAAACTCAGGCAACCAACGCAATAGCAAATGAAGCTGAGCTTAAGAAACGTCAGGAAGAGGAAGCAAAAATGGCCCAGCTCAGGGCTGAAGAAGAGGCTAAAGAAAAAGCTACACGTGAGGCCGAAGAACTTGCAGCAAGGCTGGCTGAAGAGAAGCGCATAGCCGATAGTCTTCAATTGGCTGAAGAGTATGCGGCAAAAGAGGCAGCTCTGGCAAAGGAGAACGCAGAAAGAGAGGCAGCTCTGGCAAAGGAGAACGCAGAAAAAGAGGCAGTACTGGCAGCACAAACTCAGGCTGAAGAACTTCGCTTAGCCAAACTGGCTGAAGAGAAACGTATAGCCGACAGTATTCAGTTTGCAGAGGAAAATGCTGCTAATGAGGCAGCATTGGCAGCTCAAACCCAGGCTGAGGAACTCCGCTTAGCCCAACTGGCTGAAGAGAAACGTTTAGCCGACAGTATTCAGATGGAAAAGGAAACTGCGGCACAACAAGCACTTCGGGAAGAACAGTTAGCACAATCAAGGGATGAAGAGCTCAGGCTGGCGGAATTAGCTGAACTTAAGGCAAAAGAAGATGCTGAAAATGCTGAACTTAAAGCAAAAGAAGATGCTGCAAGAGATGAACAGCTTCGTGAGCAGGAAAAAATAAAGGCCGAACAGCTTCGTGAGCAGGAAGCATTGGCTGAAGCTGCAAGGATTGAGGAAGAAAGAATAAGGCAATTGGAGTTTGAAAGAACATCAATTGCCGACAGGGAATACAATGAAGCAATTGAAAACGGCATCAAGCTGTATGCTGAAGAAGACTTCCCATCAGCAATGAAGATGTTTGAAAAGGCTGCTGAGCTAAAACCAATGGAGGATTATCCGCGTGATCGGCTGATACAGATCAATAACATTGTGCTTGAGCGCATGAAGAACAATCTTGATGCTTACAACAAATTTGTTGCAGCAGGTGATCTGGCATACCAGACAAATGTATTCGACCGTGCACTAGAAGAGTTCGAAAAAGCAATGGAAATGCGTCCTGAAGAAACCTACCCCACCCTTATGATCAGCAAGATCAAGAAGTTAATGGAGGATAATTCTATAGTTGGCTTAGTTACCGAACCAATTATCATTCTGAATGGCTATGAGCAAAGATTCAGGTTTGACCCAATTGAGATGCGTTTAAGGAAAAATAATTATATCCTGATAAAGGCAAGAAGAACCACTGAGTATACACCCAAAGTATTCATCAACTACGGTAAGGATGGTATGAAAAGCGGAGGTATTGTGATGAAAGGCATTGAAAGCGAAGAAACTGTTGATTACCTGCTAAGGATAAGTGTGCAGGATAAATGGTACCGGGTTGATAATAACTATATTACGCTGTATCCTGAAGGCGGTGATCTGGAGATCAGCAGTATGCATATTTCTCAGGGTGATATTCAGCCTGTTGTGCTGCAGCAAGGTGATTAAACTTTTAGCCCAATAGTTAACCCTCAGTCCGTTATTCAGACTGTTCTGCTTCAACCGATACAATAACTTTTACAATTTCTTTAACAAGTTGAGCCTAACCCCTTTGATGGTTGGTGTTTTATTTGCAAATTTGCATGCAAATAGCCTTCATCAATGGAACAGTACTTCGGGAATTTCAGGAAAAACATTATTGGTCACGATCTTAAGTACACAACGCCGTTTGGTGAAGTTAAACTGGTTTATGCCGACTGGATAGCAAGCGGACGGTTGTATAAACCTATCGAAGACAGGCTTACCGACGACATCGGACCGTTTATCGGGAACACCCACACTGAAACCAGTGAAACAGGCACTTCAATGACACGTGCTTATCACCTTGCCCATAAGATCATCAAGAAACATGTAAATGCAAGTGCTGATGACCTTATCATTACAGCAGGATTTGGAATGACAGGAGTGATTGTTAAATTCCAGCGAATGATGGGATTGAAGATGTGCGGTCAGCTCACTGATAATGTTTGCTTTAAGGATAAGGTAAAACCTGTTGTATTTGTAACCCACATGGAACATCATTCAAACCACACTTCATGGTTTGAAACCATTAGTGATGTAGTTGTATTGCAGCCTGATAAAGACCTGCTTGTTGATCCTGAGGAATTGCGCAGGCAACTTATAATATACAAGGACCGGCCATTAAAAATAGGTGCTTTCACTGCCTGCTCAAACGTTACAGGTGTTCGCACTCCATACCATCAACTGGCTAGAGTAATGCATGAATATGATGGTGTGTGCTTTATTGATTTTGCCGCCTCAGCCCCATATGACGAGATCAACATGCATCCCGAAGATCCTATGGAACACCTTGATGCTGTGATGTTCTCTCCTCACAAGTTCCTTGGCGGACCCGGCTCATCAGGTGTGTTGGTTTTCAACAAAGCAATGTATCATAACCGTACTCCCGATCAACCGGGTGGCGGCACTGTTGACTGGACCAACCCTTGGGGTGAATTCAAGTATGTTGATGATATTGAAGCACGTGAAGATGGTGGTACTCCGGGTTTTATGCAGGCAATAAAAACTGCCCTTTGCATTGAACTAAAGGAGAACATGGGCATAGAAAACATGAAAGCACGTGAAATTGAATTGCTTGATATTGCCTTTAAAGGTTTGAATAGTATTGAAGGTTTACATATTCTGGCACCTGAACAGAAACACAGGTTAGGTATTATTTCGTTTTACTTTGAAGATATCCATTACAACCTGGTTGTTAAAATGCTGAGCGATCGCTTCGGTGTACAGGTAAGAGGGGGTTGTGCATGTGCCGGCACCTACGGCCACTTTCTACTCGATGTAAGTTATGAGCATTCCAAACAAATTACCCAGTTGATCAATAGCGGCGATCTATCCAGAAAACCCGGCTGGGTGAGGCTTTCGTTGCATCCTACTATGACAAATGATGAGTTAGATTTTATCATCTATGCCATTGGTGAAATAAGGAAAAATCACGAAACGTGGAAATCTGATTACGTGTATAACAAACACACCAATGAGTTCAGGCACTATCTTGATAACTCTGTATTAAACGACAGGATAACCGAGAGAGTAACTGACTGGTTCACACTAAAGCAAACAGAGTATTCAATCTGATTGAATGCCGGTTAGTCAGTCAGCGTTATCAAAGTAATTTCAGGTAATATACCAACCCTTCCCGGATAGGCTATATGTCCGAGACCCACATTCACATATAAACGTGACACATGGCCGTTTTTCACCTTCTTCTGGTACATTCCACTCCAATTCTTATAAATGTACTGTGAAGGGCTCCATTTAATACCTAAGCCCTGTATTCCCATCTGCATTCCATGGGTGTGACCCGACAATGTAACGTGAAAACGAGGATACTTCTGAACAATTTCAGCATCCCAGTGAGTTGGATCATGCGACATCAAAATACTTACATCGGTTTCAGGAGCATTCTGCATAGTAATTCCCATATCACCATACCGGTGAAAACGGGTTGTTGCGCTCCAATTCTCGACGCCTGCAAGCAAAATGGTGCTGCCATCAACATCTATTACAGTATTCTCATTTCTGAGCAACTTCCACCCCATTTTGTCATAAAATGCCTCAAGCAACTTGATATCATTTAGCTTGGAAATAGAATCAGGCCATGGCACATAATCGCCGTAATCATGATTTCCCATGATGGCATAAATGCCAAGCGGTGCATCGATCTTACCGAGAATATCCTCAAAACCTTTTGTTTCAGTGGCGCTAAAGTTCACCATATCACCGGTAAATAAAACCAGGTCAGGCTGCAGTTCATTCACAATTTCCACCGCCTTTTCCATTGGTTTTGTCGACGCCCAACTTCCCAGGTGTATATCTGATAACTGTACTATCTTCAAGCCTTTCAGTGATTCAGGCAGGTCAGTTACCTGCAATTCAATTTCGCGTGTTTTAAATTTTGATACCCAATGTATGCTACCAATAAATAATCCAACAAAAGCCAGACTCCCCAATATAATTGCCATTCGTTTTAAAAATTTTTCGATGTAAAAATAAATGCCCCCGGGTTTGATTCTTCTGCGAAATATCAACCTGAATAATTCAAAAACCAGGGGTAGAATAAGTAAAGCAAACGTTATTGTTTTGGCTAACAGCGCCATAAGCCCTATACCGGGCAGGTAGATCTTCCAAAATTGATGCCATTCCTGCAAAGGAATAACAGAAGCAACCACAAGAAAGGTGATAAGCAAAATAACCGGAAGCCACCAGAGTATTATCAGTAAGACCCTGAACCGATCACTCAACACAGGTCGGGCTTCACGTATATAGTTATATACGAGGTACTCAAGCAGCAGGTATATGCCTAAAAGAGGTATCCTGCCTGCATAATGAGGCAGTGATTCTTTAAGCACAAAATATAGAAGAGTAAGAAAAACAAGTAGCAATAAACCAACTATGTACTTGTTCCGTCTTGTTTTTATTCTCAATGGCTATTTTATTTGTTCCGCAGTTGTAAAAGAGCTTGCGCGACAGGCTGCAAAGATACGCAATAATGTTATTTGGTTCTAAGTCTTAGTGCATTAGCAATTACCGATACTGAACTAAAACTCATTGCAACAGCCGCAATCATTGGGCTCAGCAGTATTCCGAAAAATGGAAAAAGCAAACCTGCAGCTATAGGAACCCCAAGGATATTGTAGATAAAAGCAAAGAACAAATTCTGCTTAATATTCCGCATAACTTCAACGCTTAGTTTCTTTGCCCTTGCTATGCCCGACAAATCACCTTTTACCAGGGTAATTTCAGCACTTTGCATGGCGATATCAGTACCTGTGCCCATGGCAATTCCAATGTCGGCTTGTGCCAGAGCAGGTGCATCATTAATACCATCGCCGGCCATCGCCACCATCCTGCCTTCCTTCTGAAGCGCCTTAACCATGTTAAACTTGTCATCGGGCAAACAATCAGCCTTGTAATCATCCAAACCCAATTCCTTAGCAACTGCAGCAGCTGTGAATTCATTATCACCCGTGAGCATGATCACCTTAACACCCATCTCCTTCAACTCTTTGATTGCACTGTAAGATGTTTTCTTGATACTATCAGCAACACTTACAATCCCTTCCACCTTATTCCCGATCACAAGGTACATCACCGTTTGCCCTGTTGATTGCCATTCCTTTATAATAACTTGATTTTCTTCGTTTGCCGTTGCATTGAAGTCTTCAAGCAGTTTTTTATTACCGAGTCCTACCCGCTTATTGTTCACAATTCCTTCAACACCCTTTCCGGTAACTGAGGTAAACTTGTCAACATCAAGTAAACTGATCTTCTTTTCTATAGCGCCTTTAACAATGGCTTCAGCAAGGGGATGTTCACTGAAGGCGTCCACTGAAGCGGCCATTTGAAGCACTTCATCATCAGTAAGCTCACCAAACGACTTACTGGCTTTCAGTGCAGGCTTACCTTCAGTTAAAGTGCCGGTTTTGTCGACAATCAAGGTATTTATCTTATTCATCTCCTCCATGGCACGGGCATCCTTGACTAGTATTCCCGATTGAGCCCCTCTGCCGGTACCTACCATTATTGACATAGGGGTAGCTAAACCAAGTGCACACGGACAGGCAATTATAAGAACCGAAACTGCATTAACGAATGCATATACCAGGGCAGGCTGTGGTCCCCAGGTTGCCCAGATCACAAATGTAAGAATGGCAATACCAATAATGATCTGCACGAAATACTTGGCAACCGTATCGGCCAAACGCTGAATTGGTGCCCGCGATCGGCTGGCTTCATTAACCATCTCAATGATCCGAGCAAGCAAAGTGTCTTTTCCCACTTTCTCAGCACGCATAACAAAGGAGGTCTTACCATTAATGGTTCCACCTGTAACCTTATCTCCTGTTTCCTTATCAACGGGCATCGGCTCGCCGGTGATCATACTTTCATCGATGGTGGCCTCACCTTCAGTAATATCACCATCAACAGGAATTTTTTCACCCGGTCTCACCCTTAACAGATCACCTGCCATTACATGCTCAAGAGGTATTTCCTCTTCGGTGCCATTGGTAATTTTCCTGGCAATAGGTGGCACCAGATCAAGCAATGATCTAATGGCTGTGTTGGTTTTTGAATGCGCTTTTAGTTCTAGTACCTGTCCAAGCAATACCAAAGTAAGTATCACTGCCGCCGCTTCAAAGTACAAATGCACATTACCATGCATATCCTTAAACTGTGCGGGAAACAAGCCGGGGGCTAATAGGGCGAATACACTGAAAATATAGGCAGCTCCAACGCCAATAGAGATCAGAGTCCACATATTTGGCGATCGCCTCACAATAGAGCTGTACCCCCTTTTGAAAAACTGCCAGCCTGAATAAAATACCACAGGAGAGGTAAGTGTAAGAGAGAGCCAGCCAATAACAGTGCGGTATTGCATAGCTAGCTCAGACACTGCGGGTATCATATCAGCCATGGCAATCACAAAAACAGGAATTGTTAGTGCAACTGCGATCCAAAATTTCTTAGCCATAGCCTTGTATGCCCGCTCCTCTTCGCTTACCGGCTGCACATCAATAGGCACAAGGTCCATTCCACAGATTGGACAACTCCCGGGCCTATCCTGCCTGATTTCAGGATGCATAGGGCAGGTATATCCGGCAGAGGTCTTTACAAAGCTCTCTTCTTTCAATAAATGCATGCCACAAACCGGACAATCGCCAGGATGATCATAAACCTTATCGCCTTCGCAGCGCATCGGACAATAATACCTATCACCTCCTGATGATTTCCCATCAGATGGTTCCCTAGGCGGAATAAACTTCTTTGTGTTATTTACCGGCGCATACTTACCGTGCTTATGAGTTTCCCCGGAAGCAGGCGGATCATATTTCTCATCAACCTTTACAAGGAACATATTACACACAGGGCAGCGGCCGGGCTGATCATAGGTTTTGTCACCCTCACAATACATGGGACAGTAGTAGTCGGGCTGTTTCATTTCGGCCTGTTTCTTTCTTGCCTCTTCTACAGGTTTCAAAAACATCCCACATTCGGGGCAAGAGCCGGAGTTTTTATAGATCTTATCACCCTCACATCCCATAGGACATGCATAACCTGACAGGTTTTCACCACCCTCTACATTTGATTTCCCGGCACTATTATCCCGGTTAACTTTCTCGTCCATGTTTTAAAATATAATTGAAACTTACTTATGTAACAATGTAAAACAATTTGAGGTTTATAAACACAAACTATTGAAATGAGTTAAATGAAAACAGATAAATGATTGTGAAGTTTCACTTTAGTTGTATGTTAGCCTACCTATATAGTACCTTTTCTATACGGTTAGCCTACGGTTACTCTACCCTTAGGGTAGAGTAACCGTAGGCTAACCGTACTGTATATGTATTTTAATTGTAATGTAAGACTTAATAAAGGATCATTCTTTTTCGTTTTTTTCAAATAGATGTTCCTGATGAATTCTGTCATCATAAAAACATTTGTAATTGCAAATTGGGACTAGTGGGACAAGTAGGTCAAGTGGGACAGAGCTGTAAAAAATAGGACCTATAGGTTACGATGTAAATACTTTTATTCCATTGATAAGCCTTAACCCTGAAAGGCCTTCAGCAGGTCGAAATAAAAGGACATAATCTTATATAAAAAGTAAAACCCCTGTAGATCTTGCGATTACAGGGGTTTTTGTCGGGGCGAAAGGATTCGAACCTTCGACCCCCTGGTCCCAAACCAGGTGCGCTAGCCGGGCTGCGCTACGCCCCGAAAAATCTTTATTCCAATCCTCTTCACTTGGCGGTGAAGGGGGGATTCGAACCCCCGGTACCGTTTCCAGTACGACAGTTTAGCAAACTGTTGGTTTCAGCCACTCACCCACCTCACCAAACGGGAGTGCAAAAGTACGAAAGGAATCCTAATTACCAAATAAAATGTGAAGAATTATGGAATATTTTAGAGAAATTTATGAATTAAGGGATATAAAGCCCTTTGGAGGACACTCCAGCACCCAAAAAGTTGCCTATTTTCTCTAAAAGCATCTGTTTGTCGATTGGCTTGGCGATGTAATCAATACAGCCAGAAGCATAGCATAACTCAACTTCATTGTCGTATACATAAGCTGTTTGAGCTATAACCGGCAGATCTTCCTTAATACTGTGGATTGCCATGGTAGCATCAAAGCCATTAATGCCCGGCATATTGATATCCATAAGCACAATGTCAATGTTTTTATGCTCGCGTACCATATTAATGGCCTCATGCCCTGAGGCAGCCCATAATATCTCAGCATTGGTATGGCGTAAAATAGTCTTCAGATATAGGAAACTGCAATCGGTGTCTTCGGCAATCAGGATTGACTTACCTGCCCAATCGTAGGTCTTACCTGCAGTATTGTTTTGAAATTCCGTAAACAGTAGTTGTTTCATGGGGTTTTTGACTTATGCACCTCGATTGCTTAGCGAAAGTAGTAATAAATCTTGATGCAATTTAAGTTTTATCTCTAAATCTTAAAAAAGTAATTGCATAAAAACATCAAAAGTGCATTTTTTCCTTAAAAAGGAGCATAAATTTTCGACTATAATAGTAACTTTCGGAGTTTTTAGTACCTTTGCAGTCCCGTAAAATAACACATGATTCACATAGTTTGTTGTTATTTTATTGACGGTCCGGTAGCTCAGTTGGATAGAGCAGCAGCCTTCTAAGCTGCGGGTCAGGCGTTCGAGTCGCCTCCGGATCACTAACCAAATTATCTCTTTATCAATTGGTTGAGCATAAGGAATGATTAAACGATTCCTATCTTCTCTGCTCTTTTTCATAGCCCGGTTGATCAGCTACCTGCCACTCAATTGGCTATATGGCATTTCAAAATTCCTCTCTTTTGTATTGCGAAATATAGTCGGTTATCGCCGTAATGTTATAATTCAGAACTTAAGTCGCTCATTTCCTAACCTTAAATACAAGGAAATTTTAGTTTTGGCTGATGCTTTCTACCTACATTTCACAGATGTCTTTGCAGAAGTTGTTAAAAGCATCAGTATGCCTGCCGATGAGCTAAAGAGGAGGTTCATGGTTGAAAATCCGGAGCTTCTTATGGAATACCATAATTCAGGTAAAAATATTATAGGGCTCACAGGGCATATCGGTAATTGGGAGTGGCTGAGCATTGTGCCTGCTCTGTATCCGTTTTCATGCTATACGCTTTATAAACCTCTAAGGAATAAGCAGGCCGAGGGAGTTATGACACGCATAAGGCTAAAGTTCGGGATGAAGCTGCTCGCTATGTCAAATGCCGCAAGGTATATACTAAGTAACAAGACCAGCACATCATTGTATATTTTCATTGGTGATCAGTCACCGGCAAAAGTTGAGAACGCGCATGAGTTCATGTTTCTTAATCAAAGTACCACATTTTTTACAGGAGGAGCTAAACTTGCCAGGGCAACAAAGGCTGCTGTAGTATATATCTCCATAAGGAAAGTGAGTCGCGGCAATTATTCTGTGCGATTTATTCCGATTGAAGTAGACGATATTCCTATGGATTATGAAGTTCAGATAATTAAGGAGTATGCAAGGCTTCTTGAAGCAGATATCCATGCAACTCCTGTGAACTGGTTGTGGTCACATAAACGATGGAAACATTGAAGGTGGTTTTCAAGTTGATAGCTTACACAGGCAATGGAAACTTTTAAATCACTCAGGCACCGTAATTTCAGGTTATTCTTCTTTGGACAGATAATTTCACTGCCTGGCAACTGGATACAAAACATTGCTATGGGATGGCTGGTATTCAGATTGACTGATTCAGCATTGTTGCTTGGTGTTGTTGGATTTGCTGCCCAAATACCGTCGTTTTTCATTACCCCTGTAGCCGGGGTGTTTGCCGATAAAACTGAGCGTCGGAGCGTGTTGATAATGACCCAGGCGGTTTCAATGATAATTGCACTTTTACTTGCCTATCTTGTCCTAACCGACAGGATTACAGTTATGATTATTATAATTGGAGCAGTAATAAATGGTATAGCAAATGCTATTGACAATCCTTACCGCCATGCGTTCCTGGTAAATATGATAGACGACAGGAAGGATCTGCCCAATGCCATTGCACTAAATTCAACTATGTATAATTCAGCAAGGTTCATAGGCCCTCCAATTGGCGGGTTTCTTGTTGCCTATGCAGGTGAAGGAGTTTGCTTTTTGGTGAATGGTTTAAGCTACATAGCTGTAATTGCCTCGTTGCTTGCGATGAATATTCCACGAATAGTCAAGAGCCTTGAGCATAATTCAGTTCTGTCAGATCTGCTTGGCGGCTTCAAATACGCCTATGAAACTAAACATCTGCAAATACTGATTATTATGGTAATTATTGTGAGCTTTATTGGCCTGCCATTCCAGGTATTTATGCCGGTATTTGCTAAGGATATATTAGGAGGAGACTCAAAAACCCTTGGTATACTAACCGGAGCTTTGGGTGCGGGTGCTTTAACAGGAGCACTGCTTTTGGCAAATCAGTCATCAATCAGCAGGTTCCCCTCAGTAATACTAACCTCCGCATTGATGTTCAGCATAGGACTTGGTGTATTTACCCTCTCTGAAACCCTATACTTATCAATGATTGCCATGGTTGTAACCGGCTTTGGTATGGTGGTGTTGTTTGCTTCCTGCAATACCTTGCTGCAAACAATGGTTAATGAAAATATGAGAGGAAGGATTGTTGCTTTGTACAGTATGTCGTTTATGGGCTTCACACCCATTGGCAGCATCCTTTTAGGAAGTATAACTGAATTCACATCGCTTCAGAGCACCCTTGTTGTTACATCACTCTTGTGCCTGCTGGTTGCGTTGTGGTATTACAAAAATATTAACCACATAAAGAAGGCGCTGGTATTGAATCAATAGATTATGATTCATGGTATGCAAATATTATGGTCATGGCAATAAACGTAGAGACAGGGCATGCCCTGTCTCTACAACATTTCACAAATAAATTACAATAAGGTCAATATTACCTCGAAATGATAAATCTCACTGCTTTTTCGGTCTGAACACCTTTTGCTTTCATGATATAAACACCTGCAGGCATGTTGCTTACATTAATTGTATGCTGTCCTACATTGTTATTCAATTCAATTGACCTGATAAGGTTACCAACGATGCTGTAAATCTCAACGGTCCTGATATTGCTAACATTGCTGATAGTCAGCATTGAATTAGCAGGATTTGGATATACTGAAAATTCAACTACAGGATTTTCAATTACTCCAACGTTTAGTTTTGTAGTGAAATTTGTTACATAACTCACGGTTGGTGTAGAAGAGTAATTCTCAACAGGTAATACGTTCAGATAATATCTCTGTAAGTACTTTAAGTTTGGCTGTGGAGTGATAGTAATTTGGGTTTTTGCATCATTGATCGTTGCAACGAATCCAACAGCAGCACCACTGGCATCACCTTCCTTAAAGGAGATTACGCTTGCTACATTAGCATTAGTTATAGCCTGACCACCTATCATACGAACAGGTTGTGAGAAACTGATAATAATAGGCTGATCAACAGGCACATTGATTGCTTCATCAGGAATACTTGATGATATTGTAGCCCCAACTTCAAGTGAGTAACCTGATTGAAGAATGTTTTTACTTGCTTCCTGAATAAAAATGGCAACCATAAGGTCATCCATTTCTTCAACATTAGTTGAAGTCATGTTTACGGTATGTTTCAGAGAGATTGTTTGTCCATTAACCAGTTCAGCGGAAGTACCATTGGCATTTGGCACCATTTTCATCATCACATGATGGAATTGGGTTTCACCATTAGTAGCAACATTCTGGGTAGTCATTTTTTCAATCACGGAGATGTGAATTTTAACATTGCTGTAGTTAGCATAAGGCGTTACATTTGCATCAATGATCACATTGTTACCCTGGATTTCATGAGTTGACTCAATGAAAACTGTTCCCATTGTTCCGGAAGTTGCATTATAAGCACCATTTACCCCAGAAGCTGAAGTTGCTACTTTATTTCCGTCAACATAAAGATCAGGAACAGCATTAACACCATAATATGTACGGCGTGTGCCACCTTCAGCAGTGTAATAAGGATCACCTGAACCTGGCCAGTTCATCTGATATTTAATAAGTGTGAGGTCATCGTCATCATGCTGGGCAAGGAATGGATTGAACACACCATTATTGAACGTTGCACATGGCCCACAAGTTGAGCTGGTAAATTCTTCAAAGAATGGTATGTAATAAATAATCCTGTCAGGAATGGATAACTCACGTACCAGTGTGTCATTTAATGGATCATCATCTAAAGATACTCCGTTTACGTTGGATACCCATACATACAGATCATAGTTTCCTTCAGGAAGATCCATAGAATCAGCTGATATATAAGGAGCAGAACCGCCAAGTGGAACATTTAGTCCGGTATAGCTGGTAGTGTGAACATCACCATCATCTACTTTCCAGTTAACATCAATAGAATTAACAGCGGTAGTTCCCAGATTGCTGAATTCTCCTTCAATGGGTTGTATCCCAGTGAATAAAGATGGCAGGTTGACAGAAGAGATAGCACCATCAAGTGCTAAAGGTTTCAACACAATAACATCATCAATAAACCAGTTCTTCATAATTTGGCTGGAACCGGTAATTACAAAACTTAGCTGAAAGTTTGCGGTACCAACATTAGCGTTATTAACCAACACATTTAAGCCCTGTGCATCTATATTTGCGGTAGGACTTGCAGTCCATACAGTATTCCATGTACCTGAGGTTCCCGATCTGGTTTCCAGCTTAAGAGTAACAGCAGTGGTATTACCTGATACATGCTCAAACATATGCTTGAACCTTATGATAAGTTGAGTACTACCGGTAGTATTGATCTGCGGAGAGATTATACGCATGGTAGTGTTAGGAAATACCGGATCATTATCAAATACTAGCTCAGGAGCAGTACCTCCGGCTATATTGGAAACCGGATTTGCGAAATTCGCTGAATTGCCCATTATAAGCCATCCCGGAACAGGTATAGCACCTGCACTGAAGGTTTCTTCAAACAATACCTGTGCATTGGCACTGCTTAATAGAAATGCTCCGAAAATAATGAGTAAAAGTTTTTTCATCTTTGGCTGATTGTTAATTATTACTATGTTAAGAGTGATAAATAAGTGGGTATAAATGTATGTATATTTATGATTATATACCCACTTATTCACTATCGTACGCTAATAAATTTTCCGGTTGCACTTTGCATCTGTCCAATAGCTTTAACAGTGTAAAGTCCTTTAGGGAATACATTAGCTATTTTGAGTATTCCGTTTTGGGTACTCATTTCTTTTGCCATTACAACAATACCGGTAGAATTAATCACTTCAATTTTTACTTTATTGCCAAAGGATTCAGGTATTGTGATATTGATGTTTTCTTTTGCCGGATTGGGATAGATTGATAATTTGGTCAAATCGTTATTTACCACGTTTACTCCACTTAAATTGGCATAAGTTGCCTGGAATATTTCTTTGGTAGCATTATCCTGAAGAAAGATTGCAACCTGTAGATCGCTCATTTCTTCAACGAAAGAAGATGACATGTTAACGGTTTGCTCAAATGTAAATGGCACTTCAGCCTGAACTGCTTCCAGATTAGTTCCATTACCATTAGGTAAAACCCGCATCATAACATGGTGGAACTGAGTTTCGCCGTTGTTACCAACATTCTGAGTTGTCATTCCTTCGAAAACAACAATATGTAAGGTTGCATTAGCAAGATCTGTGTAGCTCACAAATTGGCCTCTGATATCAAGAACATCCCCATCGATAGAATAATATGAAGAGATTTCAACAAACGCCGGCTTGTTGAGTGAATTATTAAAGGCAGCATTTACACCGGCAGATGTAGTTGGAGCATTCTTTCCATCTACATAAAGCATTGGCACGGCATTAACACCATAATAGTCCCGTCTAACTCCACCTTCAGCAGTATAATAGTCATCACCCGGTGCTGGCCAGTTCATTTGGTATTTCACTAAAACGATATTTTCACCATTTTGAGCTATAAAGGGATTAAATGTTGAATTGTTGAATGAAGCACATGGACCGCACGTTGAACTCGTAAATTCTTCAAACATAGGTACGCGGGCAACTGTTTGAGTAGGTATTCTCAATATTTTTGAAAGTGTATCATTTGCCGGAACGTCATCAGGAGTAGTGGTTCCGTTAACTGTTGACACCCATACTTTTAGCGTATGAACGCCCGGCCCTGGTGTAACTTGCTCATCAGCAATAAAATTATAGGTTTGACCCAATGCAAGGTTTTGACCTACAACAATATCATTGTGAACTTCACCATCATTAAGTTGCCAGTTCAGGTTGAAAGATACTATAGGTGTTGTACCAAAGTTGGCTATGGTTCCTTTTACGTCAGCTGAACCAAGAAAATAAGTTGGAACATCCAGTGCAATTACAGCACCATCAAGTTCAGAAGGAATGCTTAGAACAATATCATCAATTGACCATGAATTAATGTTATAGCTATTTCCTGAGAAGAAGATGCAAAACTGAAATGATGAGCTATTAATATTAGCATCAGTAATAGGAACCATTACAGTTTTTGCACTGATACTGGTTGTAACAGTTTGAGTCCATGCATTGGTCCATGCACCGCCATTTGAACGGGTTGCAACACCAATTTGGTATGATCCTCCATAATGATCAATAAAATGCTTGAATTGAAGCAATAAGGTTGATTCACCTGTAAGATCCAGCGCAGGTGATATTAGCCGTGTAGCACCATTGAATTCAGGCGACCATGACATATATGCTTCAGGAGCAGTGCCACCGGCAGTTGCAGATTGCTCAGCACTCCAGTTTGCAGCGTGCGCATCAATTGACCAGCCGGTTGGTGGAAATGAACCATTGAATTGTTCATTTAAAACTTGCTGAGCCTGGAGGTATAAACCTGCCAATACAAAGAATGAGAGTAGAAGTCTTTTTTTCATAAGCGTTTTTTAGGGTATGAAACATGGATACATTATGTGCCAAATATACATATTGCCTTCCACATAATCACCGTTTTAACGCAAGTTTTAAAAAAAAATTCAAAACCAGCAAATCAGTTATGAAACCTGTTCAACTCTGAATACTTTAAGGTTAAATACAGCTCAGCAAGTATAATCTGATCCTCAAAATATCCCGAGGTGTAATGACAGATTGACCTCGTTCTACTTTAGGAGTATAAACTAGCCACCTTAATAATTTATGCGTTAATTAAGGTGGCTCAGTTTGGAACAGAAATAGTGATTATTGGAATCGGGCAGCAACTTGCTCCCAATTCACAATATCCCAGAAACTCTTGATATAATCAGGTCTACGGTTTTGATAATCAAGATAATAAGCATGCTCCCAAACATCACAGGTAAGTAAAGGTTTGAACCCATCAGTCATTGGATTGGCAGCATTTGATGTTTGAACGATCTTTAAATTGCCTGAAGTATCACTAACAAGCCATGCCCAGCCTGAACCAAATAGTTTAGCTGCTGCATCAGAGAATTGCTCTTTGAATTTATCAAAAGATTCAAAGTCTTTTTCTATGGCTTGAAGTAACCTGCCTTGCGGTCCTCTTGATTCTTTTCCCAATGAATCCCAATAAAATGTATGGTTCCATACCTGGGCAGCATTGTTGAATATGCCACCATCTGACTCCATAATGATCTGCTCTAGATCATAGTTATTCTCAAACTTAGTACCCTTGATGAGATTGTTGAGATTATTCACATAAGCCTGGTGATGTTTACCGTGATGAAAGCTTAATGTGTTAGCGCTGATAACCGGCTCAAGCGCATTGGTTGCGAATGGTAATGGAGGTAAATCGAATGTCATAATTGATAAGTTTTATGTTAATTTTAAATGAGTTGGCGGATATAGTGATCGATTTCTTTAAACATCATTATAATAAATTTCAAATACTAACAATTAAGACATTCGGACTCTTTATTTATATCACTTGAGCAATGCGTTCAGTCGTTTATGTAGTTGCTTTCAGTGTTTTAAGCTGTGTATTCTGCCACTTAACCAATGCATTTACTGATCAAGCATTTGGTTCCAACGGAACCAGGAACTGCAGATCTGATCCCGGTTCCAGTTCAACAGGCTGCTTTCCATTCTTAAAAACTCTCATCGGATGCCTGCCTCTTAAGGATAGCTTCCCGTTCTCAAGTAACAACAAGGTTGCTTCTCTAAGTCCGGCAACATACATATCAGGGTTGGCAACCAAAAATTCCTCAATTCTCTGTTCTCTTGTTTCGCCACCATGGTTTGTTGGATGGGCATCAAGGTAATGTGGATTTATCTGGAAAGGAATTAATCCCATACAATTGAAACTTTCAGGCTCCACGATAGGCATATCGTTGGTTGTGCGTAAAGTTGGGCATGCAACATTTGATCCTGCGCTCCATCCCATATAAGGTGTACCGTTTTTTACCTTTTCACGGATTGCATCCATAAGCCCAAGCTTCTGCATTTCCCTCACGAGGTGGAAAGTATTCCCCCCTCCTACTGCTATGGCTTCAGCTTCTTCAACTGCTTTCAAAGGATCGGGCTGTTTATGAACAGAATATATTTCAAAGCCCAGACTGCTGAACACTTTGTTTACTTTTTCCTCGTATGTGTCATAACTAAATGTAACACCGGCAAATGGAATAAAAAGTACACGCTTAATATTTCTTTTTTGCAGATATTCCTTTATTTCCTGTTGAGGCCATCCCAGGTAATCTTCACCGGGATTAGTTGAATTGCTTATAAGTAACAGATCCATGATTATATTTTCGTAAGTTAAACAATGGTTTTTTTCTTACGCAAATATAACAACTAGAGGTGTATATTGATGGAATTAATGAAGGCATTTGGACTGATTCTACATAATGTCCGGGGTAGATTTTAGCAGTTAAAGGCCTAAACGATTAAAAATGAGCTTAGTGCTATTTTCTGACTTTGTATAATATTTGTACACTAAATCAAAAGGTGCGTACCACTTAATACCCTTCGTATATGATTCAAGCTTGTTGTTTACATCAAGATTAGTATTCGCTGCCTTATCTTGTAATGCTAAATTTCTTGCTAATGTTTCCTGAAGATGAGCAGACTCTTCAGCACTGACTCCATTTAGCCTGAGACGTTCCAGTAGTTGAAATGCCTCTTCAAACTTTCGTTTAGATATCTGATTTCCTATTGCATGCTTCAGAAGTTCAGTGTTGTTTGATTCAATTGCAAGATCAAAGTACCCAATGTTTGCAATTCCGGAAGTGCCAAGCTTATAGTATGTATGAATGGATTCAGCTTTTTGGATCAATTGAGTTGATTGCTGGAATTCATTTGCCTCAATATGCACCAAAGCCTGAGATATCAATTCGTGCCACTTAATATGGTTCTGATATTTTGACAAAAGCTTATTGATTGGCAAAGTAGTTAAACCACAGGATGATTTTAAATATACAAGTTCACGTGCCTGATTGGTTTTATTGAGTGCTTCAGTGAATTTATTTTCCAGAAAAAGCAGGTCAGCCTGATCCAGTAGTGATATGAACTCTTCTTTTGCTTCATTGCAGAATGTTGCACCAGCCTGGGCTAAAAGCTCTGTATATTGTGTTTTAACTTCATCCAGATAATTTAAATTTAACTGTGTTGCTATAGCATGGGCAGAGCTAGCTAATATTAAAGCACTATCTGGTTGTGAAGCCCAGTGTTTCAATCTACCCTTTGAAAACAAATCATTCACATGTTTGATTCCAATGCTAATTTTTAACTCATCAAGCTTCTCATAATCGGGCAAATCGTATTCTTTGCGTAAGTCATTGGCCTCAATCAGATCAGCAAGCATATGCTCAGTAACATTTTGATGCTCTTTGAGTTGCAAGTCGGCAAGAATTGCATTATACTTTAATGCTGCAATTCTGTATTTCAGTGTAAAAACCTGATATTTGTCAGGAAAGAACCCGGGATGTTCAAGTGCAAATTGTTCGGCTTTTATAAGGAGTGCTTCAGCATCCGCAAATTTATTCTGATGTAATAGCATATCAACTTCATTGATGGAGTTGTTGTAAATTGATCGAACAGCCATAAAGATTCCATCAGTAATTTTTGGCCTGATACCGCTATTAAACCCATTAAGCAGCTCAAGTGCTTTGGTGTATTCTGCAAGTGATAAATGGAAGTCATTCTTATTGTAAGCATTTCTACCAAGTTGGGCATGAATATCAGCCATTCTGATATATATTTCCCTGAAGGGACCTGTTTCAGTGTTGGTCATTTCATACCGGGTAATGTAATTCTCAACTTCTATTAAATATTTCTCTGCCAAAGAAACAAGATTCTTATCAAGTGCCTTTTGCATAATCTCAGTGTAGGAATATATCAGCCCCTTCCTTGCATAGGCTAATGCATCTTCAACTTCACCTGATACCTGGTCATAAGGTGAAAGGTTTTTAAGCTTTTGTGCACCTGCCAAAAGGTCAACAGCTTCAAGGTATCTGTCTTCAGCTAATAAAACTTCACTTTCTGATATATACTTGTGCATTATTTCGTTCATGAGCCGGGTTGCATTAAAATCCTTAAAACCCCGGCGTTTTACTTCTGTAAGGAAATGCTCTTCAGCCTTTAATAATTGTGAGGAGGTTATTGAATTGCTGTAAAGCTTATAGAAGAATGGGCTGCTGTAGTAATCTACCTTTTGTGATAGTTTGTTTGCATCCTTTAAACTTTGAACATACGCACCGGCAAATTCTTTATACACATTACCTGTGAAGAGGGGTTGGCGCGATGTGGTTAAATGACTTATGTATTCTTCAAAATTGTATTGGATTAATTTATTTCGGGAGGCTATGTTTAAAGGATCACGACCGGGAACAATTACAGATTCCTGGTTAATTGATTGATTGAGAAGATATAGTCCTTTTACAGACGTGACATATAACTTAATAACATTGCTGAAACTTGTATGCTTCTTTCTCTCTTTCTGTATGTTTTTTAATAGGGAATCTCCTAATGCTGCCGACGCGTAGTAATCTCTGATAGCAGTTAATTCAAGTTCTATTTTCCTGTAATCTTCCTCAGTAAAGCTAACATTTTTGATATGTAATTCTGCCTTAACACCATCTTTCCAGATTGAATCGGGTATTGATGCAACCTGAACAATACCATTGTCCATTACTACCTTCTTTGATTCATTATATACCGTGCCTGAAAGTGGGTCTTCTATGCTAATGGAAATTTCATAACGTGAAGGCCTGAGCAGTTTTTGAATATCAAAATCCTTTATAAGTTTATCGCCGGTCACATTAAGTGACTTAACATCGAGCATTATGAAGAGTGAATCGCTGTTTCTGAAATTAATGCTTAACCTATGCCTGAAGGAATAAGTGAATGAGGTTCTTTCAGGCACCTTCAGGTGAGCAAGTGCAAGTTGATTGATTACCTTATTGTTAGTGCTTCGTTCGTAAGGTACATAGGAGAACACATATCTTGATGTGTCGCTCTGCTCAAATATCGTTTGTGCAGGTAAACGCAAAAGAAATGCGAGCAAGAAGATGATTGTCAGGAGTATTCGTACCATAAGTAATATCATCCCGGCAAAATTAGGCAATTACATTATTTCAGGAACCAAATTAATTCATGAAGTAGTTCTTCAAGCAGAATTAATTCAGCTGAATAATCAGCATTTCAGTGCGTCTGTTGAGTGCCCGGTTTTCTGGAGAATCATTTGTGGCAACAGGCTTCGTGTTGCCGTATCCTTTATATCTCAATCTTGAAGGTTCAATACCCGCTTTTACCAGATATGTGTATACTGACATGGCACGTTTCTCTGATAAAACCATATTGTATTCATCAGAACCAACATCATCTGTATGTCCGCTTATTTCAGTTATCATTCCCTTATTGGCTTGTATTATTTTAACAAGATGGTCAAGCTCAGCTTTCGATTCAGGTAATAAATTAAAACTATCAGTGGCAAAGAAGATATTACGCAATACAATTGATTCACCCTCCCTTATTGGCTTCAATGGAATATCTTTAACAAAAGGGTCCATAAGTGTATTCTCACCTTTTAATTGGAAGTGGGCAGAATAGAATAGGTAGCCTTTGCGTTCAACATTAAGTGCATAATTTTGACCTGAAGGGATTACAAGAAAATATCCTCCATTGCTCCTATTTGATGTCGATTCAATGATAGTGTCACCAGTTTGTATGTCAAGCAATCTGATCTGAGCCTGTAATGGGCTTTTGGTTATACTATCATAAACAATGCCTTTCATATACGAAACTCTTCCGGGCTTTGCAGTTTTGGGCAACTCGAACTGGTATATGTCAGTGAGTCCGAATCCTTCTTCTTTAGCTGATGAATAATAGGCATATCGTCCTTCATTATCAACTATCATGGTTACTTCATCATCTTCTGAATTTACAGGGTAACCTATGTTAACAGGCTTTGACCACTCCTCCCCTTGCAGGGTTGAGTAAAAAATATCACCTTGCCCCATACCTAAATGGCCTTTAGAAGAAAAATATAGTGTAACGCCATCAGGGTGAATGAAAGGACCTCTTTCTGCTTCGTTGGTATTTATAACATCACCGGCATTGTATGGCGCTGACCATTCACCGTTATTTTGAAGCTGCGTTATCCAGATATCACTGCTTCCCTTTCCTCCTGATCTATTACTCACAAAATAAAGTGTACGACCATCAGATGAGAAGCTGGGTTGCGACTCCCAGGATGAGGAGTTAACTACTGGTCCGAGATTCACCGGTTCTCCCCATCTGTCGCCAAGTAGTCGTGAAACATAGAGATCGCAACTGCCGTAACCATCTATATTATTACATCCTGAAAAAAACAGATACTGCCCATCGGGCGACAAGGTCATTGCCCCTTCGTCACCTTCAGTGTTAATAGGAGGCCCTATATCTATTGAATGGCTCCATGCGGTATCAGCAATATTCTGAGAATAAAAAAACTGTTCATCACGCCTTTCACCTGTCATCATTCTGCGGGTGAAATATAGTCGGCTGCGGTCGGGACTTATGTAATTCACAAACTCATAGCCTGCAGTATTCACATTAGCACCTATGTTAACCGGTTTAAAAGGAACAGGATTATTTATGGCATGAAGTCTGAACTTAGCAGTTTCAAGGTTTTTATTCAAACGTACCTTTTCAGCATCCTTGATACGTGGATATTTAGAATACTGAGTGTAATATTTAATACTCTCATTGTATTCATGCTGGTCGAAAAGGAGATTGGCAAGAATATAATATGCCGGAACAAAGAAAGTAGAGTCAATTGCAATAGCAGCTTTATAACTGTTGATAGCCTTCTGTTTATCACCTTTAAGTGATTGTATGTCGCCCGCCAACAGCCATGATTGTATATGATTCTTATCTGCTTTTATGGCCTTCTCTACCTCAACCAGTGCTTCGTCATAAGCTGCTGCATTGTAGTATTGCAATGCCCGGCTATGTTGCTTGACAGCTTTGCTATTTTTACTATCCTGACTGTACAGATTATAGCTAAATAGCACAATTGTGAGTAAACAGGTGAAGAGCTTCTTGTTCATTTGCAAATAGTTATATCCAGGTTACAAATACTTTTCTGTTTATTCCATCTCTATATTTAAGCTTACAAATACTATGCTGTTTATTAAATCCTGGCATAAAACTATGCAGCTTATCAAAAATATAGCTAGCAAACACTTTGCATTGTCATTACCATCAGACGTTATGAGGAGAAAGATAAGCATACCGATTACATTTGCTGCCAGCATAAAAATCACATGCAATATCAATAAATCTCAGTCAAATCAATATTATAAATTCTCGACTTTCTAATCCTTGTCCTCTCAGAAGAAATAGAATACGTATTATCCCTAATGAATGTAATAGCTTCAGTTTGAGTTGCAAAATGATTTTCAAAATTAATCCTTCGCTTATTACCACCAAAAAAATCGTTACGCCAGTAATCACTAAATATCACAATAAAAGGAATGTAATTATGATATCCACACAATACTACTCTGCGACTATCAGCATCAAAACAAGCACCTGTTACAAGTCCATTAATATTATATTCATCAATAGGGTATATGTAATAACTACCTGGTTTTTTGGGCATAGCATATAACCTGCTAGTAAAAGTAATCCAATTTTTTGTGAAAAGATACAAGCTGTCGCCGAAGCTAGTCATTGCCTCGCAATCATAATCATTGTTCAGGTTTCTGGCGGTGAATTCTCTCTGATCGGCATAGCTGAAATTGATTTTCTCACAGTCAACTATTGTATCACCATTAACTGGAATATCAATTTTTGCAACCTTATATATTGATAGGTCAGATCGATTACCAAAATTATTACCAAAATCGCCGATATAGATATAGTCCTCATCATGAGTCATGTCCTCCCAGTCATTATTAGTGGCATCTTTAATACTGATTGTTTGTTTGATAGTTCCGGTAATTGAATCCAGACAGTATACTTCATTCTTTCCGCCGTTATCATTATGAGTCCAATAGCAATTACGCCACCAGATCAAGCCTGAGCTTTCGTTTATAGATGCAGGCATTTTTGATACAGCTCTCCGGAATTTTAGATTGAAATCAGCATAGGTACATGAGCCATCATTCATAACAGCATTAACGTCAAAATTTAATGCCAGTGAATCAGTGCATCCTTCCTGTTGTGCCCAGCTTATGGCGGGTAAAAGCAAGGCCGGTAAGAGAAAGTACAATACCGGCCGAAGATAGAAAGGAAAACCCATAATGGAAAAGATTATTGATAAATCTCTTTCCTGAATGATTTCATTGTATTGATTAATAACCCAATAATAGTCATTGGGCCAACGCCTCCGGGAACCGGGGTAATATAACTGCACTTACTTGCTACCCTGTCAAAATCTACATCGCCTGTAAGATGATATCCTTTCTCTGAACTGTCATCAATTCGGTGAATGCCAACATCAATCACAACAGCACCTTGTTTTACCATGTTTTCATTTACGAAACCAGGCTTACCAATTGCAGCAATCAGTATATCAGCCTGACTGGCTATTTCCTCAATGTTGCGGGTTTTGCTATGGCACAATGTTACGGTACTATCACCGGGATTACCTTTGCGCGACATGAGTATGCTGATTGGAGTACCAACGATGTTGCTTCTTCCCAATACAACGCAGTGCTTGCCCGAAGTTTCAATGTTCATGTGTTCAAGCAACATCATGATGCCAGCGGGAGTTGCAGGATGATAGGCTGGCAATCCCAAAACAAGTCGGCCAATATTAACAGGATGGAATCCATCAACATCTTTGGCAGGGTTTATTCTCTGAAGCACAGCATTTGAATCAATATGCGCGGGCAAAGGCAGTTGCACTATAAATCCATTAACATCAGGATCATCATTCAGGAAGTCAATCACTTCCATCAGTTTCTGCTGGGTTACATTATCAGGAAATCTGTAGATACTTGAGGTAAATCCTACACTTTTACAGGCTCTTTCTTTACTGGCTATGTATGTTTGACTGGCAGGGTCTTCACCAACAAGTATGGCTGCCAAATGTGGAGGATCATCTCCTGCATCAATCATTTCAGCAACCTGGCTTGCCAATGTTTTTTTAATCTCTTCTGCTACTTTTTTGCCGTCTATTAATTTCATTCTCTAAGCTATTAATTCATTCTGTGGTCAATTAATATTTCATCTTCATGTTTAATTTCATCCTTAAGGCTAATTTTGATCTTTAAGTCTAATAAATTCAATCTCAAGTCTAATTAATTCGTCCTCTATAGGATGATTAAGCGGTTTATAGCCAGTAGGTATATTTATCGTAACATACTGCAATACTCACAAATACTGAACATTAACGTTTTCTTCCTGATGACATCTTCTGCATATTGCGCATTGCATTCAACGCGTTTTTGCCACCTCCACCTGACACCATCTTCATCATCTTACGTGTATCGTCAAATTGCTTGATGAGCCTGTTAACTTCTGCTATATCAGTACCACTTCCAAGTGCTATGCGTTTCCGTCTGCTACCATTAAGGAGAGAGGGGGTTTCACGTTCAGCAGGTGTCATGGAAGAAATCATAGCTTCAATGCCCTTGAAAGCATCATCATCAATGTCAATATCCTTAAGTGCCTTGCCCATACCGGGTATCATACCAATAAGGTCCTTTACATTACCCATTTTCTTGATTTGCTTGATCTGGGTAATAAAGTCGTTAAAGTTAAATTGGTCCTTTATAAGCTTTTGCTGAAGTTTGCGAGCCTGATCTTCATCAAACTGCTCTTGTGCCCTCTCAACAAGGGAAACTATATCACCCATGCCGAGGATTCTGTCAGCCATACGGGAAGGATAGAAAATATCAATGGCATCCATCTTTTCACCCAGACCAACAAACTTAACAGGTTTATCAACAACTGACCTTATTGTAAGAGCAGCACCACCGCGGGTATCACCATCTAGCTTAGTCAGCACAACACCATCATAATTCAACCTGTCATTAAACGCTTTGGCAGTGTTCACAGCATCCTGACCGGTCATAGAATCAACAACAAACAGTGTTTCCTGAGGATTCACAGCCTGTTTTATGGCTGCAATCTCTTTCATCATCTGCTCATCAATAGCCAAACGACCGGCAGTATCAATGATTACGGTATTGATGTCATATTCTTTAGCATGTGCAATGGCCTGTTTGGCGATTGAAACAGGGTCAGTACTACCTTCAACAGTAAATACTTTTACATTAACCTGCTCACCCAGTACTTTTAACTGCTCAATAGCTGCGGGGCGGTATACGTCGCCTGCAACCAGCAAAACTTTACGATTTCTCTTGTTCTTAAGGTAATTAGCAAGCTTTGCTGAAAAAGTTGTTTTTCCTGAACCTTGTAACCCGGCAATTAGAATTACAGCCGGAGCACCTTTCAGGTTAATATCTACATTTTCACCACCCATTAATCCGGCTAGTTCATCATGTACAATTTTAACCATTAACTGACCTGGTGAAACTGCAGTTAGTACTTCAGCACCAAAAGCTTTCTCCTTAACAGTATCAGTAAATTGCTTTGCTACTTTATAACTAACATCGGCATCAAGTAATGCTTTCCGAACATCCTTGAGTGTTTCAGCAACGTTAATTTCAGTTATATATCCTTGTCCTTTTAGAGTTTTAAAGGCTCTATCCAGTTTATCACTTAAATTCTCAAACATAATATTTTCCTCTGATTTATGTTTCCTCTGATTTCTGTTACTCTATTGTTTTCTTTGTAATTAATCTGCAAAATTAACAAATTCCGGTTATGCAAAGGCAAAGGCAATTAGATACCGGGTTATTAAACCAAATCATGATTCGGGTGTTTGTACCTTGAGGGCTACTACAGATTACTTAGACAACTTACTATGAATTACTAAGACAATTGACTAAACAATCTTTATTTAAAAATGCCCATTAGCGGGGGATTAAAATAATCATCAGAGGTGTTAATAAATATAATCAGTTTATAAGCATGAATTATTCACTGAGTTTTTTATATTTGCTCAATCAATTAAAACGTTTAACCAAAAATCAGAATTATGAAAAAATTATTTACTCTAATTGCTTTGGTAGCTATTTCGTATACTTCCATGGCTCAATGGTTACCTCAGGCTTCAGGTTTCACTGCAGCGTCAAGGGGTATTAAGTATTTGCACGCAGTTGACGATCAGGTAGTATGGGCTACAGCTTATGACGGATCAGGTGGAACTGCTGTAATTCAAGAGTTTACCCGCACTGTGAATGGTGGTGAATTATGGGTTCCTGGCGTTGTTAATAACGCCGCCGGCCTTGAGTTTGCCATGATATTTGGTATTGATGCCAATACAGCTTATGCTGCCATGTATAAAACCTCAGGTACTAATCCACAAGGTATTTATAAAACCACTAATGGTGGTGCTACCTGGACACATCAGGCAACTGCTCTGTTCAATAATGCAGCATCTTTCACCAATGTTGTTCACTTTTTTGATGCAAACAACGGTTTTGCACAAGGTGATCCAATTAATGGTGAATTCGAATTATACACAACTACAAATGGTGGAACTACCTGGACAGCTGTACCGGGCGCTAATATTCCTAATCCACTTTCAGGTGAATGGGGAATTGTAGGTTATTATTCAGCTGTTGGTGACAACATTTGGTTTGGAACTAACAAAGGCAGGGTATATCGCTCAAACGATAAAGGATTAACATGGGATGTTTCAACAACTTCTTTAGGTGCTACTTATGTTGATGTTGAATTTGCTAACGAACTTCATGGTTTAGCGCAAGATAAAGGTGCAAGCAGTTCGGGTACTTTCGCCGAAACTTTTGATGGTGGTGTTACCTGGACCAACATATCTGCTTCAGGACCAACCCTTTCAAACGACTTTGCATACGTTCCAGGCACAGAAATGACATTTGTTGCTACAGGTGCTGCTACAGGCGCAACCGGTGCTGCTTTCTCTTATGATGGTGGACACAACTGGGAATATTTCCCTGATACTGAAGCTACACAATTCCTCGCAACCGACTTTGTTGATCCTGAAACCGGATGGGCCGGTGGATTTAGTGTAAGTCCAACAGAAGGTGGAATGTTCGTATTTACCGGTAGTTTAATGGCACCTGAGCCTCCAACCAATTTACAAGCTACAGTTGTAGATCAAACTGTAACATTAACATGGGATGCACCTGTTAATTTAGGAAGCACATTCCTTGGTTATACTGTTTGGAGAAACACTGTACCTATAGCTACATTGGTTCAGGAAACTACATACGTTGATGAAAACCTCGCAAACGGAGCTTATGCTTATATGGTTACTGCTGTTTATGAGAATGGCGAATCATCACCATCAAACACTGTAGAAGTTGAAATTACCGGTGGTGGTACAATGACCACAATTGAACTTGACTTTGAAGATCAGGAAGACTTCTCACTTACATTTGGCGACTGGACAACTTTAGATGTTGATGGAAGTGCAACCTACGGTTTTGAAGGTATCACATTCCCACATTCAGGCGAACCAATGAGTTATATAGCTTTCAATCCTTTAGCAACTACTCCTCCTGTTACTGGCATGACCCCACATTCAGGTGATCGCTTAGGCGCTGTATTCGCTTCAGTTACTCCTCCTAATAATGATTGGCTCATTTCTCCTCAGGTAACTCTTGGTGAAAATCCATCAATTTCATTCTGGGTTAAATCATATACAGCCCAGTACGGTCTGGAGCGTTATAATGTACTTGTTTCAACAACTGACCTCAATCCATCAAGCTTTGAGTTGGTTGCTGGCCCATTAACTGCTCCTGAAACTGAATGGACACTTGTTACTTACGCACTTGACGCATACATTGGACAAGAGGTTTACGTTGCTATTCAGTGTGTATCAAATGATGCTTTCATTTTCTTAGTTGATGATATCGTTATCAGTTTCATGGTAGGTACCAATGATATACCAGTAGTTGAGAACCTTATGGTTTATCCAAACCCATCAAATGGAATTCTAAATGTAAAAGCTGACAGTAAGATTAATAAGGTGCAGCTTGTAAACATTGCAGGTCAGGTTGTATATGAATCAAATGTTGCAGCTAATGAAACAGTTATTAATACAACTTCTATTAATAAAGGTTTATACCTGCTTAACATAACCTCTGATCGTGGTGTTGTTACCAAAAAGGTCAGTGTAAGGTAAATTGAAATTATTTTTCCTTAAAAAGAGGCTGTTGCAATGCAACAGCCTCTTTTCTTTTATCACATATTTAAGCAGGCAAACACTAACCCCAATAACGTTACAAACTGTGCTTTTAAATAGTCATTTTGTGTTAAATAAATTGATTTCTATTCCCCAAATTGTGGATGTTAAAATACTAATTATCAAGTGTTTATTGACCCATTACACTATCATTTTATATAATTAGAACTTTCTGTTCCATAATTTTACTATTCAAAGCTATGGCAGCAAATTTGCGGTTTAGTATATAAACACAGCAAGCAAATCATGGACACAAACAAGCTATACACTGAAATAGGTAGAATGGCATATGCGGTAGCGAAATCCAACGGTGAAGTAAAGGAAAAAGAAGTAGAAAACATCTTCAACTTTATTGACCAGGAGATAGAACAAACCGGTTCAGGCGATGTAATGTATTTGGGAACTGAGTTTACGAAATTGAGAAAGATGAATGTTTCCGCGCGGGATGCCTTCTACATGTTCAGCAACTTTATTGAACATCATGGAAGCAACCTCCAACAGAACATTAAGACCATGTGTATAAGGCTTGCAATGACCATTGCTGCTACAGATGAAGGTGTTGATGAAACAGAAATGGCTTTAATCAACAAACTCAAGAAGAAACTACAAATAACCTGACACAAACTTTTGAAGAAACTACAAATAACCTGACATAAACTATTTACCCAACTCTTATGAACCAAATAACCCTTGCATCTTATAAAAAATGCAAGGGTTATCTTTTAAGGATTGATTGTTTGGGCAGAGAGCTTCAGTCTTATGCAGACCAAGCAATTCAAACTAAACTATTGTTACTACACATGTTACAGCAGAGCTTAATTGCTTGAAAACTCGTTTTCAATGGTTATATAGTTTGGATAGCTTATTGCGTTGGTTCCAACGTAAACTGTTGGTTTTGCTTTCAGAGTTACGCGCGAAGGTCTGTTACCTACTCCTGCCAGATTCATTGCAAAATTTGCGAGAGATTCAAGGTTTTTGGCTTCAACTACCTTCATAAGATCAAACTTCAAATTCATAGGCATTGTAGCAGTTCCTCCATTAGCCGGAACTGAAATTCTATCTTCAGTAACCCCGGTTAACCTTTCAACTCCATCAATTAGCAATATCCAATCAAGTTTGCTCATTGAAGCTGCTTTTGCATTTGGGTTCTTGATATCAACGTTTAAAGTGAAACTCAGAGGCAGGCTACCGGTTGCGTATGCAGCACCAACACGGGCTATGTCCATAGCATTAAGATCACGGTAACTGTTCATATTATGAATGTTCACACCTGCCAATTGTGTATTGGTAAGAGTTCCTAACCTGAATTCGCACTTGGTAAATGCAAGAGCTTGTTGAGCCTGATCAAGAATATCACAGCTATTAAGCATGAATGATGACAGGACTATTGAAACGAGAAGCAGCTTTTTCATGTGATAGGTCTTTTATTGTTTTTGTTGTCTTTTACGATCATGCTCATCAAGTATAATCTTACGCATTCTCAATGAACGGGGAGTTACTTCGAGATATTCATCTTTTCCTATATACTCCATTGATTCATCAAGTGAGAATTTAACTGCCGGCACAATAAATATTTTATCATCTGAGCCTGATGCCCTGACATTCGTTAGTTTCTTAGTCTTTGTAACATTGATTAACAGATCGTCAGGTCTTATATGCTCACCAATAACCTGTCCGGCATATATTTCTTCGTTTGGATGGACAAAAAACGTACCACGATCCTGTAGTTTGTCAATTGAATATGCAATTGCTAATCCGGTTTCCATTGCTATTAGTGAACCATTACGCCTTCCACCAATATCACCTTTCCAAGGTTCATAAGCTTTAAAGCGATGTGCCATAATTGCTTCCCCTTCAGTAGCTGTAAGTACATTATTACGAAGGCCAATGATACCGCGTGAAGGAATAGAAAACTCAAGATGTATCCTATCGGCTTTTGTCTCAATAGTAAGAATCTCACCTTTTCTTTGAGTTACCAGTTCAATAACTTTACCTGAGAATGCTTCAGGAACATGCACTGTAAGGTATTCAATAGGTTCATGATTAACCCCATCGATCTCTTTTATGATTACCTGAGGTTGCCCTAATTGAAGTTCGTATCCCTCACGGCGCATAGTTTCAACGAGGATTGATAAATGCAGAATACCCCTACCATAAACAACCAGCGTGTCGGGTGATTCAGTTTCCACTATGCGCATTGCGAGATTCTTCTCTACTTCCTTGAAAAGCCTTTCCCTGAGATGGCGTGATGTTACAAATTTTCCTTCTCTTCCAAAAAATGGAGAATTATTGATTGTAAACAACATGCTCATTGTTGGCTCATCAATGTTTAGCGGCTTAAGTGCCTCGGGCATTTCATAGTCAGCAATAGTATCACCTATATCAAAATCGTCAATTCCAAGAATAGCACAAATTTCACCAGGATAAACCTCAGTTTTGATCTTCTCTTTTCCCAGTCCTTCAAAAACATACAGTTCCTTTATCCTGGTTTTGAAAGCTCTGCCATCCTGCTTCAGGAGAGAAACATTCATTCCACCACGAAGAATACCCCTTGATAATCGCCCTACTGCAATACGGCCTACATAGGAGGAATAATCAAGAGAGGTGATTTGCAATTGTGTATTTCCTTCTTCAAACTTATAATCAGGTATGTGATCAATTATAGTATCGAGCAAGTAGGTAATATCGGTAGTTGGCTTATTCCAGTCTGATGACATCCACCCTTCTTTGCTTGAGCCATATACAGTTGGAAAGTTTAGCTGCTCTTCTGTGGCATCAAGATTAAACATAAGATCAAATACTGATTCATGTACACCTTCAGGATCACAATTTGGCTTATCAACCTTATTTATGACTACAATTGGTTTAAGATTGAGTGCAAGTGCTTTCATAAGAACAAACCGGGTTTGAGGCATTGGACCTTCAAAAGCATCAACTAACAGTAACACGCCATCTGCCATGTTAAGCACCCGCTCAACTTCACCACCAAAATCACTGTGGCCCGGCGTATCAATGATATTTATCTTTACACCTTTATATCTAACTGATACATTTTTTGACAGGATAGTGATACCTCGTTCTCTTTCAAGTTCATTACTATCAAGTATGAGCTCACCCATTTCCTGATTATCCCTGAAAAGTTTTACCTGGTGAAGTATCCTATCGACCAGAGTAGTCTTTCCGTGGTCAACGTGGGCAATAATTGCGATGTTTCTTATATTATACATTCGTGATTATACTAGATTATTATTTGAGTTTGCAAAGGTAGTTATTTTAGTGCTTGTAATTTTTGTGGATTATCTATAAAGGAAACACAACCTCCAACATACATTGAACGTTTGCATACCATCAATTAATTCACGAATTTTGTGCCTCATTACAATAGTATTATGCCGCAGATATTCCCTTTTTCGCAGGCTACCTCCATTGCATTCAGAAGTATGGTTGCAATAACCGGTTCTGATGTTAATCTTAGTATTGATATGATTGCCCTTGTAACAGGTGCTTCGCGCCATCATGTGGCAAAGGTACTGCAGAGGCTTGCCAAAAGAGGGCTAATAAGCTCAAAAAGAGGGCCTGGAGGGGGTTTTTATCTTAAGCAAAAACCTGAAAAAATTACGTTGCTTGATATCTATGAAGCTATCGAGGGCCAATGGCTACTCGATAGTGTTAAGGCCGAAAGAAAAAGATCTTTGCGGCATGAGCCGTTTAATAAATTATCAGATGAGATCTCTTCCCACTTTATAAGTTTTTTAAAGTCACATAAGCTCTCAGCTTATGTAAAAGAGAAAAAGTAAAATTTCCAGACCTATTGAGGTTAAAATCTCAGATTCGTTATTTCCTGCCCATTTCCATTGAATTTCCATTTTAGTTTACAATCTTTTACCATTATTAAAAGGTTATTACAACCTTATACATTGTATATTGTTTATATAAGGTTGCTATTAGGTTGCAATAAGGTTGTAATTAGGTTGTATCAAATTAATCTAAAATCGTAATGTGCTAATATCTTCCATTTTGTGGAATGTTTTATCCGGCCAATCATATGATCCACCCCAGAGTGAGAATCTCTTCTAAATAATTATTATTTCAAGATCCTGAATTAGAATACCATACACCAATAATTGTAGGTTTCGCTGATTTTTTTTCAGGTCACAGAGATACAATTTGAATAAAGTAGTATATTTGCGCATTCAAATACCGAAATACCTAGTGGCAAAAATTATTAACATTTCCGAAGCAGCTTCTATAGCAGTGCATAGTATGGCAATGATTGCAAACAGCACCGAAATGCTCAATGTAAATCAAATTGCCGACCGAACTCATTCGTCAAGGAATCATCTTGCCAAAGTAATGCAAATTCTGGTGAAGAATAATTACCTTAATTCTGTACGGGGTCCTCAAGGTGGATTTTCACTAAAAGTTAACCCTGAAGAGGTTAATCTTCTGCAAATCTATGAACTAATGGATGGAACCCTCGAAGGCCATTATTGCGGCATTGAAAATGAAAGATGTCCGTTTGATACTTGCGTATTTGGAAGTCTTTTGAATAAATTCTCTGCTGAATTTCTTGATTATCTAAAAAATAAAAAACTTTCAGAACTGATTAAAACCACAAGCGAATGAAAAGGACTATCATTAAAATTGATGAAGAATTATGTAATGGCTGCGGGCTATGCGTTCCTAACTGTCATGAAGGAGCATTACAAATTATTGATAATAAAGCCCGGTTGATAAGCGATTTATTCTGTGATGGCCTGGGTGCCTGTATTGGTCACTGTCCGGAAGGTGCAATAACATTAGAAGAACGTGAGGCTGAGCCCTATGATGAAGTAAAAGTAATGGAGTTGATGGTGCCAAAAGGTCGTAATACAATACTTGCTCACCTTGAACATTTAAGAGATCATAACGAAACAGAATTATTACAGCAAGCTATAAACTACATTAAAGCCAATAATATAGATATGAGTCCTAAAGAAGAATCACCGAACACTATAAATCCAGCCATTGCAGCCTTTGAGTCATTAAGAGAAGCTCAGGCAGCTTCATCACATGCACACGGTAATCATGGCGGCGGATGTCCTGGATCAAGGGCAGTGAGTTTTGATATAGATATGGAAAAAGTTAACAATCCTACCACCACAACTATAGAAGCACCTTCTGAATTAAGGCAATGGCCGGTGCAACTACACCTATTAAATCCAATGGCAGGCTATTTTAAGAATGCAGATGTTGTGCTGGCTGCTGATTGTGTAGCATTTGCTATGGGCAATTTCCATAATCATTTCCTCAAAGGCAAATCACTTGCGATTGCTTGTCCGAAACTAGATTCAAATAAGGAAGCATACGTACAAAAGCTTACTGCAATGATTGATAACAGCCTTATTAATACCCTGCAGGTGATTACAATGGAAGTTCCCTGCTGCTCCGGTTTGGTTCAAATGGCTAGTATTGCCAGAGAGCAGGCTTCACGAAACATTCCCATTAAGAAAACAGTTGTGAGTATACACGGTGATGTACTATCAGAAGTGTGGGTATAAAATGTACAGACGCGATCAATGTAGAGACGCGATTTATGACGTCTGTACGCATGATTGAATCGCAATTAATCGCCGCTGTATGGTACGATAATTAAATTAATTTTAAAATATAGAGATATGCAAAACACAAAATTTATGACCGCGAAACCCTTTGTATTCGAAAAGGAAATTGAATATTCTGATGGCGGTATTGTAAGCATGAGAGTAGTTGAACAACCAACCGGAAATGTTAGTCTGTTTGCATTCGATAAGGGACAGCGTTTAAGCGAGCATACTGCCCCTTTTGATGCAATGCTTACTGTTGTTGAAGGTGAAGCAGAAATAGTAATAGGTGGAATTCCTAATAATCTGACAGCAGGAATGACAATCATCATGCCTGCAAATATTACGCATGCAGTTAATGCTACTGAACGCTTTAAAATGGTACTAACCATGATTAAAAAATAATCACATTTTACCAACTGAGTGAAATTATTTCCTCATTAGCCTACTTGAATGAAGAAACTTCGAAAATACCATAAATGGCCATCTTTAATAGTTGGCCTTTTTATTCTCTTATTCTGTGTATCGGGTATTGTGATGAACCACAGGTCGATATTTGCTTCTCTTGATTTTCCAAGGTTCTTAATGCCTGGTAACTACCATTATCAAAACTGGAATCTTGCATCAATTAAAGGGTTTGTTACACTTAGTGACTCGTCAGTACTAGCTTATGGTAACATTGGGATTTGGAAAACCGATAAGCACTTCTCACAGTTCTCTGATTTTAATACAGGATTTCCAAAAGGTATTGACCATCGTAAGACCTTTACTATCGTGCAATCAAACAATAACAGGCTATTTGCAGGCACATTGTTTGGTTTGTTTGAATTTGACTTTAAAGAAGCCAGTTGGAATGAAATAAATCTCCCTTCAGGAAGCCCCAGAATAGTCAAGGTGCTTGAAAAAGACAACGACCTTATAATACTTACCAGATCCGAAATGTATAAGATGCCTCTTACAGGAAATCAAATATCTGAAACTCTACACATCCCTGCTCCTGCAGGACATGATGGAAAGGTTGGGATGTTTCGCACCTTATGGGTCGTTCATAGCGGCGAGATATTTGGATTAACGGGTAAGCTTATTGTAGATCTGGTTGGACTTGCAGTGATATTTATGACATTGACCGGATTTTTCTATACCTTCCTTCCCAAGTTTGCTAAAAAACTGTCAGATAATGTCAGAAAGAAGTTACAGAAAACAAACAGAAAGACAATTAACTGGCATACTTTGATTGGAGTATATGGCATACCTGTATTACTCATTACTGTGATAACGGGTATGTTTTTAAGGCCTCCCCTATTAATTCCTATAGTAAATAAGCAAATAGCGGCTATCCCCGGTACGCTTCTGGCACATGAGAACGTTTGGCATGATAAATTGAGAGATGCTGTATTCGACACTACTTTAAACGCTTATATTATCTCCACAAGTGAAGGATTTATTGAGTATTCTAACAAGGATGGGAAAGAGCAGACAAGATTTCTTCAATCTCAACCTCCGGTGAGTGTTATGGGAATCAATGCTTTTGAACAATTGAATGATAATGAATACCTGGTTGCCTCATTCAGTGGAATTTATCGTTGGAATACACATAATGGTCTGTCAACTGATATGATAACCGGTATGCCGGTTGTTGGTCAAGGTGACGGCAATCCATTTGGAGCAGTAGCTGTTGCCGGCGTTTATATCAAGGATAAGAATCTGATGGCAATCCTCGATTATGGCAGTGGTTGGATGAATATTAAGCCTCATCAAAAACCAACTATGCCTGCCAGCATATCCAGTCAACCAATCTCATGGTGGAATTTGGCACTGGAGATACACACCGGAAGGATCTTTGCATTTTTAGTTGGTGACTTCTACATTTTGTACGTTCCTCTGATGGGTATTGCAGTTTTGGTTATTTTGATAACTGGTTTTTTGATGTACTGGAAATCCAGGGTTAAGAAAAAGAAAAAAATTATAATAGTTCGAAAGTCAGAAAAAACCAGTGTTGACAACTAGGTTTTAATTAAAGATTCATTACTTTTGAGGATGGAATGTGCACTTATTCAACACATTCCATCCTTTGTTATATTATAATTACTTAACAGATTTCATTCCGTGATGGTTAAACATTTACGATTATCCTATTTATACACTTCTCTTCAATGTTGTTTACTCATTTTACTATTAGCAGCAGTAACTTTAGAAGCATCCGGTCAGTCCAGAACATCGAATCATCCTGCATTAGATGCAAAAGATCACAGGCGTTCAGAGCATTTTACCAGCTCAAGGTCTGATATAAATGGTAGTATGTTTCATTACAACCAATCAAGGCAGCGTATTCAGGATTCTTTACGTCAAGCAAATAATAATAGAAGTTCCAGTCAGAATGATACACTTCAGGGTAGCTACCGATTCCCGCAATGGTATCCATTAGGTCCATCGGTTAACAAGGCTCCGGTATTATCAAAATTGGGTTTAGTATCAGCCATGTGGGTAGATACTGTTGATTATATGACCATGTATGCAGGAAGTAATACAGGTGGAATCTTTGCCACTAATGATGGTGGTGAAAATTGGAGATCAATTTCTGACAACTATATGACCACCGGGGTGTTGGCCATTGAGGTTGACCCTGAGGACAAGCAGCATATCTATATTGGTACCGGACACTGGGGATTTAACAGAGTTTGGGGTAATGGCGTTATGGAATCAAAAGATGGTGGCAATACATGGACAGGCACAAGTTTAAATGCGGGTATAATGAATCGAGGCTTTATTGTACATGACATTAAACTACATTCAAACCATAATGACACCCTTTTTGCCTTAATAAATGCTGAATTTAATGGTGGAACAAGTATCTACCGGTCAACGAATAAGGCAGTTGACTGGGAAGCTGTTTACAGTCGTTCTGGAGAGGAACTATTTGATATTGTTTTAACACCAGGTAAACCTGATAATATTTTTGCCGTTGGAAGTTTGTTGCTACGAAGCCGAGATGCCGGTAATACATGGCAGGATCTTACATACAGGCTTGAAACAAAGGTGAATCATAAAATTGCCCGTCTCGCTCTGGCAGTTTCAGATACAATTCCAGGATTGATACTCGTTTATACTGAGTCATACGATACACTTAACCCAGGTAGTAAGAACAATCAGTTGTATAGATCAACTAACGATGGGCGCTCATATGAAAAGATTGCAACAGACCTGACTCCCTTTTCAGGATATTGGAAAATGGAATTACAAATATCACCAGCAGATCCTGCAGAATTCTATCTTGGGGGTATTTGGTTTTTCAAATACAGGCTTGATGGTGACACAGCAAGATATCTCAACTACAACAACCACAAATATCACAGGGACATTCGTGAACTATTGGTTTTCAGGCATCCTGAAGGTGATAGAGTTATAATGGGCAATGACGGTGGCGTAACAGCATCTTTTGATGGTGCTATAACCTGGCATGATAGAACACGAAACGGAATGCAGTCTACCCAATTGTATAATATCAGCATAGCCAATAATAGTAACATGGTTTATGGTGGCCCTCAGGATGGAAATCTTTGCTTTTATAACTATGATACAGGTGAATGGACAATAGAGACCCATATTGGCGATGCCTATGATGGAATGGTTGATTATAACAATCCAAAGAATGTTTATCTGGTAACATATCCCCCAAAAATTAACCGCAAAAATATTTTCCTTCTCAAATCAACCAATGCAGGCCTGAACTTCAGTTATCGTGGAGTGCCTGACACAACTGAACAAGGCAAGAATAGCATCCCGGTTGCTATGCATCCAAACGATCCGAGTATTATGTACGCGGGATTAAAAAACCTTTGGAAATCAACTGATGGTGCTGAAACATGGGAAAAAGTAAGCTCATTTAATCCACTTAACAATCATAAGATTCAGTCTGTCAAAATCGCTGAATCACATCCTGATGTAATATGCATAAGCTTTGAACAACCGTCATGGGGCGATGCCTCCCTTGAAAAGTTAATGATAACAACCAATGGTGGAGGCACATGGAATGATATTACACCAAGAGGAACCTATTCTCTTCAATGGACTTCAGCATACGACATACTTATTAATCCAAAGAATCCTGCCAATATTTATTTAGCACTCGATAGATCCCGACCCAATCATAGGGTTTATGTCACTAATGATGGGGGTCGGTCATGGAATAATTTTTCCGAAGGATTACCTGCCATTCCAGTCAATGCTATAAGGTATTTCAAAGGGGCTGAATATGATATACTCTTCGCTGCAACTGATGCGGGTGTATTTTACAGGGATGAAGCAATGAACAGATGGGAAGTGTTTGGCGAAGGTTTACCGTTAACTATTATTTCTGACATAGAAATCAACTCTAAAAAAAAGAAACTTGTAGCTGCAACCTTTGGCAGGGGCTTATGGGAAGCTGACATTTGCTTACCAATTAGTGAAACTGCCATTACAATCAGTGATACGTTAGCCTGGCCTTCAGGCAGGAATATCCTGAGCGACCTTGTGCTAATGCCAGGCAGCAAGCTCACAATAAAAGACAGAGTGGAAGTTGGTGAAGGTAGAACCATTAAAGTAATGCCCGGGGCGCATCTATCAATTGAAAAGGGAATCTTAACCAGCAATTGCTTAAGCTTATGGCAGGGTATAAAAGTTTATGGACCATCAGATTATAATTCTGAACAACCACAGGGGAAAGTAACATTACAGTTCGGCGCAGTTATTGAAAATGCTTTAACCGGAGTAGAAATGGTTGCCATGGATGAATATGGCATTGAAAATTATACCAGAGGTGGTGGTATTATTGAAGCAAACAAAGCTGTTTTTAAAAATAACCTTCGTGCCGTTGACATTAAGCCCACTTCAGGGATAAATCCATCAAAATTCATCCTAACAGAGTTTATTTTGAATGATCAACCATGGGCAGGTGAGCAAATGCAAGAATTTGTTAGAATAAGGAATAGTAATGGGTTGGAATTCTTAAGCTGCGTTTTCAGAAATGATGTGAATAAGCTATCAGTAAGTGAAAGAGGAACAGGAATCAATATCTACAACTCGTCAATAAAAATTGGCAAGATCAATAGCGACTCAATTCCTTTTGGCAGTTCATTAAAGCCAATTTTCTTTCAATTAACAACTGGAATTAAAGCGACAGCCTCAATACCAGGATATTCTTTTTATGCTGATAATTTGACATTTAAAAATAATTTCACCGGATTTTATATTGCGGGTTTTAGTTCATTCGAAACCAATTCCTGCTCTTTTGAATTGACATCCTTAAACATCATTGATAGTTCAAACAGAGAAGTAACAGGCCTGTATATTGATAATTGTATGCGGTTTATTTTGCTCAATAATTCTTTCAAAGGACCAGGTATGCTAGGCACGAGCAATCAGTTGACAGGAGTTGTTGTGAATAACTGCCTTGATAACAATAATCTTATCGCTAATAATAAGTTTAGTTTCCTTAACTATTCAATACTGGCACAAAACAGGAATCGTAATATATCAGGGTCAGAGGGGCTAAGGTTTTATTATAATAATTTTATAAAAAATGGCTTTGACATTTGCGTAACAAGAGATAGCCTAAACTTACTAGCAGGTATTGCAACTTATCAAGGTGCTCATGGAATGCCATTAACTGAACCATCAGGAAATTACTTTAGTCATAGCAAAGTGCATAGAACCAGTGATTTTCATAATGATGGCGAACCAATAGTGTATAGCCACTATAATAATTCATCGCTCCTTTCGCGCCAGATACCGCGGTTGTATTCTAATATCTGGTTGATCAACAGTGCGTTCACTATGCCATCTGACAGTACATACCTACCTGCTTATCTTTGTTTTGACCCTGCTACTGTAGCTATAAACAGCTCGTTATGGACTGAACATGGTTTGATGACTCAGAACCAGTATAACTTATCAAAAGATGGTGGCATAACAGAAGATCTACTTCATGATATTAGCATGTTAACCCCTGAATCTGCAGTTGAATTATATAAAAAACTTCGAAGTTTAGATTCAAAGCTATCAACTGAAGTCATAAAGGCACTTATCAGTAACAGGAATTTTCACAATACATTTCTGATTGATGTGCTTCTTAACAATCCGATAATTTTCAGAGACAGGAATACGCTGGAGTTAATCATTGATCGTGAGCCTCCTTTACAAACATACCTTTTAAATCAACTTACCGACAGGTATTTAAATTATAGTCAGCTTGAATTATTGGAAAGTAAAAGAGATAACGCTAATGCAATAAAGGATGCACTACTCACATACGAGATAAATAAGCAGTGGTTTCCTGAACCTCCTGATGTAAGTTCGGCATTATATCCAAACATCCTCAGTACTGATAACTTACAGTCAAGTTTCATGATTGCTTCATCATATTACATGTTGGAGGATCAGTTAGCTTCAGACGAAATATTACTTAAGGCAACCCAAACTTATCCTGACAAAATTGATGCAATAGAAAGCATGGGTAAATTGATAAAGCTAAATTCCAATCTCGCAAATGTTGACACATTAACAGACCAACATATTGCAGAGATTGAAGATTTGCTGAACGAGGAATACACTTTCATCTATGCTCAAAATATACTTAAGAGATATGGCCAGAGCGAGTATACTGAACCATATATATTACCCGGAGTTCCACGCACAATATCAATGATAGAGATACCTCCATTTGTTATTGAGGGTAATAGTTTCAAGATCTATCCACAGCCTGCTTCAAATTACATAATCATTGACTACCAGTACGCGGATGGTTTCACAGGTGGGCATGTAGAGTTGTTAAATAATACCGGTCAGGTAATATTCCAAACACCCATTCAATCAAATTACGGACAGGAATATGTTAATATCAGTGGTTTATTACCGGGATTATACATTGCAAGGCTAATTTCAGGTAATCATATTATTGACCGTCAAAAACTTTTAATTATCAGGTAAACAGTGATTAACGGTTGAGGTACTCATATAATTAACGAGAAGAACCCTGATATGATAGGGTTGCCTGACGATTGTTAACAAAAAATAATTTTCTGTTGCAAAATGCTTAAATTCTTTCATATATTTGCTTGAAGAGTGTCAGTTTCAAGCAACCGTACTATGAAAAAAGTTATCAAATTTCTAGGTCCTCCTGATAATTGGCGATTACCTGCCATAATTCTCACAGGTTCAATTGTTGGCATTTTAATTCTTCTCGTATACAGTTCACGGGCACACTCGTATTTATCAGATAAACCTGAAACATGCATCAATTGCCATGTAATGTATCCACAATACGCAACATGGATGCATAGTAGTCATAGAGCAGCAGCAACCTGCAATGACTGCCATGTTCCACATGATAACGTTTTCAGAACCTATTACTTTAAAGCTATGGATGGCTTGAGGCATGCAACAATCTTTACAGCAAGGGCTGAACCTCAGGTTATACAAATCAAACAGGCTGGTATCAATGTAGTTCAGGAGAATTGCATCAGATGTCATCGTAACCTGATTGACATGGTTAACATTGTGAGGGTAACTGGTGAAAATTATAAGGAAGGTGCAGGTTTCAGATGTTGGGATTGCCATAGGGAAACTCCCCATGGTACTGTTAATAGCCTCGCCGCAACTCCCTATTCCCTGGTGCCCCGGATGGAATCAATCATACCTGATTGGATGAGAAAATTCCTGGATGACAGACCTAATCAGAAAAAATAATTTATCATTATCTAAAATAAAAATCTACATGGAACCAGTATCAGAAATTACAAAGAGGAAACCCTGGGTTGCCTGGCTTATTTTTCTTGGAACAGTAATTATAGTATTTGTCCTTGGTCTATTAGCTTCATCAATTGTTGAAAGAAGAAGTGAATCAAAGGTTTACTTTCAAATGGTAAGTGAAATACCTGACTGGGAACCTAAGAACGAAGTTTGGGGCGAAAATTTTCCAAGAGAGTACGAGTCGTATGTCAATACACTTGACACAAGCTTTAAGAGTAAATATGGTGGTGGAGCTACACGTGATGCACTTGAAGAACAACCAGAGATGGTTGTCCTTTGGGCAGGATATGCATTTTCACGTGAGTACAAGCAATCAAGAGGTCATTACTATGCTATTAATGACATTAGGGAGACATTACGTACTGATGTGCCACAACCTGGTACTTGCTGGACATGCAAAAGCACAGATGTACCCCGACTTATGAATCAAATGGGTGTAGGCGAATTCTACAAGAGCACCTGGCAGGAACTTGGCTCTGAAGTAGTTAATAATATCGGCTGCCAGGATTGTCACGACCCAAAAACAATGAACCTGCGCATTACACGCCCGGCGTTGATTGAAGCATATGAAAGACAAGGCAAGGATATTACCAAAGCAACACATCAGGAAATGCGCTCACTGGTATGTGCACAATGTCATGTTGAGTATTATTTCACTAAAGAGGACAAATATCTGGTATTTCCATGGGATAAAGGGATGGGTGCAGAAGCGATGGAAGCATATTATGACAGCACAAAACATGTTGATTTTGTGCATGCCTTAAGCAGAGCACCTATGATCAAAGCTCAACACCCTGATTACGAACAATACACAACAGGAGTACATTTTGACAGAGGAGTTGCGTGTGCTGACTGCCATATGCCATACAAACGTGATGGTGGTATGAAATATACTGACCATAAAATACAGAGTCCTCTGGCTAATATATCAGGTTCATGTGTTGTTTGTCACCGTGAAAGTGAAGATAAATTAATGGCCAATGTGATTGATAGGCAGGATAAAGTGTATGAACTCAGACGTATTGCAGAAAAGAACCTTGCCCGCCTGCACATTGAAGCAAAAACTGCTTGGGACAATGGAGCTACCGAACAAGAAATGGCCCCGATTCTTGCCTTGATTCGACAATCACAATGGCGTTGGGATTATATTGTTGCAAGTAATGCTATGGGTTTCCATGCACCGGTAGAAGCTTTACGCACATTAGGTACCTCGATACAGAAAGCTCAGGAAGCAAGAGTTTTACTAAATTCAGTGCTGATCAGCCATGGTGTTAAAACACCTATCACATTACCTGACTTATCAAGCAGGCAAAAGGCGCAAGAATATATAGGGCTAGATATGCCCGCGTTAATTGCAAGTAAACAAAAATTCATGAAAGAGGTATTGCCTGAATGGACCAAAAAGTCAGTACAAACCGAAGGAAAGATGATTGAACCGCAATAGTAATATCAACCTGTATAAAAAAACAGGTTAGTATGATTGAACCACAATAACTTCTAATACCTATATCCAAAAGACAAGCCTGAATTGAACATTCTCAGGCTTGTTTTGCTTATATACCTTCCCGATTAATAGCTGTAGAATCGTCTCTAATAATATGAGGACAGAAATATGCGTTGCATCTTAAGAAAAGAAACTGATCCTTACTTCAATCTGGCTGCTGAAGAATATATTTTCAAAAATTTTGCTGAAGATACCTTCATGCTATGGAGGAATGATCCATCCGTAATTATTGGAAAACACCAGAATGCTTTTGCTGAAGTAAATCATGAATTCATAAATAAGAATGGTATTCAGGTAGTCAGGCGAATATCAGGAGGAGGGGCAGTATATCATGATCACGGAAATTTAAATTTTACAATAACCGCTAAAGGCGACCAAAACGCTCTGGTTGATTTCCATAAATACACATTACCTGTTATTAATGCAATTAATAAGCTGGGAGCTAATGTAGTTATAGGAAACCGAAATAGCCTTTATTTAAATGGGATGAAAATTTCAGGAAACGCAGAACATGTTTATAAGCAGAAAGTAATTCATCACGGCACAATTCTATTTAATAGCAACATTGAAAATCTGAATAAAGCAATACAACCAGTCGCTCTTCACTATGAAGATAAAGCAGTGAAGTCTATTAGAAGTACTGTAACAAATCTAACTACCTACCTGACGGTGCATATGGGCATTGAAGATTTTACCGAATACATTATTTCTGAAATACTAAACAGAACAGATGGCTCATACATGTATAGTCTAACTGAACGCGATAAAATTGAGATTAAAAGATTGAAGGATGAAAAATACAGCACTTGGGAATGGAATTATGGGTACTCCCCTCCTTTTAATTTTAAAACACAATTCACCATAGCTGAAACCTCATTTAATGGAACTGTTTATGTAAAGCACGGTATCATAGAAAGGATTACGCTAAATGCAGGTTTATCTGAAGGTTACTCTTCAGATCCTTCCCTCGATATAAAGCGGTTTATCACCTTACTTGAAGGGTTACAGCTAAGAGAATCAGTAATAACAGACCGTTTAAAAGACAAATATCCTCCCAATATTTTGAACAAGATTATACAGGCACTTTTTGTTGGTGAAAAAGCTGAACATTTACAAAGAGTGGATGTTTAAAAGCAAACAAATTGTCACGTTATGAAGCAGGCACAAGAGATTTTCGATAAACTGTGGTCAGATTATACTAACCAGAACCCTTTAGCTAAGAAAGTGTACGACTTATTCATTGCACAGGGAGAAGAAGTGCTCAATGATCATATTGCATTCCGCACATTCAATGATCCAAGGGTAAATATTGATGTAATGGCACAGCTGTTTATAGAAGCAGGATATGAATACAAACAATCGTATGATTTCGAAGACAAGAAGCTTAATGCGCGTCATTATGAACATAAAGAATTCAGAGATGCTCCAAGAGTATTTATTTCGGAGTTGAGGACTGAAGAATTATCTCCCTTTGTTCAGGAAACTGTAAAGGATATTCTTAACAAAATACCTGTTGAATTCCATGGGAAAGGTGATTTGATTTTCAAAGGTAATCTTTGGGGGACTCCTTCATACGAAGTATATAATAAGTTAAGAGACGAATCAGAGTATGCTGCATGGGTTTATGTCTACGGATTCAGGGCAAATCACTTTACTGTAAGCATTAACGGTTTAAAGAAATATACTACGGTTGAAGCAGTTAATAAGTTTGTAGAAGATAACGGCTTCAGGATTAATGATTCAGGCGGTCGGGTCAAAGGCACTCCGGAAGAACTTTTGGAGCAATCAAGCACAATGGCAGGGAAATTACCGGTTAAATTTCTTGAAGGAACTTACGAAGTACCTTCATGTTACTATGAATTTGCCAAAAGATACCCTGATACTGATGGAAAGCTATATTCAGGCTTTATAGCAAAGTCAGCAGATAAGATTTTTGAAAGTACCAACTTCTACAAGGATAAATAAACATTCCTCTATCAGGATATTTATAATTTCTTTATATAGATAATTAAATATTCCTGTTTTCAGATAAAAGTGACCGCATTTCCTTAGAATCAGGGAATGCGGTTTTTTCTGCAGTGTATAATTTACCTAACTTTGGTCAGTTTTTGCCAATACTCATTTTATTCAATTATGCCAACTGTTATACCGGTAAATAAGTGGAACGAACTATCGAATAAACTCAAAGGAGATATTTTCACAGGGGAGTCCATGAGAATACTATATGCAACCGATGCATCTGCATATAGGGAACTACCCATAGCAGTTGCCCGCCCTAAAGATGAATCGGATATTATCACCCTGATTCACTTTGCCAACAAAATGAAGGTTGCATTAATTCCCCGAACTGCAGGTACATCACTTGCAGGTCAGGTGGTTGGAAACGGGATTGTTGTTGATGTATCGAAATACATGAACCGCATTCTTGAAATTAATCAGGATGAGCATTGGGTAAGAGTAGAACCTGGAGTGGTGCTAGATGAACTAAACAAGGCACTTCTTCCAACCGGCTTATTTTTTGGGCCTGAAACATCTACTTCTAACAGGTGTATGATAGGTGGAATGGTAGGAAATAATGCCTGTGGTTCACATTCACTGGTATATGGAAGTACTCGTGATCACACATTGGAAATCTCTGCAATTCTAAGTGATGGTTCAAAAGCGACATTCAAATCAATTGGCACTGAGGAATTCGGGAGGAAATGTGAAGAGGATACCCTGGAAGGTAAAATATACGCTCACTTTAGGGATATTCTGGGTGATCAGCATAACAAAACAGAGATTGTAAATAATTACCCTGATCCGCGTCTCGAGAGAAGAAACACTGGATATGCTCTTGACCTATTGCTTGATTCAGAGCAATTTAGCGAATCTGATAAACAGTTTAATCTTTGCAAATTACTTGCTGGCTCCGAAGGAACACTAGCATTCTCAACAGAAATAAAACTAAACCTTGTTCCTCTTCCACCAAAGGAAAAGGCACTTGTTTGCATACATTGCCGCTCTCTTGAAGAAGCTTTTAAGGCAAATCTTATAGCCTTAAGACATAAGCCGGTAGCAATTGAATTGATTGACCACTTCATAGTAGAACGAACAAAAGACAATATTGAGCAAAGGAAGAACCGCTTTTTTATTAGTGGTGAGCCTGCTGCAATACTGGTAGTAGAATTTGCTTTCAATTCAAAAGAAGAGATTCTTGAAGCAGCTAATTCTCTTGAGCAGAGCATGCTGATTCATGGTTATGGATACCACTTTCCGGTAATCTTTGGTAATGATATTAATAAAGTTTGGGCTCTCAGGAAAGCGGGGCTTGGACTTCTGTCAAACGTTAAAGGTGATAAAAAGCCTGTTGCCGTAATTGAAGATACAGCAGTTTTGCCTGAAATGCTTCCATTGTACATGGATGAGTTTAAGGCAATGCTCGTTAAGCTTGGTCTTGAATGTGTTTATTATGCTCATATAGCTACGGGAGAGCTGCATTTACGTCCAATGCTGGATCTGAAAGATCCTGAGGATGTTGAACTGTTTCACACTGTCGCACTGGAATCAGCAAAGCTTGTAAAAAAATATCGTGGCTCATTAAGCGGAGAACATGGTGACGGCCGGTTAAGGGGTGAATTCATACCGTTAATGCTTGGTGATCATGTTTATGAATTACTCAAAGGTGTTAAGCACACTTTTGACCCATATGGCATCTTTAACCCAGGAAAGATAACTGCTACGCCTGTAATGAATTCATTTTTGCGTTATGAATCCGGACAAAAAACGCGTGAAATAGAAACTGTATTTGACTTTTCTGAAAACCTGGGCATTGTCAGGGCTGCAGAACAATGCAATGGTTCAGGTGATTGCAGGAAATCAGAACAATTTGCCGGTACTATGTGCCCTAGTTATCAGGCCACCCGTGATGAAAGAGATACAACCAGGGCCCGTGCGAATATTTTACGTGAATTGCTTACCCGAAGCGATAAGAAGAACCCCTTTGACCATAAGGAAATACTGGAAGTAATGGATCTGTGCATCTCTTGCAAAGGGTGCAAAGCCGAATGTCCGTCAAATGTGGATATGGCAAAATACAAAGCTGAGTTTCTGCAGCATTATTATGATGCAAACGGAACTCCATTAAGATCATGGATTATTGCAAACATAACTGCTTTCAATAGAATTGGAGCTTTGATGCCTCCTTTCTACAATTGGTTTGTAAAGAACAATTTCCTTTCAGGCATTTTTCAAAAAGCCATTGGGTTTTCACAAAAGCGTTCATTGCCATTATTACATAAAACTACGTTAAAGAGTTGGTTCGCAAAACAAAAGCTGCTTCAGCCGAAAGGGCGCATTGTTTATTTGTTTGCTGACGAGTTTACCAACTACAATGATGTTAAGATTGGTATCAGTGCTATCAAAGTCTTGAATAAACTTGGTTACACGGTTGAAATTCCTGATCATAAAGAAAGTGGACGAACTTTCCTGAGTAAAGGTTTAGTCAGAAAAGCAAAGAAACTTGCTAATGACAATGTTGAAATACTTTCATCAGTTATTACCAGTGAGTCACCTCTTATTGGGATTGAACCATCGGCAATACTCACATTTAAGGATGAGTATATTGACTTAACCATGGGTGAAACAAAAGAAAAGGCAAAACAATTAGCTGGCAATGTATATCTATTTGACGACTTTATAATGCGTGAAGTTGCAGCTGGGCGCATTTCAAGCGAAAGCTTTAAGGGAAATTCAAGAAAGATAAAGCTTCATGGACACTGTCATCAAAAAGCACTTGCCTCAACAGTATCCACTAAACAAATGCTCTCACTGCCTGCAGGTTATCAGGTTGAGGAAATCAAATCAGGCTGCTGTGGGATGGCTGGCTCTTTTGGATTTGAAACAGAACATTATGATGTTTCAATGAAAATTGGTGAACTGGTGCTCTTTCCTGAAGTTAGATCATCAGGCAATGATACCACAATTGCTGCCCCGGGAACAAGCTGCCGGCATCAAATAAAAGATGGTACAGGCAGAAATGCATTACACCCCATTGAGATTCTTTGGGAGTCATTGCAAATGTCAAGTGCAGAATGACTCCAAAGAGGTTTTTAAGGTTTCATTTCGATGTGAACCTATGACAAGTATTATAGTAATTGGTTAAGCAGAAGAAATTTGTGACAATATGGAGATACCGCACTGGCAGGAAAGAACACTCCTTTTAGCAGGGAAAGAAAAAATAAAAAAATTGGCGGATGCACATGTACTTGTTTGCGGAGTGGGAGGTGTAGGCTCCTATGCTGCTGAACAACTAGCCCGGGCAGGTGTAGGAAGTTTGACAATAGTGGATGGTGATACAATCCACGAAACCAATCGCAATCGACAACTCCCCGCACTTGTAAGCACACAAGAGTCCTATAAAGCTGTTGTTGTAGGGAATAGATTGCGGGATATAAATCCGGAGATCAATCTTACAATTATTCAGGAGTATATTAAAGATCAACGAATGATTGACATTATCAATCATGGTTACGATTATGTAATTGATGCAATTGATACTTTATCACCTAAAGTCTACCTGATTTATCACACATTTAATGCGGGTATTCCGCTTGTCAGTTCTATGGGTGCAGGTGGGAAAACCGACCCTTCTCTTATAAAAGTAAGTGATATCGATGATACATACAATTGCAAGCTAGCATACTACATGCGTAAACGTTTGCACAAACTCGGTATTTGGACAGGATTTAAGGCAGTTTATTCCCCTGAAGTTGTTTCTCGTAATTCGGTTGCGCTTCTTGAAGGAGAGATGAATAAGAAATCAACAGTAGGCACAATCTCATATATGCCAGCCATGTTCGGATGTTACTGTGCCTCAGTAGTAATTCGAGATATTATGGATTTCTGACATTATTGATTACTGATTCAGAACACCAGTTACTAACACTGATTTTGTTATTAAAAATATTTGGATGATACTCTGTGATGTTAATAATTTTATAATTTTACTGAGATCGTACATAATGACTAATCGGTTTCCAAATCTTAACAGATGATTAATACATCTTTTGTAAAGGCAGCATCAGTCGAAGAAAGTGATACACTTCAAAAAGATACAATCCAGAAAATACAAAGAGTTTACGGTAAAACTTTAAAAGCTTCAATACTCATTTTTTCACCGGTAGGCAAGCTATTTACAGATCCTGTATTGCAATCACCATATATAATTCCCGGTACTAAATCAGGTAAGCTCTGGCAATGTTGTGATGCTACCATTGCTACAATGTTATCAGCAACCGGTGAAGTTGGCAGGCCATTGATTAAAAGTTGCAATTGCGGCCATGAAATTAGTCTGATAACCATGAAATTGCATAATAATGCAGCATTTAATCTAATTATTATTCAGCTTACTTCGAGAAATGGTAATGAAGATAAAATAAGACAGTTTGCTGCACGAAATGGTTATACGATTTCTCAAATCAATGAAGCAGCTAACCAGTTAGAATTTGCTGATTATGACAGGTTTATTTATTCATGTTCTATTTTAAGTTACCAGAATGAATTATTTAGCAATATAATTCAAAGCACTACATCCGTTGCTAATAAGCAAAGTGATGAAGATAGGTCTATGCATGAAGAAGCACTTATTAAAGCAAAGAATGAAGCGGAGGAATCGAGCAGACTTAAGTCTTCATTGCTTGCAAACATGAGTCACGAGCTACGAACTCCGATGACAGGAATACTGGGATTTTCTGAAATACTTCATGATGAATTGGAAGATAACCGGTTGAAAAATATGGCTTCAACCATATACAAATCAGCCAACCGGTTAATGACTACCCTAAATTCTATAATGGATCTGTCCGCTATAGAATCCAATCGCACAAGTCTTGCATTAAAAGCAGTAAATGTGAAGAACACATTCATGGGTCTTCTTCGGAATGCATACTCAATTGCAAGCGATAAAGGACTATATATCCGGACGGCATTGCCGCCTCATATAAATGTTATTGCTGATGACAAGCTACTAGGTCAACTACTGCATCATTTGATTGATAATGCGATTAAATTCACTATTGATGGAGGAATATCAATTAGTGCATACTCCGGACTTAGAGATACATCCGATGTAGTTATTAAAATCAGTGATACGGGAATTGGAATAGCACCTCAGCATCATAAACTTATTTTTGAAGAGTTCAGACAGGTAAGCGAAGGATTATCAAGAACTTTTGAAGGTAGTGGTCTAGGCCTCTCCCTGGTTATGAAGATCTCCCGGCTGTTAAATGCGAAAGTTTGGGTTGAAAGTGTACCTGAAAAAGGTTCTGATTTTTACATTTCACTCCCATCAGCTGCAGTAGTGAATGATGTAATAGCACCTGAGATTGAAAAAGTTGAACCAATCAACACTATACGGTTAGGAAGGGGCAATGTTCCTGAAGTGCTTATTGTTGAGGATAATGAGATCAACCGCCGCCTTGCAGCCCTATATCTAAGAGAGATTTGTAATATTGATATGGCTGAGAATGGGTACATTGCAATGACTAAAATCAAGGCCAAGAAGTATGATGCAGTGCTAATGGATATAAATCTTGGTGCAGGACCGAATGGAATCCACATTGCCCAGGAAATCCGTGCTATTGAGCATTATAGTGATGTACCCATTATTGCTGTAACAGGGTACACTATGCAAGGTGACAGGGAAAGGTTACTATCCAATGGATGTACGCATTATGTTGCCAAGCCTTATGATAAGAAAACACTGATAAAATTATTCTCCGGACTACTATACAAGCAAGCTGCAGGTTGAAGTAATATTTTTTCAAACAACCCAGGTCATTAACTTCTCATATCTTCCTTAAGAAAGCACTGAATTTTATGATCTTAACGATCTTCAATACTTACTTAAAAGAGCTTGCTGATATTTTTGATTAGAAAAGAACCTTAATGTTGATAAAAGCAATTACTTAGATTAGCATTAGGTCAGATATAAATAGCAACCCCTTCTTCTGCAATTATTGTTTCACTAAATGTCTTTTTAGCTTCCGTGAGCATAGCATCCAAATCATCATACCTTGCTGAAAAGTGCCCAAGCATTAACTTCTTAGCGCCTGCTAGTTTGGCAATTGTGGCTGCCTGCACATTGGTTGAGTGCATCTTATCATGTGCTGCCTGATGTAAATCATGACTGAATGTTGATTCATGATACAGTAAGTCACAACCCATTATGCTATCAATTATATCTTCATTGTATACAGTATCAGAGATAAAAGCGTATGTACGGGGAATATCAGGTGGATTTGTAAGCACTCCATTCGGAATTATTTCGCCATCATCTGCAATAAAGTCCATTCCTTTTGCTAAAGAGGAATAGAATATAATAGGCACACCAAATCTATCAGCTGCTTCCTTATTTATATGCCTGGGCTGTAACTTCTCCCTGAAAATGAACCCTGTAGTCGGAATGCGGTGTTTTAGGGGAATTGAACTAACAGTGAGCCTTCCATCATCAAAAATCACTTCTTCAACCTCAGATTGAGTCGGTTTAAAACTCAAATTGTAGACCAAAGAGGTTTCAGATGCCTTAAGCTGAAGTCTGATGATATCTTCAAGTAATGGAGGACCGTAAATCTTAAGTTCTTCAGTTCTGCGCATTAAGTGCATGGTTGATAACAACCCTATTAATCCAAAGAAATGATCTCCATGCAAATGACTTATAAAAATATTTTTAATCCTATTAGTTCTGACCCTTAACTCACGCAGCCTGAATTGAGTTCCTTCTCCACAATCAATCAAAAACAAATTATTGCAGTGATTGATTAGGTGAGATGTTAAATTCCTTTCATCTGTTGCAATAGCAGCGCTGCTTCCAAGTACAGTAATTGAGAACTCTTTCATTATTCAAATTTAATCTGAGTGAGGTAAGTAATATATTTGAGTTTCTCTTGCCTTTTATCAAAACCCAATATACAATAAACAAAGAAATCCCCGGAAAGGGGATTTCTTTACTATTGTTCAATAAGATTTATTCTTCTTTCTTCTTGTCTCTTGCAGCTTTTTCTGATTGTTCCATATCGGATTTCAGATTTGCGAGTGCTTCAAGGTCACCCAGAGTGGTTTTCTCAAGATTATCCTTCAGCTTCTTAACTGCACGTTTAGTAGTGGTTTCAGCATTTTCCTTGGTTGCTGTGGCTTCTTTATTCTTTTCAGAAACAGCATCCTGGAATATCCTTGAGTGTGAAAGAATTATTTTCTTGTTCTCTTTTGAGAACTCGATAACCTTAAACTCAAGTGTTTCATCAACTTTTGCTGAGCTTGTGTCTTCCTTTACAGTATGGCGAATAGGAGCGAATCCTTCAACACCATAAGGCAGAGCTACAACAACACCCTTATCACTAACACCGGTTACAGTTCCTTTATGAACTGAGCCAACAGAGAATACTGATTCGAATACATCCCATGGATTTTCCTCTAGTTGTTTATGACCAAGGCTTAACCTGCGGTTTTCAACATCTACATCAAGTACAATCACATCAATTTTCTCACCAATCTTGGTGAATTCTGCAGGATGCTTGATCTTCTTTGACCATGAGAGGTCAGATATGTGGATTAATCCATCAACACCTTCTTCAAGTTCAACGAATATACCGAAGTTAGTGAAGTTACGTACTGTTGCAACATGCTTTGAGTTCAACGGATACTTCTCACGGATATTGGTCCATGGATCTGGAATCAGTTGCTTAATACCCAATGACATCTTGCGCTCATCGCGGTCAAGTGTTAAAATAACAGCGTTCACTTCATCACCTACTTTCAGGAAATCCTGCGCAGTGCGGAGATGCTGTGACCATGACATTTCAGAAACGTGAATCAAACCTTCAACACCTGCAGCAATTTCAATAAATGCACCGTAATCAGCAATAACAACTACGCGGCCTTTAACCTGGTCACCCACTTTGATGTTTTCATCAAGTGAATCCCATGGATGAGGTGTAAGTTGTTTAAGTCCAAGTGCAATACGTTTTTTGTTTTCATCGAAATCAAGGATAACAACACTGATCTTCTGATCAAGCTGTACAATTTCTTCAGGATGGTTAATACGGCCCCAAGAAAGGTCAGTGATGTGAACAAGACCATCAACACCGCCCAAATCAACGAATACACCGTATGAAGTGATGTTTTTAACAGTACCCTCAAGAATTTGTCCTTTTTCAAGTTTGCTGATAATATCAGCTTTCTGATGTTCGAGTTCGTCTTCAATCAGGGCTTTGTGTGAAACAACCACATTCTTATACTCCTGATTAATCTTAACAACCTTGAACTCCATTACTTTATCTACATAGATATCGTAATCGCGGATTGGCTTAACATCAATCTGTGAACCTGGCAAGAAAGCTTCTATACCAAATACATCTACAATTAAACCACCCTTAGTACGGCATTTAACGTAGCCGTTGATAATTTCTTCTTTTTCGAATGCCTGGTTTACGCGCTCCCATGAACGAAGGATACGTGCCTTTTTGTGTGAGAGGATCAATTGTCCACCCATATCTTCCTGACTTTCCACATATACTTCGATCATATCCCCAACCTTAAGTTTTGGATTATATCTAAGTTCAGATTGAGGAATAACGCCATCAGATTTGAAGCCGATATTAACAACAACTTCACGGCTATTCATTGCAACTACAGTACCATCTATAACTTCATGCTCTACTATTGAGCTAAGGGTTTTGTCATAAAGGCCTTCTAATTTATTTCTTTCATCGGTTGAATAATTTTCATGTTTCTTACCGATAGCATCCCAATCGAAATTTTCGAGTGAAATTTGTGTGATCTGTGATGCTTTTAGTTTCTCAACTGTAGGTTCATCATCATCATCAAAAGCAACTTGATCTGCAGCTTCTGGTGCAACCTCAGTGGTTGATTCAGCCTCCAAAGTGTTAATTACAGTTTCTGAATCTTTGCCTGCAGAGATATCTGCTTGCTGGTCGAGATCATTGATTTGTTCTTCCGCAGTTTGTTCTGCGTTTGTTAATTCATCATTATTGACGTTCAATTCGTTGTTCGTCATTGGCATTTTCTTTATGGCTCCGTAGGAACCTGGTTAATACTCAGTTAATTACACATTTCGCCAGACAGGTACTACACATTTTTAAAATATAATGCGAGCCGGCAAAACAGGGGTGCAAAGGTACTAAATTATTTTTAATACCTATCACAATAATCAAATTTTTTACTGTGGAATAGGGAGTTTGGTGATTAGGTTAAAACGGGACTCAATACTTCCTAGAGTGTACGCTTCTCCCCTATCATCTCATCATATGCATCATCATTTGCTTCCCAGAGCTCAAGTTTTAAACCTTCAGGATCTATGATATGTGCGAACCTGCCGTAGTCAGTTACTTCAATTGAATTTAACCTGTAAACACCCTTATCAGCAAGCTTTTTTAGGATAGCATCCAGATTATCAACCCTAAAGTTGATCATCATCTCTTTTTCTGAAGGTTTAAAGTATTCACTGGCTTGTGAGAAAGGCGACCATACAGTGAAACCTTTTTGTGTTGGGTTCAGGCTTTGACGCCACTCAAAACTGGTACCATATTCATCTACATTAATACCAAGGTAATCAGCATACCATTGCTTCACTTTGTCAGGATCTCTATATTTAATAAAGATCCCTCCAATGCCTGTTACCCTGCCAATAGAATCATCATTAACCATCATATTGAGAGTTTAGCGTCTTTTCTGTTGCTGTTGTTTTGCCATATCCTCAAGCCTCTTCTGGAAGTTTGACTTCTTTACAGGTTTCTTCTTATTTTCCTGAATCTGGGCATGGAGCTTTTGCTCATCCACAAAACGGCGAATGATAAACATTTGAGCAAAGGTTATAAGGTTCGCCAACAGGTAGTAGTAGCTAAGTCCTGATGAAAAACTGTTAAAGAAGCCAAGGAACATAATAGGCATCAGGTACATCATAGTTTTCATACCAGGCATCTGATTACCTGTCGACATCATGTCATTGTTCAACTTTGTATAAATGATCGTTGAAATGGTCATCAATAAAGTAAACAAACTAACGTGATCTCCATAGAAAGGAATTGTAAAAGGCAAATCAAGCACTGAATCATAGCTGGAAAGGTCATCAGCCCATAAGAAAGCTTCCTGGCGCAATTCAATAGAGGCCGGGAAGAATCTGAACAATGCAATCAGAATGGGCAACTGAAGCAGCATCGGGATACAACCAGCCATCGGATTTACACCCGCTTTTTTATACAGTGCCATTGTTGCCTGCTGCTTTTTCATCGCTTCATCCGATTTAGGATACTTTGCGTTGATCTCTTCTATCTCAGGCTTCAGCAATCGCATCTTTGCTGAGGAAATATAGGTTTTATAAGCTATTGGGAATAAAACTATCTTAAGGAGGATGGTTAAAATAAGTATTATTATACCGTAGTTAAGGTTGAAGCCTTCAAGGAAATTAAAAACAGGAATTACAGCAAATCTGTTGATCCATTGCATCAGGAAGAAACTCCATCCCAGTGGAATCTGCTTCTCAAGGTCCAGCTTATACTTGCGCAGCACATTGTACTTATTCGGTCCGTAGTAAAATCCAAAATCATATTGTTCACTACTTCTGGAATTATATGACATTGTGATTGTACTCATCATCGTCTGCAGATACTTTGTTTCAGTTTCTGGTTCAACTGTTTTTTTAATGCTTACATCCCTGAATGCATCATCTGCTATAAATGTGTTAGAGAAGAATTGCTGGCTGTACGATACCCATTTTACGGGTGTGCTGATAGATATGTCATCATCCTTGGTTTCTTTTAAATTATCAACTTCTTTGTCGGCATGTTGCAGGTAAACTGTTGAAGTATTCCTCTCATTTTCGTGATTCTTCTCCTGGCTGATCAATCGAGCCATCCAGTCAATGGCAATATCTTTGGTGTTGGAAGCGATGATACCCTCCATGTTTACAAAGTTAACTTTGTAATCAACCATGTAATTTTTAGATTGAACAGTGTATAAAAACTCTATATACTTGTCACTTGCGCCTTGTGTGTTCAAATTTCCTGCATACAACCGCATTGCAAATCTGAGAGAATCATCACCGGTAACAGTAAATTTATTGCTATCAGCGCTAACATCCCCGGGAAATACAGGTTCGAAATAAAGGTCTCGTGTATTAATAAGATTAAGTCCTGCAAAAAAAGCTATATTAAGGTCTGAAGAGTTTTCTTCAAACAGTATTAATGGCTTGCTGTCAAAAGTGCTGTATTCCTTTAATTCCACCTTTCCAACTCTTCCTCCTTTACTAAGCAGAGTAATTTTAAGGAAATCAGACTCTATAATAAATTCCTTGTCATCACCTGTTGCAGCATTGGCGAATTCACCATATAACTCATAATTCCTTGACTGAAGCAGAGCAGTATCAATGATTCCATCTCCATTTGCTTCTGCTCTCATCTGAGTATCCGCAGGTGCTATTGATTGCTGGAATTGTGTTGTATCTGCTTTTTGCAACTGTTGAGCTGCATAGATTGAATCTTGTACTCTTTTCCGTTCTGCGATCTGCTCTTCCGATGGCGACATCATAACTGTGTAGCCTATCATTAAAGCAAAGATCAATACTATTCCGATGATGGTATTCTTATTCATACTTTTATTTGTGAATTGTATATCAGGGCGCAAATTTAGTTAAAAGGAGAATAATAAAACTTATTATTCCTTTTGTTGGTCCTGATTTGTGTAAATTATTAAAAATCAGCAAGAAAGTTAAGATTTTGCAATACTCATCTTTGCTTCACTGTATACCCGGGCTGCTTTAATAAAATCAACAAACAATGGATGAGGCTCTGCAACTGTACTCTTGTACTCTGGATGGAATTGGATACCAACAAACCAAGGATGTCCCTTTAGTTCAACTATTTCAACAAGGTCATTTTTTATATTCATGCCAACGGGCAATAATCCTGCCTCGGTATATTTGTCAAGGTATTTATTATTGAATTCAAAACGATGCCTATGCCTTTCTTCCACATCTTCTTTTTGGTATGCTTCAAATACCCTCGTACCCTGCTGTACTTTACATGGATACGACCCTAATCGCATAGTTCCTCCTTTATTGCTTACCTCTTTCTGTTCTTCCATTAAATCGATCACAGGATGAGGTGTATCAGGATTCATCTCAGTAGAATGAGCGCCCTTTAAATTGAGAACATTCCTACCAAATTCTATAACTGCGCATTGCATTCCTAAACAAATTCCTAGGAATGGTACATTGTTTTCACGAGCATACCTGATGGCTGCAATCTTACCTTCTATTCCACGATGTCCGAATCCTGGGGCTACCAGTAATCCATCAAGCTCAGTGAGCATTTCAAGGTTATTTTCATTGATACTTTCTGAATGAATTGATTTAACCTTTACTTTACATCTGTTGGCTGCCCCTGCATGTACTATTGCCTCATTAATTGACTTATAGGCATCTTTCAGCTCCACGTATTTACCAATAAGTCCAATAGTGATCTCCCCTGTTGGATTTTGAAGTCGTTCAAGGAATTCCTCCCATTTTTGCAAGTCGGGTAATTTATCTTTTGGCATTTTAACCTTTTCCAATACTTCAACATCAAGCTTCTCGTCACGCATCAGCAGCGGAACTTCATATATGGTACTGGCATCAATAGATTCAATTACAGCAGTTGGATTAACATTGCAAAACAGGGCAATCTTGTTACGCATTCCTTCACTGAGATGTTTTTCGGTGCGACATACAATAATATCAGGCTGCACTCCCTGTTCAAGCAATGTTTTTACAGAATGTTGGGTTGGCTTTGTTTTAAGCTCTCCTGCGGCTGCAAGATAAGGAACCAGTGTAAGGTGAACAACTAAACAGTCAGTTCCCATTTCCCACCTCATCTGCCTCACAGCTTCAATATAGGGTAATGATTCAATGTCGCCTACTGTCCCTCCTATTTCAGTTATGACAAACTCATACTTATTGGTTTGACCCAGAAGTTTGATTCTTCGCTTTATTTCATCAGTTATATGAGGAATAACCTGTACGGTGGCACCAAGAAAATCGCCCCGACGTTCTCTATCAATTACAGTTTGGTATATTCTACCTGTAGTTACATTGTTTGCCTGTGAGGTTGGAATATTTAAAAAGCGCTCATAATGACCCAGGTCAAGATCAGTTTCAGCTCCATCGTTTGTAACGAAGCATTCGCCATGTTCATAGGGATTCAATGTTCCCGGGTCAATATTAATATATGGATCCAGCTTCTGAATGGTGACAGAATATCCCCTGGCCTGTAATAATTTGGCAAGTGAAGCTGATATAATTCCTTTCCCTAATGAAGATGCAACACCACCTGTAACAAAGATGTACTTGGTAGTAATAAGCTGCGATGATTTCTTTTCCATTATTTGTCCTATATGAAAAACAGATGTTTGCCGGTACATATTTTGCCGGTTACAATCTGCAAAAATACAATTCTGTTAATACTTGGGAGTAGTTTGAAAAGACAAAATTAAGCAAATAAAGCTAACGACCTAGGCGGTTTTTTCGAGACTTTTCAAAATAGTATTTTTAATCTCATTCTGATTATATGGTTTCGCCAGAAAATAATCCATACCAACGGCAAAACTTCGCTCTTTGAACATCTCTTCAGAATATGCGGTAAGCGCTATGACAGGAATATTGGGATTATCTTTCTTAATTTCGATAGTTGCGTCCCAACCATTCATTTCAGGCATATCAATGTCCATTAAAACAACATCGTAAGTATTTGATTTACACTCATCAACTGCTTTTCTGCCATTATCTACTATTGAGTAGCTCCACCCCAACCGTTGAATTAGTATGGAAATAATCTTTTGATTGAGGAGATTATCTTCAGCTATTAGCACTTTCAATGGCAAATTCATTATAGAACATATTTGTAGTTAGAGTTTCAAGAGGTATTGAATTAATCTTGAAAATAGAAAAAGGTAATACCACAAAAACAAACAGGAAAGCTAAAATCCTATAGCTTCCCTGTTTATTATCTTTAAAAGATTGAGAGTCAAATGTCTGATTTAAAAATAAAGTTCACAGTTTCAGGGTAAATAAAATAATTTAGAAACTTCAAACATAAATTTATTACTGCCCCAGGTATGACTTAAGCAGTTTACTACGCGAAGTATGCTTTAGTCTTCTTATAGCTTTTTCTTTGATCTGCCTGACTCTTTCACGTGTAAGGTCAAATTTTGCGCCTATTTCTTCAAGTGTCAATCCATGATTCATACCAATACCGTAATAGAGGTTCACAACATCCCTTTCCTTTTCAGTCAGAGTTGACAGTGATCTTTGAATCTCACGTGCAAGTGATTCACGCATGAGCCCAGCATCAGTAACAGGTGTATCTTCATCTACGAATATATCAATAAACTTCATGTCCTCATCCTCAGATAGCGGAGCATCCATTGATATGTAACGAGTTGAGATCTTAAGCGCTGCATCAATTTTATATTCAGGTATTTCAAGTGAGTCAGCTATCTCATCCGATGAAGGTGTTCTTTCATATTTCTGTTCAAGTCTTGATGACTCTTTCTTAATTTTATTTAGAGAACCTACCTGGTTCAATGGAAGACGAACAATACGTGATTGTTCAGCAAGTGCCTGTAGAATACTCTGACGTATCCACCAAACCGCGTAAGAAATAAATTTAAAACCTCTGGTTTCATCAAAACGCTGTGCTGCCTTGATCAGACCCAGATTGCCTTCATTAATCAAATCAGGAAGACTTAATCCCTGATTTTGATATTGCTTGGCAACAGAAACTACAAAGCGCAAATTAGCCTTACATAATTTATCGAGTGCTTTTTGATCCCCCTGCCTGATACGTTGTGCCAAGAGCACTTCTTCCTCAGCACTTATCAACTCTTCTTTACCTATATCCTGAAGGTATTTATCGAGTGAGGCAGTTTCACGGTTTGTTATTGACTTTATAATTTTTAATTGTCTCATAAATGTGGGGTTTTTAGAGCATTTCCCAAATACTCTATTAAGTGTTTTAATAACAGTTTAATGTCATTTAAAGTTCATTAAAGTTAATAATGACAAGTATGGGAGGACTTTGCTGTCCTCCCCGCCTTTTACTTTAATAATTAAAGGCCGAATCCATAATAAGCACGGGTCCTGTTTGGATAAATACCTTCAACAAGCACACCGCCTTTTTTATTTGCAAGCACTTCTGCTAAATCTGCTTCTGAGCTAATCGGCTTTCCATCTACCTGGGTAATAATGAACCCTTCCTTAATTCCGGCATTACGTAATTTTCCACCACTCATTCCGGAAATTTGGACTCCATTTTCAATCCCAAGTTTATCCATAAGTTCTTTTGGCACTGGTTTGAATGTTGCACCCAATAATGACTGAGCATTAAAATCTTCCCTTGATGCAAGACTTGTACTTCCTTCCCGATTTTTCAGTACAACGTTGAATGTCATGTCTTTATTGTTTCTTCTTACACTAAGATCTACCTTATCGCCGGGGTTATGCTGACCTATCACTTCTAATAATTCAGAAGGTGAATTTACGGCAATATTTTCAACTTTCAAAATAACATCACCTGATTTAATCCCAGCTTCTTTTGCTGCACCGTTTTCAGTAACATCTGCAACATAAACGCCAGTTAATTCTTCAATTCCTGCATCTGTTGCAAGTTTATAATCAAGTTCCCTTATATTTACTCCAATATATGCGCGCTGAACAGTGCCGTATTCTCTCAGGTCCGATGCCACTTTGCGAACTATATTTGAAGGGATTGCAAAGGAGTATCCTGCATAATATCCTGTTCCTGAGGCAATAGCAGCGTTAATTCCTACCAATTCACCTACCGTATTTACAAGAGCACCTCCACTATTTCCCCTATTGACTGCAGCATCAGTTTGAATGAATGATTCAATTGATGTACCATCAGGTGATCCTAGTATATTAATATTTCTGGCCTTTGCACTAACAATACCTGCAGTAACAGTCGATGTAAGATTAAAAGGATTACCTACAGCAAGAACCCACTCCCCTATTCTAAGCTCATCTGAATTGCCAAAGCTCAAAAATGGCAGTCCATCAGCCTTGATCTTTATTACTGCAAGGTCAGTTGATGGGTCAGTGCCAACTATATTTGCTTCATACGTTCTCTTGTTATTTAAGGTCACTTCAATTTTATTTGATTCAGTTACAACATGGTTATTTGTAACTATGTATCCATCAGGACTTATAATGACCCCTGATCCTGAAGCTATAACGGGTTTCGGTGCACCTTGCTGGTTCCCAAAGAAATCTTCAAAGTTGAAAAAGTAGTCATATACACTGCTCCTTCGGTTAGTATATTCAGTTTTGATGTGTACTACGGCATGAATTGTGTTATCAGCTGCTTCAGTAAAATCAGGCAACGCCATTGGTGCCATTGATGGATTAGAGGTAAGATATGCTGGTAACGAATTATCAAAAGGTTCGTATTTTACTGACTCTTTTTCATCCATTACCCTGTCAGCTCCTAATGCAATAAGTCCACCGGTCGCGGCGATAGCTATTCCTTTGCCAATTTGTTTTAGAAAAGTCTTCATCGTTTATGCCTCTATGTGTTTACTAAGTATTTTGATTTTTTATTAACAACGCAATTTGAATACCATTCTTTCAAAATGCCTGTTAAAAATTGTTAAGCCTCCACAAGTTGGGTTATTCTACATGAATAACGTCGCATTTATCGATCATTTATCGCTCATTTTCTTGAAATTAGGCTTTTCTTGTTCTCAATTCCTAAAGAAATTGTAATTTTGACTATTAAAGATATAACATTAAATTATGCCATTTTGTCAAACTCTGATAAATTATGATGCCATTTTATAAGTTTCAGGGAACAGGGAATGATTTTATATTGCTGGACGGGTTTACAACGATGCCTGTATTGATTCCTTCTAAGATTCGTGACGCGTGTGACCGGAATTTTGGTATCGGCGCCGATGGCTTGATACTAGTGTCACCATCTGAGATATACGATTTTGAAATGTTCTTCTTTAATCCCGATGGAACAAAAGCGGGTATGTGTGGAAATGGTGCACGCTGTGCTGTTGCATTTGCCCAAATGCTCGGTATTGCATCAGGTAATATTTCCTTTATGGCAGGTGATGGTTTACATCATGCTGTGGTAAGCAAAAGTAATGAAGCCGAATGGTATGTTGAGGTCAGTATACCTGATGTTTCCTTTCCTACGAAGTATGAAGATGGATACTATATTAATACCGGAACACATCATTTTGTTAAAATCGTTGACAATGCGTTAACAATAGATGTACTCAAGGAAGGGCCATTGCTCAGGAATGATTTCCGATTCCAGCCTCAAGGTGTGAACGTTAACTGGGTATCTTTAAAGCCGGGATTAATAGTAGTGCGTACTTTTGAAAAAGGTGTTGAAAATGAAACGCTCTCATGCGGTACAGGCGTTACAGCCTCTGCATTGGTAGCCGGCTCTCTTACTTACGACCAGTTGTGGAAAGTGGAAACTAAGGGAGGTAAACTTGAAGTCTCATTTACAATCAATGATGAATTTTTTACTGACATTATGCTTAAAGGTCCGGCCAAATTGGTATTTACGGGTGAAACAGCCTTATTATAACATCTCGTAAAGGCAGTATTAAATTTATACTGCTAAAAACATGGGTATATGAATAAGACCGGGTTATGTTATAATGCTTAAATTGATAACGGCAGAAGTATGATAGGAGAAAAAATCAGTTTACGAGCTCTTGAACCTGGGGATGCAAATGTACTTTACTTCTGGGAAAATGACCCCGAACTGTGGCGTGTAAGCAGCACTATTGCGCCTTATTCGCGTTTCGACATTGAGCAATACATCTTAAATTCAAATGACATTTTTGCTTCAAAGCAACTGCGTCTGATGATTATCCTTACTGATAATCCAGGAATTATTGTTGGTGCAATTGATCTTTTTGATTTCGATCCACTCAACCAACGTGCAGAACTTGGCATTCTTATTGATTCCCAATTCAGGGGAAAAGGCTATGCTGGTGAAGCAATTGAGTTAATAAAAGATTATTCATTTAATACGCTTAATTTGCATCAACTATACTGTCATGTACCTACTGATAAAGAAATAAATTTACATTTGTTCAGAAAATGTGGCTTTGAACTCTCCGGAACCAGGCGTGAATGGCGATGGACTAAAGATCATTGGAGTGATGAACACATTTTGCAACTAATACGTAATAGTTAAGTTTGAAATGAAACAATCCTATCATCCAGGGTATGGCGGTCGTAAACCCAAAAAGAAAAGCAGAAAATACTGGTTTTTATTTATACTTCTTATCATACTAACAGGCTCATTATGGTATGCCTGGCAACTGCTTTATGCGCCTAACGTATATTTGGTCAAAGACCAGGAAAGTTATATAGATATTCCTACCGGAAGCAACTTTGAAGATGTAAAAGAAACACTGTATTCTAAAGGTTACATTATACACCGGAATAATTTTGAACTTGTTGCCAAATTAAAAAAATACGAACAGTCAATTAAACCAGGCCGCTATATTCTGAACCCGGATATGGGTAACATGCAGTTAATTGATAAACTACGATCAGGAAATCAGGATCCTGTTAAAGTTACATTTAACAGCGTACGATTTGCTGATCAACTTGCAGGGCGTATTTCTACCCAAATTGAAGCCGATTCCATGTCACTGATTCAACTGATGAAGGACACTGCATTTCTTGACTCTATGGGTGTTAACCCCCTAAGTCTTTATACAATCATGATTCCAAATACCTACGAGCTATATTGGAATACCACTGCCCGCCAGTTCATTAATAGAATGAAAACTGAAGCAGATAAATTTTGGGGTGATGGCCGTGAAGATAAGCTAAAAGCCCTCAACCTTACTAAGCTTGAGGTAATGACCCTTGCATCTATTGTTGAGAAAGAAACCAATAAAAATGATGAGAAAGCAAGAATAGCAGGTGTGTATTTTAATCGTCTCAAAAATGGCTGGCTCCTTGAAGCTGATCCAACTTTAGTTTTTGCACATGGCAACTTTGAAATCAAAAGGGTCCTTAATATATATAAGGAAATAGATTCACCATACAACACATACAAAAACGCCGGACTCCCGCCCGGACCTATTTGTTTGCCTTCAGTTTCATCTATTGACGCGGCTTTAAGTCCTGAACAGCATAACTATATGTTTTTCTGTGCCAAGGAAGACTTTTCAGGATATCATAGTTTTGCTGCAACACTCGATCAGCATAATGTGAATGCCTGGAAATACCAACAGGCATTAAACAAACGGAAAATAATGAACTAATTACTTCTATCATTTATAACCGTGAACTGCTCACAAGCAATTGATCACTGTCGTGATTGTCAGTTAAAATAAAACATATCTAATTTTATGAGGAAAGCTTTTAAGGCTTACGATATCAGGGGAATTTTTGATACCGACTTTACTGCTGCTGATGTATACAAGATAGGGTATTTCCTTCCTCAACTTCTTAATACTGGCAGAGTTTTGGTAGGTATGGATGTTAGGGTTTCCTCCGAAACTATCTTTAAAAGTCTGAGTGATGGCATCACTGATGCAGGTGCTGATGTCGACTTTTGTGGACTATCAACAACCCCTATGATATACTGGGCTACTGCAAGATATGATTATGGAGCATCTGTGATGATTACCGCTTCTCATAATCCCGCGAAGTACAATGGGTTAAAGATTTCCCGTAAAGAAGCTCTGCCTGTTGGATTTGACTCAGGCCTCAGCGACCTGTTATCACTGGCAGAAAGTAGTGCGATAGTAACAGTTGAAAACAAAGGCATCATCAGGTCAATCGACTTCCGAAACGAATATATGGATTTCCTTAAACCATATATCCCTGATCTTACCGGACTTAATATAGCGGTTGATTGCTCTAATGGAATGGGGTCATTATTGATCCGTAATCTGTTGGGTGACTCACCCCACTACATATATGATACGCCTGACGGCGCATTTCCTAATCATGAACCCAATCCTTTGGAACAGGAGAACGTAGCTGACCTATCCAAAAAAGTTATTGAGCAAGGTTGTGATGTAGGTTTAATATTTGATGGAGATGCCGATAGGGTAATGTTTGTTGATGAAAAGGGTAAATTTATTCAACCTGACATAATGATTGCACTCATTGCCGACTATTATGCTGAGCAGAGGCTTTCAGGTAAATGTCTTCAGGACATTCGTACTTCTAAATCAGTTACTGAATATGTCGAATCTAAAGGCTTTGAAATGCACACATGGCGTGTTGGCCGTGCATATGCTGCTCTGAAACTTCGTGAAATAAGCGGACTGTTTGGTGGAGAACTTGCAGGTCATTACTACTTCCGCGATTTCTATTACTCTGACTCAGCATACCTTGCCGCCCTGATTATACTCGGTAGGATCAAGAAATCTAAAGACAACGGTATTTCCTTATCCTCTCTTATCGATAGTATATCTATGTATCATGGTTCAGGAGAAGTTAATTTTCATATTGAGGACAAAGAAACTGCCATGCGCACTTTTGTTGAGAAAATGCAGGATCGTGAAAAACCATCAAAAGTAATGGACTTCGATGGTTATAGAGTGGAATTTGAAGATTGGTGGTTTAATATCCGTCCATCAAATACTGAGCCTTACCTCAGGCTATTACTTGAGGCAAAAACCCCTGAATTGCTTAATCAAAAACTTGAAATAGCACTCCAAATACTTGAGCCTTTTAAATCCTCATATACCTATGGGCATTAAGGTATTGTTCTTCTTCGTTGGTCTGATTTTGGTATGCAACTTAAATGCCAAACCTGAAATAACTGATACCTTTGCTGATACCTCAAAAGTCAATAAACCCCTTCTGCGCAACTTGTCAATTGGCGTTGGTACATTATATGCCGGAAGCATTTTTGGACTATATCATCTTTGGTACAAGGATTATCCTCAAAGCTCCTTTCATTTTTTTAATGACAATGCCGAATGGCTTCAAACAGATAAAGTCGGACATGCAACTTCAGCATATTATATCAGTATGATTGGTTATGAAACCATGTCGTTAACAGGAGTCAATAATAAAAAGTCAGCATTGATTGGAGGGTCATTGGGATTGGTCTATCTCACAACAGTTGAAATATTTGACGGCTTTTCAGCCGGATGGGGTGCTTCACCGGGCGATGTAATTGCCAATGTTACCGGCACCGCTGCTTTTATTTCCCAACAGCTTATTTGGAAGGAACAGCGCATTAGTTTTAAATGGTCATACCATCCTACCGAATACGCACGGTATCGCCCTGACCTGCTTGGAAGAAATGGCATTCAAAGGGCATTAAAAGATTATAACGGACATACTTATTGGCTTTCGGGAAACATAAAATCGTTCCTGGCTGAAGAATCCAGATTCCCCTCGTGGTTAAATATTGCGGCAGGATATGGTGGTTCAGGTATGATAGGTGCTTTTAGCAATCCTCCATCTTATGAGGAAACAGCTTTGCCTATTTACGAACGCCAAAGGCATTACTATCTATCACCTGATATAGACTTGTCAAAAATAAAAGTAAATAGCAAACCTGTTGGTTTTATCTTAAAAACATTAAGTTTTGTAAAAATCCCAATGCCTGCGGTGAGATTTGATAATAATGGTGTAAAATTTTATCCTCTCTTTTTCTGAGAAACCTACACATTAAACCTAATGTGCATGATATCACCATCCTGAACGATGTAGTTTTTGCCTTCAACAAATAGTTTACCTGCTTCGCGGCAGGCATGCTCAGTTTTGTAATGCATGAAATCATTGTATTTCATCACCTCAGCCCTAATGAAACCACGCTCAAGGTCACTGTGTATAACTCCTGCTGCCTGGGGCGCTGTCATTCCCTTTCTTATGGTCCAGGCTCTTACTTCCTTAGGGCCGGCAGTGAAGAATGACATTAAATTAAGGATATCATAGGCAGAACGCACAAGCTTGTCAACACCCGGTTCAGAAAGCCCAGCATCTTCAAGAAAAGCTAGCCTGTCCTCTTCACTCTCAAGTTCAGCTATCTCTGCTTCCAAAGCCCCGGCTATAACAAGCACTTCGGCCTTTTCATCCTTAAGTGCATCTTTCAATTGGTCAACATATCTGTTACCCGATTTCGCTGAGTCAGCATCCACATTGCATACATAAATAACCGGCTTTGCCGTCAGCAAGAACATATCTTCAATTACCTGCAACTCTTGTGGGTCAAGTTCCAGTGTCCTAACCGATTGAAACTCTTCAAGATGCGCTTTGATCCTTTCTAACACCTCGATGTTCTTCCTTGCTTCCTTATCCCCACTTTTGGCAACTTTTTCCATTCTGGTAATCTTACGCTCTACCAGATCAAGGTCGCGTATCTGTAATTCAAGGTCAACGATTTCTCTGTCCCTTACCGGATTAACTGACCCCTCAACATGTGGAAGGTTATCGTCGTCAAAGCATCTGAGTACATGAATAATAGCATCTGTTTGCTGGATATCAGCCAGGAACTTGTTTCCAACTCCTTCACCCTGACTGGCACCTTTTGCCAGTCCCGGAATGTCAACAATCTCAACAGTAACAGGAACTATTTTTGCCGACTTGATCAACCTGTCAATCTCATATAGCCGTTTGTCAGGCACAATGATCTGTCCGATATTTGATTTATTGGTGCTGTATGCGAAATTGGATGTTTGTCCCTTTGTGTTCGAAATACAATTGAATAATGTAGTCTTACCTATGTTGGTGAGCCCTACTATGCCGCATTTTAATGCCATTTGATAATGAAATAGGTTGATATTTTAAGAGTGCAAAGATACGCAAAAAAGCCTATGAGGATTATATTAAAGACACCTTGAATGATATAGTCGACGACCTCCCCCTGTCATCTGAGCATGTCACGGTATGGTTGCCTTTTACAGCTTCAAGAAACACTGTTTCATTGGGTCCTGCTTTCTTTAAGAACTTCTTATCAAAATACCAATATACGGTGCGTGTTCCATTCATACAGCTGCTTTTTAACATCAGGTTTTGCTTTCTGCCGGCAAATACAAGATATTCAGCGCCATCAGTAAGGGAAGTGATCAGTGGTCCTTTCTCTTCAATCAATGCAGTACATTCTTCATTATGGTCTGGAATTTTCTTATAGGGTATCATCATTTCTTCATAATAACTCACTAATTCAGGTGAGTAAGCCGGATATAACATTGATTTATAACCTGATGAAGGCAAACATTCACTGCAATAGGTCACTGATTCACTGGCATTAGTGAAAACTCTTTTCAAATGCGAGCATCTAACAGATGGTGAAATCCCGGGGAGAAATGTTTCCATTACCCTATTATGGCAAAACGTATCTGGCACCATGCCTGTTTCAGAGCACACTAATCTGAAATCGGCATCAGGGGTTGAGGCAAACCAATCAGTATTTGTAATCTTTAACTGGTTGAAAATCATAAACAAAAGAGGTACAGCACAGTCAGTGCCATTTAGCTCCGGAACGCCTGTACCGTCAAAATTGCCTGTCCAAACGCCCACCGTGTAATCAGCATTATACCCTATAGCCCAGGCATCCCTCCTACCATATGATGTGCCTGTTTTCCATGCTATTTTTGGCAGATTTGCTGTTTCGCGATATTCATTTGGCAAATCAGGGCGTTGAAGGCCTGTCAGGATTTCAGTGATCATATAAGCACTTCCCGGAGAGCTTATCCTTATACCTGTGCTGTGTTGAAGGTTGTTATCCCTACCAGGCTCGACAGTTTCCCTGGTTGGGTTCTTATCATTGACAGGTGTTTGTTTTAAAAGCTTCAATGGAGTATAAACACCTCCATTGGCAAAAGCAGTATATAGACCTGTAAGCTCTTCGAGTGTTGTACCACATCCTCCGAGAATAAGCGACAACCCAGTTTTATCCTTATTCTTTGATATCCAATCAAAACCTGCCCTTTCAAATAAATTATTCAGTTCCTGAAGTCCGGTTCTATCTAAAAGATCAACAGCAGGCACATTGAGTGAAAGTGCCAAAGCCTGTTCAACACTCACTTTCCCGCGGTAACTTTGATCATAATTTTCAGGACGATAACCACTGAAGTTAACAGGCACGTCTGACACTACGGTCTTTGGCGATATATATCCTTTGTCGAACGCAAGCATATAAAGGGCAGGCTTTAGCGCCGAACCGGGCGATCTGATTGCCCTGATACCATCCACCTGTCCGCTGAACTCTTCCTCTTCATAACCTGCTGATCCTGCATAAGCCTCCACCTCCATTGTTTTATTGTTAACCACCAGCACCGCAGCATTTGTAATATTCAGGCTTCTTAGTGTTTTAATGTAATTGCGCATTGATGTTTCAACTTTGCTTTGCAACTGCAGATTGAGTGTTGTATATACACGGTCATTATGACTGTGGTTGCCCGTGATCTTATGAGTTACTTTGCCGGCATTGCTGTAGCTTGTACTTACAGAATTTTTTAAACGAAAAGCCAGGTGTGGCGCAATACGTGGAATACCAAATCTTACACTTTCAAAGTCCTCATTAAGCGCATCTTCTGTTTCTTCAGAGGTAAATATATTCCTGGCACCCAGTTGTTTGATCCAGTAATTGCGCTTATTTGCAAGGTTGCTCCTATTCGCCGGCATCAGCACATTTGGATTGTTTGGTATTACAGTCAACATGGCAATCTGTGCCGGACTAAGCTCCTGAGGTAACTGACCGAAATATATCATTGAAGCGGCTTTTACTCCTTCAATGTTTCCCCCGTAAGGCAATAAATTCATGTAAAGTGTAAGGATCTCATCTTTTGAATAATGAAATTCCAGTTGCAAAGCCCTGAAAGCTTCCCTGATTTTGGATGTAATGGTTCGTTCTGCCGGAGTAATCAATCTGGCCAACTGCATGGTTATGGTTGATGCTCCTGAGGTTCGTTTCCCACTTGTGGAATTGTTGTATAGAGCACGGCCGATTGAAAACAAATTTATACCGGGATGATAATAGAAATGTCTGTCTTCTTTATAGATAATCGCCTTCCGGAGGTCTTCTGAGATTTCATCAGATTCAGCCCTTATGCGCCATTTGTCATCTTTACTTAAAAAGCCGTGTATGATCTCGCCGTCATTTGAATACAGCATTGTCGAATAACCTTTTGAATCAGGGATTACCGGATATAATGCATCAAGAATCAAAAGAACAGCCGACAGTAAAACAAACACTGCCATTAGAACTAGTGCCCATCTTTTTGATTTCCACCAAGGACGATTAGTTGCTGAAGCCGATGCTTTCTTCTTTGCCCTCATTAGTGACATCTACGATTATCTGCTGAAGCCGATGGTAATTTTTCCTACTCCGTCATTAGTGACTTCTCCAATTATAGCAGCATTTATTCCTTGAGCTGCCAATTCATCAAGTAACTCCGCAGCCCGATTTCCGGGAATGCTGATAAGCAAGCCTCCTGATGTTTGTGCATCACATACTATTGTTCTTTGCACTGCATTAAGCGTTGTGAAATCAGCATGGTTAGCTGCAAAGGCTTCATTTGACCTGCTGCTCCCGCTAATGGCGCCTAATACAGCCATCTTCTCAGCATTATTAATAACCGGAATTTTATCATAATACAAAACAGCCTCAACAGAAGATGCCAGTGTTATTTCATGCAGATGTCCAACCAAACCAAACCCAGTTATATCAGTACAGGCATTTACTTCAAAACGCGACATTACCTTAGCTGCATCCTTGTTAAGTGCTGACATTACCTTGATTGTTTCATCAAGTCCTGCAACTTCAATAAGTCCCATAGTATAAGCCTTGGTCATAACCCCAGATCCAATTGGTTTTGTGAGTATCAGCTTATCACCCGGTTTGGCACCTGCGTTAGTGATCAGGTTTTTCGTCCTGACTCTCCCCGTTACCACCATCCCGAACTTTATGCCGTTGTCTTCAATTGAATGTCCACCCAGTATTGGAATTCCTGCTTCAGTGGCCTTTTCAGTTGCACCTCTCATGATCTCCCTAAGCACATCAAGGGGTAATTTATCAACAGGGAAAGCTACCAGATTAAGCGCAAACAAAGGTTCCGCACCCATTGCATAGATATCGCCAAGCGCGTTTGCAGCAGCTATAGCACCAAAGGCATAAGGATCATCAACCAAGGGCGTAAAAAAGTCAACCGTTTGAACTATAGCTTCATCCTCAGTAATCTTATATACGGCGGCATCATCACGGTCACTGGCGCTAACAATAACATCCGGTACTTTTACTTGAGGCAAATCCTTAAGAATATATTCCAGATCTACCGATTTCATCTTGCAACCACATCCCAAACCATGGGCATAATTAGTAATTTTATGGAAGGCTGGATTGGCATTGTCTTTCACCCCTCCTGCAGCATCTGCAATAAGTTGAGTAGCCTTATTTATTTCATCAGTAGTCGTATATCTGCCTATAGAGATTCGCATTGCCCCAAGGGCATATTCCGGTGGAAGGTTCATTGCTTCTAGCGTACCTGACTTGCCTGATGATGAATGACATGCAGCACCTGCTGAAACAGCAAGTCCATCAAGTTTAGCCATTATTTCCCCTGCTCCAAGGTTTTTGAAACTGACATTAAGAGTATTGGGGAGTGACATTTCTGCATGCCCATTTATACGCATGTCGGGGAATAAAACATTGAGGCCGTCTGCTAGTTGCTTTTTTGCTGAAAGCATCTTGCCGGCATATTCATCAAGGTTAAGGGTAATAAGTTCACATGCTTTGCCAAGCGCTACTATGTAAGGAACATTTTCAGTACCGGCACGCAGGTCGTTTTCATGATTTGCCCCATGCATGAACTTCTCAATCTTTATACCACGCCTGATATAAAGTGCCCCGATTCCTTTAGGCGCGTATAGTTTATGTCCGGCAAGGCTTAACAGATCAACATCAAGATCAGCCACATCAACCCTTATTTTTCCTGCCGATTGTGCTGCATCAGTATGCATTATAATGCCATGTCTATGGGCAATTGCAGCCACCTCTTTCACCGGCTGAATGGTGCCAACTTCATTATTAGCATGCATAAGTGAAATCAAAACAGTTGCAGGCCTTATCAGTGACTCAATTTCTTTAGGATCAACCATGCCGGAACTGTCAACTGCAGCTACTGAAATATCATAGCCATGTAAACCAAGGTATTGCGCAACCTCTGCAACTGCCGGGTGCTCAACTGCCGATATAATTATATGATTACCCTTGTGTTTGTTAGCATAAGCCGATCCTTTAATGGCAAGGTTGTTTGACTCAGTACCACCTCCGGTGAATACAATTTCATAAGGCTGGCAATTGATCATCATGGCAACCTGCTCACGTGCTTTTTCAACTGCCATCTTAGCTTTAATACCATACTTATGAGTGCTTGATGGATTGCCGAAAAACTCTGTGATATAAGGTATCATTTCATCAGCTACCTCACGATCAACCGGGGTTGTGGCATTGTAATCAAGGTATATTATTTCCATAAAGATTTTATTTTAAGCTTCAATCTGAGCTGCTTTTTGAATTATTAGTTCAGCCATACGTATAATATCACCATGGTTTACTTTTACATCTTCATAGACTCCAACAATTTCATCTGCGCGATAGGAGCCTTCTAAAACTTTTTGGTCTTCAATACTTTTGTAACCTCCCACAGGTACAATAACTCTTCCTGTCTTATTTATGATTGATTCTTTATATTTTTTGTCATAATGTCCCAATAGCATTTCGGCAGCAATTTCAAGATTACCATTTTCTATTTCAGCTATTACTTTCTGATGTGCTGCTCCACCAAGGTATTTGCGCAGCTTGTTGGTGTTTTCTATAAGCTCATCACTGCTAAAACAACCATACTCTCTTACTAATCTCTTAACACGCTCATGTATTTCCATTTCAACGAGGAACATGGTACTGTGCTGTAATTTCTGGTAGAATTCTTCAGGCATGCTTACTTTACCGATGGAACGGCTTTCATCCTCAATAAATACAGGTTTTGCAGGATCCAGTTTCCTGAGACTGTCCCAAATATCGATTTCAAACTGCTCATTTGAAGGCTGTTGATTCCGCCCCATGTGACCAAAAACTGAACCTTTATGGCAGGCAATAGCTTCCAGATCAATAACTTGCTGACCAAGTTCTTTTAAAGCATGCAAAATATCTGTCTTCCCTGATCCTGTCATACCTCCAACTACATTATAGTGCCACAGTGAAATGATCTGCCCGCGTATAAAGGCCCTGAATGCCTTGTATCCGCCCTTTATCAGCATTACATCATGGCCGGCCTGATGAAACAGCCAGGCCATTGAATTACTTCGCATTCCTCCGCGCCAGCAATATATTATCAGCGGACTCTTAACAGGTATTAGCTGATTCAGCTTTTTAACATAACTACTCAGTTTAGGACCAACAATTTCAAGTCCCAGCATGAAACCAGCCTCTTTGCCTGCATGGTTGAAGCGCGTGCCAACCAATGCCCGCTCCTCATCATTAAAAATGGGAATATTCTTTGCACCCGGAATATGACCTATGGCGAACTCGGCAGGGGAACGTACATCAATGATCGTTGTACTGTTATGATCAGAGAGTTGCCGTGGTTCTATTGTCAATATCATAGTTCAGGGGGATGTTAGTATCGAGGGGTTGTGTGGAAGTGTCAGCTTTAACTATCATAGTTCTAAAGATGTTTGCGCGGGTGCATCTACTTTAACAAGTTGAGGTTGCTCTCCCAAATAAATGATATATCCCGCAGGCTCAGGGTAATCCATTTTCCTGATCAGGCTCACATAAAGCAGCACCTGCGCACTATGTTTAGCGTTGGGAAGTCCGGTCTTGAAATCAATCACATAAGTATGATCATCATTTATTACAATTCTATCCGGACGATAACATTCCCCATCAGGGGTCATGATCTCCTGTTCTTTAATCACTTTACCCCCGCTGAAGAAAGGCATAACACCCTGCAATGAAATCAGGCTCTGAAGGCTTGCCAGCACGCGCGACCGAAGCTCAGGTGATTTCTCATTCATGATGCCAAAGATGTGGTCAACAGCTCTCTCTCGATCTTCAAATGTATTTATCTCTGAAAGTACTTCATGAACCAGCGTACCATAACTAGTCTTTTCCGAATATTCACCCTTGAATAACTGGCTGCTTTGATCAATAAGTTTGGTCCATTGTGCAGGTGACCGTTTGGCAAGTGTGATCCTGTTAACCCAATCACCTGAATTATATGCAAGGTCTATTGAATTCAGCGCACGATAAGCATCCCGTGCGGCTTCATGTTTATACTTACCTTTAACAACGCCTCCCGACCCAAATGTTTTTTCATTATTCCTTCTGGCGATATACTTTGAAACAAGACCAGCTAAATTCCTTGGTGGATCATTTTCTTTACAATCTTCAACTACAACATACAGCCGCTCCGAGGCTCTTGTAAACGCAACATAATAAAGGTTAAACTTGTCGAGGCATACCCTATCCTGCTCAGTCAGGTAATCATCCCCTAAAGGAGTATCCTCAAGGTTTTTACTATATTGATATACAAGCGGCATTTCGAGCAGTTCCACTTGTTCTGGATCGTTGTTAAGGGCTACTGATATATTATCCCATGTCAAATCTCCTTTATCACGCTTCATATCAGGGAATGCGTATATGACCACAGGGAAATCCAGCCCTTTAGACTTGTGAACGGTGAGTATCTGTACGGCATCTATTTGTTCAGCGATACTCACCGAAAGCTTTGAACAGTTGTCATTCCAGAACTCTAAAAAGCCCGAAGCACCTGAACTGTTCTTTTGAGTGAACTCTAGCACTTCATCCAGGAAAAACCTGATATATACCGGGTTGCGGCTCACCAATGAAAATCTTCTAATGATCAACTCAATGGAATCATAAAACGACAATCCCTCAAATGCATTTAACCTTAAGTCAACTTTAAACAGATCAAGCAGTTCAACAAGAAAAGCTTTGTCAGGACGTCTGGCATAGAAACCACTTGTGAACAACTCAGGCTTCATCAATAGTATATGTTCTATGATGCCCTGTAAAGCAACTTTATCTTCAGAGTCAGCCAGATAGCCTACCCAGTTAATAAGAAAATTAACTTCCTGAGCAGTTGATAATAGCAGTGATTCAGAAGAAACCACCTTAATGCCTTCAAATCGCAATGCTTCCGCAATTTTGACAGCATCCTTATTTACCCTGGTCAAAATGGCTATATCACCAAACTGATACCCGTCATTTCTTGCAATATTTACCAATTCAATAACACGTTTTACGGTATTTTCCGGTTGAACGATATCAAGATGAACCATCCCACCTGTATTATCCGGCTTAAACTGCTGATTTACTTCCTTGTAAAAAGCCAACCCCGAAGGTATAAATTGAGGTGCTGCAAAAGTGAAGAAGTCGTTGTTGAATTCAACTATTTCCTGCCTCGACCGGTAGTTAGTTTCAAGGAACCTTTCATCATACTGCTGTTTTAGCAATTGCTCACGATCATAAATAAAAGGCGAATTTGAAGTATTCTTTAACTCAGGCAGACCAACAAACTGCTCCGCATCGCCATTTTTGAACCTATAAATTGCTTGTTTCCCATCCCCCACAATCATGCTAAGCCTGGAATTTGCGAGTGAATTTTCAATTAAAGGAAGCAGGTTTTCCCACTGCATGCGCGAAGTATCCTGGAATTCATCAATCATAAAATGCCTGAACTTCTCCCCCACCCTCAGGTAGATAAAAGGCACCGGTTGATCGAGAACAACTTCACCAATCAGGTTATTGAAGTCGCTGATAGATATTACATTCCTGTTCTGCCTGATGTTATTCAATTCATCATTGATCTTTTTCAGCAGAAGCGTTGAGTGGAAATTATCACGAACAACACCCAGGAACTTAAGTTCACGCTTTATGGCCAAAACTGTGTGAACCAACTGCTTTAATTCATCAGCAATACCTGTAATTTTATGTTGCGGGGTTTCCTTTTTTAACCACTTACCTTCCTCAACCGCACTCCTCATATAAGAATTAAACTCGGCAGGTTTCCCTTCAGCCACTTTTACAAAGTAGCAGCCTATTCCTCTGGAACCATAAGCAAAATCGTCGGTTGTTAAACCGGCATTATCCATGAGCCTCAATGCATGAACTCCTGCCTCACGGCACGTAGTATCCAATGATTTAATGCGGTGGCACAATTTATCAAAGTCGCTGCTTGAGAATGATCGCTTTTCAAGTGCGGGAATGAGTCCTGACATCTTCTCTTTAAATAAAGCCGAGGCGCTACTTTTCAGATCGTCAGTAATATCCCAGCCCTCATCACTTTCAGCTTGTCGCACCACATATGCTTTAAGTACCTCCGTTAGTTCCTCGTCCTTTCCAACTTTACTTATAAGCTCATCAACTGCTGCATTCAGCAGGCTTTTAGTATCAAGCTCAATCTCAAAATTCATTGAAAGTTTCAGATCAAAAGCAAACGACCGTATAACCTTGTGCATGAAACTATCGATGGTTGAAACCGCGAAATCACTGTAATTATGAAGGATTGTTGTAAGCACCTTATTAGCATTCTCAATCAGCTTTTCTTCAGATAAATTAGTAGTATCCGCGAGCCGATCGACCAATTGACGATGATTTTCAGGAACATTACCGGGTGTTAACAGCGCAAGTTTCTTAAGGGTTTCAACAATTCGCTGCTTTATTTCATTGGCAGCCTTGTTAGTGAAAGTAATGGCTAAAATGCCGGAATATGCATTGGTATATTTCAGCGCCAGACTCAAATACTCAACCATGAGGGTATATGTTTTGCCTGAGCCGGCCGATGATTTATACACAACGAAATTATCCATAACACACTGATTATTATACCTTTTTACTCCCAGGAACTTGAGTGAACCCTAACAGCAAATGTAATCATTTTCGCTTGATGGTATTGATACTTCAGCTGCTTTTACATGACTTGCCAGCACCACTAACACGATCATTCTGTATCTTTAGTATGTTTCGTATCTTTGCTTTCCAATTTAAAATCATGAAGGATAATAACCTGATATACGGCATACGACCGGTAATTGAAGCTATAAAGGCAGGAAAGGAAGTTGATAAACTATTTCTGCAAACCGGTTTAAAGAGCGAGCTGATACCTGAACTACGACAACTGATAAACGAGTTTAAGATTCCGTATCAATATGTTCCCCCCGAAAAGTTAAACCGCATGGTAAGAGCCAATCACCAGGGTGTAGCCTGCTACATTTCTGAAGTTGCCTATCAGCCAATTGAAGCTTTACTCATGTCAGTGTATGAACAGGGTGAAACGCCACTCTTTATTATTTTAGACCGTATAACAGATGTAAGAAACATGGGTGCCATTGCCCGGAGTGCTGCCTGTGCCGGTGCCCATGGGCTTATTATACCAGAACGTGGTGGTGCCCCTGTTAATGCTGATGCTGTGAAAACTTCTGCAGGTGCACTTAATATAATTCCTGTCCACAAGAGCCATAATCTCAAAACCACTATCGAGTATCTCAAGGAAAGCGGTTTAAAGATAGTATCCGTATCTGAAAAGGGTAAAAAGAACTACTACGAAAGTAATCTTACCGGACCCATTGCCCTTATTATGGGATCAGAAGAAGATGGTGTGTCGGGCGAATATATCAATAGAAGCGATGAAGTTATCATGATCCCTATGCAGGGTGAAATTTCATCACTGAATGTTTCAGTAGCGGCAGGCATAATTCTATTTGATGTTGTGCGACAGAATAAGCTCAATGACGCTGCAATCTAACTATTTATAATTATGAATAGACTAATCTTCTTTTTCATACTTGCTATTACACTGATTATATACTCCTGCAGTCGCACTAAAGAAACCCCTTATCCGGAAGGAACCTTAAAGTCGAAGCAGGAATATAAAGGAAAGAAACTCGATGGAGTAAGCACCTGGTTTTATAAGAACGGAGGCAAGCAACTTGAAGTAGTTTACAAAGATGATGTGCCTCATGGCCCGAGCACCCGCTGGTACTTTAGTGGAGCCAAGGAATTGCAGGAAAGTTATATTGACGGAAAGCGCAATGGCCTGGCGCGTAAATGGGATTTACAAGGCAAGCTTATTGAAGAGATATCTTACAAAAATGATACACTTCACGGGCCTTACACGCTATATCATGAAAGCACGGAGATTAAAGTTGAAGGCTATTACAACATGGGCTTATTCGATAGCATCTGGACATACTATGATATTTCAGGTATGAAAGTTGGCGATGGTAAATATGTTGCAGGTAAAGGCGTTCAACGCACCTACTTCCCAAATGGACAACTTAAAGCAGTTGTAAGTTATGAAAACAACAAGAAAAACGGGTATGAAATACTATACGACCGTAAGGGGAATGAATTTAGCAGAGTGTTGTATAAGGATGATGTAGCTTTATCCGAATAAAGTAAAAAAAGAAGGACAAAAAAGGATCCTTCACCTTCTCCTTGAGGAGAAGGCCGGGATGAGGTGGAAAGGAATTGAGGAGCAGGCCTGGATGATGGAGCAAACCATAACACCTTCATTATCAGCATCTTTTTTTTAATCCATACAACTTTTTTAAACATTTTACGTTACAACATGATTATTCACCAAAATAATCTTGATGAAACAAAATCATTGTGGTGGAATTGCTGAAATTGTAAAAGCATCCGCCAAATTAGTTCTTATCACATTAGCTTTAGTGATCGTAAGTTCTTCATCGTTGCTCAGTGCAACAATCTACATCGATCCAACCTTTACCGGATCAAATCAAAACGGATCATCATCCAATCCCTACAATTCATGGTATAAAGTCAGTTTTGTAAGCGGAAATTCTTATCTGCAGAAAAGCGGTACAACATTTACAACAAACCAGCGCATAACCATCTCAGGAAAAAGCAACATCACAATAGGTGCTTATGGTAGCGGGGCTAAGCCAAAATTAGTAGCTTCCGGATCGGGGGATCATATTATTTACGTAACTAATTCCAATAACGTAATTGTAAAAGACCTTGAAATTACCTCGAGTGGTACCTGGACATCAGGCATTACCATTATGGGGACGAATGCCTCAAACAACGTAATTAATAACTGCTACATTCACAAAGCCGGCTGGGGAGTAAGGATACTTACATACTCAGGAGGAACTAAAATTCTAAATACCAAGATACATGATATACTTGATGATGGGATATTCGCTCAGAATGTTTCCACTATTGAGATAGGCTATTGTACTATATACGACATTAATAAAAAGTATCTTACCAATACCAATGAGAGCTATTCAGCAGGAGATGGTATCCAGATAACATCATCCAATAACCTGAATTTCAATATCCATCACAACACCATTGACCATTCATCAATGGGTAACAAGTTTTGTGTGATCATCTGGGGCAACAATTATACAGGTGTGATAGAGCATAATACAATGGTTGGAAATGTTGCCAAAGGATCAAACGGTCTGTACTTCCATTCCACAACCCAGCCTGTTACTGTCAGGTATAATGTATTTAAGAACGGGGGCTTCGGAATTATCACATACGCGAATAACCTGGATGCATATTATAACAGATTCTCAAACAACAAGGTGGGAGTTCTTGTAAACCCGGGCTACTCAATGAATGCCAGGAACAATGTATTCAATGGCAACACAAGATATGCTGTTCAAGCTTCAAACGGTACAAATGTTACTTTCAGGAATAATATCTTCTACCTGAATTCAAGTCCTGCCAAAGCATTCTACGCTACAGGATATGTAACAGCAAATAATAACGTTTATAGTCAACAGTACCCCGGATTTATAAACGGTTATACAAGCCTGAGTAATTGGCGATCAATTACCGGCAATGACCAGAGCTCAGTGGTTGGCAATCCGAACTTTGTTAACATTTCTGCTGAGGACTTCCATTTACAATCGAATTCAATTGCCATTAACAAAGGTGCCAATGTTAACCTGACATCCGATTTTTATGGAGGTTCAGTTCCACAGTCAGGATATCCCGATGCCGGTTTGCATGAGTTTTCAGGGACCACTAATTCAGGAGGCACTAACCAAACGCCCCTGATTAGTTATCAGGTTTTCAGTGTGTACAGGTATGTTTCAGCAGGTTCGTTTGTAGGTAAAGTTGTAGCATCTGATCCTGATGCCGGACAAACACTCACTTTTAGCATCGTGTCAGGAAATACAAACGGTCAGTTTAATGTGCATCCGTCAAATGGACATATAACGGTTGCAAAAATCCCAATTCCTTTGCAATCCTTTTACCTCACAGTGAAGGTAACTGATAACGGCAGTCCCGTGAAGTATGCACAAGCCACTGTGAGAATAAACGTAACATCAACCAAGGCTGGTGAAATGATTGCCCTAGGCGATTCAATTGCATCACCGGAAGATGAAGAAAACGTGGCTTTGAGAATATATCCTAACCCTTCACATGATGGGCGGTTTACTATTGAATTTGGCCAAGAACTCTCTAATGTAACCGTTGATGCCTTCGACCTCTCGGGCAATGAAATCTCATCAATAACATCAAATCATTCTTCCAGGGAGACCCTTGATTTAAATGAATCTCCACCCGGTACATACATAATAAGGATCAATTCCGGAACAGAAGTCAGCACTTTGAAAGCTGTGAAGTATTAGCATTGGCCCATTAGCGTGATAGATCAGATTAATTAAAAGCCGCCGGTGAGAACCGGCGGTTTTTTATTTAGGTTAATTAGTCTGGCAGATGTCAACCTATAGATGTTTTTAAAACCCAGGGGGTGGCAATTGTATAGCCCGGCGGATACTATTTTCTTAAAACAATATATTTAATTCCAATGGAAAGTGTTACCGGAGATAAATCATTACTGGCATCTATACCCCTATTTGCCCTTAGATCTTCTACATAATCATTAACCTGTGGCCCGCGAATGGGGATGTTCAGGCCAAAAGAGTAATAGAATTTACTCATGGGTTTAAATTTCAAATCTATACCCACTCCAACTGTTGGTCCATAAAACATCTTATCATATTCATGAAGGTAGGCAGAAAGAATGTCGCCCACCACAAGTGCTGCATTGTAACCATACATAGCAATCGCGTAAGGGGTTACCTTTTCTGTGAGCCTCTTGGGTATGTATCTGACTTTTATGCCAACATTATACCCTAAACCATCCAGTCTATATCCTAATCCACCAAAAATTCCCAGATTCCGATTAGGGTAAACTATCATATGAAACCCTGATCCACCATAATCCTGACCAAATCCAAGCCCTAAGCTCACAATATCTGTTTGAATTTGTACAGTATCGTTTTCCTGTGCTTTCAATTGAAATGAAACAAACAAAAAACACAGCATTGCATAAAAGATTACTCTTTCCATACTTATGTAGTGTTTATTACAATTTATGAATGACATAAATAATTCAGTATCAAGAGATAAATTAACATAAACAGAATATTCTTAGTTTTGATTCTATTCTTTTAGATTCTATGAAAGTATCTCAGATGTAACCTATGAGCTAATGCATCTTAATCCTCTGGCAACATAATCTATGTGAGATCAATTAAAAGCCGCCGGTGAAATCCGGCGGATTTGGGTATTACATCGCAATCAGACCCACTCATTGTTGCGTAGCAGTACTATCTCCTTGTGTGACCAGTATAATTGTACTACCGGTGGGACCTGTGAGACTTATGGGACTTGTGGGACATTTCGGGCGATTAGAGGCTTTCACCGCTCCGTTTAAGTGCCAAAGCCCGGCAGAAACATACAGCTCTCACCCTTGATTTTAATCATGTATACCTTATGTATACCCTATATTTACGTCATATATAGCCCACGGTTACCTCCAGGGTATATATAAGGTATATTTTAGGTATATTTTAGGTGTACTTTAGAATAATTTGATTAAAATGAAGTGTTATTACTGAATTACAATGCCTCACCACTTAGCTGGCATTTACTTACCTATTTAAGTGGCCAAGTTAAGCACTGTGGTACGCATACATGACACTGGTCATCTATAAGCAAATATTCCAACCAGATATAAATATAGTTTTGAGATGCAGAAAATAGTTAATACTTTTACTTGCTAATAACAATTCTTCTTCACAGAAAACGAAGTGAAGTCTTAGATGAAAGAATCGAGAGTAAACTATAAGGGACAAAGCCGAATTAGGGTTGATTTTACTTATGATACAGGGTTAGTAAGCAAAGTAAAGCAAATACCGGGTGCACTTTGGAGCAAAACCCTGAATGCCTGGCATTTGCCTGATAATCAGGAAAGTGTTGATTTGTTGAGGAAGTATTTCGGTATTCCGATGGTTAGTGCCATTCCGCAAAATGGAAAACCTTCGGCACAATCATCTAAACAAAACCACAAAACAGAAATTACCGGCCGGGCACTGCCTGAAACAACTGTTCAAAAGATCGGGCAGTTTCGAAATTGGATGAGTCATAAAAGATACGGCGAGTCAACAATAAAAACCTATTCAGAAACCCTGTCGGTTCTATTGCGCTTTATATTACCCAAAAGCCCCGAGGAAATGCAGGGACAGGATATGATAGACTTCGTAAATCAGTATATCATCCCAAATAAATACAGTTATGCATTTCAGAACCAGGCTGTGAACAGTGCTAAACTGTTTTTCAGAGAGATCATCAAAGGCAAACTGGATGTTGAAAGCTTTAAAAGGCCTCGCAGCGAGCATAAACTACCCAACGTACTGAGCAAAGAAGAAGTAAAAGCTATACTTCAGGCTCCAGTTAACCTGAAACACAAGTGTATGTTAAGTCTGATTTATGCATGCGGGTTGCGACGAAGTGAAATGCTTAACCTTAAACCGACTGACGTTGACTCGAAGCGACACATGCTGATCATTCTAAATTCAAAAGGTAAGAAAGACAGGATGGTGCCAATATCAGATAAGATTATTGAGATGCTAAGGGAGTACTATAAAGCATATCGGCCTGAAGTTTTTCTGTTTGAAGGGCAATATAAAGGTACACAGTACTCTGAACAAAGCCTTCAAAGCGTATTAAAACAAGCTGTGGCAAAATGCAAAATCACAAAACCTGTAACACTTCATTGGCTCAGGCACAGTTACGCAACACATTTATTAGAAAGTGGCACTGACTTGCGGTTTATCCAGGAGCTATTAGGACATAAAAGCAGTAAAACAACAGAAATTTATACACATGTATCAGAAAAAAGCCTTCAAAAAATAAAATCACCCTTTGATGAATTATAAATTTCATAATTTTAACAAAAAAATAAAAATGACTCCAGTCATACATATACGGCCGGAATGGGATGTATTGTATGAAAAAGTCATACTTATAAACTAGTTAGTGGCAAGGCTATGACGACACAACCCGACAGACAAATCGGGTTCTTTTTGATGTTTCGTATTTTAGTAGTTGCTTAAATAAGCAAATTGACTACCTTTGTACTATGGACAACAATTCTTGCATACGACAACAAGCGGACATTAAACAAATAAATCGCTGTAAAGACAGAGTTTCAGAACTCAACGGCTCATTTGACTATTTATCAAACGGACTTGAATTGGCAGGAAACAACGTAAGACTGAAAATTCTCTTTCTGATCTATGAAGAAAAACGACTTTGTGTTTGTGATATAAGCGATATTCTTGGTATGACAATTTCAGCGGTTTCACAACACTTGCGAAAACTCAAAGACAGAAAACTCATTGAAACAGAAAGAGAAGCTCAAACCATTTTTTACTCATTAACAAAAGAGTATGAAAAAATGCTGAAACCGTTTTTCAAAATACTTGACGAAAACAAAATTTTGGAAACATTATGAAAACAGACAACAAACTAATTGGAGCAGGACTTTTAACAGCAATTGCAGCTTCATTGTGTTGCATTACACCTGTTTTGGCTCTCATTGCAGGAACAAGCGGACTTGCCTCAACTTTTTCTTGGCTTGAACCTTTCCGACCGTATTTTATCGGAATGACAATTTTAGTGCTTGGTTTTGCTTGGTATCAAAAGTTGAAACCAAAAAAGCAAATTGACTGCAACTGTGAGACAGAAGAAAAACCAAAATTCATTCAGTCAAAAATGTTTTTAGGAATAGTAACGGGATTTGCCATCGTTATGCTTGCTTTTCCATACTATTCAAGTGTTTTTTACTCAAAGGCTGAAAAGCAAATCATAGTAGTGGACAAATCCAATATTAAAAAAGTAGAATTTACGATTAGCGGTATGACTTGTGAAAGTTGTGGCGAACACGTAAATCACGAAGTAAATAAATTGACAGGAATAATAAGTTCAAACGCATCTTACGAAAATGGAAATGCAATCGTAGAATTTGACAACTCAAAAACAAACATTTCTGAAATCGAAAAAGCAATAAACTCAACAGGATATTCTGTAGCTGACAAAAAAGAAAATTAAAATGGAAATCAAATTACAATCAACAATAACTTGTCCCAACTGCGGACACAAGAAAGAAGAAACAATGCCGACAGACGCTTGTCAATATTTTTACGAATGTGAAAAATGTAAACAAGTTCTAAAACCAAAACAAGGCGACTGCTGTGTTTATTGTAGTTACGGAAGTGTTGCTTGTCCACCAATTCAGCAGGACAAAAAATGTTGCTAACAGACGAAAAACAAAGAAGCCCAGCCACTAACAGCGGTTTGGCAAAAGTGGCGGTTCAGTTCTTCGTATGACAGTTTATCGTAAATTTGAAGAGTGTGCTTCGTATGAACATTTGTGGTAAAATCGCCACCTTCGCCAAGCCGCGAAACGTT